>NZ_JBQVQG010000001.1:0-645216 GCF_052439685.1 Reyranella sp.
GAACAGGGTCTGAAGGTAGCGCCGCCGCCCCCGCAGCAGGCGGCTCCGGCAAAACCGGCCGAGCCCGCCCCGGCGCCAAAGCCCATGCCGCAACAGCAGGCGCTCGCGTCACCGCCGCGACCGCCGCCGCCTGCGCCCAAGCCGGCCTACAAGCCCTCGCCGCTCTCCACCGCGCCATCGCAGCGGCCGCCTTCCGCCTCCTCGGCCGAGCCGCCGACGCAGCATCGCTTCGTCAATCCGTCTGACACTTATGCGCGCGCCAAAGTCGCGGACAATTATCTCTCCGAGGTCCTGCGCAAGATCGTGGGTTACCGTTACACGTCGAACACCCAGAGACGGCAGGGCGTGACGGTCGTGCGGATCGTCATCGCCCGCGACGGCCGCCTGCTCGGTGCCACCGTCATCAGCTCGAGCGGCGAGCCGGAGTTCGACGAGGGCGTGTTGGCCGGTATCCACGCCGGCGCGCCCTATTCGCCGTTGCCCGACAACATCAAGGGCGCGAGCGCCCCGTTCGACCTGCCGCTGGTGTCGGTCAGGCGTTAGCAGGCTTTAGGAATGGGTTTTTTTGCAGGTGCCGGCGGGCAACATCGCCTCGTCAACGGTACCAGGATACCTGATTCAGGGGTGCGACTCTCGTTTCGATTGATTCGTTTATTTCGTTTGTTTCGTTTGGCACGGGCGTCATCGCTCGTAGTCCATCAGCTCGAACGTCTCGCGGCACGATTCGTAGATCGCCTGCTTCTGCTTCTCCGTCAGGATCTCCGCGGCAGGCCGGCGATCGGCACGCTGCACCGTCTTGGCGCGCGGCAGCTCGCCGTCGAACCGGAGTCCGGACTTCGCCAGAACCGCCTGGAATGAGGTGGGCAGGTCCTCCTGGCGGATGATCTCGTCGAGGGCGACGCTTCCGTCGATCGTATAGAGATTCCTGTTGTCGATCTCGTCGCGGGCGATGAGCTCGTCGAGCACGGGCTGGAAGTCGGCGGCGGGCCTCCCCATGAACCACATCTTGAAATAGGCCTGCGACACCGCCTTCTCGTAAGGGTGCCGTTCGATCGTCCACTTGTGGGCCTTCTGCCAGAACGCCTCGCCGAGCATGCGGCGCGCCAGGCTCGCCGGCATGTGGTTGTAGTACTCGTTGGCCGCGTGGCTGCCCTTCATCATCTCCCGGTAATCCGCCTCGTCGCCGCGATCGAGAATGCCCTCGTGGGCGCCCGTCGTTCCGGGCCCGACGCGGAAATTCTGCGGTCCGCGCCAGCCATGCGCCTGCCGGATCTTCTCGTCGTCGGGATGGATGGGCGTGATGATGTCGGCGTCGCCGCAAAGGCCGCTGAGCACCAGCTCGATCGCCGTACCGGCCGTCTTGCGGGTCTTGATGAAGATGAAGCCGTGTTCGAATGATGCGATCATGCCTGGCATGCCTCTCTGCTCGTCTGCCACCTGCGCTCGTTGCAGACCCTCACCCGGCGCCCGGCGATGGTGGGTCCGGGCATTCCTGCTGATGAAGCTCACCTTTTTCCTCGTCCCGGCGCAAGCGATGGCCCAGGCGAGCGCCGACAATCTGCAGAACCGGTCCAACGATCCACTGACGCCCAGGATGGCTTTCGAGTTTCACAACTATGCCCAGCCCGTGCTGGCGGAGCGGCCTTCGAGCGGTGCCGATCAGGGATATTTTCGCTTCGTCCTGCCCCATGCCCTGTTCGGCGTGGACCAGATGATGCGCGCCTCGATGCCGGTGGTGGCCAGCGCCTGGGACCCGGAGAAGGCGGTCAACGGCGTGGGCGACTTCACCGTCTTCGACCTGGCGGTCTTCTACTTCGGCTCCGTGAAGACCGGCGTCGGACCGCTGCTGGTCGTGCCGACGGCGAGCGCTCCCGCCCTCGGAACATCCAAATGGCAGGCGGGAGCGCAGGCAGTCGTCAGCGCGCCGCATTCCTGGGGCCTGACGACGCTCCTCGCCTCCTGGCAGCAGACCCTCGACGGCACGCTCCAGACGGTCACCGCGCAACCGCTGCTCTTCTACAATCTGGGCAACGGGTTCTACCTGCGATCCAGCGGCATCGCGTCGTTCGCCCTCGGCAGGAATGCCGTGGTCCCGGTCGGGTTGGGACTCGGCCGCGTCTTCGAGCTGCCCGGCGGCGCCAGCCTCAACACCTTCGTCGAGCCGCAATACTCGGTGATCCAGAGCGGCCCGGGTGTGCCCTCGTTTCAGGTCTTCGCCGGCGTGGTCGTCCAGCTCCCCATCAGATTTCGCTGACGGGACGAGCGTCAAGTTTCGGCGCCCGGCGTCGAGGCAATCCTGGACAGGGAATAGGACATGTCATCGGCGATGGCGGAGAGGAGTTGGACCTCCTCGTTTCGCGAATTGCAACGCTCACGCGCAAGGGCGACATCTGCCTCTCCGCATATGCGATGGCGTTGCTGGGCGGTACGCCAGCCGACAGCCGTCCACGCCGTTCCCCAGCCGCGCCATCGAGATCGGCGGTCAGGTCGGCTTCCACAATTTCACGCTGGATGCCACGGTGATCCAGAACGAGACCAAGGGCGATGCCATGGCGGGAATCGCTCGCGGTTTCGGGCTGGGCAGGGCCGGCGCGTCGGCGCTGATCCACTACGCCGCCGACCTCGGCGTCAACGCGCGCTTCATCGCTCAACTGCTCGTGCGACCGGCCGACACCTGGCTCCGCTATGACGGCCAGGAAGTCCTCAATCCGAAGCGATGAGCATTCGCCGACAATCCATCGAACACGGACGCCTATCGCGTTAGGGCTTGTCTATGGGAAGGGGCCTGCTGTTCCGAAGACAAAGAAGCGCACTGTCGCCCAGCTAGTAATACCTAATGAAGTTCGCATTTTCTTATGTTCTGCGCTAAGCCACTGAGATCACTGCATCTTCTGCAGTTGCCATTTCGGTCGCCCAATCAGAACATCAGAAACTACGCTGCAGCTTGCTGAAACATTATGTTTGGAGCTGCACACATGCCTCAAGCAAAGACGCTGACGCCGAAGGAGCTACGGAGGGTGCTGGACAGCATTGCCAGCAATTCTCACTCCGCTCGCAACAGACTGATGCTCCTCATGACCCACTGGGCTGGAATGCGGGTGGGAGAAGTGGCTTCTCTAAGCCTCCATGACATTCGCAACCCGGATGGGAGCGTAAAGCAAGAGATCCGGCTCGATGCAGCGCAAACCAAGGGCAAGTACGCTCGGGTTGTCTTTGTGAACGAACGGCTTCGCAAGGAGATTGGGCTGTACCTTCAGAAGATCGAGGTGAAGAGCGGTAGCCGCCCCCTCTTCAGTACGCAAAAGCGCGCCGCATTCTCGGCCAATACACTCTGCCAGACGATGAATGCGATTTACAGGCGCGCCGGGATCGAAGGTGCTACCAGTCACTCCGGCCGGCGAAGCTTCATCACCATGTTGGCAAGCAAAGGCATCGGCGTCCGAGTGCTGGCATCGCTAGCGGGACATCGATCGATTGCCACCACACAGGCCTATATCGACGTGAATGACGAAATGAAGCGAGCCGCTGTGGAACTAGCGTAAATTCGGCAGCATGCCATACACCACGACCTAGGTTCCGGCGCCTCGCAATCGATGGCGTTCAGCGTCCTTGTCTCCGTCTATGAAAACTTTTTCTCGGTGATGGGTAAGGTATTCGGCTAGTTTTGGCGACACCGTCCTGATCGACGCATTCCGATCAAACCAACTTGCCTTTTCCCTTGCCAACTTAGTTGAAACCATCATCGCGCCGTCGGCCGCGAATGTTATGAACCCTCTATCGAATAAAGCATCCAGGGTCGGTACGAGGAGTAGCCCATTCTCCGGATCGAGTCTTTCGATGTCATTTGAGGCACTCCAAGGCTTCACGTGCGAAGCTCTCAAGACACCAACAAACCCACAATCAGAGACCGCGCATTGATTGCCCCACTTCCTTAGGAGTGCATTCCGGTACTCGCCGTGTCCTAGACGTGCTTCAACTAGTCGTTCGACCGTCGTGGCTCCCTTGCCAGTTCCTTTCAATGTGGCAACGTCCCATTTTTCCTCAAAATCCCTTCGGGACGACGCGCTCAGCGCTGACGAAATGAAAGATGCTGCTCTGTGCGCAATCTTCAATCGATTACCGCTAAGGTATATTCCGAATTCAATGAAATCCGACTCGTCGATTTCTGAACCGTCCACATATGGAGAAGCCGAGTCAAATCGACTTAGGCCTTGCGGTGTTAGACTAGTGCCATCGTGGGCAATATCGGTCGGCCGCTCAAGAACTTTGTAATCTGAACTGTGAAGCCATGGAAGAACGGCTGCCAACTTAGCGGCAGTTTCTGTCTCGATAGCAACTTTGAGCTTATTCTTATTACTTGGATGGAAGACGCTATCTTCCCAAAGCACAATATTAGCATCGGGTTTCCCGGCTACTTGATACTTTCCAAGCCATACGTAGCGGTGTCCCTTCGGAGCATGCCGAGTAGAGCTCTTGGATTTGAACACTTTGAAGGTTCGCCCTAACATCTCCATCAGAAATACTCTTACATCCCCGGCCACAGGCTCCAGAAGGCTTCTCCCCATTTCATCCGTCTCCACTTAGCTGCTCTGCTCAGAGTCGTGTATCGTCATACATCCGTAGGTCCTGCAGGGCTCGGTGCAACCGAATGCATCTTTGCTGATAGGAACGACGAGATGTCGAAATAAACAAGCTCCCGCTGCCCCTCCACGAGAAGAGTTATGCAATCGTATGTCCGATCGCCATGGGCCACTAGCGCTTGCCTAACGAACTGTGGCTTTCCACCAAAGATTTGACCCAGGAACATTTCCTGAATTGCAACGCCTTGAGCACTGTCCTTGGCCACAATCACGATCGCATTTTCAAGGGAAGATCCGAGACGCTGCGCCATCTGCTTCCTCATCTCGCGCTTCAGACCACGCTACTAGCGGTTGCGATTTGCTCGCATCGGTGTTCTACCCATTGCCTTCGTCGAAGATCTATCTGCATTGCAAAAGAATGGTTTCGACAATAGATGGCTATGAGAGCAAGAGCCACTATCGACTCCAGGTGACGGCCAAAGCGACACTGGACTTCTCCTATAAGCCGATAACGGAAGACGCCCTTCAGACGATTGGAAAGGAAATCCAAGTGCTTCCCGAACACTTCGGCAAACTTCGCGCTGACGCGATGGAAGAAATCCACACGCGCTATCGTTAGGGCGGTGTATGCAACTATCATTCGCAGTAGCCGACCCCTCCGTCTTTTCGATTCGCTCCCATCAAGACTTTGCTAGCAGAAGGTCCGCGATGATCGTTCTGACCGTGACTGGCCTCGTTTTCGATCTCATTGGCGTGATGATGCTCGGCATCGATCTTGTTCGCATTCAAAAGCGACTCCGCGGCGATGCGGAAGACCGGCTTGGGGCCCTCAATGAGGTTGCCCAAGGCGCCGGCGGAACCGAAGCTTTCCTCAAGGCGATTTCGGGCGACTTCCGTGAATACTACCGCGATGAGGGCCGCTATATGCCTTCGGATGGCACTTTTGATTACCAGTCCGCCAAGCAAAGCCTTGATGAGTTGAAGGGTGGTGTATCCGATCTTGCTAATCATCTCGGGACGCTCGCCCGAATGCTAATGGTGAGTGTTGAAGGAGATCGAGAGACTGCAAAGATATCGCTGAATGTAAGCTATGGAGGCCTCGGCCTAATAGCGCTCGGCTTCCTCATGCAGATCGCCGGCTATTTCTGGTGATATTCTTCCTGGCAATGGTCCTGCGGGCGTAGCTTCATAGCTAGATGCGATGGCGACATGTGATCCGACCAAACCGCTCTTCAGCGCACAGAAGAGGTCTGCATTCTCAGCCAATACGCTCTGTCAGACGATGAACGCGATCTACAAGCGGGCCGGGATCGAGGGAGCAACCAGTCATTCTGGCCGCCGTAGCTTCATCACTACGCTAGCAAGCAAAGGCATCGGCGTGCGTGTCCTGGGCGCACTAGCCGCGCATCGTTCAATCGCAACGACCCAGGCCTACATAGACGTGAACGATGAGATGAAGCGGGCGGCAGTCGAACTAGCTGTATAGCTCTAGATAAACGTTGCGCCTAGATTGGACGCTTCTCATAGGCTGCTCGCGATCTGCGTTCGGGGCTAAGCACACAACTACACGAGGAGAACACAGTCACCATGCCGGATCTCTTGTTCGACTCGCTTGTATTTTCTCGCCAGGATCGTTCCATCCGCGTACCGAACCCGGACTATTGCATTTCGCCCGATCTTCCTCGGCGGCCGATCACGCAATTGCTCCCTCTTCGCGGATGCATAGATCGCATTGATTCTCTTTAGCATCGTCTCACTAGCCGCCTTACCGAAACCTCGTTCTAGAACCGGTAACGGAGCGTTCTTTAGAAAGAAATCAGCAAATAGTTCCGTTCGGAACCGTTCCCTTCGCGCGTTGAGAAATGAAATAGCGGAGTAGATCGCCAACCAAAGATGCACCAATTCGTAGTAAGGCGAGTAACCCACAACACTTTGTAAGATCTCCGCAGCTCGTTCAGCAGTGCTAATCTGGCGGCCATCGAAACCTACCAGTAGTATTGAATGAGCCGCTTCAAAATCTTCCTCAGAGAGCTTCCGCTGCTTGGCAGCCCAGTCAAACCGATCCAGAAACAACTGGATATATGTGCCGCTAGGTTGCGTTCTAACTATGTAGGCAAGTGCCAACCCGACGTTCTCGTCAAGAAGTGAAGTGCGCGCATCTATGATCTCTCTTAATACCTTGATATCAGATGGATTACTCTGCCCGCCCCAAATCTCCAGGCGAAGAGCATTTATACTGTCATTGGCGACCATTCCGCTCCGGATCGCATACGAAAGCAGGGCATCATATTCCTCATGCATATTCAATTGCGATGCCCAACTACCCAGCGATGCCACGACCTGACGCTCGACGCTCGCCAGCCGACTCGATGCCCCGGGTTCGATCGCAACTAAATGGCGGCAAGCAATTCCCAGATATTTGCGCCGCTCCTCATCATTGGTCAGCAGTCCCAGCAGCTCTTTAGCGCTTCGGAGCTTGATGCTGTCACTTCCTTCAACGATCGCATTCTTAAGAGCTTCGATGGAAAAAGCGTCCGATTGCTGCGCATGCAGTAACTGACCCAAGCTCAAATAGGAGTTGCCCAGCACCTCGGTGACGGTCCGCGCCTGTAGTGCGTCCCGCTTGTCCTCAACAAAGCGAACAGCCTCCTGTAGGGCATCGACAGACTGCCGGACAACATCATGCGGTTCTCGGAGACGGAGCAGGCAACCAGTAATCCTATACTTTGCAAAAGCGCGCTGATCCAAGTCACCGTCAGACGACGCCACTTTCGCGAACTCCGCGAGAGCCTTCTGGTCTTTTCCCATGTCCGCATGAATGCAGGCGCGAAGGAATGCCCCACTCATGCGCACGGCATAGGGACACGTCACATCTGCATCAAATGCATCGATGACGCCGAGTGCATCATCAAACCTATTAAGTCCAACCAGTACATGCGCGCGCTTCAGAAGATACTGGTGCCTAATCGTTAGGGGAACGACCGAGAGATTGACCTCGGTACCAAATACTCTTTCTGCTTCAGCGAAGTCGCTGGCCGCAAATAGGCTATCAAACCGAATCAGGGCGTCTGACGACGCGTCGGGAAGCGTGGACAGCCAATCCGGCGAGAGAGACTGGCGCACAATACTATTGCGCCACTCCACAACCATTTCACCCGTTACACTACGCGCGATTCCAGCCAGAAATAGCCGTGAGCGAATAATGTCGCTGATGCGCGCATAGTCTCCGCTGTGTAGTGCAACGACCGCCGAACGAAGATCACGATCATCAACGACGAGCGAGCGAATATGGTCAATCGGAGGAGAAGGCAGATCGGCGAAATATAGCCTCTCAACTATCGAATCTACGCTGTCGGGAGTAGGGTCCGCACCACTTAAAATCATGTCCTCGAGCTGCGAACAGATGTCCCAAATCATTCGAGGATTACCGGCCGTTCTTGCAAACAGCCTATCCAGCACGTCAGGGGCAAGCGCGAGGCTTGCTTTGTCCGCAAAGCTCGCCATCTCGGCGCGACTGAAGTCATCGAGTACAATCCGGTCGCCAATATTAAATGGCGAGATCGACCTATCCTTGATGAGTTCACGAGGTTCAGCAACGCCTGACAGAACGTAAGTTAGGCGCTGCAGAGATTTTAGGCCTTCATTTCCGCGCTCGAAATAGACGCTTCGAATCTGCGAAAAAATCGCATCGGAGAACGTACAACTCGCGAGCGAATCAACTTCGTCTAAAATTATTACTAGGCGTCCCGCTATTCTATTCAATATCGCCAGAAGGCATTTCTCGTAAGCGATCGCCGGCAGCCTTCCAGCTGAACTGACGCGAATTTCACGAATTTGCTCAGAGACTGCCGCTCGCAGTGCAAGATTGGCGTCAAGCACACGCTCGACCACGTACTCAAAAAAATCATTGAGAGTAGGAAGCCGTCTCGTTAGATCCAGATAGCAGAAAACATCATCTGCAGTCTGAAGGCGTCGCTTGGCGTTGAGCAGCAGATTTGTTTTGCCCATCTGCCTGGCCACAAGAACATATGGTGGTTTCCGCATATCAACGATTGCGCGCGCCAACTGCCTATCCGCATCTCGCTCCACATAGAGTGAATCGGGTATGATCGCGTAGGAAGAGAGTTTCTTCTGCATGCTACGCCAAGCCTCCTGATGCTCCCCTAAGGGATTGCGCTTGCTCCGCCTGCACAGCGGCCAACGCTCGATCCAATCTCTTTTCTGTATCGATGCTCAGTTCGCGAAAGACATTCTTGACGTATCGAGGATCACCTCCGCTAGCCGAACAAATGCGGTCAACCTCTTCCTTGGAAACCGGTATGGAGATCGAATGACAGAGACGTTCGACCAAGCGGCGTATGTCGACTGAGTCCCACTTGTCCATCTGAGCTGGTCGAATTACCTCAAGCAGTCTCCTCTCCTCCTCCGGGAGAAGGTCACTGGGACTAAAAAGAGAGCTGAACGCAAAACGTATTGATGCCCGCCCGTTCATTTTCTCAGCCAGTACAGCGGTCATGACGAAGCGCGCCATACCGGTTAGCACGCATTCGTCATCGGGAACCTCATCAAGTAAAACCGTCAGCGTCGTCGCACCAAATCGTTGACGCAGCACATCAAGCATCCACCCAATAGCGTCACTATTCTCAGGTGGCAGACCTGCCGGCTCACCCGAAGCTCGATGTACGATCTGCATCGCGAGGCTGCGCACGACTTCGGCTGCTGTTTGCGCGCCTTTGTGATTCGCTACTGAAAGATAAACTACGCGATGGTTGCGAAACAACGAATTGCGAAGCATGCAATTAGTCTTTCCGACTCCCGACGGGCCATGCACCCAAATCCCACTGTCAATTTGCTTCGCAACCGAGCGGTCAATCTCCCTTTCAATGTAATAAGGCTCGCACTGAAGGTCATACATGAAGAAGAGCGGATCCGGCGGCCCAGCAGGTGACGTATTTTTCGAACCAACCGCGTTTGCGATAGCTGTTCGGATTAGCTGATACGAAACCGAATCTATTGTGGCGGGCTTGATACAGCTTATGTGGCTATCTTCATGTAGATAGTGAGCCCGTCCGACTTTAGAGGAAAGAAGCGCTGAATCCTTTCCAACAATCCCATCGAGCAACGCCGCCACGCAGGAAATAGCAATCTGCTCTTCGATGCCGCTCTCTTTCCATCTGCGATTGAGGTTCTCGATATAATCTGAATCGGGCGCTAATTGACGAATTTGCTTCGACGTGAGGTTCAACCGCTCTCCTAGCGCCGCAAGATTCGCGCCCTTATTTGGCACCGCAAATAGAAGCGCAGATTTGATTCGATGCCCGCGGCCCTGTGCCAGTTCATTTAGCAAGTACTCCCGAATTACAAGTCCACCCATGCTGTGGCCCACAAGAACTAGGGGAGCATCAGGGCCGTGAACGGTATCGATATGCGTTCCGAGTCCGAGCGCCACATCCTGAATACGGATGGCCCTACGGAAAACGGGCCAATTCCGAACCCAGGGCAAGTACTTGATAACGGGCAACCAAGCTGCGAGCCCCGCCGCATACCGAAAAAAGTCGGCTCGAAAGTGGCCCTTCAGTTCAGCATCAGAATTCAAGAAGGCAGAGGTGGCGCCCCAGCTAGTTCCCGGATCGCCAAGCAACCCGTGAAGGAAGATCACTGAGATTTGGTTCTTTTTCATCCTGCCCCCTCGTTCAAAGGTCGAACATCACGGGGGAATTTGCAACCACGCACTCTCGCTTAAGCAGAGCGCGTACAAGGAATAGCGTGAGATCGCTGGTATTTGAGCCAGAAGGTTTGTTAGCCCTACTTATCGCCTTCGATTAGAGGCTTCGCAGGCGGCGGAGATGCGTCACCCGTCAACCACCGATCCCACAGATGCGCAAGCTTCGATGTAAACGTCACAATCGAATACTCGCTGCCCCCACACTCCCCGCATTTGGGGTTGGATCGGGCGAGTTCACTGATAATCTCATTGTTCATTTTGAACAGCCCGCCGGAATTGACTTCGGAGCTGATTAAAGCCCGATGTCCGCAGGACTTGCACTCCACGCCGACCATGGTCCCCTCCCCGATGCACCCACTAAACATGGTGTTTATTCCCTCTCGGTGAAGAGGCTTGCGGCAGGTATTATTCGGTCCTTGGGGATTGATTTGGTGACAGGGGAGCTGGAAGCGAGCTGTTATGGAGCGCGAAGAAGTACGGCGATAATTTCTCAAAGAACGGTGCGTGATCGAGCCAATCCAAACCTAGGCAAGACCTACGCACCGCTCAAATCAAGGGAAAACCCCCCAATATTTTCAATTACTTATTACACCACGCGGAAGTTCTTGAACTGCCAGGGGTCGGACTTGTCGAGGTCCTCGGGGAAGAGATCGCCGCGGCCCTGCAGCGGGGTCCAGTCGCTGTACTTGCCGACGACCGGGCCGAGATAGGGCATGCAGATCTCGAGGTTGCGCTGGAAGTCCATCTCGTCGGCCTCGACGACGCCCTCGTTCGGGTTCTCGAGCGCCCAGATGATTCCGGACAAGACGGGCGCCACGACCTGGATCGAGGTCGCGTTGTTGTAGGGCGCGAGCTTGCGTGCCTCGTTGATGTCGATCTGCGAGCCGTACCAGTAGGCGCCCTTCTTGTGGCCCATCAGCAGCACGCCGAGCTCGTCGCGGCCCGAGGTGACCTCGTCGACGATCAGGCGCTGGCGCTTCTGCTGCTTGAGGTTCTTTCCCGCGAGCTCGTGCATCGACATGATCGCCTGGTCGCACGGGTGATAGGCGTAGTGCACCGTCGGGCGATAGACGGCCTTCTTGCCGTCGTGGACGGTCAGGTAATCGGCGATCGAAATCGATTCGTTGTGCGTGATGATGTAGCCGTGGAACGGCCCCTCGATCGGCGTCCAGGTGCGCACCTGGGTGAGCAGGCCCGGACGGTTCAGGTAGATCGCCGCGTCGCAGCCGAAGGTGTGGCGCTTGCCGTCGGGCGGCAGCGTCTTCTCGTGCGTGCCCCAGCCCATCTCGGCGGGCTGGCCGCCCTCGGAGACGAAGCCATCGATCGACCAGGTGTTGACGAACTCGCCCACTTCCTTCGGCTGGGGCGAGACCTGCGTGTCGCGCTCGGCGATGTGGATCACCTTCACGCCGAGGCGCTGGGCGAGCTTGCCCCAGCCCTCGCGCGTGGTCGGCACCGCCGCCTTCACGCCGGTGTCGCGCGCCACGTTCATCAGCGCCTGCTTGGTGAAGTGCGAGACGAGGCCCGGATTAGCGCCATGGGCGACCACGGCCGTCGTGCCGCCCTTGTGACGGGCCTTGAGCTTCATCATCGTGTCGCGCAGCGCATAATTCGAGCGCCGCGAGACCGACAGGTTGGGATCCGAATAGCCGCCGGGCCAGGGCTCGATGCAGGTGTCGAGGTAGAGCACGCCCTTCTTCTGGCAGAGCTCGATCAGCGCCGTCGACGCGACCTCGACCGAGAGATTGACCAGGAAGTCGCCCTGGCCCAGGCGGTTGTCGAGGGTCGAGCGGACGTTCGACTCGGTCAGCCGCTTCTCGACGAACTCGACCCCGAAGCGCTCGGCCTCGTCCTCGCCGCCGCGCATGTCGTCGGTGATGATGGTGATCTGTTCGGGCTTGATGCCGATATGACGGAGGATCAGAGGCAGCACGCCCTGGCCGATCGAGCCGAAGCCCACCATGACCATGCGGCCATGGAAATCGAGGTACTTCTTCGTCGAGGGCTTGCGTGCAGTCTTCTTCGCCATTTCAGCGTCCCCGTTCCTTTGTTGAGCCGTCAGTAAAAACAGCAACGGGGCCTTTCTCAAGGCCCCGTCGTTCCGTACGCCCGAATTGTGTCAGTTCAGATGCAAACCGCCTTGAGCGGCGCGAAGCCATTGAACGCGACCGAGGAGTAGGTCGTCGTGTAGGCGCCGGTCGAGAGGATCTCGACCTTGTCGCCCGGCTTCAGGGACAGAGGCATTTTGTACTCCGTCTTTTCATAGAGGATGTCGGCCGAGTCGCAAGTCGGGCCGGCCAGGACCACGGGCCCCATGCGCGTGCCCTCGCCGGGCGTGCGCAGCCGGTACTTGATGCTCTCGTCCATCGTCTCGGCAAGGCCCGAGAACTTGCCGATGTCGAGGTAGACCCAGCGCTTGCGGTCTCCCGCCGCCTTGCGCGAGACCAGCACGACCTCGCTCTGGATCACACCGGCGTCGCCCACCATGGAACGGCCTGGCTCGATGATGACCTCGGGCATGCGATTGCCGAAATGGCGCACCAGCGCGCGGGTCACTGCCTCGCAATAGGCCTCGATGCCGCTCACCTCGGAGCGATAGCGCGCCGGGAAGCCGCCCCCCAGATTGACCATGCGCAGGTCGACACCGGCCTCGGCCAGCGCGAAGAACATCTGCGAGACCTGACCCAGCGCCCTGTCCCACTGATCGAGGTCGGTCTGCTGGCTGCCGACATGGAAGGAGATGCCATAGGCGTCGAGGCCCCAGTCCTTGGCCTTGCGCAGCAGGTCCTTCGCCATCTCGGGCGCGCAGCCGAACTTCTTGCTGAGCGGCCATTCGGCACCGCCGCAATCGACCAGCACGCGGCAGAACACGCGGGCGCCCGGCGCCACGCGGGCGAGCTTCTGCAGCTCCGCCTCGCTGTCGAAGGCGAACAGGCGCACGCCCTGCTGGTAGGCCCAGGCGATGTCCTTTTCCTTCTTGATCGTGTTGCCGAAGGAGACGCGGTCCATCGCGACGCCGGTCGCCTGGATCATCTCGATCTCGCCGCGGCTCGCGGTGTCGAACTTGGAGCCCGCCGTGGCGAGACGAGCCAGCACCTGTGCGGCCGGGTTGGCCTTCACGGCGTAGAAGATGTGCGCCGTCGGCAGCAGCTCGCGCATGCGGCGGAAATTGTTCTCGACCACGTCGAGGTCGATCACGAGGCAAGGCGTCTCGGGCTGCTGCTCGCGGAGATAACGGAAAATACGCTCGGTCATCGCTGGGGGGTTCCCCGTCTGGATAGTCAGTCTGTCGGAAGAGATCGAACAACGACGTACGGCGCCAGGCGTGGCGCGATACGTCAGCCGATACTCGACTGAGCTAAAATCCGTTTATGCGGCTGAGCGAGGAAGGAGGCCCGAGCGAGGGTCGGGCAAATGACATAATAGCGGGGAACGCGCCCCGCGCGGTAAGCAACCATCTCAGAAGCTCCTTCCCGGACCCGGCCCTCATTGCCCGAAAGCAAATTGGCCGGCACTGCCAAAAAGAACACTTTCCGTCGTTGCGTAACCACAGAGGGCCAGCGGCACGTGCGTTGGGCGTCTTGTACGGGTGCTATCTACAACTAATCGACATGGTTACAAGCGGAATCTGCCCCGCCCCGGCTTTTTCGATGCGCGCGTGACGCTGGCACGACGGGCGTGCGTCAGACGCGTGGCACCGAGGAGCCCGGGAGCTTGATCGACGCCGCCAGCACGGTGAGCGGGACCAGCATCACCACCGAGCCGATGAGCGCGGTGCGAACGTCGAAGAAGTTGGCGATCTTCCCCCACAGCAGCGCGCCCAGCACCATGGCGCCGAAGAACACCATCTGGTGGACCGCCATGCCACGCGCGCGCATGTAGTTCGGCAGGATCATCTGTACGGATGCGCCATTGTTGGCGATGACGGTGATCCAGCAGGCGCCGTTGATGGCAACGACCGCGCCGACCACGATCGGTGTCATGGCGAGCGCGGCGACCAGCGTGGCCGCCGCCGAGACGCCCATCGCCCAGATATTGGCGCGATCGGCGCCGAGCAGGCGGTTGACCGTCGGCAGCGAGAAGGCCGCGACGACGGCACCGGTGCCGAAGACGCCGTAGAGGATGCCGAAGGTGAATTCGTCGAGGCCCAGCTCGAAGCGGCCGATCACCGGCAGCAGCGTTCCCATGGCGATGCCGGGCACGAAGAAGCAGAGACCGCGGGCGAAGATCGCGCGCAGCTCGGCCGAGCCGCGGACGAAGGCGATGCCGGCGCGCGCCGCCTCACTCAAGGTCTCGCGGCGCTGGGCGGCGCGGGCCTCGGCCGGCCGCTTCCAGGCCCGCATGGCCAGGATGACGCCAACATAGGTGAAGGCATTGATGGCGAAGAGCAGGAAGACGCCGACCAGGCCCAACAGGAGCTGGCCGATGACCGGACCGATGGTGCGGGCGAGGTTGAAACCGGCGCTGTTGAGGGCGATGGCCGGGCGGAGCTGAGGGCCGGTCACGATCTCGGGCACCACGGCGTGCCACGCCGGCGCGTTCATCGCATTGCCCAGCCCCATGCAGAAGGACAGCGCCAGCAGGTTCCAGTGGTTGAGCTGGCCGAGGAAGGCCAGCACCGCCAGGGTCGCGGCCACGCCCATCATCCAGACCTGGCAGCCCATGATGTAGCGGCGACGGTCGAAACGGTCGGCCAGGATGCCGGCGAAGAAGCAGAACAGGAACATCGGCAGGGTGCCGGCAGCGGCCAGCAGGGCCACGAAGATCGGCTCCTGCGTCAGGCTGGTCATCTCCCAGGCGGCGCCCGTGGTCTGCATCCAGCCGCCGACGTTGGACATCAGGTTGGCGATCCACATCGCCAGGAACGACCGGTTGGCGAGCGGTGCGAAAGCGGAGGGCGGTTTCGGCGGCCGCGCGGGCGCCGGCCCAGGGATCGTTGGCTTCACCCTGCCAGCACCTTCTCGTAGATGCGGTGTGTCTTGTAATGCACCCCGCCGACCGAGCGGATGATGTTGTTGGTCGCCTTGTTGTCCTCGAGGATCCAGCCGAGCTCGGCCGAGGTCTTGCCCAGCCGCTTGCCATTCGCCCGCAGGGTATCGATGGCGATCATGGCGAGGCCGGCGCCCAGCAGCGGATGATTGCGGAACTTCTTCTTCACGCCCATCAGCGGCACGCGGGTGCTGCTGACGCCGGCGATCTTGAGGCGCCACAGCAGCTTGGCGAGCTTCAGGGGCCCGAGCTTGCCGTCGAATTCCTCTATCGCCTCGTAGAGGTTGGTGAGCGCCACGATGAAGGCCACGGTCTCGTCGTCGACATCCACGAACACCGCAAGCTCAGGGACAATCACCGGGCCGAAGGCTTTCGACGCGTGGTCGATCTCGGCCTGGGTGAAGGGCACGAAGCCCCAATTGTCGCTCCAGGCGTCGTTGAAGATGTTCACCAGGGTGCGCACTTCGGCGTCGAACATCTTCATGTTCGCCGTGCGCACCTTGACCCGGCCTTCCAGGCCGCCGCGCGCCAGCAGCTTGGCGCCGATCGTCTCCGGCGCGTTCTGGACGTCGTAATCGTAGGAGAAGACGTCCTTGGCCTTCACGTAGCCACAAGCCTCGACCCTCGGGCCGGCATAGGGCGGATCGTAGGGCACCATCAGGACGGGCCGGCTGTCGAAGCCGTGGATCAGCAGGCCCACCTCCTCGTTGACCGAGAGGCTGAACGGGCCGGTCGCCCGCTTCATGCCCTTGGCCAACAACCACGCCTCGGCCGCGACGAAGAGGGCGGCGAAGATCGCCGGATCGTCCTCGGCCACCAGGCAGCCGAAGTTCCCGGTACTGTCGGCGTAGCGTTCGAGATGGGCGCGGTCGATCTGCGCCGAAATGCGGCCGACAACCTTGTCGCCCCGCCGCGCCAGGAAGAAGCGGACCTCTACGTGCTCGAACAACGGGTTCTTGCCCGGCGTGAAGGCTTCCCGGCGCTCGAGGTCGAGCGGCGCGATATAGCCCTTGTGGCCGGCATAGAGGCGCCTCGGAAGCGCGATGAAGGCGTTCAGGTCGGCCTTGGATTCGACCGGGCTGACTTTGATGTCGGACGAAGCCATTGACGCCTCAGGCTGCCAGGGCGGCCGGCGCGCCGCCGTTGAAGACGATGCGGCCGTCGGGCTCGCACCCGGTCCCGTCGGCCTTGAGCGCGCGGATGTCGACGGCGATGCGCCAGCCCGCCGTCTCGCGCTCGATACCGATGAGATGATAGCGCGCGCGGCCGTACTTGCCGCCGGGCGCCGCCGACGCCGAAGTGACGCCGACCACCGGGATGGCCCCTTGGGGCCCCATGATGCGCGCGACTTCGCTGCGATGGTTGTGGCCGTGCAGCACGATCTCGCAACCGACCATGCGGATCATCGCCTGCAAGGCGACCGCATCGGTGAGCCGCTTGAAACGCGATTCGGTCGTGAGCGGCGGATGATGGATCATCACCACGCGGCAGAGCCCTTCCCGGCCAAGATCCTCGAGCAGCTTCCCGGCGGCGGCGATCTGCGCTTCCCCGAGGGTGCCGGTCGCGAAAAACGGCGGCTTCGGCGCGCCGCTGTTCAGGCCGACGAGCGCGACCGGTCCGCGCCGGCGCAGAGTCGGGAAGACTGTGAAGTCGGTGGCTGGCGGCTCGCCATCGCCCGCCATGTAGGCGCCCCACAGGCCGAGGCTCTCGCGCCACAGGGTAGCGACATAGACGTCGTGGTTACCCGGAACGATCGTGAGCCGGTCCGGCCCGCCGAGTGTGGCCAGCCACTGCGAGGCACGGGCGAACTCATCAGGCAGCGAAATGTTCACGAGATCGCCGGTGAGCGCGATGTGATCGGGCTTCTGCGCCTTGATGTCGGCCACGATGCCGGCCAGCGCCTCGGGGCGGTGGAGCTGCACGCGATTGCGCCACCAGTTGAAGTAGCCGGTGGCGCGCTTGCCCAGCAGATCGACGACGCGCGCCTGCGGCATCGGCAGATGCGGGTCGGACAGATGCGCGAGGGTGAACATGGTGGATACGCCCTTAGCGGGCGCCACCCACCACGCGCGGCGTGCGGTCTTCGAGGACGCCGAGCTGCCGGGCGATACCCGTCATGACCTCGATCATGTGCTCGAGCTGTTCCTTGGTGTGCACCGCGCAGACCGAGCAGCGCAGCAGCGAGACGCCGTTGGGCGTCGCGGGGGGCACGGCCACGTTCACGTAGATGCCGGCATCGAGCATTGCGCGCCAGAAGCCGATCGCGGTCATGCGGTTGGGCAGATGCACGCCGACCACCGGCCCGTGCTCGGGACCGAGCTTGAAGCCCTTGGCGGCCAGACCTTCGTAGAGCGTGGCGACGTTGGACCAGAGCTGCGTGCGCAGTTCGGGCTTGGCCTTCACGACCTTGAGGGCCTGGCGCACCGACGCCACGATCGACGGCGGCAGCGACGCCGTGAACATGTAGGAGCGCACCGTGACGCGCAGGATGTCGAAATCCGGATCGTCCGAGACGCAGTAGCCGCCGATGGCGCCCAGGGTCTTCGAGAAGGTGCCGACGATGAAGTGGCAGTCGTCGATCACGCCCGTCGATTCGCAGAGGCCGCGGCCGTTGTCGCCCAACGCGCCCAGTGAATGGGCCTCGTCGACGATCACATACGCCTTGTACTTCTTGCAGACGTCGATGAACTCGCGCAGCGGCGCGCTGTCGCCCAGCATCGAATAGATGCCTTCCAGCACGACCACTCGGTTGCCCGGACGGTCGCCCAGCCGGCGCAGGCGCGCCTCGAGGCTCGACGGGTCGTTGTGCTTGAAGCGAACGACCTCGGCCTGCGTCATCTTGCAGGCATCGTAGATCGAGGCATGGCTGTCGGCGTCGATCAGAAGCTGGTCGCCCTCGCCCGCGAGGGTCGAGATCAGACCGAGATTTGCCTGGTAGCCGGTCGTGAAGACCATGCAGTGCTTCTTGCCGTAGAACTCGGCGATTTCCTGCTCGAGCGCCACGTGCTCGGTATAGCTGCCGTTGGCGATGCGCGAGCCGGTCGTGCCGGTGCCCTCGGCACGGATCGCCTCGATGGCGGCTTCCATGCAGCTCGGGTCGAAGGTCAGGCCGAAATAATTGTTGGTGCCGACCAGCAGCATCTTGCGGCCGTTGATGATCGCCTCGGTCGGCGACAGCACCCGCTCCATGCGGATCTGGAACGGGTCGTAACCGGTGGTCCGAACGTCCCGATAGGCCTCGAGCAGGCCCGCATGCCGGTCGAACAGGCCCATGGCTAACGCCGGGCGCAGAGCTTCTGGATGGTGTCCGCGAGCTGGTCGACGGTGTGAATCTCGGCCACCACGTTCATGGGGATCGAGATGTCGAAATGATCCTCGAGCTCCATCACCATATCCATGATGGCGAGCGAATCGATGGTCAGGTCCTTGGCGATCACGGTGTCGCCCGTGATCGGCCGCTCGCCGGTCTGGAAAGGCGCCAGGTGACGACAGATCTCGCGAATGACCTCGCCACGCGACTGGCCGCTGACGCGGGCGCGTTCGAGGGTGTCGGTCATGCCGTCGGTTTCGACGATCATTTGATGGGCAGTGCGCAAAACGCTCTCCAGCGCCCGGGGGTGGGCGGTCACCTTGTGCCAGAAACAGCGATTCCTAGTGAAATGACAAATTGTTACGCCGTGTTTCACACGTCCTATAGCCAGTGCTTCGCGCGATACCACAAGATGGTGTCCCGGAAGCCGGACGTGAGGTCATAACGGGGCGCGTACCCGATCGCTGCGGCCAGCCGCCGGTCGGCCGCCGACCAGTCGGGATGGAAGATCTCGTTCACCTTTCCCCGGGTCAGTATCTGGGCTCCTGCCCCCAGGGCCTGCCGCAGCTCGTTCCAGCGGGCGATGCCGGCCATGACGCTCCGGGGCACGGCAAGGCGCCACGGCCGGCGACCCAGCGCCGAGCCGGCCGCCGCGGCCATGTCGGCATAGGTGTAGGTCCGGCCATCATCAATCTCGTAGGTCGAGTTCGCGGGTCGACGCTCGACGGTCAGCGCGAGAGCCTCCGCCAGGTCCGCGACATGGATGAGCGACAGGCGCGCTCCCGGCACCCGCGGCTGCGGGGCAATACCCGAGTTTAACGCTCGGAAATACGCCAAGGTCTCACGGTCGCCCGGCCCGTAGACAGCCGGCGCGCGCACGATCGTCCAGGGCCCGCTGCGGGTCGCCACCACTGCCTCTCCTGCGCGCTTGCTCGCGCCGTAGGCAGAGAGCTGCGGCTCGCGGGCGGCCAAAGAGGACAACAGGACCATGTGAGCGTCGGGTGCCAGCGCCGACAGGAGGGCCGCACTGTCCCGGTTGACCGGCAGGAAGTCCCGGTCGGTCCTCGCCTTGATCAGCCCGGCCGCATGGACCACCGCATCCACCCCGTCGACGAGCTGGCGCAGCGCGGACTCGGAGGAGAGATCGCCCAGGACGAGATCTGCGTCGACGCCGGCCAAAGACGGCAAGGGCGACCAGCGCCGGACCAGCAGACGCAATCGCCAACCGCGGCGCGCGAGGGCCGCCACGAGATGGGGGCCGACAAAGCCGGTGGCCCCGGTGACGGCGACCAGCCTGCCCATGGCGAGCGGTCAGGCCGCCTCGGGTTTGGGCGCGTAGAGGCCGGCGAGGTAGTTGGCCTTGGTCCGGGCGCGAGACAGTTTGCCGGACGAGGTGGTCGGCAGGCCCATGGTCGGCGGCACCAGCGCCACGTCGCAATCGACGGCGATCGCCTCGCGCACGGCGCCGGCGACGTCGCGGGCGAGATCGCTCCGCCCCTGCTCGCCCGAGACCCGCGCCAGCACGGCCACGACCACCCGTTCGCCTTCGCCGGTATCGATCGAGAAGGCCGCCGCGTCGCCATTCTTGACGACCCGCTTGGCCTCGATCGCCCATTCGATGTCCTGCGGCCAGACATTGCGGCCATTGACGATGATCAGGTCCTTGGCGCGGCCGGTGACGACGATCTCGCCGTCCAGCATGTAACCGAGGTCGCCGGTGTCGAGCCAGCCGTCCACCAGGACTTCCCGGCTGGCCTCCGGCTCGCCGAAATAGCCCGGCATGATGCTGGGACCCGACACGAAGATGCGACCGACCTCGCGATCGGCCAGCACCGCGCCGTCCGGACCGCGCACCTCGAGGCGATGGCCCGGCAGGACGCGGCCGCAGATCACGAAGCGGCGCGCGCGGCCATGGTCGGCGGGGTCCGCCGCCGGCACCGCGCGCTGGGTGTCGGCCAGCGCCGAACGGTCGACCGCATCGGTGCGCACGCCCGTGTCGTGCGGGCAGAAGGTGATGGCGAGGCAGACCTCGGCCATGCCGTAGCTCGGAATGAAGGCGGTCGCGTCGAAGCCGAACGGCTGAAAGGTCGTCGCGAAGCGCTCCAGCACGTCGGCCCGCACCATGTCGCCGCCGATGCCGGCGTGCCGCCAGCAGCGCAGATCGAGATCGGGCGGCACCTGTGCCGCTCCGCGCCGCACGGCGAGGTCGTAGCCGAAGCTCGGACTGTAGGAGATGGTGCTGCGGTTGCGCGAGATCAGGTTCAGCCACTGCATCGGCCGGCGGGCGAAGTCGCGCGGCGTCAGGTAGTCGATCGAGAGCTGGCTGGCCAGAGGTCCCATCAGGAACCCGATCAGGCCCATGTCATGATAGAGCGGCAACCAGCTTATGGCGCGATCGCCTTCGACGACGTCGAGGCCGGCCGGGCCGACCATGCCGGCGAGGTTGGCCATCAGGGCGCGCTGGGTGATCTGCACGCCGTGCGGATGCCGGGTGCTGCCCGAGGAGAACTGGATGTAGCAGAGATCGCCGGCGTCGAGCGGCCGCAGTTCGACCGGCTTCTCGGGGAGCGAATGGAGCACATCCATGCCGCCATGGAGGCGGACGGCAGGAAATTCCCGCGCCGCATCGGCCAGATAGCCCGCGAGATCGTCGAGACCCACCGCGGCGACGGCCCCGGACGCCGCGAACTGGCGGCGCAGCTGGTCGAGATAGGCGTCCTTGCCGCCGATCCCGACCGGAATGGAAACCGGCACGGGCAGCAGCCCGGCATACTGGGCGCCGAAGAAGGAATCGAAAAAGCCCGGCCAGGTGTCGGCCGTGATCAGAATGCGCTCGCCGCGCGCAAAGCCGGCGCCGATCAGCTTGCGGGCCACGACCTGCGCGCGCTCGCGGACATCGCGCCACGGCAAGGCCGAGAGCTGCTCGCCCTTGGCATTATAAAAGGTCACCCCCGTCTCGCCCTTCGCCGCATAGTCGAGCATCGCCGGCACGGAGGTGAAGCCGGCGGGCTGCAGGGGCAGCGTGGAATTGCGGGTGGGCAGCACTTTCATCGGAAGGCGGGTCTCCTAGCAGAGGGGTCGAAGCCCCTCAAGACGGCCGCCGCCGGCCGGCCGGCCCAAGTTGACACACCCCGACCCCGGTAAGATAGTGCCCGCCCCTCGCCAAAACCCGGAGTTTCCAGCCCGGAATCGTCGGATCGGCGGGGGTTTTTTGATTTTGAGGGAGGCTCGCTGTGATTACGGCTGTGATGCCGACGTACGGTCGCAAGGACGTCGTGTTCGAACGCGGAGAGGGTAACTATCTCTACGCGGTGGACGGCCGACGTTACCTGGACTTCACGTCCGGTATCGCCGTGAACGCGCTGGGCCACTGCCATCCCTATCTGGTCAAGGCGCTGACCGAGCAGGGCTCCAAGCTCTGGCACACGTCGAACCTGTTCCGCGTCGGTAACGGCGAGAAGCTGGCCAAGCGGCTGGTCGAGAATTCGTTCGCCGACACGATGTTCTTCTGCAACTCGGGCGCCGAGGCGATCGAGGGCGGCATCAAGCTTATCCGCAAGTATCAGTACATGAACGGCCAGCCGCAGCGGTACAAGATCATCGCTTTCCAGGCGGCGTTCCACGGCCGCCTGCTGAACGCCCTCGCCGCCACCGGCAACGAGAAGTATCTCGAAGGCTTCGGGCCGCCGGCGCCCGGCTATCGCCACGCGCCGCTGAACAACACCAACGTCGTCCGCGACATGATCGACGACGAGACCGCCGGCATCCTGGTCGAGCCGATCCAGGGCGAAGGCGGCATCCGCGCCACGACCACGCAGTTCCTGAAGGACCTGCGCGCCATCTGCGACGAGTTCGGCCTGCTGCTGTTCTACGACGAAATCCACACGGGTTTCGGCCGGACCGGCAAATTGTGGGGCTATGACTGGTCGGGCGTGAA
Source organism: Reyranella sp. (assembly GCF_052439685.1). Taxonomy (GTDB): domain Bacteria; phylum Pseudomonadota; class Alphaproteobacteria; order Reyranellales; family Reyranellaceae; genus Reyranella. The sequence goes on from NZ_JBQVQG010000001.1 coordinate 22,542, forward strand.
GCCCGATGTCGCGGCGATCGCCAAGGGCATGGGCGGCGGTTTCCCGATCGGCGCCTTCATGGCGACCGAGAAGGCGGCGGTCGGCATGGTCCCCGGCACGCACGGCTCGACCTATGGCGGCAATCCGCTGGCCACTGGTGTCGCCAATGCGGTGCTCGACATCCTGCTGGCACCCGGCTTCATCGAGGACGTGCGCGAAAAGGGCGAGTACCTGAAGGGCAAGCTCGAGGAACTCTGCCGCCGCCACCCGACGGTGTTCGTCGAGCAGCGCGGCATGGGCTTCCTGCAGGGCCTGCAGTGCGCCCCGTCGGTCCCCGTGGGCGACATGGTGAACAAGCTGCAGTCGCTGGGACTCCTCGTTCCGCCGGCCGGCGAGAACGTGGTGCGCATCTTCCCGGCGCTGATCGCCGACAAAGCGGCCCTCGACGAGGGCATCGCGCTCCTGGAGCAAGCGGCGGAAGCGTTCGAGGCGGCGCCGAAGGCGGCCGAGTAGGCCGATGGTGACCCCCAAGCACTTTCTCGACCTCGACCAGGTCGATCCCAAGACGCTTCGCCAGATCCTGGATCGCGGCAAGGCGATGAAAAAGGCGCGGGCCAATGGCGGGCATGACCAGCCGCTGGCCGGCAAGACGCTCGCCATGATCTTCGAAAAGCCTTCGACACGCACCCGCGTGTCGTTCGAGGTGGGCATGCGCGAACTCGGCGGCCAGACGATCATGCTGGGCCGCGGCGACACCCAGCTCGGTCGCGGCGAGACGATCGCCGATACCGCGCGCGTGCTCAGCCGCTACGTCGACATCATCATGATGCGCACCACCGTCGAGGATAAACTCCTCGAGATGGCGAAATATGCGACCGTGCCGGTGATCAACGGACTGACCGACAAGACGCATCCCTGCCAGCTGATGGCCGACGTCATGACCTACGAGGAGCATCGCGGCTCCATCGAAGGCAAGTCGGTGGTCTGGTCCGGCGACGGCAACAACATGGCGACGTCGTGGATCCATGCCGCGGTCCAGTTCGACTTCGAGCTGCGCATTGCCTGCCCGCCCGAGCTGAAGCCGCCAGCGGACGTGGTCCAGTGGGCCGAGAAGTCCAAGGGCCGCATCTCGATCGGTCACGACCCCGAGAAGCTGGTGAAGGACGCCGACTGCGTCGTCACCGACACCTGGGTGTCGATGGGCGACGAGGATCCCGACAGCCCGAGCGCCGCGCGACGCCACAATCTGCTGCGCTCGTATCAGGTCGACAAGCACCTGATGAAGCAGGCCAAGAAGGACGCGATCTTCATGCACTGCCTGCCCGCGCATCGCGGCGAGGAAGTGACCGCCGAGGTGATCGACGGTCCGCAGTCGGTCGTGTTCGACGAAGCCGAGAACCGCCTCCACGCCCAGAAGAGCATTCTGGCCTGGTGCCTGTCTTGAATTCGCCATCGGGAGGATCTCCTTCCGATGACTGGGATCGCGTCCTCCCCTTCCAGCTGGACGCGCTCGGCGTGCGCGGGCGGCTGGTCCGGCTGGGCCCCGTCCTCGACGAGGTGATCGAACGCCACGGCTATCCCCTGGCCGTGGCGCGGCCGCTGGCCGAATCGATGGTGCTGTGCGCCACGCTCGCCACCTCGCTGAAATACGACGGCATCTTCACTCTCCAGCTCACGGGCGACGGACCGATCCGCCTGCTCGTGACCGACCTCACCAGCGACGGTGCGCTGCGCGGCTACGCGCAGTTCGACTCATGGAAACTCGCCATCGCGCTGGGCAGCGGCAACGAGGATGTTCCCGACGGCTACATCCCCAAACTGTTCGGCCAGGGCCGCCTCACCTTCACCGTCGACCAGGGTCAGTATACGGAGCGCTACCAGGGCGTGGTGCCGCTTGAGGGTGCGACGCTGGCGGACTGCGCCCACACCTATTTCCGCCAGTCCGAGCAGCTGCCGACCGGCATCAAGATCACGGCACGCCGCGACGACACGGGCGGCGGACACCGCTGGCATGCAGCCTCCCTCATGGTGCAGCAGATGCCCGAGTTCGACGCCGGCCGGCTGGACGTCGATGCCGAGCAGCGCGAGGACGACTGGCGCAAGGCCGTGATCCTGATGGCCTCGGCCACCGAGAAGGAAATGCTCGATCCGGCATTACCCGGCACCACCCTGCTGCACCGCCTGTTCCATCAGGAGCAGCCCAGGGTCTTCGAACGGCGCACCTTTGAAGCGCGCTGCCGCTGCAGCCGCGAGCGCATCGACAACGTGCTGCGCTCGATTCGCCGTGAGGAACTGGGCGACCTGCGCGACAAGACCGGCCGCGTCTCGGTGAAGTGCGAGTTCTGCTCGACCGAGTACACCTACGACGACGGCGACCTCGACCGCGTCTACACTGAGGTCGCTTAGATCACGACGACAGGGACGGGCGTTCAGGCCCATCCCCGGCGAAGGATCATGGCGGATGGTCGAAGACCGTCCGCGCTATTTTGGCAGCAGCGCCTGTACCTGCGTGACGGACCGCTTCAACGCCTCCTCCGGCGTGGCCTTGCCTGCCACGACCGACTCCATGACGTCGTAGATCACTTGGATCGCCTTGAGGCTGTTCTCGCCCGGGAAGCCGAGCCAGGCCGTCGTGCGCGCCCGTTGTGAGATGGCCGTGCGCATGTTGGGATTGTTCGCGTAGTAGTTGCCCAGTAGTTCGGGTGTATCGATTGCGATCTGGTTCGACGGCATGTAGCCGATATGGCGGACCATGATCGTCTGGCCGATCGGGCCGGCCGCGAACTTGATGAACTCCCAGGCCGCGGCCTGTTTGGCCGGGTCCTTCGCGAGGATCATCATCGTCGCGCCACCCGAGACGATCTTCGAATCGGGTCGCGGGCTGGGGAACGGCGCAGTGCCCAGCTCGAAGCGGTTGCCGATCTTGCTCGTGAAGCTGTTCACGCGCGCCGACGAAGACATATAGAATCCGATCTGGCCGGCAATGAAGGCCTGGGTCGCCTGTTCGTCGGTGAAGTTCGGCATGCCGCCCTCTCTTACGAGGTCGCGCAAAATTTCAAAGGTCTTGAGACCCGCCGGCGTATCGAAGCCGACCTTCTTCCCATCGGACGACAGCATCTGGCCATCGTGCGTGAACAGCAACTCCTGCCAGAGATAGTTGCCCGTCGTCGTCCACACCATGTAGGAACCATGGGTGTTGCTGGCGGCCTCATTGATCCTGTGCGCAAGCGCAAGCAGCTCGGGCCACGTTTTCGGCGGCAGGGCGGGATCGCCGCCCGCCTTGCGCAGCAGGTCTGCGTTGAAATAGAGGATCGGCGTCGAGAGCGCGAACGGCATGCCGTAGAGCTTGCCGTTCACGAGGCCGGTCGAGATCATGCCCGGCACGTAGCCCTGCTTTTCCCAATCCGCTTCCTTCGCCACGAAGCCGTCGAGAGCAACCGCGAGTTTGCGATCGACGAAGAGGTGCATGAGGTTGGTGCCGTTGAAGGCCACGTCCGGCATGCTGCCCGTTACGGCGCCGCGCAGCACGGCACTCGCAGTCTCCTCGTAGGCCTTGGTCGGCGCAAGGAGCTTCACTTGGATATCCGGCCGTTTCGCGGCGAACGCCTTCACGATCTCCTCGATCGGAGCCTGGTAGAGGTAGGGCTGCGGATAGAGCACGGTGATCTCGATTGCGCCGGCGCCGCGCATGCTCGCGAACACGAGCAGCAGTGTGGCGGAAACGAGGAAGAGCAGCCGCTTCATGAGAGAACTCGCTGGTTGTGAGAAATGAACACGGGACCGGCCTGCTTCACTTCGAGCCCAGCCAGGTCATGCCGTCGAGGAAGCGCCGCTGAGCCAGGACGAACAGGACGAGCAGCGGTGCTGCGATCATGAGCGCGCCGGCCAGCAGAGGGCCGTAGTCCGAACCGATTTCCTGGACCTGGAACAGCATCACGCCGAAAGGCGGAGTGGCCTTTGCACCAGACGTCACCACGACCGACGGCCAGAGGAGGTCGTTCCAGTGCGCCACGAGGGAGATGATGACGAGCGCCCCGATCGCTGGCGATATCATCGGCACGAGCAACCGGACCAGGATTTCGCCTTCGCCCAAACCGTCGAGTCGCGCCGCCTCGATCATCTCGTCGGGAACCCGAAGAAAGGCCTGCCGCAGCAGGAAGATGCCGAGCGGTGAGATCGTCCAGGGCAGGATGAGGCCGGCATAGGTGTCGATCAGCCCGACCCCTGCCGCCATGATGAAGAGCGGCAGCGCCAGCGCCGCCGGCGGAACCACCAGCCCCACCAGCACGGCCAGCCAGATTAGGCCCAGCCCCGGCACGCGGGCCTTTGCCAGCACGTAGGCCGAAGGAATCGCGACCAGAAGCTGGCACGCGATGATCGCAACACAGACGAACACTCCATTGGCCAGAAAGTGCAGCAATGGCGAGGCCGTGAGCGCGCGGGCATAGTTCTCGAAGCCGATCCAGCGGCTGGGCAGGAGATGAAACTGCGGCGAGAAGACATCCTCAGCGGGGAGCAGCGAGATCCGGATCGCCCACAGCAGCGGCAGCAACACCAGAACAGCGCCACTGACGAGCACGAAATGCCGCGCGAAACGGGCTGAGGTCATCGGGAACGTCCCGTGCGCGTCGCATAGAGCTGAACCAAACTCAGCGCCAGAACGACCGTGATGAAAAGGACCGTCGCGGCCGCCGCCAGGTTGGTTCGAAACAGAGAGAACGCTTCCTGATAGATGAAGTACAGCGCGACCAGTGTCGCCTTCTCCGGGCCGCCGCGCGTGATGATCGCAACCGTGTCGAAGACACGCAATGCGTGGATCGAGCTGAAGATGAGAACGAAAACGGTGATCGGCGCGAGATGTGGCAAGGTCACATGCCATAGCCGGTCGACAACCGAGCCGCGCCCGTCGAGTGCCACCGCCTCGACCAGCTCGTGCGGCACGGTCTTGAGACCCGCGAGGAAGAACAGCATTGCGAATCCTGCTTCGCTCCAGATACCGATCACCGCCAGCGTAGGCAGCGCCGCGTGCGGGTCCTGCAGCCAGTTGCCCGGCGCAAAGCCCAGCAGGCGCAGGATCTGCGGCACGGCGCCGACCGAAGGGCTGAGCAGCATCTGCCAGGCGACGGACATTGCCGCGAGGGTCGCCACCGATGGCAGAAAGAAGATCATGCGATAGAGCGCCTGCCCGCGGCCGCACTCGGCGATCAGCAGCGCCACGGCGAGCCCCATGAGAGTGGTGACCGGGACCACGAGGCCGACATAGCGGACGGTGTTCCAGACCGCGATCTGGAAGTCCTGATCCTCAAGCAACGTGCGAAAGGTCTCGAGACCCACGAACTGAGGAGGACCGCCGCCGAGATGCCAGTCGGTGAAGGCCGTAGCAGTCACGAGCGCCAGGGGGGCCAGTATCATGACGGCCAGCAGCAGCACTGCCGGCGCGAGCATAAGATAGGGGCCGGCACCGGAATTCCGCCGCGACCGAATCTGCTCCTCAGCCACGAGCCTAGGCCGCCATCGCCACGGGTAGTCCGGCAAGCCGTGAGCCATCCTCGGCGAAGTACAGAGCATCATCGGCGGAAATCGAGACGCAGACCTCGTCGCCGGGCTGGAACGCAAGGGCTCGACTGGCACGGGCAACGAGGACCACGGCATTGCCATCTCGGCCGGCGAGATGGACGAGGCCGTCATGTCCGTGATCCTCGATCCGCGCGACCCGCAGCAGAGGCCTGCTGTCGTCCTGCCCGCCGGCGATCCGCACCTGCTCGGGCCGAATTGCCACGCTTACCGCCTGGCCCGCCGAAGCGCTGAGCCGGACATCGAAGACGAAGCCGGCGGCGTGCACGCGACCCGCCGCGTCGGTCGCGCCGTCCAGGACGTTGATCGTCGGCGTGCCGACGAAGCGCGCGACCGCGAGAGAGACGGGATTGCGATAGATCTCCGCCGGCGTTCCGAACTGGGCAACCCGACCTCCGAGCATCACTGCGACGCGGTCGGAAATTGCCAACGCCTCACCCTGGTCGTGCGTGACGAAGACGCACGCGACCCCGAAGGCTCGCTGGATCTGCACGATCTCGTCACGCGCTTGCACCCGGACCTTGGCATCGAGGCTGGAGAGAGGCTCGTCCAGCAGAAGCAACCGGCTGTCGCGCACCAGGGCGCGGCCGATTGCAACGCGTTGCCGCTGCCCACCGGACAGCCGCGCGGGCACGCGGTCGATCACGCCTCCGATGTCGAGGCGGGCGGCGATATCGTCGACCGCGCCGTCGATCTCGCGCTCGATCGACCGCACCGACGCCGAGAGACGCAACGGTCCGAGCAGTCGTTGGAGCCGGGTCAGCCGGCGGGCGCGCAGCGGCAGGGCGATGTTCTGACGGCCGGTGAGATGCGGGTAGAGGGCCAGCGACTGGAAGACCATCGCCACGTTACGTGCCCCCGGCGGCAGGCCGGAGACATCGCGCGCCCCGATCTGCACCGTGCCGCGGTCGGCTTGCTCCAGGCCGGCGACGATCCGCAAGAGAGTCGACTTTCCGCAGCCCGAGGGGCCGACCAGGCTCACGATCTCACCCTCGCCGACGGCAAGATCGATGTCCGCCAGCACGGATCCCGAGCCGAACGACTTGCAGACACCTCGTATGCTGAGAGCCGACGCGCTGCCCTCGACGCTCCGCCTGGTCACGCGAAGGCCGGGGTCATGGGTTCCATCGGAATGGTGAGTGCCTTGCGGTCGGGAATGTTGACCCCCCCGCGCACCGTGCCGCGCTCGATATGGACCCAGCGCTCGGCGATCGCGGGATGCAGCTCGCGGCCGTCTGGTAGTGAAATCCAGATGCGCATGAGGTGGCGCTTCTTGGCGGGATCCGGCCCATCCTCAAACGGCGTACGAGAGTGGAATACGACGTGGTTATGCACGAACTGGAAGTCACCCGCTTCGAACGGAATCTTCACCGAGAAGGCCGGGTCGCTGCAGATCGAGAAGAAAAGTTCTGCTGCCTGCCACTGCTGCCCGGTCATGGGTGGCGCCTCGGTGAAGCGGCGAGCTGATTTGAGGTACTCGAGCAGAGGCGCGTATCCGGTGAAGGTGCCGCTCTGCCACATGAACACCGGAATGTGCATCCAGGGGAACTTGCCTTCCGGCACTTCGCCGCGGCGATCGACCGTGACCGGCTGGTAGAGCGTACGGCAGAGATCGGGCGCCAGACGCATCATCTCGTCGTGCACGGCGATGGCGCTGACCAGCGCGCTCTCGCCCCCGGCCATCGCGGTATGCAGGCAGCAAAGGCCGACCACATCGCAGGAGTCCGAATGAAACGACAGGCCGGCTGAGGTCTGGGTCAGGCGCTTGTTGTAGTCGTCGACCTTCGTCCCGATGTCGATGACGTGGCCGATCATGTGGCCGTTGCGATTCTGCGGAACGATGTCGCCGAGATGCGAGGCCAGCCCCCAGTACATGCGCATGATCGTGTCGCGATCGTACTTGTGCACCGGCAAGCCGCGCAGATAGCCGAAGCCGTAGCGATCCATGATGTCTGCACGCAGGACGGCGATCTTTGCCGCGAGGGTCGGCAGGGGGAAATGCTCGCGGCGCAGATCGAGGATGTCACCGGCCTCGGTCCTTGAGTGGCCGGCCGCCGCCTCCAGCTCGGCCACTTCCTGATCCGTCAGATGGTGGATCCACGAATTGTCCGCAGCAAGATCGGCGCTCTTCCAAGCCAACCGGCCTCCGATCGGACCTGGCGCCGGGTCGAGCCCGGGCATGCTGTTCGGTTGGTTCAAGACCTCGCCTCCAAGCGCGTGAAACGTCGACGCACGGAAACTAAGGGGCGGAGAATACGCTTTGATAACAAAGCCAGAGGCCTAGCTTATCGCAAGGTATCACCGATTCTTATCCGGCCACGCCCATGGGGCACGTTCCTGCTGGTACGCCGCCGACGCACGGATTTCCGACAAGAGAGTGCGCAATCCGGAGTCGAGCACCTTGTCGGTGCGCAGTACAAGCGAAAGGCGGCGGCGCACGGGCTGCGCAAGGGGGCGGCGCACGATCGTGTCAGGCATCGATCTCGTTGCCAGATCCGGAATCAGCGACACACCCAGGCCAGCCCCCACCAACACCTTGATGGCCTCGATGCTGCCAAGCTCCATGATGGGAATGGGACTGACGCCCCCCACCCGAAACCAAGCGTTGACGACGTCCCGCGTACCGCCGGCCGGGTCGAACAGGATCAGCGGCAGGTGCGAGAAACTCCGCGGCTGCAACAGGTCTGGAAGCTGAGTTTCCAGTCGCTTCGGCAGGATGGCGACCAACTCGTCGTCGAAGACATGCTCCAGGTGGATCGAAGGATTCGACTTGAGCTCGTCCGCAGTCACCAATCCGACATCGATCGCGCCCTCCTCGACGCCGGACACGATATCCGACGTGTTGCCCGTCACCACGACCAGCTGCAGGTTCGGCATTGAGGCCTGAGCACGTGCCAACGGTTCAGGCAGGAAATGAATGCAAGCCGTGGCGCCCGTACCCAGGCGGACCAAGCCCGTATCGGCGTCACGGAACGGAGCAATGGCTGGCTCGATTTGATCGAGCGCGGCAAAAGCGCGCCGCACGGGCTCGAGCATCGCGCGACCAGAAGGCGTCGGGAGCATGCGGATACCGACCCGTTCGATCAGGCGAACGCGCAGCAGCGTCTCCAGCTCCTGCAGCTGCTGACTTACGGCTGGCTGCGTGACTCCCAGGCTACGCGCAGCCATCGAGGCACTGCCATTCTGGGCGGTTAGCAGAAAAGCGCGCAATTGGCGCAAGGTGATAGCCGCCTTTGCGTTACTCCTCGGTCTGATCGCCACGGTCGAGACTCGTTCGCTCGCAACTTCGGGTGCGCGCAGTTGCGGGCCGATCCCGCGATCATCATAAGCAAGATTGAAGCACAGCCCCGAGAACCTCTTATGACGATCCGCGCCACGAGACGATGCTCAGTCAAAGCACAGTGGCAGAGGCTGATGCTCTCAGATGTACATAGGCGAGATAGTTGGCTTCATGCCATTTGGCATGGAACTTCCGCGCCAGATCTTCCAGTGCGTCACGCGACATCGCGTCTCTGGTCTCCACAAGGAAGCGACGGAGCTGGCCAGCCTTAATGACGTCGATGCCCGAGATTCGCGACTGGCAAACCACAATGGCTTCCAGGGCAATCTTCTTCTGCGCCAGGGACCAAGCCTGGACGCGCTCCACTTCCGGAGGCCGCCCACTTGATGTCCGCAGGAACGATCCCAGCACATGCTCCAGCGGGAGCATCTCGGCCTCGCTTGGGGCGAGAGCGCCGGTGCCGTCATCGGCAATGTAAATCCGCTCCCCGTTGATTTCCAATTCCCTGCCGAGCAAGCGTCGGATAATGGGTGCCAACCGCGCGATCATCGTCGGATGCTAGGCTACTCACGTTTCACCTGGATGATCGCAAGAGCGACGGCGCTTTATGCGCCCCATAAGATAAAGTGATTGCAAGACCGCGCGCCATGCCCACGCCGTTGCCGCAGGGGCCGAGCATGCCATCACGCTCAGGGCGACGGTTGATGGCTATCCGTTCGGCATCAGTACCTGCCGGACCGTGGCGACATCCTGCAGCCGGTCGAAGCCCTCGTTGAGCTGATCGAAGCCGATGCGCTGGCTGACCATGCGGTCGACCGGCAGCTTGCCCTGCTGGTAGAGCGCGATGAAGCGCGGGATGTCCCGCACCGGCACGCAACTGCCCATGTAGGAGCCCTTGATCGTCTTCTCCTCGCTGACGAGGCCGCTCTGCCTGAAAGAGAAGTCGGCGGCGATCGGGGAGAGGCCCGCCGTGACCGTCGTGCCGCCCCAGCGCGTCACCAGATAGGCCGTCTCCATCGCCTTGATGGTGCCGGCGAGATCGAAGGCGTAGTCGACGCCGCCGTTGGTGAGATCGCGCACCTGCGTGACATGGTCGACGTCCTTGGCATTCACCGTGTCCGTCGCGCCGAGCTGTCGGGCGAGGCCGAGCTTCTCGTCGGAGAGGTCGATGGCCACGATGCGGCCGGCACCCGCGAGTACCGCGCCCATCAGGCCGCTCAAGCCCACACCACCGAGGCCGACAATGGCCACCGAACTGCCCGGCTCGATCTTGCCGGTGTTCACGACCGCGCCCACGCCCGTCACGACGGCGCAGCCGAACAGGGCGGCGACGTCGAGCGGCAGGCTGCGGTCGATGACCACGATCGAGCCGCGATCGACCACGGCATATTCGGCGTAGCAGGAAACGCCCGAGTGATGGTTCACAGGCTTGCCGTCCATGTGCAGACGGTGATGGCCCGAGAGCAGCTGGCCCGCGGCGCGCGGACTGATCGAGCGCTCGCAGATATAAGGTCGGCCTTCGAGGCAACGCCGGCAACGGCCACAGCTCACGTTGAAAGTGAAGCAGACATGGTCGCCAACCTTCACATCGTGCACGCCGGAACCCACCTCGACGATCTCGCCCGAGCCCTCATGGCCCAGCACGATCGGCACGGGGCGCGGCCGGTCGCCGTTGATCAGCGACAGGTCGGAATGGCAGAGGCCCCCTCCCCCCACCTTGACCAGGACTTCGCCCTCGCCCGGCGGGTCGAGATCGACCTCGACGACCTGGATGGGCTTTGACTTCGCGAAGGGGCGGGGCGCACCGCAGACCGTGAGAACGCCGGCTTTCATCTTCATGCGATTCCTCCATCGACCCGGACCAGCGATCCGGTGGTGAAACTCGATTTGCTCGACGCGAGATAGAGTGCGGCCGTCACGATTTCCTCCGGCTGGCCACTTCTCTTGAGGGCCGCCGTGGGATTGGCCTTGTGCTCCTCCGGCCAGCCCTTGGACACGTCGGTCAGGAAGCGGCCCGGCGAGATCGTGTTCACCCTCACCTTCGGCCCGTATTCGAAGGCGAAGGCCTCAGTGAGGGCGTTGAGCGCCGCCTTGGCGCCGGCATAGGGTGCGATCTGCGGGCGCGGACGCAGGGCGCCGGCGCTGGAGACGTTGATGATCGAGCCGCCCTCGCCCGCCGCCATGCGGCTGCCGACCAGCGACATCAGGCGGAACGGCGCCTTGAAGTTCAGCGACACGATGCGGTCGAAGAGCTGCTCCGAGGTCTCCAACGACGAGGGGGCGAGCGGCGAGGAGCCGGCATTGTTCACCAGGATGTCGATCTTCCCGAAGGCCGCGTAGGCCGCCTCCACCATGCCGTCGAGTTCCTGCCAGTTGGCGACGTTGCAGGCATAGGTTGCCGCCTTGCGGCCCATCGTCCGTACCTCCGCCGCGACCTTGTCGCAGGTCTCCAGCTTGCGGCTGGTGATGAAGATGTCGGCACCGTGCTCGGCGAAGGCCTTCACCATCTGGTAGCCCAGCCCGCGGCTGCCGCCGGTAACGAGGGCAACCTTGCCCGTGAGGTCGAAGTGATTGGTCATGAAAGCGCCCAGTCAAAAAAGGATCATGACAGAAGCATAGCGCCACTTCCTTGCGTAGTGGCATGTCACTTGCTTAGTCTGTCTCGGAGCGAAACAGCAGGCCGTCATGAGCATCCACGTCGCGCTGCATCATCGGACGACCTATCGGTACGACCGACCCATCGAACTGGGGCCGCAGATCGTGCGTCTGCGTCCGGCACCCCATAGCCGGACCCCCGTCATTTCCTATTCGCTGAAGGTCACCCCGGCCCAGCATTTCATCAACTGGCAGCAGGATCCGCAGGGAAACCACCTCGCCCGGCTGGTCTTTCCCGAGAAGACCGACCTTTTCGAGGTTACCGTCGACCTGGTGGCCGACATGTCGGTCATCAATCCCTTCGACTTCTTCCTCGAACCCGCGGCGGAGACATGGCCCTTCGCCTACGACCCGGCGCTTGCCGAGGAGATCGCGCCGTTCCGCAAGCTGGAACCGCTCGGGCCGAAACTGTCGGCCTGGCTCGCCACGGTCGACCGCAAGGAACAACGCACCATCGATTTCATCGTCGGCCTCAATGCCCGGCTGCAGCAGGAGATCGGCTACATCGTACGGATGGAGCCCGGCGTGCAGAGCTGCGAGGAGACCCTCGCCAGCACCAAGGGGTCGTGCCGCGACACCGGCTGGCTGCTGGTCATGATCATGCGCCACCTGGGCTTCGCCGCGCGGTTCGCGTCGGGCTACCTGATCCAGCTCGTGGCCGACGAGAAGCCGCTCGAGGGGCCCGACGGGCCGACACACGATTTCACCGACCTCCACGCCTGGTGCGAGGTCTACCTGCCGGGCGCCGGCTGGATCGGGCTCGACCCGACCTCGGGCCTGCTGACGGGCGAAGGACACATCCCGCTCGCCTGCACGCCCGAGCCATCGAGCGCGGCTCCGATCGAAGGCGCGATCGAGAAGGCCGAAGTCGAGTTCGAGCATGCGATGACGGTGTCGCGCGTGCGTGAGACGCCGCGCACCACCAAGCCCTACACCGACGAACAGTGGGCCACCCTGCTCAAAGTGGGCGAAGCGATCGAACTCGATATCGGCAAGCATGACGTGCGCCTCACCATGGGTGGAGAGCCGACCTTCGTGTCGGTCGACGACATGGACGGTCCGGAATGGAACACGCTGGCGCTCGGCCCCGAGAAGCGGCGGCTGGCCGGCGTGCTGTTCCGCAAGCTCGCGAATCGTTTCGCGACGGGACCGCTGCTGCATTTCGGCCAGGGCAAATGGTATCCCGGCGAACAACTGCCGCGCTGGGCGCTTGGTTGCTACTGGCGCAAGGACGGCGAACCGATCTGGCGAAACCCGCAACTCTATGCGCTGGAATCCAAGCCGGTCGGCGCCACGGTCGAGGCCGCGCACCGCTTCGCGCTCGCCTTCGCGCAGCGCCTCCAGCTCGATCCCGACTACCTTTTCCCAGCTTACGAGGACACCTGGTACTATCTGTGGCGCGAGCGGCGCCTGCCCAGCAACATCGTGGTCGACGAGGCCAAGGTGAAGGATCCGCTGGAGCGCGAGCGCCTGGCGCGCGTCTTCGAGAAAGGGCTCGAAAGCTCGGTCGGCTACGTGCTGCCGGTTATTCGGGATCAAAATGGGCGCGACCATAACGGGCGCAGTAACGGGCATGGCCCCGGACAAGGGCATGCGCCGCGCTGGAAGAGCGGCCCGTGGTTCCTGCGTTCCGAGAAGTGCTACCTGATTCCCGGCGACTCCGCGATCGGCTACCGCCTGCCGCTCGATTCGCTGCCCTGGGCGGCACCCGGCGACACCGACATCATCGTGCAGCCCGACCCAATGGCGCCGCATCCCGACCTGCCGCCGCTCGACGCCTTCCGGCGCGCGCCGGTGCTGCGCCGCCAGGAGCCGGGCCTCGCGGTCGATACGGCCGGCGATGCCGAGGCGCGTCGCGAGGCGTGGCGCCGTGCGCTGGCGCCCAACACGGGATCAGGCCCCGCCATCGGCATGTCGGCCGCCGGGATCGTGCGCACCGCGATGGCTTTCGAGCCGCGCGACGGACATCTCCACGTCTTCATGCCGCCGACAGAGCGCATGGAGGATTATCTCGACCTCGTGACGGCGCTCGAGGACACCGCCGAGGAACTGGGCCAGCCGATCTTCCTCGAAGGCTACACACCGCCCAACGATCCGCGCGTGCTGAACTTCAGCGTCACGCCCGATCCCGGCGTGATCGAGGTCAACATTCACCCCTCGGCGAACTGGACCGATCTCGTGGAACGCACGGAGATCGTCTACGAGGAAGCGCGCACGACCAGGCTCGGGGCGCAGAAATTCATGATCGACGGGCGCCACACCGGCACCGGCGGCGGCAACCATTTCGTGCTGGGCGGACCGACGGCCGCCGATTCGCCGATGCTGCGTCGGCCCGATCTCTTGAAGAGCCTTCTGGGCTATTGGCTCAACCACCCCTCGCTCTCCTATCTCTTCTCGGGCCTGTTCATCGGCCCGACCAGCCAGCACCCGCGTGTGGACGAAGCGCGCAACGATGCGCTGCACGAGCTGGAGATCGCCTTCAAACAGATCGCGCCGGGCCGCCAGACTCCGCCGTGGCTGGTCGACCGCGTGTTCCGCAACCTGCTGGTTGACGCGACCGGCAATGCCCATCGCACCGAGTTCTGCATCGACAAGCTCTTCACGCCCGACGCCGCAGCCGGCCGTCGCGGCCTGCTCGAGCTGCGCGCCTTCGAGATGCCGCCGCATTGGCGCATGAGTGTGGCGCAGCAGGCGCTATTGCGTGGTCTGGTCGCCAGGTTCTGGGACCGTCCCTACGAGCGGCCGCTCAGCCGCTGGGGCACGCGCCTGCATGACGATTTCATGCTGCCGCATTTCGTGTGGCAGGACTTCAACGATGTGCTCTCCGACCTCGGCGAGGCAGGTTACGATTTCGCACCCGAGTGGTTCGCCCCGCATTTCGAGTTTCGCTTCCCGCGGCTCGGCGAAGTGGCGCAGCGCGGGCTCGAACTCGAGCTGCGGCACGCGCTGGAGCCGTGGCACGTGCTGGGCGAGGAGCCGGGCGGCGGCGGCACGGTGCGCTACGTCGATTCCACCGTCGAGCGGCTGCAGGTCAAGGTCGCCGGCCTCAACGACCAACGTCATGTCATCGCCTGCAACGGCTGGAAACTGCCGCTGCGCGCCACCGGCACGGCCGGTGAATACGTGGCCGGCGTGCGTTATCGCGCGTGGGCGGCAGCGAACTCGCTGCACCCGACGATCGGCGTGCATGCGCCCCTCACCTTCGACATCCACGATACGTGGAGCGGCCGATCGATCGGCGGCTGCACCTATCACGTGGCCCATCCGGGCGGCCGCAACTACGACCGCATGCCTGTCAATGCCAACGAGGCCGAAGCGCGCCGCCGAGCCCGCTTCTTCGCCATCGGACATACCGGCGGCCCCGCGCCGGAACCGCGGCCGCTCGACAATCCCGAGCATCCGCTGACGCTCGACCTGCGGCGGGCCGAGGGCCTATAGTCGCCCGCCTCACAGGCAGTCCATCGTTCGCTTCCTCATTTGTTTCCGGGCCCATGGAGTCGTTGCGCGGCCTCTCTTCCTCGCCGGCGAGCGCGTACGACGAACTGGTCACCGGCCAGAAGTCGATCCGCTATCACTGGCAAGGCATCCTGAGCGTCATCCGCTCGCTGCCCAATGGGCTTGGCGAGCGGGTCGAAAGCGCGCGTCGGCAGCTCGAGGAGTCGGGAGCGACCGTCAACCTGCTGGACGATCGCGGCGCTGCCCGCTGGACTTTCGACCCCCTGCCGATGGTCATCACGCCCGACGAATGGGCGGGCATCGAAGCCGGCCTGATTCAGCGCGCCAAACTGCTCGACGGGGTGCTGGCCGATGTCTATGGCCCGCAGACGCTCCTGAAGCAGCAGCTCCTGCCGCCGATGCTGGTCCACGCCAACCGGCACTTTCTGCGACCGGCCCGGGTCACCGACGGCGCCGCGCCGAGCCGGTTCCTCGGCAACTATGCGGTCGACCTGGTGCGACTGAGCAACGGTCGCTGGCACGTCCTGGCCGACCATACCGAGCTTCCGGCGGGCGTGGGTTACGCCCTCGAAATGCGGCGCGTGCTGGCGCGCAGCCTGCCGGAGGCCTTCCGCTCCATTCCCGTCCGCCATCTCCGGCCCTTCGTCGACCGCTGGCACGAGTCTCTGCGCTCGATGGCCCCGCCCGCCGTCTCGCAGCCCAACATGGCGGTTCTGACGCCGGGCTCGCTCTCGGCCACCTATTTCGAGCACGTCTATCTGTCGCGCATACTGGGCGTTCCACTGGTCGAAGGCGGCGACATGGTCGCGCGCGACGGCAAGGTTTCGATCAAGACGCTGGCCGGTCTCCGCTCCGTGCATGTGCTGCTGCGGCGCCTCGACAGCGCCTTCGCCGACCCGCTGGAATTGCGTGCCGATTCCGCGCTGGGCGTCACCGGCCTGGTGGAGGCAACGCGCAGCGGTAACATCTCGCTCGCCAATGCGCTGGGATCGGGGGTCGTCGAGACTCCCGCGATGATGCCCTTTCTCGAACGCCTGAGCGAACACCTGCTGGGCGAGAAGCTGCGGATGCCATCGCTCGACGTCTGGTGGCTGGGTGAGCCGGCGGCGCTGCGCTTCGCGCTGGCCAATCTCGACCTCATGATCGTGCGCCCCTGCCTCGCCCAGGACCGTGAGCCCATCGTCGTGGGCATGCTGGAGCCGGCCGAGCGAGCGGCGTTGGTCGAGCGTATCCGAGCCCAGCCCGGCCAGTATGTCGCCCAGTATCCCATGACGCCGTCGCTCACGCCGAAGTGGGACGGGCAGTCGCTGGTGCCGTCCGCCGTCGTGCTGCGGGCCTTCGTCGTCGCCGACCACGACACCTATCACGTGCTGCCAGGCGGCCTCGCCCGCGAGCCCGAGGGCGACACCGCCCTGCGCTCGCTGAACCGCCTGCACGGCACGCTGAAGGACGTCTGGGTGCTGGCCGAGGACGCGGCCGACGTGCAACTGCCGACCACCCGGCGTTTTCACCAGCTCGCCGTCGAGCGCGGCACTGCCGACCTGCAGAGCCGCGTCGCCGACAATCTCTTCTGGCTCGGCCGCTACATCGAGCGTCTGGACAACGATGCGCGCCTGCTGCGCACCACGGCGGCGCGTGTGGCGCAGGGTGCCGTGGGTCCACGCGATGCCGTCGAACTGAGGCTACTCGGCCGGCTGCTCGACACGACCAACCTGATGGATCACTCGTCGGCCCTGGCGCCGCCGGAGAGCGCCTTGTTCCAGCAGGGTCTGGCAGGCGTCGCAGCCGACGATCGCGGCCTCGCCACCGTGCTGGATGGCATCCAGCGGCTCACCGCCACGATGCGCGACCGTTTCTCCGTCGACATGACGACGGCCGCCGGTCCGGAGATGGTCGAGGTCCGCAAGCGTCTGCTGGCGGCGCGCGGCAACCTCGATCGGCTGCTGGCCGCGCTGGACGAGATCGTGCGCTTCGTCGCCACGCTGTCGGGTCTGGCGCAGGAGAACATGACGCGCGGTACCGGCTGGCGATTCCTGGATCTCGGCCGGCGTATCGAACGCGGGCTGCACGTGCTGACCGCAGCGCTGAGCCCTTTCACCCAATCTCCGATCGACTGGTACGCCGCGATGCGCCTGGCGCTCGAACTGTGCGACAGCACCATCACCTATCGCACGCGCTATCTCGGGCAGCTGCAGCCGGCCCCCGTGCTCGATCTCGTCATGCTCGACGACGCCAACCCGCGCGGCCTGGTGTTCCAGCTTCGCACCATCAAGGGACATCTCGACTATCTGGCGCGCGCCTCGGGCGTCCGGGTCGCCGCCCTTCCGGACTCTCTGGAAGCGGATCTGGAAGCCGTCGTTCGTCAGTTCGGCGGCGACGAGCAGGCGTGGCGCCACGAAGGGCTGGCGCTCGCCATGCTGCGCGACGTCGCATCGGACACCGAACAGCAGCTCGACAAGCTCTCGGAGGCCCTCACGCGCGCCTACTTCTCCCACGTGCCGGCGGCCCAGGCCGTGGGTTCCTCGGGTGGTGACTGATCGTGCAGTACCTGCTCTCGCACCGCACGACCTACACCTACGCCAGCACGGTCGACTCGGCTCATCACATCGCGCACCTGCGCGCCCGCAACTTCCCCGGGCAGAAGGTCACCGCGATCGGCATCGGCACCAACCCGGCGCCGGCGCTCGCCGCGCAGCATGTCGACCATTTCGGCAACCTCATCGACATCTACCGCATCGACAAGCCGCACACGCGCTTCGACATCGAGGTGCGGGCCGAAGTCGACGTGCGCTTCCCCGAGCCCCCGGCCGCCGGCTCCACCCCGGCCTGGGAAGACATTAGATCGACGCTTCTAGGGAGCGGATTTCCCAAGTCCGTCGAGGCCAGCGAATTCACCTATGAGTCGCCGCTGGTCCCGAGCGTCGAGGCATTGCGTGCCTATGGCGCGCAATCCTTCACGCCCGGACGCCCCATCCTCGAAGCGGCGCGCGAGCTGACCTCGCGCATCAGGGCGGACTTCGAATATCACCCCGGCGCTACCGACATCTCGACACCGCTCGCCGACGTCTTCGCCGGCAAGGCCGGAGTTTGCCAGGATTTCGCCCATGTCGAGATCGCCGCCCTGCGCGCCCACGGTCTCGCGGCAGGCTACGTCTCGGGATACATCCGCACGATCCATTCGAGAGACGAACTCGCCTTGCGCGGCGCCGATGCGAGCCATGCCTGGGTGGCGGTGTGGTGCGGCCCGGAGGCCGGGTGGATCCATCTCGACCCGACCAACGACCTGGTCGCACACGAGGATCACGTCGCTGTGGCCTGGGGCCGCGACTTCTCCGACGTGAGCCCGCTGCGCGGCGTCATCCTGGGCGGCGACTCTCATTCCTACGGCGTCGCCGTCACACTCGTTCCGACAGGCTGACGCTCAACCGCCAAGGAACTCCTTGGTCCAGCGGGTATAGTCGGCGTCGCGCGTGACCTTCTTCATGAGATCCGGACTGGCCACGCCCAGCAGCTTCGAAGGCTGCGTGCCGTCGCGCAGTGCCTTCAGCGTATCGTACACGGCCTTCACCGCTGCGGCGAACGGCTGGTGGCCCTGCAGGGCGATGCGGACGCGGCGCGCCCCGAGATAGGCAAGGTCGGTGAGATCGCCGGACACGCCGCCGAGAATGATCGGCAGGGTGGTCGCTTCCGAGATCGCGTCGAGTTCGGCGCGCGTGCGGACGCCGACGAAGAACAGCGCATCGACACCGGCGGCCTCATAGGCCTTGCCGCGGGCGATCGCATCCTCGAGCCCGGTGATGGTGATCGCGCTGGTGCGGCCGGCGACGCAAAGGGCCGGGTCCTGCCGCCCGCCGAGTGCAGCCTTCATCTTGGCGACGCCCTCGTCGATCGAGATCAACCGCGGCGCGGTGGTCCCGTAGGGCGTCGGCAGATCGGTATCTTCCAGGCTGAGGCCGCACACGCCCGCGGTCTCGAGTTCCTCGACGGTACGGCGGGCGTTCAGCGCGTTGCCGTAGCCATGGTCGGCATCGACCATGAGCGGCAGACCGCCCGCCCGGTTGATGCGGTAGGCCTGGCCCGCGAACTCGCTCAAGGTGAGTACGATGAGGTCGGGGGCGCCCAGCACGGTCATGGAGGCGACGGAACCCGCGAACATGCCGATCTCGAAGCCGAGATCTTCGGCGATGCGGGCAGAGATCGGATCGAACACCGATCCCGGATGGATACAGCGGTCGCCGGCGAGCAGCGCCCGAAAACGTTTCCGACGGTCGGTCCAATGCATGACGATCTCCCCCAATGTGCTTTCTCTTTAGCAAAGGAGGGGGCTGCCATGCAGCGATGCATTTCGACGGGCAAACAGGGCACAGGCCGCGTCTTGCCGGTCGCGCGCCCCGAGGCGTAGCGTGACGGGCAGGACGCGATGAAGTGCGCGGCATCCGTCCCAAAACAAAAGCGCACGGGGGAAATGCCATGTTCGACGTTCTCGACCGGCAGACCAGACTGACCGGCAACCAGAAGAAGATCATCGCCGCGGCGGTGATCGGCGACGCACTCGAATTCTTCGACTATTTCCTGATCGGCTTCGTCCTCGCCTTCCTGATCGGCCCGTGGAAGCTCACCTTCGGGCAGTCGGCCATCGTGCTCCTGTCGTCGGGCATCGGCGCCATCCTCGGCGCCTATATCTGGGGCTGGCTCGCCGACCGCATCGGCCGCCGCAAGGTATTCATCGGCACGGTGCTGAACTTCTCGATCGCCACCGGCCTCCTCTACTTCACGCCCGAGAACGGCTGGATCTACATCACCATCATGCGCTTCTTCGTGGGCTTCGGCGTCGGCGGCCTCTATTGCGTCGACCTTCCGCTGGTCCAGGAGTTCGTGCCGGCGCGCAAGCGCGGCTGGGTCGGCGGTCTGGTCACCTGCGTGATCCCCCTCGGCGTCGGCCTCGGTGCAGTGCTGGGCGCCTTCATGGGTGCAGACCAGTGGCGCCTGCTGTTCGCGATCGGCGTGCTGCCGTCGCTCGTGGTCCTCCTGGTTCGCCTGTGGGTGCCGGAATCGCCGGTCTGGCTGGTCCGCCAGGGCCGTTACGAAGAGGCCCGCAAGTCGCTGGCCTGGGCACTGCAGATGAAGCCCGAGTCGCTGCCCCTGCCCACGGCCCCGATCGTCGAACCGCCCAAGGCGAGCTGGTTCGAGCTCTTCAAGTATCCCCGCAGCCTGCTCGTGTCGTGGCTCGGCAATGCCGGCGCGCAGACGGGCGTGTATGGCGTCACCCTGTGGGCGCCGTCGCTGTTCGTGCTGCTGCTGAAAGTGACGCCTCAGGAAGCCGCCAAGATGATGATCCTGCTCACCGTCATGGGCTTCCTCGGCCGGCTGTCCTTTTCCTATCTGTCAGACAAGATCGGACGTCGTGCGGGCGGCGGGCTGATCGGGCTCGGCGCCGGCGTCCTCATCATCGTGGCGGGCTACAACTACAATGCCACGATCATGGGCATGTCGGCCCTGTGGCTGATCCTGGCGCTGGCCTTCTTCTTCGCCGACGGCGGCTTCGCGATCGTGGGTCCCTATGCCGCCGAGGTCTGGCCGTCGCATCTGCGGACCACCGGCATGGGCTCGGCCTATGGATTCGGCGGCATCGGCAAGATCATCGGGCCGCTTGGCCTCGCGCTGATCGTGGGATCGAACAACTACCTCAAGCCCGACGTGCCGCTGCCCGAGATCCCGATCGCCTTTCTCTATCTCGGCTGCTGGTTCCTGATGGCCGGGGTGGTCTATTATTTCTTCGGACTGGAGACCAAGGGCAAGTCGATCGCGCAGATCGACAGGGAACTGGCTCCCGCCTGATGCGCACGCATTTTCGAAGAGGATGATCGTGGATACGCTGATCCCGTCCGCCGCCGACCTCGCCGGCGATCCCACCGTGATCTCCCGCGCCGAGGCCGTCCGGCCAGCCGTCGAGGCCGCGTCCAACGAAATCGAGGAGACGCGCCGGCTGCCGCCGGCGCTGCTCGCCAAGCTTCACGAGGCACAGCTGTTCCGGCTGCTGCTGCCGAGATCGTCGAACGGGATCGAGACCGATCCCGTGACCTTCTTCCATGTCATCGAGACGATCGCCCGCGGCGATGCCTCGACCGCCTGGTGCCTGAGCCAGGCCGGCGGCTGCGCCATGTCGGCGGCCTATCTCGACCTGCCGGTGGCGCGCGCGATCTTCGGCGACGATCCCCGTGCCGTGCTGGCCTGGGGGCCGGGTCCCAAGGTCAGGGCGATCGAGTGCGAAGGTGGGTACAAAGTGACCGGTGTCTGGGCCTTCGCGTCCGGTGGCCGGCACGCCACCTGGCTCGGCGCCCACTGCCCGATCTTCAAGGCCGACGGCTCGCCGCGACTCGACGAGAACGGCCGGCAGCAGGAGCGCACCATGCTGGTGCGCACCGGCGACGTTCAGTGGACGGACATCTGGAACACGGTCGGCCTGCGCGGTACGGCGAGCGACCAGTTCGCGCTCGACGATTTCTTCGTGCGCGCCGACCATTCGATCACCCGCGACTTCGAGCTCGAATGCCGGGAGGCCGGCCCGCTCTACAGGATGGGTGCCGGCACCTGCTATCAGGTCGGCTTCGCGGGCGTGGCCTGCGGTATCGCCCGCGGCGCACTCGACTGCTTCCTCGACGTCGCGCGCAACAAGGTCCCACGCGGCCTCAAGAGTCCGCTGCGCGACAATGCCGTTGTGCAATCCAACCTGGCGCAGGCCGAGGTCAATCTCCGGGCCGCCCGTGCCTTCGTGCTGCAGTCGATGGCCTCCATCTGGAAGGACCTCTCGGCCGGCAACAAGATCACCATCGAGCAGCGCATCACCGTCCGCATGGCCGCGACCAACGCCATCCACAAGGCCAAGGACGCCGTCGACTTCGCCTACAATGCGGCGGGCGCCACGGCGATCTTCGAGAACCATCCGCTGCAACGCCGCTTCCGCGACATCCATACCGTGACCCAGCAGCTGCAGGGCCGGCTTTCCCATTTCGAAACGGTGGGCGCCTGGATGATGGGTGCCGACGCCGATCTCACTTTCGTCTGACCTGATCCCCGGAGACCGACCATGCCGCTTGGCCCCCTTCAGCACTACACGATCGAGCCGTCCGACCTCGAAGCTACCAAGAACTTCTATTGCGACGTGCTCGGCCTCGAGAACGGCGACCGTCCGCCGCTCGGCTTCCCCGGCTACTGGCTGTATTCCGGCGGCGTGGCCACCGTGCACCTGCTGGGCGAGCGCAAGCCACGCGAGGGCATCGTGGTGCGCGGCACCGCGAAAAAGTTCGACGACACCGGTCGCTTCGATCACATCGCCTTCGCCGCCAGCGACCTGCCCGGCGTGCGCAAGCGCCTGCAGTCGAAGAACGTGAAATTCCGCGAGCAGATCGTGCCGCGCACCGGCGCGGCCCAGATTTTCCTCTACGACCCCGATGGCGTCGGCGTGGAGCTGAACTTCCCGGCCGAAGAGGTCCAGGCGGAAGCCAGGGCCTAGTGCTTCTCTCGCTCGAGATCGAGAAAGTCGAGCCCCTCGCCGACGGTGCCCCGTTCGGCGAGGCCGGGGCCTATGAGCGCGTCATCGCCGTCGCGCGCGGCGAGGTCGATCCGACGCTGCCCGCCAATAGAGGCATCGCCCTGATCGACAAGGCGCCGCGCAATGCCGCCGGCAAAGTCGAGTACACGACCAGCGTCTTCATGCTGCGGCCCAAGAATTCTTCACGCGGCAACGCGCGCATCCTCTACGAGGTCAACAATCGCGGCCGCAAGATGCTGTTCGGCAACATCGCCGACGGCCCTCAGGGCGTGAACGATCCGAAGACGCCGGCCGATCTCGGCAACGCCTTCCCATTGCGGCTCGGCTACACGATCGTCTGGTCGGGCTGGGATCCCGATGCGCCGCGCGCCAACATGGGTCTCGCCCTGACGGCGCCGATCGCGACGAACAACGGCCAGCCGATCGTGCAGACGGTTCGCGAGGAGTGGGTATCCGGCACACGCCTCGGCGCTCTGGAGACGTTCAAGCTCTCGCACGAGGTCGCCACACTGGAACAACCCCGCGCGCGCCTGACCGTGCGCGAGCGCGCCGACGACGAGCCGCGAGAGTTGCCGCTGAACCAGTGGTCATTCATCGATACCCGCTCGATCAAGCTGCGCGAAGGCACGAAGCCGAAGCCGGGCTTCCTCTACGAATTCCACTACGAAGCGAAGAACCCCAAGGTGCAGGGGCTGGGCTTCGCGGCGACACGCGACGTAGTGAGCTGGCTGCGTCACTCGCCCGAGGCGATGAAGGCCACGGGCCGACCCATGACGCATGCGCTGGCCATCGGCTTCTCCCAGGCCGGCCGCTATCTGCGCAACCACATCTCCGAAGGCTTCAACCGCGACGAACAGGGCCGCCGCGTGTTCGACGGCATTCTGAGCCACATCGCCGGTGTCGGCCGCGTGTTCTTCAATACGCCGTTCGCCCAGCCGGCGCGCACCAACACCCAGCACGAGGATCACGGCTTCCCCGAGAACGAATTCCCCTTCTCGACGGCGCTGCTCAGTGATCCACTGACGGGCAAGAGCGGCTCGTTGTTCCGCAGCGACGGCAGCGATCCGCTGCTGATCGAGACCAACACTTCGACAGAATACTGGCAGAAGGGCGCCTCGCTGCTGCACACCGATTCGCTGGGCAGCCGGGACGTGACGCTGCCCGAGAACTCGCGCGTCTACATGATCGCGGGCACGCAGCATGGCGGGCGCGCCGGCGCCACGACCGATCCAGGCCCGAACCTCAATCCGCGCAACCCGCACAATCCGATGCCGGCGATCCGGGCCCTGCTGGTCGCGCTCGACGAATGGGTCGTGTCGGGCAAGGCGCCGCCGCCCAGCCGCGTGCCGACGCTGGCTGCCGGCACATTGGTCGAGCCCGACAAGACCGGCTTTCCCGCCGTGCCCGGTGCCGCGATCGTGCGTACCACCAACGTCGTGGCGCCTCCCGGCGACTGGATAAGGCCCGTCGCTCCCGACAAGACCTATCGCACCCTGGTCAGCAGGGTCGACGCCGACGGCAACGAGGTCGCGGGCATTCGCCTGCCCGACATCGCCGTGCCGCTCGCGACCTATACCGGCTGGAACGAGTACAAGCCGCCCTACCCCACCGGCGAGATCGCCGACCGCGACGGCAGCTGCCTGCCCCTGCCGATCGACAAGGCCGCGCGCGATGCCGCGGATGATCCGCGCCCCTCTATCGCCGAACGCTACAGAAGCGGCCCCGATTACGTCGCGAGGGTCCAGGCGGCCGTCACGCAACTTATGGCCGACCGGCTGCTGCTGGCCGAGGACGCCGAACGCTATCTCGACCGCGCGCGCAACGAGCCGCGCGTCGCACCTTAACAATCAGCCTATAGGGAGATCAGGATGGGTAAGCGAATCGCAGTCGTTGGCACGGGAGCCTTGGGCGGCTATGTCGGCGGCTATCTCGCGCATGCTGGCCACGACGTCACCCTCATCGACTTCTGGCCGGAGAATATCGAGATCATCCGCAAGCGCGGCCTCGAACTCGACGGCGTGACGCCGGAAGAGAAGTTCACCGTCACCAAGGCCAAGACCATGCATCTCACGGAGATGCAGGACCTGTCGCGCCAGAAGCCGATCGACATCGCCTTCGTGTCGATGAAGTCCTACGACACCGAATGGGCGACCGCGCTGATCAAGCAGTATCTGGCCCCCGACGGCTACGTCGTGTCGCTGCAGAACTGCCTCAACGAAGAGCGCATCGCGGGCGTCGTCGGCTGGGGCAAGACGGTCGGCATGGTCGCCTCGCTGATCTCGGTCGACATGTACGAGGCTGGCAAGATCCGCCGCACGGTCTCGAAGGGTGGCGACAAGCACACCGTGTTCCGCGTCGGCGAGGTCCATGGCCGCATCACCAAGCGGGTCGAGGAACTGCGCGAGATGGTGGGCATGATCGACAGCGCCAAGACCACGACCAACCTGTGGGGCGAGCGTTGGTCGAAGCTCTGCCAGAACGGCATGAAGAACGGCGTCTCGGCCGCCACCGGCATGACCGGCACCGACTGCGACCGCAACGACGCCGTGCGTCGCTTCTCGATCAAGCTGGGTGGCGAAGCGGTGAGGGTCGGCCAGGCGCTGGGCTATCACATCGAGAAGATCGGCAAGTTCGAACCCGAACTGCTGGCGCGCGCTTCAGAGGACGACAAGGCCGCGCTCGACGAGGTCGAGGCGATCCTGCGGCCCGGCTCCAACACCAATCCCAATCCCCGCGCCGACATCCAGCGCCCCTCGATGGCCCAGGACATCATCAAGGGCCGTCGCACCGAGATCGAGTTCATGAACGGCTACATCGCCGATCGCGGCGACTTCATCGGCGTGAAGGCGCCGACCCACGCCAAGCTCACCGAGATCGTGAAGAAGGTGGAGCGGAAGGAGCTGACGCCGTCCGCCGCGCTTCTCGGCGGATAGTTTTTCCTCTGGCGGACGCGACGGACGACAAGTCCTGCTCCGGCGCGCCGCCTATTTTGGCAATCTGCTCTGTGTAATTGCCGCGACCCGGCAGCCATATATCCGGCTCGCACGGCGAGATTCGGCCTAAATTCTGCATGGCGATTCCCGTGCCCTAAAGGCTCGAGGGGGGTGTCGTGATTCAGGTGAAGTACCAGCGGTTTCTGGCCGGCGCGTTGGCGTCACTCGCATCCATCGCCGTGCTCGCGGGAGGCGTGGCTGCGCAGACCGCAGTCACAAAGGGCGGGACGCTGATCTATCTGGAGCAGCAGCCCCATACGAACCTTTATCCGCCGGCCGGGGGCTTCTATCCCAACGGCGGCGTGCTGAACCAGATCACCGACAAGCTCACCTACCAGAATCCCAAGACGCTCGAGATCGAGCCGTGGATCGCCGAGAGCTGGACGGTCAATGCCGACGCCACCGAATACACGTTCAAGATCCGGCCGGGCGTCACTTTCTCCGACGGCACGCCGCTCGACGCCGCGGCGGTCGCCAAGAACTTCGACACTTACGGGCTCGGCAACAAGGCGCTGAAGCAGCCGGTTTCCGAGGTCATCACCAACTACAAGGGCAGCGAGGTCGTCGATCCGCTGACCGTGAAGTTCTTCTTCACCAAGCCGTCGGTCGGCTTCCTGCAGGGCACGTCGGTGATCGGCTCTGGCCTGGTGTCGCTGAAGACGCTGGCTCTGCCGTTCGACGCGCTGGGTGACGCCACCAAGATCATCGGCTCCGGCCCGTTCGTCGTTAAGAGCGAGGTGCTGGGCCGCGAGCTCGTGATGGAAGCGCGCAAGGACTACAAATGGGGCCCGGCCAAGCTTGCCCATCAGGGCCGCGCCAACCTCGACGGCATCAAGTACGTCGTGACGCCCGAGGATAGCGTGCGCATCGGCGCGCTGCTGGCCGGCCAGGCCAACGTCATCCGCCAAGTCCAAGCCTATGACGAGAAGCAGGTCCAGTCCAAGGGCTACGTCATCTACGCCGCCTCCACGCGCGGCGTGAACAACACGGTCGTGTTCCGGCCCGACAATCCCCTAGTCTCCGACATCCGCGTGCGCAAGGCGCTGCTGCATGCGACCAACGCCAAGGAAATCGTGGCGACGCTGTTCTCGGCCAACTATCCGCAGGCCAAGTCGATCATCGCCTCGACCGCGCAGGGCTATGTCGACCAGTCGGCCAAGCTTGCCTACGACCCGGCGCTGGCCGCCAAGCTGCTCGACGAGGCCGGCTGGACGATCGGGCCGAAGGGCCTGCGCCAGAAGGACGGCAAGGAGCTGGTGCTTCAGGCGTACGAATCGCCGCCGCAACCGCAGAACAAGGAGACGCTGCAGCTCGTCGCCCAGCAATGGGCCAAGGTCGGGGTGAAACTGAATGTACTGGCGGGCGATGCCGGCAGCAGGGTCGCCGACAGCCTCGACCCGGCCAAGACGCCCGTCGCGCCGGCCATGGTCGGGCGCGCCGATCCCGACGTGATCCGCAGCCAGTACTATCCGACAACGCGCAACGCGCTGCTGCAGAAGGGTGGCGTCAGTAAAAAGGTCCAGACCTTCGTCGATGAGAAGCTGAACACGCTGCTCGAGGAGATCGCCGCCGCCACCGATCCGGTGAAGCGCATCGCGCTGGTGGGCGAGGTGCAGGCGTATGTCATCGACCAAGGCTATGTGATCCCGATCTTCGAGGAGCCGCAGGCCTTCGCCGCGTCGCCGAAGGTGAAGGACTTCACCTTCGAGGCCGTCGGCCGGCCGAGCTTTTACGCCACCTGGATCGCCAAATAGGCGCAGGACACGACATGGCACGCTACCTCCTGGGGCGAGTCGGCCAGGCTCTGGCCGTGCTGGCGCTCACCTTCACGGCCGCCTTCCTGCTGCTGCAGGTGCTGCCGGGCGATGCGATCATGATCAAGTTCATGAGCCCCGACATGGGTCTCTCGGCTGACCAGATCGCCGAGATCCGCGCCTCCTACGGCGCGGATCGCCCACTATGGGAACGCTACCTCACGACCGTCGGCAACTTCCTCACCGGCAATTTCGGCATCTCGATCCAGGCGGGTGTGCCGGTCAGCCAGCAACTCGCGACCAACCTGCCGTCCACGCTACTGCTCGCATCGCTCGCCTTCGCCGCGGCCCTGATCCTGACGATCCTCCTCGCCACCGTCTCGAACATGGTGGGCATGGAATGGCTGCGGGCCGGGCTGCAGTCCCTGCCGTCGCTGTTCGTTTCCGTGCCCGTCTTCTGGCTCGGCATCATGCTGATCCAGATCTTCTCGTTCCAGCTCGGGCTGGTCTCCGTCATCAGCCCCGGTCCGGTCGAGAAGCTCGTCCTGCCCGTGCTGACGCTCGCCATCCCGATTTCCGCCCCGCTGGCGCAGATCCTGATGCGCAACATCGACCAGGTGCTGGCGCAGCCCTTCGTGGCCGTCGCCCGCGCGAAAGGCGCTTCGCGCAACTGGGTGCTGTGGCGACACGTGGCACGCAACGCCATCATGCCGACGCTCACCATCGCCGGCGTTCTGTTCGGCGAGTTGCTGGCCGGCGCGGTGGTCACCGAGGCGGTGTTCGGCCTGAGCGGCCTCGGCGGGCTCACCTACCAGGCCGTGGGCAACCACGACACGGCGGTGCTGCAGGCCATCGTCGTGATCTCGGCACTGGCCTTCGTCACGATCAACCTGATCGTCGACCTGCTCTATCCGGTGCTCGACCCCCGACTTGGCACCAAGGGGGGAGCCGCGACATGACCGCAGAAACCGCAACCGGCACGATGGCCGACGCTCCCGGCCGCTGGACCACACGGTTCAAGCGCGTGCCGGTGACATTGGCCCTGGCCTGGGCCGTCGTGTTCATCGTCCTCGCCTGGGCCGCCCTGCCGTCGCTCTTCACCGGCTACAGCGGCACGGAAGGCGTGCCGGGCGAACAGCTCCGGCCGCCCAGCGCCGAGCACGTGCTGGGCACCGACGGGCTGGGACGCGACGTCTATGCCCGCATCGTCTACGGCGCGCGGCATTCGCTGTCCGGCGCCTTCGTCGCCGTCACCGTGGGATTGATCCTCGGCACCCTGCTCGGCCTGATCGCCGGCGCGCGCGGCGGCTGGATCGACGCGGTGATCATGCGTCTGGTCGATTCGATGCTCGCCGTGCCGTCGCTTTTGCTTTCGCTCAGCATCATCGTCCTGCTGGGCTTCGGCACCATCAATGTCGCCATCGCGGTCGGCGCCGTCTCCATCGCCCGCTTCGCGCGCCTCGCGCGGTCGGAAGTCGTGCGGGTGCGGCGCAGCGAATATGTCGAGGCGGCGTACGGCAGCGGCGGCACCTTCTGGGCCGTGCTCTACCGTCACGTCCTGCCCAACTCGCTCACGTCGGTGATCGCGCTGGCGGCGCTTCAGTTCGGCTCGGCCATCCTCGCCATTTCGACGCTGGGCTTCCTGGGCTACGGCGCACCGCCGCCGACACCGGAATGGGGCCTGCTGATCGCCGAGGGCCGCAACTACCTGTCGCGCGCCTGGTGGCTCACCGCCGCGCCGGGCCTCGTCGTCGTGCTGGTCGTGCTGTCGGCCGACCGCATCAGCAAAGCGCTGGGCAGGACCGCGCCATGACCGTCACCCCCATCCTCCAGGTCGACGATCTGGCGATTGCCTACAAGACGGGCGACCGCGAGCAGCGGGTCGTGCACGGTGTCTCCTTCAGCGTCGCGCCCGGCGAGGTCGTGGCGCTGGTGGGCGAATCCGGCTCCGGCAAAACCACGACCGCCCAGGCGACGCTCGGCCTGCTGGCTGGTAACGGCCGGGTCGAGAGCGGCACGATCCGCCTCAACGGCACCGACATCACGAACTGGTCGCAGAAGCGGCTGGATTCCATCCGCGGCGCCGTCGTCAGCCTGATCCCGCAGGATCCCGGCAGCTCGCTCAATCCGGTGCGCACGATCGGCTCACAGCTCGCCGAAGTCCTCCAGATCCACAAGCGCGGCGACCGCAGGGCGATCCACGCGCGCGTCATCGAGCTGTTGGAGCGGGTCGGCCTGACTCCGGCCGAGATGCGCGCCCGTCAGTATCCGCACGAGCTCTCCGGCGGCATGAAGCAGCGGGTGCTGATCGCCATCGCCGTGGCGCTGAAGCCAGCGCTGATCGTGGCCGACGAGCCGACGAGCGCGCTCGACGTCACGGTGCAACGGCGCATCCTCGACCTGATCGACGAGCTGCGCCGCGAGAGCGGTACGGCGGTGCTGCTGGTGACCCACGATCTCGGCGTCGCCGCCGATCGGGCCGACCGGCTGGTGGTGCTACAGAACGGGCGCATCCAGGAACAGGGAGGCGTCAAGGAAGTGCTGGCCGCTCCGCGCAGCGCCTATACGCGCCGCCTGCTGGCCGACGCTCCATCGCTCGGCAAGCCGCGGCCGGCACGGCCCGGGATCGAGAGTCAGGACTTCGCCATCGAGGTCACCGGACTGACGCACGATTTCACGGTGACCGGTGGCGAGGCCAAGTCGTTCCGCGCCGTCGACAATGTGTCGTTCAAGGTCCGGCGCGGCACGACGCACGCGATCGTGGGCGAATCGGGCTCGGGCAAGACCACGGCGATCCGCAGCATCGTCGGCTTCATCAAGCCCACGGCGGGCCGCATCCTGGTCGACGGCGTCGATCTCACCACCCTGAAGGGCGAGAAGCTGCGACAGTTCCGCAAGCACATCCAGCTCGTCTACCAGAACCCCTTCGGCTCGCTCGATCCGCGCCAGACCATCGCCCGCATCGTTGAGGAGCCGCTGCTGAACTTCGAGTCGATCCCCGCCGCGGATCGCGCCCGCAAGGTGCGCGACATGCTGGCCAGGGTCGGACTCTCGGAGAGTTTCCTCGAACGCCATCCGCGCGCACTGTCGGGCGGCCAGCGGCAGAGGGTCGCCATCGCCCGCGCCCTCGTCCTCGATCCGCGCGTGCTGGTGCTCGACGAGGCGGTTTCCGCGCTCGATGTCACCGTGCAGGCCCAGATCCTCTCGCTGCTCGATGAGCTGCAAAAAACGCTCGGCCTCACCTACCTGTTCGTCTCGCACGATCTCGCCGTCGTGCGGCAGATCTCCGACACGGTCTCGGTGATGCACAAGGGCCGGCAGGTCGACGGCGGCCCGATCGAAACCGTCTTCGGCCGGCCCGACAGCGCCTATACGCGCGAGCTGATCGACGCGATTCCCGGCCGCAGCCTGCCGGTGCCCGGTGTGCCCGTCCTTGCCGTCCCGTCCGAAAATCCTCCAAGGTTGAGCCCATGACCACGTTTCCGATCAAGCGCCTCGGCTTCTTCACCCGCCTGCTCGACCAGGTCGACGCCGCCGAACGCTACCGTCTCGCGACGGAGCAGATCGTGCAGGCCGAGAAATGCGGCTTCGATTCGGCCTGGATCGCCCAGCACCATTTCCACGAGGGCGAAGGCGGCCTGCCGGCCCCCTTCGTCTTCCTGGCCCATGCGGCGGCCCATACGTCGCGCATCCGACTTGGTACCGGCATCGTTACCCTGCCGCTGGAACTGCCGATCCGCGTCGCCGAGGATGCCGTCGTCACCGACCTGATGAGCGGCGGACGCCTCGAAGTCGGCGTCGGACCGGGCGGCAACATGACGGCTTTCACCGCCTTCGGCCTCGAAAGCGACCAGCGGCATGCGCTGTTCGATCACAACCTCGCCCTGCTGAGGGCCGCCTGGTCAGGTGGCCCGCTGCCCGGCGGCGACAAGCTCTATCCGCCGAACCCGACTCTGGTCGATCGCATCTGGCAGGCGACCTTCACCGTGCCGGGCGCGCGGCGCGCCGGCCTGGCGGGTGACGGGCTGATGCTGTCGCGCACCCAGCCGCGCCCTCTCGAAGCGCCGCAGGCTTCGCTGGCCGATATCCAGAATCCGATGCTGGACGCCTATCTGGAGGCACTGCCCAAGGGGGTGGAACCGCGCATCCTCGCCTCGCGCACCATCTTCGTGGCGGACGACCGCAACGAAGCGATGCGGCTGGCTGAAATCGGCCTGTCCCGCCTGCGCCACCGGTTGGCGGCCACCGGAAACTTCACCTCGGGCAGCCTGGTCGGCGACCTGATCAGGGCCATGGACGTTCACATCGGCACGCCGGACGACGTGATCGCCTCGCTGCAGGCCGACTCGACCCTGCAACGCTCGACCGACCTCACGATGCAGGTTCACTCGATCGATCCGCCGCACCCGTATATCCTTCGGTCGATCGAACTGTTCGCCGAAAAGGTCGCGCCTGCATTGGGCTGGGCGCCGGAAATCAAAGCGGGGACGAGACAAGTCGCATGACAGACGTGATCGACAGCCTGGTGGGTATCGCACCCGGCTCCAAGCTGGACGCGATACGCGCCCAGCGCATCGAAGCGCGCAAGCACGCGCAGGCGAGCTTCACTTCGCTGTTCGAGCCAAAGGAGCTGGGCGGCGTCACCAGCGACGAGCGCCACGCCATCGCGTCGTTCGTCGCGGGCTTGCACGGCGAGCCGAAGACGGATGCCTTCTATGCGGCCAAGCTGCCCGCCAATCTGCGCAGCGGCGTCGCCGCTGAAGTTGCAGCCGCGAAGACCAAGGGTCCTTACGGTCATTTTCCCAAAGGGCCGCTTTCGGTCGAGGACACACCGGGTCCGACCTGGAAGGTGAGCGACGCCGGACGCGCAGCACTGGGTCCGCGCCTCGCCGCCGCCTTCGAGCATACGCACATGCTGGTGTTCCATCCGCGCGACGCGTCGGCCGCATCGCTGCAGTCGCTACTCGATGCCGGTTGGTCGACCGACGACATCGTGACGGTCTCCCAGCTCGTCTCCTTCCTGTCCTACCAGATCCGGGTCGTGGCCGGCCTGGGCGTCCTCGCGAGCACCCTATGAGCACCGACAAGACCCTGACGCCGCCGCCGCACACCGAGCCGGTCGTCTTCACCCGCGACATGCTCGACTGGCTGCCCTGGCTCGAGCCGATGGCGGAAGCCGACATGACCGAGCACCACATCAAGAGCCTGGTCGATGCGGCGCGCGTCAAGTCGCCCTACTTCCGGCTGCTGGCGCGCGATCCCGATGTGCTGGAAGCGCGCACGCGGACCGACAAGGACATCTTCTACAATCCCGAGGCCGGCCTGCCGCGGGCCGAGCGCGAGCTCGCGGCGGCGGCGACGTCTCGCCTGAACGGCTGCATCTATTGCGCCTCGGTGCATGCGCGCTTTGCCGCGACCTACTCCAAGCGGGTCGACGACGTGCAGCGCCTGCTCGACGAAGGCGTCGAGGCCAGGCTCGACGAACGCTGGGAGGCGATCGTCGCTGCATCGGTGGCACTCACGGCCCTGCCGATGACCTTCGGCAAGGACCATGTCGAGCGCTTGCGCGCCGTCGGCCTCGACGATGCGGCCATTGCCGACCTGATCGGCGCGGCCTCGTTCTTCAACTGGGCCAATCGCCTGATGCTCTCGCTGGGCGTGCCGGCGACACAGCCGAAGTAGCTCCTCGGCCCTTCGTCCAAAGAAAAACGCCCGGCGGATCGCTCTGCCGGGCGTTTCGATGTCAGGCCGTCCTCAGTAGGGCAGGCCGTAGTAACCCGGATTGCCCCACTCGCCCCAATCCCAGTCGCTGTCGACGGCATTGTCCATGCCGGTCGGGCTGTAGGGATCGTCCTGGTAGTTGGCCCTCATTGCCGTGGAGATCATCTGCTTCGACGCCTCCTTGATGTAGGCGTTGTAGTTGTCCTGCGTGCCCATGTAGAGGCAGCCGCACATCGTCGGGTCGGCGTAGACCCACACCGGCTTGCCCTGCCATGTCTTGCGAACGAGCTTGTGCGGCGGCAGCTTCTTGAACGAGGCCGTCTGGCCGGGCGTCTTCAGCGAGACGACCTTGAAGCCCGAATCGGCCAGCATGTCGCGCTTCGACTCGGTCTTCGGATCGTAGCCGTGACAGGCCGCCACCAGGCCGCCGATCGCCAGCACGGCGAGAATGGACCTCACAGGCTTCATCAAGTCCCCCATTTCAGCCTCAGGCGGCGGCCTTGAGGCCCGCCTTGGCATCCTCTTTGATCATGTCCGCGCCCTTCTCGGCAACCATGATCGTGGGCGCATTGGTGTTGCCCGAGGGCACGGTCGGCATGATCGAGGCGTCGATCACCCGCAGCCCGGCGATCCCGTGGACCCGCAGCCGGTCGTCGACCACGGCCATCGGATCCGAGCCCATCTTGCAGGTCCCGATGACGTGATAGGTCGTCTGGCCGTTGCCGCGGGCGAAGCTCAGCCACTCGTCGTAGCTCTGCACCTTGTCGCCGGGATTGTTCTCGAAGGCGATGTACTTCGACATCGACGGATGCGAGACGATCTTGCGGGCGATCTGCATGCCGGCGACCGTCGCGTCGCGGTCGATCTGGGCCGACAGGAAGTTCGGCCGGATGGCCGGCGCGCTGCCCGGGATCGCCGACTTGATGTGGATCGAACCGCGCGAGTCGGGCCGGCACTGGCCGATGACCACCGTCATGCCGGGCTCGCGCTCGAGATCGCGCTTCTGCGCCGTATCGTAGCTGGCATGCGCCATGTGGAACTGCATGTCGGGCGATTCGAGGCCCGGCCGCGTGCGCACGAAGCCGTAGACGACGCCGGCGGTGAGTGCGAGCGCACCGCGGCCCGTCGTGTAGTAGCGCACGACTTCCTTCATGAGGTTGATGCCGCGCGTGCGCTCGTTCAGCGTGATCGGCAGCTTCACCCTCCAGTTCATGCGCGGCGCGAAGTGGTCGCCATAATTCTCGCCGACACCCTTCAGCTCGTGCTTCACCTCGATGCCGTGGCTGCGCAGAAGCTCCGGCTGGCCGATGCCCGAATGCTCCAGCACGCCGGGCGACTGCACCGCGCCGCACGAGACGATGACCTCGCGCCCGCAACGGGCCTCCTTCGCCTGGCCGTGCACGCTGTAGGAGACGCCGACGCAGCGCTTGCCCTCGAGGATCAGCTTGTTGACCAGCGCGTCGGTCTCGATGGTGAGGTTGGGGCGCGAGCGGATGGGATCGAGGAAGGCGCGCGCCGTCGACTGGCGCTTGCCGTTCTTCATCGTCACCTGGAAGTAGCCGAAGCCTTCCTGGTTGCCGTTGTTGTAGTCGGCGTTCTTCGGGTAACCGCTCGCTTCGGCCGCATCGATGAAGGCATCGCACAGCTCGTGGGTGTCGCACATCTGCGCCACGTTCAGCGGGCCGCCGCGGCCGCGGCTGTCGTCGCCGCCCGGCTGGTAATTCTCCGACTTCTTGAAGTAGGGCAGGACCTGCGAATAGGACCAGCCGCGGTTGCCGAACTGCCCCCACGTGTCGTAGTCGAGCGGCTGGCCGCGCACGTAGAGCATGCCGTTGATCGAACTCGAGCCTCCCAGCGTGCGGCCGCGCGGGCAAGGTATGCTACGCCCGGCCATGCCCTCTTCCGGCTCCATCTGGAAGTTCCAGTTGAACTTGTCGTGGTTCAGCAGTCGGGTGAAGCCGGCCGGAATGTCGATCCACATCGACTTGTCGCGCGGCCCGGCTTCCAGCAGCAGGACCTTGACGTTGGCATCCTCGGTCAGGCGGTTGGCCAGCACGCAACCGGCGGACCCGCCGCCCACGATGATGTAGTCCCAATTGGCCATGGCGTTTCTGTCTCCCTTTTCGGGAGACAGTCTAGCGCAGATGGCAGGAAACGTGATGCCCCGGTGCGATTTCGCGCAGCGGTGGCGACTCCACCTTGCAGCGTTCCACGGCATACGGGCAGCGCGTGTGGAAATGGCAGCCCGACGGCGGCTTCACCGGGCTGGGCACGTCGCCCTGGAGTACGATCTTCTTCCGCTTGATCGCGGGATCCGGCACCGGCACGGCGGCCAGCAGGGCCTCCGTATAGGGGTGCTGGGCATTGGTGAAGATCGCTCGCGTGTCGGCATATTCGACGATGCGGCCGAGATACATGACCGCGATCTGGTGGCTGATATGCTCCACCACCGCCAGGTTGTGCGAGATGAACAGGTAGGAGAGCCGGCGCTCCGCCTGCAGCTCCATCAGGAGGTTGATGACCTGCGCCTGGATCGAAACGTCGAGCGCCGAGACTGGCTCGTCGCCCACGATCAGCTTCGGCCCGAGTGCCAGGGCGCGGGCGATGCCGATGCGCTGTCGCTGGCCGCCCGAGAACTGGTGCGGATAGTTCTTCATCTGCGCCGGGCGCAGGCCGACCCGGGCAAACAGCGCGGACACCTGCTCCTGGCGCTCCTTGGCGTTGGCGACCCCATGGACCAGCAGCGGCTCGCCCACGATGTCGCCTGCCGTCATGCGCGGGTTGAGGGACGAGAACGGGTCCTGGAAGATGATCTGCATCTCCCGCCGGTAGGGCCGCAGATCGGCCTTCGACAGGCCCATGATCTCCCGGCCCTCGACCTTGATCGACCCCGATGTCGGCTCGACCAGACGCATGGCGGCACGGCCCGCCGTGGTCTTGCCGCAGCCCGACTCGCCCACCAGACCGAGCGTCTCGCCGGCGCGCACGGTGAAGGTGACGCCATCCACGGCATAGACCTGGCCGACCGTGCGGCGCAGCAGGCCCTTCTTTACCGGGAAGTGCTTCTTGAGGTCCTTGACCTCGATGACGGGGGGATTTGCGCTAACCATGTGTGTGCCAGCAGGCGGCCCAGTGACCGGGCTGCTTCTCCTCATAGGCCGGACGTTCGCTGCGACACTTGTCGTCCGCCCTGCTGCAGCGGGGCGCGAAGGCGCACCCGGGTGGCAGGTCGAACAGCGGTGGCACGATGCCGGGAATTTCCTGCAGACGTTCGTTGGTGCGATCGGTCTGCCCGCGCATCAGGTCGAGACGCGGGATCGAGTTCATCAGACCCACCGTGTAGGGGTGAAGCGGCCTGGCGAACAGCTCGCCCACGGTCGCTTCCTCGACCTTGCGGCCGGCATACATGACGATGACCCGGTGCGCGGTCTCGGCCACGACTCCGAGATCGTGCGTAATCAGGAGGACCGCCGCGCTGAACTCGCGCTGCAACTCGACGATCAGCTCCAGGATCTGCGCCTGGATGGTGACGTCGAGCGCGGTCGTCGGCTCGTCGGCGATCAGCACCTTGGGATTGCAGGCCAGCGCCATGGCGATCATCGCGCGCTGGCGCATGCCGCCCGACAGCTGGTGCGGATATTCCTTGGCGCGCTGCGTCGGCTCGGGGATGCGGACCAGGTCCAGCATCTCGATCGCCCGCTTCATCGCCTGCTTGCGGTCCATGTCGCGGTGCAGGATCAGCGCTTCGGAAATCTGCTTGCCGATCGTCATCACCGGGTTGAGCGACGTCATCGGCTCCTGGAAGATCATCGAGATCTCGTTGCCGCGCACGTCGCGCATCTCCTCCTCGGAGATCTTGAGCAAGTCGCGGCCGGCGAGCTTGATCGAGCCGGACACGATGCGTCCCGGCGGATCCGGGATCAGCCGCATCAGCGAGAGCGCGGTCATGCTCTTGCCGCAGCCGGATTCACCGACGATGGCCAGGGTTTCACCGGCGGCAACCTCGAAGTCGACGCCGTCGACCGCCTTGACGATTCCCTGGCGCGTGTAGAACCACGTGCCGAGATCCGACACTTCCAAAAGAGAACTCATGTACGCTGTCTCGGGTCGAGGATGTCGCGCAGGGCGTCGCCCAGCAGGTTGGTGCCGAACACCGTGAGGCTGATGGCGACACCGGGGAAGATCACGAGCCACGGCGCCGTGCGGACATACTCCGCCGCCGATTCCGAGAGCATGCGGCCCCATGACGGATAGGGCTCGGGAATGCCGAGGCCGAGGAAGGAAAGCGACGCCTCGGTCAGGATCGCCGAGCCGAGCTGGGCGGTGCCGAGGACGATCAGCGGCGCCAGCGTGTTGGGCAGGACATGCCGGAGGGCGATGCGCATTTCCCCCATGCCGATGGCCCGGGCGGCCTCGACGAAGGGCTGCTCGCGCAGCGACAGGGTGCTCGACCGCACGACGCGCGCCACGCTGGGCACCAGCGGGATCGCAATCGCGATGATCGTGTTCTCCAGCGACGGCCCGAGTGACGCCGCCATGACCAGGGCCATCACCAGCAGCGGCAGCGACTGCATGATGTCCATCACGCGCTGGGTCGCGAGATCGATCCAGCCACCGACGAAGCCGGACAGCAGGCCGATCAGCACACCCAGGATGCCGCCCAGCAGGGTGGCGCCGACGGCCACGGCGAGCGAGATGCGCGCGCCGTAGACGATGCGGCTGAACATGTCGCGGCCCATGAAGTCGGCGCCCAACCAGTAGGTGCCGCCCGGTGCGGCCAGCGAGGCGCGCGAGTTGGTCGACAGCGGATCGTGCGGCGCGATGACGTTGGCGAACAGCGCCGTCACCACGAAGAGCAGCACGAGGAGTGCGCCCACCGCGCCGAGCGGATAGCGCCGGGCGAGGAAGCCAGCCTGGCTCCAGAAGCCCGTTACGTTGGCGCCGGCCTTGGCCAGCGCGGCATCATGGTCGATGACAGCCATGGGTGCCCTCAGTCCGCGTACTTGATGCGAGGGTCGAGCGCCATGTAGGCCATGTCGACCAGGAAATTAACGACGACCACGCAAAAGGCGATGAGCATCACCAGGTTCTGCACGATCGGATAGTCGCGCCACAGGATGGCCTCGACGAGAAAGCGTGCCACGCCCGGGATGTTGAACACCGTCTCCGTCACGATCAGGCCGCCGACGAGGAACGCTGCCTCGATGCCGATGATGGTGACGACCGGCAGCAGCGCGTTGCGCAGCGCATGCTCGTAGTTGACCGTGGTCTGCGACGCGCCCTTGGAGCGCGCCGTCCGGATATAGTCCTGCCGCAGCACCTCGAGCATGGAGGATCTCGTCAGACGCATGATCAACGCCGAACTTCGGAATCCGACGGCGGCCGCCGGAATACTGAGCAACAGTAACTCGTCGATGAAACCTCGCGGCTCGTTCGTATAGATCGGGATCATGCCGAACCACTGGACCGACGCCATGAGGATCAGCAGGCCGAGCCAGAAGGACGGAAGCGACAGGCCGCTCAGGCTGATGATGCGCAGCAGATAGTCGATTGCCGAATTCTGTCTCACGGCGCTGATGACGCCGAGCGGCACGCCGAGGATGACCGAGAAGAACAGCGCCAAGCCCGCCAGCTTGGCGCTGATCGGGATGCGTGGCGCGATCTCCTCGAGGGCGGGTCGCTCCGACACGTAGGCGAAGCCCAGGTCGCCGCGCACCAGACCGCCGATCCACTGCAGGTATTGATCGAAGATCGGCCGGTCGAGGCCAAGCTCGGCCGCGATCTTGGCCTTCTCCTTGGGATCGGCGATGCCCGCCGAATCCACCAGGATGTCGGCGATGTTTCCGGGCACCAGGCGCAGCATGACGAAGATGAGCACCGACATCCCGAAGAGAGTCAGAACCATCAACAGTACGCGGCGGGTAAGATACGCTCCCATCCTCGTCGTGCCTCCTTACGCTCAGGCGTTACTTGTCGAGCCAGACGTCTTCGAGACGCCAGCCGTTGTAGATGCTGTTGTGCTGCAGCACGAGGTTCTTCACGGCCGGCGCCCAGCAGGTGTTCGCGACGCCATGCGAGATCGGCGGACGCGCCGCGTCCTTGAGCAGGGCCTGCTCGATCTTCGTCACCATGGCCTTGCGCTTGTTCACGTCAGTCTCGGCGGACTGCTCGTCGATCATCTTGTCGATCTCGGGATTCTTGTACGCCGTGTAGTTGCGGTCCGACGTGCTGTAGAAGTTTTCGTAGAACACGCCGTCAGGATCGTCGAGGCCGGCGCCGGTCAGGTTGAGACCGACCTGATAGTTCTTCTGCTGGATCTTGTTGTACCAGATCGTCGTGTCGATCGGCTCGAGCTCGGCATCGATGTAGATCTGCTTCAGCTGATCGATCAGGATGACGGCCGGGTCGCGATAGATGGCGATGTTGCGCGTCGCCACCTTGATCTTCAGCGGCTTGTCCGGCCCGTAGCCCAGCTCCTTCATGATCCCGCGGGCGATCTCGCGGTTCTTGTCAGTGTCGGGTCCGAAGCCGGGAAGCTTCTCGAGTTCGTCCTGCGTCATGCCCCAGACGCCGGCCGGCGGCGGCAGCATGGTCGCACCGCGCAGGTCGTTCCCCTGGGTGAGGATGTCGCTGAACGGCTTGCGGTCGAGCGAATAGACGAGCGCCTCACGCAGCTTGGGATTGTCGAACGGAGGGGCGTCGCGATTGACCAGCAGGTTGGTGTGCACGTTGGTCGGACGCGCCTCGCAGATCGCATCCTTCTTCTGCTCCTTCACGTCCTTAAGAAGGGGGAAGGTGATGTCGGAATCGAAGGTGAGATCATACTCGCCGGCGACGAAGCCCAGCACGCGGGTACTGCGGTTCGGCACGATCTTGAACTCGATGGCATCGAGGTAGGGCCGCCCCTTCTTCCAATAGTCGGGATTGCGAACCAGCTTGATGGCCTCGTTGCGCTTGAACTCGGCAACCTTGAACGGGCCGGTGCCGATCGGCTTCGAACGCATCGCCCGCGAATCGACATGGCACGGATAGACCGGCGAATAGCCCGCCGCCAGCATCGACAGGAACGAGGGCTGCTGGCGCTCGAGCGTGAAGGTCACCTCGTTGTCGCCGTTGGTCGCGACGTCCTTCAGGTTTTTGTACCAGACCTTGCGCGGGTTCTTGCGGATCATCTCCTGCTTGTCGTCAGCCCCGCGCAGGGCGTCCCACGTGCACTTCACGTCCTTGGACGAGAAGGGCTTGCCGTCGTGCCACTTCACGCCGCTGCGCAGCTTGAAGGTGAGCTTCGTCTTGTCATCGTTCCACGACCAACTCTCGGCGAGCTCCGGCACGATCTTCTCGGGACTGTTGATCTTCTCCTTCGGGTCGAACATCACAAGATTGTTGAAGACGGACATGAACGGCATGTTCGTCGAGATCGTCGCTTCCTCGTGAATCGAGGCACTCGGCGGATTGTCACGATGAGACACGCGGAGCGTCCCGCCCTGCTTCTGGGCAAAGGCAGGAGCAGATAAGACGACGGCGGCCACGAGGCCGCCGGCAATGGTTGCCAGGCGATTTCGCATTTTCATCCTCCCAGAGTCACGCTCGTTGGCGTG
Organism: Reyranella sp.; assembly: GCF_052439685.1. Classification (GTDB taxonomy): domain Bacteria; phylum Pseudomonadota; class Alphaproteobacteria; order Reyranellales; family Reyranellaceae; genus Reyranella. The sequence goes on from NZ_JBQVQG010000001.1 coordinate 63,105, forward strand.
TTTGTTCTTCCCCGTTGCCCGGCAGGCTATCACATCATGTGAGTTGGCCAAGCCTTAAAGCGCCGGACCTTTGAGTTCTATCTGGTTCCCTTCCGGATCATGGAAATAGACCGAGGGGCCTGTGCCTTCCGCGCCGTAGCGCTGAACCGTTTCGCCGACCGATATCCCGAGCGGCGCGAGCCGCATGACGATGGCGTCACGATCGAATTGCTCAATGCGGAAGCACAAATGGTCCATGTTTCGCGCCGTCACCTGCTCATTGTTGGCAACGAGGTCGAGCATCGAAGCGCCCGCTCGCATCTGTACGAGTTGGAGCGTGTCGATACGCCGCTCCTCGCGAAAGCCCAGCGCCTGTTCGTAGAAGCGCACCATCCCGGCCAGATCCCGCACGCGCAGTACGACATGGTCGATCCGTTCGACTTTGAAGGTCATGGCGAATAGCCTCCTCCGGGCAACAACGCATCCATGGAGAAGAGAATGGCGTTCGCAGTCAATGCCGCCAAGGCGCGCCTGAAGAAGAACGAGCTGTCGATCGGCATCGGCATCCGGCTGGTCCGCAACGTCGACATCGTGAAAGTGATGAAGGCGGCGGGCTTCGATTGGCTGTTCATCGACCTTGAACACGGATCGATGTCGATCGAGACGGCCTGCGAGATCGCCATCGCCGCGCAGGATTCCGGAATCGCGCCGATCGTGCGTGTGCCGTATGGCGAACTCACCATGGCGACGAGGGTACTCGACGGCGGAGCCTTGGGCATCGTCGTCCCGCATGTCGACACGCCGGAGGAGGCGAAGGAGATCGCCGACAAATTGCGCTATCCGCCACGCGGCCACCGCTCGGTGGGCGGCGGCCAGGCCCAGTTCGACTACGAACCGATGCCGCTCGGCGAGATGACGACCAAGTCGGACGAGAACACGCTGATCGTCGTGATGATCGAGACGCCGAAGGCGGTCGAGAATGCCGAGGCGATCGCCGCGGTCCCGGGCATCGACTGTCTGCTCGTTGGGTCGAGCGACCTCTCGATGGAAATGGGCATCCCGGGCGACACCGGCAATCCGAAGGTCCAGGCCGCCGTCGACAAGGTCGTCGCCGCTTGCGCGAAGCACGGCAAGTGGCCCGGCATGGGCGGCGCCTATACCGAGGAGCTGCTCAAGCTCTACACCGACAAGGGCATGAAGTTCATGCTCTCAGGCAACGACCTGCCGATGCTGACCGGCGCTGCCCGTGCGCACCAGGCGAAGGTCAGGGCGTTTCAGAAGTGAACTGGCGGGAGCTGGGCCTTGGGCCAGCGAGGGACTTCCAGCTCCTGATACCGTCGTCCTACGGCAACACCCTCAAGGCCTCGGGCCCGGTCGGCCCCCGCCCCGACATACGCATGGTCGGGGCGCAGGACGAATGTGCACCGAGCAGACTGCCTCGGTGGGTTGCCGAGATGAAGTTCACCTTCCGGCGGATGTCCCATCCTCTGCCGGAAATGGACGGCCAGGAGATTGTCCAGAACGTCTACCACTACGACGATTTCTTCATCGCTTCAGAGACGATAAGGAATTTCCTAGTAAGGATCGCTGGGGGCGAGGCGGAAGTCGTTCGGGTCGACGTCCGCCACGACGATGGAAGGTCACCGCGCGAAGCCTACTTCGCGGTGAAAATTCTGCGCACGATCGACTGCATCGATCTTACGAGATCCATGGCCAATCGTGGCTATGTCGGCTTGAACGAGGACCTCGTTCCCTTCGAACAGGATCTTACCTCGCTCCACCTCACATCCGAGCTGGCATCGGAGTTCGCGAACGTCGATGGGGCGAAGTACGTCTCGTGCCCGCGCTGGCAGCGTGCCAAGTCAATCACGCTGATCGAGAGTCGAATACCTGCCGACACGACGGTGTTCCGGCCCGCGTTCTGGCCGGGCCACCTGATCGCGACGAAAGATTTCGACTCCGAACTTGCAAGCCTCTGCTCGGGTGTTTCGTTGGGATACTGCTCCTGGCGACTTCCCCTTTCCGACCCTCACGGCGCTCACATGCGGCTCATGAAGGACCTCAGGTAGCGCCCTACCGCTTCCCCTCGATCTCGATCTCGACGAGGTGCGGCTTGCCGGACTTGAAGGCAGCTTCGACGGCCGCCTTGATGTCGTCGGCCTTGGCGACGTAGGTGCCGGCGACGCCCATGCCCTTGGCGAGGTCGACGAAGCCCATGGTCGGGCCGGTCAGGTCCATGTGCATGTAGGGCTTGTTCGACTTCACGTCGAAGCGCGTGCGATAGGCGTCGATATTGTGCTTGAGCACGCGGTACTCCCGGTTCGCCAGGATGATGAACACGATCGGCAGTTCGTGATGCGCCGCGGTCCACAGCGCCTGGATCGAGTACATCGACGAGCCGTCGCCCGACACGCAGAGGATCGGGCGCTTGGTCTGCGCGACCGCCACGCCGATGGCGCCGGCCAGCCCCTGACCGATGCCGCCGCCGCGACCGCTATAGTAGTCGCCAGGTCCCTTGAAGGTGAAGGTCTTGAAGAGGTCGAGGTTGGCGGTGATCGTCTCGTCGACCACGACGACATCCTTCGGCGAGCCGGCGCGGATCTCGGCCATGGCGCGGGCCATTGAGGTCGGGGTGCGCGACCAGGCCTTTTCCACCCGCGCCTTCTGCGCGGCATCGTCGTCCGCTTTGCGCGCTTTCATCGCCTCGTTGCGCTTCGCCGCGGCGGCCGCATCGACGCCGGTCAGCGCCGTATCGAGCGCTTCGAGCGCCGCACCCGCATCGGCCACCACACCGGCATCGAGCGCGAAATTGTAGGCGAGCCGCGAGGGGCCCGCCTCGATCTGAAGCAGCTTGGTGCCGGCGGCGAAAGGCGAGCCCGGGGCGTACCAGACTTCTTCGAAGAACGGCCCGCCCACCATCAGAACGAGATCGTTGTCGGCCAGCTGCTTGGCCACGCCCGGCGCATCGAAGGCCAGCGTGCCGCGATAGGCCGGATGATCGGTCGGGAAGGAGTTCTGCCCGCGCAATCCCTCGAACCACACTTGGGCGCCGATCTTCTCGACGAGCTTGACCAGTGTCTTGTCCGCACCGGCGCGGGCAACCTCGTCACCGGCCACGATAGCCGGATTCTTCGAGGCCGCCAGCAGCTTCGCCATTGCAGCAATACCGGCCGGATCGGGACGGGTCGCGGTGTAGGAATGTCCGGGCTTACCAGGCGGGATGGCGGTCTCCTGCTCCATCACGTCGATCGGCAGGGCAACGAAGACCGGACCAGCCGGCGCTTCGTTGGCGATCTTGAAGGCGCGCTGGAGGATCGGCCCCAACTCGTCGGCGCGCTCGACCTGCACGCTCCACTTCGTCACGGGTGCCGCGATCGACGCGAGGTCATGGCCAAGCACGGGATCGCGCAGGCGCATGCGCGTGTCCTGCTGGCCGGCCGTCACCACCATCGGCGAGTTGTTCTTCAGCGCGCTGTAGATCGCGCCGATCGCGTTGCCGAGGCCCGGCGCCACATGGAGGTTCACGAAGGCTGTCTTGCCGCTGGCCTGGGCGTAGAAGTTGGCCGCACCGGTAGCGACGCCCTCGTGGAGGTGGACGATGTAGTCGAGCTGCGGATAGTCGGGCAGCGAATCGAGCAGCGGGCTTTCGGTCGTCCCGGGGTTGCCGAAGATCCGGTCGACTCCATGATTGATCAGTGTCTCCAACAGAACCTGACGTCCGCGCATCCCATACTCTCCCTTTCACTTTCCATGCTCCGGCCGGGCGTTCGTCGCCGTCCGGATCGGCGATCAGCCTGGATAGTACCGGGGCTGAGGCGCCAGTGGCATCCGGAGTTGGCGCCGACGGCCGTCCAATTCCTCCCCGTGATACGACAGGCCGCAGAGGCACGGCAGTTCAATCATCGGGGCGGCCCTGCTAAGGAAATGTGTGGAGGGTCGGAAGCACGGCATGGATGGAATTGTCGAGCGGCATTCGGCGGGACTGGACGAACTGGAGAAAGTTGCGCGCCACGATCTGGCGCGGTTGAACTATCCGCCGGCCAACTGGGTGCCGGACAGAACCGGCCCTGACGGAAAGCCCGTCCTCGACGTCCTGATTGTCGGCGCCGGCATGTGCGGCCAAACCGTCGGCTGGGGCCTGCTGCGCGAAGGCATCCGCAACATCCGCGTGATCGAGCGCAATCGCCACGGCCAGGAAGGGCCGTGGAATACGACGGCGCGCATGCCGACCCTGCGCTCGCCCAAGCACCTCACCGGTCCCGATCTCGGCGTGCCGTCCCTCACCTTCCGCGCCTGGTACGAGGCCCAGCACGGCGCCGATGGCTGGGAAAAGCTCTACAAGATCCCGCGCCTGGACTGGCTCTCCTATCTCCTGTGGGTCCGAAAGGTCGTCGACCTGAAGGTCGAGAACGGCGTGTCGCTGCTCAAGGTCGAGGCCGCCGGCGACTTCCTGCAGGCGAGCCTGTCGACGGGCGAGACCATTCTCGTGCGCAAGATCGTGCTGGCCAATGGCCGCGACGGATCGGGCGGCTTCCGCTGGCCGTCTCTCCCGTCGTTCGATCCGCAAGATCCTTCTCGCGAAACCCGCGTCTATCACACCCTGGAAGAGATCGATTTCACCAAGCTCAAGGGCAAGCGCCTCGGCATCCTGGGCGTGCTCGCGACGGCGATCGACAATGCCTGCACGGCGCTGGAAGCCGGCGCGCGCGAGGCGATCTGCTACGCACGGCGACCGCACCTGCCGCAGGTCAACAAGTCGAAGGGCGTGTCCTTTCCCGGTTTCCAGCGCGGCCAGGGCATGCTGGACGACGACTGGCGCTGGAAGATCTACACCTACATGCTGGCCGCCGGCTCGCCGCCGCCTCATGAATCCGTGCTGCGGGCACAGAAGCTGCCGGGCTTCGCCTTCCGCTTCGCCGAGCCCTGGCTGGACATGGTCATCGACGCCGACGGCGTCACCGTCAAGACGGCCAAGGCCACCGAGCGCTTCGATGCCGTGCTGATCGGCACCGGCTTCGACATCGATCTGGCGCGGCGGCCGGAACTCGCTTCGTTTGCCGACAATGTCACCTTGTGGGCCGACCGGCGCACGCCTGTCGAGGCACAGACCAACGCGGAAGCCGCACGCTATCCCTATCTTGGCCCCGGCTTCGAGCTGATGGAGAAGGTGCCGGGCCGGACGCCACTCTTGGGCGACATCCATCTGTTCAACTGGGGCAGCATCCTCAGTCATGGCGCGCTGGCCGGTGACATTCCCGGACTTTTCGTCGGCTCGACGCGCCTCGTGCAATCGATCTCGCATGCGCTGTTCCGCGAAGACGTCGAGACGCACGTACGGAACATGCACGCTCAGGAAGACCCGGAACTCGCACCGACCGACTATTTCGTGCCGCGCGAAAAGCGATCCGGCACGCTCTGAAAGGGAGAGAAACATGCAGGCGGATTATGTCGTCGTCGGCGCGGGATCGGCGGGCTGCACCGTTGCGGCGCGCCTCAGCGAGACCGGCGCGTCGGTGATCCTGCTCGAGGCCGGCCCCAGCGACTGGCACCCGATGATCCACATCCCGGCCGGCATCCGCTCGCTGATCCGCAACCCGCTGGTGAACTGGAACTACACGACCGAGCCGGAGAAGGGTTCGGGCGATCGCCGCATCGAGTGGCCGCGCGGACGAACGCTGGGCGGTTCGAGCTCGATCAACGGCATGCTCTATGTGCGCGGTGCGCCGGCCGACTTCGACAACTGGGCGCAGATGGGCTGCCGCGGTTGGAGCTACGACGACGTGCTGCCCTACTTCATGAAGTCCGAGCAGTACGTACAAGGTGGCGACAAGGAGGTGCGCGGCCAGGACGGCCCGCTCAAGGTCGAGGACTATCGTACCATCCTGCCTCTCACCCACCGCTTCGTCGAAGGCGCGCAGCAGGCCGGCATGCCGTTCAATCCCGACCTCAACGGCAAGACGCGACAGGGGGTCGGCTATTCGCAGATGACCCGACGCGGCCGCTGGCGCGGCTCGACGGCCCAGACCTATCTCCGTGAAGCGCGCGCCCGCCCGAACCTGCGCGTCGAGACCGATGCCCAGGGCGGTAAACTCATGTTCGAGGGCAAGCGCTGCGTCGGCGTCACCTTCCAGCGCGGCGGCAAGCTCACCGAGGTGCGGGCCAACCGCGAGGTCATCGTCGCGGGCGGCGCCGTCAACTCACCGCATATCCTGCAGATTTCCGGCATCGGGCCGGCGGCGCATCTACAATCGCTCGGCATCCCGGTGGTGCACGACCTGCCCGGCGTCGGCGCCAACCTGATCGACCACTATGTCGTGCGCGTCGTGCATCGCGTGAAGGGCGCCGAGACCGTCAACGAGGTCTCGCGCTTCCCGCGCGTGCTGCCGGAGATCCTGCGCTTCGCCTTCACCGGCCGTGGCGCGCTCACCTTCGGCGTGACGACGGCACAGGTCTTCTGCGACAGCCGCGAGGGCCTCGCCTCGCCCGACCTGCAGTTGCTGTTCACACCCGGCAGCTCGCATCCGATCAAGTTCGGCCAGCTCGACGAACAGCCGGGCATGAGCTGCGTCGTCTGCGTCGTGAAACCCGACAGCCGCGGCACCATCATGGCGGCCTCGTCAGATCCCTTCGCGCGCCCGCACATCAAGCCGAACTATCTCAGCACACATACCGACGAGCTGGCCTTGCTGGGCGGCTTTCGACATACCCGCCGCATCTTCGCCGCGCCTGCGCTCACCCAGCACAGCGAGGGCGAGATCCAGCCCGGTCCCGATGTGAAGACCGATGCCGACCTGCTGGCCTATGCCCGCCGCGCCGGCAACACGCTCTACCACCCGGTCGGCACCTGCCGGATGGGCGAGGATCCGCGCGCCGTCGTCGATTCGCGCCTGCGCGTGCACGGCATCCAGGGCCTCCGGGTCATCGACGCCTCGGTGATGCCGACCCTGACGACCGGCAACACCAACGCGCCCACCATCATGATCGGCGAAAAGGGCGCGGCGATGATCCGCGAGGATGCGCGCTGAAGCTTTGAACGGATCAACAAGGAAAATTCCCCGTCGTCTCGATGGGAGCTTTTCAAACGCAGAGGCCTTCGGCAACGCGACCGGACTTTGCCCGTCCTAGCGGATCGGCGGCGCGTACTGCAGGCCGCCCTGGGTCCACAGCGCGTTCTGGCCGCGCGGAATCTTCAGCAATGAGCCCGAGCCGACATTGCGCTCGAAGCTCTCGCCGTAATTACCGACCTGTTTGACGATGTTGTAGACCCACTTCTCGTCGACTCCGAGCGCCTTGCCCATGCCGGGGGTGACGCCGAGGATGCGCTTGATCGAGGGATTGTCGCTCTTCAGCATCTCGTCGACGTTCTTCGAGGTGATGCCGGCCTCCTCGGCCTCGACCATCGCGAACTGTGTCCAGCGCACGATGTCCTCGAACTGGTTGTCGCCGTGGCGCACGACCGGTCCCAGCGGCTCTTTCGAGATGACTTCGGGCAACACGACATAGTCGTCGGGATTCGGCGCATTGGCGACGCGCGTGGCGTAGAGGCGTGCCTGGTCCCCCGAATAGGCATCGCACCGACCAGTGAAGAAGGCACTGCGGCTCTGGTCGGGATCCTCGAACAGAACCGGCTTGAAGCTCATCTTGTTGGTGCGGAAATAGTCGGCGATGTTGAGCTCCGACGTGCTGCCGGTCAGGACGCAGATCGAGGCGCCGTTCAGCTCCTTGGCACTCTTCACCCCGAGCTTCTTCGGCACCATGAAGCCCTGGCCGTCATAGTAGGTGACGCCGACGAAATCGAGGCCGAGCGCGGTGTCGCGAGTCAGGGTCCAGGTCGAGTTGTTCGACAGGAGGTCGACTTCACCCGCCTGCAACGCCGTGAAGCGCTGCTGGCCGGACAGCGGCACGTACTTCACCTTTTCGGAGTCACCGAAGAGGGCGGCGGAAACGGCACGGCAGATGTCGACATTCATGCCCGTCCACTTGCCCTGATTGTCGACCGTCATGAAACCGGCAATGCCGCCCACGGCGACGCCGCAGACGAGCTGCCCGCGCGCCCGTACGGCGTCGAGGTCCTTGCCGGCCATGGCATGGCCCGACTGAAGGACCGTGGCGGTCCCGAGTGCCAATGAAAGCAGTATCCTTCGCATCGCCCGTCTCCTCGTCGCTCGATCACTCGATCTTGGCGCCCACCGACTTTACGACGTCGGCCCACTTGGCGCGATCTCGCGCGACCGTCGCCTGGAACTGCTCGATCGTCTCGTAGCGTGGCGTGTTGCCGAGTTCGACCAGCTTCTTCTGGACTTCGGGATCGGCGAGCGCCGCCTTGATCGCCAGGTTCATCTTCTGTGCAATCGCAGAGTCGAGCCCCTTGGGCGCGAAGAGGCCGAACCAGGTATAGCTCTCGAAGCCCGGCAGGCCCGCCTCGTCGATCGTCGGCACGTCGGGAATCGCCGGCACCCGCTTCTTCGTCGAGACGCCGAGCAACCTCATCTTGCCGGCCGCCGCCTGCGGCATCGCGATCTGCACCTGGGCGAAGATGCAGCAGGTGTCGCCGTTCAGGACGGACTGGATGGCGTCCGGCGAACCCTTGTAGGGCACATGCACCATGTCGAGCCCGGCCTTGGCGGTGAACTCGGCGAACGCGAGATGCGTGCCGGCGCCGTTGCCGGTCGAGGCATAGTTGTATTTGCCGGGGGCAGCCTTCACCTTGGCGATGAAGTCCTTCACGTCCCGGGCGTCGATCGCCTTGGGATTGATCGCCAGCACGTTCGAGACGTCGACGAGGGTCGAGATCGGCGTGAAGTCCTTCTCGACCTCGAACGGCAGCTTGCTGTAGAGGGCGGCATTGATGCCGTGCGTGCCGGCCGTGCCCAGCAGGAACGTGTAGCCGTCAGGCTTGGCTTTCGCGACGAAGTCGGAGGCTACGTTGCCGCCGGCGCCTGCCTTGTAATCGATCACGATGCGCTGCCCGAGGGCTTTGTCGAGCAAGGGCTGGAGGATACGCGCGACCACATCGGTGCCGGAACCCGGAGGGAAGCCCATGACGATGTTGATGGGCCGGGTCGGCCAATCCTGTGCCGCCGCCGGGAAAACGGCAGATGCCGCATAGAGAAAAAGCGCTGTAGCGCCAAGCAGGATTCTGCGCACTGTGATCTCCTCGAAGTTCGTTACGATGCCGATGCAAGAAACGGGGAAATGACATGGGTTACATGACCGACGAGCGCCGCATGATCCAGGAAACGGCGCGCGCCTTCGTCATGAAGGAAGTGCTGCCGGTCGCCAACAGGCTCGACCCGGAGAAGGGCGACATCCCGCCGGAGCTGATCCAGAAGCTGGCCGACATGGGTTATTTCGGCATCGTCATCCCCGAGCAGTATGGCGGCCTGGGCCTCGGCGTCTTCGAATACTGCCTGATCACAGAGGAGCTGGCGCGCGGCTGGATGAGCGTGGCCTCGATCATCGCCCGCGGCAATGGCCTCAGCGCCGGTCGCGGCATGACCGAGGCCCAGCGGGCGGTCTTTCTGCCTCGCGCCGCGCGCGGTGAATTTCTCGGCGCCGCCGCCATGTCCGAACCCAATGTCGGCTCCGACCTCGGCAGCATCGCCTGCCGCGCCCGCAGGGACGGCGACGACTGGGTGATCACGGGCAACAAGTACTGGTGCACCTTCGCCGATGGCGCCGACTACATCATGCTGGTCGCCCGCACCTCCGACGCGCCCGACCCCAAGCGCAAGCATGTCGGCCTCTCCTCCTTCCTGATTGAGAAGCCACGCGGCACTCTGCCCGAGGGCGTGAAGGGCGCGCCCATTCCCAAGATCGGCTATTTCGGCTGGAAGACTTGGGAATTGGCCTTCGACGAGTGCCGGCTGCCCGGCTCGGCCCTGATCGGCGAGGAAGGCCGCGCCTTCTATTACATCTCGGCCGGGCTCGAGCGCGCGCGCGCCCACACCGCCGCGCGCGCGATCGGGCTCGCCCGCGGTGCGCTCGAGGACGCCACCGCCTATGCCCAGGAGCGTCGTCAGTTCGGCCAGGCGATCGGCGATTTCCAGAACACGCGCTTTCGCCTTGCCCGCATGGCGACTGAGATCGAGGCAGCGCGCCAGCTCATGTACTTCGTCTGTGACGAGATCGACCAGAAGCGCCGCTGCGACAAGGAGGCGGCCATGGTGAAATTCTTCGCGTCCGAGATGGCAGAGCGCGTGACGTCCGAGGCGCTGCAGGTGTTCGGCGGTGCGGGCTACACCACCCTGCATGCGGTCGAGCGCTACTGGCGCGATGCCCGCCTCACCAAGATCTTCGAAGGCACGTCGGAGATCCAGCAGCGCATCATCTCCGATCATCTGCTCGGCAAACCCAACGCCGGCTGAGTGGACTCCGACAATTTGCAACGCCGCGCGCCGTGCAACTGGATGGCGCGCGGCGGACTCTCTAGAGTGGAATGACGTTCAAGAGCGTATCCGCGGAGAGTTATGCATGCTGGGGGGCACTTTTTCGCTTCGACACTTGATATGCGTCGGGGCGTGTCTGCTGAGTTCGGCCTGTGCCAGTACGCAGCTGAACTACAATACCGCGGACCTCGCTTCCTCGCTGAACTCCCTGACGAAGAGGCAGATCTTCTTCAACCTTTCCCAGGCGATCGACGATCCCGAATTCGTTCCTTCGCAGGTGACGATCTCGATCGGCGTAGCCCAGACGGCCAATTCCGTCTCGCCGTCGATCAGCGTGCCTCTGGGACCTTCCCTGGCGACGGCGACCCGCCTGACGAGCGGCGGAGGTCGCCCGACCGCCCAGACCACCAGCACCCTGGGAGCTGCCAGTCCCTCACTGGGCGTTCAGGTGACGGATGCCTGGAACCAGAGCTGGACGATGGTCCCGGCCAATTCGTCCAACCAGCTGGGTCGTCTGCGCACGCTCTACCAGTATGCCACCGGAACGCTGCCCCACGCCGATCCCAACACCGCGCTCAGCCAGGAAGAGGCTGAGAAGCAGTTTCTCTGCGAATACCCCCTCCAGGCCCAGGCGGTCTCGCCGCAGTCGGGAAACGTGATCTTCAAACTTTATGGCTGCAGGGACAATCATGCGGGCCCCTTGCGTCCGCGCGTTATCCACGCCGACCCGACCTTCACCCAGGGGCCCAACTGCATCGTGTGCATCGACGATCTCAATGCGTCCAGCCTTCGCCCCTACGTCAATCCAAACCTGAAATACCATTTCATCCGCTCTGCGGACGAGAAGACCGGGGATCTGGTCAGGGTCGGCTCTTATGGGTCGAAGGACTTTTACGTGTGCGGAGTCTCCGGGGGAAAATGTCCCGCCGTGCCCGGACAGAACGCATTCGATGGGCGCAAGGCGTTCAGCGATTTCATCCTGTTCGTCTATGAAGCCATGAGCATTCCCGCCGCCACGGGAAGCGGCCGTTCGACCGGCGGCTCGTTCGTCTATTCGGTCAGGTGACGCTGATGGCCGACGTTGACACTTTCATTGCAGCACCACCGGCGCTCCGCTTCGCCTTCGCCATCAAGGCCAAGGTGGGTCCGGTACAGGATCTCGGCCAGACCGCCCGTGGTCACCGGCGCATCATCGACATCCTGGGCGGCGAGGTGCAGGGCCCGCGTCTCGCAGGAGAAATCCTGCCCGGCGGCGCCGACTGGCAGATCGTCCGGCCCGACGGCACGATCGAAGTAGTGGCGCGCTACACGATCCGCAGCAGTTCAGGCGCCCTCGTCTACGTGCAGAACGAGGGCCTGCGAGTCGCGAGCCCGGACATTCTTGCGCGCATGGCCCAAGGGGAGTTGCCGCCGCCCGGCAGCTACCACTTCCGGACGGCACCGCGCTTCGAGACGGCGGAACCCTCGCTCCAGTGGCTCGAGCGGGCGACCTTCGTCGGCGTGGCCACGCGCGCGCCCGACCGGATCGCGATCGGCTTCCACGAGGTTCTCTGACTCAAAAGCTGATATCAGCGACCCAGAAGGTTGGCTCGCAGGGTGGCCCAGAACCCCGGGTCGCGCGGCGCAGCCCGGCTGGCCGCCGCCATCTTGCGATAGAGATCGCCCAGCGACCTCTGGCTGGCATCGGCCCGGAGCCTGGTGCCGTCGGCGCCGGCCTCAAGCGTCAGTTCTCGCGTGTGAAAGACTTCAAGTCCGGGGCGATGGCCGATACTGACGACCGATGTCTCCGGCAGTTCCTCGATCAGGAGTTTCATGACGTTCTCCTGGCCCGCCTCGTCGAGAGCCGAAGTGGCCTCGTCCATGAAGATCCAATCGGGCCTATGGACCAGCACCCGGGCAAAGGCCACGCGCTGCTGCTCGCCGCCGGACAGTATGTGATCCCATCGCTCCGTTTCGTCGAGGCGGTCGCGGAGATGGTCGAGGCCGACCTTGTGCAACATGTCCTTCAGCGCCTCGTCGTCGATTCCGCCCTCGGGCTCGGCCGGGTAGAGCATCGCGTCCCGAAGGGTGCCCAGCGGGAAATACGGCTTCTGCGGCATGAACGTGATCGCGCCGGTGGGCAGGTGGATGGCGCCTCTGCCCCAAGGCCAGACTCCGGCAACCGCCCGCATGATCGTGCTTTTGCCGCTGCCTGATTTGCCGCGGATCAGGACCCTTTCCGCCCGCTGGATCTCAACCTCCGCCTCGGCGACCAGCATCTGGCCGTTGGGGCGGGCAACGCCCAGTTCACGCATGAGCAGGCGGTCCGAATCGCCCGCAGGGTGGACCACGATCCGGGCCTCGTCGGTCGCCTCGCTGCTTTCCTCGAGGTCGGTCAGGGCCACATGGAGATGCACCACGCGATCGGTCGACGCCCGCCATTCCGCGAACTTCGGGAAATTGTCGATCAGCCAGGACAGCGCCCACTGCACACTGGAGAAGGCCTGCGCCGTCTGCATCAGTCCACCCAGCGCTATCTCGCCGCCGAGATAGCGCGGCAGCGCCACGATCAGCGGCACGATGGGGGCGAGGTAGGCGAGCGAACTGGTGAGCAGGGAGAGATTTCCCTGGCCGCGGGTCTGCACGTTCCAGGCTGAACGCAGGTCGTAGAGCGAGCCGCGCAAACGCTCGCGCTCGTCGTCCTCGCCGCGCATCAGGGCGATGCCTTCGGCATGTTCGCGCGCCCGCGTCAGGCCGGAGCGGAAGTCGGCCTCGCGACTCTGACGGACATTGCCGGCATGGATCAGGCCGCGCCCCAGGAAGTAGGTGAGCAGCGAGCCGATAAGGGCGTAGGCGACGGCCGCCCACACCATGTAGCCCGACAGGGCGAACTCCAGGCCGAACAACCTGATCGGCATCGTGCCCGATAGGACCCACAGCACACTGAGGAAAGTGACGAGCTGCAGCACGCACTGCAGGATGCTCTGCGCGAACTCGACGGCGAGTTCGGTCGAGACACGGATATCCTCGGCGATGCGCCCGTCGGGATTGTCGACTTCGTCGGCCAGCATGCCGAGTTGGTACTGCCGGCCGGCATTGAGCCAGCGCAGCACCGTCACGTGCGACAGCCAGGAGCGCCAGTTGATCTGAAGCCGCCGCTTGACGTGGAGCTGGATCGCCACTGCGACGCCCGCCGAAACGACGATGGCGGCCAGTACCCACAGAAGCCGCATGAGCTCGACCACGTCACGCTTGTCGAGCGCATTGAAGAAGTCGCGGTTCCAGATGTTGAGCCACAGGGCGATGCCGACATTGGCAACGCCGAGAATCAGGAGGCCGCCGGTGAGCATCCAGGCGACGGCACGGTATCCCGGGGCCGTCCAGTATCCACTGGCGACGGCCGCGAAGGCGCGTACGGAGCTGTGCGGTGTATCCAATCAGTCGCGGAAGCCCGGATCGATCCGGTCGAGCTTCCGCAGGAGCGCCGGCCAGTCCAGCAGGCCGAACGGCCGCCGGGTCTTCGGCTGGTAGTTCACGTAGGTCGCCTCGACCACCTCGGCCGGGACGTCGATCAGCTTCGTGTTGCACGACATGGCCGCGATCTGCGTCTTGCAGCTCAGCTCCAGCCGATGCATGGCGTTGAACGCCTCGGGGATCGTCGCACCGGTCGTCAACAGGCCATGGTTGCGCAGGATCATCGCGTTGTTGTCGCCCAGGCTCGCCACCAGCGCCTCGCGAGCGGCAAGGTCGAGAACGACGCCATCAAAATCGTGATAGCTGATCCTGGCGAAGCGCATCGAGGTCTGCGTGTTGGGCAGGAGACCGCATTCCATCGTCGAGACCGCCATGCCCGGCCAGGTGTGAGTGTGGATCACGCAGCCGACATCGGGCTTCGCCATGTGAATGGCGCTGTGGATCACGAAGCCGGCGCGGTTGACGCCGTACTCGAGGCCGCCGTCGAACTCCGGCTTGGCGAGGATGTTACCCTCGTGGTCGATCTTCAGCAGGCTCGACGCCGTGATCTCTTCGTAGAGCAATCCATAGGCATTGATTAGGAAAGCGTCGTGCTCACCCGGCACCCGTACGGAGATATGGTTCGCGATCAGATCGGACATGCCGTACAGGTCGATGAGGCGATAGCACGCGGCCAGATCGACGCGTGCCTGCCACTCCTCTGGCGAGACATTGGACCGGAGGTTGGCAACCTTTGAAGTCTTGAGGGCGTGCACGGCCATGGAAACGCTCCAGGAATTAAACGGTTCCGGAAGCTAGACCCGGCCTCCGCGATCGTCCATCGACCGCTCAAACCAGCCCGCGCGCTGCGAGATAGGCACCCAGCGCCACAAGCCCGGCGAAGAACCACAGCCGGAACGTGGCTGGCGACAAACGCAGGCGCACGGCCTGCCCCAGTCGCATCCCCACCAGAGCCACGGCGACGCCACCTACCGATGGCCAGGCGAGTCCGGCATCGAGGTCGACACTGCGTGCGAGGGTAGCGGCGAGAGCCAGGGTCGACACGGTGAATGACAGGCCCAGGGCCTGAACCAGCTCATCCTTTGTGAGACCGATCGCCTGGAGGTAGGGCACCGCGGGAATGACGAAGACTCCCGTGGCGGCTGTGATCGCGCCCGTGCTCGCCCCGGCGAGCGGCCCCATCCACGTTTCCAGCTCCGGCGGCACGACGAGTTTCAGCGCAGCCAGGCCGATCACGGCGTAGGCGATCAACGCGATCCCGAGCGCCGCCGCGCCATACGCTCCGCCCAGCCCCGACAGGAAGGCTGCGCCCGCCCACGTCCCGAGGCAGACACCGACGTTCAGAGGCCATAGTCGTCGCAGGAGAGACTTGAGATGCGGCCCGTCCACCATCTGCCAGACGTTGGTGACGAGCGATGGCAGGATGAGCAATGCCGCCGCCTCGACCGGCGACAGGACCAGGGCCAGCAGGCCCATCGAAATGGTGGGAAGACCGAGCCCGATGACACCTTTGGCGAACCCGGCGAGCACGAAGATGGTGAGGACGAAAGCGAGGATGGAAGGGCCCATGAGGCAGCCTTGGCCGCCAGCCGCTTGCTTCGCAATGCGGAGAATCCAGAGTATGCCTTCGGAATATCCGGAGGCAGAGGAGACTTCCATGCGCTTCGATCTCATCGACCTGCGGCTGTTCCTGCACGTGACGCAAACCGGCAGCATCACGCGGGGCGCCGAGCGGGCACACATCGCCCTGGCGTCAGCCAGTGCGCGGATCCGCGGCATGGAGGATGTGCTCGGCGTTCCCCTGCTGAAGCGCGGACGCCGTGGCGTCGAACCGACCGACGCGGGCCGCAGCTTGCTCGACCACGCCCGCATCGTGCTGCAGCAGATCGAGACGATGCGCGGCGACCTTGGCGCCTATTCGCGCGGCCTGAAAGGCAGCATCCGCATCCTCGCCAATACCTCGGCTCTCTCGGAGCATCTGCCGGCGCTGTTGGCGCCCTTCCTCGCCGCCAATCCGACGATCGACATCGACCTCGAGGATCGCGAGAGCCGGGCGATCGGTGCCGCCATCGCCGCCGGCGATGCCGATATCGGCATCGGATCGCAGGCCGCTTCTGCTCCGGGACTGGAGAGCCATCCCTTCCGCATCGACCGGCTGGTCCTCGCCGTGCCGGCCGGACATCGACTGGCGAGGAAGCGGCAGACGGGTTTTGCCGAGCTGCTCGAGCTGGATTTCGTGGGCCTGCCGCGCGGCACCGCGCTCGACGAGCACGTCGCCATGCAGGCCGCCCGCATCGGCCGCGCGCTGCGGCTGCGCGTCCGGGTCAGCAGCCTCGATACTGTCTGCGCCATGGTCGCAGCGGGCGTCGGCGTCGCGATCGTGCCGGAGGCAACCGTCTCGCGCCACCGTCGCGCTCTGCCGCTTGCCACCGTCCGACTCTCCGAGACCTGGGCGATGCGCGAGCTCGCTCTCCATGTCCGCGACTCACGGCGACTTGCGAAGCCCGCGCGGCGGCTTTTCGAAGCCCTGCTCGAGGTGGGCGAAAGACCCGCTACCAGCGCAGCAGGCGGCGCCCGATGGCAGCGCCGACGAGCATGACGGGGATCGCGGCCAGCGTGTACCAGGTAAGAACGAACAGCGGCGAGTCGTCGAAGCAGTGGAATGCGTAGATGACCGCGGCGGCCGCGGCGGCAAGGGCACCGCAAGCGGCACCGGCCAGGGCCGGAGAAGCCGGCGCCGCGCGACGCAACGCCAGCAGCAGCGCCGTCAGAGGCGCAAGCGCAAAGAGCGGGATGGCCGTCAGGCACACGAGCGCGTTGCTGCCGACCAGACGCGCCTCCCAGGTCCCGGCCGGAAGCACAGCGAGTTCGGTCCCCAGTGCGGCCACCGCGATGAGGAGAACCGGCAGCACGGCCCAGCGCCACTGTACGGTGATCACCGGCCGCGCCATGGCAAGACAGGCGGCAGAGGCCGCCACCAGGGCCGACAGCACCAAGCCGAGCTTGGCGTCGAACCGCCAGGTCGCGAAGGCAGCCGCCAGATCGACTCGCGGCTTAAATTCCACTGCAAAGATCACGAGCGAAACCGCCGCGCCCGCCAGGAGCGCCTGCCCCACGGAGCGTCCGAGCGGCCTCGCAGATCCGACACGGTCGGCGACCAGGGATGCTACGAGCTGTTCGGTTCTCATGTCCTGTCCTTGCGATAGACCTCGGCCAGCGCGCGAAGAGCGCGATGCAGCGTGACCCGGACGGCGCCCTCGCTCATGCCCAGCCGTACCCCGACGTCCCGGGCAGTCTGCCCCTCGATGGAGATACCTTCGACGATCCGCCGCTGGCGCTCGGGCAGGCCGGCCAGCATCTGCCGCGTGTCGAGGGCGCTTCCCGCTTCCGCAGACGCAGGAGCGGCGAGCGTCTCGGAATGGTCGTCGATGTTGACGTGATCGGTGAAGCCGCGGCGGCGCAGATGGTCGACCAGCTTGTGGTGCGCGATCGCGCGCAGCCAGGGTTGCAGCGGCTGGGTCTCGTCCCATGTGTCGCGCTTCAGATGCATGGCCAGCAAAGTCTCCTGCACGATGTCTTCGCAATCCGCGTTCGGCCGACCGGCCGCCGCCAGCCCGCGCGACGCCACCGCGCGTAACCACGACGCGACGCGGAGCAGCAGGCGCCGGTACGCCTCGTCGTCCCCTTTCCGGGCCGCCCGCATCAGCGCGGAGAGATCTTCCGGATCGGACAACGGGCCTACTCTTCACGCATTCGTGTTGGATGGAGAGAACATTACAGGCGCTTTGGCGAAAAAAGAAAGTGGGGCGTCTGTAACGACGATGCACATACCTCCGAATGACCTCTTGCGAGCCGAGATTGGCTCAAGAGCCCGGAGGACTTCATGATCAATCGTACCACCACGGCAGCCCTTGCCGCCGCCGTCGCTGCTGCCGCCCTGATGTCGACCGGCGCCAGCGCCCAGACCGCCAACACCGACAAGGAGAAGTGCTACGGCGTCTCGATGGCGGGCAAGAACGATTGTGCGGCCACCGGCAACAATTCCTGCGCCGGCCAGTCCAAGGCCGACTACGACGCCAAGGCCTGGAAGTACGTGGCCAAAGGCTCCTGCGCCACCATGGAGGTCACCCTCAAGGACGGCATGAAGCGCAAGGGCGCCCTGACGCCCATGTAAGGGGCCTCGTCGTGACGGCGGATCGCCTGCTTCGTGCCGGTGCCGGGCTGAAGTCCGAACACCAGCGGCACATTCTCGAAGCCCGGCCCGATATCGGCTGGTTCGAGGTCCATGCCGAGAACTACATGGGAGCCGGCGGTCCGCCGCATCACTTCCTGGAGCGTGTCCGCGCGCTCTATCCGCTGTCGATCCACGGCGTGGGTCTGTCGATCGGATCGGCCGACGGCATGGCGCCCGGCCATCTCGCCCGCCTGAAGACTGTGGTGGAGCGCTACCAGCCCGCCATCGTCTCGGAGCATCTCGCCTGGTCGACCCACGACGGGACCTTTCTCAACGATCTCCTGCCGCTTCCATACACGGAAGCCACCTTGTCTCTGGTGACACGCCATGTCGACGAGGCCCAGACGGTGCTCGGAAGGCGCCTCCTCATCGAAAATCCCTCGACCTATCTTCGCTTCGACGGGGAAGAAATGCCGGAGACGGATTTCCTGCGCGCGCTGGCCCAGCGCAGCGGCTGCGGATTGCTGCTCGACATCAACAACGTCGTGGTCTCCGCGGCCAATCACGGTTTCGATCCACACACCTATCTCGCAAGCTTTCCGCATGAGCATGTCGGCGAGATCCATCTCGCCGGTCACGCCGTACTCGAAAGCGGCGGCGAGACGCTGCTCGTGGATACGCACGATCGGACCGTCTCTCCGCAGGTCTGGTCCCTCTTTCAGGACGTAATCGCGCGCCGGGGCGCCCACCCCACGCTGATCGAGTGGGACTCCGACGTGCCCGCCTGGCCCGACCTCGAGGCCGAAGTCCGCCAGGCCCAGTCGCTTCTGCAGACCGCCGGAGGGCTCGATGCCCGCGCAGCCTGACGGCGCCGCTCTCGCCGACCTGCAGCACCGTTTTACCGGAGCCGTTCTGCAGAGCCGTCTTTCGGTGCCCGCTGGCATCCGACGCGAGGTCCGGTCCAATCACGAGCGGCGATTCGGCGTCTACCGCAACAACGTGAAGGCCAGTCTGGCCGCCGCCCTGGCGGCACGGTTTCCGGTAGTGGCACGTCTGGTCGGCGATGATTTCTTCACCGCCATGGCGCTGGTCTTCATCGAGCGCCATCCGCCGCGCTCGCCCGTCCTCGCCGAGTATGGCGCCGCCTTCGCGACCTTTCTCGAGCGATTCGATCCGGCGGCCAGCCTGCCTTACTTGCCCGACATCGCCCGGCTGGAATGGGCGCGTCACGTCGCCTTTCACAGCGCCGACACTGATCCCGCCGACCTCGCCCAGCTCGCGGAGCTGCCTCCGGAAGCGCTGGGCTCCGTGAGGATCGGCCTGCATCCCGCCATGGCCGTCATCGCCTCGCCGTGGCCCATCGTCTCTGTCTGGACCACGAATACCTATGACGCGACGCCCGAGGCGCCGGCAGCCGACTGGACGGGTGAGACGGCGCTGGTGACGCGGCCCCATCTCGACGTGCTCGTCCAACGGCTTCCGCCGGGCACCGACCTGCTGGTGGCCGCACTGGCGCAGGAGATTGCGCTGGGCGCTGCCGCCGACGCGGTATCCCGCACCCAAGAGGGTTTCGATCTCGCCACGGCACTGTCGACTCTGTTCAGCGCCGGCGCCGTCGCAATCCTGTCCCAAGGATCGTCTTCATGATCGCTCTGCTCTGGCGTCTCGACTCGCTGCTGTCGCGCATCCCGCACGAGCTGCTGGCCCTCCTCGCCCGCCTCTCCGTCGGCACGATCTTCCTGCGCTCGGGCCTGCTGAAGCTCGACGGCTGGGCCGACGGCACCACTCTCACGCTGTTTCGTGAAGAGTACAGGCTACCGCTGCTTTCGCCCGAGCTCGCTTCCTATCTTGCGACGGGCGCGGAGCTCGGCCTGCCGATCCTGCTGTTCCTCGGCCTGTTCACGCGACCGGCGGCGCTGGCCCTGCTGTGCATGACCCTGGTGATCGAGGTCTTCGTCTATCCCAACGCCTTCGACTCGCATGGGGTCTGGGCGGTGGCGCTGCTCTATCTCGCCAAGTTCGGGCCGGGCAGGCTGGCGCTCGACCGCCTCCTCTTCGCGCGCGAGATGCCTAGCGCTTACGGACGGGCTTGAGATCGGAGACGATCGGATAGGCCGTCGTCGACTTCACGCGCTCCATGGAGAAGCGCGAGGTCACGTTCTTGAGCGGCATCGTGTCGATCAGCTTCTTGTAGAACAGATCGTAGGCCTGCATGTCGGGAACCGCGACGCGCAGCATGTAATCGATGTCGCCCGCCATGCGATGGAACTCCATGACCTCGGGCATCGCCGTGACCGTGCTGGCGAACTTGGAGAGCCAGGCCGAGGAATGGTCGCCGGTCTCGATCGAAACGAACACGGTCAATCCCACGCCGATCGACTCGGGCGAGATCAGCGCCACCCGCTTCAGGATGACGCCTGACTTCTCCAGCCGCTGGATGCGCTTCCAGCAGGGGCTTTGCGAAAGACCGACCCGATGGGCGATCTGCGCCAGCGAAAGGCTCGCATCCTCCTGGAGGAGCGCCACGATCTTCTTGTCGATGGCATCCATGTTCATCAATCCGTCAACGCGGTGTGGCCAGTCTAGACCGGAAGCGACTCCAGGCGCACCGGCGCGCCCAGCCGCTCGGAGAGCACGATGGCGATCGCCTCGACATCGCCATCCACGGGCCCTGCATAATTCACGAGCCGGGGCGGCGCCCCATCAAACCAGGACAGACGCCACGCGCCGGCCTCGCACATCAGCGTGCCCACGACGCGCCCCTGCGCGGAGATCGTCCAGAGGGCAGGCTCTTCGTAGGCCGCCTGGAGCAGGCGCGCCGCCCGGGCGACGAGGGTGCTGGCAAAGCTGAGCATGCCGGAACTGTACGGGCGCGTTCGCTACTGCAGCAATGAAACGGTCGGTCGAATCGGGCGGCCGCAATGACAGGAACAGCTCCAGCACGCGTCCTTGGGAGAATATTTTCCCGGCATGGCCCCTTTCAGGGCCGAACGGCCGGCGTCTCCAGCTTCAGCCCCTTGGCCCGCTCCATCAGATAGAGCTCAAGGGCCGTGTATTCGGGTGAGTCGAGCGGCCAGGCTGCGGCGCGGATGCCGACGAGGCAGTTGCGCAGCCTCCGCTTGAGAGAGCCCAGCGCCTGCCACTCCAGCCGATAGATGGGATAGCCCGTGGGATGGGCCTCCGGAATGGCGATGCCCGCGAGCTTCTTTCCGGCATTGTCGTCATGGCAGATCGCGCAGGAGAGATTGAGCTGGCCCTGCCGGCGGCGATAGATCTCCGCTCCTTGCGCGCGAAAGGCTTCGAGGCGCGGGTCGTCGGGCGGCGCGATGGGCAGGCCGCGCGACTGGTGCGCGACAAAGGCGGCGAGCGCCAGCAGGTCGCGGTTCTCGGGCGGCAGCGGCTCGGCCTTCTGATGCTCCATGCGGCAGAGGTTGATGCGGCCTTCGAGATCGACCGGCCGGTCGCCCCTTTGCGGGATCGCCGGATAGCGGGTGGCAGTGCCCTTCATGGTGGTGGCATCAGCACCATGGCAGTCGGCACAGGATTTGTTCGAGACGCCCGCGGCCTTTGCCCAGAGCTGGCCACCGAGCTGAACGAATAGCATGCCGGGATTGGCCGTGTCGTCGTCCTGCATCTTCTGCAACGCCTCACTCATGTCCTGATAGCCAGACCTCCGTTTGTCGGCACCGGATTGGCTGCCGACCTGGGCCACCGCGTAGGAGGTCGCAAATACCAGGCCGAGCCCGATGACGAGGAATTGCCTCGTCATTCGACGGCGATGTCGACCCGATGCTCGGCGGCGAAGCCTTCGTCGCCGGTCCAGCGCAGGACAACCGTGCCGCTGTCGTTCGCCCGGGCAAAAAAAGACACGAAGGGATTGGCGGCGATCGCCGGCGACATGTCCATCGCGAAGATCTCGGCGCCGTTCCAGGTTGCGGTGAAACGCTCGATGATGTTGCGCGGGATGATGCGGCCGTTCGGGCCGGGCCGGAAGCCGGTCTCCATCGGATGCATGATCAGCGCCTTGATCTCGACGACGTCGCCACGCTTGGCGGTCTTCGGCGCGTTCACGAGGATGTTCGACATCAGGGCGACTCCTCGAGGCAGGCGGCCAGGGTCACGATCACGTCGGCGCCGGCGCTCCAGAACTTGCCGTCGCTGGTCTCGGCGATCGCCACGATCCGCTGGCTGTCGCCGAGCTTGATGCGCGTGCCCATGATCGCCTTGCCGTTGCGCGGGCCGAGACGCGCGGAAAAGACATTGGGCTGCGGGTTCTTCTCGTTGAAGACATGGATCGCCTTCACATGGTCGGCTTCCGTCATCGGGCTTTCGACCGAAACGGTTAGCGACACGGTGCTGCCGTTCTCGACCAACGGCGGCACGTCGAGCTTGATCCTGCCTTCTGTCGGGGTGGCGTTCCCGATGACCTTCTTGATCGCCTCGGCCATGGCATCGGGCGTCGCGGCCGCGGGGCCGAGCGGCAGGACGACGATCGCGGCAGTGCCGGCAAGGAAAAGACGTCGATCCATTCAATCCTTCAGCGTGACGAGATAGGCCACGACATCCTCGACCTGTGTGGCGGTCAGGATCGTCTTGCCCTCGAAGTTGCGGGCGATCCGGTGCAGGCCCCGGGTCCGGTAATAGGCCGGCATGATCGTGTCGGCATTGAGACGCGACCCATCGACGATCCGCAGGCGCAGCTGCCCTTCCGACCAGCGCGAGCCCGCGCGGGCGAGGCTGGGCGCGAGGTCGCCCTGGAAGCGCTCCTCGGCGATCGGACCGGAGTGGCAGAGCAGGCAGAGGCCGACGCTGCGGTTGGCGACGATCCCCCGGCCACGCGCCGCATCGCCCGGCTGCCCCGTGAGCGAGTGCGGGATCGAATCGCCGACGATCTGGGGATCGACCTGTTGCGCCGTGGCAGGACAGGCCAGGAGCGCCAGAGCGAGGGCGACGAGGCTGCGCATCAGCCGAACGTCTCGGCGGTGAGGGTGCGGAACCAGCTCGACGCGTAGAGCGCCTCCTGGCCGCGCAGGCCGCCCACGGCCACGAGGGGACTGGTGCCGCCAGCGCCGGGAATGTCGGTAAGCTGGCCCTTGTCGGGGCGATAGACGCCGGCGATCGAGATACCGTAGTCGGCCGCGACAAGACTGTAGCAGGTGTTGATCAGGATCGGATCCTGCGGCTTGTCGCCGGCCAACAGCTTCACAATCGCAGCGGCGCAGACCTTGGCCTGGGCATTGGCCGCGAAGGCCGACTTGGGCATGCCGCCCATGATCGCCGCATCGCCCAGTACGTGGATATTGGGCCGCAGGGTCGATTCGAAGGCGACGGGCTCGACCGGGCACCAGCCGGTACGGTCGGCAACACCTGCCTGGGCTGCGATGGCGCCGGCCTTCTGCGGCGGGATCACGTTGGCCACCGTGGCCTTGTGCGCCCCGAACTCCGTCGTGAGCGTCAGGGTCGTGGGATCGACCGAAATTACTTTGCCGCCCTGGCTGAGCGGCACCCACTCGATCGTGCCCGGGTAGAGCTCGGCCCAGCCGTTCTGGAACAGGCGCTGCTTGGAGAAGGCATCCTTGGAATCGAGTAGCAACAGCTTGGATTTCGGCTTCCAGACCTTCAGCCAGTAGGCGATCAGGCTGGCGCGTTCGTAGGGCCCGGGAGGGCAACGGAAAGGATTGGCCGGTGCCGACAGGACGACCAGCCCGCCATCGTCCATCGCCTGAAGCTGCCGCCGCAGAAGTACGGTTTGCGCCCCGGCCTTCCAGGCGTGTGGCATCTTCTCGGACGCAGACTCGTCGTAGCCGGGAATGGCGTTCCAGTTGAAATCGATGCCGGGGGACATGATCAGCCGGTCGTAGGAAAGCTTGTTGCCGTCGGCCAGCGTTACCGTCTTGGCCTCTGGATCGACCACGGTTGCCCTTGTCTCGGCAACGGTGACGCCAGCGCTCTTGATGCCGTCGTACCGGAACTGCTGCTGGTCGATTTCGCGCAGGTTCGCGAGCACGGAATTGCTGAAGGGACAGGAGGTGTAGACGGGATTGGGCTCGACCAGGGTGACGTCGAGCGCCGGCTGCAGGACCTTCACCGTGCGCGCCGCGGTGGCGCCACCGAAGCCGCCGCCGATCACCACGACCCTGGCCTTGCGCTGCGCCGAGACGACGGCAGGCGCGAGCCCTGCCGCAGCGGTGATCTTCAGGAAATGACGGCGCGTCGCCATGCCTGCTGCGTCCCTATTCCGGCTGCGCGGCGAACCAGGCCGCGATGGCCTCGGTCTGCGCATCGTCGAAACCTTTGGCGATGCGGCCCATCACGCTCGAGGGCCAGGCGCCGCTGCGATATTCGCGCATGAAGGTGACGATGTCCTCGGTCTTGCGGCCGGCAATGCGCGGGATCACCGAATCCGCCACCTTCTTCGGGGCATGACAGCCAGTGCACGAGCTGGCGCCCGGCGGCGCATCAGCCGCCGTTGCCGGGCTGGCCAGCAGGATCATGCTGGCCAGGCCCGGCAGCAG
The DNA here is from genome assembly GCF_052439685.1 of Reyranella sp. Taxonomy (GTDB): domain Bacteria; phylum Pseudomonadota; class Alphaproteobacteria; order Reyranellales; family Reyranellaceae; genus Reyranella. The sequence continues at coordinate 87,614 of NZ_JBQVQG010000001.1, forward strand.
CGCTCGATGCATCAGGCGCCCTTCTTCAGGTCATTGTTCATCAGCGGCAGGTTGCGCACCCGTTTGCCCGTCGCCTTGGCGATCGCGTTCAACACCGCGGGCGCCGCGACCGCGATGGTCGGCTCGCCGACGCCGCCCCAGAAGTCGTGGGTCGGCACCAGGACCGTCTCGACGTCGGGCATCTCGTCGATGCGCATCACGTTGTAGCTGTCGAAGTTGGTCTGCTCGACCGCGCCGTCCTTCACGGTGATCTCGCCGTACAAGGCTGCCGACAGGCCATAGACGAACGAGCCCGCGACCTGGCGGTCGATCTGCGCCGGATTGACCACATGGCCCGGGTTGGTGGCCGCCGTGATCTTGTGGATCTTGAGCTGGCCATCGGGACTCACCGAAACCTCGGCGACGCCGGCGACGTAGCTCCCATAGCCCATGACTTGCGAGATGCCATGGAAGCGGCCCTCGGGCAGCGGCTTGCCGTAGCCCGCTCTGTCGCAGGCGGCCTTCAGCACCGCCGCCCACTTGGGCTTCAGATACTTCAGGCGATAGGCCAGCGGATCCTGGCCCGCTGCCGCCGCCAGCTCGTCCATGAAGCATTCCATGTAGACGGCGTTCTGGTTCACGTTTACGCCGCGCCAGAAGCCCGCCGTGATGTGCGGATTGCGCATGGCATGATCGATCATGAGGTTCGGGATGTCGTAGCCGTAGGCCGCCTCGACACCGGACTGCATGAACCCCTGGAAAGTGGCGGGATCCATGCCGTTCACGAGGTTCTGCGGCAGCAGCGAGGCGAGGATCGACTGGCCCGAGATCCGGACGTGCAGGCCGACCAGGTTGCCCTGGGCGTCGAGCCCGGCCGTCATCTTGGCCATCGTCGTGGGATGGTACTGGCAGTGCGTCATGTCCTCTTCGCGCGACCAGATGAGCTTGATCGGCGTGCCGGGCATCTCCTTGGCCGCGAGCACGGCCTGCCGCACATAGTCGGAGCGACCGCGCCGGCCGAAGCCGCCACCCAGCATGAGCTTGTAGACCTCGCACTTGGCGATCGGCAGGCCGGCCGCTTCCGACGCCGCGGCGAGCGCGGCCTCGCCGTTCTGCGTGCCGCACCAGACCTCGCACTTCTCCGGCGTGAAGCGCGCCGTGGCGTTCATCGGCTCCATGGTGACATGGTGCTGGTAGGGGAAGCTGTAGACGGCCTCGACCTTCTTGGCGGCCCCCTCGATCGCCTTCTGGGCATCGCCCGCCTTGTTGCCGACGAAGGCTTCCTTGGCGTCGAGGCCCTCCTTCAGCGTGGCCTTGATCGTCTCGGTCGAGACCTTGCCGAGATCACCGACGTTCCAGTTCGTCGTGACGGCGTCGAGCGCTGTCTTGGCCTGCCAGTAGGTGTCGGCCACGACCACGACGGCGTTCCCGTCGATCGCGAAGATCTTCTTCACGCCCGGCATCTTCTCGGCCTTGCTGGCATCGAAGTCCTTGAGCTTGCCGCCGATCACCGGGCAAGCGCGCACGGTCGCGTTGAGCAGGCCCGGCATCGTGTAGTCCATGCCGTACATCTGCTTGCCCGTGACCTTGTCGACCGTGTCGAGCCGCTTGAGCGGCTTGCCGGCGATCTTCCAGTCCTTCGGGTCCTTGAGCTTCACGTCCTTCGGCGGCTCGAGCTGCGCCGCTGCCGCCGCGACCGCGCCATAGGTCAGCGTCTTGCCCGACGCCTTGTGCGTGATGGTGCTGTTGGCCGCGCTGCATTCGGCGGCCGGCACGCTCCATTGCTTCGCCGCGGCGGCGATCAACATCTCTCGGGCAATGGCGCCGCCCTCGCGGACATATTGCTGGCTCTCGCGGATGCCGCGGCTGCCGCCGGTCGAGAAGTTCTTCCAGACGCGGTTGCGCTTCAGGTTCTCGCCGGGCGTCGGATATTCCCAGGACACCTTGTTCCAGTCGCAGTCGAGTTCCTCGGCCACGAGCTGGCAGAGGCCGGTGAGTGTGCCCTGCCCCATCTCGGAGCGGGCGACGCGGATCACCACCTTGTCGTCGGGATGGATGACCACCCAGGCATTCAGCTCCTTGACGGACTGGGCATGCGCCACGTTTTCGTCGAAAGGCAAGTGGAAGCCGAGCGAGAAGCCACCGGCGACAGCAGCGCCGCTGATCAGGAAGCCGCGACGGCCGAGCGAAGTCTGGATCGTCATGATACGTCCCTCCCCTTAGGCCTTGGCGGCGGCGTGGATGGCGGCGCGGACCTGCTGGTAGGTGCCACAGCGGCAGATGTTGGTCATCGCCTCGTCGATGTCGGCATCGGTCGGGTTGGGCTTGGCGGCGAGCAGCGCCGTTGCCGCCATGACCATGCCGCTCTGGCAGTAGCCGCACTGGGGCACGTCGAGTTCGACCCAGGCTTTCTGTATCTTGTTCAGCATGCCGTTCTCAGCGACCGCTTCGATGGTGACGACCTTCTGCGTGCCGACGGCATTCACGGGAATGCTGCACGACCGGACGGGCGCCCCGTCGATATGGACCGTGCACGAACCGCACTGCGCGATGCCGCAGCCATACTTGGTGCCGGTCAGCCCAAGCTGTTCGCGCAGCACCCAGAGAAGTGGCGTTTCCGGACCGGCAGTGTATTCGACCGCCTTGCCGTTGATGTTGAGGACAGCCATCCCAGCCTCCCGTTGTTCAGGAAATGTGGAAATAGCCTAGCCCAGCGCGCGCTCGACCGCCTGACAGACAAGCTGCATTCACGGAGGTGTGATGGCAGTCAGCCCACGCTGGCTTCGAACACGCGGCGGAAATTGCCGCCCAGCAGTTTTGCCGTCTCTTCTTCGTTGAATTTCGTGCGCAGGGCGGCTGCCAATTGGGGCAGATCGGCATAGCTCGGCATCGCGCTCGCTCCGAGAAGGCCGAGCTGATCGGTGCCGAGGCCGACATGATCGATGCCGACGACATCGACCATCTTTGCGAAGCCATCGGTCGCATAGGTGACAATATTGGGGAAATAGCCGGCGACGGGCCAGATGCCGATGATCCCGCCCGTTGCGGCGACGGCCTTCGCGTGGTCCGGCAGAATCCGCCGCGTCCAGGCAGCGGGGCGAGTGGTGAGCGAAGTGTGCGAGAGGACGAGCGGTTTGGTCGTGGCCGCAGCCGCCTTCTTCACGCCCTCGAAGGTGGCGTGCGCGACATCGACCACGATACCCAGTGCATTACAGCGACGAATCACGTCGGCGCCAAATGCCGTTAGCCCGTCATGCACGCTGGGCTCGGTCTGGATGTCGCCGAGCTCGTTGGGCCGGTAGTGCGTGAGCTGCAGATGACGCAGCGCCCAGCGCTGATACGCTTCGTCGAGTCTTTCGATCCGGCCCTCGAGGAAATCGGCGCCCTCCGACGCGACGATCAGCGAAGGCCGGCCCGCCCGCGCCGTCCGCAGCTCTGCCGAGGTCCGGATGATCGGCATCCCCTGTTCGCGCGCCAGCGCATGGAGCGCCGGGAAGGCGCGTTGGCTGAATGCGTAGAGCTCGCCCGGATGAGGATCGCGACCGGGCCTGAGGCGCCCGCCAGTAAGTTTGATGATGGGTGAATCGGAAACGACGGCCAGCGATATGACCGACACGCCGCCCTGCCGCATCGGATCGGCGACGGCCGAGGAAAAACCGCGACCGAAGCTCATCTGCGTCAAGTTGCCGGCGTGACTGTGGAGGTCGACGGCCATGCCCTCCGTCGCCTGGGCCATCGCAGGCACTGGCAGGCAGAAGAGCGGGCTCGAGGCGATCAAGGCTCGGCGCGTTACGCCCTTCACCGGCTCAGCTTCATGCAACTGGAAGCGCCAGCCCTTGGCATCGGACGATACGTGCCACGTGCCGCTCAGCCGCAGCGCACCGTTGGCGATCTTCATCGGCTGTCGGGTGAGTACTTCGACGACCGCCAGCGGGTTGTTGGGCACACAACCCTGGCAGCAGCCAGGTTCCGCCATCATCAGGAAGCCAGCAGTGTCGCCCCACGCGCGCGAGCCGAGGGCGAAGCCCGTGATCTCGACGCGCTTGCCGTGTGCTCTGTCAGCGCGCGGCTTCCCGAGGTCGGTCCACGAGAGGCGCATCGGCGGCTCTACAGTTTGGCCGGCGGATAATAGGGGCGATCGCCAAGCGCCTGTACGCGCTTCCAGAACTCCAGACCCGAAGCCTTTCCGACCTCGTCGAGGTCGGCCGCCTGGCGCCACAGGCTCCACGATTCGGGATGCAGGCGGCTCGCCTCCGCCATCTGCAGGTCGCCTTCGGCCGCGCGGCCGTTCGCGCGCAGCCAAAGCCCCAGTCGGAAACGTGTCCGCGCTTCGGCGATTTCGACCGTGACCTTCGGCAGGCCCGCGCGCGCTTCGTCGGCCGGCAACGCATGCGCGCCGGTCGCGACCCAGGCGCGCACCGCGTCGAGATAGGCCTGCCGCGCCGCCAGGCGCTCGGCCTGATCCTCCGGAGTCATGGTGCGCGTCGTGAGATCCATGCGCCGGAAATGATCGGTCGAGCCCGCCGTCTCGGGCGGCCGTGCGATCCGGCCCTCCTCGTCGATCCAGATCGCCTGCGGCACGTTCACGAGATTGTAGAGGTCCTCGAGCCGATGCTCGGTGTCGATCAACTGCCAGTAGGACGACTTCGCCTGCTCGATCCACGGACGCGCATGCTCGGCGCCGCGGCTTTCCTGCGCCACGGCCACGACCATGAACCCCTTGTCCTTCAGTTCTTCGTAGAGGGCCTGCCACACGGGCAAGTCAAAGCGGCAGCCTCACCAACTGGCCCAGGTGGCAAGGAACACTTTCCGCCCGCGCAACTGCGACAGCGAACGCGGCACGCCATCGAGGTCCGGCAAGGTGAAGTCCGGCGCCCCGAGCCCTTCGAATGCGGCGTTGCGCTCCTCGGCTGGCGCGCCCAGTGCCCACACGTCGCGCGCTTCGCTCGCGACCACCGGACCGCCCAGCTTCTTCCAGAAGGCTTCGAGGTCGACCTCATTGGGCGCGAGCGTGGAAGCGGGCAGCGGAACGCACAGATCGTCGCGACACATGCCTTCCGGCTTCAGCGTCCAACCCGTGACCCTCTCGGCATCGACGGGACTGATCCAGAGGCCGTCATGCACCGCGACGTCGTGCTCACCCGTGGGCGTCAGGATTTTCGTCATCGCAGCCAGCCTCCCTTTCCGACTCACTTGGGCGTCGAGATCGTCACTTCCTTCGAGGTGATGAACTCCAGCAGCACCGGCACGCCCTTCTGGGTCTGCTCGATGCCGCGCTTGATCGCCGGGATGATGTCCTCCGGCCTGGTGATGCGCTCGCCATAGCCGCCGAAGGCCCGCGCCATGGCGGCGTAGTCGCCCGAGATGTCGGTCGAACGGTACTTCTCGGTCGACACCTTCATGATGTGCAGCTCGATCGCCATCGAGAAGTTGTTGAGCAGGATCGACATGATCGGAATGCGCTCGCGCACCGCCGTCTCGAAATCCATGCCGGTGAAGCCGATCGCGGCATCGCCCCAGACATTGATGCAGAGCTTGTCGGGGCAAGCGAGCTTGGCGCCCATGGCGAGGCCGAGCCCGTAGCCCAGCTGCGTGGTCTTGCCCCAGCCGATGTAGGTGTGCGGCGCGGTCGTCTTCCAGAACGGCGAGAGCTGGTCGCGTGGGCTGCCGGCGTCGTGGGTGATGATGGTATTGGCCTTGTCGACCGTGTGCTGCAGGTCCCAGAGCACGCGGTAGGGATTGAGCGGCGCCTCGTTGTTGGTGAGCTTGGGCATCCACTCCTTCAGCCACTCGTCGGCGATCGGCTTGATCTCAGCCACGACCGGCGCGGCATCGCGCTTCTTAGCCCCGACCAGCTTGCTGCACTCGTCGATCATGGCGCGCAGCGCGAGCTTGGCGTCGCCGATCAGGCCGTACTGGCAGCGCACGTCCTTGTTCAGGTGGTTGGGATCGAGCGTGGTGTGGATCACCGTCTTGCCCTTCGGCATCGAGATGCCGAAGTTGGTCTCGGTGAAGGAGCAGCCGATGCCGAACAGCACGTCGCACTTGTCGAGGAAGTGGCGGACCTGCCGCGGATAGGCGCGGCCGCCTGAGCCCAGCGAGAGCGGATGGGTCTCGTCGAAGCTGCTCTTGCCCTGCAGCGACGTGCAGACGGGAATCGCCAGCAACTCGGCCAGTTCCTTCAGCTCGTCATAGGCCTCGGCCCAGTGCACGCCGTGGCCGGCATAGATGACGGGGCGCCTGGCCTCGACCAGCACCCTGGCGGCTTCCTTCACGGCAGCCGGATCGGGGCCGTAACGCGTCGGCTTGATCGGCTCGTAAGTCAGCGGATCGGGCGCGTCCTCGCCATTGGCCTCGGCCGGGAACTCGATGATCACCGGCGATCCGCGGCCGTTGCGCAGAAGGCTGAAGGCCCGGCGCATGACGTTCTCGATGTCGGCGCCCGAGGTAATGGGCTCGGCATGCTTGGCGACATGCGCCATGGTGATGGTCGAGTTGAAGTTCGGCGGCACGTGCGCGATGCGGCGCGGATAGCCGGCCGGAATGACCAGCAGCGGCACCGATTCACCGTAGGCCTGGGCCACGCCGCCATAGGCGTTTTCGGAGCCCGGACCGCTCTGCATGCAGAACACGCCCATCTTGCGGCCCTTGGTCATGCGCGACATGGCGTCGGCCATGTGCAGGCCGATACGCTCCTGGCGTACGATGATCGGCCGGATGTCGATCGCGGCACAGTGTTCGATCAGATGGTTGACGGGATAGGCGAAGAGATACTCGACCCCCTCGCGCTTCAGGATTTCCGCGACGGCCGGGCCGGTCTTCATCTTCGTTTCTCCCTCTGGTCGGGGGGCGCGCCACTTAAGAGCGGAGGTTACTCCGCTCGCAGTGGCGCGCGCCGAGCGCTCGTCTACTTGTTCAGTTCCTTCATCGCGCTGTCGAGGCCGCCCAGGGTGAGCGGGAACATGCGATTGCTGGTCAGCTGCTGCAGCAGCTGGATCGACGGCGTGTAGCTCCAGTGCCGCTCTGGCACCGGGTTCAGCCACGCCATGCTGCGATAGGTATCGGCAACGCGTTGGATCCAGACCTGGCCCGCTTCCTCGTTCCAGTGCTCCACCGAGCCGCCGGGATAGGCGATCTCATAGGGGCTCATCGAGGCGTCGCCGACGAACAGCACCTTGTAGTCGGGCGGATAGGTATGGAGCATCTGGGCCGTCGAGAAGGTGTCGACGTGACGGCGGCGGTTGTCCTTCCACAGCTTCTCGTAGAGGCAGTTGTGGAAGTAGAAGAATTCGAGGTGCTTGAACTCCGAGCGGGCCGCCGAGAACAGCTCCTCGCAGACGCGAATATGCGCATCCATCGAACCGCCGATGTCGAACAGGATCAGCAGCTTCACCTTGTTCCGCCGCTCCGGCACCATCTTGATGTCGAGGTAGCCGGCATTGCGCGCCGTCGACCGGATCGTGTCGGGCATGTCGAGCTCGACCTCGGCACCCTCGCGCGCGAACTTGCGCAGGCGGCGCAGCGCGATCTTGATGTTGCGCGTGCCGATCTCGACCGTGTCGTCGAGGTTCTTGTACTCGCGCTTGTCCCACACCTTGACGGCGCGGCCCTCGCGGCCTTTGTCCTGGCCGATGCGCACGCCCTCGGGATTGAAGCCGTAGGCACCGAACGGCGAGGTGCCGGCGGTGCCGATCCACTTGCTGCCGCCCTGGTGCCGCTTCTGCTGCTCCTCGAGACGCTTCTTGAGCGTCTCCATGAGCTTCTCCCAGCCGCCCATCGACTCGATCTGCTTCTTCTCCTCTTCGGTGAGAAGCTTCTCGGCCAGCTTGCGCAGCCATTCCTCGGGGATCTCGGCTGCCACGCCCTCGGGGGGCAACGCCTCGAGCCCCTTGAAGACGGTGCCGAACACGCGGTCGAACTTGTCGAGGTTGCGCTCGTCCTTCACCAGCGCGGCGCGCGACAGATAGTAGAAGTCGTCGACGCTGTAGTCGGCGACTCCCTTGTCCATCGCATCCATCAGGGAGAGATATTCCTTGATGGAAACCGGCAGCTTGGCGTTGCGCAGCTCGAGGAAGAAGTTGATGAACATCGCGTCCTCCTCTCAGCAGTGATTACTGGCGCTGCTCCCGCCGCGCCATGAACGCCAGACGCTCGAACAGATGCACGTCCTGTTCGTTCTTGAGCAGCGCGCCATGCAGCGGCGGAATGAGCTGCTTGGAGTCCTTGGAGCGCAGCGATTCGGGCGACATGTCTTCGACCATCAGCAGCTTCAGCCAGTCGAGAAGCTCGGACGTCGACGGCTTCTTCTTGAGGCCCGGCACTTCGCGGATGTCGTAGAACACGTTCAGCGCCTCGCGCAGCAGGTTGCGCTGCAGGTCGGGGAAGTGGACGTCGACGATCTGCGTCATGGTCTCGCGATCGGGGAAGCGGATGTAGTGGAAGAAGCAGCGGCGCAGGAAGGCGTCCGGCAGCTCCTTCTCGTTGTTCGAGGTGATCATCACGATCGGGCGCTCGGTCGCCTTGATGGTCTGCTGCGTTTCGTAGACGTAGAATTCCATGCGATCCAGTTCCTGGAGCAGATCGTTCGGGAACTCGATGTCGGCCTTGTCGATCTCGTCGATCAGCAGGATCGGGCGCACCGGGGCGGTAAAGCCCTCCCACAGCTTGCCCTTCTTGATGTAGTTGCCGATGTCCTTCACGCGCTCGTCGCCGAGCTGGCTGTCGCGCAGGCGCGAGACGGCGTCGTACTCGTAGAGGCCCTGCTGCGCCTTGGTGGTCGACTTGATGTGCCACTCGATGATCGGCGCATTCAGCGCCTTGGCAACTTCATGCGCGAGGACCGTCTTGCCGGTGCCGGGCTCACCCTTGATGAGCAGCGGACGCTGCAGCGCGATCGCCGCGTTCACCGCCACGCGCAGGTCGTCGCTGGCAACGTAGGAGTCGGTACCGGTAAATTTCATGGTGCAAAATCCAAATTTCACTGTGGTTAAAGCCACCCTAGAGGGGCGGTTTCAGGCCAGCAAGGCCGCCCGACCAGGTCAGCCGCCCGCGCGGACGATGAAATAGACCAAAGCGGCACAGGCGAGCAGGACAGACATCGCAAGGCGGCTCGATGCGAAGGCGAGCCGCGGTGCGGGGGCGCCCGGTTCGACCGCCTGCTCGATGCGCTTGCGACCGGTGATCATGGCGCCGATCAGATTGTGCCGCTTCCAGACGAGGTAGAGGACGACGGCGGCGACATGGGCCGCCACCAGGATGAGCAGGACGTTGATCCACCAGGCATGGAAATCGGTGGCCCGCTCGACCCACTTGTCGGCGACCTTCAGCGCAAGAGGTCCGTTCACCATGCCGGTATCGGTGTCGGCACTGAAGAGACCGGTCACGACCTGGGCCAGTACGGCGAAGAGCAGGACGAGCACCATGGCGCCCCCCACCGGATTGTGCCCGACATCGCACGGGCCCTCCTTGCGGAACAGATGCGCGACATGAGCGAAAGCGGCCCGGGGCCCCTTGAGGAAGCTCGTGAAGCGCGCGGTGGTGCTGCCGACGAAGCCCCACACGAGGCGAAAGAGCAAAAGGGTTAGGATGGCGTAGCCCGACCAGAAATGGAGCTGCATCCAGTCGCCCCCGGCGCGCCCGCTGAAATACGAGGTCGCCATCAGCGCAACGAGCAACCAGTGGAACAGCCGGACGGGCACGTCCCAGACGAGAATCTTGTCGCTCTTGCCGGCCATCCGTCATCATCTCCTTGCGAGGGGCCAGAATAGTCGAAACCCGGGGGCTTTAGGCAAGGACTCACCAGGGACCACCACACGCAGTCGTGATGGATCGTGGTCTGCACGCCCATTCGCTTTCAGCGCCAACCTCTGCAACAAATAGGTCGTCGGCGAGGCATAAATTGCCGGGCGACCGTAGAATGCGAAGGGGATGGGCTTATGAGGAAGACTTTGGTGATAGCGTTGGTCGGCGCGTTGGCCGCCGGTGCGATGGTGGGCGGCGCGACGATCGCGATGGCCCAGGGCGACGTGATCGCGCAGCGCAAGGACAATCGCAAGCAGACGGCGGCCGCGATGCGCGCCATCAAGGCGATCGTCGATGCCAAGGGACCGACCGCGGGCGCCGTCGAGCAGGCCGCGAAACTCAAGACCCTCGAAGCATCCTTCGTGAAGATGTTTCCGGCCGGCTCGGACAAGGGCGAGACCCGAGCCCTGCCGGCCATCTGGACCGACTGGGCCGGCTTCGAAGCGGCCAGCAAGGCGGCCGACGCAGCCTACGACAAGCTCGCGACAGCGGCCGGCTCGGGCAATGCCGAAGCGCTGGCAACGGCCTTTGCCGACACCGGCAAGACCTGCGGTGCCTGCCACCAGAAGTTCCAGGCAAAGGCCAAGTAGGCCTTTCTGCTGCGGTACATCAGGGCGGCGGTCTTCCGTCGCCCTTTTTCCGGGCCTCAGGCCGCCGTGGATGCCGGAAGCGAACCGGCAAGGGCCTGTTGCACGATCGTCTCGGCCGTGAAGCGCCAGGTCCTCGATGCGCGCATCGGCGACAGGCGCTGGCGCTCACGCAAGTTCATCCAGCTGTCGAAGCCGAAGGCCCGATCGAGTGAATCGAGCCCGGCGAGGCGTGCCTCGGGCTCGAGCGATTCGAGTTCGGCGGCAAACCAAACGGCGAGTCGCTCGCGCAGAACCTGCCGCAGGCGCGCCACGCCGGCGCCGATGGCCGGCGCCGTGCGGCGCACACGGTCGGCGAAGCTCCATAGCGGAAGCCACTCCTCGAACAACTGCGCCCTGTCCGAGACCAGAAGTGTGATTCGATTTGCCAGCGGCGCCGCCGGATCGACCGGTCGATCGGCGCTGAATGCTCGACTGACGGCGAGCTCGAAGGCCGCCGTGTAAAGGTCGGACAGGTTGGGGAAGTGCTGAGCAAGGGTCCGGCTCGAAAGCCCGGCGATCATGGCGACGGCACCCGCAGATGGCTCGGCATCCCCCGTATGGACGAGATCCAGCGTCGCCTGGATCAGGGAGCGCCGAATGCTCTGCCCCTTGATGATGCGTTCATCCCGCACATTGGACACATCGAGGGGGAAGCCGACAATTCTCATTGGGACCGATCGAAATTTTTTCTGCGCGTGTCGGCGACACTAGTCAGCCGGCGATTTCAGGGTAACTTGCATTAATGCATATCTTGCAGATTGAACCTCCAGCAATACCGGCATCAGCCAAGACTGTGATAAGCGTTTTGGGGATGTCTATAACTGCACCCAGCCGGCAACAATGCTCCAGCCCCCAGGCAGCATGACGATGATCGCCAAAATACGAAAGGCCGATCGCTTGGGGAACGATCGGCCTTCCTATGAGCCCGCTTGGGTGTGGGTTGTCGAAGCCCTGGGTGTGTGTGGGAAAGGCTTCGGTAAGCGGCTTGGGGAGCCGCCAGCGGGCTTGGTCTCGTGATTACTGTACCGCAGCCGGCTGGGCGCGGTACTTGCAATAACGCATATCTACGACCGAACGATCAAAAGAATGCCCAACGATTTCCGGCAACCCTCCAACTCAGCTAGTCCAAAAGGGTAATTCAGGAAGTGGATGGCTCCCCGCGCGAAAGACCCGCGATGGTGGCAAGAATTGGCCGGAGATGCTCGAGGAAGCGATCCGGATCCTCGCTCATCGGAAAATGGCCGAGGCCTGGCATGATCGAACAGCTGGCGCCCGGGACAATGGCGGCAACCTCCTCCGTCTCGGCGGGCGAGCACGAATAGTCGTACTCGCCGGTCAGCAGGTGGAGCGGGCAGCGGCGCGTATCGATGGTGGCGATGCGCTCTCGAAGGTCGCCGTCGACCTTGTAGAAATGCAGATCGCCTTTGAAGACGCCGGGACCGCCCTGCATGTAGTGCCACAGCGTCTCCCAGCGATGCTCGCTGGGCGCATCGGGTCCCACGAGCCCCGAAACGATGCCCGCGCAGACCTCCCCGCCATGGACGTCCGCGTGGTGGAGCCAGTCGGTATCGTAGTAGGGCGCGACATGGGCAGAGGCCTGCAGGCCGATCAGAGCGCGAAAGCGGTCCGCGTGCGTCGCCGCGAGATTGAGCACGACACGCCCCCCGATCGAACAGCCCATGACCACCGGCCGGTGCAGCGACAGCGCATCGGCGAAGGCCACGACGAAGGCGGTGTAGAAATCCCTCGTAAGCCGGTATTCCTCGCGCTCGAAGCCGGCGGGTGGCGAGGATTTGCCGTGCCAGGGCATGTCGAAGGCAATGACGCGAAAGCGCCTGGTGATCGCCTCATCGTTCAGCACGCCGCGATACTGCCGTCCATCGGCACCCGCCGTGTGCAGGCAGATCAGCGGGATACCTTCTCCCGCCTCCTCGAAGTAGACGCGGTAGCGCCGTCCCTCGAACTCGAGCGACAGATAGCGACCGACGATCGGCTCGAACCGGGCGTTCGTCATGGCGTCACTCCCCCTGCCGCTTGGGCAGCCCGGGGCGCTTCGAGCACGCCCTTGATGTAGAGCAGGTTGGCCATCAGCGGCTGCAGGTCCCCCTCGAATTTCATCAGGCCCCGGCGCACCAGTGCGAGCAGATCGTGGTCGCCCGGCGCCGGCCGCGGTCGCCAGAAGCGCTCCCAACTCGCCTCATCGGCCCGCAGGGCGAAGCGCCAGGACGGCATGACGAGTGGACCTGAATCGATCCTCTCGATCCGGCCCCGCAGCACGTGTACCAGCCAGCTCCGCGGATGTGCCTCCACCAGAAAAGCCCCCGTGAAATGGCGGCCGCGCCGGACCAGGGCCGCGTCGCGGTTCACAAGGTCGGCAAGTTGTTCGAGCATGCTCCTCCCCTTCTGTGGGCCGCGTTTCGTGTTTCGGCCTCATTTCCATGCTAGACGATTTGCCATTCCGCCAATATCCGCCGTGCTTTCCGGGAGCCTCTCCGTGCACTTCGCTCGTTCCGCCCGCGCCCTTCTGCCCCTCGCCGGGGCCGCCCTGTTGCTCGCTGCCGCCGTCCAGCCGGCCGCCGCCGACCTCGAGCAAGCGGTCAAGGCGCTGCAGGCGGGCGATGTCGTGACGGCGGAGAAGGAACTGCAGCTTCTTGCGAAGGAGCGCGATCCGCGCGCCCAGTTCGTGCTCGGGCTCTACATCTACGGCAATGCCGAATCGAAGCTGTTTGACATCAACAAGGCGACCCCCCTGCTCCTCGATGCGTCGGAGCGCGGCTACCTGCCGGCCATGATTCCGCTGGCAGGCGCCTATGCCGAAGGCAAGGGCGTACCGAAGAGCCTGTTCGAGGCCTATAAGTGGTGCGCCATCGCCGAACGCTGGAACGTTCCCAACGCCAGCCTGGCGCTCGAGCAGGCCGGCCGCGAACTGCCGGCCGCTGAGGTCGAGAAGGCCAAGGCCGCGGCGGCGGCCTACACCTTCAAGACCAAATGATCGCCGCGCGATCGGCGCTCGCCGCGGCTCTGGTGGCCGCGAGCGCCGTCGCGCAGGCCCAGCAGCCGCCCGACGCGTCGGACGTCGCGCCATCGCTGCGTCCGGCCGTGGCCGCGTATCGTCAGGGTGACATCGCCACCGCCGAGCGCACCTTACGCTCCCTCGGCGCTCCCTCGGCCGACTCCGAGGCCTGGCTGGGCGCCGTGCTACTCGACCGCGGCAACAAGGCGGAGGGGCTGAGGCTGATCCAGCGCGCTGCCGATGCCGGCTCCGCCGAGGGCCAGCACCGGCTGGCGCTGATCTTCATCACGGGCGACGCCGGTCAGGCTCGCGATCCCGCGCGGGCCGTCGAGCTCTTCGCCAAGGCGGCAGCGCAGGGACACCGCCGGGCGCAGCTCAATCTCGGCACGCTCTATCTTCGGGGCCAAGGAGTTCAGCGCGACCTGATTCAGGCGCGCGCGTGGCTCGAGCAGGCCGCCATGGATGGTGACGTTTACGCGACCTACGCTTTGGCGCGTGCCATGTCCGAAAGCGCCCCGCCGGTATCCGCCGATTCGACACGCGCGGCCGATCTCTTCCGCCGGGCCGCCGAGAAGGGTCACATGCGCGCCGCTCTTCGCTACGGCCTGGCGCTGGCCGAAGGGTCGGGCGTCAAACAGGACCTTGCCGCCGCCCAGCGCTGGCTGATCCAGGCGCAGCAGAATGGTGTGCCCGAAGCGGCACTCGCCCTGGGCGACATGGCGGTCCGTACGCCGGCGACGCGCGACAAGGCGGCCAACGAGAAGATCCTGAAATCGGCCATCAGCTGGTACCAGGCGGCCGCCGGGGCCGGCGTGCCGTCGGGTCAGTTCAAGCTCGCCAATGCCTATCTCGCCGGCTCCGGCGTCGCGCGGGATCCCGTGCAGGCCCAGTTCTGGTACTCACGCGCCGCCCAGCAGGGATTGCCGGAGGCGCAGCAGGCGCTGGGCGTCATGCTGCTTACGGGCGTCACCGGCACCATGGACCCGGTCGAAGCCTTCAAGTGGCTTTACCTCGCCGAACGTGGCGGTCATCCGGAAGCCCGCGCCGTTCGGGAAAAGGCGGGGGACAAGGTGGCCGATCGCGACCGCAAGCGCGGCGAGGCATTGGCACAGGCCTTCAAGCCCACCTTCGAACTGCCGAGCGACGAGAGCCTGCCCCGGCTCGTCCCGGTCCGTCGCTGACGTGCAGGCCCGTGGACGCCACGCAGAACGTCGCGCGCCAGGCGCGTCCTGACATCACCCTCGCAGTCTGCCGCGGGGCCTGCCGGCTGATGCGTCAGACCGGCCGGTCGGTCCTGCGCGAGCTGCCTCTGCCCGACGGGCGACGCGCCGACATCATGGCGATCGCCGGCAGCGGCGAGCTCACGATCGTCGAGGTGAAATCGTCGATCGAGGACTGGCGCGTCGACCAGAAATGGCCCGACTACCTCGCCTGGTGCGACCTCCTCTACTTTGCCGTGCCCGTCGATTTTCCGCAGGCGCTGATTGCGGAGGAAGTCGGCCTGATCGTCGCCGACGCCTATGGGGCTGACATCCTGCGCCATCCAATCCGGCGCCCGGTCGCGGCGGCGCGGCGCAAGGCTCTCCTCGTCGACTGCGCCCGCCTCGCCTCCGAGCGCCTGGCGCGCCTCGAAGATCCCGAGTTCGTCGACTTCGTCTGACCCTCAGCCGGACATCGGGCGCGCCGCCCCGCGACTGGCCTCGGCCATGCGGATGCGAGCATAGGCCATCACCTCGGTCGGCGGGCCGATGCGCTCGACGCGGCCGTCCATCACCAGCGCAACGCGGTCGGCAATAGCGAGCGGCGCCAGTCGGTGCGTGATCATGATGACGGTCCGCCCGCGCGTGTTGGCCTTGAGCTGGCGCAGGAGCTGCTCCTCGGTGGCGGGATCGAGGGCGCTGGTCGCTTCGTCGAGAATCAGGATGCGCGGATTGCGGATCAACGCCCGGGCGATGCAGAGGAGCTGGCGCTGGCCCGTCGACAGGCCCTGCCCACGCTCGCCCAGCACGGTGTTGTAGCCCTGCGGCAGGCGCTGGATGAAGTCGTGGGCGCCGACGAACTTCGCGACGGCGACGACGCGGCCGGGATCCTTGTCCGCAACGCCCATCGCGATGTTCTCGCGCACCGTCCCGGTAAAGAGCTGAACGTCCTGCGGCACCGCACCGATCTGCGCCCGAAGTTGCGCCGGCGAGATATGGGCGATGTCGGTACCGTCGACCAGGACGCGACCGTCAGCCGGGCTGACCAGGCCCTGCACCAGGTTGGCAATGGTGGTCTTGCCCGAACCGGAGGGGCCAACGATACCGACGATCTCTCCCGCCGCCACGGTCAGATCGGCCTCGCGCAGGATGGGCGCGCCGCGCTCGTGGGCACGGTAGGTCACGCGTTCGAGCGTAATCTCGCCGGACAGGGCTGGCATCGGCGCGAACTCCCCCGGCGGCGCCTCAGGCGTCTCGTGCATCAGCGCGTCGACGCGCTTGAACGCAGCACTCACGCCCTGGAGCTGATGCCAGGCGCCCGCCAGCTGCCGCATCGGCTGCAGCGCCCGCGCCGCCAGCATGTTGGCGGCGATGAGCGCGCCGATCGTCAGGCGCTGGTCGGCAATCTCCGCGACACCGACCATCACGATGACGAGAGATGTCACGAGCTGGAGCGTGCCAGAGGCGCTCGCAGCGATACTGGCGAGGTAATTGGCCCGCAGGCTGCTGCGGGCCGACTGCTCGACCCGCGTCTGCCAGCGCTTCTCGACTTCGGCTTCCAGCCCAAGCGCCTTGATCGTCGCGGCGTTGGCTACTGTCTCCGTCAGCGTCGAACTCTTGGCGGCCAGCGCCTGGAAATTCTCGTCCGCCAGGCGCCGCTGCGCGCGATGAGCCGCAAGCGACACGCCGACCAGCACCGGAATGGCGAAAGCGGTAATCAGGCCCAGAGTCGTGCTGATCACGAAGGTGGCGATCAGGAAGAGGGCGACGAACAGCAGATCGATCGCGAGCACCGGCAGCTGCCCCGTCAGGAAGCCGCGCAGCACGTCGAGCTGGCGCAGCCGCTCGGCGATGACGCCGGATGGGGTGCGCTCGAAATGCCGATAGGGCAAGGCCATCAGGTGATGCAGCACCTCGGCGCTCATCAGCGCGTCGAGTCGCGCGCCCGTCCTGGCCGACAGCCAGCCACGCGCCACGCGCAGCCCGAAATCGGCGGCGTAGGCGAGGAGCATGCCCGCACAGAGCATCAGCATCACCGAGGACAGGCCCGCCGGCGGCTGGCGACCGATCACCAGGTTCACCACCAGCATCATGAAGAGCGGCGTGAGGAGGGCCAGCAGGTTGATGGCGAACGACGCAGCGGCGAGCTTGAACACGACCGGCCGCACACGCGCCCAGAGCGGCGCATACCATTGATCCGCCCGGCGCGGGCCCAGCGGCTGGCGCAGCAACAGCGCGCGCGAACCGAGCGTGCCGACCTCTCGGGCCGCCACTTGCCAGACGCGACCCACGACGACATCGAGGATAGTCCAGGTGTCGGCGCGGCCCGAGACCACGACATGGACGCGACCGTCGGCCGCGAGGAGCGCGAAGGGCAGAGGCAGTTCGTCGAGCGGACGCGATGCGAACTCGATCGCCTCGCTCTCGAGGCCGAGCCGCACCGCCGCGCTCAGAAACGACGCCTCGTCGAGGCCTGCCACCGGTACCGCAGTCAGGCGACGGATATCGGCTTCACTGACGGGCCGGCCCACCTGCTGAGCGATGTAAAGCAGGGCCCTCATCAAGGAATCGACGCGGGAGCGGCCGCCATCGTCCCACACGGACTGCTGCTGGAAGCCTCCGTTCTCGAGGGGAGCCATACCCAAGGGTACCAGAAATACCCCTGAATTCAATTGTCTAGGGGCATCTCCTAAAGCAAAGGGCGCGCAACTCGCGCTGCGCGCCCTTCGTTCGTGAAGACCGAAAGGATCTAGCGGGCGCTGAAAGCGCGCTTCAGCTCGGCCACCAGGTCGGTGCGTTCCCAGGAAAAGCCGCCGTCCTTCTCGGGCTTGCGACCGAAATGGCCATAGGCGGCCGTGCGCTGGTAGATCGGCTTGTTGAGCTGCAGCGACCGGCGGATGTTGGTCGGGCGCAGCGGGAAGAGTTCCGAGAGGACCTTCTCGAGCTTGCGCTCGTCGACCTTGCCGGTGCCCTCGGTGTTCACATAGAGCGACATCGGATCGGCGACTCCGATCGCGTAGGCGACCTGGATCAGGCAGCGGTCGGCGAGGCCGGCGGCAACCACGTTCTTGGCCAGGTAGCGCGCGGCGTAGGCAGCCGAGCGATCGACCTTGGTCGGATCCTTGCCGGAGAAAGCGCCGCCGCCATGGGGCGCATAGCCGCCGTAGGTGTCGACGATGATCTTGCGGCCGGTGAGACCGCAATCGCCGTCGGGACCGCCAACGACGAAGTTGCCGGTCGGATTGACGAAGAAGTCAGACGCCTTCTTGGGCATCCAGCCCTTGGGCAGCGACTTCTCGACGTGGCCCGCGATCATCTCGCGGACCATGGCGGAGTTGTACTTCTTGCCCTTGGCGGTCGTCTCGCGATGTTGCGTGGACACCACGACCTTGGTGGCGCCGACGGCCTTGCCGTCGACGTAACGTACCGTCACCTGGCTCTTGGCGTCGGGCTGCAGGTCGCCGAGTTCACCCGACCGGCGGGCCTTGCTCAGTACTTCGAGAATCTTGTGAGAGAAGAAGATCGGAGCGGGCATGAACGAGCCCTTCTCGTATTCCTCGCTGTCGCGGCAGGCGAAGCCGAACATCAGGCCCTGGTCGCCCGCGCCTTCCTGCTCGCCGAGATTGCCGCCTTTCTTCTTGGCATCGACGCCCATCGCGATGTCGGGCGACTGGCCGTGCAGCAGCACCTCGACGTCGGCGCCGTGGAAGGAGAAGCCGTCCTGATCGTAGCCGATGTCGCGCACGACGTTGCGCGCGATCTCGCCGATCGCCTCGCGATTGACGACGGTGTTCTTGCCGTACTTCTTCATGTACGGCTCGGAGGCGCGGCCTTCGCCGGCGATCACGATCTTGTTGGTGGTGACCAGCGTCTCGCAGCCAAGGCGGGTATTGGCGTGGCTGTCGTCGGCATGGCCGAGCTTCACGTCATTGGCGATGAAGGCGTCCAGGATCGCGTCGGAAATCTGGTCCGCGACCTTGTCCGGATGGCCTTCCGAAACCGACTCACTGGTGAAGATATAGTCCTTGAGCGCCAACGATCCCTCCCAAAGTGCACTGGACTCCGGGCAGGGCGGATGGTGCCGCCAACGTCCGGCTTAGCCTTTGTTTGCGCGGTGGCAAGTCGTCCAAATCCGTCCGCGGCGATCCCGACCATCGGGATCGCGCTCCGTTAAAACCTCAAAATTCAGCCGAGCGCAAGAGGATCGCAGGGCGAACGCCTCCGTCTTCCATCCCGGCGCTAGCGACCCTTGCGCGCACCGACCGTTTCGGCGTGGCTCGCCACGCCCACGGCTTTCACCATCTCGAAGATGCGCTTGCGCACTTTGCTCTCGCGAATCTTGTAATAGGCGCGCACGAGCTCGAGGGTCTCGCGCTTGATCAGCGGATCCTTCTCCTGTTCGAAGGGCGTGCCGGCTTCGCCGAAGCCCTTGCGCCCGCGCCCCGACATCGGGCGGCCTGCCAGCGCATTCGAAGGCATTTCGTCGAAGAAGTAGGACACGGGCACGTCCAGCACCTTGGCGAATTCGAACAGTCGGCTCGAGCCGATGCGGTTCGATCCACGTTCGTACTTCTGGATCTGCTGGAAGGTGAGGCCGACCGCCGTCCCGAGCTTTTCCTGGCTCATGCCGAGGAGAGTGCGCCGCTGGCGCATGCGCGCTCCGACATGGACATCAACGGGATGCGATCTCGCCATGGATTCCCCTGCTCCTTCCCAGATCAAATATCCAATGAACGCCGATAGGGCCGAATAGTGGCCGAATGGCGTGCAGCACCCGCTGCCATGACCTCTTGTGCAAAAATGCATATCTACACGCGCAGGCTGCATATTACCTAGCGCCGTCCTCACTGGAATGCAAGCCGCTCGTCGGAGCTTAAGGCTTTGAATTGTTTGTTTTTTCAGTTGATGTGTAGCGAGACAATGCCACGAGGAGGGCAACCGCGAGCATCAGGAGGACCATCAGTGCACCGTCGCCCCAGCGGCCATAAGGAGTGGGGCCGCGCGCGGGAGGGATCGCATGATCGATGACGCCTTCCTGCTGCATGTCGAGCGCCGCCAGAACCCGTCCATGGGCATCGATGACCGCTGACACGCCCGTATTGGCGGCTCTGAGCATCGGCAGCCCCTCCTCCACGGCGCGCAGCCGGGCGCTGGCGAGGTGCTGGTAGGGACCACTCGAGAGACCGAACCAGGCGTCGTTGGTCACGTTCAGGAGCCACCGCGGCCGGGCGCCGGGCCCGGTGACCGCGGCCGGAAAGATCACCTCGTAGCAGATGATCGGCGAGAAGGATGGCAGGCGCGGCACATCCAGCGTAGCGCGCGATTCACCGACCTCGAACGAGCCGCGACCGATGAAGCCGGCCACCGGGGCGAGCTGTTTGTGGAACGGAATGTACTCGCCGAGGGGAACGAGGTGGACCTTGTCGTAAGTCGCGACGATCTTGCCGGTGCCGTCAATGACCAGCAGTGAATTCCAGACGCCGTCCTCGCGATTGCGGGTCCCGCGCGCCGCCCCGGTCAGGAGATAGCCGTCCGGGGGGACGGCCGTTGCCATGTATTCGAGCGCCGCCGAGCCCGGTTCGACGATGAAGGGCGGCGCCGTCTCGGGCCAGATCACGGCCGCCAGCCCGTCGAAGCCGGGGCGGCGGCTCATCTCCACGAGTTTGGCCATGTGCTGCGCGCGCAGCTCAGGCCGCCATTTTTCCGCCTGGAGCGTGTTGGGCTGGACGATCCTCACCAGCGGTCCACTCGGCGCCTCGATGGGCGTCATCGCCGCCTGGCCTGCGAAGCCCGCAGCGCCGACGACGATGAGAGCAAGGAGCGACGCCCGCCAGCCGGCCGCCGGCGCGGCCAGGATCATGAAGGTCAGCAGGCCGAGTCCGTAGACGCCGAACAATGCCGCACCCTGCAGAAGCGGTGTGGCGAAGGCCCAGACATGGCCGAGCGGATTCCATGAATAGCCGGTGAAGAGGTGCCCTCGCAGCCATTCCGCGATCGTCCAGGCGATGGCGAGCAGGAGCAGGCGGCAATATCGGCCGCCCGAAGACGGCCAGCGCCGGGCGACCCATTTCGCCGCCCCCGCGGCCATCCCCGGGAAGAAGCCGAGGAGCGCCGCCAATCCGACGACGATCGGTGGGCCAAGCAGCGCGAAATCCGCGGGCGGCACGAAGAAGGCCTCGACGATCCAGTAGGATCCAACGGCGAAATGGCCCGTCCCCCAGGCCCATCCGCGCAACAGGGCGCTCTTCGGCCCGGGCGCGGTGTCCCACAACCAGACGAAGGCCACGATGCCGAGTACGGCCAGCGGCAGCCAGTGCAGCGGCGGCATGGCGAGTGCGGCGAGCGCGCCGGCCAGAAAGGCGACGCCCGCGGCGCGCCAGCTCGTGAGGGTCATCGCATCCGATCGGTTATTTGGCGGCGGGCACCGTCGTCGGCGCCCGGACCCGCAGGCGGCGGATCCGTCTCGGATCGACGTCGAGAATTTCGAACTCGATACCCGACGGATGGCGGACGACCTCGCCTCGCTCGGGAATGCGCCCGAGCAGCGAGAAGATCAGCCCGCCGACTGTGTCGATCTCCCGCCGTTCGTCTTCGGACAGGACCTTGCCGATCTCCTCCTCGAGAAGTTCGATGGGGGTGCGGCCATTGACGTCGATCGTGCCATCGACGCGACGGGCGACGGTCGGGGTCTGCGCGACGTCGTGTTCGTCCTCGATCTCGCCGACGATCTCCTCGACCAGATCCTCGATGGTGAGAAGCCCGTCGGTGCCGCCGAACTCGTCCACCACGAGCGCCATGTGGGTGCGCGAACGGCGCATGTCGAGCAGCATGTCGAGCACCGGCAGGGTCGGCGCCACGAACACGACGCGCCGTAGAATGTCGCGAAGATTGAACTTCTTGGACGTGCCCCAGTAGGCCAGCACGTCCTTGATGTGGATCATGCCGATCACGTCGTCGAGCGACTCGCGGTAGATCGGATAGCGCGAATGCGCCTCGGCCTGGATCAGCCGCACCACCTCGTCGAGCGGCGTGTCGGCGGCGATGCCCACGATGTCGACCCGGGGCACCATGACGTCGGCGACGGTCTTGTCGCGCAGCTTCAGGATGTTGGCCAGCAGGACCCGCTGGTCCTCGCTGATCGGGGTATCGCTCTCGGGCGTCTCCTCGATCAGCTCCTCGATGGCTTCACGAACCGCTTCGTTCTTCTCGCGGCGGCGGAGGCGCCGGAGGATGGCGCGCAGCAAACCGCCGCTCGACGGGACATCGGGAACCGGCGATGTCACCGGGGTGGCGAGAAGCTCAGTCGACGAAGCCGGGCTGAAGCCCGGCCTGGTACTGTGCGCTGTGGAGTCAGGCATGGCTGGTAAGATAGGCTATCGGCCCCGCGTTGCAATCCATGGAAGTTCCCTATGCGTTCCTGCAAGCTGCCTTCCGGAGCGGAAATGCCGGTGCTGGGCCTCGGCACCTGGCGCATGGGCGAGACCGGGCGCCGGCGCGCCGAGGAACTCGATGCTCTGAAGTATGGCCTCGATCTCGGCTATCCGATGATCGACACGGCGGAAATGTACGGTGAAGGCGGCGCCGAGGAGATCGTGGGCGATGCGCTGGCGGGTCGCAGTATCCGGCCGTTCATCGTGAGCAAGGTCTACCCGCACAACGCCTCGCGCGCCGGCACCATCGCCGCCTGCGAGCGCAGCCTCAAGCGTATGCGGCTCGATCGGATCGATCTGTACCTGCTGCACTGGCGCGGCGGCGCGCCGATCGAGGAGACGTTCGAGGCGTTTTACAAGTTGAGGAACGCCGGAAAGATCGGCGATTTCGGCGTCAGCAATTTCGACCTCGACGACATGGAAGATGCCGCCGGTCTCGACAAAGGGCTGACCGGTACCAACCAGGTTCTCTACTGCCTGTCGCGCCGCGGACCGGAGTTCGACCTGCTGCCCTGGATGCGCAAGCGCTCGATCCCGCTGATGGCCTATTCTCCGCTCGACCAGGGCGAATTGCTGCGCAAGGCGCCTCTCCGGAAGATCGCCGACGAGGTCGGCTGCACGCCGGCCCAGCTGGCGCTGGCCTGGCTGTTCGCGCAGCCCGGCGTCGTCACAATTCCGAAGTCATCCACCCGAGAGCGCGTGAAGGAAAATTTCGCGGCCCTCGACGTGAAGCTGCCCCCGAAGATCCTCGCCGACCTCGACCGCGCCTTCCCGCCGCCCAGGACGAAGCAGCCGCTCGAGATGCTCTGAAAACCAGCGACCGTCCTTTTTGATCAGCGGACCGGGAGGCAAATAGCCGGCGGGCAAGTCGTGGGCTGAGCGATCTCTATGTCGGGATTGATCTGCTGACGACCTGTTTGTGCGTTGGTCACGATCTGCTTCCGTTCGTACCCCTGGTTTATCTTGAGGGCATAACCGTCGACATCGGTTTGAAGCGGCAACAATTCTCCGGCCGCCAGCGTCTGGGTGGCAGGCGCAATCTTCTGCAGAAGCGCCTTGCCGTCGATCGGCTCCCACGCGAACGAGTACTGGCCGGGCGCCACATCGAAGATCATTGCCTGGCCCGGGTTCATCGAGCCGATGCGAACCTCGTTCACGGAAAGCCGGATGGAATAGTTGCGCGGCCGATAATTACCATCGCCATCTATCCGTCCGCCGTTGAAGACGATCAAGCGGGCCCTGTCGGCCGGCGGCTTTTCAAGATTGAGCGCCGCCTTCGTCGCCGCAGGGCTGGCCGGCGAAGAGGGCAGGCTGCGGAAAGGATCGCTACAGCCGGAGGTCGCCAAACCGCCAGCGATTGCCGCGACGAGCATCCCGCCCGCACGCAACAAGGACCGTCGAACTTCTCTCATCGTCCGGGTCTGTACGGCTAAAGGCAGAGCGACGGCGGACAATCGGACGGCCTGACGACCATGATATCCTTGGCAATCCGCAACTGAACCTGGCCGCCGTCCTTGGGCGCTAAATTGTAGTTGCGAACGTCCCTGTTCACTTGAGGAATCTTGTAACGCTTGTCGACGAACAGGTCGTTGTCATACCAAGTGCTCAGCAGAAGAAGACCGCCGCCATTCAGATTGCGAACGTTGGGTTCTGCCTTCGAGAGGGAATCCGCTCCCTGTTTGTATTCGATCCAGCGGAATGAATACTGACCGGGCGCAAGATCAAAGACCATCGCTTCCAGGCCGTTCAGGGTGCCGATCTTCGTATCATTCACGTAGATGTCGCCCGCCTTGTAGTGCGGCCCGATATAGGAGCCACCCGTGCCGGTGTAGCGCCAGTTGTCGCCGCTGAAGATGATGACGCGGGCCCGATCGGGCGGCGGTGGCTGCAACAGCGTCGCGGCTTGCGTCAGAGTCGCATCAGCCTGGACCGGTTGAACGCTCTTGGCAGGTGGCCCACAGGCAGCGATCAAAAGGGGAGCAGCGATTGCAGCGAGAATTTTTCCGAGAGCCGTCAGGCTACAATGCATACTCTGCCTTCGCACAATTAAGTGTGCGAAATATCACAAATACAATTCGCAATATCAACAACTACGCATAGGGATCGGCGATCCCGAGTTTCGCCAGGATGCGGCGCTCCAACGCCTCCATGCGCTCGGCGTCGGCCTCGCCCGTCTCGTGGTCGTAGCCCAGCAGATGCAGGGTGCCGTGCACGACGAGATGGGTGAAGTGGTCGGCCGCCGACTTGTGCTGCTCGCGCGCCTCGCGCCACACGGTCTGGCGCGCCAGAACCATGTCGCCCAGGAAGTCGCGTTCCCCGGACGGATAGGAGAGGACGTTGGTGGGCTTGTCCTTCTTGCGGTCCCGCGCATTGAGAGCGCGCACGCCCTTGTCGGCTTCCAAGGCGACGTTGAGCAAACGGCGACCGCGGCGGCGCGCGCCGGCGAAGGCCGCCCGCGCCGCGCGCTTCGCAAGCCGCTCGGCATCCGGCAATGCCTCGGTCCAGCGCTCGTCCAGCACGACGACCGTGCAGCGGAGCGAAGGCTTAGGCTTTGGTTTTCTTGTCGCGGGCATCGTAGGCGTTGACGATGCGGGTCACGAGGTCGTGGCGCACGACATCCTGGGCGGTGAGGCGCACGAAGCGCACGCCTTCGACATCGACCAGCGTCTCGACCGCATCATTGAGGCCCGACTTCTGGTTGTTGGGCAGATCGGTCTGGCTGGGATCGCCGGTTATGACCATGCGCGAGCCTTCGCCGAGACGCGTCAGGAACATGCGCATCTGCATGGGCGTCGTGTTCTGCGCCTCGTCGAGGATGACGTAGCAGTGCGCGAGCGTCCGACCACGCATGAAGGCAAGCGGGGCAATCTCGATCTCGCCGGATTCCATGCGATGGGCGATCTGCTCCGGCGGGATCATGTCGTGCAGCGCGTCGTAGAGCGGCCGCAGGTAAGGATCGATCTTTTCCTTCATGTCGCCGGGCAGGAAGCCCAGCCGCTCGCCGGCCTCGACGGCCGGGCGCGACAGCACGATGCGCTCGACCTTGCCGGCCAGCAGCAGCATGACGCCCATGGCGACCGCGAGATAGGTCTTGCCGCTGCCGGCGGGGCCCAGTGCGAACACCATGTCGCGCTCGCGCAGCGCCGTCAGATAGCCGCGCTGACCGGGCGTGCGCGCCTGGATGGTGCGTTTGCGCGTGCGGATGCTCTCGGCATCGCCGCCTTCGGCGCCGCTGCGCGCGAAGCGCACGGCCGCATCGATGTCGGCACCCTCGATCGTGAGGCCACGCTTCAGCCGCTCGTAGAGGCCGGAGATCGCCTTCTGCGCAATGGCCGCATCGTCGGGCGTGCCGGAGATGGCAAGCTGGTTGCCGCGCGCGCTCAACTGAACGTTGGCGAGCTGCTCGATGCGCACCAGGTTGCGGTCATGATTGCCATACAGAACGGCAAGCAAGGCGTTGTCGTCGAAGGTCATGCGCCGAACGTCGGCGGCGCGCGTACCGGCGACCGGGTCGCTCACGCGGCGACCTCAACCGGACCAACGACGATTTCGCCGGAAAGACTGTTGGCGTAGCCCTCGATCAGGCGGACGTCGACGATGTGGCTGAACAGCCGCGGATTTCCCTGGACGTAGACCGACTGCAGCCACGGCGTCTTGCCCATGATCTGGCCGGGTTTGCGTCCTGACTCGGCGAACAGCACCGGTACGATGGTACCGGCCTTCGACTCGTTGAAGTCGCGCGCCTGTTTCGCGACGAGGGCCTGGAGAGCCGCAAGACGCGCCACCTTGACGTTCTCCGGCACCTGATCGACCAGCGCCGCCCCGGGTGTGCCCG
Organism: Reyranella sp.; assembly: GCF_052439685.1. Taxonomy (GTDB): domain Bacteria; phylum Pseudomonadota; class Alphaproteobacteria; order Reyranellales; family Reyranellaceae; genus Reyranella. Next base: position 113,500 of record NZ_JBQVQG010000001.1, read on the forward strand.
GCCGGCGGCTGTAACGGAAGGCATAGGCCGAGGCGAAGCCCACCTGTTCGATCAGCCGCATCGTGTCGTCGAAATCGGCATCGCTTTCCCCTGGAAAGCCAACGATGAAGTCGGACGACAACGCGAGGTCGGAACGGGCGTTGCGCAGGCGCTCGACGATGCGCAGGTAGAGATCGCGGTCGTGGCGGCGATTCATCGCTTCGAGGATACGGTTCGATCCCGACTGCACCGGCAGGTGCAGGTACGGCATGAGCTGCGGAACATCGCCATGCGCGGCGATGAGGTCGTCGTCCATGTCGCGCGGATGGGAGGTCATGTACCGCAGGCGGGCAAGACCGTCGATCTCGCCGATTGCCCGCACCAGACGCGCGAGCGACCAGGTCGAGCCGTCGGGGCCTTCGCCATGATAGGCATTGACGTTCTGACCGAGCAGCGTGAGTTCGAGCGCGCCCGCTTCGATCAGCTGGCGGGCTTCGGCAAGCACGGCGGCGACCGGCCGCGAATACTCCATACCGCGCGTGTAGGGCACGACGCAGAAGGTGCAGAACTTGTCGCAGCCTTCCTGGATGGAGAGAAACGCGGAGCCCGCCCGAATCCCCTGCGGCGACGGCAGGTGGTCGAACTTGCTCTCGGCGGGAAATTCCGTGTCGAGAACGCCAGCACCCGGCTGCCGCTTCCCGGGATCGACGCCGGCAGCCTTGCGCGCGACCTGCGCCAGCAATTCGGGAAGACGATGATAGGCTTGCGAGCCCACGACGATATCGACCGCCGGCTGGCGCCGGATGATCTCCTCGCCCTCGGCCTGCGCCACGCAGCCGGCCACGGCGATGGTGAGGTCGCGGCCCTCTGCCCGGCGCTCGGTCTTGACGGCGCGCAGACGGCCCAGCTCGGAATAGACCTTTTCGGAGGCGTGCTCGCGGATGTGGCAGGTGTTCAGCACGACCAGATCGGCCTGCTCGGGCCCTTCGGCCAGGGCATAGCCCAGCGGCCGCAGGACGTCGGCCATGCGGTCGGAGTCATAGACATTCATCTGGCAGCCATAGGTGCGGATGAACACGCGCTTGGGCTGCCCGTCGGTGCGGACGTCCTTCATCGGTCTCCGGTGCTGGAACGGCGGGTTTCTATCACCGGTGTCCCCCAGGGTCGAGGGGTGTCAGGACGGGGAGCCGGTCGGCGCCGGCTCGGTCAGGGAAGGCATCAGCTCGGGCCGGCCCGAATTCGCTGCCTGGACGCCGGCGGAGACCTGCCGATAGCAGTATTCCGCGAGCTTCTTACGGTCACCCAGCAGCTCGATGTCGATCGGCGGGAAGAAGGTCACGACCGCCTGCGTCTCGCCGAGGCAGACCATCTGCCAGAGATGCGGCACCAGATCGAGATCACCGAACCAGGCGAACAGCGGCCGCCAGTAGCGGCCGAGCGGAATGCCGTCGAGACGGGTGTAGGAGATCGCCACCGGCTGCACCACGATCGGTCGGTCGTCGCGCCGCAGCTGCGCAACGCCGAACAGGGCGCTGCGGAACGGCAGCACGCGCGTCCCGTCGCTGCTGGTGCCCTCCGGGAACAGCATCAGGTTGTCGCCCGTGTTCAGCCGCTTCATCATCTCGTCGCGGCTGTCGCTGGTCTTGTTCGAGCGCCGCTCGACGAAGATGGTGCGCTGCGCCTTGGCGAGCGTGCTGAAGAAGGGCCAGGTCGCCACCTCGGCCTTGGCCACGAAGCAGCCCGGAATGAGACCGCCCAGGACCTCGATGTCGAGATAGGAGACGTGGTTGCACACGAAGAGCGTCGGCGTGACGGTCGAACGCTCGCCGTTGACCTTCACCTTGATGCCGAGGATCAGGCAGACCGTCCGGTGATACATTACCGGCAGCCAGCGAATGACGGGCGTGATTCGAAAGGCGAGCGCCAGCAGATGGAACGGCAGCATCACCAGCGTGAGCAGCAGATAGCTCAGGAGCCGAAATGCGCCGCGCAAGGGAGAGCCGATCCAGGTCGCGGCCAGCGGAGCCCCGGCCGCGCTACTCACGCATTCCGCGTTCGTAGTGGCGGATGTACTTCTCCGTCACCAACTCGGTCTTCACGATGATGAAGACATCGGTACTGTTGAAGTCGTGGTCGATCACCGCACCGTCGCCGACGAAGCCACCGAGCCGCAGGTAGCCCTTGATCAGCGGCGGGACACGCGCCATCGCCTTGCGCGGGTCGTAGCTGCCGGGTTCGAGCATATCCATCTTCACGTAGCGGTGCGGCTGCGCCCGTACGCGGATCTCCGGCGGTGCGAGATGGTGGTGGTAGAGGTAGGACAGCGCCTGCGCATGCTGCGCCGGATCGGTGCCCGGAATGCTCGCGCAGCCGAACATCACCTGGATATTGTAGTGATAGGCGTAGAGCGCGATGCCGCGCCACAGCATCTGCATGGTCGCGGTGTTGCGCGCATCGCGGGCGATGCAGGAACGGCCGAGTTCCAGGACCTCGCCCGGATAGTCGATCATCTTCTGGATGTCGTACTCGGCCGACGAATAGAACCGGCCCACCTTCGCCGCGGCAGACCTGCGGATCAGGCGATAGGTGCCCACGATGCCTTGCGGCCCTTCGCCGCGACGGCGGTCGAGCACCAGCAGATGGTCGCAAACCTCGTCGAAGGGATCGAAATCGCGGCCGATCGACTTCATCTCAGCGGAGGGCTGAGCCGACATTTCCTCGTAGAAGACGCGGTAACGCAAAGCCTGCGCCGCCTCGATCTCGGCGGCCGTCTGGGCGAGACGAACCTCGAAGTCGCCGGCGACGACCTGCACGATGTCCCGATTCGAGACAGGCGGTCCAAGAAGCTCAGCTTCGCTGTCAACGCGGTCAATGCGCATGTGTCATCCGCAAGGGGGCCGCCCCGATCATGGGCCCATTATCGGGCTGCCGATGGGCTCGTCCACTTATTTTTGGCGGTCGGATTTTCCATCCAGGGGAACGCCGTACAGTTCGAGGCGATGACCGACGAGCCGATATCCGGCCTTCTCGGCGATCCTGCGCTGAAGCTCCTCGATCTCGTCGTTGTGGAACTCCACGACCTTGCCGCTCTGGATGTCGATCAGGTGATCGTGGTGCTCGTCCGGCGTCTCCTCGTAGCGCGCCCGGCCATCGCCGAAATCGTGCTTGGCGAGGATCCCCGCCTCTTCGAACAGCCTCACCGTCCGATACACCGTGGCGATGGAGATGTTTGGATCGATCGCCGTCGCGCGACGATGCACGGCTTCCACGTCGGGATGATCCGACGCATCCGACAGGACGCGCGCGATGACGCGTCGCTGGTCGGTCATTTTGAGGCCGCGCTCTGCGCATAGGAGTTCGAGCTTTGATTTCCTGTCAGGCATGCCGTGCTACCCTACACCGGCCGGCGTTCTCGGTATAGTTGGACATGTCCCTACCCGCTGACCATGACATCGACATTACCGGCGAGGTCTGCCCCATGACCTTCGTACGGACGAAGCTCAGGCTGGAACGCATGAATCCGGGGGAAACCCTCGCGGTTCGCCTGCGTGGCGAGGAGCCGTTGCGAAATGTCCCTCGCGCCGCAAGGGATGAAGGCCACACCGTCCTGGGCATCGAGACCGACGGGGATATCCACATCGTCACCATCCGCCGGCTCTGATCAGGTGAGATTGAGACGCATGACGAGCGCATCGGCGGGCGGACGGTTCCGGCGGGGATAATAGGCGGCGCGACGCCCCACCGACTGGAAGCCCATCGATCCGTAGAGGGCGAGGGCAGCGGGATTATCGGCACCGACTTCGAGAAAAAGCGTACGGGCGCGCTCCGCCTGGATCCTCTCGACGATGGCACCCAGCAATTGGCGGGCAGCGCCACGACGGCGATGGGCGGGATCCACGGCGATGGTGAGCAACTCGGCCTCCCCCGCAACGATCCGGCAGATCGCCATGCCGATGTCGGCACCGGCTTCCATCAGCAGCAAGCCCGCCACCCCCGGCGATGCGAGCAGGCCCGCAATGTCGGCCCGGGACCAGCCACGCTCGCCCATCGGCTCGAACGCCTCGCGATGGAGATTCGACGTCCGGTCGAGGTCGAGGGCGCGCATCGGAACGAGAACGAAGCCCTTGCCCATCACTCCACCGTGCGGCGCGCGCCGTTCGGCAGGGTGATGTTCACGCCGCGCAGATAAAGCGGGCGCGGCAGGCCCTCGGTCCGGTTTCGCGCGGCCCATGCCTCGATGCCGGTTTCGCCGGCCAGCCGTCCAAGCACCACCGGATCCGGCGGTCCCTCCCGCTCGCTCGCGTCGATGCCAGCGGATTGCAGCGTCCTGACGAGCGGCTCGACGTCCTTCCCAACGATAAGGCACCTCTGGCCGGCAAGGCGGGCAGCAAGATTCTCGGCCGTTGTGGCGAAGGGCGCAGGATCGTCGCCGATCGCGCAGAACCAGTCACCGAGCTTGGTGTCGATGGCGGCAACCACCAGCCGGTCGCTCGCGGGCGCCTGCGCCTGCAACACCGCCGTCGTGGCGATCCCGGCCAGGGGCAGCCCCAACCCGACCGCCAGTCCGCGTGCCGCCGACAGACCGACCCGCACACCCGTGAAGCTGCCCGGCCCGATGGTGACCGCAACGAGATCGAGGTCCGCCTTCGACACACGCACCTTGGCCAATGCCGCTGCGATCGCCGGCAGCAGCCGCGCCGCCTGGTCCCGCCCCTCCTCGAACAGGCTCGCCAGGGAAATGCCGTCCCGCACGATTGCGACGCCCTGCCCGCTCACCGCGCAGTCGAAGGCAAGTATGGTGCTCATGCCACTCCTTCACGCAGGACACTGGCGTCTATGGGAACGGCTGGGCATTGTGCTGTCATGAAGCTGGACCTTGTAGCGATCGCGCCGCCCGATTTCGACGTCGACGTCACGCTGGCGTATGCGACGACGGCAAATCTAACGGGACAGCCGATCTATCGAAACGCCGAATGCTGGCTGCATCGCGAGGCGGCCGAGAGGCTGGCGGCTGCGATCGAACTCGCCCGGCCGCTTGGCCTCAGGCTGCGCATCTTCGACGCGCTGCGGCCGGTAGAAGCGCAGTGGGCCTTGTGGAACGTGAACCCTGACCCTGAATTCCTCGCCGATCCCCGCCGCGGCTCGCCGCATTCGCGGGGTGCCGCGGTCGATCTCAGCCTGCTCGACGCGCAAGGCAAGGAACTCGACATGGGAACGGCGTTCGATGCCTTCACGCCGCTGTCGCATCACGGGCGGACGGATATCTCCGTCGAGGCCCAGCGCAACCGCCTGCTGCTGATGGGCCTGATGACGACGGCGGGCTGGGATTTCTATCGCAACGAATGGTGGCACTATCAGCTGTTCGACGCGCGACGTTATCCGCTCGTCGCCAACGCCGATCTGCCGCGGCCGATGATGTAGTCGTGCCGGGCTTCCTCAGAAGCCCGACAGCTTGGCCTTGTCGAAGTCGCGCAGATCGTTCTCTCGCATGATCTGCCGCACGAACTGGACATACTCCTGGCCGCGTTCCGAATACCGAAGCAGCGCGCCGATCAGACGGAAGCCGTCGGGATCCTCCCCGCGCTCGCGCATCGCAGCCCGCTGGTTGCGGAACCCGGCATAGGCGGGATGGGTATTGAGATTGGCGATGTAGGCCTCTGTCGCCTCGCCCACGTCGGTGAACGGTTGGGGCATGCCAGCGCCGGGCTTCCAAGGCACCGAGACACTGTGGCGGCCGACTGACTGGATCTGGCCGTACAGGGCGTTACCGGTGCGAGCCGCGAACGAGGTGCCCCAGCCCGATTCGACGCCGCCCTGCGCGATCGCCATGGAGGGCGGGACGATATCGACGCGACGCGCCAACTCATCGATCTTCTCGACCGGCGCGTCATAGCGTTCGGCGAGGTCCTCCAGCCAGACGCGTTCGATTGCCGTCAGCATCTGCGGCGTAGAGACGAGCTTGTCTCGCAGATAGAGCAGTTGTTCGCGATCCGCGAGCACCCGCTGGTTGACCTCGAGTATCACCGGCAGCAACGCCGTGATGAAGAGCATCTTGCGTTCGCTTCCATCCTTGCTGCCGAGATCGGCAGGCACCCGGTCGACCTTGACCGGCGGCACCGCCTCGCCCTGGCGGATATCGGTCAAGGTATAGGAAACGTCGCGGAAGAAACCGGCGAGTTCATCGGCCGTGCGCGGGCTGATGGCGCGGACCTGAACCTGACGGCGCACCGCGTTGCCCGGCGCCGCAAAGCGACCATGGCCGCCCGCACCCTCGTGCGTCGAACGATAGGCGACGTCGTCGGGCTCGCTCACCTCATGCCGCACGAACATGATTGCGGCGGGTTCCAAGTCGACCATCTGCAGCGGGGCCGGCTCGGCCTCCTGCGCATAGGCGCTCCCGACACCCAGGGAAACATAGGGGACATCCGGCGACGGCAACGGCTTGTAGAAGCCGACGCCCGTCGCAAGGACCGCCGCCCACGCGGCGGGAAAAGCATAGTTGCGCCCACGCTCAATCGCGGGCCGTAACGTCAATCGCATACCACACTCTTCATGATCGTTTGTCGCAAAGACGGCCCATCGCGCGGCCCCATAGGGGCCGCGTGCACCATCCCAACGCGTACGCTTGTGCGAAAACGGCCCTACTGGGCCGCCTGGACTTCCACGACTTCCGGCACGTAGTGCTTCAGAAGATTCTCAATTCCCATTTTCAACGTGGCCGTCGAGCTCGGGCAACCCGAGCAGGAGCCCTGCATGTGCAGGTAGACGATGCCATCGCGAAAATCGTGAAACACGATATCGCCGCCATCCTGGGCCACCGCGGGCCGGACGCGGGTGTCGAGAAGTTCCTTGATCTGGGCGACGACTTCATCGTCGTCGGCCGCAACCGCCGCAGCGGCGTCGCTGTCGGCGATCACCGGATCACCCGACGTGAAATGCTCCATGATGCCGCCGAGGATCGACGGCTTCATGATCTGCCAATCCCGATCGGCCGTCTTGGTGACGGTCACGAAGTCGGAGCCGAAGAACACGCGCTCGACGCCCTCTACCGCGAACAGCCTCTTGGCAAGCGGTGACGGCGTGGCGGCCTCGACGTTGGCGAAATCCGCCGTCCCCTTCTCCATGACCACCCGACCAGGGAGAAACTTCAGGGTCGACGGATTGGGCGTCTGCTCGGTCTGGATAAACAAACCTACCTCCGGTTCGAATGCTTCGGGCCGAAACCCTCGGCATCGCTCAGGCTGGGGATCAGGACGTCTCCATCCCCACTCGATGGCTTCGGACGTAGGAACCGGTTGCAAGCCGATCAAGATGATTCTTGAGTGGCACTGTATAAATGTTATGGAATATCGGAAGATTATTTAATCTTCTCAAGATATTACATTGCGAAATGTCCACCGCAACCCTTTTGCTTCAATTGTACGCAAAGAAGATTTTAAGCGCAGATCGCCGCAGAAGCCCCATCATGTTTTTGCGCGAATCATGAAATCGCGTCGACCTCCGCCTCGGTGAGGACACCGGGAACGATCGTCAAAGGGATCCGAAGCTGTCCTCCCGCCTTGCCGGTGAAGGCGGTTACCAAGGGACCTGGCCCGTCGCTGCCCGAGGCGCTGCCGAGGACGAGGACCGAGATCGAACGGTCTTCGGCGAGGAGCTTCGCGAGTTCGTCCCGGCTCTTGCCTTCGCGGATATAGATCGACGGCGGCTGGCCCGTCATGGAGACCGCCTCATCGGCATACCGGGCCACCGCAGTCTCGGCCTGCTGGCGCGCTTCCTCGCGCATCAGCTCGACCACCGATCCCCACTGCTGACCTTCGGGCGGATCCATGACGTACAACATGGCAACCCGGCCGCCGGTGCGCTTGGCGCGGCGGCAGGCATAGCGAAGGGCGTTGCGCATCTCCGGGCTCTCGTCGACCACGACAAGGAAAACACGCTCGCCGGACTTGAGCTGCTCGTTCATGCCTCTTCCCCCTGTTCTAGAGACGCCGCATGACCGCGCCGCCGAGATATCCGACCAGCAGCGCCATCAGGATGGCCCCCAACCCATACAGGGCGCCCTCGTGCGCCGACCAGCCCGCGAGCTGCGCACTGAAGCCGACCTTGCCGACCGGCAGCGGCCGCGAGATGGCTGCAACGATCTTCCCCTCGCGCAGCAGATAGACCCGGATGTCGTAGACGCCTTCCGGCAGCCGTGACGGAAACGGCAGGTCGACCCGGAACAGGCGGCCAGCCTGGACCGTCACCTGCCCGATGGCCGCAGGGTAAAGCCCCTCCCGTCGTTTCACCTCGACCAGGCCGGCGCGGAAGCGCGCGAGTTCCGCGGCATCGCGCGGCGTCGCCGGCTTCAGACTGGCCAGCCGGTCCTCGAGCGACAGGATCTCACCGCCCGCACCACGCGCCAGCAGGCGCTGCAGCGGCTGGCTGGCGGCGATGGCGTAATAGGCCGGAACATCGTCGAACGCCTGCCGTCCGGTATTGAGCCAGATCCCCATGAACCGCTGCTTGCGCATCACCGTCTCGCGCGCCGGCGGACCGGCCACGACGACCACGATCTCGCCGGGCGGGTCGAACATGCCGAACAGCAGGATGCTCTCACCCTGGAAGGCCGAGGTGATCGACACGCGGGCGAGCGAAAGATCCACGATCAGGTCGGGGGTGGTGGGCTCCGTCGGGACCGAGGGTGGTACGGTCGCGTCAGGGGGACCGCCGATGCCCGGGGTCGCCAAACCGCCCGGCGCCGGCTCCAGACGCGGCCCCTGCGCCAGGACGTCGGTCGCGCCGGCCAGAAGCGCGAAACCGGCGAGCAGGCCGAGCCATCTCACGGCAGCACCTCGCGGGAACCGAGCGAATAGAGCGAGCTCGGCGTACGCAGCAGTTCTGTCAGGAGCTCGGCCGCGACCGCCAGGATCAGCACCGACATCAGCGCCCGCAGCGCGACTCCGGGCAGCTTGGCGGCGATGCGAGCACCGATCGGAGCGCCTACGACGCCGCCCAGGATCAGCAACAGCGCCAGGACGACGTCGACGGTTCCGTTGGTCGCGGCCTGCAGGAAGGTGACGTTGGCCGCGACGAACAGGATCTGGAAGTTCGACGTGCCGATCACTACCGCCGTCGGCATGCCGAGCAGGTAGATCATCGCGGGCACCAGCACGAAGCCGCCGCCCACGCCGAGGATCGCCGACAGCACGCCGATGATGAAGCCCAGCCCGAGCGGCAGCAGGGCGCTGATGTAGAGCTTGGACTTGTAGAAGCGCAGCTTCAGCGGCAGCCGGTGCACCAGATAGTGGCTGTGCAGCTTGCCGCGCGGTCCCTCGGGATTGCGCTTGCGCTTGAAATAGGTGCTCAGGCTCTCCGCCAGCATGAGCAGGCCGATCGTCGACAGCATCACGACGTAGAGCACCGCGATCACGAAATCGATCTGCCCGATGCGCTTCAGGTAGGTGAACAGCCACACGCCGCCCGACGAGCCGAGCATGCCGCCTGCCAGCAGAACCAGCCCCATGCGGAGATCGACATTGCCGCGCCGCCACTGAACCTGCAGCGAGGAGATCGAGTTGGCGACCACCTGATTGGCCTGGCTGGCGACCGCGACGGCCGGCGGGATGCCGACGAAGATCAGCAGCGGCGTGGCGAGAAATCCCCCCCCGACGCCGAACATGCCCGAGAGAAGGCCCGCTGCGGCGCCGAGGCCCAGCAGCAGGAACACGTTCATCGAAAGCTCGGCGATGGGGAGATAGATCTCCACGCGACGCTACTTCAGCAGGATGTTGGTGATCTCGCGCAGCTGCGTGCGCGCGCGCAGCAGATAGAAGCCCTGCGCGAGCAGGTGGTTGGGGATCAGCAGCGCATCGGGATAGCCGTTCCACACCACCCACGGGTCGAGCTGGGCGGCGATGCGGAAAGTGTCGACCGTGCCGTTCCAGGCGGTGGTGAGTTCGCGGTCACGGATGACGTTCTGGAAGTCCACGCCGAGATCGCGCAGCAGCAGGTAGTAGACGTAGAGGCGGCCCTTGTTGAAGTAGAAGATGTCGTCGCACCTCGAGTCGAAGAGGTCGCCGGCCTTCTCGATGACATGCTGGTCGATGGCCGCCGAATCCGAGCCGAGATCGTTGGCGATGCGGTCGAGCAGTGCCTGCAGATTGTCGGCCCGCCGCTCGAACACCGCCTGTCCCGTTCCCAGGCGCTTGTTGTAGGCCATCAGCCTGTCGCGGCCGGCGCGGTACTTCTGGGCCGAAGTCGTGGAGGGCAGCAACGACACGCTGGGCTGCCACAGCCAGATGTTGGGCTGTTCGTTCAGGAAGCCGCGCGCCTGCTCGAGGTCGCGGTCGGTCTGGCTCGAGCCGCGCGTACGGCCGAGCTGGTCCATCAGCTCCGTGCTGAAGCGGCCCAGCGCCGACATGATGCCGCGCTGGAAGTTGGGCATGTTGTCGAGCAGCCCCGCCGGCGTGAGGAACGGCATCATCGGCGTCCAGGTGTGGACGTCGACCTCGCGGGTGACGAGGTCGGCCGCGGTGGCGACGGCCTTGCTTTCGCCTGGTGCAACGCTGCGCGCCGCGAACTGCGGATCGTCGTCGATATCCTCCGTCACCAGCGCGCCGACCGGATAGTAGAGGATGAGCAGTGCGAGGACGATGCGCCATGTCCACTTCCAGACGGTGCGACCGCCTGACGAGGGGGCGGACGGCGAACGACCCGGGCGCCATCCCCGCACGCGATCCCAGCTTCGCCGCCACCAGGCAGGCTTGGCTGAGGAAGGTGCGCTGTAGTCCGGTTCGAATGTCATGGCACACCTTACCATTCGCCTCGTGACGAAACAGGGGCGCAGCCTGCTAGAGTGTGCGGAATGTTTTCAATGGAGTGGGTGGAATGGCTCTCGATCCGGAATCCCAGCGGCTGATCGACCTCATGGCGGCGGCAGACCGCCCGGCCTGGAACACGCTGAGCCCGCAAGCCGCCCGCGATCTCTATCTTTCCCTGCGCCCCGGCGCCCAGGGCCCCCGCCCCGCCGACGTGACGGTCGCGGATCGCACCATCCCCGGCCCGGCGGGAGAGCTGCCCGTCCGGATCTATCGCCCGGCATCGGCCGCCGCCGACGCCCTGCTGCCGGCGCTGGTCTATGCGCATGGCGGCGGCTGGGTGTTCGGCAATCTCGACAGCCATGACGTGCTCTGCGCCCAGCTCGCTCTGGAAGCCGGCATCGCGGTGATACACGTCGATTATCGCCTGGCGCCCGAGGCCCGCTTTCCCGGCGCCTTCGACGATGTCGTGGCAGCGTTGCAATGGGTGGCCGCTCACGGCGCCTCGGTCGGCATCGACCCGGCACGCCTCGCCATCGGGGGCGACAGTGCCGGCGGCAACCTCGCCGCCGCGGTCTCGATCTGGGCGCGCGACAATGCCGGGCCGAAGCTCCTGATGCAGCTTCTCGCCTACCCGGTGACCGATGCCGTCGCCCGTGCCGAATCCTACCGGCATTTCGAGGACGGCTACGGGCTGAACGCCGCCACCATGGAATGGTTCTTCGACCATTACACGCCCGACAAACCGAGCCGCGGCGACTGGCGCGTCTCGCCGCTGCGCGCCGCCTCGCTGGCCGGCCTGCCGCCGGCCCTGGTCGTCACGGCCGGCTACGATCCGCTGCGCGACGAAGGCCGCGCCTATGCCTGGCGCCTGCAGCAGGAAGGCACGCAGGCCGACCTGGTCGAGTTCGGCGGCATGCTGCACGGGTTCCTGAGCTCGCCGATGCTGCTGCACGGCGCCCGGCGCGGCACGACGCTCTGCGCTGCCGCCCTGCGCGAGGCGCTGGTGCTGCGCGCCCAGTGACGACGAGAGCATGACCGCCGCCGCCTCTCGCGGCGCCGCGCCGGTCGGCATGGCGCTGCCGGGGCTGGTGATCGCCGTCTGCATGATCGGCGACACGCTGCTCTATGCGGTGCTGCCGCTCTACCATGAACAGTTCGGCCTCTCGCTGGCGATGGTCGGCGTGCTGCTGTCGCTCAACCGCTGGATCCGCCTGCTCGCGAATTCGGGTGTCGCCCATCTCGGAGAGCGCATCGGCCCGCACGCGTTGATGATTGCGGCAGCCGTCGGTTCGGCCGTCTCGACGACCGTCTATGGCCTGATCGAAGACCCGACGGCGCAGGTGCTGGCGCGCATCCTCTGGGGCATCTCCTACGCGTCGCTCAATCTCGCCACGCTCGCTTACGCCGTGAGCGACCGCGCCAATGCCGGAAAACGGGTGGGCACGAGCCGCGCCGCCATCGGTCTCGTCCAGGCGATGTCGCTGGTCGGCGGCGCCTGGATCGTGCTCGAACTCGGCGCGCGCTCGGTGTTCCTGATCTACGGCGCTCTCACCCTGATCGCGCTTGGCGCCGCGATCCTCCTGCCACGCCTGCCGCCCGAACCGGTTGCGAAGAAGGGCCTCAAGCTGCCGATCCCCCATCGCCTGGAGGTGTGGGGATTCGTCATGGGCTTCGCGGGCGACGGCGTCTTCCTGCTGACGCTCGCCTTCCTGATGAAGGATTCGATCACCTCCGTCGCACCCGTGATGGCGACGGCGATGCTGCTGGCCCTGCGCTGGCTGGTCGAGGTCACGACCGGGCCGATCGGCGGCTGGATCGGCGACCGTTTCGGCGCGCGGCGCATCGCCATCGCGAATGCAGCGCTTCTGGTCGGCGGCTTCGTGCTGATCGCGGCCGACCATGAGCTTCTGGGCGCCCTGATGATCGTGACGACGCGGGGCATGTTCAACACGCTGATCCCCGTTCTGGTGATCGAGCGCGGCCACGGCACCGTCCTTTCCAGCCAGGCGAGCTATTCGACCTGGCGCGACTTCGGTGCCGCCGTGGGGCCGCTGACCGCCCCGTGGCTGTTCCTCACCGTGCCGCAGGCGCCGCTTTACGCGGCCCTTGCGCTGGCTCTCGGCCTGAGCGGCTATTTCTGCCTCGTGAGGCGCTGAAAGGTCCCGATCTATTTCTAATATGCTTGCATGTGGAAAGATATCGGCCTATATCGCGCCGATGACCAGCCCTTCCTTCTCCGCCACCCTGAACCTGCTCCGCGCCACCGCGCGCCTCGAAGAGCGCTTTGCCGGCGAACTCGGCTCCGTGCACGGGCTCGCCCTCAAGGAGGTGCTGCTGCTGATGCACCTTGAACGGGCCCCCCTGAAGCGACTGAGCCGCGTCGACCTCGCCAAGCGGCTGCATGTCAGCCCCTCGACCGTGACCCGCATGACCAGTCCGCTCGAGAAGCTGGGTTGTGTGGGCCGCGAAGCCGATCCGCGCGACGCCCGCCTCGCCTATGTCGTGCTGACCGAGGCCGGCCAGCGGCTGGTCGGCGAGGCGCGGGCGACGCTGGAGCGCATGGCCGCCGACCTGTTCCGCGACCGTTGGGCAAAGGCGGAGATCACGACCCTGGCCGATTTGCTGGGGCGGCTCACCGCCGGCCAGCCGGGAGACCTCGCATGATGCATCTCATCTGCGGCTCGACCGGCGCCGGAAAGACCACTTATGCGAACGAGCTGCGCCAGCAGCTGGGGGCGCTGCATCTGTCGATCGACGACTGGATGGTGACGCTGTTCGCGGCCGACATGCCTCCGCAGGGCAGCTGGCCCTGGATCGAGGAGCGCCTGCTGCGCTGCGAGCGGCAGATCCTCGTGACCGCGCTGCAGGCCGCCCGCATGACCGTACCCTCGATCCTCGACCTCGGCCTTCAGCGCGTCGATCAGCGCCGACGTGTTGCGGAACGGGCGGCGGCGGCCGGACTCCGCGTCCAATTGCATTTCCTCGATGTCGATGCCGACGAACGCTGGCGCCGCGTGGAACAACGCAACGAGCAGCAGGGCGACACCTTCCGCCTGAAGGTCACGCGCCCGATGTTCGATTTCATCGAGACGATCTGGCAGCCGCCGACCGACGATGAAATGTCAGTCCTCGACGGTGTACGCATCGCGGCCTAGCGGAACACGTCCTTGCGGTGACGCACCTCGGCGAACACCGAGACGGGATCGCTGCCGGCGAGGCCGACCGCGGCCTGGACAGCCGGCACATCGACGCGCAGGAACGGATTGGTGGCCTTTTCCTCGCCGAGCAGCGACGGCACGGTGGCCTCGCCTCGGGCGCGCGCGGCATCGATGGCGGACGAACGCTCGATCAAAGCCTTGTTCGACTGCTCGATCGTCACGGCGAAGCGGGCGTTCGATTGCGTGTATTCATGCGCACAATAGACGCGCATCTCGTCGGGCAGGGCGCGCAGCCGGCTGAGCGACGTCCAGAACTGCTGCGGCGTGCCTTCGAACATGCGCCCGCACCCGAGCGCGAACAGCGTGTCGCCGCAGAACAACGCCTTCTGGTCGCGGAAGGCATAGGCGATGTGGCCGCTGGTGTGGCCCGGCACGAAGAAGATCTCCGCCTCGGCCTCGCCGAACCGGTAACGGTCGCCGTCGTCCACTTCGACGTCGATGCCGGGGATGCGCGCACGGTCCTGGCGCAGGCCGACGATGGTACAGCCGGTCGCCTTTTTGATCTCGAGGTTGCCGCCCACGTGATCGCCGTGGTGGTGGGTGTTCAGGATGTGGGTGATCTTCCAGCGGCGCTTTTCCGCCTCCGCAAGCACGGGGGCTGCCACGGCCGGATCGACGACGGCCACGGCACCGCTCTGCGGCTCCCGCATCAACCACACGTAATTGTCATTCAGGACCGGAATACGGACAATGTCTAGCGTTGTGCTCATGATGCAAGGCTAGCAGAGCTGACTTGCGCCGGCCATGGTCCGCCGCCGCTGCTTTCTGCTACAGTCCCGAGCATGTGGAGCAACGTCCTCGACCTTGAGGAATTCTACGGCAGCACGCTCGGCCAGATGACCCAGCGGCTCCTGCGCACGCGCCTGCGCGAAGTCTGGCCGAACGTGCGCGGCGAGACGGTGCTGGGCCTCGGCTATGCGCAACCGTTGCTGCGTCCCTTCATGGAAGAGGCGGCGCGCACACTTTCCTTCATGCCCGCCCAGCAGGGGGTCACGCGCTGGCCACGCGAGGGACGCAACCTCGCGACCCTGGTCGACGAGCTCGACCTGCCGCTGCCCGACCGCTCCGTCGACCGGGTCGTGCTGGTCCATGCCGTCGAATGCACCGAGCAGCTGCGCCCGCTGCTGCGCGAGATCTGGCGCGTGATGGCCGATGGCGGCCGCATGATCGTCGTGGCGCCGAGCCGCACCGGCTTCTGGTCTCAGATCGACCGTTCGCCCTTCTATCAGGGCCATCCCTATTCGACGGGCCAGCTCAACGCGCTGCTGCGCGCCAATATGTTCGCCCCGCTGCGCCAGACGCGCGCGCTTTATATGCCGCCGACGCGGTCGCGACTCATGATGCGCATGGCGCCGACCCTCGAGCGCTTCGGCCAGCGCTGGCTCGCCCGCTTCGGCGGCGTCAACGTCATCGAATCGGGCAAGCAGCTCTATGCCGGCATTGCCGAGCGCAGCCAGCCGCAAGCCGTTCCGGTGCGGCCGAAGCTGAGGGTCGCCAGTTCGCGTGACACGCCGCAGGTTGTTGGCGCCGCACGCAAAGCCGAGGATGGCGACAAGCCCTCCTCCTGATCTTCCGAAAGAAAGAACGACATGTCATTCGCTCCGCGCGTCATCGCGCTGCTGGGTTTTGGCGAAGCCGGTTCGGCGATCGCCCGTGGTCTTGCGGCCGAGACGGGATGGCGCGGGCCTTCGAAGCCCGGTGACAATGCCCCGCGCCGCGTCATCGCCATCGACACCGCCCTCGACAAGGACCCGCGCGGCACGGCGCTGGGCAAGGTCGCGCGCGGCCTCGATGTCGCGATCGCCGATGGCTACACCGAAGCGCTGAGCGAAGCCGATCTCGTGATCTCTGCCGTTCAGGGCGAGCATGCCCTCTCGGCGGCGCAGTCCGCCGCGCCGCTCCTGAAGAAGGGCGCGCACTATCTCGACCTCTGCACCGTCACCGGCAAGATGTCGGACGAGGACCGCGCCGAGATCGAGAAGGGCGCGGGTCGCTACATCGACATCGCCGTCATGGGCGGCTTCTTCAAGCAGGGCATCAAGGCGCCGATGCTGGTGGCGGGCGAGGATGCCGCCGACGCCGTTGCCTGGATGAATGCCAACGGCTTCGTCGCAACCTTGCTCGGGCCGAAGCCCGGCAGCGCGTCGTCGGTGAAGATGCTGCGCAGCACGCTCGTGAAGGGCATCGAGGCGTTGGGCGTCGAGGCGCTGGTCGCCGCGCAGCGGCAAGGCATCCTCGACGAGGTGCTGGGTTGCCTGGGCGATGCCGATTCGATGGGGCTCGCCGGCTTCATCACCATGCTGGTGCAGACCCATGTCGTTCATGCCCATCGCCGCTGGGAGGAGATGGGACTGGTCGCCCAGACGCTGCGCGAGACCGGCGTCGATCCGCTGATGACGGAAGTCATCGAGAAGAGCCATCGCCGTACCGTCGATGCCCACATCGCGCCGGCCGATGGCCAGGTGCCGAGCCTCGAAGAAGCGCTCAGGATTCTCTCGGACAAGGTGATCCGTGGGCACTGAGATCGGGGCGGGTGAAGTCTTCGACCGGCTGGTAACGCTTCTCACCGATGCCAAGGCGAAGTTTCGCATCATCGAGCACGCCCACGAGGGTAAGTCGGAAGCGATCAGCGCCATTCGTGGCAACCGTCCCGACCAGGCCGCCAAGGCCATGGTGCTCGACGTGCGCGGCGGTGGCGGCGGCAAGCGCCACGTGCTTGCCATCCTGCCGGGCAGCCGCAAGCTGGACTTCGCCGCCGTCGCCGCTCTCTTCGAGGCCCGCAAGTGCGGCTTCGCCTCGCCGGACACGGCGCAGGCGCTGACCGGCTGCGTCATGGGTGCGGTCCCGCCCTTCGCGCTCGATCCCACCCTTTCGATCGTGGTCGAGGAAGACCTGCTCGCCAACGAGACGCTTTTCTTCAATGCCGGCCGGCTCGACCGCTCGATGGAGCTCGACACGAAGGACTGGCTGGCGATCGCCAAACCGCGCCTCGCCCGGATCGCCGTTCGTGACTGAGACCTGGAGCTTCGGCCCCGTCAGCGAGGCCGACTTCGAACCGCTTCTGGCCCTGCGCACCGACGTGATGCGCGAGCATCTCGAACGGGTCGGCCGCTACACGCCCGAGCGATCACGCCGCATGTTCCGCGGACATTTCGACGAGCCGGGCACGCGATTGATTGTTCAGGAAGGTGTCCGCCTCGGCTGCGTCGGCTTTCGCCGAAGCGACGAGGAAATCCGCATCGATTCGTTCTATCTCGACCGCCGCCTGCACGGCTCGGGCCTCGGCACGTCCGTCCTGAAAGCGCTGCTGGCCGAAGCCGATGCCGCCGGTCTGCCCGTACGTCTCGAAGTGCTGAACGGCAGCCCGGCCGATCGCTTCTACCTGCGCCACGGCTTCGTGAAGCTGAGGGAAGATGAGATCGAGGGCTTCTACGAGAGACCCGCCGCTGGCCGAGCAATCGCCGCGCTGCGGCCGCGCGGTCGCGGTCATCAGTTCGTCTTCTACGGCGACGCCTGTTCCGGCGTGGCCGGCGCCCTGCACGAACGCACCTTCGCCGGCGTCAACGCGGCCGTGCGGCAGCTCGCGCCGGCGCCCGAATTCATCCTGTTCCTGGGCGACGAAATCGCGGGTTACACGGCCGACGCCGATTCGCTGCACCGTCAGTGGCGGCACTGGCTCGACCAGGAGATGGGCTGGCTCGACCGCCGTGCGACCCCGATGTGGCACACGACCAGCAACCACGCGACCTACGATGCGATGAGCGAGGCGGTGTTCCGCGAGGTGCACGACCACCTGCCGCGCAACGGGCCTCCCGGACAGGAAGGCCTGTCCTACTGGGTGCGGCGCGGCGACCTGCTGCTGGTGTTCGTCCATACGCTGTGGACCGGCCTCGGCGGAGAGGGACACGTCGAGACGGACTGGCTTCGCGACGTCCTTTGCCACCATGCCGATGCCCGCCACAAGATCGTCGCGGGCCATCATCCAGTCCATCCGGTGAACGGCTTCGCCGGCGCCTATCAGCGCGATATCGGCCCGGAGCACGCGACCACCTTCTGGAACCTGCTGATCGAGAACGGGGTGCTGGCCTATCTGTGCGGCCACATCCTGGCCTTCGACGTTCAGGTCCATCGCGGGGTGCTGCAGATCTGTACCGCGGGCGCCGGCACCGCCCACCGCATGCCGGAGGGGATCGAGTATCTCCATGCCGTCCAGGCGGCGCTGGATGACGCCGGCCTGCGCTATCAGGTGTTCGATGCCGACGGCGTGATTCGCGAGAGCCTATCTTGGCCCCTGGAGGTGCCGCCCGTCGAGCAGTGGCGGCGTCTGGCGGAAGCCCGTTTCGGGAGGGACAGGATTGCGGCCTTCCGCTTCACCGGCCGCACCGCCGCTGCGGGCACAAGCACCGCCCAGACCTTCATGGCGGCGTACCGGCCCGGCCTGCGCGCGCCCTTCTGGGTCGGCCTTGGCGGGCCAGCGCAACGCCTGATGGTGATCCTGGAACCGGAGCCCGGGCGCAGCCCGCACTATTGGCTAGGTCCGCCGGTGACGGCCGATGCGCCGTTCGACATCCAGTTGCTCGTCCATCCCGCAATGGGACCCGGTGGCCTGCTCTATCGCCTGTCCGGCGATGACGCCTGGACGTCCCTGTCGGCTGCCTCCGCCTGGGGCGCCGAGCGCCTGCATTGGCCCGATCGCTGGAGTATCGGCCAAGGCCCGCAGGGTCGGGGCGATCGGCCATTCCTCGGGGCCGACCTCGCGATCTCGGCCACCACTTTCGATCCTGGCGAGGCTTAACCGCGCCTCAACATGAACACCGCCTGTTCGCCGATCAGGTTGGCGAGAAGCGGCGGCAGGGTGATACGGCGGCTCTTGCTGTTGAGCACGATACCGCGCTCGATGCGCACGCCCATGGTGCGGCAGAGCGCCCGGAAATCGTCGATGCTGCAGAGATGGATGTTGGGCGTGTCGTACCATTTGTGGGGCAGCGACGCGGTCTCGGGCATGCGGCCGCCGAACACCAGCCGCAATCTCACCTGCCAGTGTGCGAAGTTGGGAAAGGACACGATGGCGTGCTTGCCGACGCGTAGCATCTGTCTCAGCACCTCGCGCGGTTCGCGCGTGGCCTGCAGCGTCTGACTCAAAATCACATAGTCGAACGCATCGTCGGGATAGCCCCGCAGGTCGGCGTCGGCATCACCCTGGATGACCGACAGGCCGTTGGCGACGCAGGCATTCACGCCGGCCTGGCTCAGTTCCATGCCGCGGGCATCGACTCCCTTGGCATTCATGAGATGGGCCAGCAGCGCCCCGTCGCCGCAGCCGACGTCGAGCGCGCGGGTTCCGGGCTCCACCATGTCGGCGATGAGCTGCAGGTCGACGCGGATCGGGGCGTTCATCAGTGGGCACTCCGGAGGCCGCGGACCGTGGCGGCGCCCTTGAGGAAGCCCGAGAGGGTTCGGAACATCTCCGGCTCGTCGAGCAGGAAGGCATCATGGCCCTTGTCGCTGTCGACCTCGACGAACGACACGTTGGCGGCCGCAGCATTGAGCGCGTGCACGACGGCGCGACTCTCACGCGTCGGGAACAGCCAGTCGCTGGTGAAGGACATCAGGCAGAAGCGCGTGGCGGTGCCCTTGAAGGCATTGGCGAGCACGCCGCCATGCGCGCCCGCGAGGTCGAAATAGTCCATCGCGCGCGTGATGTAGAGATAGCTGTTGGCATCGAAGCGGTCGACGAAGGTCGACCCCTGGTGGCGCAGGTAGCTCTCGACCTGGAAATCGGCGTCGAAGCCGAAGCCCAGCGCGTCGCGATTCTGCAGGGAGCGGCCGAACTTGCGCTGCAGGGCCTGCTCCGAGAGGTAGGTGATGTGCGCCGTCATGCGGGCGACGGCGAGGCCGCGCGCCGGGTTGGTCTGATGCAGGCGATAGTCGCCGCCCTTCCAGTCGGGATCGGCCATGATCGCCTGACGGCCGACCTCGTGGAACGCGATGTTCTGCGCCGAATGATGGGCGGCGCAGGCGATCGGTACGGCCGAGAAGACGCGCTTGGGATAGCTCGCGGCCCATTCGAGGACCTGCATGCCGCCCATCGAGCCGCCGATCACGCAGAAGAGGTCGGGAATGCCGAGATGATCGAGCAGCGCCGCCTGCGCCCGCACCATGTCGCCGATGGTCACGACCGGAAAATGCAGGTTCCACGGCTGGCCGGTCGTGGGGTCATGGGCCTGCGGGCCGGTCGTGCCCATGCAGTGGCCGAGCACGTTGATGCAGATGATGAAATAGCGTTCGGGATCGAGGATCTTGCCCGTCCCGATCAGGCTCTCCCACCACCCTTCCTTGCCGGTGACGGGATGACGATCGGCGACGAACTGATCGCAGGTCAGCGGATGGCAGACCAGGACGGCGTTCGACTTCGCGTCGTTCAGCGTACCGTAGGTCTGGTAGGCCACCCGGTAGGGGCCGAGATCGACGCCGCAATCGAGGCGCAACGGCCGGTCCACGCCCAGGATCGCGTGGCGGCACTGGGCGAGCGCCTTGCGTTCGGCATCGGTGAGGTCGTCGAGCACTGCCCACTCCAACGAAAAAGCCCCCGACCGGAAAGGACGGGGGCTTTTTCGAGCACTCCGACCTTTTAGCGGTGTTTAACGTGGCCGCAAGCCGGTCGGCTCAAATTCCACGGAGAGGCTCTATACGGTCGCGGATGGCGGGAGGCAAGCCTCTTGCGGCTTGTTTGCCTTTACGCGGGCCGTGCGGACGTAGTATCGCCGCTGCGCACAGGAAAAAACGGCCTTATGGACGCTCCCAGTCTCGACAGCTTGCGGCAGGAAATCGACGCCATCGATACCGACTTGCACGGCCTGATCCGCCGTCGCGCGGAGGTCGTCGAGCATATCTCCGCAGCCAAACCGGCGGGTGGCCTCGCCCTGCGCCCGGGACGTGAAGCGCAGGTGCTGCGCAAACGGATGGCGGCGCACGACGGCCGGTTTCCGTCCGGTGCGGTCTATCGCATGTGGCGAGAGATGATGAGCGCCTTCACGCTGATCCAGACGCCCGGACTCAAGATCGCGATCTGCCGGCCGGACGACCAGCCCGGCTACTGGGACCTCGCCCGCGACCATTTCGGTTGCCAGATCCCGTTCGTCGCCCACGACACGCCGGCCGGGGTCCTGTCCGCGGTGCGCGCCGGACCGACGACCATCGGCATCGTGCCGGCGCCGCTCGAAACGGATTCGACCCCTTGGTGGCCCCTGCTGGCCGGCAAGGACACGACCCTGCCGACCGTGGTGGCCCGTCTTCCGTTCCTCGCCATGCCGAATGCACGGGCGCGCGGAATCTCGGCCTTCGTGCTGGCCCGAATCGACGCCGAACCGAGCGGTTCGGATCGCGCCCTGCTCTCGGTCGAAGCGAAGAACGGCCTGAGCCGGGATCGTATCGCCGCTGCGGTCGCCAAGGCCGGCCTGCCGGCCTTCACGTCGGCGCTGGACCAGGTCGTGGCCGGGGTGCATCACTACCTCGTCGAGGTGCCGGGCGTGATCGCAGACGACGATCCGCGCCTGCGCGACCTCGAAACGGCCCTGGGACTGGAAAAGGGCTGTGCGGCCGCCATCGGTGCCTATGCCGTGCCGATCGACGCCAAACCGTGATCTGAACTTTCTGAGGAGACTGGCATGAGCGCGCTCACCCCGCGTCCGGGCATCATGAAGATCGCGCCCTATGTGCCGGGCAAGGACTCGATCGACGGCAAGGAGACGATCGCCAAGCTGTCGTCCAACGAGGGCGCGCTGGGGCCGTCGCCCAAGGCGATGGCGGCCTATGCCAAGGCCGCGGCCGATCTGCATCGCTATCCCGACGGCGACACCGCGAACCTGCGCAAGGCGCTGGGCCGCCACTACGGCCTCGATCCGGCCCGCATCGTCTGCGGCGCCGGCTCCGACGAGATCCTGAACCTGCTGGTCCGGGCCTACTGCGGTCCCGGCGACGAGCTGCTCTACAGCCAGTACGGCTTCCTGATGTACGCGATCAACGCGCTGGGTGTCGGCGCGACTCCGGTCGCAGCGCCGGCCAGGGAGTATGGCAGCGACATCGATGCCATGCTGGCGGCGGTGACGGACAAGACGCGCATCGTCTGCCTCGCCAATCCGAACAATCCGACCGGCACCTATGTCACCAAGGACGATGTGCGCCGCCTGCATGCCGGCCTGCCGAAGAACGTGCTGCTGATCATCGATGCGGCCTATGCCGAGTATGTCAGCAGGAACGATTATGACTCGGGCGTCGAGCTGGTCGACCAGGCCGAGAACGTGGTGATGACCCGCACTTTCTCGAAGATCTACGGCCTGGGTGGATTGCGTCTCGGCTGGATGTACGGCCCGGCCGGAATCGTCGACGTGATGAGCCGGCTGCGCCAGCCGTTCAACGTCAACTCGGCCGCGCAGATCGCGGGCATCGCGGCACTCGACGACATCGCCCACGCCGACGCCAGCCGCACCAACAACGACATCTGGCTGCCGTGGCTCAGCACCGAGCTCACGAAGCTTGGGCTCGAGCCGGTGCCGAGCGTCGGCAACTTCCTACTGGTCGGTTTCGGCTCGAAGGAGCGCGCGGTCGCGGCCAACGACTGGCTGATGAACGACGGTTTGATCCCGCGCCTGGTCGCGGGCTACGGCCTGCCCGAGCATCTGCGCATCACGGTCGGGACCGAGGCCGAGGTGAAGGCGGTGCAGGCCTCGCTGGCCCGCTTCGTGGCGGCGAAATGACCGCCCCCCTGTTCGACAAGATCGCGCTGATCGGCATCGGCCTGATCGGCGGCTCGATCGCACTCGAGGCCCGCAAGCGCGGCCTGGCCAGGACGATCGTGGCCGCGACGCGCAGCCCCGAGACGGCGGCCCTCGCCAACAAGCTGAAGCTCGCCGACCATTGCGGCACCGATCTCGCGGAAGCCTGCCGGGATGCCGACCTCGTGATCGTCTGCACGCCGGTCGGCGCCTGCGGGCCCGCCACCAAGGCCATCGCATCGAGCCTGAAGCCGGGCTGCATCGTCTCCGATGTCGGCTCGGTGAAGCAGACCGTGATCGCCGACATGGCGCCGCACATCCCGAAGGGCGTGCATTTCGTGCCGGCCCATCCGGTCGCCGGCACCGAGAATTCCGGCCCCGAAGCGGCGCTGCTCGATCTGTTCCAGGGCCGCTGGTGCATCGTGACACCGCTGCCCGACAGCGACGAGGCTGCCGTCGCCCGGCTCGAAGCCTTCTGGAAGGGTCTCGGCAGTCAGGTCGAGCGCATCGACCCGAAGGACCATGACCGCATCCTGGCCATCACCTCGCACCTGCCGCACCTGATCGCCTACACGATCGTGGGCACCGCCGACGATCTCGGCGGCCACCTCAACAGCGAGATCCTGAAGTTCGCCGCCGGCGGCTTCCGCGACTTCACGCGCATCGCCGCCTCCGATCCCACCATGTGGCGCGACGTGTTCATGAACAATCGCGAGGCCGTTCTCGAAGTGCTCCAGCGCTTCCAGGAAGACCTTTTCTACCTGCAGCGCGCCATCCGCTGGGGCGAGGGCGACAAGCTGTTCGACCTATTCACGCGCACGCGCGAAATCCGCCGCGCCCTGATCCACCTCAACCAGGCCTAGGGTGGGCGCGCCGGCGGCAAAGTCCTCGACCCAGCCCGAGTGGGTCTTCGGCTACGGCTCGCTGATGTGGAACCCGGGATTCGCGACGCCGGAAACGCAGGCCGCACGGCTCCAGGGCTGGCACCGCGCCTTCTGCATCTATTCGGAACACTATCGCGGCACGCCCGAAAAGCCGGGGCTCATGCTCGGCCTGCTGCCGGGCGGCTCCTGCCGGGGCCTGGCGCACCGGCTGCCCGCCGCCGCCTACGACGCGGTGCGGCGATATCTGATCCATCGTGAGATCGATAACGACGGCGTGTACGTCGAGACGGTTCGGCCGATCCGGCTCGACGACGGGCAGGTCGTGCCGTCCCTCGTGTATCTCGCCGATCGCTCCCACCGGCAATTCGCCGGGAAGCTGCCGGAAGCGGAGGCGCTCCGCCTGATCCGACAGGGCCAGGGCGCCACCGGCACCAGCCTCGACTACGTACAGAACACCGTCACCCATCTCGGCGAGCTGGGCCTCAGCGACCGCTCGCTCGAGAGGCTGGCCCGCGCCGCCGCTGGCGGCGCCGGGCCTTGGGACGTCAGTGGCGGGCGGCCTCGGTCGCGAACACCGACTTCACGACGAAGCTGAGTTCGTCGCGCGCCTGCTCGATCGACAGGCCGAGGCGCTGGCGCAGGACCACCCAGCTTTCCGGTGCGATGGCCAGGGCCAGGGCGGTCAGGGTCCGCTGACGCGACTCTGCCGGCAGTGCCGCCAGCTCCAGCGCGAACGACTGGGAGAGATGCGCGGTGTTGGCGCTGTAGATCTGGGAGATCATGTCGGCCGCTTCCGGCGACCGGCGTTGCAGCGTCTCGACGAAGGTCCACATCGGACGGAGCTGCTCGTAGCGGTCGGCGCACTGATTGATCAGGCTGGCGACGCGCTGCTCGACCGGACCGGCGGACGCGAGTTCCGGCGCCTCCCCGACCAGGGCGGCCAGCACGCGGCCGAGGACGGCGACGTAGAGTTCGGCGGTGTCCGCAAAGTGCTGGAACACGGTGCGGGCGGAGACTCCGGCCATCTGGGCGATGTCGCGCACGATCGGCGCGACCTGCCCCGCCGCAGCGAGGGCCAGGGCGGAGGCGACGATCGACTCGCGCGTGCGGGCGACGCGGTCACCGCGACCGGCCGTGTTGAGCTGCTTCGTGTGCAGGGTCTGACCGTCCATTTCCTGACTCCCCAGCGAGTGTTTGCCGTCTTGTCGGCAACCTTGCCGATCTTAAAGATGACGCAAGCAAATCACTATATATGAAGCTACTACTGCATCCTCATTTCAAGTACTGCGATGCGCTATAAAAGCGCGATCGACGTAAGTTTTGTGTAAGCCGACGGTGCCCCGATGTCCGAGAAAGTCTTTGCTCCTGCGTCCCTCGCCGCCCAGGCGATGGGATGGATCGACCCGGTCACCAAGGCCGTCGTGCCGCCAATCCATATGGCGAGCACCTATCTGCGCGACGAGGACAACGGCTATCGCTCGGGACGCATCTACGCGCGCGCCGATAATCCCACATTCGACCAGGCTGAAGCAACGCTCACGGCGCTCGAAGGTGGCGCGAAGTCGCTGATCTTCTCCTCGGGCATGAGTGCCGCCACCGCCTGCTTTCTCGCCCTCTCGCCGGGTGACCATGTAGTGACTTCCAAAGTCATGTACTGGGCGCTGCGCAACTGGCTGATGACCTTCGCGACGCAGTGGGGCCTCAAGGTCGAGTTCGTCGACACCGACAAGACCGACGAGGTCGCGGCGGCGGTGAAGCCAGGGATCACCAAGCTCGTCTGGATCGAGACGCCGGCCAATCCGACCTGGAGCGTGTCCGATATCGGAGCGATCGCCGACATCGCCCACAAGGCCGGCGCGCTGCTCGGCGTCGATTCGACTGTCGCGACGCCCGTCCTGACACGACCGATCGAGCATGGCGCCGACATCGTCATGCACTCGGCCACCAAGTACCTGAACGGACATTCCGACATAATCGCCGGCGCGCTCACCGGTGCGCGCGACGATGCCTATTGGGCAAAGCTGCGCACCATCCGCGCGCAGCTCGGCACCATTCTCGGCCAGACCGAGGCGTGGCTGCTGATGCGAGGCATGCGCACCTTGTTCCCGCGCGTCGCCTGGGCCTGCAAGTCGGCCCAGAGCCTCGCCGAAAAGTTCGCCGAGCATCCGATGGTGGAGGAGGTCCTCTATCCCGGCCTGCCCTCCTTCGCCGGCCATGCGGCGGCGGCAAAGCAGATGACAGGCGGCTTCGGCGGCATGCTGTCGGTGCGGGTGAAGGGCGGCGAGCGCGCGGCCATCGCCACGGCGGCGCGCGTCGATCTCTGGAAGCGGGCCACGTCGCTGGGCGGCGTCGAGAGCCTGATCGAGCACCGCGCCAGCATCGAGGGCCCGGGCACCCCCTGCCCGCCCGATTTGCTGCGCCTGTCGGTCGGCGTCGAGGAGAGCAGCGACCTGTTCGACGATCTCGATCAGGCGCTGAAGCGCGCGCACAACGCTTAGAAAAGACTCCGTCGTCGAGACGACGGGATTTTTATTGGGCCTTCGCTCCAAACACCGAGGCGAGGCCGGCGCCGATGCGCTCGTTCATCATCTCGATCGAGCCATCGGTGTAGGCGGCGATCTTGGCGCCCGCGAGATGTCGCGCGAGCGGATAGTCGGCGCGCAGGCCATTGGCGCCCATCGCCTGGATGCAGTCGGCGATGCGCTGCACGGCCATGTCGGTCGCAAACTTCTTGGCGTGCGCCGCCGGCAGCACGGCGTCGGCACCCTCGTCGATCAGGCGGGCGGCGCGATAGCAGAGCAGGCGCGCGGCTTCGAGATCGGTCGCGGCGTCGACCAGCTTCCAGCGCACGCCCTGATGCTCGATCACCGGCTGCCCGAACGTCCTGCGCTGCTGCGTGTAGCGCACGGCGGTTTCCAGCGAAGCCTGCAACATGCCGCAGCACATGGCCGCAACATAGGCGCGGGCGCCGTTGATGCCGGCCAGTGCCGCCTTGAAGGCCTTGCCCGGCGGATGCAACACCGCCTCGTCGGGCGCGAAATAGTCGATCAACCGGAAACCACCGACGCCGATCGCGTGGCCGCCATGCAGTTCGAACGGCTTCTCGCGATGAAAGCCCGGCCGCTCCGCCTCGATGGCGAGGCAGATGATGCCGCGATAGCCCTGCGCCTTGTCGGTCTGCGCGTAGGCGACCGACAAACCAGCCACCGCAGCATTGGTGATCCAGGCCTTGGCGCCGTTCACCTTCCAGCCGCCCTCGACCCGGACGGCTTCCATTTCGAGGCCGCCGAAATCGCTGCCGACACCGGGTTCGCTGAGACCCGCGCAACCGATCAGCTCGCCGGTCAGCATCCGCGGCAGCAGGCGCGCGACCTGGGCCGGCTGGCCGTCGCGGGCGAAGCGCGCGCAGGCATTGTGATGGTTGATCAGCGCGAAGGCGAAGGCGAAGTCGTGCCGCGCGATCTCCTCGAAGGCGCGCAGCTTGCAGGAGAAGGACAGGCCCTGCCCGCCATGCTTCTTCGCCAGCTCGATCGTGTTGAGGCCGAGGGCGCAGGCCGCCTGGATGGTCTCGAGCGGATAGCGGCGCTCCCATTCCCAGCGCGCGGCGTTGGGGGCCACATGTTCTTCGGCAAAAGCCTTGGCGCGCGCCACGACGGCGCGCTCTTCGGGGGTGAGGACTTCATCGAGCATGTTCCTGAGATACACGATTGGACCTCCGGTGCAACGGCGGGCTAGAATGGACCCAATGCGGGTGTAGCTCAGGGGTAGAGCGTCGGCTTCCCAAGCCGTAGGTCGCGGGTTCGAATCCCGTCGCCCGCTCCAAGATTTTTCGGGCAGGAACGTCGTGATGGATGGTGTGGCACCGGCGCCGGTCGTGGCCAGCGGCGACTTCGCGGCCGACACGGCCGCCTTCTCTGTCTATTGGCGCGACACGACGGAACGTCTCTCCCGCCTGCCCGCCAAGCCGGACCGCGACGCCGCCACCTACGACCAGGCCGAGTCCCTCAAGCAGGCCGCCCGCGAGGCCCGCTTCGCCTTCCTGCGCCGCCACGCCCGTACGCTCTACGACCGGCTGACCGACAACCGCGCCAAGTTCGTGCGCATCGAGCGGCTGGTCTATGACGCCGCCGCCCTCGTGCCCGGCCTCGCGCCGACGCAAGCCCAGGTCGCGGCCGAAGCCGAATTACGCCAGTCCGAGAAGGACGGCGTGGAGATCGACCAGGGGATCCTCTGCAACCAGTTCCTCGCCGATCCCGAGTGCGGCCTGCACCTCTGCCACGCCATGCTGCTGCCGCGCGAGGAATCGGCAGAGGCGCTGGCGAAGTTCCAGCGCGACGGCAGCCTCGACCTCGGCTGCGCCAGGGTCGAGCGCCAGGGCAAGGCGGCGGTGCTGCTATTGTCCAACCGACGCTTCCTCAATTCGGAAGACAATGCGACCCAGGCCGCCACGGAGATCGGCGCCGACGTCTGCATCCTCGACCGGCAGAGCGAGGTCGCGGTGCTGCGCGGCGACGTGGTGCCGGAGGGCAAGTATGCCGGCCGCCGCGTCTACAATGCCGGCATCAACCTCACGCACCTCTATTACGGCAAGATCCCGTTCCTGTGGTTCCTGATCCGCGACATGGGGTTCGTGAACAAGATGTTCCGCGGCCTCGCGCGACCGGACGTGGCCCCCGATGAAGTCGCGGGCGATTCGATCGAGAAGCTGTGGATCTCGGCGGTCGAGACCTTCGCCATCGGCGGCGGCTGCCAGATCCTGCTGGCGACCGACTTCAACATCGCCGGCCGCGATGCCTACATGACCTTGCCGGCGCGCAAGGAAGGCATCATCCCGGCGATGGCGAACCTGCGCCTGTCCCGCTTCGTCGGCGACCGGCTGGCGCGCCAGGCGATCATGTACGAGCGCCGCATCGAGTGCGATTCGGAGGTCGGCCGCATGATCTGCGACGAGGTCGTGGCGCCGGAGGAGATCGACGAAACCATCGTGCGCGTGATCGACCGGCTGACCGGATCGGGCGCGGTCGGCGCCATCGGCAACCGCCGCGCGCTGCGGCTCGGCGTCGAGCCGCTCGACACGTTCCGCCGCTACGCCGCGCTCTATGCCCGCGAGCAGGCCTACTGCCACTTCAGCCCGGCGCTGATCTCGAATCTGGAGCAGTACTGGAACGCCGCGAGCCGCCGGGCATAGTGGTCATTCCACAAATGACCTCATCCTGAGGAGCGGTCCGCAGGACCGCGTCTCGAAGGATGGGAACGCGCACCATGTCTGTGGCCCATCCTTCGAGACGGCCCTTCGGGCCTCCTCAGAATTTGTGAATCTTTGTCTTTCGGATGCACGTCGGGGATGATTCCATCGAAGCGAATTTGGTGGAGGTGTTGATGCCGGAGAAGGACTTGTTCGGTGGTCTTCCGGAACAGTCGGTGGCGAAGGCGGAGCCCAGCTCCGGCAAGCCGCGGATGCGCGAACCGGAGCGCCGGCAGGTGGAACTTCGGCCGGTAGACCTCGACAGCCTTCTGGCCGCGGATCATCCGGCGCGTGTGATCTGGCGCTATGTCGAGCGGTTGGACCTGAAGGTGCTGGAAGACGCGATCGGGGCGCGAGAGCACACGCCGGGCCAGGCTCCGGCGAGCCCGCGTCTTCTGCTGGCGCTGTGGCTCTATGCGACGAGCCAGGGCGTGGGCAGCGCGCGTGCGCTGGAGCGGCTGTGCGCGAGCCACGATGCCTATCGGTGGCTGTGCGGGGGAGTGAGCGTGAACTATCACGGTCTGGCCGACTTCCGCAGCGGTCATGGCGAACTGCTGGATCGGCTTCTGACGCACAATATCGCGGCGCTCATGGCGGACGATGTGATCGAGCTTGCCGAGGTGGTGCAGGACGGGGTTCGGGTGCGGGCGGGCGCGGGCGCGTCTTCGTTCCGCCGCCGGCAGAGCCTGCACAAGCACCTGAAGAAGGCGCGCCGACTGGTCGAGTACCTGAAGCGGGAGATCGACGAGGACCCCGACGCCAGCAACCGGCGCATCAAGGCGGCCCAGGAGCGGGCCGCACGCGAGCGCGAGCAGCGCGTGGCGGCGGCGCTCGACAAGCTGGCCGAGATCGAGGCCGAACGGGAGCGACGCGGCAAGACCAACAAGAAGCAGGTGGCCAAGCAGAAAGAGCCTCGCACCTCGACCACCGATTCCCAGGCGCGCGTCATGAAGATGGCCGATGGCGGCTTCCGGCCGGCCTACAACTGCCAGATCGGCACGGTGGCCGAAGGCCAGATCGTGCTCGATGTCGCCATCGACACCACAGGCTCGGACCGCGGCCTGCTGCGGCCCATGCTCGAGCGGCTGGAGGAGCGCTATGAGAGCCTTCCGCGGCGCCATCTGGTCGACGGCGGCTTCCATAAGAACGACGATACCGAATGGGCCGCTGGCGAAGGCGTTCTCGTCTACGGACCGACCACCCGGAACAAGCACAAGAGCGATCCCTATGCGCCGCGGCCCAAGGACGGCCCCGGCGTTGCCGCCTGGCGCCGGCGCATGCGAAGCCCGCACGGCAAGGGCGTCTACAAACGACGGGCGATGGGCGAGTGCATCAACGCCCGCTTCCGGCAGTGGGGCCTGCGCCAGTTCACCGTGCGCGGCGTTCACAAGGTCAAGGCGGTCCTGCTCTGGTTCGCCCTCGCCAACAACATCATCGCCGGGCATCGCCTCACGACAGCCAAGGCATGACCAGGCCGTTCCGCGGTCTGCACGGCTGCGGGCACCAACCCCGGCCCAGACAACAACGGCGCCCGGCGTACCTGCCCGCGCGAAGCCACCCCCAGAGCTTGCCCAATACGCTCACAAGCTCTCAGGATGAGGTTTGGGGGGTAACGCGAGACGGAACCCTCAGTGCTCGCGCGGGGCGTGCTTGCCCAGGATCCGCTGCAGGGTGCGGCGATGCATGTTGAGGCGGCGCGCGGTCTCGGAGACGTTGCGGTCGCATTGCTCGAACACCCGCTGGATATGCTCCCAGCGCACGCGGTCGGCCGACATCGGATTGCTGGGCGGCGGCGGCAGCTTGCGGCCGTGCGCGGTCAGCGCCTGCTCGATCGCGTCAGCATCGGCCGGCTTGGCGAGATAGTCGACGGCGCCCTCCTTCACGGCGGCCACCGCCGTCGCGATGTTGCCGTAGCCCGTCAGGACGACGATCCGGATATCGGGACGCGCCTGGCGCAGCGGCCCGACGAGCTCCAGCCCGTTGCCGTCGGCCAGCCGCAGGTCGAGCACGGCAAAGGCGGGCGGCCGGGCGGTCTGGGCCAGCGCTTCGGCCACGGAGCCCACGGCGGTGACGATGAAACCGCGTTGCTCGAGCGCACGCGCAATACGGTTGCGGAAAGCTGCATCATCGTCGGCGATCAGCAAGGTACGGTCCTTGTTGTTCGTCGTGCCGGCGATCACAGGCGACAAGGGGCGCGGGGCGCCGCTGTCCTGGGTCATGGCGACTCCTTCGACATCGGCCGCTATGTAGCCTTGAAGACGGGATTTGGCCAGCGCACCGAAACGGCGGCCCCGCCGCCCGTGTCGCTGCGGTTGCCGAAGGTCACGTTGGCGCCCGTGCGCTCCAGCAGCGTCTTGGCGATGAAGACGCCCAGGCCCATATGGCCCCCCTGCCCCTGGCGGGTCGAAATGAACGGCGTGCCGAGCTCGTCGAGCAGCGCCTCGGAGAAGCCCGGCCCGTCGTCCACGACCTCGACCTCCGACCATTCGGTCGTCCAGCGTGTGGCGACGCGGACCTCGCGCCGGGCGAAGGATACGGCGTTCTGCACGATGTTTCCGATGCCCTGCATGATCTCCGGGCTGCGCAGCTGGATCGGCGCCGTCTTCGGGACGCCGTCGCCGACCGGGCCGGCCTCGAAGGCGATGGCAATCTCCTCGCGCGCGTAGTTCTGCGCCGCGGCCTCGATCAGCGCCGGCAGCGGGACCAGCGTATAGGAATCCGAGACGTCCCCCGCGGGATCGGTCGAGAGCCGCGCCAGGATGGAGCGGCAGCGCTCGGATTCGGCGGCCAGCAGCTCGACATCCTCGCGCAACGGGTCGTCGACCTCGATCTCGCGCTGCATCTCCTTGGTGATCACGGCGATCGTCGAGAGCGGCGAGCCGAGCTCGTGGGCGGCCGCAGCCGCCAGCGCCCCCAGGGCCGAGAGCTGCTGCTCGCGCGCGAGTGCGGCCTGCGCGGCGGCCAGCGCATCGGCCATCTGGCGCGCCTCCTCGGCCGTCCGCCAGCCGTAGAGCGTGATCAGCATGGTCGTGAGCGACAGGCCGGCCCAGACGCCGACCTGATAGATGTCGGGCAGGTCGGGCGGCGGGCCCCGCCACGGCAGCGGCTGATAGAACAGCCCCAGCACCGCGATGCTCGCGATCGTGAGCAGGGTGAGCGCGACGTTGCTCGCCAGCGACAGGATGGTCGCGCCGATGGCGACGGGCGCCAGCAGCAGCAGCGAGAACGGATTGCCGAGACCGCCCGTGAGATAGAGCAGCACGGCGAGCTGCAGGATGTCGAAGGCGAGGAAGATCGCCGCCTCGCGATCGTCGATGCGCGCCGAGCCCGGCCGGCCGATGCTGACGGTGAGGTTGAGCAGGGCCGAGAGCGCGATCGTGCCGCCGACCGCCAGGACCGGCATGCCGAAGCCCAGGCCCCAGTGCACGACGGCGGCCGTGAAGGCCTGGCCCGCCACCGCCCCCCAGCGGATGAGGACGAGCGTGCGCAGGCGCACGCCGCCGCGCGGCAGAACGGTCACGATGCCGGTGCGCGGCGGGGAAACGGCGGAGGCGCGGGCGTCGTCGTCACGCACCGCCACGATCCTATTCCTCGATCATCAGGTGCTTGCGATGCACCGTCGTGAAGAGCGGGATCCTGCGCTGCACCTTGCGGTCCGGCGGTTCCTTCACCAGCCGGCCGATCTCGCCCAGGATCAGCCCGGTGATGGTCGGCAGCGGCAGCTCGCGCGCCTCGTCGAGCTGCACCCAGCGGATGTCGCCCATCTCGCTCGAATGACGGATATCACCCGACGCATCCTCGGCCCGCGCCATGAAGAAGCGGGCATTGAAGCGGCGCGGCCGGCCGGGCGGCGTCACCGCGCGCGCGATCAGGTCGAGACAGTCGAGCGCCGGCGCCATGCCCTGGTCGAGGAAGCCCTTCCAGTGCTCGCCATAGTCCTTCTTCGGCGCGCCGCCCTGGAGGGGCTTGCCCAGCATCAGGCCGCTCTCCTCGAAGGTCTCGCGCACCGCGGCGACGGCGAGCGCCCGCGCACGCTGCGCGGAGGCGGCGCGCATCAGGCGCTCGTTGACGAAGGGATCGAGCGAGGTCGCGACCGGAACGCGCGCATCGTCGGGATCGACCCTGCCACCCGGGAAGACGTAGCGGTTGGGCATGAAGGCGTGGGCGGCGGCGCGGCAGCCCATCAGCACCTCCGGCGTGTCGCCCTTCATGCGCACCAGGATCAAGGTCGCGGCATCGCGCGGCCGCAAATACGGGTAGATCTTGTCGATCTGCTCGACCGGCCGCTCGCTGCCGGGCTTCAGGGGGACTTTGGGGGCTTCGTCGTAGCCTTTGTCGGTGCCGCGGACGACGGCGCCTTCGGGAATGCCTCTTTTGCTCATGACAGCAAAGTTAAAGGGTCATTCACCCCAACGCGAGCGGCATTTGATAAACCCGTCGTCTCGACCGGAGCCTAGAAGCTCCACTCGACCGGCGTGTCGGGGCGGAAGACGGTGATGTCTTTGCCGCCGCCGGGGACCGCCACGATTTCGGGGATGTCGAGCGGCCTGGCGTGCAGCGTGATCCGCTCCTCGTTTGGCGGCAGGCCGTAGAAACGCGGGCCGTTCAGCGAGGCGAAGGCTTCGAGATGGGCGAGCGCGCCCTCCTCGGCGAAGACCTGGGTGTAAACCTGCATCGCCACCGGCGCATTGAACACGCCGGCACAGCCGCAGGCGCATTCCTTGGTGTCGGTCGTGTGCGGTGCGGTATCGGTGCCGAGGAAGAACTGTGTCCCGCCCGAGGTCGCCGCCCTCCGCAGAGCGAGACGATGCTCCTCGCGCTTGGCGATCGGCAGGCAGTAGAAGTGCGGACGGATGCCGCCCTTGAAGATCGCATTGCGGTTGTAGCTCAGGTGATGCGGCGTGATCGTGCCGCCCATGCGGCCCGGGTTGGCCTCGACGAACGCGACGCCCTCGCGGGTCGTGATGTGCTCCAGCACGATCTTCAGCCCCTCGTGCCGCTTCAGCAGCGGCGCCAGCACCTTGTCCAGAAACACCGCCTCGCGGTCGAAGATGTCGACCTCGGGATCGGTCACCTCGCCATGGACCAGGAGCGGCATGCCGGCCTTCTCCATTGCCTCCAGCCCTTTGGCGACGCGGTCCATCGAGGTCACGCCGTGCGCCGAATTGGTCGTGGCATGGGCCGGATAGAGCTTGGCCGCGACCCACACGCCTTCCGCCTTGCCGCGCGCCAGCTCGGCCGGATCGGCGCCGTCGGTCAGGTAGCAGGTCATCAGCGGCTCGAAGTTCAGCGCCGCCGGCACCGCGGCGCGGATGCGCTCGCGATAGGCACTGGCCTCGGCGACCCTGGTCACCGGCGGCACCAGGTTGGGCATGATGATGGCCCGGCCGAACTGGCGGGCGGTGTGCACGGCGCAGGCCGCCAGCATCGCGCCGTCGCGCAGGTGGACGTGCCAGTCGTCGGGACGGCGGATGGTGATCGACGCGGGGTTCGCAGATGTGGGGGTCGGATTTGCGGAGGCCATGATGCGCTTTCTACGCTTGCTCCCGGACGGGCTCCAATGTTGATTGAGGGCATGAACGACCTGAATGACGCCGTCGCCTTCGCCCTGGCCGCCCAGTCCAACTGGCCCGCCAGCATGTTCATGCCCGACGGGCAGTTCGTGATGACCTCCGATTCCGGCGAGAAAGCCCCCGACAACGAGGTGCTGGGGCCGGTGACGCCGCGCGGCGGGCCGGCGGGCCTCGTCTATCGCGGCGGCGACAAGATCGCCGAATGGGGCGACGTCGACCGCGCCGACATGACCTTCAGCGTCGCCAAGAGCTACCTCGCCTTGCTGGCCGGGCTGGCGCTGGGCGACGGGCTGATCAAGAGCCTCGACGACAAGGTCGCCGACTATGCGCTCGATGACGGCTTCACCAGCGAGCAGAACCGCGACATCACCTGGCGCCACCTGCTGACCCAGACCAGCGAATGGTCGGGCACCGTCTTCGGCAAGGAGGACCGCATCGACCATAATCGCGTGGTCGGCGTCGCCGTCGCCGACGCGCCCAAGGGCACGCGCCGCGCGATGAAGCAGCCCGGGACGTTCTACGAATACAACGACGTGCGGGTAAACCGCCTGTCGCGCTCGCTGCTGCAGGTCTTCCGCGAGCCGCTGCCGCAGGTCCTGAAGCGCCGCATCATGGATCCGATCGGCGGCTCGCAGGGCTGGAAGTGGGACGGCTATCGCAATTCCTACGACACGATCGACGGCAAGCAGATGCTGTCGGTGCCGGGCGGCGGCCACTGGGGCGGCGGCATCGTCATCTCGGCGCGCGACCTGTCGCTGATGGGCCGGCTGGTGGCGCAGGGCGGTGTGTGGGACGGCAAGCGCATCCTGCCCGAGGGCTGGACAAGTGAGCTGGTGAAGCCCTGCCCGGTCGCGCCGTTCTACGGGCTGATGTGGTGGCTCAACACCGGCCGCCGGCAGTTCGCCGCCGCGTCCGAGAGCAGCTTCTTCGCGCTGGGCTGGGGCAGCCACATCGTCTGGATCGATCCCGAGAACGACCTCGTGACGGTGCTGCGCTGGATCGACCGCAAGAAGGCGCCGGAATTCGTCGAGCGCCTGCTGGGGGCGATCAAGGCATGAGTCTGGATTTCTCCGCCGTCCCCCGAATGGAGGATGGCCGCACTGCCGCCGAACATATCGAAGAGGTCGCCGCGAAATCGGAGATCGTGCGCGTGCCCATGGGCCCGCGCAGCGCCGGCGGCACCGGCACGATGATGTGGCACGTCTTCGGCGCTTCAGCCGACAAGCCGATCCTGCTGCTGTTCCATGGCGGCTCGGGCTCGTGGATCCACTGGATCCGCAACGTCCTGCCGCTCTCCGAGCATTTCAGCGTCTATGCCGCCGACCTGCCGGGGCTCGGCGACAGCGACCCGCCCGACGACGTGAACGACATCTGGTCGGTGACGCACTGCGTCGAAGCGGCGATGAAGGCGCTGCTGCCGAAGGACAAACCGTTCGCCATCGCCGGCTTCTCGTTCGGCGGCATGGTCTCCGGCCACATCGCCACGCTCTTTCAGGACCGCATCGAGCGCATCGCGCTGGTCGGCGCCGGCGGCCTCAAGGCCACGCGCAAGCCCGGCCCCAAGCTGCACAAGCTTCTGGCCGAAATGCCGCCCGAGACGCTGGCGGCCGAGGCGCGGCGCAATCTCGAGATCCTGATGCTGCACGACCCGAAGAACGTCGACGGCATCGCGATCCACATGCAGATCCTGAACACCACGCGCGCCAGGACGCGCAGCCGCATCATGGGCCAGGCCTTCAAGCTGAGTGAGGTCCTGCCGCGGGTGAAGACGCCGCTCACCGGCCTCTGGGGCGAGTTCGATTCGACGACCTATCCGCACATCCAGGAACGCATCGACCTCTTCCGCGCCCTGCAGCCCGACTTCGAGATGAACGTCATTCCCGGCGCCGGCCATTGGGTCGCCTATGAAGCGGCGGACGCGTTCAATGCGAAGCTGATCGAGGTGCTGAAGCCGTAAGGGAAAAGTCTAGCCCACCCACCTCATCCTGAGGAGGTCGCGCAGCGACCGTCTCGAAGGATGGGCAACAGGCGCGGTGCTCGTGCCCACCCTTCGAGACGCGGTCCTGCGGACCGCTCCTCAGGGTGAGGTCGATGTTGGGTGAATCGACCGATTGAATTCCGGCCGGAAGAACTCGATCCGTCACCCCATCACCCAGCGCGGCAGGCCGAGCGCGATGTCGGGGAAGGCCATGAGCAGCAGGATCAGCCCGAACATCGCGGCCACGAACGGCAGGGCGCCGCGGATCACGTCGGCGATGGCGCCTGTCGAACGCAGGCTCTGCACGACATAGAGGTTGAGGCCGACCGGCGGCGTGACCAGCGCCGCCTCGATCAGGATGGTGAGCACGATCCCCCACCAGATCGGATCCCAGCCCAGGCCGACCACGATCGGGAACACAAAGGGGGTCGTCAGGATCATCATGGAGATGGTCTCCATGAAGCAGCCGAGGATCAGGTAGAACACGATCAGCAGCAGCATGGTCCCGACCTTGCCGAGGCCGAGCGCGTCGATCGCCTTGGCCACGCCGTCGGTGACGCCGATGTTGGCCAGCACGAAATTCAGGAACTGCGCGGCGATGATGATCAGCATGATCATCGCCGTCGTCCGCATCGTGCCTTCGAACACCGCCTTGATCATCGGCCAGGACAGCGCGCGCTCCCAGGCGGCCAGCACGAGCGCCGCGAAGACGCCCATCGAGGCCGCTTCCGTGGGCGTCGCCCAGCCGGCATAGATCGAGCCGACGACGACGCCGAAGATGAACAGCGGCGCCACCAGGTCCTTCAGGCTGCGCAGCCGGTCGCGCCAGCTGGTCTCCACCGGCGTGCCGCCCTTGGCCGGCCAGACCAGGCAGTAGACCAGGATGATGGACATGAAGAAGCCGGTGAGCAGGAGGCCGGGGATCATGCCCGCCAGATAGAGTCGCGGCACCGAGGTCTGGGTCAGCAGCCCGTAGAGGATGAAGTTGATCGACGGCGGAATGAGGATGCCCAGCGTGCCGCCGGCCGCCAGCGTGCCGAGGAACAGCGGCTCGTCGTAGCGGCGGATCGCGACCTGCGGCAGGGCCACGACGCCGACCGTGGCGGCCGTGGCGACGCTCGAGCCCGAGGTCGCCGCGAACATCGCGCAGGTGCCGATGTTGGCGTGCATCAGGCCGCCCGGCAGCCACGAGAGCCAGGTCGCGATCGCGGCATAGACGCGATGGGCGATGCCCGAGCGCAGCAGGATCTCGCCCAGCATCACGAACATCGGGATCGCGATCAGGATGTATTCGGAGCTGGCGTTCCACACGATGTCGCCCATCGCGAGGTAGAGCGGGATCGACGAGAAGAACTGGTTGAGCGCGAGGCCCAGCACGCCCATCACGGCGGCGACCGGAACGCTGACCGCCAGCAGGGCAACGAGGAGAAGGAGCGCGGTGCCGAGCATCGTTACCTCTTCGCGGTCGTGTTCGAGGTGGCGATCCCCAGCGAGCCCAGCTCGCCCTTTACCTCTTCGTCCTGCGACGGCACGCCGATGGTTGCCGAAACGGTGCCGAGGTCGCCGCGCACCAGGGCGAGCAGGCTGCGCAGGAAGGCGAGCCCGGTGACGGCCAGGAACAGCACGAAGCCGGCGAACCACGGCGCCTGCGGCCAGGCCAGCGGAATGCGCAGCGGCGTGTTGGAGCGGTTCCCGCCGCTGAGGTTGTCGAGGAAGATCTCGCCGCTGCGGTCGACGATGGCCAGGACGAGGACCGCGAGGCCCGCGATCGCCACCAGGTCGAACGCCGCCCGGGCCCGCGGCCCGAGCGCGCCATAGAGCACGTCGATGCGGACATGGCCGCGCGTCACCAGCACGTGCGCCAGCGACCACGAGGTGCCGACCGCGAACAGATAGGCGGCGATCTCGTCGGAGCCCGAGAAGGCGAAGGCGAGCAGCTTGCGGCTGATCACCTCGACCGTGACCACGACCGAAGCCAGCAGGATCATGGCGCCGCCGGCCCACGCCCCCCAGAGGGCGACGACCGATGCGCCGCGCCACAGACGTTCCATATGCGCTTCCCGAGCCTGAGCTTGCCGCGAGGAGGTGTGCGGCGGGGCCGCGGCCCCGCTGCCGTTAGTTCGCCTTGGCGACGAGGCCGTAGCGCTTGCCGACCAGCTCGGTCCACTTGGCCGCGCACTCGGCGCCGCAGCGCTTGGCCCATTCGGGCAGCACGACGTCGTTCAGCGCCTTCTTGATCAGGACGCGGTCGGCGTCCGTCGGCATCACCAGCTTCAGCTTGGCCGGCGGGCCGACCGAGCACGGGCCGTTACCGGTGTCGCAGGCGATGCCTTCCTTGGTGTCGGCCTCGACGCTGGCCCAGGCCGCCTCTTCGAGCTTCTTGAACTGGCCCGTCATGAACTCCTGGGTCGGCTTGGAGAGCTTGTTCCAGCTGTTCAGGTTTATGGAGACGAAGCCCGCGGTGTAGCCCAGCGACACGTCGACGACGGTCTTCACCACTTCCGGCCACTTGGCCTGGTATCCCGGCAGGGTGCCGGTGATGCCGCAGTCGACGACGCCCTTCTCCAGCGCCGGCACGACCTCGCCGAACGGAATGGTGACCGCCGAGCCGCCCAGCGCCTTGACCAGGTCTGACTGCGAGACGCCCTGCACCCGCACCTTCTTGCCCTTGATGTCGGCCAGGCTGGAAATCTCGTCGCGGCAGAAGAACACCTGCTGCGGGAAGGCGAAGGTCGACACGATCATCGAGCCGAACTTGTCGCGCATCACCTTCTGCATCTCGGGCATCCAGGCGTTCAGGATCTCGCGCTGCTGGGCCACGCTGGTCGCCACGCCGGAAATGTCCGAGCCCTCGAAGATGGCGGCGCCGTCGTCGACATAGATCGGCAGCGCATGGGCCACGTCATAGACGCCGGTCTTCAGCAGCCGCAGCACCTCGGTGCCCTTGAGGTTGAGCTCGGTGATCGACTTGATGTTGCCGGTCAGCTTGCCGCCCGAGGCCGCGCCGAGCTGCTCGCTCCAGAACGGGGCCTCGACCTTCTTGTTGATGTTGAGGAAGTTCCACGTGCCGATGACGTTGAACTTCTTGGTATCGAGCTGCGCCGGCGCGGCTGTCTGCGCCGAAGCGATGCCATTGCTGCCGACGACCAACGCCGCCGCCATTCCGAGAAGTGCGGTGAATTTCATCTATGACTCCCTGTTCCGCGCCTTTGACCCCGCGCGGTTGCCGGGCGACTCTCGTTCAATTCGCCGGGGGAGGCAAGGGCACGGCCCGGACGGAGCGGCTTGCCTGCGGGGCCGGGGCTCTCGACTATGGGTCCATCGAACAAGAACGGGAGGAAACGATGCCCAACCTGCTCTGCGTCGGCACGGCCGGCATGTCGGTGTGGTTCAGCCGCGACGACGGCGAGACCTGGATCCGGCCCTATATCGAATCCGGCCTCTATCTCGAGGCGAGGGTCTGGGCGCTCTCGGCGCATCCCAAAAGGCCCGGCGAGGTCCTGGCCGGCACCGACTCAGGCCTCTACCGCTGGAACGAGACCGACCAGAAATGGACGCACCTGCCCTCGGTCCTCGACGATTACGACATCTGGGCGATGGCGCAGGCGCCGGACGATCCCTACACGATCGTGGTCGGCACCCAGCCCGCCGCCATCTTCGTCTCGACCGACGGCGGCAAGAGCTTCACCCAAGCGCAAGGCACCTTCGCCGACGCCTGCATCTTCGTGGGCAAGCCGCGCATCACGCAGATCCTGTTCGATCCCGTGGACAAGGACACGCTGTGGGCCGGCGTCGAGATCGACGGCGTGCACCGCTCGACCGATCGCGGCCGCAGCTGGAAGAAGGTCGGCCAGGGCATCAACTCCGAGGACATCCATGGCCTCGCGGTCATCCAGAACGGATCGAAGCTGGTCTACGCCACGACCAACCGCGGCCTGAACCTGAGCCGCGACAATGGCGAGACCTTCGCGTTCCAGGAACTCGACTCGCCCTGGCAGTACACCCGCACCATCGCAGCCCGCGCCGACGGCGACGCGACGGTGTTCCTGACCAACGGCAACGGCCCGCCGGGCTCGACCGGCCGGCTGCTGCGCAGCACCGACCATGGCGCGCACTGGCAGGACGCCAACCTGCCGGGCGACCTCAACTCGACGCCGTGGACGGTGGCGACGCATCCCTCGAACCCGAAGCTGATCTTCGTCTGCTCCAACCTCGGCCAACTCTTCCGCTCGACCGACGGCGGCGACACCTGGACCAAGCTCCCCCGCGAGTTCGGCGAGGTCCGCAGCACGATCTGGCAACCGCTGCCGTGAGCACCCACCCGCCCGCACCCGCTCCCACACCCACGCCCGAGCCCGAGCCCACCCCACCCCCTCATCCTGAGGAGCGCCGCGAAGCGGCGCGTCTCGAAGGATGGGCAACAGGCGAGGTGCGCGTGCCCACCCTTCGAGACCCTCACTGCGTTCGCTCCTCAGGGTGAGGTGTTTTTTTGAAGCCCCCGCGCGCAACATTGTTGCGCGAACGGTTCTCACACAGAGGGCGCGGCATTCATTTCGACTGTTTCGTTTATTTCGTTTGTTTCGTTTATCGGCCAGAACTTCGACCTTCAGCCCCTGCCATAGGAGACCGCGATGAAAACCACCGTCGCCGAGATCGCCCCGAACATCTACCGGCTCTCGACCTTCGTGAACGCCGTCGGACCGACCGGCTTCACCTTCAACCAGTTCCTGATCGACGCCGACGAGCCGCTGCTCTTCCACTACGGCCAGCGCAGCCTCTTCCCGCTGATCGTCGAGGCGGTGAAGACCGTGATCCCACTCGAGAAACTGCGCTGGACGACCTGCTCCCACGTCGAGGGCGACGAAAGCGGCGCGCTCAACCAGTGGCTCGCCGCCGCGCCCAACGCCCAGCCGGCGCACGGTGAACTCGGCTGCAACATCTGGCTCGCCGACATGGCCGACCGCCCGCCGCGCGCGCTCAAGGACAACGAGGTGCTCGACCTCGGCGGCAAGCGCGTCCGCTGGCTCGACACGCCGCACGTCCCGCACAACTGGGACGCCGGCCTGATCTACGAGGAGACGACCGGCACGCTGTTCAGCAGCGACCTCTTCACCCAGACCGGCCCCGCCGATCCCACCACCGAAAGCGACATCGTCGCCCCCGCCATCGCGGTCGCCGAGCGCCTGCCCTTCATGCCGCCGACGCCGATGGCCGAGCCGACGCTACGCCGACTGGCCGCACTGAAGCCGACGACGATCGCGCTGATGCATGGGCCGACGTTCAAGGGCGATGGGGCGGCGGCGCTGGAGAGGTTGGCGGGTCACTATGCCAGCCAAGTTTCATAGAGATCTAGGCGACGCGCATGTCCAATAGCGTTTATTTATCAGCATGATTCGATTTATTGCAAACGACAGCTCAAGATGCCGTTCGCCCTCCAACACCTGCTGCAAAGTCATCAGCCCTCTTGACGACAGCAGAAGTCATTGCTCGCTCCGCAATGCCGCACAGCGCTCCGATCAAGAGCGCCGAGGAAGGACTATTGGCGACGTCACTCTTAAATCCACCAATTACTATCTCGACGGCAGAAGTTAAGAACAGGAGACCAACTACAAAAGTCAATGCGATCATAAAAATGATCCGCATTGCTGGCCGTAGTCGATCTTCTTCCAAGACAGCAAGATCCGTAAAGGAAAGCACTACCCGTCGCAGGGAAAATGAAAGCCAAGTCCCAATAGCCGTGCCTGTAGCGAGAAGAAAGAAGTTACGTGACGCATCAAGGACAGTATCCGGAAACAGAGACTTAACAATAAAATAGGCGACTACATTCACACTAATCGCGACTAGCGCCCACATCCCCAAATTTGCCACATATGCGTTCTTAACGTGACCAGCTTCTCGCGT
This sequence comes from Reyranella sp., assembly GCF_052439685.1. Taxonomy (GTDB): domain Bacteria; phylum Pseudomonadota; class Alphaproteobacteria; order Reyranellales; family Reyranellaceae; genus Reyranella. Next base: position 155,854 of record NZ_JBQVQG010000001.1, read on the forward strand.
TACGAATTCGTCTCGCAGTCCAGCAAGGGCGCGCCTACCGAGTTCTATTTGCGTCGGGTTCGAGCCTTCCAAACCAACACAAGCAATGCCATCCAATGCACGAAGGTATTCGTTTAACCGACTACGCGCATCTGTTCCCTTGCGTTCGGTCAACACCACTCGGATGACCGCAAGAGCACGATCAACCTCGACTTTGAAATCTTGCTTGTCCGACGGAATATGTACATCGTGAGTCCTGATTTCCAAGTCCCGAACAAGTCCGTCCTTATCGAGGAGCGATTTAACCGAGAATGGAATGGCAGAAAGTTGGTCGCAACGCTCGGTGTATACACCAAACATTTCCAATGATTGGTCACGGAGCCTTAAACACTCCTGCTGACGAAACTCCCCTTCCGTTTGATTGAGGCAAGACGCGTTTTCCCGCAGTCGTTTTGCTATATCACTGCGATAGCTAATTAACTGCTTGCCTATCTCCGATTGATCATCAGGAATTCCCTGTCTCTCAAGCCTGTCCAAGAGAGAGTGCACACATGCCAAGTATGCCTTTTCGGCGTCAGTAAGATCACCTTCGTCAGCGACCTTACACTTAAAGTCGCCGTCAAAACGTTCAGACACCTCAATAGTAAAGAGAGAGCTTTTCATTTGAAGCGGGTCGCAGACTTCAGCTGCCCTTCTTCTTTGGTTTCTCGCCGGGGTAAGGACGCGGACCGCGGTCGCGATTCGTAATTAAAGTAGATTTTTCTTCATTGAGTGGTCGAGGACGAGGTTGCGAGTCGTCACGCTTCTGAAGCGGCTTGTCGATAGGCGTCTTATATTTCTTATCTTCCATGCTCGCCCCCAACATCTTTCTGAGAACAACACATTGAATGCTTCGCCGCTAACTTTTGCAACCCATAAAATGCTCGAAGCTCAGAGGCCCAAGCGAAACATAGGAATTCTTTCACCACATTAATAAGAGTTAGCAGGATGCGACGTGCTATCTCCGAGCGAGACTTGGACAGGAACACCCCAATGCACTTCCAACCCCTCGGAACCACCGGCCTCACCGTCTCCGTCGCCGGGCTCGGGTGCGGCGGCAACAGCCGGCTGGGGCTGGGGCGCGGGGCGAGTTTCGACGAGTGCGTGGGGGTCGCGCGGGCGGCGATCGATCTGGGGGTGAACTTCCTCGATACGGCCGAGGTCTACGGGACCGAGGAGATCGTGGGCGCGGCGGTGAAGGCCTATGACCGCGACAAGCTCGTGATCTCGACCAAGGCGCTGTTCAAGACCGAGGACACGGCGGAGACGGTGACGCAGAAGGTCGAGGCGTCGCTGAAGCGGCTCGGGCTCGACCATGTCGACGTCTTCCATTTCCACGCGGTCGGGCCGGCGGCCTACGAGCATCATCGCGACGTGCTGGCGCCGGCGCTGCTGCGGCTCAAGGAGCAGGGCAAGGTGCGCCATGTCGGCCTCACCGAGACGGGGCCACGCGATCCCGAGCAGGCGATGCTGGCGCGCGCCGCCCTGGAGGCGCCGTGGGAGGTGATCATGCTGGCCTACAGCCTGGTGAACCAGGGCGCGCGCACCAGGGTGTTCCCGGCGACCGTGCGGCGCGGCATCGGCACGCTGCTGATGTTCGTCGTGCGCAACATCTTCAGCAACGACGCCTACCGCCGCGCCGTGTTCGCCAAGCTGGTCGAGGACGGGCGGCTCGACGCCTCGGTGGTGGCCGACGGCGACCCGCTCGCCTTCCTCGTGAGCGAGGGCGGCGCGGCGAGCATCACCGATGCGGCCTATCGCTATGCCCGCCACGAGCAGGGCGCCGACGTCATCCTGTTCGGCACCGGCAACCGGGCGCACGTGAAGGCCAATATCGAGTCGATCCTGCGGCCGCCGCTGCCCGCGCCGGTGGTCGAGCGGCTGCACCGGACGTTCGGGCACTTGAGCGGCGTCGGGCTCGACCTGCCGGGGCCGGTGACGGCCTGAGGCGGACGCTCCAACAACGACCTCACCCTGAGGAGCGGTCCAACGGACCGCGTCTCGAAGGGTCGGCACGCGCACCGCGCCTGTTGCCCATCCTTCGAGACGCCCGCCTGCGGCGGGCTCCTCAGGATGAGGTTGGGGGCTGTGGATGCGGACTGTGCGTGCGCAGGCGGCCCCCTCACCCCGGGAAGTACACGACCTCGAGCTTGAGGCCGTCGGGATCGGCCAGGAAGACGGCATGGTAGCCGGCGCCGTATTGCGGATAGTCGGCGGGCGGATCGAGGATGGTGGCGCCCTGCTGCTTCATCAGCGCATGGGCGGCCGCGACGTCGGCACGGTCGGCGGCGCGGAAGGCGAGATGATGCAGCCCGGCGGCGGTGCGATCGTGCGGACGGTCCGAGCGGGCGGCGCGCAGGGCGACGCCGGCGATGAGTCGGCCGTCCGGCGCGAGATCCCAGACATGCAGCGCGGCCTCCTGCTTCACGCGGCGATAGCCCAGGAAGGAGAGCAGCGCGTCGTAGAACGGCGCGGACACCGCGAGATCGCGCACGGTGAGGTCGATGTGGTGCACGATTCCGCGCATGGGCTTCTCCGGGTCAGCGAGGACCCTTCAAAGGCCCGGCGGCCGCGAAGTTCCGTCAGTCCGCGTCGCGGACCACGAAGCGGGCCTGGCGGACTTCCTCGGCCGACCAGCCGTCGGCCTGCATGCGGGCGCGGGCGCGGTCGACATAGTCCTGCTCGAAGATCGGGGCGTTCACGAAGCCCAGCACGATCGAATAGGAGCGGAGAAATTCGTCGCGCAGGAAGACGTCGATGAGCTTGGTCGGCACGACGGAACTAATGCCAGCCAATAGTGAACCTATTTTGAAGGCGGCCGCCGCGCGGGGGAGACTGCGCGCCCCAGGAGGAGCAGACCCCATGACGACCGAGACCACGACCGAGACCGGAACCGTCCGCCTGCACCGCGTGCTGACCGCCCCGCCCGAGCGCATCTACCGCGCCTTCCTCGACGCCCACGCCCTGGCCAAGTGGCTGCCGCCACACGGCTTCACCGGCCACGTCCACGAAATGGACGCGCGCGAGGGCGGCGGCTACCACATGACCTTCACCAACTTCTCGTCGGGCAACAGCCATTCCTTCGGCGGCACATTCGTCGAGCTGGTGCCCAACGAGCGCATCCGCCACACCGACAAATTCGACGATCCCAACCTGCCCGGCGAGATGCAGACCACGATCGTCCTGCGCAAGGTGATGGTCGGCACCGAGATCGAGATCGTCCAGGAGGGCATCCCCGCCGTCATCCCGACCGAGGCGTGTTACCTCGGCTGGCAGGAGTCGCTGACCTTGCTGGCGCAGCTGGTGCAGCCGGAGATTCCGGGGTGATGCCGAGCCGGTCGCTCATTGGAGCGCGCCACTCCCGTGGCGCTCATACCTTGCTCGAGCGCCACGGGAGTGGCGCGCTCCCCTGAAAGACTTCGCGCTACACCCCGCGCTCGTTGCCCCAGGCGAGCACGTGCAGTTGCGGCAGCACCGTCGCGGCGAACCAACGGTCCTGCGCCACGCGATCGACCAGCCAGCGGAAGCGGGCCATGAGTCCTTTCTGGTCGACGCCGTCGCGGCCGGCCTCGTTGGGTTCGCCGGGCGTGTGGTTGCCGACGGAGAGGTAGACCGGCAGCGACGGATGGCGCGCGGCGGCGGTGCGGGCGAAGGCGTAGTCGGCCTCGTCGAACACCGCGACCTTGAGCACCGTCTGCGGACCGCCGCTTGCGGCGGCGAGGCAGGCGTCGAAGGCGTGCCAGTCGGTCTCCATGCCGGACGAAGGCGGCTTGGGCGAGAGGACGAGATGGTCGAGCGTGGCGAACCAGGCGGCGGCGACGCTGCCCTGGGTCTCCATCGCGAAGCGATGGCCGCGCCGGTGGCCCTGCTCGATCAGCGGCGCCAGCGGCTGGATCGCGGGATTGCCGCCGGAGATCGTCACCAGCACCGGCGTGTCCCCCGTCAGCTCCGCGACCTTCGCGAGGATGTCCGCCGGCTCCATCCTTGACCAGTCGTGGCGATATTCCGGCAGCACGGCATAGAGCGTGTCGCACCAGGAGCAGCGATAGTCGCAGCCGCCGGTGCGCACGAACACGGTCGGCTTGCCGATCAGCGCGCCCTCGCCCTGCACCGTGGGCCCGAAGATCTCGGAGATGCGGATCGTGCTCATGACGCGAAATCGTTGATGCTGTCGTCGGCCCGTTGCCACCAGCCGCCGCCGTCATGCGCGGGCAGCATTTCGGCCGGATCGCCGGCGAGCGTCACCGCGTTGGTCGGCGTCTCCTCGACCGTGAGTTCGACGCAGCGCAGCCCGGTGCCGTCGGCGGCGAGGAAGGCGCCGAGCTTGGCCATCAGGCAGGCGGCCAGCATCTCGGTCGTCGGATCGCCCGGCGTCACCAGCAGGCGGCCGAGCCGCTGGGGCTCGTGGGCGCGGAACCAGTCGATCATCGGGTCGCCCGCGCCGAGCTGGAAGGCGTGGTCGACCTGGTCGTCGACGAAGCGGTGCCAGCGCGCCTTGGCGCGGTCGAACGGCACGACCATGTTGGCGCCGCCGTCGAGCCGCCGCGGCGCGACGGACTGGAGACGGGCGATCACCTGTTCGTTGTGACCGTGGGGAATGGCGCATTTGCCGGCGGGATCGGCGATCAGCCGGTGGGCCATGCTGTAGCGCCGGGTGAAGACGAGGCTGAACATCAGCCGCGCGCGCCGGCTGCGAGGACGATCATCGGGAACTCCTGTTTTGACCGGGTGGGTCTGCGACCGGGCCGGCGCGGGACGCCGACGGGCCCCTTCTGCCCCAGCGCGGCGGCCGGGGGAAGCCGCCCCGGACGCGGCATGGTGCCGTCTCTTCGTGAGGTGTGAATCGCCAGCCGCGATATGTGGATCAATCGCAGTCGGCCGGTGCGCACGGCCTGATAAAGCGCCACACTCAAAAATGCTCGGATAACGAGCATCGGGGGAAACTAAAATTGAAGCGTCTACTGTTCAGCTTCCAGGGCCGCCTCAATCGCGCGCCCTACTGGTACGTGCATCTCGTCATCTTTCTCGTCGAGGTCGCCTTCCTTGCCGCCCTCATGATCCCGGCAGTACTCGCAAACGACGCCGGGATGCTGGCGAATTCGGCCGTGGCGGCAAACATCGTGGGCGCGTTGCTGTTTCTTCCACTGTTCTGGATCAGTCTTGCCGTGACGGTGAAGCGCTGCCACGACCGCGACAAGTCGGGCTGGTTCATCTTCATCGTGCTGGTGCCGGTGATCGGCGCGATCTGGTTCCTGATCGAAATCGGCTTGTTGCCCGGCACACGCGCCCCCAACCGGTTTGGCCCCGATCCGCTGGAAGACTGACGTTTCCTCAATCGGTCGTTTCCGTGTCGCGGCGCGTCGCCTATTCTCCGCCCGACCTCGAAATTGCAGAGAAACGGAGACACCGTGCAGACGACGCCGCTTTCGAAAGAGCTCAAGGACACCCTGTCGAAGATCACCACGGCCAGCATCACGACGATCCTGCTGAAGAAGGGGCTGCGCAACGTCTGGATGCGCGGCACGCGGCCGATCAAGCCGGGCCAGGGCCGTCTCGTGGGACGCGCCTTCACCCTGCGCTTCGTGCCGGCCCGCGAGGATCTGGCCACGCCGGCGAGCTGGTCGTCGCCGATCTCGACCCGCGCCGCCATCGAGGCGATGCCGGAAGGCGCGATCGTCGTGGCCGACGCGATGGGCGTCACCGATGCCGGCATCTTCGGCGACATCCTGTGCGCGCGCATGGTCAAGAAGAACGTCGCCGGCCTGATCACCGACGGCGTGGTGCGCGACATTGCGGGCGTGCTGGGCACCGGCCTGCCGGTCTGGTGCCAGGGCGCCGCGGCGCCGCCCTCGGTCGCCGGCCTCACCTTCGTGAGCTGGCAGGAGCCGATCGGCTGCGGCGGCGTGGCGGTGTTCCCCGACGACGTGGTCGTGGTCGACGATGACGGCGCGGTGCTGATCCCCCAGGCGCTGGTCGAGGCGGTCGCCCAGGAAGGCACCGAGCAGGAGCGGCTCGAAGGCTGGATCATGTCCGAGGTCGAGCGCGGCGTCGCCCTGCCCGGCCTCTATCCGCCGAACGACGAAGCCAAGGCGCGCTACGCCGCGACCAAGAAGTAAGCGCGGGCAAACGAAGGTCAGCCTCATGAAGGTCCTTCGCATGCTGGCCTTCGCCGTCGCGGGCGCGCTGCTGTCGGCGACGGCCTGGTCGCAGGCCGGCCGCCAGGCGGTCGACTGGCCCGCCGTGTCGCTCGAATCGATCGGCGGCGGGCCGCTGCCCACGCCTGCCTATGCGGGCAAGGTCGTGCTGCTGGTCAACACGGCTTCCCTCTGCGGCTTCACCGGCCAGTACAAGGGGCTGGAGGCGCTGTGGCGGCGCTACAAGGACAAGGGCCTCGTGGTGCTGGGCGTGCCGTCGAACGATTTCGGCGGCCAGGAGCCCGGCAGCAACGCAGAGATCAAGCGCTTCTGCGAGGCGAGCTTCGACGTCACCTTTCCACTGGCCGACAAGCAGATCGTGACCGGCGCCAACGCCCATCCGCTCTATCGCTGGGCCGCGGCGCAGACCGGCACGATCGGCACGCCGAGCTGGAACTTCCACAAGATCCTGATCGGCCGCGACGGACGGGTGATCGACTGGTTCACCGCGGTGAGCGGCACCGGCCCGAAGCTCGAACGTGCCATCGAGGCGGCGCTGTCCCGCCTATCCTCATCCTGAGGCAATTTAAGGAGTTACCTCATCCTGAGGAGCGCCGCGAAGCGGCGCGTCTCGAAGGATGGGCAACGGCCCGGTTATTTGCCACCTCTTCTCGCGAGCGCCCGAAGCGCCCCGAAATCGCCCCTGATCAGGGCTTCCTTCTTGGCGCGCGACCAGCCCTTGATTTGCCTTTCGACCGAGATTGCATCGGTGATGTTCAGAAAATGCTCCGACCAAACGATGACCACTGGCAGACGTTTGGCGGTATAGCCGCCGAAAGTCCCGCTATTGTGCTCGGAAAAACGCCGCTCCAGGCCTCGACGCGCCGAGCCGACATAGTAGCTGCCGTCCGAACAGCGAAGCATGTAGACGTGCGCTCCGACTTCGTTGTCCATAGTCCAGCGAGCTCGACCTTTGCCCATCCTTCGAGACGCGGCCTGCGGCCGCTCCTCAGGATGAGGTAATTTTTTGGATCAGTTCAATTCATTTCCGGTCAGCATGAGGTTGGTATTTGAGCCGCAGAGCGGGTGACTGCAGCGGCAGGATTTGGCTGCAGGCAAAAGGCCGCGCTATCGTCGGCTCCTAAAAATATAATGGAGACGTCCCGATGGCGATGGCCGAAGCCGCTGCCCCCCTGACTGCCGAAGACCATGCCCGCACGATGGCCGAATACAGCCGCGCCGGCGAAGAGCGCGCGCGGGCGCTGGGCAATCGCGGGCCGATCCGGCTCGATGCCAACGGCCGGCTTGCGCAGGACATCCTCGACGCCTACTGGACGCACGGCTTCTACGTCTTCGAGGGCGTGGCCGGACCGGAGGAGCTGGCCGAGCTGCGCGCCGACGTCGATGCCATCCTCGAGCGTGCGCCGGTCGAACCGGGCGCCGCGGTCGACCGTCACGGCCGCCCGGCCTTCGGCGAGGGCGTGCTGAAGCCGCCCTATCGCTGGGCCAAACCACTCAGCGACCCGCTCGGCGGCACGACGAAGAACAACGGCCGCCATCCGGTGGCGATGAGCCAGCCGACCCTCAGCGAGGACGCGCCCGCCTGGACCGTCGAGCTGCTCGACGGCAACCTCTACCTGATGAACGCCGCGTTCCGGCTCTACGGCCATCCCGGCCTGCTGGCCGCCGCCGCTGCGATCCTCGGCGACGACTTCGTGCCCTACAACGAGGTGACCTTCATCAAGGAAGCCGGCCTCGGCCCGTCGGTCGCCTGGCACCAGGACGGCACGACCCATTGGGACGCCGCCGACTGGGACATGGGCGCCCACGGCTTCAACTTCATGACCCAGCTCTATCCCAGCACGGCGGGCAACTGCGTCTGGGTGCTGCCGGGCAGCCACCGCCACGGCAAGGCCGACATCCGCAAACTGGTCGCCGAGAGCGGCTCCGACCGAATCGCGGGCGCGGTGCCGATGCTGGTCGGCGCCGGCGACACGATCGTCACCAACCGCCAGCTGCTGCACGGCTCCTTCGCCAACTCCTCGCCCGACCGCCGGGTGACGCTCAACGCCGGCTTCTTCCCGCGCCGCCGCGTGCTCAACGTCACGACGAAGCGGCTGACCGGCGAGACCGTGACCTATAACGGCGAGCGCATCGACCAGCGGCTGCGCATCCTGCTGCTGGCGATCGACGCGCGCCGCCAGCGCTTCCCGCAGGAGAAGAGCCATGTCTATCGCCCGCTCGCCGACCGCCAGGACGAGAACCGCTGGAGCGAGGCGATGCGCGAGGCGGTGCTGAAGAACTACAACCAGCTCGACATGTTCATCTGACGGGATGCGGTTCGGACTCTGCCTCCTGCTCCTGCTCGCCGCTTTGCCCGCATGGGCACAGGCGCAGGCGCAGGCGCAGGACCCCGAACCGCTCCTGAACGACGACGACGTCGCCGCCTATTGCCTCGGCGTGAACGGCCAGCTCGCCGAGCGCTTCCGCCAGATGCAGCTCTGGGGCTGCGGCAAGGCGGCGGGGATGCAATGGTGCCGCGACGCCAAGGCCTCGGCACCCGAGGCGATGCGGGCCCGCGAGCGGCTGGTCATCCGCTTTGCCAACGTGCTGACCCGCAAGGGCCTTTTAGACGTCGAGCGCCCGCCCGAATCGCGCGCCCGCCTCAGCCGCATCGTCTCCGACGGCACGACCGACACCCGCGCCTGCTTCAACCCCAAGGGCGACCGCAACGAGGCCGCCTGCGAGCGGCTGCAGCGTTGCGAGGAAGCAGAGCAGCGCGTGGAACAGTAGTCGCCGCCTCGCCGACCAAGCTCACCTCGCGAGGTTGAGCGGAAATGAATTGAATCGCTCCAAACACTGACCTCATCCTGAGGACCGTCTCGAAGGATGGGCAAAGGACGAGCTGGTCGGAACCTTGGACAACGAGGACGGAGCCCACGTCTACATGCTTCGCTGCTCAGACGGCAGCTACTATGTCGGCTCGGCGCGTCGAGGCCTGGAACGGCGCCTTTCCGAGCACAATAGCGGCGCGTTCGGCGGCTATACGTCGAAACGTCTGCCCGTGGCCATTGTCTGGTCGGAGCATTTCCTGAACATCACCGATGCGATCACGGTCGAAAGGCAAATCAAAGGCTGGTCGCGCGCCAAGAAGGAAGCCCTGATCAGGGGCAATTTCGGAGCGCTTCGGGTGCTCGCGAAAAGAGGTGGCAAATGACGGGGATCGTTGCCCATCCTTCGAGACGCGCCCCTGCGGGGCGCTCCTCAGGATGAGGTAAGTGCGTGGGATCGGATCTATCAATTCATTTCCGGCCGGGCTCTTAGGGTGAGGTGAATGGGTAGCCGCCGCCCCAGCCGCGTGCGAGATTTCGGACCACAGATTCAGCGAGGACACGGATGACCCAGTCGACATGGCGCGAGCGCGCGGGCACGCAATTCACCTGCGAGAAGCAGCCGGCGCACGGGCCCGCGGGCATGGCGGTCTCCAACCATCCGCTGGCCTCGGCGGCGGGCCTGGAGATGCTGGCGGCCGGCGGCAATGCGGTCGACGCGGCCGTGGCCATGCAGTTCGCGCTGACCGTGGTCGAGCCGATGATGGTCGGGCTGATCGGCGGCACGACCTGCCACATCCGCCTGGCCGACGGCAGCCATCGCATCCTCGACGGCATGAGCGCCGTGCCGCAGATGGGCCATCCCGACATGTACAGACCGGTCCCCGACGCCGCGCCCGAAGTCTACGACGTCGAGGGGCAGGAGAACCTGGTCGGGCCGAAGTCGGTCGCGACGCCGGGCTCGCTGCGCGCCTGGTGTATGGCACTGGAGCGCTTCGGCACGATGAGCCTGGCCGACGTGATGCAGCCCGCCATCCGCCACGCCGCGCGCGGCTTCGCGGTGACGCCCTATCTCTCGGACTGTATCAAGGATGCCGGCGCCGACCTGCTGAAGGACAAGCTCGCCGCCGCCCTCCTCCTGCCCAACGGCACGCCGCTCAAGCCCGGCGAGAGACTCGTTCAGGGACAGTATGCCGAGGCGCTGACGCTGGTCTCGCAGCAGGGCGAGAAGGCGCTGCATGGCGGCCCGCTGGGCGACCTGCTCGTCGAATGCATGGAGAAGACCGGCGGCTTCGTGCGCCGCGACGATCTTACCAGCTACAAGGTCGAAGAGCGCGCGCCGATCCGCGGCCACTATCGCGGCTGGGAGATTTTAGGCCCGCCGCCGCCCGCCGCCTCGGGCGTGCACATCGCCCAGATGCTGAACATCCTCGAAGCCTACGACATCGCGAAGATGGGCTTCGGCACCGTCGACACGCTGCACCTCTTGGCCGAGGTGCTGAAGATCGCCTTCGCCGACCGCGCCGAGGCGAGCGGCGATCCGGACTTCGTGAAGGTGCCGGTCGAGCGCATCGTGAGCCGCGACTATGCCGACCAGCGCCGCAAGCTGCTGGACATCGCCCGCGCCACGCAATGGACGGGTGGACTACAAGCCGCCGAAGGCCAGGACACGACCCACCTCACCGTGGCCGACGGCAAGGGCAACGTCGTCAGCACGACGCAGACCATCAACAGCCTGTTCGGCGCGCGCTTCATCGTGCCCGGCACCGGCATGATCCCCAACAACTACATGAACAACTACGACCCGCGCCGCGGCAATGCGCTGTCGATCGCGCCGGGCAAGCGGGTCACCACCTCGATGTCGCCGATGATGGCGCTCAAGGGCGGCAAGGTGCGCTATGCGCTGGGCCTGCCCGGCGGCCGCAAGATCTTCCCCTCGGCGCTGCAGGCCCTGCTCAACCTGATCGACCACGGCATGGCGCTGCAGGAAGCCGTCGAGGCACCGCGTATCTGGACCGAGGGCCCCGTCCTGGAAGTCGAGCACGGCATCCCCGCCCCGGTCCGCCAGGGTCTCGAAGCCCGCGGCCACACCCTCAAGATCATGCCGACCGTGGCCGGCGGCATGAACGCCATCCAGTTCCACGACGACGGCACGATGACCGGCGCCGCCTGCTGGCGCGCCGATGGCACGGCGGCGGCGCTGGGGGGTGGCTTGGCAAGGGCGGGGGTCAGGTTCGTGTTACCGGGTTAGGGTCCGGTCGATCGAGTTGATCGATCTTCTCCCCATTCAAATGGGAAATATCCGGTTAACGCACTATCACGTTGTTCATAGTTTAAGCCCGCGCGGCAGGCCAACAACAGATGGCTTCCCATTTGGAATGGGAAAGAAGACGCAAAAGGACAAGTGCGAAACTCGTATCACTGCACTAGCCCTCAAACCAAAGGTTCATCCAGCCAGCCCTCTTTAAGCACGATGTCCGGGGGCGGGTGCAATATATTGCTAATTCCCATCTCAATACGCTGACACGTTAGACGATAGCGTGTCTTGGCGTTTGTTAGATCTGCGTGATCGCCGTCAGCCTCGCGTCCGCCGGGCCCCAAAAATTTATAGCCATGTGGTCTGTCGGGAAACTGAAGATGGGCGCAGGCGTTCCCCACCACCTGAAGGTCGAAACTCAGCGGGCGCCGCGAGTGAGCAAATGTGTTCCTTATAAAACGAATCAAGTTCAAATCATCCCGCGTCACGGGACCGATAAGCTCTAACGCATATGCCAGCGCGATCTTGCTGCTAAAGTTGCTGAGAATACCCTCTGAACCGTAGAGGCGCTTGCGATCAGTAGAATTAAGTCCTTGCCGTAGCTTGGCCTCAAACAGCCGATGTAGAGCATTCTCGACGTTAATTGAGTGCAGAAGTGCAAATGCGCGGTCGCTGGCGCTCCACAGCTCATCTTGGTGCGCAGGGAAATCCAGACTGGTCATCCAGTCATTGGCGTATTCACGCAGTGCCCGTATGTATGCAGGCTCCTTAGCCATGGCATTCTCCCCCGATGAACAACTAAGGAAGCGACGCCACCCAGCAGCGTGATGCCCTGTTGTTGCGGCTGTTGAAGTCGCCCCCTCGACCGCGTCCCACGCGTGAGCGCGGCGAGGCGAAGCCTATGGGGAAAGCCGGAGCTGGGTCGAATCCCAAGACGCCGCGCGGGAGAAATAGGCGCTGCGGCACCATCTTCACGAGCAAGCGCCGCAATCCGTCACGCGTCAGTGAAACACCCGGCCCGAATCTATGACAAGCGTCTGACCCGTCGTGCTGTTGGTCCGACACATCGTGACGACCTGGTCGGCGCAGTCGTCCTTGTCGGCGGGCTTGCCCAGCAGCGAGGCGCTGGCGTTCTTCGCGACGACCTCGGGGCGCAGGTTCGCCGTGGCGCGGGTGCCTTCGAGCAGGCCCGGCGCCACGCAGTTCACCAGCACCTCGGGCGCGAGCGCCACGGCCATGCACTTGGTGAGGTGGATGAGGCCCGCCTTTGAAACCGCGTAGGCGATCGAGGAGCCGGTGGGGCCCAGCCCCGCGACCGAGGCGATGTTGACGATGCGGCCTTCGCCCTGGCGCTTCATCACGGGACCGACGGCCTTGGTGAGCAGCATCGGGCCGGTCAGGTTGATGTCGATGATCTTCGTCCATTCCTCGTAGGTGAGGCCGTCGAGATCGGTGAAGGGGATCGACTTGTTATAGGCCGCGTCGTTCACGAGGATGTCGAGCCGGCCGAAGCGCTTCACCACCTCGTCGACCAGCCGGTCGACCTGGTCGCGCTGCGTCACGTCGCAGGCGAAGGCGGCGGCGGTGACCTGGTGCCGTTCGAGATCGCGCGCCACGCCCTCGGCCTGGTCCTTGCTCTGCGCATAGACGACGGCGATGTGGCAGCCCTCGGCCGCCAGCGCGTGACAGATGCGCTGGCCCAGCCCGCCATTGCCGCCGGTGACGACGGCCACCTTCCCCTTGAGATCCATCCGTTTCCCCCGTGGCTGCCCTGCGACCCGTGCCGGGTGCAGGCTCTCGCTCGTGCGGTATATTAGGCCAGTTCACAGCGTAGCGGAGCCCGTTCGATGTCCCTCACAGCCGACCAGAAATTGCGACAGCGCGCCCAGCAGGTCATTCCCGGCGGCATGTACGGGCACCTGCGCAGCGACCGGCTGCCCGAGGGCTATCCGCAGTTCTTCGAACGCGGCGAGGGCTGTCACCTGTGGGACGTGAACGGCAAGCGCTATGTCGACTTCATGTGCAGCTGGGGCCCGATCGTGGTCGGCCACGGCAATCCGGTGGTGGCCGAGGCGGTGGCGCGGCAGATGGCGGCGGGCGATTGCCTGAACGGCCCGTCGGAGCGGCTGGTCGAGCTGGCCGAGCGGCTGGTCGGGCTGATCCCGCATGCCGACTGGGCGCTGTTCGGCAAGAACGGCACCGATGCCACGACGACCTGCGTGACCCTGGCGCGTGCCGCCTCGGGCAAGCGCAAGATCCTGGTGGCCGAGGGCGCCTATCACGGCGCCATCCCGTGGTGCTCGCCGAACCCGTACGGCGTGACGCCCGAGGATCGCGCCCACATGCTGACCTACAAATTCAACGACACCGGCAGCCTCGAGAGCGCCGTGCAGCGCGCCGGCGACGACCTGGCCGGCATCGTCGTCTCCGCCTTCAAGCACGATTTCGGCAAGGACCAGGAGATGCCGGATGCGGCCTTCGCCCGCCGCGCGCGCGAACTGTGCGACGCCAACGACGCGGCGCTGATCGTCGACGACGTGCGCGCCGGCTTCCGGCTGACGATGCGCGGCAGCTGGGACCTGGTCGGCGTGCAGCCCGACCTCAGCGCCTGGAGCAAGGCGATCGCCAACGGCCATGCGCTGGCCGCCGTGACCGGCAACGACCGCTATCGCGAGGCCGCGTCGAAGCTCTATGTCACCGGTTCGTTCTGGTGCAGCGCCGTGTCGATGGCCGCGGCGCTGGCGACGCTCGACGTGCTGGAGAGCACGGACGGGCCGGCGCACATGCGCGCCATGGGCCAGCGTCTGCGCGACGGCATCGCGGCGCAGTCGGCCGAGTTCGGCATCGGCGTGCGCCAGAGCGGCCCGCCGCAGATGCCGACGATCCTGTTCGACAACGATCCCGACACCGAGAAGGGCAACTTCTTCACCGTCGAGGCGCTGAAGCACGGCGCCTACCTGCACCCGCGCCACAACATGTTCCTGTCGACCGCCCACACCGAAGCCGACATCGACTTCGCGCTGGAAGCGACCCGCAAGGCGTTCGCGGCGCTCGCGACGCGGTGAACTGCACGACCCCGAACACCCTCATCCTGAGAGGCTGGCCGGAAATGAATGCAGCTAAAGCAAGAGGCTATGAACAGCCCCAATAACCTCATCCTGAGGAGCCGTGCGCAGCACGGCGTCTCGAAGGATGGGAACGCGCACCCCGCCTGTGGCCCATCCTTCGAGACGCGCCGCTTCGCGGCGCTCCTCAGGATGAGGTTGGTGTTGAAAGCCTCTACCCCCGCCCGCCGTTCTTCCGGAAGCGGCTCAGGCTGGCGGCGCGTTAGAACCAGCTTCCTCCCCATTCAAATGGGGAGGTGTCGGCGTCTCGCGGCTTGTAACCAAGCCGCTTAGCCGACGGACAGGCCGAGCGAGGCTCGGCCTACCGCCCGCCGTTCTTCCACCACCGGTTCAGGCTGGCGACGTCGCCGTTGTACATGTTGCGGTCGCAGTGGCCGACGCCTTCGACGTGCCGCGGTTCGCTGCCGTAGGCGAAGTTCTGCGAGGTCTCGTCGGCGACGTATTGCCAGAGCTTCCAGCCGCGATCCGCCCAGGCCATGGGAAGGCGCGGCGTCTCGCGATAGTCGGCCAGCCACAGGTCGCAGCGCGCCAGGATCGAGCCCGGACGGATGCTGGCGCCGAGGCTGATGCGGCGGCGGCCGTAGATCTCGCCGTCGGCCCAGGCGGGATGGGAGTAGAGCATCGGCAGCCGGCCGGTGGCCTTCTGCACCGCCAGCACGAAGGCCTCGGCCTGGTCGAGCCGCATCGTGTTGCGCGGGTTGGCGTCATTCGGTTCGAGGTCGAGCGCCATCACGGTCTGCGGGCCGGGCTGGCAGGCCGACAGGAACGAGGCCGCCTGCTGCTCACCCGAATACTGGCGCGTGCCGAAATGATAGCCGCCCCACAGCAGGCCGGCCGCCTCGGCCTGGCGCCGCCGCGGCGTGTAGGACGGGTCGAACCAGTCGCCGCCCTCGGTCACCTTGTGGATGACGGCCAGGATGTTGCTGCGGCGGACCGCGGCGAAGCTGGTGACCGTCACGTTGTGGCTGATGTCGATCACCGCATCGAGGCCAGGCCGCGTCTGGCCCGGGGCGTAGGCCACAGGCTGGGTCGGCTGGCCGCCGCAGCCGGCCAGCGCCGGCAAAGCGAGGCCGCCCGCCAGCATGCTTCTCCGTGAGATCATCGAAGGGAGTCCTATTTGGCTTTCTTCAGCACGTTCGTGGCGGCGACGGAAACGCCGGCGCGGTTCTCGGTATAGAAGAGTTCGAGCGTGCCGTCGTCGAGAAGCGTGCCTTCGATGGCCGAACCGCCCTGCCCGATCATGCGCACGCGCTTTCCGTCCGAGCCGATGACGCCGATGATCGGCTCCGCCTTCGACTCGGAAGACAGCGTGCCCCAGAACCGGCCCTCGTCCTGGCCGTCGATGCGCACCGTGATCTTCAGTTCGACCAGGCGGTTGCCGTCGACGATGGTCGAGGGCGCGGTCACCGGAAAGTGAGCCGGGAGGCCGCTCACGATGCTCTTGTTGGTGCCCGTCCAGGTGCCCGTCATGTCCGGCCCGGCCGGCTGAGCGACCGCGATGCCGGCGGCACAGGCGAGGGAAAGGCCGAGGGGAAGCAGGAGGGAGACACCACGCATGGCTTTTTCCTTCGAGGTTGTCGGGGGCCGCATCATGCCCAAACATCGGCCCGCGTAAAGCCGGGCCATCGTCGCGTCAATCGTCGCGGCAATCGACAGGCGGGGTGCGCCGCGGGATACTGAGGGTAATGGAATACGACTATATCGTCGTCGGTGCCGGTTCGGCAGGCGCCGTCGTCGCCAACAGGCTGTCGGCCGACCCGCGCCACAAGGTGCTGCTGCTGGAAGCCGGCCCTGCCGATCACCCCTGGACCCGCATTCCCGTCGGCTATTCGCGGTTGATCACCAACCCGGCGGTCAACTGGCTTTACAGTTCCGAGCCCGAGGCCAGCACCAACGGCCGCCGCATCCCGGTGCCGCGCGGAAAGCTGCTCGGCGGCTCCAGCGCCATCAACGGCCTCGCCTTCGTGCGCGGCCAGGCGCAGGACTTCGACACCTGGGCGCAGATGGGCAATCAGGGCTGGGCCTACGAGGACGTCCTCCCCTTCTTCAAGCGCATGGAAAGCTATCCGGAAGGCGACGAGCGCTTTCGCGGCCGTTCGGGCCCGCTCAAGGTCACGAACCCCGCGCCGGCCAATCCGCTCTACGCCACGGTGATCAAGGCGGCCGGCGAGGTCGGGATCCCGCACAACCCCGACTACAACGGGGCAAAGCAGGACGGCATCGCCATGAGCCAGGCCACCATCGCCTCCGGCTGGCGCATGAGCACGGCCCGCTGCTATCTCGATCCGGCCAAGCGGCGGCCCAACCTGCGGATCGAGACCGCGGCGCTGGCCGAAACACTCTTGCTCGACGGCAAGCGTTGCACCGGCGTGCGCTATTCGGTCGGCGGCGAGGCGCGCGAGGCGCGGGCCGGCCGCGCCGTCGTGGTGAGCGGCGGGTCGATCAACTCGCCGCAGCTTCTCGAACTGTCGGGAATCGGCCAGCCGGAGCGGCTGCGCGACCTCGGCATCGAGGTCCGCCACGCATTGCCGGGCGTCGGCGAAAATCTGCGCGAGCATTATGCGCCGCGCACGCGATGGACCATCGGCCAACGCGGCGTCACCTTCAACGATCGCGGCCGCGGGCTCGGCCTGGTGCACCAGGCGCTGCGCTGGGCGGCCAACCGCGACAGTCTGCTCTCGATGGTCGGTGCGCCGTTGCGCGCCTTCGTGCGCTCGCGCGACGGGCTCGAAGCGCCCGACCTGCTGCTGGGCTGGGTGCCGATGTTCACCGAGGCGGGGCCGCGGGGCCCGCGGATCGCCCGGCAGTCCGGCATCTCCTGCTATGCCCATCCGATGCGGCCCGAGAGCAAGGGCACCATCCATATCGTCTCGGCCGATCCGAAGCGGCCGCCGGAGATCCGCTACAATTTCCTGTCGGCGCCGGTCGACGGCGAGCTGACCGTGCGCGCCGTGCGCATCGCGCGCGCCATCATGACCGCGCCGGCGATGGCGCCGCTGCAGGTCGCCGAGATCGCACCGGGACCCGGCGGCGACAGCGACGCGGAGATCCTCGACTGGGTACGCCAGGCCGCCGAGACGACCTATCACCCGGTCGGCACGTGCAAGATGGGCTCCGACCCGATGGCCGTCGTCGATGCGCGGCTGCGCGTCCACGGGATCGAGGGGCTCCGGATCGCCGACGCCTCGATCATGCCGGCACTGACCTCCGGCAACACCAACGCACCCTCGATCATGATCGGCGAGAAGGCGGCGGACATGGTGTTGCGGGATACGGTTTAAGGCCCATCCGATTCAAGTTATCCGCACATCCTCATCCTGAGGAGCATGCCGAAGGCGTGCGTCTCGAAGGATGGGCAACAAACGCGGTGCTCGTGCCCATGCTTCGAGACGGCTGCTGCGCAGCCTCCTCAGCATGAGGTTAGTATTGGTGATTCTGTCGCGCTCAGACTTCAACGCCCGCGGAACGCTCGCGCGATGAGGTTAGTATTGGTGATTCTGTCGCGCTCAGACTTCAACGCCCGCGGAACGCTCGCGCGAGCTGGTCGCTGAGCGGCTTGACCAGGAACGAGGCCACGGTGCGCGGCGTGGTCTGGATGAAGGCTTCGACCGGCATGCCGGCCAGCAGGTGCAGTCCCTCGAGACGGGAGAGTTCGCCTTCGGAAACGCGAATGCGCACGGAGTAATAGGGCTCCGTCGCCCTGTCCTCCTGCGTGACGTCGGCCCCGATATGGACCACCTCGCCATCGACCTCGGGCGTCGTGCGCTGGTTGAACGCGGCGAAGCGCAGGACGGCGTGCTGGCCGACATGGATCTGGTCGATGTCCTGCGGCACGACCTTGGCATCGACGATCAGCGCGTCGGAGTCCGGCACGATCAGCATGAGCGGCTCGCCGGCCTGGACGACGCCGCCCACGGTGTGGACGTTGCGCTGGAACACCTTGCCGTCCTGCGGCGCCACGAGATCGATGCGCTTCAGCTGATCCTCGGCCGAGACGCGGCGCTCGCTCATCTCGGATTTCTTGGCGCGGATCTCGGCCAGTTCCTTGCCGACCTCGGTGGCGAGATCCTGGTCGATCTGGTGGATCTTGAGTTCGAGCTCGGCGATGCGGCCCCGGCTCTGCGCCAGGGAGGCGACCAGGGCGGATCGCTCGCCCTCCATGCGGGCGGAATCGCGCTCGAGCGTGGTGACGCGGCTGATCGGCACGAGATTCTGCTTCCACAGCACGCGAACGCCCTCCAGCTCCTGAGCGAGCAGCTTCAGTTCCTTGCCCTTGGCGACTTCCTGCGCCTCCGTGCCTTCGATCTGGAGATTGAGCTGCTTGATCTGTTCCTTGAGCTGGGCCTTCTGGCCGTCACGCGCCGTCCGGCGCATCTCGAACAGCTTCTGTTCGCCGGTCATCAGGCGCGCGATCTCCGGATCCCCCGCCCGCGAGGTCAGCTCCGGCGGAAACTCGACGACCTTGTCGTTGTCCCGCTCCGCCTCGAAACGCGCCTGGCGGGCGGCCAGCTCGTCGAGCGACTTGGTCACGATGCCGAGATTGGCCTTGGCCTGGGTGCCGTCGAGCCGGACGACGACGTCGCCCTGCTTGACCTTGTCGCCTTCCTTGACGAGCAACTCGCCGACGACGCCGCCGGTCGGGTGCTGGATCTTCTTCACGTTGGTGTCGACGACGAGTTTGCCGGGCGCGATCACCGCGCCGGACAGTTGTGTCGTGGCCGCCCAGCCCCCGACCCCGAACACGAGGAGGAGGCAGGCGGCGACGCCGACCAGGAGGGGTTTGCGGGTGATGGCCGGGATCGACACGGGCGGAGTCATGACGGCTCCCGCGGGCGAACGACCGGCATCCGAAGGGGAGACGGCGGGGCGCCCGCCGCCTGGGCGCCCGCCGCCTGGGCGGCGGCGGCCTGGGCGGCGCCGGTCTGAGGCGCCGCGGCCTTCAGCGTCTCGCGCAGGACGGCGTCCTTCGGCCCGAAGGCCTGCTGCCGGCCGCCACGCATCACCATGAGCTGGTCCACGGCGGCCAGGGCGCTCGGCCGGTGGGCGACGACGATGGCGATACCGCCGCGTGCCCGCACCGACATGATGGCCCGGGTCAGGGCTTCCTCGCCGTCATGGTCGAGGCTGGAATTGGGCTCGTCCAGCACCACGAGGAAGGGATCGCCGTAGAGCGCCCTCGCCAGGCCCACACGCTGCCGCTGTCCGGCCGACAGGGCGGTGCCGCCCTCGCCCATCTCGGTCTCGTAGCCGTTGGGCAGGCCGAGAATCAGCTCATGCACGCCGGCAGCCTGCGCCGCCGCGATCACCTTGGTGGCGTCGGGTTCGGGCTCCAGGCGGGCGATGTTCTGTGCGACCGTGCCGGCGAACAGCTCCATGTCCTGCGGCAGGTAGCCGATATGCTCGCCCAGCGCTTCGGACGACCACTGGTCCAGGGTGGCGCCGTCGATCCGGATCTTGCCGGCCACGGGCTGCCATACGCCCACGAGGGCGCGTACGAGGGACGATTTCCCGGACGCGCTGGGGCCGATGATGCCCAGCCCCTGCCCGGCCTTGAGGGTGAGCGCGATGTCACGGGCCACCAGCATGTTCACGCCCGGCGGCGCCACGCTGACCGCTTCGACCGACAGCGATGCCTTGGGCCTCGGCAGCTGCAGCATGTTGCGGTCGGCCGGGATTCGCGCCAGCAGGTTGTTGAGACGGTGCCAGCTCTGTCGTGCCGAGACGAAGACCCGCCACTGGGCGATCACCTGCTCGACCGGCGCGAGCGCCCGCGCCGAGAGGATCGAGCCGGCAATGATGATGCCCGCCGTCGCCTGCTGCTTGATCACGAGATAGGCGCCGACCGCCAGTACGGCGGACTGCAGCGCCATGCGCAGCGCGCGCGAGAAGCTTCCCATGCCGCCGGTGATGTCGCCGGCCCGCTGATGGGCGTCGACGTAGCGACGCCCATAGTCCGACCACTGGCGGGCGAAGCGGCCGACCATGCCCATCGCATGCAGGACCTCCGAATTGCGGCGACTCGCTTCAGCCAGGCTGTTCCGCCGGCTGGAGAGCGACGAGAGTTCGATCGACGGCTGGCGGATCTTGACCTCGGTCATGAAGGTGATGGCCACCAGGATCAAGGCACCCACCGTCGCCGTGAGCCCGAGCAGCGGATGAAACAGGTAGCAGATGCCGAGATAGAGCGGCATCCAGGGCAGGTCGAACAGTGCCGCCGGACCGGTCCCCGACATGAAGCCGCGGATCTGGTCGAGATCGCGAACCGGCTCGAAACCGTTCATCTGCGGCGCCCGCAGCGGCAGCTTGACCAGAAGTTGGTAGATTCGCCGGTCCATCGTCTCGGCGAACCCGCCGGCGATCCGGATCAGGACGCGGTTGCGGACGATGTCGAGGATGGCCTGGAAACCGTAGAGGCCGAGAGCGAGAAGGCAGAGCGCCACCAGGGTGGGAACGCTGCGACTCGGCAGCACCCGGTCGTAGACCTGGAGCATGAAGAACGAGCCGGTGAGATATAGAATGTTCAGGACGGCGGTGAACAGCGCCACGCCCAGATAGGACGTCCGGCATGACCGCAATGCCTCCGCCAGTTCCGTCCGTGGCGATCCTGCTGCTGGAGAAGGGGCTCGCGTCATGTCGTTCGTCACGTCCTAGTCAGCCGCCCCTGCCGTCCCTCGACGGCAGGCGGGAGACCCGTAGCATTCGCCCAGCGCGGCTGTCTCGCCCTTTTGACTGCAAAAGCCGCGTTGGCGGAGATTTCACGGGGCCGACATAATGGGGAATCGCAACCTTCGACCATCGTGATGGCGGCTTGAGGTTGCAGCGCGCACGATCGTCGACCATCTTCAGGCCGCCGCATATTCCGTGCGATCGCCAGCCTTCAATTTAAGCAGACGGAAACGGTCAGCATGCCTTCAGCACCTCCGGTCGGTGTGGTGATTGCCAACTACAACAACGGCGCCTTCGTGGGGAGAGCCATCGAGTCGGTCGCCCGCCAGTCCTGCCGAAACCTTCGCACGCTCGTCGTCGACGATGCCTCGACGGACAATTCCGACGAAGAGATTCGCCAGTGCCTGTCGCGTCTCGGCGATTCAAGATTCGACTATGTCCGCCTGGACACCAATGTCGGACAGACCGGCGCGATCAAACGCGGACTCGCGCAGTTGGACACGCCTTTCGTCGGCTTCCTGGATTCCGACGACATCTGGTATGAAAATTTCATAGAGCGGCATCTGTGCGTTCATATGAATGCCGACTTCCCCGTCGCCCTCACCTACTGCGATTCGCACATCATCGACGCCGATGACCGTGCGCTGGCGGGCACTGCCTGGTGGTTCGAGCATGGCGTCAGGGGCCACAGCGGCATCGACCCCGCAATGGCACCGACGATCGACACCACGACCGGCCAGTTCTCCTTTCCCAGGAGCGGGCGGCTGACCATGCATCCGCACTGGACGGCGCTCAGCGCCACGAACAGCATGGCGAGCATGATGTTCCGGCGCAGCTTCGTGGACCTTGTGCTCGTCGTCCCCGACCAGGACCTGAGACTCTACCTCGACTACTACCTGTCGACCTTCGCCGGCCTGCTGACGGGCTCGATCGCCATTCACGATGCCCTGTATGGCTATCGCATGCACGGCTCCAACAAACATTCGAACGCCACGGTCATGGGCGGCGCGTATAACTCCTCGACCAAGGACTGGGGACCGATCAGCAGCCACATCCTCCAGCTGGTGCAGCGCGTCCTCGACCAGGAAGCCTCCTCCATCCGGGCCTCCTTCGGCGAGTGGCGTCACGCCCATTCGCAGGCGCTGGTGAAGCGAGCGCTCGATGCCCGCTCGACCGGCAGCAGGGGCTCGTGGATCCGCTTCCTCGACTCGCTATCGACCGGAACACGGAACGTGCTCGGTCGCGCTCGTTCATTCATGGGCGAACGACGATGACGCTCGGCGCGCTGGAGGCGGCGTGACAGGAAGAAGCCTCGACAGCGCCGTCTTCGTCGGCACGGCCCGTGACTGTGCCCGCTGGCTGCCGGACGTTCTCGCCAATCTCGCGAAGCTGTCGCAGCTCTACGATCGGACGGCCTTCATTTTCGCCGTCAGCGACGCAACCGACGCCACCGCCACCCTGTTACGGAACTGGATGGGTAAGGAACGGGCAGGGAAGGTTCTCGATCTCGGCGAGCTCGCCGGACGGTTCGAGCTGCGGACCGAACGCATCGCTTTCGCGCGCAACGCCTGCCTGGAAGAAGTGCGCGGCTCCGCTTTCGCGGAATACGGCCACCTGGTCGTCGCGGACATGGACGACGTCCTCGCCGCACCACTCGACCTCGGGTCCTATGTCCGAGCAGCCGAATGGCTCGACGCTTCACCCGACCGGGCCGCCGTGTTCGCGAGCGCCTCCCCCTGTTACTACGACATCTGGGCGCTCCGGCATCCAACCTGGTGCCCGCACGATTGCTGGCACCGGATCTGGGGACGGCCGAGCGGCGAATCGTTCGAGGCCGCCAAGTTCCGTGAAGTCTTCGCCCGCCAGATCGTATTGCCGCCACAGATGGAACCGATCGAGGTTCGCTCGGCGTTCGGCGGGCTGGGGCTTTACCGCATGCCCTATGCGCTGAACGCGAGGTATCTCGGCCTCGACGCCGAGGGACGCGAAGTCTCGGAGCATGTCGCCTTCAACGAGGCGATCGCAAGCGCCGGCGGCCGCCTGTTCGTCTTCCCCGACCTGCAGGTCCGGGCGCCACAGCAGCATCTCTACAATGCCAGCGAATTCGGCTTGCGATGGCGTGCCACGATGCGGCTGCGCCAGGCCATGGAGCGCTATCGTCCCGCCTGGCGCGCGCTCCAACGGTGATGACGATGAAGACGCTCATCGTCGATCCGGCCATCCATTCCCGCGGCGGGCATCATTACGCCGCGATAGACCGGTTGCAGGCCGAGCTTGCCGGGCTGGGGATCGACGCCCCCTGCCTCGGCTCCATCGCCGCCACGCCAGACGTCGCGCGCGCGCTCGACTGTACGGCCGTCTTCACGGGGCCGGTGTATGGCCGCGACTATGCCAGCCCCAGAGAGTTCGAGGGGCGAGTCGCCCAGACGAGTCGCGAACTGGCGCGCGCCCTGAAACATCCTGGCAGTTGGCCCGATATCCTGATCCTGCCCTGCTGCGATCAGGTACTCGCTGCCTCCGTGGCGCGCGTGTTGAGGCGCCACCCGCTGAAGCCTCCGCCTCAGGTGCTGATGTGGCTGCTCTATGGGCCCCATCACCAGCTCGCGCCGTACAATCCCGCCTCGATCCCCTGTCATGACGAGGCGCGCCGTGGCTTCACCGCCCTTCTCGCGGCCCTCGGCGACCGGCGGCATCTCACCGCCTACAGCGAGACGGAAGCCATGGCCGCGTTCTATCGCAAGCTGCTGCCCTTCGACGTCGGCGTCGCATCGGGTGCCGGTATCGCCCTGCCGTCCTCGCCCCTGGAATCGCCTTCGGACACGACCGATCATCCTCATCTGACGATCGCCGGATTCGCCAATCGTTCGAAGGGCTACCGTCTGCTGCCCGAGGCGATCCCACGGCTGCTGCAACGTCATCCGACGTCGCGCTTCACGGTTCATGGGATCGTCGCGGGATCGGATGCCGAGGACGAGAGCTGGATCTTCGACGATCTGGAAAAGCTCGGGCCGCGCGTCGACATACGCAGGGGCGTGCTGTCCGACGAAGACTATATCGACCTGCTTTCCCGTACCGACCTGCTGCTGCTTCCATACGATCCCGAGTCCTACAGCGCACGCGGCTCGGGAATGTCCAACGAGGCGCGACGCATGGGCATCCCCATCGTGGCGCCTGCGGACTGCGCCTTCGCGTGGCCCGCCTTCGAGGAAGGGCACGGCGTTGCCATGTCCCGCTACAGTCCGGATGGGCTCGCCGAGGCCACGGTCGACGCTCTGAGCCGGCTGGATACCCTGAAAGCCCGGGCCTCGTCGGCTGCCGTCACGGCGAAGGACTCCCTGCGCGACATTCTGGAGGCCACCGTCGAGGCTGCGCGCGCGCGTCCGCATCACGGAGCCACCCACGCCCTGCGTCGTCTGCTAGGGGCTGCCCCTTAAGCCGAGCGACGCAAGATAGGACCAGCGCACCGTGCCATTGTGCAGCCGGATGCCGTCGAGATATTGCCCGGTGGCCCGGTCCACCACCTCCTCGGACGGCCTCTCCTTCAGAGTGCCATCGGCGTAGGCCACGATCTCGTTCCAGCCATCGGGCCGCGGGATCGACACGATGGTCGATTGCGTATCGAGGTTCTTGTAGGTCCAGAAGGACCAGCCGATCCCGTGCATCTCGTGCAGGCGACGAAACTCCTCGTTCCATTCGTCATTGAGTTCCCCTGTCTCGCCGAGGAACAGCGGCACGTCGTAGAAGTTCGCAAAGTTCAGGTGCCGCTGGATCGCATCGCGCTGCGTCGAGGCCCAGAACGAATGATAGGTATAGGCGAGATTGCGCGCGAAGGGCCGCCCGAGCATGGCGAAGCTGGAGCTCCACTGGCCGCCCGCCAGGATCACGATGCGCTCGGGATCGACCTCGCGGATCGCCGCCGTCGTCCGCTTGTAGAACGGCTCCAGCCGCGCGTTCAGGGTCGCCACGTCGTGGTACGGGGCGATCGGCTCGTTCAGGATGTCGTAGCCCAGGATCGTGGGATTGCCGCGATAGCGCTGCGCGATTGCCCGCCACAGCTTCACGGTGAGATCGCGGTCGCGCCGCACGTAGAACATCAGCGGATAGCCCGGCCCGTCATCATGGTTGATCCCGGTCTGGCCACCGGGCGCCGCGTGCAGGTCGGGAATCACGTACAGGCCGGCGGCGGCGGCCCAGCCGACCACCCGGTCGAGCAGCGGCCAGCCATCGCCGCCCAGTTCACCGTCGGCGGTCATGAACAACCGCCAGTGCAGCGGAATCCGCACCATGTTGAAGCCGACCGCCTTGATGAAGCGGATGTCGTCCTCGGTAACATAGGCGTCACGATACTGCCGCCAGAACCGTGCGGCGCGCTCCGGCCCCAGAAGCCGGTCGAAGGCGCCATAGATCTGGCGCGGCGACTTCGCGACCTCGAACTTGAACATGTAGCCTTCCGGCATCAGCCAGTTGCCGAGGCTGATTCCCTTGAGGCGCAGGATGCGACCGTTTGGCTCGACGAAATTCTTGCCCTCGATCCGGACCAACGCCTCGGCATGGAGGGGCGCGACATAACCAAGCAACATCAGGAGAGCGACGAGGAGGCGCATGACGGGACTGTAGCAGGACACTAAGGTTCGCTCCGTCATGATTCTCGCCTCGCTTCTTCTGCCGATGGCGGTCGCCGCCATCGTCTTCCTCATCCAGCGCGTCCGCCTGCCCGTCTTTCTCGCGATCATGGCCACCGTGGTCGTCTACGGCATCGCCGCCGACATGACCTTCGACTCGGTCGGCAAGGCGTTCGGGCTGGGTTTCACGGCGGCACTGGAACAGACGGGCCTGCTGGTCGTCGCGGGAGCGCTGGTCGGAGGTCTGGTCCTGCGCACGCCGCTCGGCACAGGAACCTCGGCGGCGGCCGGTCTGGTAGCGGGCCTTGGAGCCTCGGCGCCGGCCGGGCTGGCGCTCCTGCAGCCGGCAGGGCAGGACGCTCCGCGGCGTGCGCTGGGCCTCGCGCTCACCTTGCTCGCGGTCGCCGCGCTCCTGGCGCCGTCGCCGCTCGCCGTCGCTGCCGCCTCGGTGATGAAAGCCGGCCTCTGGAGCGGGTTCATGCTCGCCCTGCCTGTTACCGCGGTCGCCGTGGCACTGGGCTGGTGGCACGTGGCGCGGCAGGTCCCCTCCCAGCCGACCGAAGGACAGCTCTCCTGGGCCTGGCTCTGCATCGGCATCCCGCTCGGGCTGCTGTTCCTGCAGTCGGTGGCGCAGATGCCAAGCGAACCTCTGGGCAGGGGCGGCGCTCGCGAATTCTACATCGGTATTTCCAGGCCGTTGATGCTGACGGCCATCGCCGTCACCCTGGCGGTCCTGTTCGCACGGCGCTGGGAGCCTTCGGTCCTGGCCGGCCGGTCGTGGGCGCCACTTCTCCTGGCGGTCGGTGCATCGGGCGGCCTCGCCCGGGTATTCGACGAGACCGGCATGTCGGAGCTGCTGGCAGAATATGCGCTGCACCCGCGCTACGGGGTGCTGACGCCGTTCCTGGCCGCGGCCATCGTGAAGACGATGCAGGGCAATTCGCTCACCGCCGTCCTCACGGCCTCGGGCATGGTCGAGCCGATGCTGCCGGCGCTCGGCCTCGACAGCGCCTCGGGCCGCGCCATCGCGGCCGCGGCCGTGGGTGCGGGATCGATGGCGATCTGCCACGTCAACGACCCGTTCTTCTGGATCGCAGCCCATATGGGCCGGCTCTCGCCCGGCCGCGCCCTCTACGTGATCTCGCTGGGCAGCGCCGTCATGGCAATCGGCGCCCTGATCGTGATCGCGGCGATCCGTCAGTTCATTTAGATCGGGACGAAGTCAGATCATCAAGTCCGTCGTCTCGACCGAAGCGCGGAGTGGCGAGACGGCGGATCTCATTGGTGTCGAGACTCCCGTCATCCCGCGATGAGCCCCTCCTCGCGGGCCTTGATCTGCAAGGCGAGGTAGCGCGAATAGATGCGGCATTGGGCAAGGCTGCCGGCGATGAACCACAGGCCGGGCTGCGGCGTCGGCTTGAACATGTTGGCGAGTTCGCCGCCGGCATCGAAGCCCCAGACCGGACCGATCCGATCGGCCACCGCGTCGCCCAGGAAGGCCCGCACCGTTTCCTGCTGGTTCTTGTAGCCGGTGGCGACCACTACCAGTTCGGCCTCGCGCAGGGTGCCGTCCTTGAGGCGCACGCCGCCGGCCTCGAACCCTGCGATGTCGTCGTACTGCAGCAGCTTGATTCGCCCCTCGACGATCATGTCGGAGCAGCCGACGTTGAAGTAGTAACCACCGCCGCGGCGCAGATACATCATCTGGAAGCCGGTATCGTCCTCGCCATAGGTGAGGCGGAAGCCGCGCTTCTCCAGTCCCGCCAGGAGATCGCGGTCGACCTGGCGCATCTCGGCGGTCGAGAGCTGGTAGGCGCGCCGCATCACCGCATAGGGCGAGGCGGCGGCCAGCAGGTCGCAATCCTCGAACGGCAGGCCTTCGGTGTAGATCGCATAGACCTTCTGGGCCTCCCGGATCGACACGACGTAGGTCGGGCTGCGCTGTACCAGGGTCACATCGGCGCCGCTGGCGCAGAGATCCTGCGCCACGTCGTGGCCGCTGTTGCCGGTGCCGACCACGATCGCCTTGCGCCCCTTCCAGTCCACGCCGTTCGTATAGGCCCCGGAATGCATCACCGTGCCGGCAAACGAATCGAGACCCGGCAGCGATGGCTTGACCGGAATGGCGCTGACGCCGGTGGCGAAGACGACATGGCGCGGATGCAGCTCGCGCTCCGTCCCGTCGCCGCGCTTCAGGCTCACCGTCCACCGTTGAGCGGCCTCGTCATAGCGGCCCGAGGTGAGCTCTGTGTCGGTCCAGTAGTTGAGGTCGAGATTCTCGACATAGGCCTCGAACCAGTTCGCCAGCTTGTCCTTGGGAATGAACACCGGAAAGGTCGAGGGGAACGGCATCAGCGGCAGGTGATTGACGTGCACCTCGTTATGCAGGGTGAGCGAATGATAGCGCCGCCGCCAGTTGTCGCCGATGCGTTGATGGCGATCGACGATCAGCGTATCGACGCCCAACGCCCGCAGGCGCGCGCCGGTCGCCAGACCTGCCTGACCGCCGCCGACCACGAGCACGGCCGGATCGCGATCCTCATAGGCCTGTGCCTTCCGGCGCTGGTCGAGCCAGTTGTCGCCGCCGAAGTCGCGACTGTAGCGCTCGGCATCGCTCAGCTCGCGCGGCCTCCCGTCGGGCCAGCCTTGCAACTCCTCGAGCGTGGTGAGCAGCGACCAGGCCCGCCACGCGCCATCGGACTCGACGAGGCGCACGACGGCGTTGGCATGGCCGAAGGCGGTTTCGAATTCGAAGATCGCCTCGATGCACTCGATGCCGGCCCGCTTCACGCGACGCGGCGGCGTGCGCGCGGCGGGGATCTCCACATCCTTCGCGGCGGTGCGTGTCAGCACCGGCACCAGAGCCGCCTCGATCGCCCCCCGCCCGGAACGGGTGACGACGTCCCAGGTGAAGGCCAGCACGTCGCGCCAATGGCCGTCGGGCATGAACGTCGCCGCGATGGAAGCGGCATCCCGAGCCTGAAGCGCGGCCCCGAATGAATCGAGCCAACGCGTGGCGATCTCTCCGGCCTCGTCAGGAACTTCGGCAAACTGTACGGACATCAAACTACTCCCGAAGAAAATCAGTCGAGCTTCACGCCCGAGGCCTTGACCGCGGGCTCCCAGAGCTTGCGGTCCTCGGCCAGGAACCGGTCGAAACCGGCACGGCCGGGCGGCGGCAGGTCGAGCCCGAGATCGTCGTTCCAGCGCTTCTGGATCACGGGCGACTTCAGCGCCTCGGCGATCGCGGCCTCGAGCCTGGCCAGGATCGGTTCGGGCGTGCCGGCCGGTGCGCCGATCCCGTACCACGAGGTGGCGACATAACCCGGCACGGTCTCGGCGATGGCCGGGATGTCGGGTGCAGCCTTGGAGCGCTGGGCCGAGGTGACGCCCAGCCCCTTGAGCTTTCCGCCGCGGACCTGCGGCAGCATCGAGGGCATGTTGGCGAACATCATGTTCACCACGCCCGCCATCAGGTCGGAATAGACCGGGCCGGCGCCCTTGTAGGGGACATGGATGATGTCGACCCCGGCCATCTTCTTGAACAGCTCGCCGCTCAGGTGCAGCGACGTGCCGGGGCCCGACGAGGCAAAGGAATACTTGCCCGGCTCCTTCTTGCAGAGCGCAATCAGCTCGGCGACGTTGTTGGCCGGCAGCGACGGCGTCACGCCCAGCAGGTTGGCAAGGAGCGCGACGCGCGAGACCGCCACGATGTCCTTGTCCGGATTATAGGGCAGCCTCGAATAGAGCATCGGGTTCAGCGTATGGCTGGCCACCGAGATGAGGCCGATCGTGTAGCCGTCGGGGGCCGCCCGCGCGAGTTCGACCGTGCCGATGTTGCCGCCCGCGCCGCCCTTGTTCTCGACGACGAAGCTTTGGCCAAGCGAACGCGAAAGCTGTTCGCACATCAGACGGCTCACCGTGTCGGTGCCGCCGCCCGCCGCAAAGGGACAGATGAACTTCACGGTCCTGGTGGGCCACGCCCCCTGGCCCCGTGCAACGGCGGGAACGATCGACGGCGCGGCAAGGGCCGCGACGAGCAGGCTCCGTCTCTTCATGGCGTTTCCCCGATTTGTGTTTTTTTCTTTTTAGACACCGCAGCGTAACCTCGCTGGGTAATCTGTCCAGATGGCTGAACCTCGAAGCGTCCAGGGCTATATCGACCAGACCCCGTCATGGCCCGACGGGACGCCGACCCCCAGTGTGCCGATGACCCAGATGCAGTGGCGCATCTGGACGCTCGCAACCGCCGGAAAGTTCTTCGAAGGCCTGGTCGTATTCATGACCGGCGTCGCCTTGCCGCTGATCGTCGAGGAATTCGGTCTTTCGCCCACCGGCAAGGGCCTGGTGAGCGCCGCCACCCTGGCCGGCATCATGATCGGCGCCATCGCGCTGGGCGGCCTGGCCGACACCTACGGTCGCCGCCGCATGTTCGTGATCGAAATGCTGGTCTTCGTCGTCTTCCTGGCCGGCCTGACCGTCGCACCGAGCTTCGGCTGGCTGGTCTTCTTCCTGTTCGGCGTCGGCCTGGCGCTGGGTTGCGACTACCCCACCGCGCACCTCGTGATCTCGGAGAGCATTCCCAGCCGCGACCGCGGCAAGCTGGTGCTGGGCGCCTTCGCCTTCCAGGCGATTGGCGCGCTCGTCGGCACGGCACTGGGCTTCGTGATCCTGACCTTCGATGCCTCGCTCGATGCCTGGCGCTGGATGTACGCCATGGCGATCGTACCGGCCGCGTTCTTGGTGTTCGCCCGGCTGTTCGTGAGCGACAGCGGCCAGTGGCTCGTGAGCCGCGGCCGCCACGCCGAGGCGGAGCGCGAGCTGCGGCGCCTCCTGAAGCGCAGCCCGCAATACCCCAAGCAGGTGCGTCTGGCCGAGGGTGCCTCTTCTGCCACCCGTGGCCATCACCGGCATGGACGCTGGGGCGAGCTCTTCAACCGGAAGAACCGGCGCGCCACGATCCTGGCTTCCGTGCCCTGGTTCCTGCAGGACCTCGGGACCTACGGCATCGGCATCTTCACGCCGACGATCCTCGCCCACACGATCGGGCACGAGGTCGTGAAGGCCCACAACGTCACGGCGATCATCGCCCGCGATCTCCAAGGGGCAAAGGGTGCGGCCCTGGTCGACATCTTGCTGATCGTGGGCATCCTCGCCGCCGTGCTGATGTCCGACAGGGTGGGCCGGATCCGACTCCAGGTGCTGGGCTTCCTCGGCTGCGCCGCCGGGCTCGCCATGGCCGCGCTGCAATCCCATGTCGAGGAGCCGGCGCGCACGATGCTGCTGTTCGGCGGCTTCATGCTGTTCAACTTCATGACCAACCTCG
The DNA here is from genome assembly GCF_052439685.1 of Reyranella sp. Lineage (GTDB taxonomy): Bacteria > Pseudomonadota > Alphaproteobacteria > Reyranellales > Reyranellaceae > Reyranella. Next base: position 186,833 of record NZ_JBQVQG010000001.1, read on the forward strand.
GGCCCAACGCGCAGACCTATCTGCTGGCCGGCGAGGTCTTCCCGACCCATATCCGAGGCAAGGGAGCGGGCTTCGCCGCCGCCTTCGCCAAGATGGGGGCAGTGCTGACGGCCTTCATCTTCCCGGTGATCCTGGCCGACGCGGGGACCGACTTCCTGCTGACCGCCCTCGTCTTCACATCCCTGCTCGGCGCGCTGGTCACCTGGTGGTTTCGCATCGAGACGGCAGGCGTCAATCTGGAGGAGATCGGGCGCTAAAAATCGGCTGCCGGGCTTCGCCTCGCGGTGAGGGACGGGTAACCTCCGGTCAATGGACTCGCCGATCCGGGAGCTGTTGCGCTCGCCCGACTTCCTGAGACTGTGGCTGGTCGGCGCCTTCGCCAATGCGATGCGCTGGCTGGAGCTGCTGGCGTCTGGCCTTTTCGCGTGGGAGGTCACGCACTCCGCCTTCGCCGTCACGGTCGTGGTCGCCTTGCGGCAGATTCCGCAGCTCCTGTTCGGCGCCTTCGCTGGCGCCATCTCCGAAGCGGTGAACCGCAAGCTGATCTTCATGCTGGCGCTCGTGGTGCCGGCCCTGATCTCGACCCTGCTCGCCTCGCTCGCCGTCGCGGGCCACCTCGAAGTCTGGCATGTGGCGCTGGGCAACCTCGTCTCCGGCACGATGTGGTCGACCGAAATGTCGACCCGCCGGCGCATGGTCGGCGAGGTCGCCGGTCCGCACCGGATCGTCAACGCCATCGCGCTCGACAGCGTCACCTCGGCGGCGACGCGCGCGGTGGGGCCGCTGCTGGGCGGCATCGCCTTCGAATGGCTGGGCATGAAGGGTGCCTACACCCTCACCGCCCTGGTGCAATTCGCCGGCGCCTTCGCGATCGCGGGCCTCGCCCACGCGCAGGTGACGCGGCGGCTCGACCTCGTGCGCATTCCCCACGACATCGCCGAAGGGCTGCGCTTCGCCTGGACGCGGCCCACCATCCTGCTGGTGTTCGGCGTCACCATCGTCACCAACGCTTTCGCCTTCGCCTATTCGGGCCTGGTGGCACCGCTCGGCCAAGGCGAGTTCCATGTTTCGCCGGCCCTGGTCGGGCTGCTGGCGGCCGGCGAGCCTCTGGGCGCGCTGATGGGCGGTGCGCTGATTGCGGCGGGCCTCCTGCGCATGGACCGGCGGCTCGCCTTTGCCGGCGGCGCGGCGCTGTTCATGGTCGCGCTCATCTTCATGGCGCTGTCGCCGTCCTACTGGCTGGCCTTCGCCCTGCTGGTGATCGGCGGCTTCGGAACGGCGGGTTTCGGCAACATGCAGTCGACCCTGATGCTGACCGAGGCCCCGCCCGAGATGCGTTCCCGGCTGATGGGCGTCGTTACGGTGTGCATCGGGACAGGCCCGCTCGGACAGCTCGCGGCCGGCGCGCTGTCCGACGAACTCGGCACCCGAGGCGCCGTTGTCGTGATGGCGGTCGCCGGGCTCGTGCTCACCGGCGCCATGGTGCTGGCGCTGCGCAGAAGACCGGCGCCACCAGGGTCGTGAAGACGGCCTTACGGCCGAGCGGTCACTTCAAGAGCTTCAGGCACTCACCGGCCGCTTCGGCGGCAGCGCGGGCGGTGTCGCGGGACATCGAGCCGCCCATCACCATGGGGCGGGCGACGCTGGTGAGGGCATCCTTGATGTTGGTCTGGGGCGTCATGGTGGGCGCGACCTTGCCGTAGAGCAGCTGCCCGTCCTTGGAGAGCTGAGCCGAGCAGGCCGCGGCGGCAGCCTGGTCGGCCTGGGCAGCGGCGGGCAGAAGGGAGAGGCCGAGCAGGGGCAGAAGGATACGACGCATGACTTAAGCTTCCTCGAAAATCCAGTTCGTGGTCACTATAGCGACTCTTCGGATGGGAAAGCACAGACGTTCCGTCGCGCCTGTCGGTGCTGCAGGCGTTCGATCATCTGACATGATAATCCGTTAAATATTCATGGACCCCGCGGCGGAACGGCGGCATGAATGACGCAGAAATTTGAACGGCACCCGCAACTTTAGAGGGTTTAAGGAGTGGATCCGGTGCAGGACGGCGACCCTATAATCGCGATCCAACCCGAGGCACTACCGCCGAAGCCGCGTCGCGTGGACGGCCGGGCGCTCCGCAGCGAGCGCACCAAACAGATCATCATCGAAGCCTATCTGGAATTGCTGAACGAGGGGCCGCAGTTGCCCACGGCGGCGCAGATTGCCCGACGCGCCGGCTATTCCGTGCGATCGGTCTTCGAGCGCTTCGATGATCTTCTGGCTCTTACCATCGCCGCAGCCGACTATGCCTTTGCCGAGACAATAGCCCGCGCCATTCGTCAAGACCGGAGCGGCACCCGGATCGAACGCCTGCACGCCAATGTCGAGAGGCGTTCCAGCATCTGCGAGCGCTGGCTCCCGCTATGGCGGGTTCTGCTGCATCATCAGACCGAATCGGAACTGGTAAGCGAGCGCATCAGACAGATTCGCGACGTGACGTGGAGAGGCCTGGCGCTGAACTATCATGCCGAACTTGCCCCGCTGCCGGAGGTCGAACGAAAGATATTGCTGATCGCGCTGGAGCAACTGACGGACTTCGAAAGCTGGGGCCGCACGCGCGAGCGCCATGGCCTGTCGGTCGCCGAAGCGCGCAAGGCCTGGATCACGGCGATCGACCGTCTGCTGCCTCCCACTCCACCGGACCAGGCGCAAGCAGCAACTGCATGACGGTTGCGGGATTTACGCCGCGATAGCTGCCCTTCACCGAGTTGAAGGAAGTGCCGAGGCGGAACGCTTCGCCCGAGTAGAGAGTCAGGCGCGCACGAGGGTCTTGATCGCGAGCACGGGCTTGCCGGACTTCTCGGCGACCTCGCGATCCTGCTCCGCGATGATTTCGCGGGCGGGCAGATCCTTCTCGAGCCCTTCGAGGGCTTCGAGCGGGACGCGCCGGTTGGAGCGCTGGCTGCCGTCTTCGTAGGTGACGTTGAACAGCACGTACTCCGTACGCTTGCTGGATTTCTTGGCCATGGGGCCTCCATATCGGTTCAGGTCCGTCGACCACGAGGGCGTGTCTCGGCGTTCCCCGTCGGAAATGCGTAGAGAAGTGCTGCGTCTCGCGGGCCAACTCGCCCGAAAGGCAATGAAAAACCCCGCACCCAGAGGGTGCGGGGTCATCTCAAGTCGCTGAACGTGGCCGCCGTTACCGGCAGCCGCGCGATCAGCCGACCGACTTCAGGTTGTCGGCCGACATCTTGCCGCTGCGACGATCGGAGACGAGTTCATACTCGACCTTCTGACCTTCGTTGAGCGTGCCCATGCCGGCGCGCTCGACGGCGCTGATGTGCACGAAGGCATCGGCACCGCCGTTGTCCGGCTGGATGAAGCCGAAGCCCTTCTGAATATTGAACCACTTCACGGTTCCCGTCGCCATGGGTAACCCTTTCACTACTTTAGATATGCTGAACCGCGCGGCGTCCCACAGAAAAAACAAAGGGAACGCGCAGCCGGCCGTCGAATTCGCACTGGTTTTCGGGATCAAAGTTCGTGGAGCGGGCTGCCGGCGAAACCGGAAACGCGGACCAAAATCGTCTGTCCGTCTATCGACCGCCTGCATATGGCCTTTTGCCGGGGGTTTTGCAAGGACCGATTGGCCGCAGTGCGAAGCGCGGCTAGGCTCGATCCGACGTGTCGTGCAGGGAGAATATCTTGGCGGATCATCCCAAAGTGCTCATCTCGGGCGCAGGCCCGGTCGGCCTCACGCTCGCCAACGAGCTCGTCCGCCACGGTATCCCCGTTCGAATCGTCGACAAGGCAGTGCAACGGACCGACAAGTCGAAGGCGCTCGTCCTGTGGAGCCGCTCACTCGAACTTTTCGACGACGCCGGCTATGTCACCGGCTTCCTGGCTGCCGGCATGCCGGCACACGGCGCCCGGATCTCGACCGGCACGCAGGTCGTCGCCGAGGTGTCGTTCGGCGTGATCGACAGCCGCTTCGCCTATGCGCTGATGATCGCGCAAAGCGAAACCGAGCGCGTCCTCGAGGAGCGACTGGCCGCTTCCGGCGTGACGGTCGAGCGCGAGGTCGAACTGACCGGGTTCACCGACACGGGCTCGTCGGTCGAAGCCAGGCTCGCGAAAACGAACGGCGCACGTGAAACCGTCGAAACGGAATGGCTGATCGGCTGCGACGGTGCCCATTCGGCGGTGCGGCATGGGCTCGGCTTCGAGTTCGAGGGCTCGACGCTGCAGTCGCATTGGGCGCTGGCCGATGGACATATCTCTGGCCTCAGCCCTGGCGACCATCTGCACATCTTCTGGCACCGTGACGGCATCCTGGCCTTCTTTCCCATCGCGGCCGATCGCTGGCGGGTGATCGCCGATCTCGGACCGGCCAGGGACTCCGACACGCATCCCGACCCGACGCTCGATCAGATCAACGAGCTGATCGCGCGCCGCGGTTCGCCCGGCATCGTGATGTCCGACCCGGTGTGGCTGGCCGCCTTCCGCATCAACGAGCGCAAGGTCAGGGACTATTCGAGAGGCCGCGTGTTCCTGGCGGGCGACGCGGCGCACATCCACAGCCCGGCGGGTGGCCAGGGCATGAATACCGGCATGCAGGACGCCTTCAATCTCGCCTGGAAACTCGCGCTCGTCATCGAGGGGGCCGCTAAACCGTTCCTGCTCGACAGCTATTCGCGGGAGCGCAGCGCCGTCGGTGACCGCGTGCTGAGGAATGCCGGGCTGATGACCGAAGCCGCAACGCTCAGGAATCCGCTCCTGCAGGATGTGCGGAATGCGATCCTGCGGTTTGCCACGGGCTTCCCACAGATCCGGCACAGGGTCGCCGACCAGCTTGCCGAGATGGATATCGGCTATCCGGACAGTCCCCTGACCGCGCACGCCGCCGGATTCTCCGACGGCCCGAAGCCCGGGCAACGCTGGCCGCAGCGGCTCCCCGACGGCATGGGCGGCCGCAAGTTCACCGCATGGGGTCCGGCCGTCGTCGTGACGGCCCTTGCTGACAAATTTCCCCGGCTGGTGGTGGCTGTCCCCGGGGGTCACACGCTGCGGCTCATCCGGCCCGATGGCTATGTCGGCTTCGCGGGATCATCCGCGGACTCCGCACGCGCCGAAGCCTATCTGGCGGCTCTGGTCTGATGTCATCGGATCGACCTTCCGGAACGTATCGGAGGGCCAATCGTTGGACGGCCTGACCTGCAGACCCTCTGGAGACGCTTGATGTCCGACGGCCTCACGAACCCGCCCGCGATCGCGATCGCGACCGACATGGTGTGCCATATCATCGTGAAGGCACGGGAATTCGACGTTCAGGACGTCGAGACGGATCCCGATTCAGCCTCGAATGCTGCCGACGATGGCGGGATTTCGATCCTGGAAGAGCATGAGGACGATCCCACCGAGGCCGAACTCGTCGCCTTCATCGAGGCCCTCGACGAGGACGAGAAGGTCGATCTCGTGGCCTTGTTGTGGCTCGGCCGGGGCGACGGCGACCTCGAGGACTGGGAAGATCTGCGCATCCAGGCCCGCGACTCGCGCAACGACCGGACCTCGGCCTATCTCCTGGGGCAGCCCCTGCTCGCCGACCATCTGGCTGACGGTCTGTCCGCGCTAGGCCTGTCCTGCGAGGATTTCGAGAAGGACCACCTGTAGCTTCCGCTCAGGGCATCGTTCCGTGCGGCCGCTTTTCTCCCGGCCGCACGCGCCGATCCTCATCTTCAGGCCTGACGGTCCGTGCCGTGTCTCCGTCGCGTGAGGGCACGCGCTCCTCGATATCCGTCCTGCCGTCGATCTCGCCGTTGGCCCGTTCGCGGGCTTTGGGGTCCCGATCCTGGTTCATCTCGTCCTCCTCGTTGGGAAGCGAACGGGGAGGCACGCAACGGGTTGCCGAGACCGTTGCCTCAGCGGCGACGGCGCGGTTTCGGCTGCGATGAGGCCGGGACGACCTCGTCACGGTCGAGATTGTCGTGATGCTCGTCCATGAGCCGGTAGTCCATGGTGAGCTCCTCGCCGGCCTCGATGTCGCGCAGGGCGTAGTAGGTCACGTCGCCGTCATCGGAGCCGATGTTGGGATCGGCAGAGTGGTTCATGTACCAGCCGGTCGAAATGCGCAGGAAATCAAGCGGGACCCAGTACCCGCGCGCGGTTCGGATACCGAAGCGCTTGATGAGCTGCACCTGCGGCGAGGCATGAGCCCTCGCGGCAGGGATGAAACGGCTGTCCTTGCCGTCCCACACCCGGACCAGCTCGTCCTTCTTGATGTCGATGTCGGCGAAGCAGCCGAGACCGTGAATCGAGGAGGCACCGAGATAGACGAACGCCTTGCTGGTCTTGCGCTTCATGGAGGGCTGACTTTCGTAGAGGCGGCGGACGTCAGCTCTTCACGATGAACGGCTTGGCCGCGGCATCGTAATCGGCATAGCCCAGCGTCGTGCGCAGATCGGCCGGCGACAGGGCGCTCTTGCTCTCCGCTTCTCCGGCCTTGAGCGCCGCCAGTCCCGCCTTCATGCCGGCGGCGGCCGGCGACAGCATGCCGGTCGGATAGGTACCGATCTTGAAGCCAAGCTTCGCAGCCTCCGTCTGTGACGGCGTGGCGCGCGGCGCGCCGGGCGACAGGACGGCAAAGGACGGACGGCCCTTGGCGGCGGCGATCCCGCGCCGGATCTCCTCGTCATCGGCCGGCGAGTCGAGAAACAGGATGTCGGCGCCCTCCTCGACATACATCTCGATGCGCGCCACGGCCTCGTCGATACCCTGCGTCGGCCGGCAGTCGGTGCGCGCCAGGACGAGGATGCCCGACTCCTTCGCTGCCTGGACGGCGGCGCGGATCTTCATGCGCGCTTCCTCGCGCGGCAGGCAGGGCTTGCCGGCGGCCGTGAGCGCGCGCGGCGTGATCTTGTCCTCGATGAGCACCGCGGCGGCACCGGCGCGGCCATAGGCGCTGACCGTGCGCTGCACGTTCATCGCATTGCCGTAGCCGTGATCGCCATCGGCCAGGACCAGCAGGTCGGGCGCCGCGCTGTGCACCATGTTGAAGGAATCGAACATCTCGCCAAACGAGACGAGGTCGAGATCGGGACCGCCCAGGCGGCTGGCGGCCACGCAAGAGCCCGAGAGGAACGCCGTCTTGAAGCCCTCGCCATAGGTCAGCTTCGCGGTGAGCCCGTCCCACACGGCCGGCATGACGACGAGGCCGGGCTCGGCCAGCAGGGCGCGCAGACGCTGGGGGGCAGTGGTCAAGACGATCTCCTCGGATTCGCTGAAAGGCGGCGGACGATAGCAGACCAGGAAGCCGGGTCGACACCACGACCGCCTGCGGTCTAGGCTCTCATTCGCACTGCAATCCCACGGAGACCACAGCACCAACAACAAGACATCATCGGAGGAAACAAAGAATGAAAGCCGACAAGACGCGTTTCGTTTCGGTCTTCCTCGCCGCCGGCCTTATCGGCTGGTCCGGAGCCTCATGGGCGCAGAAAAGCGGCGGCACGCTGCGCATACAGCATATGGACACGCCACCGAGCGCCTCCATCCACGAGGAGTCGACCGTCTCGGTCGCCGTCCCCTTCATGGCGATCTACAACAACCTCGTCGTCTTCGATCAGAACGTTCCGAAGAACAGCCTCGACTCCATCGTGCCCGACCTCGCGACGGGCTGGGAAACGAAGGATGGCGGGCGCAAGCTGGTCTTCACGACCCGCGACGGCGTGAAGTGGCACGACGGCAAGCCCTTCTCGGCAGCCGATGTCGCCTGCACGTTCGAACTCATCCTCACGCCCGACCGACTGCGCCGCAATCCGCGCAGCGCCTGGTACGGCAACGTCGAAAAGGTGACCGCCGACGGCCCGACGGAGGTGACCTTCCACCTGAAGCAGCCGCAACCTTCGCTGCTCGCATTGCTAGCCTCCGGTTACACGCCGATCTATCCGTGCCACGTGCCGGCCGCCGACATGCGGCGCAAACCGGTCGGGACCGGCCCGTTCAAGCTGGCCGACTTCAGAATGAACGAGGGCATCAAGCTGGTGAAAAACCCGGACTACTGGAAGCCGGGTCGCCCCTATCTCGATGCCATCGAGTTCTCGATCATCCCCGATCGCTCGACGCGGATGCTGTCCTTCGTCGCCGGCAAGTTCGACATGACCTTTCCGGCCGACGTCACCGTGCCGCTCCTGAAGAACATCAAGCGCGACGCGCCCCAGGCGCAATGCACCATGCGCGAGAGCGGCGTCAGCACCAACCTGATCGTCAATCGCGAAGTCGCGCCCTTCGACGATCCGAAGATCCGCCGCGCCATGGCGCTGACGCTCGACCGCGAGGCCTTCATCAGGATCCTGAGCGAAGGAGAAGGCAAGATGGGCGGCGCCCTGCTGCCGCCGCCGGACGGCGTCTGGGGCCTGCCTCCGGAGAAGCTGGAGGGCCTCATCGGCTATGGCGACGTGGACAAGGCGCGCGAAGAAGCAAGGGCGCTGATGAGCCAGGCGGGCTACGGACCCGACAAGCGGCTGAAGCTCAAGGTCAGCACCCGCAACATCGCCACCTACAAGGACCCGGCGGTGATCCTCATCGACCAGCTCAAGCAGATCTGGATCGATGCCGAACTCGAGATCATCGACACGACGATCTACTACAACCGCGTCTTCAAGAAGGATTACGTCGTCGCGCTCAACCTCACCGGCAGCGCGGTCGACGATCCGGACGTGACGCTGTTCGAGGGCTATGCCTGCGGCTCGCTGCGCAACTACAACAACTACTGCGACCCGGAGATGACCAAGCTCTTCGAGGAGCAGTCGCGCGAAACCGACCGCAGGAAGCGACAGGAGCTGGTCTGGGCGATCGACCGGAAGCTTCAGGAGGACGTGGCGCGGCCGATCATCAGCCACGGCCGCATCGCCGGATGCTGGCAGCCGCACGTCAAGAACGTGACGCTGCACATCAACAGCATCTACAACAACTGGCGCTTCGAGGACGTCTGGATCGATCGCTGACTTCGGGTCAGCCGGTGGCCTTCAACAGCAGCTTGCCGGCGACACCCCGACCCTCGAGGCGACGGTGCATCTCCGCCGCCTCGGCCAGCGGAAACACACCCTCGATGGGCACCTTGAGCCAACCTTCGACGAGGCCAGCCAGCACCTGCTCGACCCCCTCCCGCCACTCGGCCGACGACTGGTCGATATGGCCGAGATGCAGGCGGGTGAAGGTCTGGGAGCGCGGCAGGATGCGCTCGCGGATGTTCTTGAACGGCTGCCCCTCGGCCTCGCCGATGCTGATGATATGACCCAGCATCTTCACGACGCCGAACGTGCGGTCGAGCATGGTGGCACCATAGGAATCGATGGCGAGATCGACACCCTTGCCGCCGGTGAAATCGAGCACCGCGCGCTCGAAATCCTCCTGAGAGGTCACGACGACCCGCGAGGCGCCATAGGCCAGCGCCCTGGCCTCCTTGCCCGGCGTGCCGGTCGTGCCGATCACGCGCGCGCCGGCATGGACCGCGAGCTGGGTGCACATCAGCCCGACGCCGCCGCCGATCGCATTGACCAGCACGGTATCGCCGGGCCCGATGCCGCCATGGATCGTCCACATCATGTGCCAGGCGGTCAGCGCCTGGATGGGAAAGGCCGCGCCCACGTCGAGGCCGACGGCCTCCGGCAGCTTGATCAGGCCCTTCGCCGACGCGACGCACTTCTCGGCATAGGCGCCGCCCTTCTCGGGGAAGGTCGCGACGCGATCGCCCACCTCGACGCCCGTCACGCCGGGGCCTAGCGCGGCCACCGTCCCCGAGACCTCGAAACCCAGCACCATCGGATAGGTCATGGGGTGCGGGTAGATGCCCACGCGAACCTGCGTGTCGGCCCAGTTGCAGCCGGCATAGGCGACGTCGAGCAGGACCTCGCCCGCGCCGGGCACAGGATCGGGCAGATCGGCCAGCACGAGTTGCTCGGGGCCTCCGGTGGCATGGATGACGACGGCCTTCATAGGGTCCCTCCCGCGATGTTTGCGGCGAGAGACTTGCAGCTTCGGTGCCAGATCGACCCGGACGGTTAGCCTTTTTCCGCCAGCACCTCGCGCAAGCGGGCGGTCGCGGCGCGACCGATGACGAGCGGGTCGGTCATGCCCTCGAGGACGAGGCGGCTGGTCGATCGTGTCGGCGCGTCGACGCGGCGCAAGCGGTCGCGATTGATCATCACCGACCGGCCCAATCGCACGAACGAGCCGGACGGCAGCACCTCTTCGAAATGCGCCAGCGTCCGCAGGATCATCACCGGCGGCTGCCCGGCCACGAACACGCGCACGAAGTCGCCGTCGGCACAGAGTGCCACGATCTCCGTCGGCGCGACGAGCAGGGTCCGGCGGGGCGTCCTGAGTTCGATCGTCCCGGCGGCCGGCGGCACCGCCTGCAGGGCGATCTGCCGCGCCGCGCGCACCAGCGCCCGCTCCAGGCGCGCCGGCTCCACCGGTTTGAGCAGGAAATCGACGGCTTCGACCGCGAAGGCATCGACCGCGTGCTCGGCATAGGCCGTCACGAAGACCACGATGGGCGGCCGTTCCAGCGAGTCGAGAAGGTCGAAGCCGTCCCGGCCGCCGCCCAGCTCGATGTCGAGGAGCACGAGGTCGGGCTGCGTGCTCGCGACCTGACCGCGCGCGGCATCGGTACTGTCGGCCTCACCGACGATCTCCACCTCGGGATGGGCCGCCAGCAGCCGCCGCAGGGCGCTGCGCGCGAGCGGCTCGTCGTCGACGATCAGGACCCGCACGGCTCGCCCCTGAGTTCGAGCGTCGCGATCACTCTCTTGTCCCCGGCATGCTCGCCGATCTCGGTTAAGCTGAAGGCATGCCGGTCCGGATAGTGAAGCGCGAGACGACGGCGCACATTTTCCACCCCGATGCCGGGGCGCCGGCGGCGTGGCGAGCGCCGCGTCGTGTCGAGGATGCCGTTATTCTGGATCTCGACATGGAGCGTATCGCCGGCAAGGCGGATGTCGACGCGGAGGTCGAGGCCATCGTCGCGCCGACCGTGCTTCACGGCATTCTCCACCAGTGGCTGCAGCAGGAAGCTCGCGATGCGCCACGACGCGGCCTCGGGCATCACGTCGAGACGCGTGTGCAGGCGGTTGCCGAAGCGCGCCCTCTGGACGCCGAGATAGGCCATCAAGCCGGCAACCTCGTTCGAAACCGTTACGACCGTGTGATCGATTCCGTCGAGCGAATGACGCAGGTAGGCGGTGAGATTGCGCAGCATCTCGAGAGCCGCTGCCGGATGCTCGGGGATCTCCTCGGCGACCCCGTTCAGGGCATTGAAGAGAAAGTGCGGGTCGAGTTGAAGTCGCAGCTGCTCGAGTTCGGCCCGCAGGGTCTCGGCCTGCGCCCGCATCGCCTTGCGATGCTCGGCCTGCTCCGCCAGTTCGGCGCGCAGCCAGAAATAGGCGAGGCTCCATCCCGCCAGGACGAAGAAATAATGCACGAGCGGGATGAGGAATTCCTCGGTCCCGCGCCGGTCGGGCGTCACGAGCCAGGGAAGGGCCTCGTGAGCGACCACGATCGCGGTTGCCGTCACCAGCGCGCCGAGAAGCGAAAGCAGGCCGATCAGCGCCATGCCCCCGAGCGACACACGGGCCTTGAAGCGTCGCGAGACGTAGACGCTGTGCATCGCGGTCGAGATCGCGACGAGGCAAAGAAGGATGAGCCCCGTGCGGGCGAAGGCGACGCCGTAGCTATGGAAGGCTACGCGCTGCGCCATGACGTTGACGATCGCGAAGAGTCCCCATCCCGCAAGCTGGGCCTGCCAGAACAGGGGCAGGCCGTTCCACCGGGCAAGCAGGAAAGCGGACAAAAGCGTGAACTCCGGAGGGCGCAGCGGAAGTCTGGCGGAAGATTGGGCATTTGGCGAAGCGAGGCAAGCGCCACCCTTCCCGACGCGGGTCAGCGCCGTTCGCCGAGTTTCCTGCCGCGTTCACCGACTAGGGCCGCGACTGCGGATTTACGGCCCGAGAGTCGATGGCAACCTTGCATCCAGGCAACCGAGCGGAGGTAGGCAATGGCGACGGTGAAGTACGCGATCAAGGACAATTGGGGCTCGGGCTTCATCGGCAACATGACGGTCGACGGCGGCACGTCGGGGACCCATGGCTGGACGGTCGAGTTCGACGCCGGCTTCGCCATCACGAACATCTGGGGTGCCGAGATCGTCAGCCATGTCGGCACGCACTACGTCCTGCGCAACGCCTCGTACAATGCGAACGTCTCACCCGGCGGCAACATCACCTTCGGCTTCCAGGCGACCCCTGGTGCGACCGGCGGCACGGCGGCGACCGGCCTGTCGCTGAACGGCGACGGCAGCGTGCCGGCGCCGGTCCTGCCGACGCTCTCGGTCGGCGACGCGTCGATCGTCGAAGGTAACAGCGGCACCAAACAGATGGTCTTCACGGTCAGCCTCTCCAAGGCCGCCACCGGACCGGTGAAGGTCGACTTCGCGACCGCCAATGGCACCGCGACGGCCGGCCAGGACTATGTCGCCAAATCCGGCACGCTCACCTTCGCAGCCGGCGAGACGCAGAAGACGGTCAGCGTCACAGTCAATGGCGACACGGCGATCGAAAACAACGAGACGCTGAAGATAAACCTCACCTCCGCGACCGGTGCCACGATCGCCAACGGTGCCGCGACCGGCACGATCGTGAACGACGATGCACGGATTTCAGTTGCCGACGCCACGGTGACGGAAGGAAACAACGGTACCAGCAACCTGACCTTCACCGTCACGCTGTCCGCCGCGGCTTCCGGACCGGTCACGGTCGCCTACGCCACCAGCGACGTCTCGGCCAAGTCGGGCCAGGATTACATCGCCCAGACGGGCACACTGACCTTTGCCGTCGGCGAAACCTCGAAGGTCGTCAATGTCCAGGTGAAGGGCGACACGGTGGTCGAGGCCAATGAGACCCTGAGACTCACTTTGTCGTCGCCGACCGGCGCCACGATCAATGACGGCGTGGCCATCGGCACCGTCGTCAACGACGACACGGTGCCCTTGCCTTCGCTGTCGGTCAACGACGCTTCGTCGGCCGAGGGCAGCGCAGCGGTGTCCGGACACTCGACCTTCACCGTAAGCTTGTCCTCCGCTGCCACAGGCCCGGTGACCGTGCGGTTCGCCACGGCCGACGGCACAGCCGTGGCCGGCAGCGACTACGTTGCCCAGTCCGGCACGCTCACCTTCGCCGCCGGCGAAACGCAGAAGACGATCCAGATCGCCACGATCGGCGATGCGATCGTCGAGGCCGACGAAAGCTTCAGCCTCGTTCTCTCGAGCGCCAGCGGCGCCACCATCGCCGACGCGACCGGCATCGGCACGATCGTCAACGACGACGTGGCTTCGCCTGGGTTGCCGACACTCGGCATCTCCGATGCGTCGGTCATCGAGGGCAATCCCGGCGGCGGCGCGGCGCCCGGCTGGCTCAGCACCTCGGGCAACCAGATCGTCGATTCGGCTGGCCACACGGTGCAGATCGCCGGCGTGAACTGGTTCGGCTTCGAGTCCTCGACGCTCGCGCCGCATGGGCTGTGGACGCGCGGCTACAAGGACATGATGGACCAGATGGTCGATCTGGGTTTCAACACCATCCGCCTGCCCTTCTCCAGCGAGATGCTGCACACCGGCGCGGCGCCCAACGGCATCGACTTCAACAAGAATCCCGACCTCAAGGGTCTGTCGGCGCTGCAAATCATGGATAAGATCGTCGATTATGCCGGCGAGCTCGGCCTGAAGATCATCCTCGACCATCATCGCAGCAACTCAGGCGCTGGCACGTCGGATAACGGCCTCTGGTACGACAGCCAGTACACGCAGGCAGCCTGGGTCGCCGACTGGAAGATGCTGGCGGCGCGCTATGCCGACGACCCCACCGTCATCGGCGCGGACCTGCACAACGAGCCGTATAACGGCACCTGGGGCGGCGGCGGCGCCAAGGACTGGGCGCTGGCGGCCGAAACCGCGGGAAATGCCATCGGCACGGTCAATGCCAACTGGCTGATCTTCGTCGAGGGCGTCGGAACGTACAAAGGCGAGAGCTACTGGTGGGGCGGCAACCTGATGGGCGTGCGCGACCGGCCGATCGACCTCGCGCTCGACGACAAGCTGGTCTATTCGGCGCACGATTATCCCAACTCGGTCTACAAGCAGCCGTGGTTTCAGGGCGCCGACTTCCCCGCGAACCTGCCCGCCAAGTTCGATCAGATGTGGGGCTACATCTACAAGGAAGGCATCGCACCGGTGTGGATCGGCGAATTCGGCACCAAGCTGGTCGACCCGAAGGATGCGCCGTGGCTGGACGCGATCACCTCCTATCTGGGCGGCGACTTCAACAATGACGGCACATCCGACCTGGCGCCCGGTCAGAAGGGGCCGAGCTGGACCTTCTGGTCGTGGAATCCCAACTCCGGCGATACCGGCGGCATCCTGACCGACAACTGGACCGGCGTGAACCAGACCAAGATGGGCTACCTGACGCCCATCGAATACCAGTTCCACGAGGATGCGCCGGGCGACGGCGGGACGCCGAGCGGTCCGACGGCGAGTTTCGTGCTGACCCTCTCGGAGGCCGCGACGCACGAAGTGACCGTCGACTACCAGACCGTCTATGGCGAGGCGGGGGCGGCGGACTTCATCGCCAGCAACGGCCACGTCACCTTCGCGGTCGGCGAGCAGAGCAAGACGATCACGATCGAGATCACGCCCGACAGACTGGTCGAAGGCAACGAACATTTCGGTGTCGTGCTGACCAATGCGGTGGGCGCCACCATCTCGCGCGCCACCGGCACCGCCACCATCGTCGACGATGATACGGCAGTGACTCCGACTCCGCCCCCGACCTCGACGCCGGGTTCGGACGACGTCGATGCCGTCTTCGCGATCGTCAATTCCTGGTCGGGCGGCTTTAACGGCAGCGTGACGCTCGAGAACGACGGTGCGGACGCGGTCAACGGCTGGCAGGTCAAGATCGAGACCAGCAACCAGATCACCGACATCTGGAATGCCGTCATCGTGTCGCACGATTCGAGCGGATACGTCGTCGGCAACGCCTCGTACAACGGAACCATCGCCCACGACGGCGAGACGAGCTTCGGCTTCGTGGCGACGGGCGCACAAGATCCGTCGTCGGTCCACATCGACCTGCTGCACGCCTGAGCGCGGCTGCATCGGCGGCGTCTCGCCCTGCAGTTCCCGACGCGTGGCGGGAGCTTCCGGTCATCCCTCCCAGTGCCTAAAATCGGCGCTGGGAGGATTTTCGATGAAGTTCAGTTTCTCCGGCGAGCAGGAAGAATTCAGGACCAGCCTGCGGCGGTTTCTCGGCGAGCGCTCGCCCACCAAGGAGGTGCGGCGCCTGATGGAAACCGATGCCGGCTTCGAGCCCGCCGCCTGGCGCAAGCTCAATACCGAACTCGGCCTGACCGCGGTGCGTATCCCCGAGGCCTATGGCGGACAGGGCTTCGGCTTCGGCGAACTCGGCATCGTGCTGGAAGAGATGGGCCGGGCGCTGCTCTGCGCGCCGTTCTTCTCGACGGCCGTTCTCGCCACCGGCGCAATCCTGAACGCCGGCACCGAAGACCAGAAGCAGGCCCTGCTCCCGGGCATCGCCGCGGGCGACACGATCGCCACGCTGGCCTGGGTCGAGGACCCCGCCCATTGGGAGGGCGCCGCCACCCGGATGACGGCCACGCAAACCGGAAGCACCTGGAAGCTCGACGGTCACAAGAGCTACGTGCTGGACGGCCACACCGCCGATCTCATCGTCGTGCTGGCGCGCACCGCCGGCAGTTCGGGCGATGAGGGCCTCTCGCTGTTCACCGTCAAGGGCGATGCCAAGGGGCTGGAGCGGCGGAACCTCAAGGTGATGGATCCGACGCGCAAGCTGGCGCGGCTCGACTTCAAGGGCGTCGAGGCGACGCTGCTGGGCGACGCCGGAGCCGCGGCGGCGCCGTTCGCCCGCACCCTGGTCGAAGCATCGGTGTGTCTCGCCAACGAGATGGCCGGCGTTTCCGAGCGGCTGCGCGAGGACGCGCTGGCCTATGCCCAGATGCGCATGCAGTTCGGCCGGCCGATCGCCTCCTTCCAGTCGATGAAGCACAAGCATGCCGACATGCTGGTGGACGTCGAACTGGCGAAGTCGGCCGCCTATTACGCGGCCGCGGCGCTCGACGAAGGCGACGAGGACATCGTAGCCGTCGCGTCGATCGCCAAGGCCGCGGCCAGTGAGGCCGCCCTGCAGACTGCCGTTCATGCCATCCAGATCCATGGCGGCATCGGCTTCACCTGGGACAACGACACCCATCTCTGGTTCAAGCGCGCCAAGAGTTCGGAGGTGCTGCTGGGCGATGCCCATCACCACCGCGAGCAGATGATGCAGCACTGGGCCGCCTGAGGAGCAGGAAGATGAGCGAACTCACCGAAGACTCCGTCCGCGCCGAAGTCCGCGCCTGGCTGGAAGCCAACTGGAACCCCGAGCTGGGCCTCGTCGAATGGCGCAACAAGCTGGCCGATTCCGGCTGGGGCGTCCCGGGCTGGCCGAAGGAATGGTATGGCCGCGACCTGCCGGCCGGCCTCGTGCCCGTGGTCGACGAGGAATTCGCCCGCATCGGCGCGATCGGCGTCGCCAAGGCGGGCATCCGCACCCTGGCCGCCGCCACCATCCTGGCGCACGGCACCGACCTCCATAAGGAGAAGTACCTGCGCCGCATCCTGACCGGCGAGGATACGTGGTGCCAGCTGTTCAGCGAGCCGGGCTCCGGCTCCGACGTGGCGGGCGCCGTCACCCGCGCCGAGATGAAGGGCAACAAGTGGATCGTGAACGGCCAGAAGGTCTGGACGACCTCGGCCCATCACGCGCACTGGGGCCTGCTGCTGGCCCGGACCGACTGGGACCAGACCAAGCACAAGGGCCTCTCCTACTTCATCATCGACATGCACCAGCCCGGCGTGAACGTGCAGCCGCTGAAGCAGATGAACGGCCATGCCTCGTTCAACCAGGTGTTCCTCACCGACGCCGTGGTCGAACCGGAATTCCTGGTCGCCAACGTAGGCGACGGCTGGGCCGTGACGACGACGACCCTGATGCATGAGCGTCGCGGCGCCGACGGACTGCGCAGCTGGGCGATGGGTTCGGACCGCAAGGGCCGCGCCTACGACGAGGAGCGGGCCGAGATCGCGACCACGATGGAGCCCTACAAGTGGTATCCGCAGCGCGCGGGCCGGGTCGATCTGATCCTGCAGCGCGCCCAGGAGACTGGCCTCATCGACGATCCGGTGGTGCGCCAGGAGATCGCCCGCGTGCTGGTCATGTCCAAGGCCGCCGAATGGACGGCCCGCCGGGCGCGTGCGGCCGCCCAGCAGGGCAAGCCGCAGGGTCCCGAGGGCTCGCTCGGCAAGCTGGTCTCGAGCCACGTCGCCCGCGCCGCGGCGCGCGTGCACACGCAGCTCTCCGGCGCCGACGCGCTGCTGTCGGGCTCCGACAGTCCGATGAACGGCGTGATCGCGGAAATCCTGGTCTCGGTCCCGGCGACGTCGATCGCCGGCGGCACCGACGAGATCCAGCGCAACATCATCTCCGAGCGCGTCCTCAAGATGCCCAAGGAGCCGAGCATCGACACCACCAAGCCGTTCCGCGACGTGCCGCGGAACATGGTCAGATAAGGCGACCGACGGCGGTATCGTTTGATATCGCCGTCGCTTTTCTCACTACCGATTGGCCTCGCGCCGCGTGACCGCTACTGTCCGGTGCATGACACCGAGCCCGATCACGATCTTCCGCGCCCGCCGCATCCTCACCATGAACCCCGCCCGTCCCGAGGCCACGCATGTGGCCGTTCGCGAGGGCCGCATCCTGGGCGTCGGCCCGCTGGAGGAGCTTGCCGGCTGGGGCACCTACACGCTCGACGACCGCTTCGCCGACAAGGTGCTGATGCCGGGCTTCGTCGAGGGTCACAGCCACGCCGCCGAAGGCACGTTCTGGCGCTACACCTATCTCGGTCGCTTCGACCGCATGGATCCCGAGGGCAAGGTATGGCCTGGCGCCGAGTCCATCGAGGACGTGGTGGCACGCCTGCAGGAAGCCGAACGCCAGTTGGGCTCGCCCACGGAATCTCTGGCCGGCTGGGGACTGGATCCGATCTACTACGGCGACCGCCGCGTCGAGCGCGCCGACTTCGATCGCGTCTCGACCACGCGCGCGGTCGGCGTGATGCATGCGAGCGGCCACATCTTCAACGTGAACACTCGCGCGCTGGAGCTGGCCGGCCTGCTGCGGCCGGGCGTCAATCATCCGGGCATTCCGCTTGGGCCCGACGGCCTGCCGACCGGTGAGCTGAAGGGCCCCGAGGCGATGACCATCGTCGGCGCCCATATCGGCTTCGACCGCGAAGCGCTGGCCAACGACGAGAACGGCTTGCGCCGCTTCGGCAAGCTCTGCGTGCGCCAGGGTGTCACCACCGCGACCGATCTCGCGAACCTGCTGCCGGACGATGCCGTGTCGATGATGGCCCGCGTCACCGGCGAAGCGGGCTTCCCGGTGCGCATCGTGTCGTTCCGCCGCTTCCAGGCGCTGACGCCCGAGCAGGCAGTCGACATCGCCGTGAAGCTCAAGGCCAGGTCGACCGACCGGCTCCGGCTGGGCGCCATCAAGCTGTTCGTCGACGGTTCGATCCAGGGCTTCTCGGCGCGGCTGCGCTGGCCGGGCTACTATAACGGCGCACCGAACGGCCTGTGGTACACGCCGCCAGAGGCGATCGCCGGCCTCTACAAACTGGCGCTCGGGAAGGGCGTGCTGGTGCACAGCCATACCAACGGCGACCAGGCAACCGAGATGGCGCTCGACTGTCTCGAAGGCGCGCTGCTCGACCAGCCGGCCCGCGACCACCGCTTCACCCTGCAGCACTGCCAGCTGGCCGATGCCGCCCAGTTCCGCCGCATGGCGCGTCTCGGCATGTGCGCCAACCTGTTCCCCAATCACCACTTCTACTGGGGTGACCAGCATTACGAGACGACGGTCGGCCCGGAACGCGCCATGCGCATGAACGCCTGCGCGACGGCGCTGGCCAGCGGCGTGCCGCTCGCCATTCATTCCGACGCGCCGGTGACGCCGCTCGGCCCGCTCTTCACCGCCTGGGGCGCCGTCAACCGTCTCACCGCCAGCGGCCGCGTGCTGGGCACCAGCGAGCGTATCTCGGTGGCCGATGCGCTACGCACGATCACCCTGGGCGCCGCCTGGACCTTGAAACTCGACGGTGAGGTCGGCTCCATCGAGTGCGGCAAGCGCGCCGATTTCGCGGTGCTCGAGGACGATCCGCTGGAAATCGCGCCGGAGAAGCTGAAGGACGTGCGCATCTGGGGCACGGTCCAGGGCGGTCGCTCCTTCCCCGCAAATGGGGTGTGAGGGGCGGGGCGTGAGGAAAGGGCCGTGAGCGGGGCGCGGCTGCCGGTCACGGTGATCGGCGGCTATCTCGGCACCGGCAAGACGACCCTGGTCAACCGCCTGCTGCGCGCCGCCGACGGCCAGAAGCTTGCCGTCCTGGTCAACGATTTCGGTGCGACGCCGATCGACCGCGACCTCATCGTGTCGTCGAACGGCGACACGCTGGAAATCTCCGGCGGCTGCGTGTGCTGCAGCTATGGCTCCGATCTCATGGACACGCTGATGACGCTCCCCGTCCAGCGGCCGGACGTCGAGCGCGTGGTGCTCGAAACCAGCGGTGTCGCCCTGCCCGGCATGGTGGCCAGCGCCGTCACGCTCCTGGCGCCCTATCGCATCGACGGCATCGTCGTGATGGTCGATGTCGAGACGGTCCGGACGATGGCCGAAGACGCCTATCTCGGCGACACGATCACACGACAGCTCAGCGCCGCCGATCTCGTCGTCGCCAATCGCTGCGATCTCGTCGACGACGCCTCGCTTCAGCAGACCCTCGCCTGGCTGGCCCTGCAGAGTCCGTCGGCTCAGATTCTGGCGGCGATCCGGGCCGATATCGCGCCCGACCTGCTGCTGGGATTACGCGACGGCGCCCTGCCCCGTTTGTCCGCGACACTCGCCACGCCCGGCGCCCCTGACGCGGCTTCGCTCTACGAATCGCTCGAAGTGGACGTCCCTGAAGACATCGACGTCAGCGACCTCGGCCGGCGCCTCAGCGCACCCGGCACGGGCGTGCTGCGCGCAAAGGGCATCCTGAACGGGGTCGCGCTGCACGTCGTCGGCCGGCGCTTCGAAATCGATGCGGCCCCTGCCGGCGCGAAACCGGGCAGGCTGGTGGTGATCGGCCTGCGGGCGCGCCTCGACCGCCGCGCCGTGGAGCAGGCGCTTCAGCCGAGATTGTCGACGTCGTTGCGCAGCGCCTGACCGGCGCGAAAGCGCGCCAGGTTGTCGAGGAAGATGCCGAAGATCGCCTCGTTCTGACCCAGCGAATGGCTGGCGGTGTGCGGCGACACAAGCACGTTGGGCAGACCCCACAACGGCGAGGCCGCATCGAGCGGCTCGCGCTCGAACACGTCGAGATAGGCGCCGGCCAGCCTGCCGCTCTGCAAGGCGGCAATGACGTCTGTCTCCACCGCGATCTCGCCACGCGCGACGTTGATCAGATGGGCGCCTTCGGGCATCGCGGCAAAGGCCGCCGCATTGGCGATGCCGCGCGTCACCGGCGAGGCCGGGCAGCACAGGATCAGCCAGTCGGCCTGCGGCAGCACTTCGTGCAACTGCTCATAGGCGACGACCTTCTCGCACGGCTCCACGGGCTCGGCCGTCCGGCGCACGCCGATCGTGCGTATCCCCAGCATCGCGAGCAGCGAGGCGATGTTGCGGCCGATCGGCCCCATGCCGACGATGACGGCGCATTGCCCCGCCAGGTCGCGCGGTGAGCGCTCGGCCAGGCGCGGCTCCCAGGCATGGCGGCGCTGCGCGTCCGCGAGCAGCGGGAAACGCCGGTTGATCGCGATCACGGCCCCCAGCGTGCTGTGCGCCACGGTGACCGCCGTGGCGCCCGAGGCGGTCGTCACCTTCACGCCCCGCGCCCGCAGCTCGCGATAGATCGGGCGCTCGGCGCCGGCCGGATGGATCTGCAGCCATTTCAGGTTCGGGGACTTTCGCACCACCGTGTCGAAGCCCTGCAGCTCGGGAGTCGGATGGGTCGGGCTGGATTTGCCCGTGACCTCTCGGGTCATGAAGGCGATGTCGGCAGCGCTGGGACCCTCGGCCGCCAGCGCCTCCTCGGCGGTCAGGAAAGACAGCGTGCCCGGCGGAACGGCGGCCGCGATGCGCTCGCCCCAGATACGCTGCGCGTGGGACGACAACAGAAGCGTGATCATGCCGGCAGGATAACCAACCTTCGACCGCGATGACAGGCGTGGTACGGTTGGCCATGCTCACCCTGTATTACTCGCCCGGCTCCAGCTCCATGGCAGCCCACATCGCCCTCCACGAAGTCGGCGCTTCGTTCGACAAGCATGCGGTGTCGGTGCCGCGCAAGGAAACGCGCACCGCCGAATTCCTTGCCGTCAATCCGGCGGGCAAGGTGCCGGTGCTGATGATCGACGGTCGCCCGCTCACCGAAGTGGCCGGCATCCTCTACTACCTCGCGCGCACCTATCCGGCGGCCGGCCTGCTGCCGGCGGGCGACATCGAGGCCGAAGCCCAGGCGATCTCGTGGATGTCCTACGTCGCCTCGACCATCCATCCGGCGATCCGGCAGGGCGTCGCGGAAGCGCGCGAGCTCTATGCCGTGGCCGACAAGCGACTGGGCGACCGGACGTGGATCCTGGGCGATCGCTATTCGATCGCCGACATCCACCTGTTCCGCGTCTATTGGCGCTTCCGCGATCAGCTCGAGCGCCAGCCGGGCGAGTTCCCCGCGCTGGAGGCCCACCATGCCCGCATGCTGGAGCGCCCCGCCGTCAAGAAGACGATCGAGATCGAGAAGGCCTGAACGCCTCATTGGAGCGCGCCACTGCGAGCGGAGTAACCTCCGCTCTGAAGTGGCGCTCCTCCTTGCTTATCGACGAAGCTTGAGCGCCACTGGAGTGGCGCGCTCCGTTGAGCGGCTTCGTCTCTAAACCGCGTTCAGCGCCCGCCAGACCTTCTCCGGCGTGGCCGGCATGTCGATGTGCTTGCCACCCAGCGCATCGACGATCGCGTTCATGATCGACGGTAGCGCGCCCGCACAGCCCGCTTCGCCGCAGCCTTTCACGCCCAGCGTGTTGGTCTTGGCCGGCACGGGATGGCTCTGGATGGTGAAGCTCGGCGCATCCTGGGCCCGCGGCAGGGCATAGTCGGTGAAGGAGCCGGTCAGCAGCTGGCCCTGCTCGTCATAGACGGTGCGCTCCATGATCGCCTGGCCGAGCCCCTGCACGACTCCGCCATGCGCCTGGCCCTCGACCAGCAGCGGATTGATGACCGTGCCGAAGTCGTTGACCATGAAATAGCGCACCAGCTCGATCGTGCCGGTGTCCGGATCGATCTCGACCTCGCAGACATGGCAGCCGTTGGGGAACGACGAGGGTGGCGTGTCGGAAACATGCGCCACGTCGAGCGTCTGCGGCACGTCTTCCGGCAGGGCGAGCCCGTCGCGCAGCTTCTGCGCCAGCTCGAGGATGCCGATGCTGCGATCCGTGCCGGCGATCTTGAAGCGCCCCTTGTCGAATTCCATGTCGGCCACCGACGCTTCGAGCACATGCGCGGCGATCTGCTTGCCCTGGTCGATCACCTTGCGGCTGGCTTCGAGAAAGGCTTCCGCCCCCACCAGCGCCGAGCGCGAACCGCCGGTGCCGCCACCCGCCTTGAGCTGGTCGCTGTCGCCCTGCAGCAGCTTGAAGCGCTCGAAGGGAATGCCCAGCAGGCCGGTCAGGACCTGCGCAAAGGCCGAGGCATGGCCCTGACCGTAATCGAGCGTGCCACTCAGCATGGTGACGTCGCCATCGGGCTCGAAGCGGATACCGCCATGCTCCTTGCCGGCCGGCGCCGTCACTTCGAGATAGCTGCCGACGCCACGGCCGCGCAGCTTGCCGCGCTTCGCACTCTCCGCCTTGCGGGCCGCGAAGCCCTCCCAGTCCGAGATCTGCAACGTCTCGTCGAGGATGGCGCGGAACTCACCCGAATCGTAGAGATTGTTGGCCGGCGACTTGTACGGCATCTGCTCCGGCGCGATGTGATTGCGTCGCCGCAGCTCGATGCCGTCGATGCCCATCTCGCGCGCCGCCGTATCGATCAGGCGCTCCATGAAATAGTTGCCCTCGGGGCGGCCGGCGCCGCGATAGGCGGCGATCGGCGTGCAGTTGGTGAAGACGATCTTGGAATTCACCTCCATCGCCGGCGTCCGGTAGACGTCGATCAGGTTCTTCACCGCATTCGTCGTGGCCGGCATCGGCGGATAGATGTAGGCGCCGGCATTGCCGTAGCCGGTGAGCCGCACCGCGAGGAATTTGCCGTCCTTGTCGAGCGCCAGCTCGGCGACGCGTTCGTGGTCTCGACCATGATGATCCGACAGGAAGCTCTCGGATCGCTCGTCGGTCCACTTCACCGGCCGGCCGAGCGTCTTTGCCGCGAGCAGCAGCGGCGCATATTCCGGATAGGGCGGCGCCTTCATGCCGAACGAACCGCCGACATTGCCGGTCAGGACATGGAGCTTGTCGGGCGTGACCTTGAGCACGTCCTTGGCGAGGCCGCCGCGCAGGCCGAACACGCCCTGGCAGCCGACGTTCAGCACCCAGCGGTCCTTGGCCGTGTCGTAGGAGCCGATGGCCGAGCGCGGCTCCATGGCATTGACCACGATGCGCTGGGAATCGATCTTGAGTGTCGTCACGTGCGCGGCCTCGGCGAAGCCCTTGGCGACGGCCTCGGCATTGCCGAAATGGAAATCGAGCACGAGGTTGCCCGGCGCTTCGGCATGGATCTGCGGCGCGCCTTCGGCCAGTGCGGCTTCGGGGCTGGTCACGGCCGGCAGCTCCTCGATGTCGAGCATCACCGCTTCCGCCGCATCCTTCGCCTGGACCGCCGTTTCCGCCACGACGACGGCCACGACTTCGCCCACGAAGCGCACCTTGTCCTTGGCCAGCGACCAGCGCGGCGGCGTCTTCATCGGCGTGCCGTCCCGCTGCGGGATGTTGAGCGGGCACATCAGCGGCCCGAAACCGGCCTCGTCGAGATCGGCGGCGGTCAGGATCAGGAGCACGCCGGGCATGCCCTTGGCCTCGGACGTGTCGATGCCCTTCAGCATTCCGTGCGCGTTGCGGCTGCGCACCATCACCGCATGGGCCTGGCCCGGAAGATTGATGTCGTCGGTGTAGCGGCCCTGGCCGCGCAGGAGGATCGGATCCTCCTTGCGCGTCACCGGCTGGCCGACGCCGAACTTCACGAAGGCAAGACTGTCGTCGAACGTATCCATGCGCCGGTCCTCGCAATTTCCAAGCCACCACCCCCGGGAATCGCTCCCCGGGGGTGTTCGTTTCGGCCGTCTCGTTTGTGTCGCTTGTTCTATTTCAGCGGCGAATAGTTGGTCGGCAGCAACAGGGTGGAGTGCATCTCCTGCAGCTTGGCCGGGCCCTTGGCGAGATAGGCCTGCCACGCCGGATCCTTCATGGCCGCGGCGCGGGCCTCGAAGCGCTCCTGCAGGTTCTTGTAGCGCCAGAGATGGATCCACTCGTTGGGCTGCGGGAACTCGCCGGTCCAGGCGCCCCAGATCGGCGAGTACTTCTCGCGCGCCGCCTGGACTTCCTTGAAGTCCTTGCCGTACTGCACCGCGCCGCCCAGGCCGCAGCGATAGATGCGCAGCTCGTAGATGTTGCCGGTCGTGCCGTCGTCCGGCCTGATGTCGACCACGGGGTTCATCAGGCGCAGGTCCTGGCGGACGACGCAGGTCCGCACGATCGGCAGGTACTTCTCGGTCCAGTCCTTGTTCTTCTGCAGCTCGGTGCGCAGGCGCGTACGCTCTTCGAAGCTGTCGTACTTCCACAGATGCCAGATCTGGTTCAGGGCGCCGAACTCCGACGTCCAGTAGCCGTGGTTGACGCCGTAATTGTTGCCGCGCGCCGGACGGCCGATCGTCTCGGCGGCCTTGAGATATTCCGGCATCTTGCCGGGCGCCAGCGTGTAGGTGCGAAACTCGTAGACCATGTCTTCAGTCCTCTCAGGGATGCGGGTTCTTCGGCGGATGCGCCTTGACCGCCTCCTCGTTGATGTCGGCACCCCAGCCGGGCCGGGTGGGCACGATCAGTTCGCCATTCTGGATCACCGGCGGGTGAGTCACCACATCGTCCTTCCACGGCACGTCGTCGATATCGATTTCCATGATGCGGAAGTTCGGCATGGCGGCGCACAGATGCGCGCTCATCAGGGTCGACATGTGGCCGTAGAAATTATGCGGTGCGCAGTTGATCTCGTAGGCCTCGGCCATCGACGCGATCTTCAGCGACTCCGCGAGCCCGTTCCACGGCACGTCGATGATCGACACGTCGATCGAACGGTTCTCGAAGTAGGGCCGGAACTGGCGGCGGCCGAACAGCGATTCGCAGGAGGCGATGGGCATCGAGGCGCGGTCGCGGATCAGGCGCAGCCCCTCGGGATCGTAGGAATCGATCTCCATCCAGAAGAGATTGTAGGGCTCGCAGGCGCGCGCGACCTTGATGTAACCCTCGGTCTTGAAGTTGAAGTTGGTGTCGAGAAGGATGCCCATCTCATGGCCGGCGCCTTGCCGGAAGGCCGCGAGACCATCGGAGATCGCGCCGAGCACGGCGCCGTCGGCATTGAGTTCGGGCCCGCCGGGGCTCCTGCCGAAACCCGGCTGGTACATGTTCGGCGGATCGAGATCGAAGCGGAAGATGTTGGTCTTCAGGGCTCGGAAGCCACGCTCCTTCACATACCGGCCGAGCTTCACCAGATCGTCGAGCGAGCGCACCGGCTCGACACCCATGACCTCGGCATTGCGGAACCGGTAGCTGCCGCAATGCGACCAGTAGAGCGGCAGGCGATCGCGCACCGGCCCGCCGAACAGCTCGCAGACGGGGATGCCCAGCGCCTTGGCCTTGACGTCGATCAGCGCGTTCTCGATCGCGGCCATCGCCTGCTGGTTGATGCCGCCCGGCGCCTGGCGGGTGATCGCATAGAGCGTCGACATGATGCGCTCGACGGGGCGCGGATCCTGGCCGATCAGCCCCTGCGCCATGCGCCGGATGACGGCCGTGAGGCCGGCGCTGCCATAGCCTTCATTGTATTCGGACCAGCCGACCAGCCCGTCATCGGTCATGATCTTGAGAAAGGAGAAGTCGCGCCAACCGGCGTCGCAATGCAGATCCTCGATCCTGGCGATTTTCATGTTCTTGTTCCTCCCGAAGAACCCGAAGCATAGACCAGACGGCAGCTGCGGCGGGACTAAACAATGCCTTTAGAAACAAGGGTCCGCTGCGCGCCAAACGTGACCAAGCTGAGAATCGCATGATCCTGTCCGGCTCCCACAGGCGGGCCGCGACATCGACGACGACAAGTGATGTGGATATCGCGATGAAGAGTGTCGACGGCGGTCTCGCCGATCTGACATAGGATGAAGCAGCAGCGCGCCACGAAGCCGAACGCATCGGGCGCCGCAAATTCGCAGCAGTCGCGAGACGCCCAGGAGTCGCCAATGTCTACGCCTTCCGTTCCGGACAACCGTGCACGCGCCTTCTGCGCCGCTCTCGCGGAAGAAACGTCCGGCATGTCGGCCGGCTCCTGGCGGATGCTCGATACCGTCGCGTCACGCATGCGTCTCGGCTTCTTCGAAGTCGAGGCGATCGCGAAGGATTGCGCGCGACGCGGTTGGACACAGCTCGCAGCGGATACGGTCCGGCTCAAGGAAGAAGGCCGGGCTGTCGTCCTCCAGGGCCGGCGCGCCTAGACAGGCGGCTACCGATCGGCAGGGCAACGCCATACGCCGCGTGCGTCCGCCCGATGAGCCCGGAGCATAGCAGGCGCGGGCTGCGCCTCCCATTTGTCACGGCAATTCACCGCCCGGCGGCGATTTGCCGATTGTGAATTGAGTGCCGGGAGGGCACGGGCTTGGCATGCGCTCCAACAAGCCGGTGAACATGGACATCGA
Source organism: Reyranella sp. (assembly GCF_052439685.1). GTDB lineage: Bacteria > Pseudomonadota > Alphaproteobacteria > Reyranellales > Reyranellaceae > Reyranella. Next base: position 213,927 of record NZ_JBQVQG010000001.1, read on the forward strand.
TCAGCTTCGGGGATGGGCGTCGATCATGGACAAGGCCATGATCGTGAGCCTCGTCGCCACCATCCTGGCCGTGTCGGCGCTGGGCATTACGACCTTCCTGTCGTTCCGCTATGGCGGCGCCGTGCGCGCTCACGAACAGTCGGCGCTCGATCACTACAAGGGGCTGGAAAGCCAGGCCGCCCAGCACGAGCGCGAAGCATCGGCGGCGCGCGAGAAGCTCGCCACCCTCGAAGGGGAGATCGCCACCGCGCAGGGCCGCGCGGCAACGCTCGAACAGGAGGTCTCGCTGGCCCGGGAGCAGGCCGCGACCCTCGCGCAGCAGGCCGACAGGGCACGCGAACGGGCCGCCGCGTTCGAGCAGGCCGCGCGCGAGGCGACCGAGCGCGCGACGCGGACACCGCGCGAGAGTGCGCCCGCCCCCGAAGCCGCGCGCAACCCGCTGTTCGATGCCGCCGAGATCCGCCGGCGTCTCGCCGACCTCGGCAAGCTGGTGAGGGACGCCACGATGCGGGCCCCCGAAGCGACAGAAGAGCCGCGCACTGAAAAGCCGACGGAAGTCACGGCCCCAGCCCCGGCAGAGCCGGCCCCGCCACCGCCGCCATCGCCCTTCGTCGCGAGCCTGCAACGCTACAGTGGGACCAAGGCCGCCCTGTTCCTGCTGGGCCAGATCTCAGACGCCCCGGCCATCGGTGCGACGATTTCCGCCGATCTCGGCCTCGCCGGTTGGTTGCCCGAAACCTGGACGTGGGGCGGCGTGGCCGGCATTTTCGGCGTCGTCGTGCTGGTCCGGGATGGCAGCGATCCGGCGACGCACGAGGCCGCCGCCGCTCTCGTGGACGCGCTGGGCGCTGCCGGCTTCAACGCAAGCAAGGGAGACTGGCCGGCAAACTGGGGCCGGTTCCGCGGCACCCTGAACGGGCCGCAGACACCCAGCCCGACCGACGCCGCCATCCGCATCGTCGTCGGAGAGAAGGCGCGCAAGGGCTCCTGATCCCGGGCGCGCCCGACGCCGCTGTCAGACAGGTGCGACGCTGAGATCGACCCAGAGACCGCGATAGGCGTCGCTGGCGCCGATGAAGGAGCCCGACACCGGGGTCACCTGCCAGATCTCCCGCGCCACCGCGACCGGGATCAGGTTGGCCCCGCCGACGCTGCGGTTGGTCGGATCGAAGGTGATCCAGCCGGCGCCCGGCACATAGACCTCGGCCCAGGCATGCGTGGAGTCGGCTTCGTAATTCCCCGTCGCCCGATCCGGCCTGAACAGGTAACCGGAGCAGAGCCGCGCACCGAAGCGCAGACAGCGTGCCGCCTCGACGAACAGCACCGCGAGGTCGCGGCAGGAGCCCAGCCCACGCGCCAGGGTCTCCAGCGGCGCCTGCGTCCCTTCGCTCTCGCGGCTCTGATAGCGGATCTGCTGGGCAACCCCGGAGCTGAGGTCCTTCAGCAGAGACAGCGTGTCCGTGGGGTCGCTGCGCACGAACTCCTTGGCCCAGGCCAGCAACCTGCGCTCGGCATCAGCATATTGCGGCACCACCAGCGCCCCCAGGTCACGCCAGTCGGCATCGGTATAGGCGAAGGGATAGCGCGTCGCGACGGCGGCGATGTCGAACACCGGCCATGGATCGACGCCCAGCGTGAGCACCGCCTCGCTGTCGACCACCAGCCGGTCGGTGAGCCCCTCGAAGCCCGCCGTCGCCACCGCATTGCCGAACACGTCATGCGCCCAGGTCACGGTGGCCGCCGGCGTCACCGTGACCTCGTGCGAGACCAGCCGCAGCTCCCTGCTCTCGCGCGGCCGCAGCATCATCCGGTGCGGCCCCAGCTGGACGGGTGCGTGGTAGAGGTAGGTGGTGCGGTGGTGAATCCTGAGGCTAAGCAAGTGGACCTTCGTCAAGCGACCGGGAGATGAGCTTGAGGCACGAGCCGCGGCCTACCGTATTGGGATGCGCCAGGGTCAGCGCGGGGATGTGGTCGAAAGCCGGCTCGGTCGCGGTGTCCAGTATGCCGCTGCGACAGGTGTCGACCCTACGCCCAAACGGCCGCTGAGTCCGGGCAAATCGCTGTCCTCTGCCGGCGAAGCGTCCCCCGGAAGCAGCAAACGAAAGAGGCATGGTGGGCTGGCCTCATGGAATCCCGCCGGGTCCACTTTTCGCCCGATAGTCTTCGAGGGCGCACAGTGCGGATGCCCAGAGCCCCCGCGCCGCTTCCACAACCTGCACGTCATGAAAGCTTTCGAGGCGCAAGTACCGCCCTTGAGCGTCCTGCTCGGCCTTTTCGAGGCGCTCCAGCTCCGGATCAATTTCGGTCATTCCCACTCAAAGCACGGCGGAAATCGACGTTGCACAGGATTTGAAACATCGCCGCAGCCACCCCGGCATCGCAAGTCGAAGAATATCCTCGCCATTGCCCTCCTTCGGCACCATCTTGTGAGCAGGTGCCGCACCGCGGCTTCGATCAGGTCTGCCTTCAGACCGACCCATTCAGAACACCTCCCGGGGGCGAAACGCCATGTCTGCTAAGGAAGTCCGCTTCGGCGGCGACGCGCGCGCGCGCATGATGCGCGGGGTCGACATGCTGGCCGATTCCGTGAAGGTCACGCTCGGGCCGAAGGGCCGCAACGTCGTGTTGGCCAAATCCTACGGCGCGCCGCGCATCACCAAGGACGGCGTCACCGTCGCCAAGGAGATCGATCTCTCCGATCGCTTCGAGAACATGGGCGCCCAGCTCGTCCGCGAGGTCGCGACCCGCACCTCCGACAATGCCGGCGATGGCACCACCACCGCCACCGTGCTCGCCCAGGCGATCACGCGGGAAGGCCTGAGATCAGTCGCCGCCGGCATGAACCCGATGGACCTCAAGCGCGGCATCGACCTCGCCGCCGACCGGGTGATCGAAGAACTGAAGCGTCGCGCCCGCAAGGTCTCGACCAGCGAGGAGATCGCCCAGGTCGGCACCGTGTCGGCGAACGGCGACAAGGCGATCGGCAAGATGATCGCCGAGGCCATGAAGAAGGTCGGCAATGACGGCGTCATCACCATCGAGGAGGCCACGACGCTCGATTCCGAGCTCGAGATCGTCGAGGGCATGCAGTTCGACCGTGGTTACCTCTCGCCCTACTTCGTGACCAATGCCGCCAAGATGAGCTGCGAACTCGAAAATCCCTACATCCTGATCCACGACAAGAAGCTCAGCGGACTTTCGACCGTGCTGCCGCTGCTCGAGCTGGTGGCGCAATCGGGCCGGCCGCTGTTGATCCTCGCCGAGGATATCGACGCCGAGGTGCTGGCCACGCTGGTGGTGAACAAGCTGCGCGGCGGCCTCAAGGTCGCGGCCGTCAAGGCGCCGGGCTTCGGCGATCGCCGCAAGGACATGCTGGGCGACATCGCGATCCTCACGGCGGCGCAGGAGATCTCCGAGGATCTCGGCACCAAGCTCGAGGGCGTGACTCTCGAGATGCTGGGCACCGCCAAGCGCGTTCATATCGACAAGGACAACACCACCATCGTCGACGGCGCCGGCAAGAAGAAGGACATCGCGTCCCGCGTGGCGCAGATCCGCGCCCAGATCGACAAGGTCGAGTCCGACTACGACCGCGAGAAGCTGCAGGAGCGGCTGGCCAAGCTCGCGGGAGGCGTCGCCATCATCAAGGTGGGCGGCGGCTCGGAGTTCGCGGTCAAGGAGAAGAAGGATCGCGTCGAGGACGCCATGCACGCCACCAAGGCGGCGGTCGAGGAGGGCGTGGTCGCCGGCGGCGGTGCCGCTTTGCTCTATGCCACCCGCGCGCTGAAGGACTGCCGCGGCGCCAATCCCGACCAGCAGGCCGGCATCGACATCGTGCGCCGCGCGCTGCAGGCGCCGGTGCGCCAGATCGCCCGGAATGCCGGGCATGACGGTGCGGTGATCGCCGGCCACATGCTCGAGCAGAAGGACGCGAACTTCGGCTTCGATGCCCAGAAAGGCGAGTATGGCGACATGATCAAGGCCGGCATCATCGACCCGGTGAAGATCGTCCGCACCGCGTTGCAGGGGGCCGCCTCCGTGGCCGGCCTGCTCGTCACCACCGAGGCGATGATCGCCGAACTGCCCGGCGAGGCTGGCGGCCCCGGCGGCATGGGCGGCGGCGGCATGGGTGGAATGGGCGGCGGCATGGGGGGCATGGGTGGAGGCATGGGCTTCTAGCCCGTGCCTCACGGTCGCGAACAGGCAAACTCAAGCCGGAGGCCCGATGACCCTGCGTCCGGAATATTCCCTCGGCCACTCGGCCTATAACGGCTTTCTCTTCGGGTCGCTGGGCCAGGACGCGGCGGGCACGGAGGTCACCGTGCTCTCTGCCCTGTCGCGGCTGGGCATCGATCCGTGGCAGGAGGCGGCGCGTCTCGCGGGCCTGCCGCGCGACGCGGCGGCCGAGGCTTTGGCCGCCACCATCCTTCGACTGCCTGACGGGACGCTCGCGGCGAGTGAGGCCACAAAGATCGCGGCCCGCCTGGTTGCGTTGCTGCCCAAGGGCGCCGTCGCCGAAATCCCGCAGACAGAAGAGGCCCGCGGCGCCTTGCTGGAAGCGGCCATCCTGTCCGAGCGGGAGGGCCAGAAGGCAAGGAAGGGCGCGCCGGCGACCGCAGCGCGAGGCGCCACCTTGAAGCCCAAAGCGGGTCTCGCGACCTGGCTGATGTGGGGAGCGGTGGCCCTGGCGTTCTACTTCCTGCTGGTGCAGCTCACACCCAGCCGCAACCTCGAATCCGAGCAACATGAGACCTCGCAGAGCTCCTGACGGCAAACCGTGAGACGTTCACGAGGAATGGTTCGACACCTTCGACGAACGCCCACCTCAAGTGAGGGCGGGAGCACATGCCTCTCAGCCTTCGCGAGCCGGTGCCCAGGGAGCGACGGTCGGCGGGATAGACGTCCGGAAAGATGTAACTGCGGCGCCGCAAAATGCTAGGCTGCCCAGCCATCCGGAGCATCCACGACAGGAGTTATGATGTCCCTCCTCGGCAAGGGAATGCTGCTCACGTTCACTGACGTATCGGCGCGCGACGAGCGCGATTACAACGAGTGGTACAATCGCGAGCATATCGACGATCGCGTGAACCTGCCGGGGTTCCATCGTGGCCGACGCTACGCCGCTGTGCGCGGGACACCGAGATACCTTGCGGTCTACGAATGCGACAGCGTCGCCGTCCTCGGCACGCCGAACTATCTCCAGACGCTGGACCACCAGACGCCGTGGAGCCAGAGGGTGATGGCGCGCTTCACGCACTTCACCCGACTGACGCTTCGCATCCAGGTCGACCAGACGCACGGGGTGGGCGCGGCGGTGGCGACGGTGCGCTTCGTGCCGGACCCGCACCGTCGCAAGGCACTCGTCGAGTTCCTGTCCACGGAGATCCTGCCGAAGCTGATCGCGCGTCCGGGCGTCCTGGGCGCGGCGGTCGGCGAGAACGACCTCGAGGTGATGCATGCTCCCCTGCAGGACAAGAGCATGGATCATCCCCGCGCCGACGAATCCGAATGGGTCGCCCTGATCGAGGGCGCCGACGCTGCCGCCGTGGGGGCCGCCGCTCGCTCCCTGTTCACGACGTCGCGGCTGCGGCCCTTCGGAGTCGAGGCGGCGCCCGCGATCGCCACCTGGCGCTTCCTGTTCGGCAACCAGCGATGACATATCTTTGACCCGCTGTTGATCGAGCAATCGCATAGGGTCCCCGCGTGTCCAATCAACGCATCATCTTCTGGCTGAGGTTCGCGACGCTGATCGCCCTCTGCCTGCCCGCCGTGGATCTGGTCTGGCGCTGGTATACCGGCGATCTCGAACCGCGCGCCGTGACGCTCGCAACGCACATCACCGGCGACTGGGCCGTTGTGTTCCTGCTGGTCTCCCTGGCGCTGACGCCGGCGCGCGCGGTCTTCGACTGGTCGCCGCTGATCCATATCCGGCGACGGGTCGGCGTGGCGGCCGCGCTCTATGCCGTGGCCCACCTCCTGATCTACGTGCTCGACCAGAAATGGAACCTGATCGTCGTCGCCACGGAGATCGTGAAGCGCTTCTATCTCACCATCGGCTTCGTGGCGCTCCTCGCCTTGGTGGCGCTGGCGATCACCTCGACCAATGGCTGGCAGAAGCGGCTGAAGCGCGGCTGGAAGCGCCTGCACTGGCTGGTCTATCCGGCCGTCGCGCTGGCCCTGCTGCACTTCTTCATCCAGTCCAAGGTCAAGATCGGCGAGGCCGCCTTCGCCGCCGGACTGTTCGCCTGGCTGATGCTGTGGCGCGTGCTGCCCGCGTCGCTGCGCAAGGGCTTCGCCGGCCTGCTCCTGCTCGCCATCGGAGCGACGGCGATCACGGCGGTTTTCGAGGCGTCGTGGTACGGGCTGGTGAACGGGATCGACCCGATGAGGGTGCTGGCCGCCAACCTCGATCCCGAGCTGGTGCCGCGGCCGGCGCAGAAGGTGCTGGCGGTCTCCCTGCTGGTGATCGTGCTGGTCGCGCTGCGCCGCGGACTCGCTGCGGCGACCGGGCTCTGGACGCAGCGCTATATCCGAAGGACTATATCGCCTTCCTGATCGGAAGAGGACATGACTCCGGACGAATGGACGGCCGTACGGCTGAGCCTCCTGATCGCCACCACGGCGACGCTGTGCAGCCTGCCGGTCGGCATCGCCGTTGCCTGGCTGCTGGCGCGCAAGCGCTTCTGGGGCAAGAGCCTTCTCGACACGCTGGTCCACCTGCCGCTCATCCTGCCGCCGGTCGTCACCGGCTACCTGCTGCTGCTGTCGTTCGGCCGGCGCGGCCCGATCGGCGGTTTCCTGGCGGAGGAATTCGGCATCGTCTTCTCCTTCCGCTGGACCGGCGCGGCGCTGGCCTGCGCCGTCATGGGCTTTCCGCTGCTGGTGCGCGCCATTCGCCTGTCCATCGAGGCCGTCGACCAGCGCCTCGAAGCGGCTGCGGGCACCCTGGGCGCCAACCCGCTCTGGGTCTTCGCCACCGTCACCCTGCCGCTTTGCCTGCCCGGCATCATTGCCGGCGCGATCCTGGCCTTCGCCAAGTCGATGGGCGAGTTCGGCGCCACCATCACCTTCGTTTCCAACATTCCCGGCGAAACGCAGACGCTGCCGGCCCTGATCTACACCCTGACCCAGGTGCCGGGCGGCGACGCCGCCGCGATGCGGCTCACCCTGGTGTCGATCGCCATCTCGATGCTGGCGCTGCTCGGGTCCGAACTTCTGGCCAAGCGCATCGGCGCACGGCGGCAGACGGCATGAGCCTCGAGGTCGACGTCGATCACAGGCGCGGCCAGTTCAGGCTCCAGGCCCGCTTCACGGCCGCGCCGGGACTGACGGCCCTGTTCGGCCGCTCGGGCTCCGGCAAGACCAGCCTGGTCAGCATCGTCGGCGGACTGATCCGCCCGGACCATGGCAGGATCGCCATCGACGGTCAGGCCCTCATCGACACCGAGCACGGCCTTTTCGTGCCCGCGCACAAGAGGCGCATCGGCTATGTCTTTCAGGACAGCCGCCTGTTCCCGCATCTCAGCGTGCGGCGCAACCTGCTCTACGGGCGCTGGTTCGCGCGCGGCAGCGGCGGCGCGGCAGCCGATCTCGGCTCGGTGGTCGAGCTGCTGGGCATCGGCCATCTGCTGGAGCGTCATCCGGAATCGCTGTCGGGCGGCGAGAAGCAGAGGGTCGCCATCGGCCGGGCCCTGCTCGCGCGGCCGCGGCTGGTCCTCATGGACGAGCCCCTCGCCTCGCTCGACGAAGCGCGGCGCGCCGAGATCCTGCCCTACATCGAACGGCTGCGCGACGAAGCCGGCGTGCCGATCCTCTATGTCAGCCACTCGGTCGCCGAGGTGGCGCGGCTCGCCACCACGGTGGTGATCATGAGCGACGGCACGGTGACGGCCGTCGGGCCTGTCCAGGACATCCTGCCGATGGCCGACGCCACCGATGGCGGCGCCGTGCTGGACGCCAGGATCGTCCGCCACGACGAGACGTTCCACCTCTCGGTTCTGGAAAGTGCCGCGGGCGAACTGCAGGTGCCGCGCCTCAATGCGCCGGTCGGCGCGCCGGTCCGTGCCTATATCCGCTCCCGCGACGTGATGCTGAGCCTGCAGCCGCCCGTCGACATCAGCGCGCTGAACGTGCTGGCCGGGAAGATCGCGTCGATCAGCCCGACGACCCGTGCGCAGGCCGATATCCGCCTGGACTGCAACGGCGCCGTCCTGATGGCCCGACTCACCGCCAAATCGGTCGATCGGCTGGCGCTGGCCCCCGGGCGGCCGGTTTACGCGGTCGTCAAGAGCGTGTCATTCGAACGCAGTTAAGTGCGATAGAGTGATGGTGGGCACCCGGCCCGCCCATGAAGCCTGAGGGAACCGAATGAAATCGATGCCGCTGCCGCTCACGCCGCGATTCATCACCTGGACGCTGGCGACGACCTTCGCCGTTCTGCTGGGCATCGCCTGGGCCGTCGATCCCCGCTCGTGGTGGATCGGCGTCGGGTTCGCCCTTGCCCTCTTCCTGGCCCTTGTCGGCCTCTATGACTATTTCCAGACCAGGCACGCGGTGCTGCGCAACTATCCGATCGCGGCGCACATGCGCTTCATCTTCGAGGCGATCCGGCCCGAGATGCGCCAGTATTTCTTCGAGGGCGAGAAGGACGGCCTGCCGTTTCCGCGCGACCGGCGCGCGATCGTCTATCAGCGGGCCAAGCTGGTGCTGGACGTGCGGCCGTTCGGCACCAACTACGACGTCTATGCCGAGGGCTACGAGTGGATGACGCACTCGATCTCGCCGACGCCGGTCAGCCGGGAGCCGTTCCGCATCTCCATCGGCGGGCCCGACTGCACGCAGCCCTATTCCGCCTCGATCTTCAACATCTCGGCGATGAGCTTCGGCGCGCTCAGCGCCAACGCCATCCGCGCCCTGAACGGCGGCGCCAAGCTCGGCGGCTTCGCCCACGATACCGGTGAGGGCGGCTACAGCCCCTATCACCGCGAGGGCGGCGGCGACATCATCTGGGAGATCGGCTCCGGCTATTTCGGTGCCCGTAACGCCGACGGTACCTTCTCGGCCGAGCGGTTCGCGGCCGGAGCGGCCAACCCGCAGGTCAGGATGGTCGAGCTGAAGCTCAGCCAGGGCGCCAAGCCCGGCCATGGCGGCGTGCTCCCTGCGCCCAAGGTCAGCGAGGAGATCGCCCTGACGCGCGGCGTGCCGGTCGGCGAGGACTGCATCTCTCCCTCCCACCACACGGCGTTCTCGACACCCATCGAGATGATGAAATTCATCGCCGAGATGCGCCGCCTTTCGGGCGGCAAGCCCGCCGGCTTCAAGCTCTGCGTCGGCCACGAATGGGAGTTCCTGGCGATCTGCAAGGCGATGCTGGAGACCGGCATCTATCCCGACTTCATCGTCGTCGACGGCAAGGAGGGCGGCACCGGCGCCGCGCCCATGGAGTTCCTCGACCATGTCGGCAAGCCGATGCGTCAGGGGCTGCACCTCGTGCAGAATGCCCTGGTGGGAATCGGCGCCCGCCACCGGATCAAGATCGGTGTCGCCGGAAAGATCATCACCGCCTTCGACATCATCCGGGCGATGGCGCTGGGCGCCGACTGGTGCAACTCGGCGCGCGGCTTCATGTTCGCAGTAGGCTGCATCCAGTCCCAGTCCTGCCACACCGACCGCTGCCCCACCGGGGTCGCGACCCAGGACCCGACGCGCCAGCGCGCCCTGGTCGTGCCGGACAAGATGGAGAGGGTGGCGAACTTCCATCGCGCCACCCTGCAGGAGCTGGCCGAGCTCACCGCCGCCGCGGGCCTCGACCATCCCACGGACTTCAAGCCCATCCATATCACCCGCCGCGTCTCGCCGAGCGTCGTGGCGACCTATGCCGATCTCTATCCGGCGCTGGCCGAGAACGAGCTCGTGTCGGGCACGAGCGACAAGAGGTGGCGGCGGGCCTGGGACATGGCCCATGCCGGTTCGTTCCGCGCGACGGCCTGAGCGAGCGCAAACCTGTTGCGAATCCTCTTTGGTTGGCCCAGCAATTGGCCAACCAAAGAGGAAACGACCATGACCGCTCCGTTCGATTTCGCGCCCCTGCTGGCGCCCGGCACACCCGCTCCCGCCGCCAAGTGGAACGGATTCCCGAAGTACAACTTCATCGGCGGCCATAACGACGCAGGCAATGTGCCCGTCCAGGCCCTGATCGATGCCGCGACTTCGGTGCTGAGGCGCGAGGGCGCGACGCTCGCGACCTACGGCCTCAACAGCGGGCCACTGGGCTACAAGCCGCTGCGGGAGTTCCTCTCGGCCAAACTCAAGGACCATGCCGGCATCGAGTGCGCCTCGGACGAGATCCTGATTACTTCGGGATCGATGCAGGGCCTCGACCTGATCAACAGCCTGCTGGTGAGGAAGGGCGACACCGTCATCATCGAGCAGGAGACCTATGGTGGCGCGCTGACCAAGCTGAACAAGCTGGGCGCCAACGTGATCGGCATCCCGCTCGACGACGAGGGCCTGCGGCTCGACGTGCTGAAGCAGAAGCTCGAAGAGCTGAAGCAGAAGGGCATCAAGCCCAAGTACATCTACACGATCCCGACGGTGCAGAATCCGACCGGCGCCATCATGGGCGAGGCGCGGCGTGCCGAACTGCTGAAGATCGCCGCCGAGTACGGCGTCATGATCTTCGAGGATGAGTGCTATTCCGACCTGATCTGGAGCGGCAAGCGCCCGAAATCGCTCTACGCCATGGCCAAGGGCGAGGGCGTCATCTTCGTCGGCTCCTTCTCCAAGTCGATCGCGCCGGCGCTACGGGTCGGCTACATCGTGGCCAAGTGGGACATTCTCGGCCGCATTCTCGGCCTCAAGCAGGATGCGGGCTCCGGCGCGCTCGAACAGATGGTGCTAGCGGAGTTCTGCACGCAGCATTTCGCCAATCACGTGCCGAAGCTCAACAAGACCCTGGCAGCCAAGCTGCAGGTCCTGCGCGAGGCGCTGGCCGAGCAGTTCGGCACCGATGCCGAGTTCGGCGATCCCGAGGGCGGCATCTATCTATGGATCAAGCTGCCCGACAACGTGGACACGACGAAGCTCGCCCAGGCCGCCCTGGCCGCCGGCGTCTCGCTCAATCCCGGCCAGGAATGGTCGACGAACAAGGACTATGCCCGCTCGCGCCTGCGGCTCTGCTTCGCCAATCCCGAGCCCGAGACGATCCGCAAGGGCGTCGAGGTTCTGGCCGAGGTCTGCCGCCGCGAATTCGGCGTGCCGCTGCGCTCGGCCAACATCGAGAAGAAGTAGATATTGCTTCAAGCAGAAAGGCCCGGCGGATCACTCCGCCGGGCCTTTTCGTTTTTCAAGATCGCGACGCTCACATCGGCTGCGGCACCATCACCATCCACGAAACGCCGAACTTGTCGGCGACGCAGCCGAAGCGCGGCGAGAAGAACGTCTTGCCGATCGGCATCTGGATCTGGCCGTCCCTGGCCAGCGCCTCGAAGGCCCTGTCGGCCTCCGCTTCGGTCGCGACATCCAAGGCAAGAGAGAAGCCCTGGAAGTTCGTCCTGCCGTCGCCGCCCATACCGTCGGAACACATGATCATCGCATCGCCGATCCGCAGACTGGCGTGCATGACGGCCTCGGGATTCACCTTCATGTGCTCCATGGCGCCCGCGTCGGGATTCTCCTTGAAGCGCATCATCATCTCGACTTTGGCGCCGAGCCTCTCCTTGTAGAAGGCGAGCGCTTCCTCGCAACGGCCGTTGAAAAACAGATAAGGCTGAACCGCCATTTCATCCTCCCCGGTTACTGGCTTTTCTCGAATTCGGTATCGATCTGGATCTGGATGGGATCGGTAAACGGCGCCGGCAGCCCGTAATCCTGCGGATTGATCGTCGCGACGGCATGGACGCCGATCCGCGGCTTGCCCTCGAACCCCTTGCCCGCGCCGCCGAGTTCGACGTCGAAGGTGACCGGCCTGGTCTTGCCCATCAAGGTGAACTGCCCCTCGACCTTGCCGCGCGTCTTGTCGACCGGCTTGAACGACGTCGAGACGAAGGTGGCTTCGGGAAAGGCCTTCGACTTCAGGAAATTGTCGCCCGCCAGCTCCTCGGCGAAGCCCTTCACGTTGGTCGTGATGGAGGCCGTCTCGACCGAGGCGGAGAGCTTCGACGTCTCGATCGCCGCCGGATTCCAGGTGAGCGATCCCTTGGCGCGATCGAAGCGGAACACGCTCTGCGAATAGCCGATATGGGAGACGCGGACGATCACTGCCGTATGCTGCTCGTCGAGCGTATAGGTGCCGGCCGTCGCCAGCGCGATATCGCGCTCCGCGGCGAAGACTCCCGGCGGCAGGGTTGCAGGCGCCTGGGCCAGCGCCATCACCGGACTCATCGCCAGAACGACGGCGAGCGTGCGCAATGTGCGGTTCATGTGATCCTCCTCGACAAGCGTGATTTCACTTCTCGACGACGGTCTTCAGCTTCGCCAATCCGGCCGCGAAATCCCGGCCGATCATGTCGTCCATGTCCATGAAGGTACCGATCAGCTTGGTCATGAAAGTGCTGGGACCGTACATCGCCCAAGTGACAATCGTCTGGCCGCCCTTCGGTTGCACCGTCAGCTCGGCCGTGTTGTGACCTTCGAAGGGTTTCAGGAAATCGAGCTTGATCACCACCTTGCTGGGCGGCGTCGATTCGACGATCTCCATGCGGCCCTTGCCGACATTGTCGTTGCCGTCCCATTCGTAGACGGCGCCCTTGCCGCTCTCGGCGCCGCCGTAGGTGCGCTTCATCGCCGGATCACGGCCCTCGTAGGGCGACCATTCGGCCCAGCGCTTCAGCCCGTCGATATAAGGGAAGATCTTCTCAGGCGGCGCGTTCATCGCCGTCGAGCGCTCGACGCGAAACGAATCGGGCCGGGTCGAGGCGTAGATCAGGATCGCGGCGACGGCGACCAGCAGGACCGCGCCGACGATCTTCAAAAGCTTCCGCATTCGCTTCGCACCGCTTAAGTTAACCTATCGGTTAACACTAAGATCGCACGCGTGCATCGTCAACGATCCATGACGATACTTCCATATCCAGAGCGCCCTCTCCGCCCGCGTCAACGCGGGGGGAGAGGGCATTTTGGTCTAACGCGGGACTGAAGAGCGGTCAGGCCAGCGCGAAGCCCTCGTAGCCGTTGGCGACCACCTTCTCGCAGGCCTGGATGTAGGCCGGCAGGCCACCGATATAGGGCATGAACACGCGCGGCTTGCCCGGGATGTTGGCGCCGACATACCAGGAGCTGCAGGTCGAGCGCAGGGTGATGTTGGATACGTCGCCGACATGGCCGACCCATTCCTCCTGCGCCTCCGGCACCGGCTCGATCACCGTCTTGCCCTTGGCGCGCAGCGCCTCGAGACAGTCGGCGATGAAATCGACATGCTGTTCGATCGAGGGCAGCATGTTGGTCAACACCGAGGGGCTGCCCGGGCCAGTGATCATGAACAGGTTAGGGAAGTCCACCACGGTCAGGCCGAGATAGGTCTTCGGTCCCTCGTTCCAGCGCTCCTTCAGGGTGACGCCCCCCCGACCCCGGAAGTCGACCTTGAGCAGCGCGCCGGTCATGGCGTCGAAGCCGGTCGCCAGGACCAGGCAGTCGAAGGTGAAATCCTGTCCCTTGGCGCGCAGACCGGTCGGCGTGATGCGTTCGATCGGCTCGTCGCTGATGTCGACGAGCGTCACGTTCGGACGGTTGAAGGTCGCCCAGTAGCCGGTGTCGACGCACAGCCGCTTGCAGCCGATGATGTTCTTCGGCACCAGCGCCGCCGCGGTCATCGGGTCCTTCACCACCTCGCCGATCTTGGCGCGTACGAAATCGGCCGCGGCCTTGTTCGAATCGTCGTTCAGTAGAAGATCGGAGAAGGAGGCCATGAAGCCCAGGCCGCCATAGTCCCACCGTGCCTGGAACTGGCGATTGCGCTCTTCCTCCGGCGTCTCGGCGGCAGAGGCGGGATTGATCGTGAAGTCGATGCCGGCCGGCTTGGTCTTGGCGCGCCTGCGCATCTCGGGATAGTTCGCCTTCACCTCGCGCACATAGTCGGGGTCGAGCGGCTTGTTGTGCGCCGGCACCGTGTAGTTGGCGGTGCGCTGAAACACGGTGAGATGCTTCGCCTGCTCGGCCATCACCGGAATCGACTGGATCGCCGAGGAGCCGGTGCCGATCACGCCCACCGTCTTGCCGGTGAAGTCGACACCCTCGTGGGGCCAGTTGCCGGTGTGATAGGTCGGGCCCTTGAAATCCTCGAGACCGGGGATCTTCGGCGTGTTGGGCGAGGACAGGCAGCCCATCGCGGTGATCACGAAGCGGGCCGTGATCTTGTCGCCAGGGCGGCCGTCGACCTTCTCGGTCTCGACCCGCCACAGGTTGGCCGTCTCGTCGAACGTCGCCTTGCTCACCCGCGTTTCGAAGCGGATGTCGCGGCGCAGGTCATAGCGGTCGGCAACGTGGTTGGCGTAGCGCAGCAGCTCGGGCTGGGTGGCGTAGCGCTCGCTCCACTCCCACTCCTGCTCCAGCTCGGGCGAGAACTGATAGGAATACTGGACACTCTCGACGTCGCAGCGCGCACCGGGATAGCGGTTCCAGTACCAGGTCCCGCCCACGCCCTTGCCGGCCTCGAACACGCGCGCCGTAAAGCCCTTCTGGCGGAGCTTGTGCAGCATGTACATGCCGCCAAACCCTGCGCCGATGATCACCGCATCGAAATCGACCGACATGTATCCTCCGGAATTGCGCAAGCGGGTAGAAAGTCTCCGGCAAAATTAGTGCGGGAGAGGAGGTGGCCGCGCAAGCCTTCCCATGGCACCTCTTCTCGCGGAGAAGAATGCAAATGACCGAATCCGACTATCCGGCCAGCTGGTATGCCGCCACGCGAGACGCGGACACGATGCGCGCGCCGCTCGCCTCACAGGAAGAGGCCGATGTCGCAGTCGTGGGCGGCGGCTTCGCGGGCCTGCACACGGCGCGACTGCTGGCGCAGCAGGGCAAGCGGGTGCTCCTGGTGGAGCGCCAGCGCATCGGCTGGGGCGCCTCGGGCCGCAACGGCGGCTTCGTCGGGCCGGGCTATGCCCAGCGATCCGGCGCATTGATCGACCGGCTGGGACTCGATCATGCCCGCCGCCTCTATGCCCAGTCGCAGCGCGGCGTCGCGATCGTGCGCGACGCGATCGGAGAGCTCGGCCGGCCCGACATCCTGATGGGCAACGGCAAGCTCAGCGTTTCGCGCACCGACCAGGGCGCGGGCTTCGCCGACCGCACACGGAAACTGGCGGAGCAACTTGGCGCTTCGTTCGAACCCTGGCCGACCGAGCGCACACGCAGCGTCCTGGACACGATGCGTTACCATCAGGCGATCCACGACCCGACCTCGTTCCATATCCACCCGCTCAACTTCGCGCTGACGCTGGCGGACGATATCGAACGGATGGACGGCAAGGTCTGCGAGCGGACGGAAGCCGTCGGGCTCACGCGCGACGGCAGCGGCTGGCGACTTCGCGCCCTGCACGGCACCATCAAAGCGCAGCACATCGTACTGGCCGGCAATGCCGATCTCGGCGCCGTGCAGCCGCGGATCGCGCGGGCGGTGCTACCCGTGGCGACCTATGTCGCCGTCACCGCGAAGCTCGGGCCCCGCCTCGGCGAAGCGATCCGCTGGACCGGCGCGATCTCCGACACGCGCCGCGCCGGCGACTATTACCGCGTCGTCGATGGCGACCGCCTGTTGTGGGGCGGCCGCATCACGACCGACACGACGGAGCCGCGGCGGCTGCGCGACATGATGCGGAGCGACATTCTCTCGGTCTATCCGCAGCTCGGCGAGATCGACATCGCCTATGCTTGGCCCGGCATCATGGGATACGCGCCACACAAGATGCCCCAGGTCGGCGAGATCGAGCCCGGGCTCTGGGTCTGCTCGGCCTTCGGCGGTCATGGCGTCGCCCAGACGGCCGCTGGCGCCGATGCGGTCGCGGCGGGCATCCTGGGCGACCCGTCGCGCTGCCGCCTGTTCGCGCCCTTCGGCACCGGCTGGGCCGGGGGGCCCGCCGGCCGTGCGGCGACGCAGCTTGCCTATTGGGGCCTCCAGATGCGTGACTGGTGGGACGAGAAGCGCCAGGCCCAGAACGCGGAGACGCTGCGCACATGACAATCGAACGGATGGGGGACTCGCCCCGGCGGCGCGAGGACGCGCGCTTCGTCACCGGACACGGCGCCTATCTCGACGATCTGAAATTCGAGCGGCTGACCCACGCCGTCGTGCTGCGCTCCCCGCACGCCCATGCGCTCATCCGGTCGATCGACGCTACAGCCGCCCGCGCGGCTCCCGGCGTCCTGACCGTCTTCACCGCCGCCGAGGCAATGGTGGACGGGCTGAAGCCGCTGCGACCCTATGCCGAAGCGAACGTCCAAACGGGCGAGCCCTTCGCCTTCGCAGCCCAGCCGCTGCTGGCCTCCGACAAAGTACGTTTCGCCGGTGAGCCGGTTGCCTTGATCGTGGCGGAGACGCACGCGCAGGCCCTCGATGCGGCGGAGCTGGTGATCGTCGACTACGAGCCACTATCGGCTGTAGCCTCGGCCCATGCCGCCCGTGCACCGGATGCGCCGCAGCTTGCGGACGAGATTCCCGGCAATACCTGCCTCGACTGGCACACCGGCGACACGGCAGGTACCGAAGCCGCCTTCGCCGCGGCGGCGCATGTCGTGTCGCTCGACCTCGACAACCATCGCATCGTGATGAACCCGATGGAGCCGCGGGGCGGCGTCGGCACGTTCGATCCCGCGACCGGCCGCTACACGCTCCACGTCTCCAGCCAGAACATCCACATCAACCGCAATCACGTCGCCCGCTCGCTCGGCGCCGAGCCGAAGGACGTGCGGTTCGTGGCGCCCGACGTGGGCGGCGGCTTCGGCGCCAAGAACTTCGCCTATGTCGAACACGCGCTGATCCTGTGGGCGGCGCGCCGGGTCGGCCGGCCGGTGAAATGGATCGCGAGCCGCAGCGAAGTCTTCCTGTCGGATCATGCCGCTCGCGACATGCAGGCCAGGGCGTCGCTGGCGCTCGATGCCCAGGGCAGGTTCCTCGCCCTCCGGATTTCGAGCCTCGCCAATCTCGGCGCCTACATGGCCGGTGCCGGCGGCGGCGTGCAGACCTTCCAGTACATCCACCTGCAGGGCTCGGTGTACCGCATTCCCTCGATCGCGCTGCATGTCGTGGCGGTCGTCACCAACACCGCACCGATCGGCGTGACGCGCGGGCCAGGCTTCGCCGAGGCGATCAACGTCGTCGAACGGCTGATCGATGCCGCAGCCCGCCAGACCGGCTTCGACCGCGCCGACCTCAGGCGATCGAACATGGTGCCGCCCGAGGCGATGCCGATGACCAATGCGTTCGGCTTCGAGGTCGACAGCGGCCACTTCGCCGAATCGCTCGACCTTGCGCTGGTTCGTGCCGATCGCGCGGGATTCGAGGCGCGGCGGCGCGAGAGCGAGGAACGCGGCCGGCTGCGCGGGCTGGGCTTCGCCTATCACATCAAGGCGACGGGCGGCCCGCCCGACGAGAATGTCGACGTGCGCTTCGAAGCCGACGGCACGATCTCGCTGATCACCGGCACGCAGCATATCGGCCAGGGCCACGAAACGACCTTCCCGCAGATCCTCAGCACACGGCTGGGTGTGCCCAACGCCCGCATCCGCCTCGTGCAGGGCGACACCGACGCGATCCCGTTCGGCGGCGGCCACGGCAGCTCGCGCGCGACCTACATGGGCGGTACGGCGATCTGGCGGGCCTCGGACGAGATCATCGCCAAAGGCACGGTGCTGGCGGCGGATGCGCTCGAAGCGTCGGAAACGGACATCCGTTTCGAGGACGGGCGTTTCGAGGACGGGCGTTTCGAGGACGGGCGTTTCGAGGACGGGCGTTTCGAGGAGGGGCGTTTCGAGGAGGGGCGCTTCGACGAGGGGCGCTTCGTGGTCTCGGGGACCGACCGCGGCATCGGCCTGCTCGAGGTGGCGGCGCTCGGTCGCGAAAAGGGCGCGCCGCTCGACACGTTCCACGCCTGGAAACGCGAACACATGACCTTCCCCAACGGCGCGCACGTGGTCGAGGTCGAGATCGACCGCGACACCGGCAAGGTCGACCTGGCGCGCTATACGGCGGTCGACGATTACGGCGTGCTGGTCAATCCCATGATCGCGACCGGCCAGGCGCACGGCGCCATGGCCCAGGGCGCAGGCCAGGCGCTGATGGAGCTTGCCGCCTATGACAGCGCCTCGGGCCAGATGGTGGCGGCGTCCTTCATGGACTATGCCCTGCCACGCGCCGACGACCTGCCATCGTTCGACCTGGGCTTCAATCCCACGCGCTGCACGACCAATCCGCTGGGCGTGAAGGGTTGCGGCGAGGCCGGCGCCATCGCGGCCTTCCCCGCCATCGCCAACGCCATCCTTGACGCGCTGGCCACGCTGGGCGTGAAAGGCTTCCACGGACCCGCGACCCCCGCGCGGATCTGGCAAGCGATCCAGGAGGCACGATGAAGCGCGAAGCACCGGCGGCAGCCCGCAACCGGCAACCCATTCTCGACGTGCTGCAGCCGCGCCTGCCCAAGGAGGGTCTCGTGCTCGAGATCGCCAGCGGCACCGGCGAACATGTCGTTCACTATGCCGCTGCCCGGCCCGAACTCACCTTTCAGCCGAGCGACCCCGACGCCGGTGCCCGCGCCAGCGTCGACGACTGGGTGCGGACGCTGGGCTTGGCCAACGTGCGCCCGGCGCTCGAGGTCGACGTGACCAGGTCGGCATGGCCCGTCGAGCGGGCCGACGCCGTGCTCTGCTGCAACATGATTCACATCGCGCCCTGGGAGGCCGCGGTTGGACTCATCGCCGGCGCCAGCCGTTTGCTGCCTCCCGGCGGGCTGCTCTTCCTTTACGGACCTTACCGGCGTGGCGGGCGGCACACGGCGCCCAGCAACGAGACGTTCGACTCCGACCTCAAGCGGCGCAATCCCGCATGGGGCGTGCGCGACCTTGAGTCCGTCATCGAACGGACCGACGCGCAGGGCTTTTCCGCGCCCGACATTATCGAGATGCCGGCAAACAATCTGTCGCTGCTCTTCAACCGCCTGTGATGCCCCTGGGCGGTGGCAATCCTGCAGGGGATGCGCTAACGCTGGGCTCTGCGTCGCGGGGAGCATCGTCGGAAACATGTCGAATCGTAGCGATGAAGCCGTAGTTTTTGCAGTCCCAAGACAATTTCGGGCGCTGGTGCCCTTCCTGACGGCGATCGCGCTGACCGGGCTGCTGGCCGGCTGCAAGCAGGAGAACAAGTTCCAGCCCCCGCCCCCGGCCGAGGTCAGCGTCGGCGTGCCCGTGAAGCAGGAGGTGGCGCCCTTCGAGGTGCTCACCGGCAACACGGTGGCCTTCGCGACCGTCGACCTCGTCGCCCGCGTCGAGGGCTTCCTCGTCTCGCAGGATTATGTCGACGGCTCCGTAAAGAAGAAGGACGACAAGCTCTTCGGCATCGAGCAGACGATGTACAAGGCCAAGGTCAAGGAGGCCGAAGCTCAGCTCGACGGCGCCAAGGCCTCGCTCGTGCAGGCCGAAGCCGAGTTCACCCGCCAGGAGACCCTGCTGCGCCAGAACGTCTCGGCGCAGAACACCTTCGATACCGCCAAGGCCAAGCGCGACAATGCGCGGGCCAATGTCGAGAATGCCGAGGGCAACCTCACGATCGCCCAGACCAACCTCGGCTACACGACGGTCCTCGCGCCGTTCGACGGCATCGTCAGCAAGCATCTGATCTCGGTCGGCGAGCTGGTCGGCGCGTCGACCGCCACCAAGCTCGCCACGATCGTGCAGCTGGACCCGATCTACGTCACGTTCACCATGAGCGAACAGAACGTGCTGCAGATCCGTCAGAACCTGAAGGATCGCCGTCTCGACCCCGAGGAACTCAGCAAGGTTCCGCTGGAAATCGGCCTGATGAACGAGGAGGGCTTCCCCCACAAGGGTTTCCTCAACTACGTGTCGCCGGAACTCGACGCGACGACCGGTACGATTCTGGTCCGCGGACTCTTCAACAATCCGACGCGCGCCCTCATTCCCGGCTTCTTCGTGCGCGTGAAGGTGCCTCAAGGGCTGGAGGCGACGGCCTCCCTGCTGGTACCCAACCGCGTGATCGCCGAGGACCAGGCCGGCAAGTACCTGCTGACCGTCAACAAGGACAATGTCGTCGTCCAGACCCGCGTCACCACCGGCCAGCTTCTCGCCAGCGGCCTGCGCGTGATTTCGACGGGCCTCAAGCCGGACGACCAGGTCGTGCTCAGCACCAACGGCGCCGCCATTCCCGGCGGCAAGGTCATTCCCAAGCTGACGACGGTCCAGGCAACGACCGACGGCACTCCTGCCGCGCCCCCCGCCGCGCCCCCAGCCGCCTCCCCAGCCGCGCCCAAGTGACCGGCGGGAGAGCGCAGCCATGATTTCCGCCTTCTTCATCAACCGGCCAGTTCTGGCCAACGTCCTCGCCATCGTCATCGTGCTGATCGGCGGCGTGGCACTGGCCACCTTGCCGATCGCGCAATATCCAAACGTCGTGCCGCCCACGATCCAGGTCACCACGACCTATCCGGGCGCGAGTGCTGCCGTCGTCGTCAACGACGTTGCCCTGCCGGTCGAGTTGCAGGTCAATGGCGTCGAGAAGATGATCTACATGCAGTCCTACAGCACGGACTCCGGCACCTACACGCTCACGGTGACGTTCGAGATCGGCACCGACCTCAATTTCGCGCAGGTGCTGGTGCAGAATCAGGTCAGCGCGGCGCTCGCTTCGCTGCCCATGCCGGTGCAGGCCCAGGGCCTCGTCGTCCAGAAGAAATCGACGTCGATCCTGCAGATCGTCTCCCTGACCTCCCCCGACCAGCGCTACGACAGCCTCTATCTCAGCAACTACGCCACCATCAATCTGGTCAACGAGCTCGCGCGCCTGCCCGGCGTCGGCAACGTCAACGTGCTGGGTGTCGGCCAGTACTCGATGCGCGTCTGGCTCGATCCGCAGAAGCTCTACACGTTCGGCCTCACGCCGGCGGACGTGAGCAAGGTCATCCAGCAGCAGAGCCAGGACGTGACGGCGGGCCAGGTCGGCCAGCCGCCAGCGCCCAAGGGCCTGGATTTCCAGTACACGATCGACGTCGTCGGACGCCTCAGCACGCCCGAGGAATTTGGCAACATCATCGTCAAGGCCGAGCAGGGCAATGGCGGCAGGATCGTGCGGGTGCGCGACGTCGCCCGCGTCGAGCTGGGCGCCCAGACCTACTCCCAGACCTCGCACATCAACGGCAAGCCCAATTCGGGTCTCGCGATCTATCAGCTGCCCGACGCCAATGCGCTCGACGTCGCCAACCGCGTGAAGGCCAAGATGGCCGAACTGGCGAAGTCCTTTCCGCCCGGCCTCGCCTACGAGGTGCCGTTCGACACGACGCTGTTCGTGAAGGCGTCGATCCACGAGGTCTTCATGACCCTGATCGAGGCCGGCATCCTCGTCCTGATCGTGATCGTGATCTTCCTGCAGGACTGGCGCGCCATGCTGGTGCCAGCGACCACGATCCCGGTGACGATCATCGGCGCCTTCGCCGCCATGGCCGCGCTGGGATTCACGATCAACACGACGACCATGTTCGGCATCGTGCTGGCGATCGGCATCGTGGTCGACGACGCGATCGTGATCGTGGAGGGCGTCGCCCATCACATCGAACGGGGCCTGACGCCCCACGACGCCTCGATCAAGGCGATGGACGAGCTGTTCGGACCCGTGATCGGCATCACCCTGGTGCTGATGTCGGTGTTCCTGCCGGCCGCCTTCCTGCCCGGCCTGACCGGCCAGATGTTCGCGCAGTTCGCGCTGGTGATCGCCGCCACGGCCCTGATCAGCGCCGTCAACGCCGCCACCCTGAAGCCCACCCAGTGCGCGATGTGGCTGCGGGCCGCGACCCCGCCCGAGAAGCGCAACGTCTTCTTCCGCGGCTTCAACAAGGTCTACGGCAAGATCGAGGACGCCTATGCCGGGCTGGTCGGCTTCATGGTCCACCGGGCCGGACTGATGGTGCTGCTGGCGCTGGTCGCGGCCGGCATCGGCGGCTGGGGCGTCGCGCGCCTGCCGACGGCCTTCATTCCCAACGAGGACCAGGGCTATCTCATCATCGGCGTGCAGCTGCCGGACGGTGCCTCGCTCGAGCGCACGGGCGTCACGCTGCGACAGGCCGCCGAGATCGCCATGGCGGCACCGGGCGTCGAGAATGTGGTCGCGCTGGGCGGCATGTCGGTGCTCGACAGCAACTCCTCCCTGGCAAACGCCGCGGTGTCCTATGTCATCCTCAAGGATTGGGACACGCGCCTGAAAGCCAAGGACCAGGACCTGCGCTCGATCGTGCTCGGCCTGATGGAGAAGCTCAAGGTCCTGCAGGATGGCCGTGCCTTCGTCATCGTGCCGCCCGCCATCCAGGGTATCGGCAATGCCGGCGGCTTCCAGATGCAGGTCGAGCAGAAGGACGGCAGCTTCGATTATGCCAAGCTGCAGGCCATCACCGACACCATGATCAAGAACGCCAGCACGCAGTCGGCGCTCTCCAACCTCGTCACCTCGTTCCGCTCCGGCGCGCCTCACGTCCGCATCGAGGTCGATCGCGTGAAGGCCGAGTCTCTCCGCGTGCCGGTCGGCGACGTCTTCACGACCCTGTCAAGCTACATGGGCTCGTCCTTCGTCAACCGCTTCAACAAGTTCGGCCTCAGCCTGCAGGTCTACATCCAGGCCGATTCGCAGTACCGCACGCGGCCCGAGGATATCCTGAAGCTGCAGGTCAAGAACCTCGACGGGCAGATGGTGCCGATCGGCGCCATCGCCGAGCTGCAGCCCGCGCTCGGCCCGCCGCTGATCAGCCTCTACAATCTCTACCCGTCGGCCGCGATCGTCGGCTCTCCGGCAACGGGATTCAGTTCGGGCGAAGGTATCGACCTGATGGACCAGATCGCCAAGGCGATCCTGCCGGCCGGCACGGGGTACGAATGGACGGGCATGGCCTACCAGGAAGTGATCGTCGGCAACCAGCTGCTGTACGTGTTCGCGCTGGCCATCCTCCTGGTCTATCTCTGCCTTGCCGGCCAATACGAAAGCTGGATCGCGCCGCTCGCCGTCATCCTTGCCGTGCCGCTGGCGCTGAGCGGCCCTGCCATCGCGCTCAACGCGGTTGGCCTCGCCAACAACATCTACACCCAGATCGGCCTGATGCTGCTGATCGCGCTCGGCGCCAAGAACGCCATCCTGATCGTCGAGGTGGCGCGCGAGCGCCGTGCCGAGGGCAAGGATATCGTCGAGTCCGCCATCGATGCGGCCCGCACTCGCTTTCGGCCGATCCTGATGACGTCCTTTGCCTTCATCCTGGGCGTCGTGCCGCTGGTGACGGCAACCGGCGCGGGCGCCAATTCGCGCATCTCGCTGGGCCTCTGCGTGTTCAGCGGCATGATCGCCTCGACCTGCCTCGCCGTGCTGTTCGTGCCGTCGTTCTTCACGGTCCTTCAGCGGTTCGAGGAACGCGGCAAGGCTAAGAAGGGCAAGACGACACCGCCGCCGGCCGAAGGCGTGGCCGCGGCAGGCGACTGACACGGGCGCGGGTCGCCGTCCTCAGTGGCGGACGACCCGTAACCCGTTGTCAGAAAAGCGACGGCTTCCCAAAGAAGTGGGACGCCGGTCCAGATCGTCCAGCAGAATCCCGAGTGCCACACGCTCGATCTCGATCTCGCGCGAGGTCCGGACGCCCATCCGCCGCAGCAGGGATTCCAGCGGCACCCCCCTCGCGGCAAGCTGCACCAGCGATGCCGTCCAGGAGACGGGCATCGAGGGCAGACGCCGATTGACCACTGCACCCACCATCACACCGAGGGAGGCAACGATGGAGGCATTGCGCTCGAGCAGGCTCTCGAGGTCGACCTCGTCGTCGAGCGCGCGCAACCGCCGCTCGATGCGTGGCCGGTTGCCTGCGCAGCGACGCAATTGAGCGCCGGTCGCCTGTTCGATGCGGAGGTCCATCGCTGTCAGGGTGTCGAGGGGGATACGCCCGATCCTGGTCGTCATCCTCAGCCCCGCAAGCTGACCGTCGCCACCTTGTCCTTGTAATCCTGCTTCGGATCGGCGCCGAGCAGCATCTTGATGCCGGCGACGATGCTCGACGCGTCAAGCCAGATTTCGGCGCGCTCGGGGTCGAGGCGCAGCAGGGCGAGCTTCGGATCGCTCTTGCCGCCTTCGTACCAGGCCGCCACGTAGCGGTTCCACAGCCGGTCGATGACCGCCGGATTGTTGTCCAGCGAGAGGCCGCCATGCACCGTCGCGAACAGGTCATGCCCCTTGGAGGTGAAGGTCGCGATGGCGCGATTGCCCTCGCCGGCGCCGAGCTTCTCGACGATGGCGTTCTCCCGACTCGTGAAAAACCAGATCGGCCCGCGCTCGCCCTCGAGCTGGGCGGTCATCGGCCGGGCATGGCCATCCTCGACGCCGTCGAGACCGAGCATCATGGTCATGTCGGACTTCAGGGCCGACCAGAACTTCTCTTCGATTTCCTTGGGGGTGGGCATCGTCGGCTCCTGTCAGATTGTTTGGACAGAGCGCCCAACGCGCATCGCAACAGCGCGTTGCAACGGTACGCGAGTTCTAACTCGCGCCTTTCACGGCGCCGCTGGCCATGCGGTCCGCCCTCCGCTCTCGGCGCCCCTCGGCGCCGGCAGGCGGGGCCGAGAATTTCGCCTCGAAACCGAATTGTTTTCCCGGCAAGGGCGATGTCAGAACGAACTCACCACCGGTTCCGGCGGCGATGGCGCTGACGATGGCAAGTCCGAGACCGGAGCCCTCCACGACGGTCTGGCCCCGCTCGAAAGGCTGCAGCAGTCGCGACAGCAGATTAGGCGGAACGGGCGGGCCGTCATTGGAAACGGTCAACACGCCGGCCTTTGACAGAACGATCGACACCGGCAGGCCGGGCCGTCCGTGCTTCAGTCCGTTTTCGATGAGGTTTCTCAGTACGATAGCGAATGCGTCGGCATCGATTCCGGCAGGTACCGGTGTTTCAGGAACATCGAGGACGATCCGTGCGGTCGTGCCGGACTTCCGCACCATCTCGTCGACGACCATCTTCGCGACGCCTGCGATGTCGGCCGTCTCCCCGCCCTGGAGGCGGCCGCCCTCCGCTCTCGCCAGTTGCATCAGCTTCTCGGACAAGCGCGAAAGCCGCTGCAACGCCAGCTCGATCTGGTGCGCCCGCTCCCGGGAGGCCGCGTCCTTTGTCTCTGCGATCAGCCTTTGCGTTTGCGCCAGCGCCGCAGCCACCGGTGTGCGCAGTTCATGCGCGGAATTGGCGGTGAAACTTCGTTCGGCCTTCAGAGCGCGGTCCAATCCGAGAAGGAGATGGTTCACGGCGTCCGCGATCGGCGCGATCTCGGAGGGGAGACCCGCGACGGGCACCGGGGTGAGATCACCGCTGCCACGTGTCTCGATCGCGGTTCGCAGGTTCCGGATCGGCGACATCGACAAGCGGACGATCGCCCAGACGAGGAAAAGGCTGGCGGGAACCAGCAGGGCAAGCGGCCAGGCGAGGCCCAGGAGAGCTTCCTTCGCGACCTCGCGCCGATGTGCGAGCGGCTCGGCCACGGCGATCGTGATCGTGCCTTGCAACGCGGCGTCGAAGTAGACCCTGTGGGTCGGCGTATCGACGAATCCCATCTTCGAGAAGGGAGGAAACACGGAATCGTCGGCATGATGCGAGCGCAGGAGCGTGCCTCCGCGCTCATCGCGTACCACGTAGGTGAAATACTCGTCGTGGTCCCTCAGCGTGACGATACGCTGGGAAGTGTCGCCCTTCTCACGGCTCAGGATATCGAGCACGGCGAGCGGGAGAAGACGCTGGGCCGTCTCTTCGAGCGCGCTGTCGAAGACCTTGTCCATCTCGTGGCCAAGTCTTTGTGCCGTCGCCACGGTGGCAATGCCCCAGAACAGCGCAACGCCAACCCCCAGCCACAGCGATATCCGCCATTGCAGGCTGCGCGGCGCCGTCACGCGGCGCGTCCCAGCCGATATCCGACGCCGCGTACGGTTTCAATGATGCCATGTCCGAGCTTCTTGCGCAGGCGACTGACATGCACCTCGGTCGTATTGCTTTCCACCTCCGCCCCGAAGGCATACAGCCTCTCCTCCAGTTGCGCCTTGGACAGGATCTGGCCGGGACGCTGCACGAAAGCCTCGAACAATGCCCATTCGCGAGCGGTCAAATCGATGCTCCGTCCCGCGCGCAGGATCGAGCGCGCGGCAAGATCAATGTCGAGGTCCCCAATGTGAACCAGAGGATTGGGATTGCCGGCATACCGCCGCGCCACCGCATTCAGCCGGGCCGAAAGCTCGGAGAGGTCGAAGGGCTTGACCAGGTAGTCGTCGGCCCCGGCATTGAGTCCCTCTATGCGGTCGGACAGTTGGTCCATCGCCGTCAGGATGATGACGGGCGTAACATTCCCCCTCGCACGAAGGTCGCGCAGGAAGCCTATGCCGCGGCCATCGGGCAGCATCAGGTCCAGCAGAAGAAGATCGTAGGCGGCACTGCCGATATGGTCTCGCGCCGCATCCAGCCGCGTGACCCAATCCACGGAATGGCCCTCGGCGGCGATCTGATCGCGCACGGCCGCGCCAAGAATCGCATCATCCTCGATCAACAGAACCCGCATGATCCCAGTCCGGTCAGTTGCTGAGCCCGCTCGCCGGACCTCGCATGAACTATAGTCGGCGAGCTGACATTGACCTGAAGCAAATGCAGGTGCGCCTTCAGGTCGCCGTCAGGAACCGGGCTCAAGAGAAGACGCGAGACCATTGCCGGGAGGCTGGAACGTGAACAGGCCGATATTGATCGCCGCTATTCTTTCGAGCGCACTGACATCCCCCATGGCGCTGGCCAAAGAGGACGACTGCAAGGTCCCCATGGCCCAATGGCAGCCGCGCGAAGCCGTCGAGCAGATGGCGAAGACCCAGGGTTGGACAGTGCGGCGACTCAAGGTCGATGACGGCTGCTATCAAATCAGGGGAACTGATGCGGACGGTCGCGAGATCGCAGTGAAGGTCGATCCAGGATCGCTCGCCATCGTCCGCTTGAAGCACAGAAGCGGGCGCGGCGATGGTGACGACGGACGACGCGGCGGCGTTCCGGGACAGCCCCTCCCGGGCGCCCCGGCAGCCCCCGCCAACGATCTCCTCAAGGGAACGACGCCTCCCAAGGCGGAGATTCAGTAACCGCCGCCTCGTGTGAACTCGATCGCTTCGCAATTTCCAACCTGACGGCGACCTGAAGCAGAGTCCCGTCGCGCTTCAGCAATGCGTCAGTCTTTGCCTCCAGTGTGGGCTCGCCAACACGATCCGCTGGAGAAGAGACGATGCGAATGAAGACACTGCTTGCCGGCCTCGCCCTGACGACCGCCCTGACCGCCCCGGAATTGGCGATGGCGCGCCCCGTCACACTGACCACCACCCTCAAGAACTACGGCGGCAACGGCGCCTATCTCGCGCTCTACGTGACCGACGCGACGGACGCCTACAAGGGCACGTTGTGGGTGGCCGGCCCCAAGTCGAAATACTACAGCCACCTGAGCGGCTGGGAGCGCGCATCGCGCGGCAACGTCGCCGGGATCAACGGCATCACCGGCGCGAGCGTCGGCGCCGGCCGCACGCTGAAGGTCACCGTGGACCTGGCCGACGCGCTGTTCGATGCAGGCTACAAGCTGCACATCGACGTTGCAGCTGAGGACATGCGCGACAGCCCGTCCGAAGTCGTCGTTCCCTTGACCGCCGCAGGGGCAGGCCGCCCCGTGCCAGGCCGCAGCTACATCCAGACTTTCACCTACGGCATGTAGGCCCAGGCCGCTCGGGAGGCATGTCATGCTGCGCTGGCTTCACAGGGTTCTCGCCCTCTCCGTCGTCATTCCGCTGATGGCGCTCGTCGTCAGCGGCTCGGTGCTGTCGGTGATGCCCGCCCTGGACCGTGCCGGGGCGATCTCACCGCCCGCGGACGGCATCAGTGTTGCCGAGCTGGCCGCGCGGACCGCCGGCACCCTGCCCGGCGTGGAGGAAATCAAGCGGCTGCCCTCGGGCAAGGTCGTTGCGTTCCACGCCGGGACCGACGGACCGGTCGCGACCGTCGTCGATCCTGCCACGGGCGAACCGGTTTCGGCCTACGCCCCCTCGGCATTCGAGCGCTGGACGACCAATCTCCACCGCTCCTTCTTTCTGGGCGATGGCGGGCGCATGGCCGCCGGCGCGGCGGCGCTGGCGTTGCTCGTCCTGACGCTGTCCGGCCTGCAGATGACGGCCCGGCGAATGGGCGGATGGGCCCGCCTTCTCGAGCGCTCGCGCGGCAGTGTCATGGAGCGCCTGCATGCCGATCTGGGCCGGCTGACGACGGCCGGGCTCATCGTATCGACGCTCACCGCCCTCTTCCTGTCGCTGACGACGTTCGGGCTGATCCCGGACGGCCGGGCGCAGGCGCCCGCCTTCCCGACGATGGCGCCGAACGGTCCCGCTCTGCCGGTGGCCGGGATCGATGCGTTGCGCGGCATCGATCTCAGCCAGCTTCGCAAGCTGACGTTTCCCAACCCGGCCGATCCGACCGACGTCTTCCATCTGTCGACCGCCGATGGCGAGGGCTATGTCGACCCGTCCAGTGGAGAGCTGCTGGCCTGGCAAGCTCACACGCTCGGCCGCCGGATCTACGAGTTCATATACAGGATGCATACCGGCCGGGGATTGTGGTGGGTCGGCGTACTGCTCGGGCTGACCGCCCTCGGTGTTCCGGTCCTTGGCGTGAGTGGTACCGCCCTGTGGTGGTGGCGGCGGCGTGCTCGCGTGCCGATCGCCGCCAATGTTCCCGCCCGGACTGCCGATACGGTCATCCTGGTCGGGAGCGAGGGAGGCAGTACCTGGGGCTTCGCCCGGACACTGCATACGGCCCTGACGGCCAGCGGCCACAAGGTCCACACCGTCGCAATGGACCACGTCGCGCCCTCCTATCCGGCGGCGCAGCGCATGTTCCTGCTGACGGCGACCCATGGCGACGGCACGGCCCCGGCGAGCGCCGGCGCATTCCTCGAGCGCCTCGACGGGAACGGGGCGCCATCGCCTGTCCCGTTCGCCGTCCTGGGTTTTGGGGATCGCCAGTTCCCGCAGTTCTGCCGGTTTGCGCGCGATGTCGATGCCACCTTGACGCAAAGAGGCTGGACGTCGTTGCTCCCCCTGGAGACGATCGACCGTCAGTCGCAGCAGGAATTCGCGCGTTGGGGCAAGTCCCTGTCGGCCGTCCTGGGCGAGGATCTGGTGCTGGCGCATGTGCCGGAGCGACCGCGGACTCATGCGCTGACACTCATCGACCGTATCGACTACGGCACGGAGGTGCAGGCGCCCACCTGCGTGCTGCGCTTCGCCTTGCCGCGCAGCAGCGCGTTCGCGCGTTTTGCCGGCGGGGGCTGGCCGCCGTTCTCCGCCGGAGATCTGCTGGCGATCGTGCTGCCGGACGACACCTTGCCGCGCTCCTATTCTCTGGCCAGCTCGACCGACGATGGCTTCGTCGAGATCTGCGTGCGCAAACATCCCGGTGGCCTCTGCTCAGGCCTGCTCCATGGCTTGCGGCCCGGCGACCACATCGAGGCTTTCGTGAAGCCCAACCCGTCCGTCCGTCCGATGCACGGGCGCAAGCCCGTCATCCTGATCGGCGCGGGGACCGGTATTGGTCCCCTGGCGGGATTCATTCGTGCCAATCGTGGACGACGCCCCCTGCACCTCTATTTCGGCGGGCGCGATCCTGAATCGGATTTCCTCTATCGGCGCGAGATCCAGGGATGGCTGGACGACAGGCGGCTGACGAGCCTGTCGACCGTGTTCTCGCGCGTGAGCGGGGGCGGCTACGTGCAGGATCGCCTCCGTGCGGATGCCGATCGCCTGCGCACCCTCATCGGCGCCGGCGCCCAGGTCCTGGTTTGCGGCGGACGCGAGATGGCCGCCGGCGTGAAGGAAGCGCTGGGCGAACTGCTCGGTCCCGCCGGCCTGACGCCCGGCTTTCTCAAGGACGACGGGAGATACCTCGAAGATGTCTACTAGTCTCCGTCGCCACGCATTGAACGGCAAAACCATGGGGACGCGGTGGTCCGCGCTCCTCCATGCCCCACCCGCGATCGACATACCCGCGCTGGACATCGCCCTGGCGCGCGCCGTCGACCGCGTCGATCGCCAGATGTCCACCTGGAAGCCGGACAGCGACCTGATGCGCCTCAATGCCGCCTCTCCCGGTAGCTGGGTGTCGTTGCCTCGGGAACTCATGCAGGTCCTTGCCAACGGGCTGGAGATCGGGCGCCTGTCCGGAGGCGCGTTCGACATCGGTGTCGGGCGCTTGGTCAATGCTTGGGGCTTCGGGGCCGCAGGCACGGTACCCGACAAGGACGCAATCCGGGCGGCCCTTCACGAACGGCGGCCGCCAACCCATACGGTCCTGGAGCTGGATGCGGCGGGCGCACGGGCACGCAAGCATGCACAAGTCGACCTCGACCTTTCGGCTATCGCCAAGGGATTTGCCGTGGACGAAATGATGCGCACCGTGAAGGCGTTCGGCATCTCCGACGGGCTGGTTGGGCTGGATGGCGAACTCGCAGCAAGCGGCGCAAAGCCGGAC
This sequence comes from Reyranella sp., assembly GCF_052439685.1. Lineage (GTDB taxonomy): Bacteria > Pseudomonadota > Alphaproteobacteria > Reyranellales > Reyranellaceae > Reyranella. The sequence continues at coordinate 244,682 of NZ_JBQVQG010000001.1, forward strand.
GGAACGCCGTGGCACGTCGCCGTGGAGAAGCCTGACTACGAGCTTCGCAGTGCGCTCGGCACGATCGAGTTGCGGGATGCCGCCGTCGCCACCTCGGGCGACTACCGGCACTGGATAGAGGTCGGGAAAACACGGCTGTCCCATACGATGGACCGGTTGCGCGGCGGTCCGGTCGACAATGCGGTCGCTTCGGTTTCAGTCGTTGCATCGAGCTGCATGAATGCCGACGCGTGGTCGACCGCACTCATGGTTCTCGGATCGACGGAAGGCAGAGCACTTGCGGAGAAGCACGGCCTCGATGCCTTGCTCGTCGAGCGCAGCGACGGGAAGCTTACCCAGATCGGAATCGGTCGTGTCTTCGAGGCAACCTCGACCGAGACATTCTCTCCTCAATCCCCTTCGATTCGCGCGAGCCTCCAAACGCGCTAGCCGGCGTTCCGTCCGGCCAGCAATTTCGCCAGCGCCTCGACGATCTCTTCCGCGCGGAAGGGCTTGTCGAAGAAGGGTCTGTCGCCGTGCCGCAGCGGCATCAGGGCGGTCGACCGGCCGCTCGCGAAGACATAGGGCACGCGCAACGCCTGAAGGGTGTCGGCGACCGGGAACACCAGCTCGTCCTTGTAGAGGCGGATGTCCAGGATCGCAGCATCGACCGCATGATCGGCAATCAACGCGAAAGCGCTCTCGACACTGTTGGCAGGGCCGACCGGGGTGGCCCCTTCGGCGGCAAGCGTAGCCAGGAGATCCAGCCCTATGGTTGGATCGTTTTCAACGATGAGGATTGTGCGACCATCGAGAAGAGCCAAGACACGCCACTCCTGTGAGCCTCGCGAGAACGTTTGGGCGCCCCCCAAGTTGCATGGTCCAGGCGCAACCTTCAAGGCGTCCAGCCCGTTGCCCGGCACTTGCATCAAGGAGATCATAATATGGGTCGCTCAATTCTGCTTTGGCTTGTCGGCGTGCCGATTCCGATCATCATCCTGCTTGCCTTGTTCTGGCGCTGACAGTCCGCCGACGCCAAGCGAGAGGCAAGGCGCCGCGTTCTCGGTCGATGTTGTGTGTCGGCACATTTGCCGCGCCTTGTCTTCTCATTGGCGGGAATGCGCCATCGACTGGGGGCGTCCTTGAGATGCTTTCCCCGCACGAGATATGCGATCCCGCAATGAAAGAAGATAGCGGGCTGTCGAATCGACGAGGACGCCATCCCTGACGAAATCCGTCCGAAACAGTGCTTCGACTTCGAAGGGGAGCGTTGGCGATTGCAATAAAGAAGTGTCAGGAATTACTGGATCAACTCCGGACCCGCATGTCGATGCAAGAGCCAAGGGAACTAGATTTCGCCCTGGCAATCAGTGAGATCTCGGTGCTTCTCCAGAGAATATTGACCAGGTCGAAAGCATGGTCCTCTCGCAACAAATCCGAGACATGAAGGCAGAGTGGGAGAAGACGCACTCGGTGCTGAATGCTGGGCGCTCTGGCGCTTCGCAAGCGATCGTTCTTCAACGGCGACGCCCCACCAGAGAGGATGGCCGCGACAACGACAACCCGTGCACGCAGGCCGACCGTGCCTATCCGCAAGCGCGAGTTGATCGAGGCAGGGTCGATTTCCACAGGCCAGCTCTGAATCATTTGATCACCGTTCTGCGCAACTGGTCCGGCCCGGCCTCCCGGTCACGGTAGCCGTTGCGTTGCCAGCCGGACCGCGCTCTTCTCGCCGCGGCCAGCACATCGATATCGGGCGTCTTCTTCCACGAGCGTGCGCTGGTTCATCATCACGTTGGTCACCGCGCAAGGCCGCTCCCTCGCTACTGCCAGATACAGCACCACGGGGCACGACCCGCGCGTAGCATGCGAACATCGAGCCCGAAACAGCCGCCCTAGTTTCCACATCGACGGTGCCGAATTATTCTTACTCTATCGCCGGTAGAGTCCACGCATCCCTTTCTAGCATCATATGTACTGAAATTCAGACGCGAAAATGCACCAGGCGATAGCAGCGTCGAGACAGACGGAAGCAAAGATTAGGGGGCGTGATGAGTTTCGACATTATGGGTCTTTCGACACAAGATCAGCTTTCAACCATATATATCGCCTATTTCGGTCGCGCCCCCGACCCAGAGGGCATGGCGTACTGGGAAAATGACTACGCCGTTGCCGTAGCCCAAGGCATGACGGGCAAGGAGATACTCCAGAATATTTCCGAGTCGTTCCGGTTGAGCAATGAGGCGAAAGCATTGTTCCCGGTCCTGGCCGCGCCTGGAGGAGCAAGCGAGGCTGCGGTCCAGGGCCTGATCATTGACATCTACGACAATCTCTTCAATCGCGGCCCTGATGACGAAGGCTTGGCCTATTGGACCCAGCAGTTCCTTGGGCGCCTCAAGGCGGGAATCAATATCGGCGACTTTATCGTCGACATCGTCAGCGGCGCCCAGGTCACCGAAGCTTTTGGCGACGATATCGGCGCCGTGAAGAACAAGGTCGAGGCCGGCAACGCCTATCTCGAGGCATTTGAGAGCTCCGGCGCCATTTGGCGCGAACGCGACAACCTCGACGATGCACGCGCGACCATAGTCGATGTCGGCGCCGATCCGGCAAGCCTCGCCGCGGGCATCGCTTTTGCCCAGAGCGTGGTCGCCAAGCTGGTGACCGATTCAGGCGTCGTCATCGATGGCCTGCTCGCTGGAGCCACTGTTTTCGCCGATTTGAACGAGAACGGCGTGCTGGACGTCGGCGAGCCGACGACAATCACCGACGAACTGGGCCGCTACGAGTTCGACCAAGGCTATGGCGGCCCCATCATCGCCTTTGGCGGCGTGGATGCCGTCACCGGCATTGCCTTCGATGGCACGCTGCGCGCGCCGGACGGCTCCGCGACCGTGAGTCCGTTAACTACACTGATTTCACGCATCCAGGAGACGGGCGGCCTCTCGCCGTCGGTGGCCGAGGCCATTGTGAAGCAGGCGCTCGGATTGCCAGCGGATGTCGAGCTGACAAACTTCAACCCGCTGGGCGTCATCGCCAACCCGAACGCCAGCGCGGCAGAGAAGGCGCTTGCCGTTCAAGTACAGGCCGGCATCACCAAGCTCGTCAACATCGCTTCATTGGCCTCGGCCCTTGGGAGCGGCGTCGCGGACGGGGACAGCGGCGACCTTTTCACCATGTTCCTGGACCAGGTGGGGGATCGCCTGCTGAGTGTGGACACGCTCGATCTCAGCGACCCGGATACCGTGAAGGGCCTGATCGCGGACGCGCTCGCGGCCACGCCCGGCGTCGATGCGCTTGATCCCGAGACGATCGCCGGCATGGTGGACGACGTCGCCCGCATCGCCGTCTCGGCCAACACGACGGTCGATGAAGCCGTGGCCGGCTCGGATCCGGCAGCGAGCATCATCAAGATCAGCCAAGCCCAAACGGTTGCGCAGGGGAACGCCGCCAACGCAGTGCGCGAAGGCGCCGCCGCCGGCGATGTCGGCGCGGCAAGTGAAGCTTTCACCGGCGAGAATTTTGCTGAAGCGGTGGAAGAGGCCGAGGTTGAGGTGCCCGGCATCGAGCCGGAACCAGAGCCAGAACCCGAGCCTGAACCTGCGTTCAGCCTCGTCGTAAACGGGCAAGGCGTCCTGAGTTTCGACGGTGTCGCCACGGGCCCCGTGACGATCACCGGCATTGCGGGTCAGGTGGCGGGCGGCGATGTCGTCCCGGCCGGAGGATCTGTTACGATCTTTGCCGTACGCGCGGGAACTGCCGCCAGCGTCGTCACTGCGAACTGGACCAGCGTCGATCTCACGGGCGTGAACAGCTTGACGATCGCAGCTGGCCTGGTGCCGCTTTCCATCGCTCAAGTTGGTGGTCGGACCGTCCAGGGAGCGGGTCGGGTCGCACTCCATGGGGTCGTCGCGTCGAATGTCGATATGGTCGGCGTTGCCGAAGGCGTGGCCCTGTTGCCCGGGCAAAGCGGCTATCCGGGCGATGTTGTCGGCGTGTTTGGCGCAGCGATAACGATCACGGCAGGCGGGACGTTGGCACTGTCGGCAGCGCAGGTCGGCGGCGCTTCGATCGCAGGCGCAGGCTCGGTCGTGGTGAAGTCGATTGCGGCAGACACGGATCTTGCCGGCCTTGCCGCCAGCCTCTCGGTGACGGCGGTGGTGACGGGGGACGTTGACTTCACGGCTGGCGTCGGCCCAATCGACGCCTTCCAGGTGGCGGCGGGCGGCGTGCTGCGCCTGAACTGGGCACAGGCCGACGGTCTTGTCGTGACAGGTGCAGGCTCGGTCGTGCTGAACGGGCTGGCAGATGAGATCGACCTTGCCGGGATCGCGGTTGCGGGCGGCGTGACGGTCGAGCTCAATGCCGACGTGACCTTGGCGGAAGGGGTCGATCTCGCCGCTCTCGCGGTGAAGATCGCGGCGGGCGTGACTCTGACACTGCCCGCGACGCAGGCGGATGGCGCTTCGCTGTCCGGCGCAGGCAATGTTCGGGTGACGGACCTTGGGGCGGCGACGGACCTGTCGGACCTGGCGGATAGCCTGACCGTAACGGCAACGGTGGTGGCCGATCTCGACGTGACGGCGAACAGCAATCTGGGTTCGGTGGATAGGTTCGAGGTCGCAGCGGGCGCGACTCTGACGCTGACGGCGGAACAGGCTGATGGTCAGGCCGTGACCGGCGCAGGCTCGGTCGTGGTGGTCGGGCTGACGGCGACGACGGACCTGTCGGGCGTTGCGGTGACGGGAGCCGTGACGGCCCTGGTGACGGGCGAGGTTGATCTGTCGGCGACGAGTTTCGGCCCTGTCGACGCGTTCGAGGTCGCGGCGGGCGGCGAGTTGATCCTGACGGCGGCGCAGGCGAACGGAGCGGATATCGATCTGGCCGACGGCGCAAAGCTGACGATCGACGTCAGCTTTGACGAACTTGACGCCGCGAATCCCGCCCTGCCGCCGATCGACATCGCCGGCGTCAGCGTGAATGGCGACAACAGCCCGTCGGCCGTCTGGAGCGCCATCAACGTCCCCAATATCGTCGATAAGTTCAAGTTGTTCTGGGTCACGATGGACCAGAAGTACTACGCGGCCTGGCCGGACGGCGACGTGACCGTCAATGAGGCTTTCGTCCAGCTTGGCAACGAATATGTCGCGTATCTGGCGGCCGGGAATCCGGCGATTCTGGACATCGTGCAGACCAAGGTCGGCGGCATTCCCAATTTCGAAGGCCGCCAGCAATCCCTGCACGACAATATTCTCGGAAATCTACGGGATGGCGTCATCGCCGCCCGCTTCGGCGCGCTCGACCCACGCTCGGAGGAAGCGAAGGATTATGGCGACCGGCCGCTCGCGGAAGGCAACAATCCGGCGGACACGGCTGCTGCCAAGCTGTGGGATGTGGAGAACGGCGTCATCCGCGAAGACGCCAGCCCCCTTGAAGTTCCGGCGGGTGTAACTCTTACAATCACCGCCAGCCAAGCGGACGAATTGGTCGTCACCGGTGCCGGCGCCGTGGTTGTGACGGGTCTTGGCGAGGAAGCCGTCGATCTCAGCCATATTGCGGCGACGGGCGGTCTCACCGCGACGGTCGTCGGGGCGGTCTCCCTTTCGGAGGACACGGATCTCGGCGGCTTCGCGCTGACAGTCGAAGCGGGCGGCGGGCTGTCGATCACCGACGATCAGGCCAACGGCGTCGCGATCAATCTTGTCGGAACAGCCGCCTTGAACATTACCGACGTGGCGTTCGTCGCTCCCGTCGGCAATCAGCCGCTCCTGCCGGTGATCGACATCTCGCGCATCACCAAGGACGGCGACAACAATCCGTCGGCCGTTTGGAACAGCGTGACAGTCGATGGTGCGATGAGTTCGGCCGACAAGTTCATGCTTTTCTGGGCCACGATGGACGGTCAGTACTACCAGAATTGGCCCAACAGCGACGTCTCCACGAACCTGGCGTTCGTGCGATTGGGCGAACTGTACGCCACGCATCTGAAGGATGGTGGCGATCCCTTCCTTGATGTCGTCCAGACCAAAGTCGCCGGGGTTCCGAATTCCGAACTCCGCGAGCAGACGCTGCATGACAATCTTCTGGCCAATATCGGCAATTATGGAATCCGGCAGAAGTTCCTGGGCAATCCGCCCGATTTCGAGAAGGAGCCTCGCACCGAGGTCGGCCTGGAATTTGGCGGGCGTCCGGTGGTGAGCGGCAATGTCGGAACAGAAGCCGAAATCCAGGCAAACGCCAAAGCGTCCCTGGCGGCGGCGGCATGGGACGTCGCTCACGGTATCGATCGCGCCGACATGGATGACGAATTGCATGCGGCCGTCAATACAGTGTGGGTCTTCAACAATGATCTGGCGGCGACCTTCGACGTCTTCGACAGCATCCAGGAGGCCATTGACGCCGCCGGGGCGGGCGCGACCATCGTCGTCGGGCAGGGCATCTATGACGAACGTGTTGTCATAGACGATTCCTTGACCTTGCTATCGGTGTTCGGCAGCACCCTGACCGAGATCAAGAACACGTCGGGCTTGGGAGTCGCCGCCGTTGAAATCGCCGCCAGCGTCGATGACGTCACGGTCGGCGGCGTCGCCGGAAACGGCAATCACGGCTTCACCATCACGGGCGCGGACAATCCCAATCCAGGCATTGAGTGGGCGGCGCTCTACATCAACGGCGGGCCTGCCACCGCCGGGAGCAACGCTTCCGAAGACCTGGCGATCATCGGCAACACTATCGTCGCCGGCGGCGATAGCGGTCTGACGGCGAACTACAACGCAGCGATCGACGGCTTGCTGATCGACGGCAACACCTTCTCGGGAGCAACGTTCGCGGGCGAGGGACCGGCGGCGCAAACATGGGAGGGAAGCTACTTCTCCGCCCAGTTCACAACTCCCGACCTTCCCCGGCAGCTGGTGGTCGTCGGCGGCGGCGCGAGCGTCCAATACACGAAGGACGTGACCTTCACCAATAACGAGGTCACCGGCCGCACCGGCGGACTCGAAGAGGGCGCAGGCGCTGAGAACGTTCTGCAAGGCAATACCCAAGTGACGCTTGATGTCGTCACCGGCCGTGTCGAAGGCAACGTCTTTTCAGGCGACTCCGGCGGCGTCGCGCCGGCGCTGCGCGTGCGTGGTTCCGATACCGATGTGATCGACAACGATTTCAGCGGCAGCAACACAGGCGTGCAGTTCGTTCAGAACGAAGGTGGCGAGTATTCCGGCAACGTCTTCCTCGACGCCGCAGGAAACAGCGTCCTGTCGGGCACGCCCGGCGGCGATCGCTTCGTCTTCGATCTCGCGGCGCATGGTCAGGATCAGATCCTCAGCTTCGGCCAGGGAAGCGACAAGATCGTGTTGCAGAACGGGGTGGCGAACTTCGCTGCTCTCGACATCGTTCAGGTCGGCGGGGATACGATCGTCACGACCTCTGGCGAGCAAACGATCAAGCTTGTCGGTTTTGCCAGCGCGCTCACGGCCGCCGATTTCGAGTTCGGCCTATCCGTGTGACGTCACCGACCCGTTGACCCGGCCAAGCGATCCAGTTTGGCCGGGCGCCGACAGAGATGTTTGAACGGGATTCGAGACGCGCTCGAACCGCATTGGTCCGTTGCATGTCTTGCTCTGATGGCTCTGGTGCTTGCGGGCCCCTTGGTGCGGTTGGACCGCGGGGCCGACGACTACGCAAAACGACATTTCGTCATCTTGGATTGCGGGTCGACGACTGGACGAGGGAGGGTCCTAGCCAAGCCGCCAACGGGCTGCCGGCACTCAAGAGGAGCAGATGCGAAGGGTTGTTGATTGCAGGCGAAATGGGGTGCTGATCAGGATCTACAAGTTTGCCCTCGTCGAGACGAAAGTTCCGATGCGTCAGCCGGACCCGCGGGAGCTCGAGGAGGAATGCAAGTCGCTGCTCACGCGCGATCGGCTGGCCTTTGCACCCTATGACGGGATCACGTTTACCCATCGTTGAGGGCTGATGCACCCGCTGCCGGGTGCACTTGATCGCCCGCCAGGACACCGGGTGGAGGCAACGCGCAAAGTTGGCCCCACTCGACCGATGGTCAATCGAGCAGGGCCTAGCCGCTTGTGAGATCGGGAGACCAAAGCAAGCGGTTCCGGTCAGGTTACTCGCCAGGCATCACGACTCTAGCGAAACTGCCCAAAGATCCTTTTGAGACGTCCTGAGACTTGCGGCGGCCCCGTCTAGGCTGTTGGGCACAGTGAACGGGACCCGGCCTGGACGCCTGGTGGGTCATGTGACGCGGGTGAGGCATGCCAATCTCGATGCAAACCGATCGACGGCCGCTGCCACAAACTTCTTTCGCGGATGCGCCGAACGCGCGCGCTGCCCCCATGTCGACTCACACTGGCCCTTCTTCGAGCGAACTGTCGGTGTCTGACGACAACTCGCCTCAAACACTGGCTCCACCTACACACTGGGCGACGGAAGGAGACTGAATGAATTTCAAGTTTCTGCTGGCCTTCGTGGCGGCAAGCACTGTCGCCAGTCTCTCAGTCGCTCAGCCTCGCATCGTCGAGCGTACCGCCACGGCAAAGGCCGGGCAGCCGACGCAAATCGGAATATTCGGTCGCGTGAAGCCCGACTGCACTTCCGGACCCGTGGTCATTCGCGTCATCGATCAACCCGATCACGGCAAGATGTCGGAACGATCGGCGAAGCTGAAGACAGATAAGATCGCGCGATGCCCGCCAATCGAGACTTCCGTTGCGGTGATCTTCTACCAATCCAATGCTGGCTTTCTGGGCAGAGACGAGTTGATCATCGAGGCGGAAACGGACACCGGGCAGATCGAGCGATATCACTACAAGATCGATGTCGAGTAGCCATCCGCGGCGCACGTCACGGCGTGCTGGCGAACGAGGATACTCCATTCCCGGCGTCACTGCCTCGGGCGTCATGCCGTCGTCGAGTGGATCCTGCGCGTCGGTGCCTGCCCACGCGGGGTGCGCTGCGACGTTGGCAAAAGGGATTGCCAAAGCATCTTCTTATAACGGGAGCTGCACTGGGTGATGTCAGGCAAACTGCTCCAAGCCGAAGCACACCAGGAGCCCGAATTGTCCAGTTTAGACGAGCCAAGCAGCCTCGTGCCCACGAATACCCCCCTGAATTTCAATCTAGGGATCAACTACGAGAGCTGGAGCGGCGGTCGAACGGGCTACGACATCAACGCTGACCTCAATCAGATCACTCAATATTTCAAACTGATCAAAACGTTTCACGATGCGGCGGTCGGCACGATCAACCCGACCGACCCGATCATCGACCCCACGCAGCAGCAGGTCATCTCGTATGTCGTGGCCAATCCCGGGCTGGAGCTGGTCATGGGCACGAATAACAACGCGCTCGCGGCCGGCGGATACGGAACACCATGGTCTGCAGGCCTGATGACGAGTTCCGCCTACACCGACCAATGGGTCCAGATGATCATCGGGGCCTTCGGCAGTGCGGAAGCCGTCAAGGCCCAGCTCAGCATGATCCTCCTGGGAAACGAAGTCGATGCGAACGGTCCGCCGCCCTCCGATCCCGCCTTTGCCAGCTATCAGACCTGGATCAACCAGTCCTTCTCCAATCTGAAGGCCTCGCTCGCGGCCGCCGGTCTTGGGTCGATCCCCATTTCGACGACGATTGCGAACTATGGATCGACCAACGCGATCGCCACCGGAACGACGGACTACATCCAGTCGAACTGGAGCCCGGAATGGAATAACGGATCGCCGATCGTTCTCTTCAACCAGTACACCCCGGCCGACGGCAGTGGTCATGAGGCCGCTACCACCAACTACGCGCCCGTCATCTCCTACTTCAACTCGGTCGATCAGGCGCTGAATGGCAAGGTGGAGCCGTTCGTGGGCGAGACCGGGTACTCGACCTACTACGGCGAGCCGAACCAGGATCTGGTCTACGATCAGATTTTCGCCTGGCTCAATGCCCAGTATGCTCAAGGCGGCAAGACTGTTCCGCTGTTTGCGTTCGATGCCTTCGATCAGCCGGCCAATGCCGATCCGGTCCAGGCCCAGTACGGGATCTTCTCGCAGAATGCTTCCTTCGCGCCGACGGGCCTGAAGGATGGCATCACCATACCGGTATGGAGTTCCACGCCGCTCGATACGATCTTCGGAACCGCCACCGCGGATCGCCTGGTCGGAACCGCCGGGCTGAACCACTTCCTTGGCGGCGGCGGCGACGACACGATCACAGCGGCCGGTGGTCACAACAAGGCTCTCTATTGGGCGCCTTCGGAAAACTACGCCGTCGCCATCGAGGCGGGCTCCCGGCTGATCACCGTTCACGACCGCGTCGGCAGTGACGGAACCGATTCCCTTACAGGCATTCAGACTCTCGGCTTCGCCGACGGATCGCTCGATTTGACGTCGCTGGTAAAGGCCGCCTCCGCGCCCGCAGACACCCTTGCGTCTATCGCGAACCTGTATTCGGCTTATCTTGACCGCGCACCCGACTCGCAGGGCCTGTACTACTGGGCCGCCCGATTTTCGGAAGGCATGTCCATGTCCGACATCGCCCGGAGTTTCTTCGCATCATCCGAGGCGGTGGAACTCGTGACATCGACGAGTGTCGAGGACGCCGTAACGAAGGCCTATCTCAACCTGTTGCATCGAGCTCCCGATGCGATCGGCTTCGACTACTGGGTTGGTGAAGTCGATACCGGGCGCCTCAGTCTCGACCAGCTGCCACTCGCCCTGATTGCCGGCGCCTTCGCACCCTCAGGGGGCTCTGATGATGCCCAGTATCTGCTCAATCGCAGCACTGTCGGCACCTACTTCGCCGTGACACAGGGGCTCGGCAATCTCGAACAAGCGCGACTGGTATCGGATGTCGTCGAGATCTCCCGGGCGAGCGTCGTCAAGGCTGCGGACCTCGTGGACCTCTACGCCGCCGACGCCAGCTCGCCCGACAGTTCCGATTTGGTCGTGCAACTGACCGGCCTGTTTACCCGGCCTGCGTGGGAGGGCGTGGATCACGTCTGACCGATCCCGGGATATCACGCCGGCTCGGCGGCACCCCCTGCTCTCCTGTCTCATCCGTTCTCGGATTCAGTACCGCTGCGGTCTCGCCTCGGCGGTACCATTGAATTATAGCGTAAACTGCCTTGGTTGATTGCTGATCGATAAAGCTCTTCCGGCGTTTACACTTGATGAATGAACGACGATCAATTCGCGGCGGCGATCGAAGACTTGCGTCGATGGAAGCGCACGCACCTCCCAATGCTCGATCGCCCCGCCGGCATTGAGGTCTTCGACTATCTGCTGCGCCGAGACGGCGGCGCGGTGCCGCTGACGCCATTGTATCGGAGCGCCATCCACTCGGAGCCTACCGTACGGGGTATGCTTCAGGAATTCATTGCACGAAAGCTTGCCCAGGTCGAAACGGATCCGGACGACAACCGACGCAAGGCTACCCGGCCTACCGCGCTTATGCTTTCCCTCGCCGAGGAGTATCGCATACGCGTCTGCGCTCTTGGCACTCGCATCACGCACTCCAAGTGAGACGCTGCAATTCTCCAGGCGACGGAACTTCATTGAAGGCGACCGGGAAACCCGAGCAGCAGTCTTGATGGCAGGCGAGGCCCGCCCTTCGTCGATCCAATCCGAATGACAGTCGCGGACCTTCCGCCCGAATCAAGGGACCTCCGCACTCTACACGCGTCACTTTTACAACCTGATCTTTGTCGCGACGTCGAGGATGCCAGCGGACGATGACTGCCCCACAGAGGTTCGCCTACATCGACAGCATGAGAGCCATCGCGGCTCTCATGGTTCTCGTCCTTCACACCGGGCAACTCGCTGTCGCTGTATTCCCGAGCAATGCTATCGACACCTGGATTCTCACTCCGGTGTTCACGCTGGACTTCGGCCGTGCCGGAGTACTCCTGTTTTTCGCCATCAGCGGATACGTCATCCCGGCCAGCCTGCGCGGCCCGACCGACAGGATCAATTTCCCGGTCCGACGCTTCTTCCGCCTTTATCCGGCGTACTGGCTGTCCATTCTCGTATTGGTGTTGATCAGCTTCTGCCTGGGCGGAACCGGGATCGATGGCGCACAGGTCATCGCCAACATATCGATGCTCCAGACCTTCCTGGGCTACGATGACCTCGAGGGTCTGTACTGGACGCTGGCCGTCGAGCTCGTTTTCTACGTCGCGTGCTATGGGCTGTTTCTTGCCGGCCTCATCGGCAAGGGCAACGTGCTTGGCGGGATCGCCCTGGCGCTGGCGAGCGGCTGGTACCTTGCGTTCACGGCAGCGGCCGGCCCGTTTCAAAGCATGCACTTTCTCGTGCCGGATTTCATTTCGGATCGCTTCATGGAATGGCCCGCCTATTTCTCCATCATGTTCTGGAGTGCGGCATGCCGTCAGGTCGCCGACCACCGGGCAACGCCGCTGACCATTTCCATGGTCATCCTGTTGGGAGTCTTCTGGCTGGTCGTGGTGCCGGCAACCGGTCTCTTCGTATACGTGACGCAGCAACACGATGCCGCGATCGCCCGGTGGGCTCTGATGAAATACGGCGCCTTCGCCCTGGGGCTTTACGCATTCGTGGGACTGGCGTTCGTGATCCGCATCCGGAGCCCCGTTCTGGGCTACCTGGGCACGATCAGCTTTTCACTTTATCTCTTCCACCCTGCCATAATGCGTCTGCTCGCCACCGCGCATGCGACGCTGACGCCTGATCTGCCGGTCACGCCGATACTGTTCGTCGGCCTCTGCGCGCTGGCAACGATCGCCTTTTCCGCGATCGTCTATCGCTACATCGAGGCCCCTGCCATATCTCTCGGAACCGTCATCTCGGCCGGCCTCGTGAACCGCAGGAACGCGCGCACGACACTGGATCGCCTGACGGGCACTTGAGCGGCCATCCGGAGCGACCGTCGATCTCAGAAGACCCGGATGGGCGCAGCCCCATTCTGCCCGAACCAGATGACTTGTTCTGCGACGAGGTCTGCGTAGAGTTCGCGCCCTTCGAATTCACTCTTTGCTATCGTAAGAGTGACGGTCGTGACTTCGCCGGGATGCACCTGAGCCGGTATGGAACGGTACCGGCGGAACTCATAGTCCCAGTCGCCTCCAGGTCCGCGAGTGATCAGGCCGACATTGACCGAGCCGGCCGTCTGTCCCGACGGTCTCCAGGTCGTCGTGCCGGTATTCCTGGCAACGAGATCGATTTTCAGAAGCGGCCCGTCACTGAATGTCTTGGCCGTTAGATGGGCGGCCAACCCGTCGCGGAAGCGGCTGTCCCTCGCAGGTTCGTCCTTCATCAGGACGAACTGACGCCCACCCGTGGGAAGCGAGGAATAGACGTCGGTGAATAGCTTGTTCATCGTCGCCTTCGCCCTGGCGCGCGACCGCAGGTCGTCGAACTCTTGCAGGCTCAAGAGCGGGGGGACTGCATATGGCGCGACTTTCAGCTCCTTGAATCCCGCCCGCTGCGCCAGGGGCCAGATGTCGGCCAGGACGATATCGTTTTCGATCACGCCGAATGTCCGCATCGCATGCTGGGACTCCGCAGACCGCGAATGATTCTCGCCCGGCTCGGAGAAGACAGCCCGCCCGTCATTGGCCAGCACTCGCCCGAACTCACGAAGGATCACGTCCGGATTGGGGACATGATGAAACGAATCCATGCACACAACTCGATCGATCTGCCCGTCCTCGACGTCGAGATGCTCTCCGTCGAATTCGCAATAGCGGATCCTCCCCTTCAATTCGGGGTATCGCGAAAGAGTGTTCGCCTCTGCGAGGCGCAGTGCGGTGGCCGAGGGGTCCACGGCAACGACCTCGGCGCCCATCAAAGCCAGTGATTGCGAGAGCCACCCCGTCCCGCATCCGAAGTCGAGAATGCGCACGCCACTATGGAATCGAAGGTGCGACAGCATCACGCCGAGAAGGGGCACCAGCTGGACCGCCTCGGCGCCCATGAACGGCTTGCGAAACTCGCCGCTCGCCAGGGACATGTTCTGGAAGTACGCCTCGGCAAGCCGCAGGTGCGACGGCAAGGTGCTGGCGGCAATCAGTGCCCTGACATCGATCAGGCCCTCGGGCGCCTGGGTAACGGGCTTCTTCTTGAACACGGAAAACATTCGTTCCCCTGGGCCTGTTCCTGGCGCCGTGCCTGCTACTGGAGACTCCCGGCGCCCTGCAGGATCGAGCAGCTCTGGATTCGAGAGACATACTCGTCGAGTATCTGAACCAACTTCCTGGTCGGTTGGATCAAGCGAACTCTCTGATCGCTCTCATCACAGTGAAATACCACAAGTTTGCGATCGACCAGAGACTGTATGACGATCCTGATCGTGGGTTCCGAGAAGCGGCTGTTCGCGTAAAGATCCTTCAGCGGGCGTGGCGGGTAGCCGGGCCGCATCAACCAGGTAACGACTTCTTCGCCCTGAGGCATCATCAGGAGCGGAAGCGTCTTCTTCTTCCAGTTTTGAAGCGATTCCAGGTGGTTCAGGAATGCCTGATCGGCAATGACATCGATTTCGCGACTCACCTGCATGATGATCCTTTCCTCCAGTTCCTGCTTATCGGTGCGCGTTGGGATGGCGATTGTGATCACGAACGCACGATCAAAAGAAGAAGATGGGGAAGAATAAATACGAAAAGTCCTTTCTGTATATTCCAACTTCTCCCCATTTAGGCCTCATGATGCGGATGTGACGTGGCAATCGACGGCTCCTCGGTTGCCAAAACAGGATTCCGGAGACCGTGGCTTGAAAGGAGGAAGCGACCCGTCGATTTCTTCGCGCTCGGGAACCGACACAAGACAATTTCGTAATCGAGGCTTCCGGCTCCTCTTCATCGTCCTTACTTCCGTCGCAGGTTGATAGGTGGAATATGCTGCAGCTTGTTTGTCGATGGTCACTGCTGGGAGCGGCGCTCGGTACTGTGGTTGCGGTTGGCTCGATGGTTTTCGGAGCGGCTCCCGCGGATTTCTCGGCCGTCGTGTCGCGCGCCCTGTCCCTGGCGTTCTCAGGCGCGGTCGGCGGCTGCGTCGCGGCTCTGCTGCGGGCCTTCATCATCTGGTCTCGCTGAGGCGCGGCAAGCGGGCGAGAATCGGCGTTGGCAGCGGGTCCGCGTTCGACCGAGCGAGGGATCACCTGCGCGGGGTGCAAGCCCGGTCACCACGGGTATTGTCCGCAGGGATCGTTGATAACGCGTTCTTGATTCAAGGTGGTGTGGCGTCCCCGTCCCATCATCCTAGCGTTTGGGTCATCTTTCGAATGCGGTGATTGCCTCCTCTCCGAGGAACGCATGTTTGTCTGCACGTTTGTCCGGATCTCTGTCCCACGTCCGCCACGCGACACCGGGCGTACCGCATCTGAGCCTGTGTAATTTGCCGAACGACTGAGCCGCGTACCAGTAGAAGAGCGTTTGTAATTCGCATCCGCGGTCGTGCGGCGGATCTCGACCGTGGTTGCATTTGCGAATGCAAACTTCGCATCATTCCTCATTCCGTCCACCTGGCGCGCGCACTCTCTGTGATTTTTCAACCGACGGATGCGGGCAATTTTCAGTCGAATACTGGTTTTTCCTTCTACCCTTCGGGAAGCCCGTGATAGGCTGAACCGAATTGCGTAGTTAACTTCTGTGATTTGTTGCTGGCTTCCAAACTATGCATTTTCTGATTGCGATGACTCAGTACGGGTGGTGTGGAGACGGGGATGTTTTGGCGCGCGTTGGAACAATTGCATCTTTGGGAGCGTGAGAATTTGCCGGGGGCCGATACGGCCGTCGGCAATGAGGTTCTCGTGTGGCTCCTGAAATCCAAGAGCAAGCCACGCCCCCTGAAGGACCTCTACCGTTCGAGCCGCTTCTCCGAGCCGACGATCCGCAACTGTCTGAAAGAGTTTGCCACGTTGGGCTTCGCGTCGATCGTCTCGAACGGAAGCGACATGAGGAGCCGGTTCGCCCGCGCAACACCGAAGCTCGAGCTCACCGTTGCCGAGTATCGCCGACGTTTCCAAGAGGTGGCAGAGCTCGCCAGAGCGGAAGCCGCGACGAGACCCTCCACGTCGTTGCCCCCTTCGAACTCCGACACCCAAGGCAGCTGATTTTCGCTGCTGCCAGCGTGACTGGCTTTCCTCTGCGGGTGCAACCTGCAGTGCAGCAAGCGCTGCCTCCGGCTGGCGATGCCGTAATGATTTTTGGGAACCGGTGTTCCAACCAGTGTTCATCGTGAGCAGCGGAAGCCCGCGACGGGTCAGATGATGTTCTGACTCCGTCGAGGCGCGGAAGTATTGCAGAAAATCGGTATTGCGATCCCGTCCGCATTCCGCCTGCCGCCCCTACAGTGCTTTCACTGGAGGAGCGATATTGGCCCAGAAGATGGATATCCTGTTGTCGGACTGGATGCCGATCGGCTCCGTCGTCGACGGCTTGCCATCCGCCGGTGAGTCCAGCGGCCTTCATGGCGCGCTCCTGGATCACCTGACGGGTGGTACTGTACGAGCAATATGCACGTCGTCTAGACATACCTATCGGACGACGACCTACTCCGACACGGGCGTCTCGGCGATTCCGCCCGAGGAATGGCTACACTATCAAGCCAGTGAGTCGGCGCTCGAGAGCGGCATGGTACGCATGCAGTGGACGTCTCAGGTGTCCCTTCCCATTCTGGGGCTCTGTCAGATCGTGGCGCAGTATTCCGGCGTTCACCTTTGCCTCGAGGATCTGGCGCGGGAGTTTCCGGAACTCGCCCTGTTTCGGGCAAGGGCGAAGGGCGCCGCGCAGCCCTCCACATCGGCGGACGCACCTGCCGTCAGCAACCGGCCAGACGCCTTGATCGACCTGGCTGCCGCCGGTCGATCCGTCAAACCGGCGGTCAGGCGGCGCTCAGCGCCCTGCAAGTGATGCGGGCGTGAATCCGGAGCCTACACGCCAAGGCTGCGGATCCATTCCTTCCTAGAGTCTTTCCGCTTCAAGTTCACCCACACACCCACCTCATCCTGAGGAGCCGCGCCTGCGCGGCGTCTCGAAGGATGGGCGACAAAGGTGGTGCTCGTGCCCATGCTTCGAGACGGCCCGGAGTTTACCCCGAGGTACTCGAGGGGGGGGGCTTCCTCAGCATGAGGCTGGGGATGACGGTGATCCGATCTCGATCGGAAAGACCCTAGTGAAAGGTGATCCTCGTCTCGCGGCCGATCAACCTGGCCATCGCGGCATCACCAACCGGCTCGATCTCCACTTCGGCAAGTCTGGCCGTCGATTCACCGAAATCGGCATCGCTCATCTTGGTGCGCTTCACGGTGCTCGGCAGTCTCGCGATACGGCCGGCATAGACGTTCGTGTCTCCGCGCACGGTGAATTCTACCTTGCCGTGCTTCTTCAACTTGCCAAGGTGAACCTCATCGACGTCGGCGTAGATGCGCATTCGCCCGAGATCGACGATGCGCAGGATTCCGCGCGGAAAGACGAACTCGCCGGTATGAGCAAAGACATCCGTGACCACACCATCGAGTGGCGCACGCACCAGCGTCTGCTCCCTGGCAAGTTCCGCCTCCGCGAGACGGTCTTTGAGGATAGCCAGTTCCGTCTGCAGGCCGGCGAGATCGTAGTCCAGCCGCTGCCGTTTGACGGCCAGCTTGGCTTTCTCTTCATCGACCTTCTGCAGCAGGAGACCCATGCGCAGCTCGCGCTCATCCGGCGCGAGCGTCGTTCGCGCCAGCTCGAGCTCCTTCAGCCGATAGTTGGTTTCGGCCAGTCGAACCGAAGCCTCCTGCATTTCGACCTCGCTCCGGCGAAAGCCCGACTGCATCGACTGCTCCTGCGAGCGCGCCCGTTCGAGATTGGCCTTGGCCGTCACGACGTCCAGCTCCGCCGCTGCCGCGTTGCTGAGCAGCGCAAGGACCTGGCCCTTGCGCACGTCATCGCCCGCCCGCACTTTCAGATCGGCGATCAGCTCGCCGCCCGCGGGATCCCCCGCCACGAGCGCGGACTCCGCCCTCACATCCGTATAGCCGCGTGAGATGAGCGGTCCCGAGACTTCAATGGGACCGCGCGTGTTTGCGTCCTTGCCCCAGATCGCAATCGCGGGGACCAGTACGATCGCCGCGCAAGCAATCGATACGCCGCAAACCCACTTGAGATGCCGCCAACCGGTCACCTTGATCCCTCACCCCCGCTCCCTCGGCCGCTCACGCGGAGCAATCAGCAGGCCTGTGTCGGGCCCCTGCACGGCTTCGATCGCTATTGCTGGTTTGCAGCCGTCGCAGGCCTCGAGTTCCGCAGCGAGTTACTGGACTTCGACCTTCTGCAGTTCGCCGCGAAGCGCCTGGGAGTATGCGGCCTTCGCCGTCTTGGCGATCGCAGTCAAAGTCTCCAGGCGGGCGAGTTCCTGGTCGACGACCCGGATATTCGCGATCTGCTTCTTGGCAGCGTCCGACAGGCTTTCGACGGCATGATTCTTACCATCGATCGAAATCGTCTTCGGCAGATCACTCATATGTCACCCTCTCCATTCGTTGGCTGGACCTTCAGCCTCACGGGCCTGTATGCCGCAATTCGCCGAACCCGGGGAAAGAAGGAACAATCATTTTACGCTTTCGCGTTAATTAATGACGATGTCGCTCTGTTCGGACTGCAACCACGTGGACTCCATGACGAGGTTCCAGCTGGCTGCTTCCGCATGTCCCCGGAACAGTTCGAGAAAGCGATGCAGTTCCTCGCGATTCATGCGGGCCTGGAGCAACGGCCCCGACCGGCCAAAGAGGATCAAATGAAAGCCCGGCGGGCTCGGCGCGATCGTCACCTTCACCGCCAGATGCGCGCTCTTGGTGCGCGCCGGAGCGCCGGCGGCGGCCCGGGCGGCATCCGTCTGGGGGGCAACCTGCTTCTGTGCCTTTGAAGCGCGCCCCAGCGCCTGAATATGCTCCAGCAGGATCACGTCGTCGCGTAGGGCCGCCGGGACCTTGCCGACCACCTCGTTCGATCGCTCCAGTACGTGGGCCAGGGCATTGACCAACTTCGATGTGAGCCGCCGCGTGAAATGAATCGATCGGCTCGCCTCGTTGTCGCTCACGGTGAGAACGAGGCGATCTTCCTGGGGACTATAGCCGCAGGCCAGGGACGGACGCGGGGCGGGGGTCGACATGCTGCTGGCACTCCTCACGGTTCATTCCTGGCGAGACACCGACCGACCGGAAGCCCCGGGGGTGGAATTTCTAGCTCAGGAACGAGAAGTCAATGGTCGACTGCTCAAGCGAGAGGGACTGGGATCGTTCCGTCTCCCTGCCGAGATCCGGATACATCTTCACCAGGGGCCCCCGCCACAGATTCGGCCACGACAGGAGTTGCGCATAGGCCAGCGGCAGTGCGCCGCGGCGAAGATTCGTGAAATCGACGTCGGAAAGGGCCGCGAGCTTCTGATCGTCGACGCCCTGGAGGCCGGAAATCCGTTGCCCCGGTTCACCCTGTCGCCGGATCGTGATGGTCCTGTCGGCAAGCACGCCGGCGGCGCGAAGCTGCTGGACCAGCTGCCGGGTCGCAGCCGCTTCCGACTGAACCCGCTTCAGGAGATTCACCCGGCGTTCCACGGCCGGCGACAACTTTCCGTCGATGGAGAACACAGGTTGGCCCTCGTCGCCGCTGAAATGAGGCGCGTCGGGATCGAAGGCCAGCATCAGATCCGCCCGGCCGGCGACGCTCCCGAACCGGAACGGATACCGACGCAGGTGCGCCGGCACATAGGTTCCGAGCCATCGTCCATCCTCGCCCACATAGGCGTTCTGCCCCGGCTCGAGGCCGACGAGGGCGCAGGGCATGTCCTGGCCATTGTTCGGGAAGATGATCGGAAACTCGCGCGTCGCTTCCGGAATCTCGTGCAGCACCAGCGGGATCAACGCCTCGGTCGCGGCGTAGGAGTACCCTTCGCTCTCCGTGAAACGGAGGTCCTTGTGCTTACCCGGCTGTAGAAACTCGAACCGCTTGAACATCGTTCACCCATGAAAAAGGCGGGGGAGCCGAAGCTCCCCCGCCAAATTCAACGTCCAGCCCGATTAGGCGTAGACGATGTTGAAGGTCGCCACGTTGTTGGTCTGACCGGCGAGGCCCGTCAGCGTGATCGAGCCGGTGAAGTCATCGGCACCCAGGTCGCTGATCACGAGATCGGCGCCGACATCGGTGAAGATCAGCTGACCCGCACCCGTGATGCCGAACGACGACAGGTCGAGACGGTCGCCGGCCGACGGATCCGCACCCGCATTGAACCCATCGATCGTCACGACACCGATGTTGGTTCCGACGAAGTCGAAGACTTCGCGAGCGACGTTGGCATCCGACGTCACCGTATCGGCGGCGCCGATCTTGTAGGTGACGAACTCGCCGGCGGCCAGATCGTAGTCGGCGTCGCTGACATTGAGCGTCAGGGACGACACGTCGCTCGCGGCGACGTCCTGAACACCGGAGGCATCGAGCACGGTGAAGTCCCGGAGATCGTCTTCCAGGGTGACCACCGCGGTCACACCAGAGACAGTCGCCGTCTCCAGGTTCCAGTTGCCGATCGTGCCATTCGCCTCGTCACCGATATCCAGGTCGACGTGATGGCCGGCCACGGTAACGTTGATGACGTTCGTGTTGCTCAGGTCGACCCAGGCGTTGTCGCCGGCACCGCTGCCAGCAACCACGTTGAGGGCGAAAAAGCCGTACACGTCCGTCAGTTCGACGTCAGCATTACCGGTCGTGGCTTCGACGGAGACGAGCTCCAGATCATCGAAACCTTCACCCGGCACCATATCGACCGGAGTGACGCCAGCAACGATAGTCGTGAAGTCCCACGGCCCATTGTTGATGGTTCCCGACGTTGCGCCAGTCCCGGGCGCCTGCAGAAGCGGCGACATCGGACCGAAATCCTGCCACTCAACAGTGATCGTGCTCGTGGGGAAAATGCCCACGAAGTTCGTTGCATCGATTTCACTCAATGCATCGAGCTGGTTCGCGATGTCGAAGGCAGTGCCGATGTCGTAGGCAGCACCCGGAGTGAGGAAGTTTCCGATGGTGCTGTAGGTCGTGGCCACCACACCCGCGTCAAGGTCGCCGCTGGAGAAAACGGCGTTTCCGGACGCGTTATACGTCGGGAAGCCGCTCGAACTCACGTCGACCGTGAGCTGATCGATCTGCTGCACACCGAGCACTTGCATTGTGCCCGCCATGCCCGTCATGACCAGCTCGGCATTCACCGCGGCTACCACGGAAACGGTACGCAGAGCGTCCATCCCCTCACCAGTTGCCGTATCGTCGAGTTCGACATCGACATCGCCGGCGCCGGTAGCAGTCAGTATCTCCAGTGCGCCGACATTGTCGGTGCCGAAGACGTCGAGGTAGATGTCACCGCCGGCAGCGGTCTGCACCAGATCCAGCGTCTCCAGCACGGCCGGGCCGACGATCGGGCCAAACAGCCCGTCGAGGTCCAGCTCCATGCCATCGACCGTGATGTCGAGATTGACGACATTGCCGGTGTTCAGCTCGAGCCAGTCGAGGCTGCCTTCCACGTGCATCATCAGATCGATCGGCGCATCGGCCAGCGTCAGCAGCCAGCCATTGCCGTCGAGCTCCTGGTCGAAGGCGATCGTGGTCAGATCGGCATCGAAGCCAGACAGATCGAGCGTAGCGTTGCCGTCGAGGCGGACATCGTCATCGAAGGCCAGGGTCTGGACGTTCGCGATACCGCCCGTGAAGTTGAGGCCGCTGATGTCGCTGCTGTCGAGATCCCACCAGCCGCCGGAGTCGATGGCCAGGATGTTGACGCCGTCGCCGAGGTCGGCCGAGAAGCCGCCGTCGACCGCCGCATGGTTGACTTCGATGCGATCGTCGCCGATGCCCGTGATCACGCTCGACAGGACGGTGCTGCCGCCGAGGTCGAGGTTGAGGTCGCCGGTGTAGTTGGCCGCATTCAGCGTCTGGAGGTTGACGAAGTCGTCTTCACCCTCGAGCTCGAGAATGCCCGAACCTGCGATGATCAGGTTCTCGATGTCCGCCGCCTCGTCGTCGAGGAAGAGGTACACGCCGTTGGAGACGTTCAGCTGGAGCGTGCCGATGTTGCCAACGACGCCGTCGATGTCGAGTTCGACCTGCGAGAACTCGGTGCCGACACGGTCGGCGACGACCAGCTGGTTCTCGATCTCGAGCGTGTCGTAGTCGATGTTGTAGGTCGAGTCGCGAACGTTATCCATGCCGAGGATCGGCGCGTTGCCGCCGGCGTCGACGCCCCGCACGTTGATCAGGGTCAGGTCGGCGCGCGAGTCGCGGTTCCACAGCTGCTCGTAGCCCGACGCGCGGTCGAGATCGAGGTTGCCGCTGCCGAAGATCGGGCCCGCGAAGGAGGTCAGGTTGTAGACCTCGATGCCGGTGATCGTCGGGTTCTGCGTCGTGCCCGTGTTGTTGAGCTCGGCGTTCAGCGTGTCCTCGAGACCACCGCCGGTCAGCGTGTCCGCGCCCTGAAGCGTCTGGACGGCCACGAGACCATCGATGCCGACCGCGAGGGCCGCGTTGAAGACGTTGATGCCCGGGCCACCGGTGTAGTTGTCGACACCGGTCGTCAGCTCGAACACCGTGTCGAAGGACTCAGCCACCAGCACGTCGACATGCGCCTTGGCGTCGGTCACGGCATTGGCCGACAGCCAGAAAGCGCGATCGCCGTCGAGGGCATCGGCCGCATTGCCCAGATCCTTCTCGACGGTCCAGGGCGTATCGCCGCTCAGCGCGAACTTGTCGGCGTAGTAGGCGGAAACCTCGGTCTTGCGGTCGAGGATGATCTTGTCGTCGCCCTGGGCGCCGCTCTCGATGTCGACGACGACCCGGCCCGGCGCCTTGCCGTTCAGGATCTCGTTGCGCCAGAACTCGAGGCCGGCCTGGTCGGGCGCGCGCTCGAAGACGTTCTGATAGACTTCGGTGATGAACTGGTCGATCGCGGGGACCGACTGCAGGTTCGGGGTGGCGAGGAACGCGTAGGTCGCCTTGGCTTCCGGCTGGACCGCGAAGCTATTGGCGATCTCGACGACGGACATCTGGGTCTGGCTGAGCCAGTAGTTCAGGCCCTCCGGGTCGGCACCCCGGTTGAAATACCCAACGTAAAGGGCGGCGATTTGCGCCTTGGTAGCAGCCATTTTGCGTATCTCCTCGTTTAAGTAAGCGCTGGATTTCTGGTCGAGCCGAGCAGTTCCGGGCCCCTGGCAAGCGGTCTCGAGGTATCACGGCATCAGGATTCGCCCGCTGCCGCGGCACCCACCATCCCCAAGAGGACCTTTGGACCTTTAAGAAGGTAGAGGCAGTCTTTTATACCAGCACGGTATGCGAGTCGCTTTACTCAACAGCGTAAAGATGTTTCGGGATCGCGTGCCAACCGACCGTCGTCGCGACAAACAAGCTGTGACCACCCCCGGTTCGCGAAGCGCGCCGTTTGACGTCAGCAAGGACGAGGGCATGTTTACGAACAAGATCAAAGACGTGGACATGGAAGCACTTGCCGAGCGCTCTTCGAGCTTCGTGGCGACGGCTCCGCTGGCAAATCCTTCTCCGCGGGCACCCGACGGCATCCCCGCCCCCGACGCGATCGCCGCGCGGCCCCTTCCGGACACCGCCCCGCCGGGCCTGCTGCGGCGCATCCTGAATCACCTCGATCCCTGGCGCGGAAAGAAGATGTGGGAGGCGGAGAAGGCCTTGCTCTGGGAACGGCTGGAAGGGCTCGCCGGGGATGTCCGGATGATGGGGTACCGGTATGTCGAGGAGAGCCGGGCCCGGGATGCGACCATCGCGGCGCTGAACGAGGACCTGGCGAAGCGCGACAGGGTGATCGTCCGACTGCGCGGGGATCTTCAGTTTCAACGCCGGCGCCTGAACCGCTTCGACCGCGACGAGAACCTCCCCCTCCCGCCAGACCCGCCGGCCCTCCGGCCGCGTCCCGGCGAGGACATCTACCTGGCGTTCGAGGACCGCTTCCGGGGCTCGATCGAAGACATCAAGGGCCGGCTGCGTCCCTACCTCGACAGGGTTCGGGCGCATCTGCCGGCGGTTCCGGGTCGCCCGCTGCTCGATGTCGGCTGCGGCCGCGGAGAATGGCTCGAGCTGCTGGCGGAAGCCGGTCTCGAAGCGTACGGCGTGGATACCAACGAGCATGCCGTGGCGTTCTGCGCGGAACGGGGACTGCAGGCGCGCCGCGCCGACGTCCTCACGCATCTCGGCACACTGCCCGAAGGCGCATTGGGCGCCATATCGGCCTTCCATGTGATCGAGCATCTGCCTCTCGAGGCGTTGCGCGCGTTCCTGGAGGAAGCGCGGCGCACGCTGGTCCCGGGCGGCATCCTGATGCTCGAATCTCCCAATCCGGAGAGCATCAAGGTGGGCGCCACCACGTTCCACTACGATCCGACGCACCTGCGTCCGATCCCGCCGCAGCTGGCCGACTTCTTCGCCGAACAGGCCGGCTTCGTGGATATCGAGATTCTGCGACTGAATCCCTATCCCGCCTCTTCGCTGGTCACCGAGCAGTCCGAGACGGCGTCCAAGCTGAACGAACTGATGTTCGGGCCACAGGACTACGCCGTGATTGCCCGGAAGCAGTGATGAAGTTCAAGCCGACGGCCATTCATCAGTTCCATGGCGGCTCGGCCCAGGGCGATGCCATTACCAACGGCCTGCTCTACACCCGGCAGCTCGTCCTGGAGCTGGGCTTTCCGTCGGAGATTTTCTGCCAGGACGTGGCCCCGGAACTGGCTGGCACGATCCGGTCCGCGCCCACGTTCCAGGACGATCCCGGTATCCTGCTGCTGGTGCATTTCTCCTGGGCGATCCGGTTCTTCGACTGGCTGGACGGCCTGCAATGCCGAAAGATCCTGATCTTTCACAACATAACGCCCGGGGAATACTTCTCCGAGGGCGGCGAGCTGGCCCACCTCGCAGACGTTTCCTGGCAGCAGCTCGCCACCCTCCGCCCCCGGATGACCGCGAGCCTGGCGAATTCCCGGTACAGCGCCGCCCAGCTCGGGCGGCTCGGCTACGAACGCCCCACGGCGCTGCCGCTTCTGATCGATCCCGACACGCTCGCCCGCGGCGGCGTCGACGAGGTGACCGAGAAGGCACTTCAGGCGGACGACGCCGTGAAGATTCTGTTCGTCGGCCGCATCGTCACCAACAAGAGGCAGGACCAGCTGCTGGAAGTCGTTCGGCACCTGAAGCGGGACGGTCATCCGCGCGCGCCTCATCTCTTTCTCGCCGGCGGCGTCGGCGCGGGCGACCCCTTTGGCGACGAACTCGCCGCGCGCGCCCGCGACCTGGGCATTGCCGACTGCGTCAGCTTTCTCGGCAAGGTCTCCGATGCGGAACTCCGCGCCCTCTATCGGGGATGCGACGTTTTCCTTTCGCTGAGCGAACATGAGGGCTTCTGTGTCCCCCTGATCGAAGCCATGGCGTCCGACCTGCCCGTCGTTGCGCTGGCGAGTTCGGCCGTTTCCGAGACAGTGGGTTGCGGCGGACTGCTGCTCGAGAACGACGATCCGGCGACGGTCGCGGGTGTCGTCAGGACGATTGCGGACGAACCCGAACTTCGCCGCCGTCTCATCCTGGCAGGTCGAGAGAACATCGCGCGCTTCCGGCGCGATCTCACCCTGGAGGCTCTGGCCCGCTTCCTGCGGGACGAGGGCGGCATCGACGTGACAGTGCCGATCTCGTCGCCACCGGCAGAAGCGCCGCGCTCCTGGCGACTCGAAGGTCCGTTCGACAGTTCCTACAGCCTGGCGGCCGTCAATCGCGCGCTGGCGCGGGCGCTGGACCACCAGGGCGTCGACATCGGGCTCCTCTCGACCGAGGGGCCCGGCGATTTTCCGCCCGACCCGGCCTTCCTGGAACGTGCCCCCGACATCGCGACCCTGTGGCGCCACGGGGAAGGAATGGCCCGTCCGTCCATCGGCCTTCGAAACCTCTATCCGCCGCGCGTCACGGGAATGTCCTCGGCGACGCGCGTGCTGGCGAGCTGGGGTTGGGAAGAGTCGGGCTTGCGGGCCGACTGGGTCAACGAATTCAATCGCGAGCTGAACCTCATTACGACCGTCTCCCGCTACGTTGCGGACGTGCTCCGCGGCAATGGGGTTCGCGTGCCGATCGCCGTCGTCGGCAACGGCGCCGATACCGATGCCCTCACACCGCGCCAGGAAGATCCTCGCGAGCGCGGCGCGGAGCCGTTCCGGTTCCTGCACATCTCGTCCGGCTTTCCCCGAAAGGGCATCGATGTCCTGCTGCGGGCCTGGGGGCGGGCGTTCCGCGCCGAAGACCCGGTATGCCTGGTCATCAAGACCTTCCCCAATCCCCACAACGAGACGGAGCGATGGCTGCAGGAGCTCGCGGACCGCTTTCCCGGACATGCGGCCGTCGAGTTCATCAATGACGACCTCGGCGACGATGCGATCGAGGCGCTCTACCGAGGCAGCGATGCCCTGGTCGCCCCTTCCCGCGGCGAGGGCTTCGGCCTGCCGCTCGCCGAAGCCATGCGCCATGGCCTCCCCGTCATCACGACGCGCCACGGCGGGGCTCTCGACTTCTGCTCCGATGACACGGCGTGGCTGATCGACTTCCACTACGCCTATGCCGAGAGCCATCTCGGCCTTTTCAATTCAGCCTGGGCGGAGCCTGACGAAACCGACCTCGTGCGGGCGCTGAAGGAGGTTCATGCGAGCGGAACGGCCGTTCGTGCGGCCAGGTCCGAGCGGGCGAGGCGCCTCATGGAAGGCCCCTTCACCTGGGCCAGGGTCGCGGCGCGCACCCGCGAGGCGGTCGACAGGCTCGACCAGCTGCCGGCCATAGGCAAACGCCCCCGCGTCGTTCTCGTCAGCACATGGAACGTGCGGTGCGGCATCGCCTCCTATGCGAGACATCAGACATCCGTCCTTCCTCGCGGCAGTCTCCAGGTCATGGCGAGCCATGCCGACGCCCCCCTCCAGCCGGACGAGCCTTTCGTGCAGCGCTGCTGGCGGCAGGGATGGAACGACGATCTCGCCGAACTGCAGGATGCCATCCATCGCGCCAGGCCGGACCTGGTCGTCGTGCAGTTCAATTTCGGGTTCTTCGACATCGAGGCGTTCGGACGGTTGCTCGACGGCCTGGCGGCGGACGGCATCCCCTATCATGTGGTCCTGCATTCGACGATGGACGTGGCCAAGCCCGAGCGTCGGATTTCGCTTCGCCAGATCCAGCCGTCGCTCGCCCGGGCGGCCCGGCTGCTCGTCCACGGTGTCGCCGACCTGAACCGGCTCAAGAGCCTGCAGCTCGACCCGGTGGCGACGATCATTCCTCACGGCACGCCCAGCTTCGGCATCGACGAGCGCGCCAACGTCCGGCGGAGTCTCGGTATCACCGGCAAGCGGGTGCTCGCCTGCTTCGGGTATCTTCTTCCGGACAAAGGCTTCGGCGTGCTTCTGGACGCCTTCTTTCGCCTGCGTCAGCGCCACCCGGACCTCCATCTGCTTCTCGTTACCTCTCTGTATCCCGATCCCGTCTCCGAGACGGAGGCGGACCGGTGCCGCGCCCGGATTGCGGGGCATCCGCATGGTGGGTCCGTGACGATGATGACGTCGCACCTGCAGGAGGCGCAGGCCCATGCGATGCTCCAGGCGGCGGATCTGCTGGTCTTTCCCTATCAGACGACCCAGGAGTCCTCGAGCGGTGCGGTCCGGTTCGGCCTCGCCTCCCTCAAGCCCGTCGCCTGTACGCCTCTCCCCATATTCGACGACGTTGCGTCGGTCGTGCACCGGCTGCCGGGAACCTCTGCCGATGACATCGAGCGGGGAATCGAATCGCTGCTGAACGATGGCGATCGCCTCGGCCGCCATGCCGATCGACAGGCCCGTTGGCTTGCGGAGCATGCGTGGCCGGCCGCGTCGCGTCGTTTCTGGGACATGCTGCGGGCACCGCCGGTCCATGATCTGGTGGCACGCGACCGGGGCGCCCTGTCGGGTTCAGACGGGAATGCGATAGCGCAACAAGCTTCCGCTTGTTCACCCTCTTCGCTTGAGCGAAGCGAAGTGGGCAGGCGTATGATCACCAACGCCGAGACGGACGATGATGTCTGAGGCCCCGACCGGACCCGAGGATTCCCAATGATTCGCGCTATACGCTGGTGTGGCTACGCTTGGTTGGCCAGCGTCGTCGTCCTTGGATCCGCCCTTCTGTTCATCGAATGGCTCTCGGGCGGGGCCGCGCAACTACGACAATGGCTCACTATCGAGTTCTTCGCGATATTCTGTGCGAGCCTCATACCCGGCATTGCGATGATCTTGCTGGAGGTCATCTTCGAACGCCGCCACGGGATCGACGAGGATCGTTGATCGCTCTCGCCGACGCTATCGCTCCTTGAAGGCGCGGGCGAAGTTGTTGGACAGAGGCGCCATCACATATTGAAGGACGGTGCGCTCGCCGCGTGTGATCAACACCTCGACGGGCATGCCGGCATGCAGCTTGATCTTGTCGAGCTTGTTCAGCTCGTCGGGCGCCACGACAATCCGCCCGGAATAGTAGGCGTTGGGTGACAGGGCCGGCGCGCTCGAACTCGTCACGCCCGGCTTCTGCTCCGTGACAAGACGATCCGGCGAGACATATTCGAGAGTGCCCACGACGACGGGAACCTGCTTGGCGGCGGCCGTCGTGAAACGAATATGCACCTGCTGGCCGGGGTGAACGGAGTCGACGTCCGCCGGCGAGATCTGTGCCTGGACCACCAGCCTGTCGTCCGTGGGCACGATCGTGGCGACCGTCGCCCCCGGCCCAACGACGCCTCCGACCGTTACATAAGCCAGGTTCATGACCACGCCATCGACGGGCGCCAGGATCTCGAGACGGCGGGTCTGGTCCTCCGTCATATGCAGCTTCTCGGCGGATTCGAAGAGCTTGCCCTGGACCTCGCGCAGCTCCTTCGTGATCTCCTGCTGCCGGTCGTTGACCAGCTGCATGATCTGAAGCCGCGTTTCTCCGATCTGCTGCCGCGCCTTGGCAATTGCAGAAACATGGTCGGCCGCCTCGCCATCCAACCGCGCCTGTTCGCGCTGCAGGGCAAGCAGGCGCTGCCGCGTGACGTGGCCCGCCTTGACGAGGCCTTCGATCATCTTCAGCTCGTCGACGATATAGCCGGACTGCCGCAGCTTCGACTTCTGCAACGCTTCCAGACCGACGATCTGCTCTTCGAGCTGTTGCACCCGTTGCTGCAGTATCTGGCGCTGCCCCTCGATGGCTGCCCGGCGCGCCTCGAACTGAGACTGCTGCAGCGCCATGATTTCCTGCAGCTTCCTGTCCGAGCGCCGCTCCTGCAGAACATCCGGAAACTCGATCGTCGAGCGGTCCTCGCGCTCCGCCAGCAATCGGGCCTCTATGGCCAGCTGCGCGTAACGCTCGGCGCGGATGACTTCGTCCTGCGCCTTCACGCGCGTGTCATCGAGCCGGATGAGCGGCTGCCCCTGCTTGACCGGCATGCCGTCTCGCACGGCTATCTCGGCAACGATTCCACCTTCGAGATGCTGAATCGTCCTGCGCTCGCTCTCGACCGCGATGACGCCCGGCGCGACCACGGCGCTGTCGATCGGAGCGGTGGCCGACCATGCCCCCACCCCGCCGAATACGACGATGACGATGACTGCCGCCGTCGCCAGAGGGCGCAGGGGGTTGCGTGGAGCCTGCTTCTCGGATTCGGATGCTTTTGCGGTCAAATTCTGTCCCTAGCGAATGGCCGTCGAAGGCGCCGGTACGGCCGGGCGCTGCGCGGTCGCCGCGACCGGCCGCAGAATCGCGGCCATTACTTCTTCCCGCGGACCGAAGCGCTCCATGGCGCCGTTGTTCAGGACCAGGATCTTGTCCATTCCGGTCAGGATGCTCGGACGATGCGTCACGACCACGATCGTCGCGCCGGTCTTGCGCAGGGCCGTCATGGCCTCGGCAAGCGCCGCTTCACCGGCATGATCGAGATTGGAGTTCGGCTCATCCAGGACGACCAGGCGCGGGTCGCCATACACCGCCCGCGCCAGGCCGATGCGCTGGCGCTGGCCACCGGACAGGCTCTGGCCTCCCTGACCGATGCGGGTATCGTAGCCGTCCGGGAGCTGCAGGACGAGATCATGGACCCCCGCCAGGCGCGCCGCCCTAACGACCGCCGCCGAATCCACGACGTTCATACGCGCGATGTTCTCAGCGATCGTCCCGTCGAACAGCTCCACATCCTGCGGCAGATATCCGAGATGTTTGCCCAGTTCGACACGGTCATATTGGGAAATGTCGGCGCCATCGAGCCGGACGATGCCCCGGAGGAGCGGCCAGACCCCGATCAAGGCGCGAACCAGCGTGGACTTTCCAGACGCACTCGGACCGACAATCGCCAGGGATTCTCCGGGCGCGAGTTCGAACGTCATGCCCCGGACGACATCCCTGGTAACGCCCGGCGGCGCCACGGCGACATTCGAAACGCTCACGCGTCCCATCGGCGTTGGAAGCGACATCCGCTCCATCTCTACCGGCGCAGCCTTCAGCAGCTGGTCGAGTCGTCCCCAGGCCGACCGGGCGTTCACGAACCCCTGCCAGACCGAGACAGACTGCGCGACCGGCGCGAGCGCACGCCCCATCAAGATGTTGGCCGCAAAGATCGCGCCGCCGGTTACGCTTCCCTCGATGACCAGATAAGCGCCGAGCCCGAGCACCCCGAGCTGGGCGGCACCCTGCAGAAACTTGGTTGACGCCACCACGCCACCCGCCCAGTCGCTTGCCTCTGCTTGCAGCGAAAGGGCGCGCGCGTGCTTCTGCTCCCAGCGCTTGAGCATTTCCTTGCGCATGCCCATCGCCTCGACGGCTTCGTTGTTGCGAAGATTGGCGTCGACGAAATGATGCGCATCGATGCTGTGGGTCGTTGCCGCGGCGATGTCCTTGCGGGTGCCGAATTCCTGGAGGGTGGCCAACGCAAACAGGATCACGGCGGCGGTGGAGGCGTAAATTGCGTACCAGGGATGAAGCAGAAAGAGCGCGAACAGGAAGATCGGGGTCCACGGCACATCAATGAGCGTAAGGAACCCGCTGCCCGTCGCAAACTGGCGGACGGTGTCGAGGTCCCGCAGGGGCTGCGCCGAATTCAGCTGCATCGAATGGAGGCTGCCTTTCGGCAAGCTCAGCGACACCCGGAAGACGGCGTCGAACACCCGCGGTCCCAGCCGGTCGTCGAGCAGAACCCCCACTCGCACCATCGTTCGCGAGCGCATGGCTTCCAGCGAAGCGTACACGACATACAGCATCACCGCGGCTGCCGTGATCATCCAAAGCGTCGTCTCGCTCCGGCTCGACAGCACGCGATCATACACCTGCATCATGTATATCGGAGACACGAGCATCAGAAGATTGATGAACACAGTCACCAGTGCGACACCGATGAACACACTCCGGTAAGCATGAAAGCCCGCCCAGAGTTCTGATTTTTCGGATCGAGCGGTCTTGACGGCCATGACCTTTTGGTTTTCCACAGGAAGGGCTCGGACGCCGCGCGTCGCAGCCTAGACCCTACTCCTATAGCCGTCTTTTAAGGCTTCTTTGTCGTTCGCACCGAGATTAAGCCGCAAATGTCTTTCGGCATACCGGATCGACGACGGTCCCGGGCGCGGTCAGTATTATAGTTGCTATAGTCGATACGCCACCGGCGCGGCTCACTGCCATTGCCGATGGGGTCGCTTGCAGGAGCCCAGCCCATGTACACCCACCCCCAGCACAGCGCCTCATATGACGTGAAGCAGCTCCGGCAGAATGCGGGGCGATGGCTGAAACAGCTTCGGGAAGCGCGCGGCCTGACGCAGCGCGAGCTCGCATCCATGGTCGGGCTGCACTTCTATACCTTCATCTCGCAATTGGAGTCGGGACGGGGACGCATTCCGCCCGATCGATATCAGGCCTGGGCCGAAGCGCTCGGCATTGATTCCCAGGAATTCGTCCGCGAGCTGCTGCGCTACTACGATCCAATCACCTATCGCCATCTGTTCGAGGCGCCCGCTCCTTCGCCTACGCACTAAAAGTCGAACATCCGGGTCGCTCCATGGCGATGATCATCCCGTTCTCGAAGCCAGCCCAGAAGTGCTGGTCTCAATCGGAACAGTCCGAGTTCTTGCGTGCGGTGAGCATTCTCCGCAACGCCGGCCTGCCAATCGTCACGGAAGGCGGCCTTTCCGACGAAGGTGACCCGTGGACCGTTTTCCTCCGGGAGGATACGGGCGATGTCGTCGTTCATATCTGCCGGATTGAAGGACAGGTCATAGCGGCGAGTGCGGCCAGCCCCGATATCGTTTCCGGCTCGAGCTTTCGGGTGGTGATAGACCGCATCCTGAAGAGTCAGCCACTCGTCCTGCCGACGGCTCAATCATCCGGAACCCTGTTTCTCCATCCCAGTGCCGTCATCACGGCCTTCATTGCCACCGCTTTTTCGTGGTCCTGCAGCGAAGAAGCCGGGCTCAAGCAATACGCCTGGAGTATCGACAAACATGGGCAGCTTGATCCGGTTTTGAGTGTAGCGCGCGGCGGTCCGCACCGATCGATTCTTGCCGATGCGATCGCCTCCAAGTCCGAAGCGAGCTCGACGGCGGAGGCCATCAACGCCATCTCCGGTCGCTGGGCACTCGCTGCCAGCATCGCGGCCGTCGCGTTGGCCGCAGACCTCGTGACAAAGGTGTTGCCCAACGCACCGTGGCAAGACCTGACAACGCAGTTGTCGGAAGCAGCCGCGCCGGAGTCGCAGGCCAGCACGGCAGGCGGGCTCGGGCTCCCGCCGTTCCTTCTGGCAGATGAGGGAGATCCGCTCGCAGCGTTGAGCCAGTCGTCACAAGGCACGATCGACGTGGCGGATGCCGCCGACCTGGCCATTGCTTCCCTGTCATCCCAGCGCGATTCACTTTCGATGGCGCACAATGCGATGGGGCCCGTCGACCTTCTGCGGCAGGGCGAAGCGGACCCAGAGTCGGCTCATCCGATCCCAGGCAATCCGCTGCAACCGAGTGGAGTTGACGCTCCGGCAATCATCAAGCCCGCCGGTGACGGGTCTGCCCCCGCCTACTCCGCCGGCGGACAATCCGGAGATTCCGTCCACGTCGGCTCTCCAGCGGCATCGCAATTGTCCTCCAGCCACGAGCTTCTCACGGAGGCTCACGAGTTCCTGAGTTATCTGCTCGGCCAGAGAATGGGCGTCACCCTGCCGGTGGTGCAAGACCTGTCGATGGCCGCCAATGCCCTGGCCGCAGGTCACTTGAACGGACAGGTCGGCGGCGTTGGTGATGCCGTGGCATCGTCGGACCAAAGCCATGCAACGCAGAACGACGGCGGTTACAAGCTCGTCGACGACATACTCACCTTCGCGTTCGATCACTCGAACGAATTGTCGCCATCCATGGTGGATTGGCTGTCATTCTCGCGCGGCCTGAAATCCAATGCTTTCCTGCCGCAGGCGGACCGAGTGCTGATTATCGACCTCCCCGATCTCCAGGCTGAGGCGTTCAAGTTCACGGACGGCCTCGTGATGGTCTCTCAGGAGTTCGCGGCTCGCTATTTGCCCGCAACCTCGCTGACGCCGCAGTCGCAGATCGATGTTTCCGATGGCGTTGTGCTGAAACTCATCGGCGTCATAGACATGGCTTCCGGACTTCATACGTAGCCAGACAATTCGGGCAAAAGAGGGCGAAGCATTTTTCGCTACACTTTGTTGTCCCCCTCCGTTGGGTATCGCAAACGGAGGGCATGAAGTTGTGGCTGGACGTTGACGACCTCTTCTATTTTGCCGAACGCAGCGCGCGACCTACCGGCATTCAGAGGCTAACCGGAGAAGTCTATACGGCGCTCAACTCACTTGCCGGCGACGCCATTGGCTTCGTTCGGCATGATAGCGAAGGCGGTTTCGCCATCGTAAGCTGGGCGGAAGTGGCACAGACCTATGAGAAGCTGGTCGGCGACAGCGAACCTCCTGCCACAGCCGTACGCGAGACGACGACTTACGAGGACCGGCCGTCCTGGCTGGATCGACTGGCGATTGCCTTGGGTCTTCGCCCCGCAAAACCTCCGTCGGGCGAATTTCGGACGGTCTCTTTGCCGCCAACCCTCAAGCAGTTCGCGCGGCCCGGCGACATGCTGTGCGCTCTGGGCGCGCCTTGGCACGACCCGCTGTACAAGGAGCGCGTGGAGCGTTGCAAGACCGAGACCGGCGTCCGCTTTTCGGTCTTGATCCACGATCTCATCCCGCTGATACGGCCCGAGTTCTTCGAAAAGGGACGCGCACCTCACTTCGAAGCCGTCATCGGCGGGATTCTGCCGTTGACGGATCAGGTCCTGACCAACTCCCGGGCGACGGCTGCCGACGTGACAAAGTGGTCGGCCGAGAGAGGTATCGCCTTGAAGGCGGCGCCGGAACCATTGCCCATCGGGACCGGCTTCAGCTCGCGGCGCTCGGCCGACCAGGCTGGTGTCGGGGCACTTCCTTCTTCCTTGAAGGAAGGCGATTTCGTCCTGTTTGTTTCGACCATCGAGGTCCGCAAGAACCATACCCAGGCCTTTCGAATCTGGTGCCAATTGCTTCGGGACCTGCCTGAGGCCCAAGTCCCGACGCTCGTCTTCGCCGGCAGCTGGGGCTGGATGGTGGAAGACCTGCGCAAAGCCATCGAAGCCACAAACCATCTGAACGGGAAGCTGCAGATCATCTTGTCTCCCGATGATGCGACCCTGGCGTCCCTCTACAAAGGCTGTCGGTTCTCGTTGTACCTGTCGCACTATGAGGGCTGGGGGCTGCCCGTCTCCGACAGCCTGGCATACGGCAAGCCGTGCGTTGCTTCCGATCGCGCATCCATACCCGAAGCCGGTGGTCGCTTTTGCGTGTACGTCGATCCCGACAATACGACGGGCGCTACGGGGGTCGTGCGGTCTCTCCTGACCGATCCGGCTCTTCTTGCGCGTCTGGAAGCCGATCTCAAGGCCGAGTTCGTGCCGACAAGTTGGACAGACACAGCCCGATCCCTTCTCGACCTCGTATCACCTCGCCAATGCCGGGCGAGCGCCGATTCCAGCACTGGGCATTCCGCCGGCCAGAAGTACGCGGGCGACTAAAGCTTGATCGCGCAAGGGCCCGGGACGGCCTTCAAAAGGCGAGACAGCAAGGGCTGCAATCCATCCAATTGCCGTTTGCGCGCGTGCATTGCAGCTCGCTCTTCGAGCTGAGAGAGACCACTTATAGCCGCTGCAATGGCATCAGCGATCCCGCGCGGATCCAAGCGCTCGATCGGTACAGCGCGCCCCTCCGCGAACGCGTCTTCCGCAAACGTGCATTCACGAGGTGCAATGACAGGCTTACCAAGCTGCTCGGCTTCATTGAATACTCCGGATCCGCGCGACCGGTACACCTCCGGCGCATAGGGCAGCAGGAGAATATCCGCGGCAGCAATGAATTCCTGGTATCCTTGTGTACTCAGAACCCCGTTGTGCACGCTTACGCCGGGGCCCATGGCCGACAATCTTCGAAAAGTTTCATGATCCTGCACGGTATCTCGCCGATCAATGAAGCCGTGGACCCGGAACACCACACTGTCATCACTGGTCGTTGCCAGAGAAAGCGCATCCGGCAGCAAGGCGTATCCTTTGCCGATGTTGGCATGTCCAACGCACGCAACGATGGCACCACGCGAACGAGCAACGTGGTCGCGCCTGGCCGGCGCGATTGCATTAGCCAATGCGCTCGGGCCCGGCCGGCGTTCGAGCGGAAAAGGCAAGCAACTCTCGAGCAACCTCTTGGCAGCCATCGTTTCGCAACACGCGTGCACTTGGCCGCGAGAGCTCAGAACCGCCTCCAGCGAGGCACCAGCCACTCGGAACTCTGCCTGGGCCTGCTCGCTGTCAGGTGGATAGAGAAACCATGCCAGGATGTTCGGTTGCCAGCCGCCGATGCTCTTGATGCAAAGGGAAGTCGCGTACAGCAGGACCTGATCGCAAGTCGGAAGTATCAAGAGGTCTGGGCGGGTCCAGCGCACCATCCGGTAGAGGTCCTTTGAGATGGCCCTCGCCCGTCGCTCGAACTCGGGCATCCCCGTGTCCGTTCTGCCATAGATGGACTCGGAGAAGCAGCGTTCGCCTTTCAAGGCGCCTATGACGTTCGAATCCGCCTTCGCAGAGCATAGAATTCTGCAGTCTACCCCGGCCGCGGCAATCTCCGCCGCAAGCCGCTCGGCCGCGGAATAGTGATGCCCTCCAATTCCCTGCAGGGCCGGATCTATGATCGTCGCCGTCCGCTTCGGTCTCCATCTGGTAGCCAGCGCCAGCAAGTCCGCGACTAACACGCGTACCTCCTCGCGATACCCAGATCTCCTATCGACACCGCCAGTTTGAGCCAGGCGCTTGCATGGGTCGGATTGAACAGGTGCTCTTGAGGAGCTCGGACGACAAGGGACGGAAGGATGAAGAGGCGCGCGCCTTGCTCGATGATGTTTTCGTTGAACGCGACATGTTCCGCTCGTTCTCGGCCGATCGCATCCTCGCCGCTATAAAGAGCTGTCTTCGTGAAGCACATCTTATAGATCGCAAGCCCGCCAAATGCCGAGGTGACCGGGATCGGACTTTCTTCTTTGGCTATTCGGAGTTGCTTTGGGTAGACGTGCCGGAGCTTAGCGAGCTCGAATGGGTACCACCGATGCCGATTCCAGATGGCATGCCAAACGTCATAGGGGCACCAACTCGGATGCCGCAATGCCCAGACATCATAGTATTGAGGAATGGCATTGGCGAATACACCCGCCCGCCGATCGTCGGCATCGAGCCAGTCA
Source organism: Reyranella sp. (assembly GCF_052439685.1). Classification (GTDB taxonomy): domain Bacteria; phylum Pseudomonadota; class Alphaproteobacteria; order Reyranellales; family Reyranellaceae; genus Reyranella. The sequence goes on from NZ_JBQVQG010000001.1 coordinate 281,477, forward strand.
CTCGCCTCGGCAAATGCGAGATCACACACGGGGTCGACTAGAACGTTGTCGAAATCCAACACGACCAGGTGATCGAAGTCGGGATACGCCGAGCGCAAGTGCGACATGCACGCGTTTCGCGCCATGGCAATCCGAACCGTTCGCCGTGGTTCATCCTTCTCAAGGCATGTCATGTCGATGACGTGTCCTGATCGGCCGTCTGCTACCCAGCTGCTAAGAGTTTCAAGAGTGCCGTCATTGCTCTCGCCGACGGCCAGGACATAACGTATCGCTTCATAGGCGTGCTCAAGGCGAAGCAGGTTAGGCAGAACGTCAAATAAGTACGGGGCACAATTCCGGGCGACCCCCGTGAAGACCGCATTTCTTCCACCCCTACTTGCAACGCGACTAAACATTCAGCGGTACTCGGCAAGCTTGAAAATGAGGGAGGGTCACTCTTCCCGAAAGTGAACTGCGGTCCGGCTCGATTTCCTGCATGCTGCGGTAGTTATGATATTCGCCTCACAGCGGCAGGCTCGTTACAGTTCGTTGATCCACCGAACACGACCGGCCAACGTCTAGTCGGCGCCAGCACGCGAGACCAGCCATTGCGAAATGATGTTTGGATATTTGTGCGCATGCGAACCGCAAGACGACGGCACGCCCCGCGAGAGGTGCACGGTCAAGGGAGATTGCGTCGATGTAGAATTGCAGGTTCCGGCTCTGCTCGCGACTCGGCACCCCCTACCGCTGATGAGGCGCCTCTAAAGACGCGCACTATCTCCGAGAGACGTATCAGGGCCAATGTCTCCTTGGTAGTCCGTATTGCCTTCGCTCGGGGCTGAAGCCCCTCTGCCTTCGCGAAGCCACTCCCAGGACGCCTGAGCACCAACCCCAGACCAATCTTCGTCAACTCCCATCACGAATATGAAGGTTTGGTCGCCGATCATGTAGTCATTCGCCAGCGAATAGATGATCTGTGCCGAGACCATTTCCGACCTTACCAGCACACCGACCGTATCGCCTTGCTCAGACGAGAATGCCAAGAGGGGCTCCTCCACGGAAACCCCTGCCGCACTTTCCATCAGGCTGGCTCGTGCCGGAATGATATCCGTCTGACTAAATCGCGCCAGAATCAAATAGCGTCGAGTTTGCTTACTCAATCTCACCCTCCATATCTGCACGACAATCGCGCTCAATGTCCTGTCTGGCATGAACACGCCGCCAGCCTGGGCTCCAACCAGCCCAATGTGCACTGGACAGCACTCTCACGCTCACCACGAAAGTGCGTCGCCGGTTCTCGGTGAACCGCCCCTCACAAGCGTTGAACACTGTTGTCGGCGGCACTAATCATCAGTCAGTCCTCCCTCGGATCGAGGACCTCCTGATCGTCATGCCAGCCGCGGGCCTTCAGAACGTAACCCCTTGCCCTGAAATCGGAATCCTGCCGGATCGCTGTGGTCACGGTCGCATCATTATGTGGATTGCTGCTTGCAATGAGCGCACTTGTTTCCGCCTCGCAATTTGAGCTGACTGCACGCTCAACGCTTCGCACATCCATACCGCTCTCGACATGAAGCGCGGCCTGCTTAGCTAGGCAGGCATCTCGTGCCTCATAGGCCTTCTCCACAGCTCTCACCGTCCATGGCGCCGAGTATTGCGGATTCATTGAGCAGGCCGTCGTCGACAGCATGGTTGCTACAATCAAAGCGCGCATCGACAGCCCTTCCCAGTCCCCGATGCATGACGCGTTCGTCGACACACCGTATCACGTGACGGTCCATTCGGGCTCCGATCGCCCCCTCCTGCCGCACTTGGCCGCTCGCTTATGGCGGCTTTGTCAGGAACGAAATGCCCATGGCGATCGACACCAAGACCATCGTCCACAAACCTCAATTTCCTCGGGCGAGCGATACGGGAAAGCTAAAACTACTTTCGGAATCAGTCTGCCGCTGCCCCAGCGAACTTGGCCAAGCAACAGGGCAGTGCCGTAACATCGGGCTGAGCAGAGCGGCCTGCACGCTTTGGGAGCCTTACCTACAGATGCAGCCGCGTTAACGTGCGCTTGATGTTTGGCGCGAGAAGCCCGCCGGCAGCGCCGCGCCGGTCTTGTTTGGCACACGGACGACATCTGTAATGCTCTGAAACAAATAGCGATCCGCTCTCCCAACCCGAGCCGGCTCCCCGATCTTGTCCTTCCATCTATATAAGGCAGGCAACAGACAGCTTGAAAGCTATGTGCCCCCGAATGGTCTCCTGTCGTAACCTTCCTGAAGGCCCTTAAGCACTCAGCAAAAGCCTCTGAAGTCTGGAGCGCCATCCCGAGGCGTCTGTCCGCAGCGCGAGGCGAACCAGCGTTGTTGCCTGTTCAACTTTGTGGACGCCGAACGATTGCTCCACACGGCCTCGGCCATCCTCAAGCGCACGGAGCACCAAGCGCCACACCGAATTTCGAATTGGCTCCCATTGCCTTCGAGAGGAGTTATATTGCCCGCCCAGTACGGCTTCGCTTGAGTGACTATTGGCGCCGTGCATTCTGTAGGCATATAGCGCGTCAGCCAGAGAAACCGTCCCAGTGAGCAAAGCAGCAAAAGTGGACAAATAATAGTCCACATAAAGCTTCAGCTCTTCATCGGAAGGGGTGAGGACGAGATCAACAAAGGCGCGCCGCAGCATCATACTGGTCATGCTGTTGGACGCTTGATGAGGCGTCCACGTGGTGTTCAGCCGTACGGCTCCCGACCTTGCAAAATTCATCTCGCCGGATTGGCAATCGAGCTGCGGCACCCGCAGCGGATCAATTCGACGACACGAATCTGGTCCTTGCTGCGAATCGAACCACCAGGCCGTACCAGCCAAGAGCCCACCTGCTCCATCCACGATATGAGAGTCGCAGTAGGACAGCGCCACCGGAAAGTCTGTGTTTAGATGGGCTTCAACATGGCGTGCGATGAAGTCCGCATACAGGTAGTCGTCCGAATCGAGGAGGCAAACAAACGGAGCCCCGTCCAGGCGGACAAGGCCTGTGCGCATGGCTCCCGCCTGGCCTCGGTTGCAGTCATTCCTCACATACTTGAATCGCTCATCCCCCAACCGACTGAGCGTTTCCCTTATCAAGACATCCGAGGCATCCGTGGAGCAATTATCTACGACAACAACACTGAGATTCCTGAAGGTCTGGGTCGCCACCGACCGGATCGCCTGCCCGACATAAGATCCATTGTTGTAATTTGCGATGATTACACCAACCTGAGGCACGGCAGCCTTGATCATTCTCACTTCCTGGTCGAGCGCCAGATCCCCTCGCGGTCCGGTAAGTTCTCTCCGTCTAGTTGGCTGGAACATTCAGGGCCAGCCATTGCAAAATCTTGTTTGGGTAATTTTGAAATTCTCATCACGCCTGTTCCGGCGCCCTGCAGAAGCCTTCAGCAAGTCCGGGTGATTTTCAGCATCATCGGCTTCGGCACTTCGCGACGACCCGTGTCTTCGACAGTCCAATCAACGGCAGGAGCCCTCTGGCCCACGGCCGCCAGTTCCTGGTGCCTACCTTCGGACCGGGCGACGTCCTCGTCATGGACGATCTCGGCCACCACAAAAGCGGATCGTCCGCGTCGCCTCCGCCCAGTCGGCGCCAAGCTCTTCTTCCTTCTGCCCCAGCCCCCCGCCCTCAATCCGATCAAGCAGGCTTTAGCCAAGCTGAAGGCTTTCTCGTGCAAAGCCGAGAACGCATTGGCTCGCTCTCAATCGGACGTCATCGTCAAGCCCAGCCACAAGAACCAGACAGCCCAGCCGAACTCGAAAATCGTGGCAAAGCCCGCAGAAACCATTCTCCATCGCGAGGAAGCCTTGGAATGTCCACGCGCCGCTTGAACATGCCGAGCGCCGAAGATTTCTGCGCTGGTTCCCGCCACTGCTTGAGCACAGCCCGCCACTGCTTGAGCACAGATCGTACCATATGGCGCATTGCGGCCATCGGTAGCAGCCGACGCTGCCGTGTCCGGCCCCGATCGGAAGGCCCGCGACATTTCGCCTTCTGCTCCTCGGAATAACCAATATGCAAGGTGAGTGGCTACGCCATTTCGGGCTTGCCCACCGCACCGCAAGCTATATGCACCCCAATGCAAAAATCCTGTTTGCTTAACGCAAGTGAGTGATAGAGCCCGTCGCAATGAAGAATTCGAGAATTTTGATCGACCGACTGCGGACGCGCATGGCCCAAGGCGGGATAAACGAAAAAGAGTTCGCCATTGCCATAGCGGAAATCGTTGCAGCAACTCCAGAGAAGATCGGAGACGGCGACAGCCTGCTTCTATCCCACGAAATCCGCTCCCTCAAGGAGGGGTGGTTGGGGAGCATGCAACACAACCCTTGCTAGACGCATTCCAGGACATAAGCGGCAACTCGATAGCAAAGGACACCAAAGGTCGGTTGGTTTGAAAGAGGGAATGAATTTCTTTGTCGCTGACCGGATCCGGAGTTGATTAAAGGGCGCAGCGTGCGTGCCTTCAGACCTTCTTCGTGAATGCGGCCTGGCTTCGGCGGCGTGCGTTCACGTCTCCGATCTTCGCTCCGCCAGAGATCTTTCCCGCCATCGCCACGACGCGGAGAGGGCCGAGATGGCCTGGGATGGCCTGATTGCCTCTCCAAATGCGGTGTGTGCCGGGACTAGGTCGCGGCTTGCCCACCATGTTTGCAAAATGTGTTGAGCACCCTCGTATTTCCCCCGCTCGCGTCATGAGCCGGCGATCGCGCGTAAGATCTTCTGGTGTCGGATTGCGCTCGCCGATCGCGGGCGAGGCGATGCGCCTCGGTCCGCACGACATCAAACACACCACGTTGCGCATCCTGCAACAACGCCCGAATGCCAGGTCGGAGGATCATGTTGGCGCCCGAGATGGCGGCATCGTGATAGGTGCCCGTGATCTCCCATTGCTCACTTCTGGCGCGCCCGCGGCAGAGGCGAACTGGTCCTCGCTCGAGCTTTCGCTCTGGTTGTCGGACGAGTAGCGAGCGTAGAGCGTGACACACGGATGATTGCCGTTCGGTCTGATCCTTGCCAGCTCCATCCTCCTGAACGGCTTGGGGCCCATTGTCGTTTGAGACGCTGACCGTCGCGAATTGCTCGCGGGCGATCCGCCGTCCGAGTCCTGGCGTCGTCATCGCCCCCCTACCCGCGAGATAGCAGGACACTAGACGCTAATCGGAAACCACGCCTATCCATCTTGACCAACCCATCAGGGTTCGACGGTCAGGAATTGACTCGGAGTTGACAGCAAGATCGGTACCTCCGCGGCAGCTTCTGCGCCGCCGCTGGTTGGGCCGCCTGCTAATGCCACGTGACGCCGCTTGACCGTAAGAGGCGGCGCGCCTTGCGATGGACCCACCCTCAACTCCGCAACGGATATGCCCATGACCTTTCGTCACGGTCACATGCTCAATCGCGGGGGGACTCTGAAAATCGTGCGCTCGATGCGTCGGCGGCAAGTCTCCCGTCCCACCGCGGTCGCCACCGCCGGCCTAGTTACGCATGAGCGGCCTCACCCTGGGGTTTCCGACGACATGCTCAACCACGCGAGGCAGCGGAAGCCGCGGCAGGCCAATCTCGGCGGGTCTTTCAAAGGCGCCTCCGTAGGAGGTCTCCTTCTCGCAGTGTTCGCCGCAACGGCCGCCCTCATTGTCGTCACCATCTCTGCCGACGCGAGCGCCCAACCGCCCGGCGCCTCAGGGAAAGCGGCGTCCCCTCCTCCAAGATTTACGCCCCTCCGTTATGACGAGAATTACTCCTATCTACGCGACGACCTGAACCGGACCGGAGCATGGTGGGAGCGCTTCAAGCACATTCCGCTCGATCCGGCCGGAGACAGTTACCTGTCGTTCGGCATGGAGTTGCGGTTCAGGACGGAAATGTACTGGAACTTCAATTGGGGCGAAGTAGCGTTCGACAGTTACGAATGGTATCGAGCACTGCCGTATGCTGACCTCCATCTGGGGCCCAACGTGCGGCTGTTCGGGCAGTTGATCGGTGCCTGGGCAACAGGCGGGGAAACGCCCGCTTCCGGTGTCGAGAATACCGGCTTCGAACTCCTCCAAGGCTTCGCCGAATTCAGAGTGCCCTTGGACAGCGGCGCCGACATCATGCTGCGCGGAGGTCGACAGATCCTGTCATATGGCAGCGAACGGCTGATCGGTGCCCGGTGGGGCCCGAATGTGCCTCGCTCTTTCGACGCCGGACTGTCCTCACTGCTGGCGCCCCCTTGGAGAGTCGACGCCTTCTACGCTCGACCCGTCCAGAACAGAATTGAAAGCTTCAATGACTCCTTCGACCGGAACAAGGCCCTGTGGTCGCTATATGCTACCCGCAGACTCCCCGAAATCAGTCCCGTTTCAGGAATCGATCTCTACTATATCGGGTACTCGAACGCCGAAGCGGAGTTCGAGCAGGGCATTGGAAACGAGTTGCGACACACGCTGGGCAGCCGCCTGTTCGGCGGAAAGGACGGATGGGATTGGAACTTCGAGGCCGCTTTCCAGTTCGGGCGTTTCAACGCCGAAAACATCAGCGCATGGTCCGTCGCGTCCGACACGGGCTATACGTTCCTGCAGACGCCGTTCACGCCGCGCATCGGACTGAAAGCCAACATCATCAGCGGCGACAGCAGCCCGGACAGCCCCCTTCTAGAGACGTTCAACCCCATGTTTCCAAAGGGAAACTACTTCGGGACGATCGGGCTGATCGGCCCCTACAATCTGATAGACATACACCCAACCCTGTCGCTTCGCCTGAGCGAGCAATGGACACTCCAGGGCGCAGCCGTTCTGTACTGGCGAGAGAGCCTCGGCGACGGCGTGTACAACGCTGCCGGCAATCTCGTCCGACCAGCGGGCGGCAGTTCCGCCCGCTACATCGGTACCCAAGCTGACGTGGCGCTTGGCTGGGAGCCGCTTCGCTGGCTCTCCCTCGGAGCGACCTACTCGCTGTTCCTGCCGGGGCCGTTCATCGCCGAGACGGGCCCCTCTCAGACGGTCCACTTTCTCGCTCTCGAGGCCCTGATACGATTCTGAATGGATTGGCGACGCGGGCACCGTCAGCAGGGAGCCAGTGCTCGCACGATAGGGCTGCGACGAGGCCCCGATCCGTCACACATGGTGACCGATCCGCTAACCGAGACCGTCCATGTTCTGGAGCGCGCCCTCGAGAAGCATGGGAGATGGATCTCCTTGTCGGAATGGCTGGGCACTCCGAAGTCCGCGCCGAGTGCGACGCAATCATCGCTGATGACGCGCAAGTAACCAAGTTCAAGGACGGAATGGACCGGATCCCGTAGCTGCGATGGCGACCAGGCCGCCGACGATGGCGAGATGCTCCAGCGCGGTCGTGAGTTGGCGATGGAAGTCGGCGCCCTGGAAGGTCCAGAAAGGATGGCCGACGAGCGTCGCTGCAACCGTGAAAGCCGCCAGCGCCAGCGCCGCTGGACCACTGCACCAGCCGATCGCCAGCGCTGTACCGGCACCGAGCTGAAGGACGATCGTCGCGGTCAGAGCCAGCACCGGCACAGGCAGGCCGAGTGCAGCAAATTCCTCGAGCCCGCCCGACCAGAAGATGAGCTTCGCCGCGCCGCTGTAGAGGAATACCGCCGCGAGGCAGAGACGCGCAATCAAGAGCCCGAGGGCAGACGCTCTGCTTATCCGCTGGTCGCCGGCGACCGGTGTGAGGCGTGTCATCCGCCGCTCTCCATTTGCGCGAGGGCACGGTCGGCCACGAGGAAGCCGAGCGTCATGAAAACAGCGAGCAGCGCGCCGACGATCAGGGGCAGCGCGGGGAGCGGCAGGTCGAACCAGCGGCATCCGACGCCAATAGCCAGGGCGAGCAACAACCCGACCGCGACATTCATGGGGCGCCTCTCTTTGTCTTCGCGACGATCTGTACGGAATGGAGCGGCGCCAGGAAGTGGCTCACCGCTGGCTGTTCGGCGCCGCGGTGGAACTCACGCGCCCGGGCGTGGATATCCTGATCGTGCTTCGTCGCCCGCTCGTGCTGCCTCAAGTGCTCGGCCCAGCTCGGCAGGAAGAACCATTCGACCCATGCTCCAGGCTCGGCCGCGTCCTGATAGATGCCCCAGTCGTGCGCGCCGTCGCGGTAACGCTCGCCCGAGACCTCATGCATTGCGGCGAGGAAGCCTTCCGTATCGCCTTCGTCGACCCGGTAGCGGATCGTCACCAGCACCGGCCCCCGGTCGGGAGTGGTGTGGAGGCTCTCCGCTATCACCGGCTCGGGCCAGCTCATCGCGGGGGTGAGATCGAGCAACTCCCCCTGGCCAAGCTTTGCACGCCAGGTCAGCGGGATGGCGAGGACGGCGCCCGCGGCGGCGATCAGGAGAGCGGTCGGGATCGACGTCGCCGTCGCCACCTGGCCCCAGGCGGCGGAGCCCACGGACATGCACCCAAAGAACACCATCAAGGTGATGGCGAGACCGCGGGCGCGCACCCAGTTGGGGAGCGCGGTCTGTGCCGAGACGTTGAGGCTGGTGAGTACCGTAATCCAGCCCAACCCGCCGAGCACTGAGGCGGGCAAGGCCATGGTGGCACTGGTTGCCAGGCCGAGGAGCACCATCGCAGCGGCGGTGATGAGCGTGCCGGCGGCAACGAGGCGATTGGCGTCGATCCGGTTGCGAATGGAAGGCAGCGCCAATGCGCCCGCCACCGCCCCGCCGCCGATCGCGGCGAGGAGCACGCCGTAGAGTTCGGCCCCACCGCCCTCGAGCCCACGCGCGACGAGCGGCAACAGGGCCCAATAGGCGCTCCCGAAAGTGAAGAAGCCGAACGAACGAACCAGCGTCCCCTTGAGCGCGCCGTTGCGGCTGGCGTGCCGCAGCCCGGTCGCCATCGCGCCGACCAGCGGCTCGGGCGGCAGGGTCGTCGCCGGGCCGGCCTGCGGCTTCCAAAGCAAGAGCGCGGCGATGATGACGAGATAGCTCGTGGCGTTGACGACGAACGGCGCCGACAGCGCCACCGCGGAGATCAGGAAGCCGGCGAGCGCTGGACCGATGGCGCGCGCTATGTTGATGCCCATCGAGTTCAACGCGATCGCGGGCTGCAGGCTCGCGCGCGGCACGAGGCTCGGCACCACCGCTTGCCAGGCCGGCGCCATCAGCGCGGCTCCGGTGCCGATCGCGAAAGTGAAGGCGAGGAGCAGCGCCGGCGTCATCGCTCCGGCCGCAGTCAGCACCGCCATGACGCTGGTGATGCCGGCGAGGATGAGATTGACGAGGAGCAGGAACCGCCGCCGGTCGACCCGGTCGGCCAGCGCACCGGCAAACAGCGCGAAGAGAAAGATCGGCGCAGTCGTCGCCGCCTGCACCAGCACGACGATCGCCGGCGATGGGTTCAGTGTCGTCATCAGCCAGCCCGCGCCGACATCGTGCATCCAGGTGCCGATGTTGGAGATCAGCGTCGCCACCCACAGCAGCGCGAAGGCGCGGTGACGAAACGGCGCCCAAGCCGATCCCGCAGATGATGCGGACGGGTCGCTGGTCGGGGTAGGCGAAGCGACTGTCATGAGCGCCTCACCCCGCAAAGCAGGAGCAGCCGAGCGTGCCCCAGAAGGACTTGAGGTCGCGCACGGGAATCGGGTTGGTCCACGCGATCCGGTGGTCGTGGCCGTGGATGCCGCAGGCGCTGGCGCACCCATCATGGCAGCTGCGTGTGTGCCGGACAGACGGTTGCAGGGACGCGAACCGCATGCCGGGGCTCGCGAACGCCCCACCCGGCGCCCATGACGGGCTCGCCGGCGGCAGCGGCGGTGCGAGATCCGCGAAATCCTTCTCGCCATGGACCACCTCGCCGCCGACCATAGTCATCACCGCGTTGATGCGCCGGATCTCTTCCGGAGGGACGGACATCACGTCCGCCGAAAGGATCGCAAGATCTGCATACTGTCCGGGCGCGAGCGTGCCCTTGACGTTCTGCTCGCCCGAGAACCAGGCGGACCCTTGCGTCCAGAGCCTGAGCGCGGTTTCGCGATCGAGCACGTTCTCTTCGCCATACAGCGGCGTGCCGCCGAGCGTCTTGCCAGTCGTCAGCCAGTAGAGGCTGACCCAGGGATCGTAGGAGGCGACACGCGTCGCATCGGTCCCGGCGCCGACGGGGACATCCATCTCCAGCATCTTCGCGATCGGCGGCGTCAGCCGCGCGGCTTCGGCACCGTAGCGCTCGACGAAATATTCGCCCTGGAAGGCCATGCGGTGCTGAGTGGCGATGCCACCGCCGAGCGCCTTAACCCGCTCGATGTTGCGGTCCGAGATCGTCTCGGCATGGTCAATGATGAAGGGGGTCTTGAAGGGTTGCTTCTGGTTGACCCGTTCGAAGACGGTGAGGAAGCGGTCGATCGACTCGTCATAGGTCGCGTGAATGCGGAACGGCCACTCATTCGTCGCGAGCAACTCGACGATCTTCTCGAGGTCGCGCTCCATTGTCGGCGCTAGGTCAGGGCGCGGTTCGAGGAAGTTCTCGAAATCCGCCGCAGACCAGGCCAGGTTCTCGCCCGCGCCGTTCATCCGGAAGAAAGCCGAGCCCGCGTCGGGCTTGGTCATCTCCACCCAGCGCTCGTAGTCCGACAGCTCCTCGCCCGCCTTCTGCACGAAGAGGTTGTAGGCGATCCGCACGGTCAGTTCGCCGGCGTCATGCAGGCGCTGGATGACCTGGTAGTCCTCTGGATAGTTCTGCCCGCCGCCGCCCGCGTCGATCACGCTGGTGATGCCAAGCCGGTTGAGCTCGCGCGCGAAGTGGCGCGTCGAGTTGATCTGATCCTCAAGCGGCAGCTTCGGACCCTGGGCCAGCGTCGAGTAGAGGATCAGCGCCGAGGGCTTGGCGATCAGCATGCCGGTCGGGTTTCCGCGCGCGTCCTTCTCGATCATGCCGCCGGGTGGGTTGGCCGTGTCCCTGGTGATCCCGAGCGCATTGAGCGCAGCGCGATTGAGGAGCGCACGGGCGTAGAGGTGCAGGATGAAGACCGGCGTGTCGGGCGCGGCAGCGTTGATCTCGTCAAGCGTCGGCATGCGTCGCTCGGCGAACTGGTACTCGGACCAGCCGCCGACCACGCGGACCCACTGCGGCGCCGGGGTGCGTTCGGCCTGCTCCTTCAGCATGCGGAGCGCGTCCGCGACCGAAGGGACGCCCTCCCACCGCAGCTCCATATTGTAGTTTAGCCCGCCACGGATGAGGTGCGTGTGGCTGTCGTTGAGCCCCGGGATCACCCGCCGTCCGCCGGCGTCGATCACGCGGGTCTTGCGATCGGCGAGCCGCATGATCTCGTCGCGCGGCCCCACCGCCTGGACCAGCCCGTCCCTGACTGCGAGGGCCTGGCCTTCTGGATTGGCGCGGTCGAGCGTCGTCACGCGCGCGTTGGCGATGATCGTGTTGGCCATGCCGTCCTTCTCGTTGGATTGCGCGCGCGCCCAGCGAGGCGCGAGAAGGGCAAGCGCGCCGAGCGTGGCGCCAGACTGCGTCACCTGCCGGCGGGTGACGCTCGCGGCGCCTGCCAAGGAGTTCCATCGGGTCTCGCGCATGTTCCGCGTCCTCGCTGTGTTCGTCTCTCCGGTTTCAAGAAAGGGGGCGGGCCTGCTGGGTGGTGCAGGCCCGCCAGATGCACCGACCGGGGGCTAGACGGCTGGGGGTAGATCGGGCCGTCGGGGTCGGTGCATTCGCTTGCTACTCGGCGGCCGCCGCCGCTGGTCCCGCCGCCACGGGATCGAGGCGGGCGCCGTGCTTCACGCGCTCCTTCGCCTTGTGGACCATGGTGTATGCGTAATCGACGCCCATGCCGTAGGCTCCGGAATGCGCGCGCACGATGTCCATGACCTCGTCATAGGTGTCACGGCGCGCCCAGTCGCGCTGCCATTCGAGGAGAACCTGCTGCCAGGTGACCGGCACGACTCCGGCCTGGATCATCCGCTGCATCGAGTAGTCGTGCGCTTCCTTGGTGGTCCCGCCCGAGGCGTCGGCGACCATATAGATCTCGTAGCCGCCTTCGCTCATCGCGGAGAAGGCGAAGGTGTTGTTGCAGACCTCGGTCCAGAGCCCGGAGACGATCACCTTCTTCCGTCCGTTGGTCTTGAGTGCATCCCGCACCTTCTGGTCATCCCAGGAGTTCATCGAGGTGCGCTCGAGCAATGGACGATCGGGGAAGACAGCCAGCAGCTCCGGATAGGTGTGGCCGGAGAAACTCTCTGTCTCGACGGTGGTGATTGTCACCGGGATGCCGAACACCTTCGCGGCCTTGGCGAGACCTACGACGTTGTTCTTCAGCACCTGGCGGTCGATCGACTGGACGCCGAACGCCATCTGCGGCTGGTGATCGATGAAGATGATCTGGCTGTTCTGTGGGGTCAGCACTTCGAGTTTGACGGACACCTCTGCTCTCCTTTTGAGTTGGGATACTTCTCGAGCACCGAACCCTGTCTTCTCCTGCAGGGATGCCTCGGGTCCGAGTGGTGCGATGATCGGCGGCGCGGCGAACGGGCTGACACAGGCTATGGATGGCGCCGATCCAGAGGCCGACGAACGGCAGATGACATACGGTTAAAGGGCTTCATGATCTGGCGTCTCGCGAAGAGTCCGGATGAATGAACCTTAGTGAGCGTCGCTGCGCCTTGCGGCGCTGAAGCTGCCGCGCTGGTGCCGATCTTGCGGTGACAGTACGTGTGCACTGGCGCGAGAGCCGAGCGCTCACCATGTTGTCCCTGCAATCACGGAGCGAACTGCGCCGATCGTATTGATGGGTTGCGGGAATGGGCCGAATCTATGTGCGTCCTTCGCGCATATTTAATCGACGGCAGGCCATAGGAGTTACGGCAATTGCGGTACCGGCCTATCCATCTTGATCTAACTGTTGCCCCCAGTGAGGTGGACGTCCCTTTCGCGCGCGTCCGGCGCTGAAAGAGCGGCCATGACAGCTCGCGCCCTTTCTTCATTTGCCCAGTGGCACAGCGAGGGCCGACATGCGTCGTACCTGCGCATGATGAAATCCCGGGGGAAGGTTCTCGACCTTCTGGAGGTGCAGCGACCAGCCGGAGACATGTCGCGGCCGGCCCTGCCGGACATCGTGCTGATCGAGGACATGCTTGGCAGCAATCGTGTCCGGGGAGACCTGGGAGGCGGTCGCTTTGATGTGACCAGCGGAAAAGGAACGCTCGCCGTCGCTGCGCCGAACTTCGCGACCACGGTGATCAATGACGGTAGCCATCGGCTTCGCAGCCTGGTGTTTCCGATGGTGCAGTGGCAGAAATTGCTCGGCGAGGCCGCCAGTAGAGATTTCTCTGTCGACCTTCCCCGAATCTACGGCCGATTGTTCGACTCTCCGCCCATCCGATCGGCGCTCCGCAATCTGTGGACTCTGAGTGACGTAGAGGGTCCGCCATCGCGGCTGCTGGCGCAAGCGGCCGGCTGCGAGATCCTTGCCGAGTTGTGCCGCCTGGGCGGCGCACCGCTCGCGCCGGCAAAAGGCGGTCTTGCCGCCTGGGCGGAGCGGCGCTGTCTGGAGTTGATGCAGGCGCGGCTTTCGGAGGACATAAGCCTCGACGAGCTGGCGGCCGAGGCACAGCTGTCGCCGTTCCATTTCGCCCGCATGTTCAAGCAAAGCCTGGGGGTGCCGCCACGCGTCTACCTCACGCGACTGAGGGTCGAGAAAGCCTGCGAACTCCTCGAGATGACGGATCTTCCGATCACGGAGATTGCCCTGGAGGTCGGCTACTCGTCGAACCAGGTCCTCGCCCGGGTTTTCCTCAAGCACATGCGCCTGACTCCGTCCGACTATCGTCGGGCCGTTCGCGACCCGGCGCGCTCTATTGCACTGCAGCGACACCCAATAGGCCGCTTGCCCGCGGCCCCCCCTGCTCGGCATGTCCAAGCCGCCAAGCGTCTCGCTGGCACGATGCGTTTCGGCGGCACTCGGCTCCGGATCACCAATCGGGCGTCTGGGCGATCACCTTGATTTCGAAGTCGAATCCGGCGAGCCAGTTAACGCCGACCGCCGTCCAGTTAGGATAGGGTGGCTTCGAGAAGATTCGACTCTTTGCGGCCATAACCGTTTCAATCTGGTTTTCCGGATCGGTATGGAAGGTCATGACATCAACGATGTCGTCGAACGAGCAGCCGGCCGCAACCAGCGTCGTCTCGAGATTGGAGAAAGCCAAACGAACCTGCTCGGCGAAGTCCGGTTCCGGTGAACCATCGGAACGACTCCCCACGTGCCCCGAGACGAACAACAGGCCGCTCGACGCAATAGCGGCCGAGTAACCGTGCGCCTCGTAAAGTGCACGTCGGTTGGCAGGAAATACGGCATTGCGCCTTTTCATGTTTGCACTCTCACTTTTCCGCTGTCCGATAGCACGTGGCTCTCTGCTGCCATCACGTTCGTTGCCGCGTAATTCGCCAGAACGTTTCTTCTAGTGGCCTTTTTCACGAACCCGTCACCCTGACGATGGGCGCGACTTCGCTGCCCAGAAGTTCGATGGAAGGCTTCATTGCGACCCTATCGAGCGAAGCGGCGCCCATCTGGAAGGTTAGGTGCGACGGGCCGCCGGCCGCCCGGACTCTAGTGCGACTTCCGATCTAGGCTGGTGCGCGCTTTCGTCGGGATCGAACATCGAGAGGCCGGCAGTGCCGGACGCTGCGGGGGCCTCGGTCTGCAAGACGTCCCAGTGTTCGGCCAGTTTGCCACCCTGGACCCGGAAGATGTCGATGACGACCTGGGGCTCCTCAGACCAGCCGCGAATCCGGCCGTGGATGGCGACGAGGTCTCCTTCGGCGATGATCAGACCCGGCTCGTAATGCACGGATGGCGACAGGGTCTCGACAACACTCCGCAAGGCGTCCCGACCTTGGGGAATCTGCGGATTATGCTGGATGTAGTCCTGGACGTAGAGTCGGTCGACCGACGAGGTGTCGTGGCGCTGGAAGAGCGATGTCATTGCATCCAGCACGAGCGCTCTGTTGCGATGAGGGCGATCATCGGAAGTGCGATCAGCGGGTCGCGTGACGACAATCGAACCGGTCATTCGCAGGAACTGGCCATCGGGCAGTGTGGCGAACGAATGGACCACGCCCCGATCATAGTCCTGAACATTCGTGACGGTCGCACCGTCCTTTTCCTGCCAGCTAACCGCGAAGATGCTATTGCCGAGCGGATTGACCTCGATATCGACGGTCTCGATCCGCGCGAACGGCCCTTCTTTGATTTCGAACTTCAATTGTTCGGCCGACAAGAGCGTCAGGAACACCTTGAAGCTCGGATAGGACACGTCCAATTCCAACCCGACCGGGAAAACATCGATAGCCATTCCGGGTTACTCCTTCGAGGTGGCCGAGAGCCCGGTTGAGTTGGCTGCCGGCGCCGACATGTCCGGCAACAGGCGCGCAGCGGCCGAGAACGACCAACTTCACGACCACGCAGGTTGAAACGAGAAGAACGAAAACCGCCGGCCCACGGTCCACCCGGTAGAATTGCGAGAACCGAGCGGCAAGGAACAGCACGGCCTTCGGATTGCTGATGCCCACGCCGAATGACTGGAGCCAGAGCGCTCGCCCACTCTGCGCGAGTGCAGTCATCGCAGCCATCGCACCAGCATGATCTGGGGCAGAGCAAGGGGGATGGCGAAGGTCGATCCACACTTTGCGTTCGGTGCGGATCGCCTGCCATCCCTACCGGGATCAGGCCGCGCTGCTCGGAACCGGCGTGTTGAGCAGCTGCTGCTCCCATAGATACGCGATGGCGCTGCCGCCGTTGTGGTACTTGAGGGCATCGTTCAGGGGCATCGCCGTCTCGGCGCGGGCCCAGTCGCGCTGCCATTCGGCCGCCAGCGCCAGCCAGGTCATCATGTTGATGCCGGCGGCGATCATGCGCTGGATCGCGACCTCGTGGGCCTCGACCGACGTGCCGCCCGACGCATCGGTGATGACGGTCACGTCCCAGCCTTCACCGGCGGCCTGGATCGCCGGCATCGCAACGCAGATTTCCGTCCAGAGACCAGCGATGATCAGCTGCTTGCGGCCCGTCGCCTTGACGGCGTCGACGACCTTTGAATCCTCCCAGGTGTTGATGAACGTGCGGTCGATCACCTCCTGGTCGGGGAACACTTCGGTGATATGCGGAAAGAGGTTGCCGCCCCGGGCGGCGACGACGGTGGTCAGGATCGTGGGCACGCCGAACACCTTGGCCACCTTGGCGAGCGCGGTCGTGTTGTTCACCACCGCCTGCGGGTCATGGCTGTTCAGGTTCGCAAGCTGATAGGGCTGATGGTCGATCAGAACGAGGACCGAGTCTTCGGGACGAAGAAGCGAGTCGAGACCGTTGCGGTAAGCCATCATGTCATCCTTTACATCCGAGGAGGAGCCGAACTCTGGGGGTTGAACGTAGAGGAGATACCCGAGCAGCGCGGCGCAGAACCTGCCGCAAACGTGCCGATCTTGCTGCGATGTCGACTTTGCCAAGTGCACCGCCTTGCCGAGCGCGGACTTGCAAGGGCCGCACCCCGAGAGCTCGCAGTTGGTCGGGGCCCCGACTGGAACGGTCCCGATCCCGCGGTCCTGCGCTCTCAACGCTGATCGGAAAGGCCGCAAGATCGGCACTTTCGCGGCAGTCTTCGCGCCGCAGCCCGCAAGAACGCTCTCTAGAATTCACTCATCCGGACTTTCCGCGATGACGTGTTTCGACAACGAAAGGAGGACAGCATGTCCGACACAATGAAGGCCGCCGTCCTGACCCGCTTCGGCGGTCCCGACGCGTTCGAAATTCAAACCCTTCCCGTCCCTTCAGTCCGCTCGCGGCAGGTTCGCGTCCGCGTCCACGCCAGGGCGATCAACCCGCTCGACTATCAGATCCGTCGCGGCGACTACCCCGATTACGTGCCACTGCCGGCGGTGATCGGTCACGACGTCTCCGGCGTCGTCGAGGCCATCGGCGCGGATGTAACCGAGTTCGCCCCCGGCGACGAGGTGTACTACACGCCGAAGATCTTCGGCGGCGCCGGGTCCTACGCCGAGGTCCATATCGCCGACGTCGATCTCGTCAGCCGCAAGCCCCGCAACCTGTCGCACGTCGAAGCGGCGAGCCTGACGCTCGTGGGCGGGACCGTCTGGGAGGCCTTCGTCAGCCGCGCTGGCCTGCGCGTCGGCGAGACGATTCTCATCCATGGCGGTGCGGGTGGCGTCGGGACAATTGCAGTTCAGGTCGCCAAGGCCATCGGCGCACGGGTCATTACGACGACACTCGCCAAGGACCGTGATTTCGTCCGTGCGCTCGGCGCGGACGATGCGGTCGACTACACCTCCACCGATTACGTCGACGCCGTGGACTCGCTCACCGGCGGGCGCGGCGTCGACGTGGTCTTCGACACGATCGGCGGCGACACGCTGACGAGGA
The DNA here is from genome assembly GCF_052439685.1 of Reyranella sp. Taxonomy (GTDB): domain Bacteria; phylum Pseudomonadota; class Alphaproteobacteria; order Reyranellales; family Reyranellaceae; genus Reyranella. The sequence continues at coordinate 298,872 of NZ_JBQVQG010000001.1, forward strand.
GCCCGCTCGTGCTTGCGCCACTCGGGCGCGTCGTCTCGCTCGTCGATATCGCGACGCCGCAGAACCTCATCGAGGCCTGGGGGCGGAACGCGTCCTATCACTTCGTCTTCACTCGCCAGAACCGCGGCAAGCTAAACGAGTTGACGAACCTCGTTGAACGAGGACTCGTGCGGCCGGTGATCGGCGCCGTCCTCCCCCTCGAACGCCTCGCGGAGGGGCACGAAGTTCTGGAAACGGGCTCGCGCCGCGGGTTACGAGGGAAGGTCGCGATCGATATTTCGGGCGACGCGGAGACGATTGAGCCGCCGCTCGTCGCCGCAGCCTGATCTTTTCGGACGGCCCGAGGCTGGCCCAGGCCCCTTCCCCTCCCGGGGGCCAGTATGGTCATGGAACTCGCGATACGGCACGCCCGGCCGGGCAACGGGCCCGGCCTCGCGAGCGCTTTCAACAAGGCCCGTCCCCTTCTTGACGCCGCGACCGACCATCGCCGCCACAGTCTCGTCCCGGCAATGGACGAACGGGGAGCCACCTCGATCTCCTGCTGAGAGCCGGGCTCGTCACCACCACGTGGAGAGGCGTGTGCACCTACGGCAAACCTGACGAGGCCGGCATTCGCCGGTTTGCCGAGGCGGTGCGGCATACCTCGATAGACAAATATCCTGGAGGACAGCAGATGACTCAAACGATGAAGGCCGCGGTGCTCCCACAGTTCGGCGGTGCCGACATGTTCGAGGTTAGGGACGTACCTGTGCCAGCGGTCGGGCCGCGAGAAGCCCGCGTTCGCGTCCACGCGACGTCCATCAATCCGCTCGACTACAAGATCAGACGCGGTGACTATTTCGACCATGTGCCGCTGCCCGCCATCATCGGGCACGACGTCTCGGGCGTGATCGAAGAGATCGGCGGCGACGTGATGGAGTTCGCAGTCGGAGACGAGGTCTACTACACCCCGCAAATCTTTGGCACTCAGGGATCGTATGCGGAGAAGCATGTCGCCAATGTGGACCTCATCGCGCGCAAACCGAAAAACCTGAGTCACGAGGAAGCGGCGAGCCTGACGCTTGTCGGGGGAACGGTTTGGGAAGCGTTAGTGACTCGGGCGCAGATCCAGGTCGGTGAGACCGTTCTCATCCATGGCGGTGCGGGCGGCGTCGGCAGCATAGCGATCCAGATCGCGAAGGCGATGGGCGCGCGGGTCTTCACGACAGCGTCGCGTCGCGACCACGATTTCGTTTCCGGGCTCGGTGCCGATCTCGCGATCGACTACCGGGCTGAGGACCACGTCGAGGTCGTCAATCGGGCGACTGACGATGTGGGCGTCGACGTCGTCTTCGACACGGTAGGAGGCGATATATTGACGAGAAGTCCACACGTCCTTGCCCAGATGGGGCGCATCGTGACGCTGGTAGACATTCCTCAGCCGCAGAATCTCATCGAAGCTTGGGGACGCAACGCCTCCTACCACTTCGTCTTCACGCGGCAGAACCGCGGCAAGCTCGATGCACTGACCAACCTTCTGGAACGGAATCAGGTGAAGCCGATCATCGGCGCGACGTTCCCCCTCGAGCGGGTCGGCGAGGCACATGCCTATCTGGAAGCGGGGTCGGCCAACGGACTGCGCGGCAAGGTCGTCATCACAGTGAAGGGCCGCGGGAACCAAGCATCATGACGATGACTCACCGGGTTGGGTACGCGATGCCGAGGGCGCTGCGGGCCTCAGCGCTCGAGCCGCACATCGGCGCAGAACGCCTCCAAGTACATCGTCGCGGAGGCGACCTCGCCATCGGCGTTTCCAGGAACGGGCACCACGGCTCGACCGGAGGGAATCTGTCATGGCCATGATCACCACATCCGATGGCACCAATCTCTTCTACAAGGACTGGGGCCCGAAGGACGCGCAGCCATTGATGTTTCACCATGGCTGGCCGCTGAGCGCCGACGACTGGGACAGTCAGATGCTGTTCTTCCTGTCCGAGGGCTTTCGCGTGATCGCCCATGACAGGCGCGGCCATGGCCGGTCGGATCAGACCGACACGGGCAACGACATGGACACCTACGCCGCCGACGTTGCGGCATTGGTGAAGGTGCTGGACCTCCGTGATGTCATCCATATCGGCCATTCGACCGGCGGAGGCGAGGTGGCTCGCTATGCCTCCCAGGCCGAGCCCGGCCGGGTCGCCAGGGCGGCGCTGATCGGCGCGGTCCCCCCAGTGATGGTCAGGTCCGACAAGAACCCGGACGGTATTCCCATGGAAGTATTCGACGGCTTCCGCGAGGCGCTATCCCGGAACCGCGCGGAGTTCTACAAGGGTATCCCAAGCGGCCCGTTCTATGGCTTTAATCGCCCGGGCACTGAAATGAGTCAGGGCTTGATCGACAATTGGTGGCGCCAGGGCATGGCCGGCGGCGCGAAGGCACACTACGACGGTATCAAGGCATTTTCCGAGACCGACTTCACCGAGGACCTGGAAGCGATCACCGTTCCAATCCTCTTCCTGCACGGCGGGGACGACCAGATCGTCCCGATCGGGAACTCGGCACACAAGGCAATCATGCTGGTGCGGGACGGAACGTTGAAAACCTATCCGGGTCTTTCGCACGGCCTGTTCACCACGCACCCCGACGTGGTCAACCCTGACCTGCTGGCTTTCGCCCGCTCCTGTTTCCCCGAGCCGCCTTGAGAAGAGGTAAAATCATGACCGATACCATGAAGGCAATTGTCCTCGGAAAATTCGGTGGCTACGACGCGTTCGAGCTGCGCGATGTTTCCATTCCGACACTCCGGCCGCGACAGGTACGGGTGCGCGTCCACGCCACCGCCGTCAATCCCCTGGACTATCAGATCCGCCGTGGCGACTATGTCGACTATGTGCCGCTCCCCGCGGTCATCGGTCACGACGTTTCCGGCGTCGTGGAAGAGAGGGGAGTTGACGTGAGCGAGTTCGAGATCGGCGACGAGGTTTACTACACGCCCAGAATCTTCGGCGGACCCGGCTCCTATGCGGAGCAGCACGTTGCCGATGTCGATCTCGTCGCCCGCAAGCCGCACAACATCAACCATCTGGAAGCTGCCAGCCTGACGCTTGTCGGAGGAACGGTCTGGGAAGCTTTGGTGACCCGTGCCCACCTTGCCGTCCACGAAACGATCTTGATCCACGGCGGCGCCGGCGGTGTGGGCACTGTGGCGATCCAGCTTGCCAAGGCGATGGGCGCGCGCGTCATCACGACCGCGCGCTCCAGAAACCATGAATTCGTACGTTCGCTCGGAGCGGACGAGGCGATCGACCACACCTCCGACGACTATGTTGCAGCCGTGGCGGACCTGACGCATGGGCAGGGGGTCAATGTCGTGTTCGATACCATCGGCGGCGACACCCTGACGAAAAGCCCGCTCGCCCTTGCGGATGCTGGACGAGTGATCAGCATCGTCGACATCGCACAGCCGCAAAACCTGATCGAGGCGTGGGGCAAGAATGCCGCCTATCATTTCGTGTTCACTCGGCAGAACCGCGGCAAGCTCGACGCGATCACAACCCTTGTCGAACGCGGCCTGATCAAGCCGGTGATTGGCGCGATACTGCCTCTGGCTCGGATCGGCGAAGCGCATGAACTGCTCGAAAACGGCGGATCGCGTGGACTTCGGGGTAAGGTAGCGGTCGATGTTGCGGGTCAGACCGTGGCACTTCCCACGCCGCATTAGACGCTTCGGCAGGGCGGCGGCAGATTTACGGCAGCGCGATGGAGCACACCGGATCGCGAACGGCCCGACGATAGTCGGACGGGCTCAGGCGCATGTGCTTGAGGAAAACCCGGGCGAGGACCTGGTTCGACGAGTAGCCGACCTCCAGGGCAATTTCCGTGATCGGAAGGTCCGTCATCTCGAGGAGCTCGCAGGCTTTCTCGACCCTCAGTCGCGTGAGGTAGACGCGTGGCGGCACCCCCAGGCTCTGCTTGAACATGCGGGCGAAATGGAAGGGCGACAGCTGTGCCTCGGCCGCCAGCTCGTCGAGGCTTATGTCTTCCGAAAGCCGCACCCGCATCAATTCCAGGCAACGACGCTCCGCCCACGGCGCGAGCCCTCCGCGCCCCGAAACAAGCGGCGAGCCGGCCAATCGGCAAAGTTCGGCCAGTATCTCGCACCCGGCTGCTTGCGCCAGCAGCCGCGATGGCGCCCCCTCTACGTCACTCAGAGCCCACAGATCCCGGAGCGCTGATCGAATGACTGGGGAGTCGAACATTCGGCCGTAGATTTGGGAAAGGTCTAGAGAGAAGTCGCCATTGGCGGCTTCGTCGAGCATTTTCTGCCACTGCGCCAAGGGAAACATCAAGCTGCAAAGGTGACGACTGGCTTCCACAACGGCAAAAGTGGCGAAGTTCGGCGCAGCCAGAGTCAAATCCCCCTTTCTGCTCGTGACATCGAAGCGCCCGCCTCCCAGGTCGCCACTGACACGGCTTCCGCCGATCAGGTCGTGATGCAAGACGATGCCGGGCAGAGCTGGGCGCGAGACGTCCCCGGCCGGGCATGCCATCTCAAGAAGATCGAGAATCCCGCCCGGTGATTTCCTTCTACGGACAACGGATGCCGGTCGGCCCTTGCTGTACCACTGGATGGCAGGCGAGCAGGCAGGCACGGTCATTGCTGTGTTTCCTATAGAATGGCAAACGCCTCGATCTGAGCGCACGAATTCATCTGTCCCATCGTCGTTCCCACAGTACTTTTGGGGGCTACCAGACGAATGAGCAGGTTCTCAGGTCAGCGCTCACGTGACAACCGCCCGACAATTTTTGCCGCAAGATTGGCACCTATGGTGCGGCTTCCAGTCCACTCCTCACACAATCGCGAGGCCTGGGTACCTCGGCCGGTTTCGTCTACATCGCCTTCATCACCGACGCGTGCGCACGGCGGATCGTCGACGGGCGCGCGTCACGACCCGCGAAAGGCGCAGGTCCAGATACATCTGGCCCGCGTGAGACTGCTGCCTCGGCTGCCTTGAACAGCATGATTGCGCTATACTTCAGGACTGAAGGCAAGACAGGCGGCGCCACCTATGCAGTCGTGGAAGTAAGCGGGGCATGTCCGGCATCGCCGACTGGCTGACGGGACTTGGCCTGGCCAAGCACGTGGAATTGTTCCACGCCAACGATATCGACCTCGACGTGCTACCTTCACTCAGCGAGGAGGAGTTCAAGGAACTCGGCCTGTCGCTTGGCGACCGCAAGCGACTGATGAGGGGTATCGCTCAGCTCGCCGCGACCGCCCAGGCGGCTGCTGAAGCGAAGCCAAGCGTGGAGGAAGCACCGGCCGCGGAACGGCGTCAGCTCACAATTGTCTTCGTCGACCTTGTCGATTCGACGGTGCTGTCCCGAGCGCTCGATCCGGAAGACCTGCGCGACGCGATCCAGGGCTACCACCACGCCGTCGCCGCCGCGATCCGTGAGGCCGGCGGGTTCGTGGCCAAGTTCATGGGCGATGGCGTGCTGGCCTACTTCGGTTATCCGCATGCCACCGAGGACGCCGCTGAGCGCGCCGTCCGCGCCGGCCTCCACGTGCTTGCCGCCGTGAGGGCACTGCCGGCGGCCAACGGCCACAGGCTCGCGGCACGCGCCGGCATTGCGACAGGCCCGGTGGTCGTAGGCGACGTGATCGGCGAGAACATCGCGCGCGAGGTCAATGTCGTGGGCGAGACGCCCAATCTCGCGGCACGCTTGCAGGCCGTCGGACCGGTCGACAGCATCGTCATCGCCGGCTCCACGCGTCAGCTGATCGGCGATCTGTTCATACTCGAAGTTCTGGAGCCGCAGCGCCTCAAGGGCTTCGCCGAGCCCGTGCTGGCTTTCCGGGTGCGGCATGAGCGGTCGGGGCTCAGCCGCTTCGAAGCAACGCGCAGCCTGTCGCAAGCGACACCCTTCGTCGGCCGAGCGCTGGAAGTCGGCCTGCTGCTGGACCGCTGGCGACAAGCCGAGGCCGGCGATGGGCAGCTGGTTCTGCTTTCCGGCGAGCAGGGAATCGGCAAATCCCGAATCACCGACGCTCTTTGGCGCTCCGTTGCCGAGGGCGACAATCATCGGATCCGCTTTCAATGCACGCCCCAGCACAGCAACTCGCCGCTCTATCCGGCAATCACCTACCTCACGGCGACGAAGAAGCTCAATGCGACCGACGACAATGAAGCGCGTCGTGAGGCCGTGCGACAGGCCATGCCAGGCCTCAGCGGCGACCAGCAGACGGTGATCGCCGGCCTGCTCGGCGTGCCGCTGCCCACAGGCTCGGAACTGCGCAACGTGACGCCGGCGCGCAAGAGGTCGCTCCTTCTCGACGGGCTGGCCGACCATCTCATGGCGCTGAGCCGCGCGAAGCCTCTTCTCTGGGTGATCGAGGACGCGCACTGGATCGATCCGACGACGGAGGAGCTGATCAGTCGCGTGGTCGACAGAATACCGTCGCATCGATTGCTGGCGGTCGTCACCCATCGGCCGGACTATGCGGCGCCGTGGACCGGCAGCGTTGCGGCGACCCAGCTTCCCCTCAACCGCCTGTCGCGCGGCAATGCCACCGCCCTGCTGGAAGGTCTGGCCGGACGGTTGACGATTCCCCCCGAGGCGGTGGACTACGTCATGACCCGGGCCGACGGCGTGCCGCTGTTCATGGAGGAGCTGTTCCAGGCGCTGCGCGAGTCTGGGGCGCTTCGCGAGGCCGGGACGACATACGAGTTCGCACGGCCCCTCGACGCGACCGCGATACCCGCGACCTTGCAGGATTCGCTGATGGCGCGACTGGATCGCCTCGCGCCCGCCAAAGCTGTGGCCCAGTTCGGCGCCGCGATAGGCCGCGAGTTCGAGCACTCGCTGCTGCAGACCATCTCGGGCATGCGGCCTGATGCGCTCGCCGAAGGGCTTGGCCAATTGCTGTCCGCCGGCCTGGTCCTGTCGCGCGGCGTCCCACCCGACGCGACATACATCTTCAAGCACGCGTTGATCCAGGATGCCGCCTATGCCTCGCTGCTGCGGCGGCCGCGGCAGGAGGTGCATGGCCGTATCGCGGCTGCCCTGATCGGACGCGCGCGGGACAAGGCTCCCGAGCTGATCGCCCACCACCTGGAATCAGCAGCCCGCCCCGACGAAGCCGGCGAGTGGCTGGAAACGGCGGGCGACCACGCCGCCGCGGCGTCAGCCGGTCGTGAGGCGATCGACTTCTGGCGTCGTGCATTGATGTCCCTGACTCAAGAAGCTCCGCCCGACAGGCAGCGGATCCGCATTCGGCTGATGCAGAAGCTTTCGTCGGCCCTTACTCACGTCGAGGGCTACCGATCTGCCGCCGCTTTCGAACTGGGAGAAGCCGCACTGGCGGCCGCGCTCGAGCTGGGCGACACCGAACTGTATATCCGCGTCTGCACGGCGAAGGCTTCGACACTGCTCTCCCGGCAGGATTTCGCGCGCGTGAAAGGCGAGCTCGATCAAGTTCCCCCGGATGCCCTGGCGCGGGTCGACACCACGGCTCGCATGGACTTCCTGGGCATTCGCGGCGTCGTCCATGTCCATCTTGGGGAGTTCATTCCGGGCATCGCCGACCTCGGTACGACATTGGACATCGCAGGAGATGACGTCGAACCCGACACGTCGTTCGGCGGGGGCGACGTCAGGGCGATAGCGCCGAGCTACCTGTGTCGAGCTCAGTATTGTGTCGGCGCACTGGACACTGCCCTGCGGCGCGCAGAGGAGGCACTGTCAAAAGCCCGACAGATTGGCCATCCTTACTCAATCGCCTGGACCATGACCACGCTGGGATGGATCCAAAGTGCCTGGGGAAGGTTCGAAGCGGCCATGGAGCTATTCAACGAAGCCATGGCCATCTCCGAACGCTACGGATACGTGGGGCGCCTTGGCGAGGCGCTGGCCTTGCGGGCCACGGCTCTCGCGGGTCGCGGCGCCTTCGATGAGGCAACCGACAGTCTCGAGAAAGGAATGGACTACTGGCAAAGCGGCTCAGGTGACTTCTCTCTCGATTGGATGCGCCTCGAACCCGCTAACATCCTTATCGAGAAGGGCCGGATCGATTTGGCGCGCCCGTTTGTTGTCCAGGCGGGTGACTTCTTCTCGGCCTCCCCGGAGCGAGGATACTACGCTGAGTTCTTGCGCATGGACGGCCTGCTTCGGCTGGCCGACGGCGACGCCGCGGCGGCACGTCGCCGCTTCAGTGAGGCCATCGTTTGCGCGACGGAGCAATCGGCCGGCTTGTTCCGGCTGCGTGCCAGCCGGGTGCTTGCGGATCTTCTCCTAGCGTCAGGCGACAGGGAGGAAGCTCACCGCATCCTGGCGCCAGCCTATGGCGGCATCACCGAAGCACTCACGGCGCCCGACATGGTCAAGGCCAAGACGTTGCTGGACACGTTGTGAAGCTGACGCAAGAACACTAGCGGACGGGTGCATCACAGCCTCCCCTCACCGCGGGCACCACCTAATCTTTTCAACAATGAAAATTGGTGCACCGGCGTAGACCGCCACGAAAATGGCTTGAGATCATGGCGGTGATCGTTCTCTCTTTTGACCTCGCCAGCCGGTTTTGGCGTCCCCGAGAGGATTCGAACCTCCGACCTCCGGTTTAGGAAACCGCTGCTCTATCCGGCTGAGCTACGGGGACGTAGCGTGAGGACTAGCAAAATAGGAGCGCTCTGTCAGGATTTTCCGAAGTTTACTCGATCAAGGCGGGCGATCCGTCCACAGCGCCACTGTGTTTGTCAGGGACGTTCGTCAGGGACTTTGTTCCCGTTTCTCTCTACAGAAGGCGACCCTGGCTCAGAGCGGCCAAGCCGTGCTGATGCGCCTGCCGCCACGAGCACCGCGAGGCGGCTTGTGGCGCCCTCGCTTTTGCGCTCCGTCGCCAAGACCGCCTGTCCCGGCCGGTGCATCCGTGGGGATCGCCTCGACGACATGGTCCTGGGGCACCTCTCCGAGCAACTGTTCGCAACGGACCAGCTGGCCGAGTTACTTGCTCCAGGGCCACATGGTCCATGCGAAAGAGGCCGCGCTCGTCAGCGCGAAAAGCTCCGCCAGACCCGCGATCCTGCCGGTCCCGCTGATGCCCCCGTGTCCAGATTGCTGTCGCTCGTCGAGAGCGGCGTCATGGAACCCGACGCACCGGAGCTGCGGGAACGCCTGGTTGCCCTCCGCTCGCATAAGTTGAAGCTGGGCCGCGACATCTCCCGCCTGCAAAAAATTTTGCAGATCGGCGAACTGGAGCTGTCGTCCGAGAAGCTGAAGACCTTGTCGATGGAAATGCGCAAGCGCCTCGTCGAGAGGCCGCCCGAGCTGCGGCAGGCCTGCATGCGGTTGTTGCTGGAAAACGTCGCGGTCGACCACGACAGCATCCGGCTCGAAGGCTCCCCGGTCATCCTGGAGAAGCGCGCGCGCCGGGGACTGTCAAAGGCGTCTCCCGAAGTTCGCTCTTCTTGCCGAGAGCGGCGTGCCAGCGTGGGCAAAGGAGAGAACTGGAAGCATAAAATTCGCAGGCAGCGGCCGTGACTACGCCTTCCCGATCCGAAGTCATGACAGCACACCGTCCAGCGGATCAGCTCATGGTGAATTTCGATCGAGACCGAGACGGCGCGAGGATTGCGCGCGGCAGCACTGTCTCGACTTGAACTGGCTTCCCAGCGAACAAATTACGGCGCATGAAGAAGATCGCTCCATCCGTTCCAGACCACATGGGTTAATGACCAGCTTGGCCGCAGCCCGCACTTGCTGACTGGGGCGATTACGGCGTCGAGCGGTTTACCTTCAATGGGCACCGGCCAAGGAGGCCCCTACATGGTTCCTTGCTGGCGTCTTCTTCTTTGAACTCGATTCAAACTGAGACAGTGCCCCGCACGGTACTCCCTTGTGGACTACCGCGTGCATGAAGTATTCCCAACACATGTCTAGTAGTTCTCCGACTATGCAGGTTTCGGACGACTCCGCGTGAGCGCACCCGTGCCGAACCGTAGCCCTGAGACGTCCGGCTTGCTGGCGGAGAGAATCGTCCTGATCCCTCCGGCGATGCGAGTGCTTGCCGCTGCGACGACCATCGTCGTGCTGGCGGCGCTCGTCTGGGCGGTCTTCGGATCGGTGCCGACGCACGTCGAGGGAAATGGTGTCGTGCTGGCCGATCGGCAGGGCAACTTCGCCATCGCCGCGACCTCTGGCGGACCGGTCATCGAAGTCCTCGTACGGCCCGGTGACGAGGTCAAGGCTGGCGCCCCGGTGGCGGTAATCGAGCAAAGGCTCCTCTCGGTGCGCAGCCAGAATGCGACCGCTGAACTGCAACACCTCGAAGCCAACCTCGCCACCCTCAAGGCGGCGCACGCCAAGCAGATCGAGGCCAGCGAAGAAGGCGTGCGGCGCCAGATCGAGGCGATCGAGGAACATGTCACCAAGAACTCGAAGCTCCGCGACCGGCTGGAAGACCTGGTGGCAAGCTATCGCAAGCTCCGCGACAAGGGCATGATCACGGAGACCCAGGTGATCGCCAAGCAGGAGCAATACGACCAGATCGCCTTGTCGCTGGCCGAGTCGGGCGCCAGGCGCGTCGCGGTGCAACTGGCGGCCGAGACCAAGCGCGACGACTTGCTCGAGAGGCAACGCCTGCACCAATTCGAGATCGACCTAAAGAAGGCGGAAATTGATCGCCTTAAGGCCGAGATGGCGGTCGGGACGACTGTCACGGCGCCAACCAGCGGCATCGTCCGCGAGGTACGGATCGGCATCGGTGATGTCGTGACCCCCGGCGAGGTCGTGGCGACGGTGGGACAGGGCCGCGACGGATACTTCCAACTCGTTGCCCTGCTCAAGGGCGACGCCCGCAAACGAGTCGTCGCCGGCATGGAGGCGCAAGTCGTGCCCACCAGCGTCAAGCGGCAGGAGTATGGTTCGATGAAGGGGCGCGTGGTCCGCGTCTCGGATGAGGACGTGTCGGATAGGGACGTCGACCGCATCCTGCACAATCGCCAGCTCACCCGCAGTCTGTTCGGCGGGCAGGAGGCGCTGCTCGCCCACATCGAGCTGATGCCAACCGCGGAAAACGCCAGCGGCTTCCAGTGGTGGAGCGGCAACGGCCCGCCCTACAAGATCCCGTCCGGGACCGTCGCCGGCGTCGACATCATCGTCGAGCGCGTGCGGCCGATCACGCTCGTGATCCCGGCGCTGCGCAAGCTCCTCAGCATCGACGGATGAGCCAGACATCCTTACCGAAGCTGCCGGTGAAGCAATTGGACCGGCGCGCGGCGGGCCGAGGGTTGGTGGCACGGCTGCGGGCTCGGCTCGGCAACCTTTACGGTGTCGTCGCTTTCATCGCCTGGATCAGCGTCATGCTGGTCGTCCCGGGCATCATCCTGCCGGGCATGACGGCGGTGTTCGTCGACAAAATCCTGGTCAATCACTACAGCGACTGGTTGGGGCCCATCCTGCTCGGCCTCGCGGCGGCATTCGCCCTGAACATGACATTGCGATGGCTGCAGGGCATGGCGCTGCTACGGCTTGAGATGCGTCTGGCGCTGGAGCAGTCGGCGGCGTTCCTGCAGAGCATCCTGCGCCTACCTGTCTCATTCTTCGGGCGGCGCACCGGCGGCGACCTCGTCAGCCGCATCGAATCCAACGACCGGGTCGCCACGCTGATCGCCGGCGACCTGGGCAACACGGCCGCGAGCTGCATGACCGCCGCCTTTCTCGGCATCGTCATGCTTTCCTACGACGTGGTGCTGGCCGCGATCGTGCTGGCGAGCAGCAGCCTCAACCTGGTGCTGGTGGCGTTCCTGCGCAGATCTCTGGCGGACACCGCGCTGGGCTTGCAGACCGAGCAGGGCCGGCTGTTCGGTATGTCGATCATCGGCCTCCAGGCGATCGAGGCCCTGAAGTCGAGCGCCGGAGAGAACGCCTTCTTCGTCCGCTGGACCGGACTGCATGCCCGCGTCGTCAACGCCGAGCAGCGGATGGCAGTCTACCAGCTGGTGATGAGCCAAGTGCCCATCGTAATCCTCAGCCTTACCTCAGCGGCGGTGCTGGGCGTCGGCGCCCTGCGGATCATGGACGGCCACCTGAGCGTCGGCGGGTTGGTGGCTTTCCAGGGATTGCTGCTGAGCTTCGCTTCGCCGCTGCAGCAACTGGTCGACGTCGCCGGCAAGGTGCAGCAAGCGTCGGCCGACCTGACGCGACTGGACGAGGTCCTTGAAAACGGTCCGGACTGGCGATTCGCCGCCACGGCAGCCGCACCGGCCGACGCGCGCGCCTCCGGCTCCGTGTCGATGCAGGACGTCAGCTTCGGCTACGACGAAGCCCTCCCGCCGTTGATCGAAGGCTTCTCGCTCGAGGTCGCGCCGGGCCAGTGGGTCGCTCTGGTCGGCGGATCAGGTAGTGGTAAGTCGACGCTTGGGCGCCTGATCACCGGCCTCTATCAGCCCCGGTCGGGTCGCATCCTGATCGACGGCTACTCACTGCAGGACTGGGGCCGCGAGCGGCTGGCCGACATCGTCGCATCGGTCGACCAGGATATCCGCCTGTTCGGTGGAACGGTGCGCGACAACATCACCCTTTGGGACGAGACCGTCGACAACGATCGTCTGCTGGCGGCAGCCGACGATGCGGGCCTGACGCCAATCGTGCAGGCCATTACCGGAAATTTCGAGGCAGTCATCGAGGAAGACGGGCGCAATCTCAACGGCGGCCAGCGGCAACGCATCGAGATTGCGCGGGGTCTTGTCAGGGAGTCGGCGATCCTCGTGCTCGACGAAGCGACGGCCGCGCTCGACGCCGACAGCGAGCATCACATCCTGCAGGCGATACGCCGCCGTGGCATGACCTGCATCCTGGTCGCCCACCGGCTGAGCACCATTCGCGAATGCGACGAGATCGTCGTTCTCGATCGTGGCAAGGTGGTGGAGCGGGGAACGCACGCGTCGCTGATGTCGAAAGCGGGCGCCTACGCACGCCTGGTTCTGGCAGAGCAAGCGGCCTGAACATGACGGCCTCCAACCCAATCGACCGGCGATCTCTCGACCTGACGACCCTTGCCACGCCGGGAACGATCGGTCGGCCGGGACGGCTGTACGGCTCGGTGCGCGATTCACGGGGGCTATTCGGACGACGCTACTTCATTGCCTCGCTGCCGGCGGGCGCCGCCGTCTTCCCGCTCGCGGCCCCGGGCGTGGCCTTCGTACTGATCGAGGAGGATGGCTCGCCAGACGGCCCCTGGTTTGTCGCCGGCATCCCCCCGTCGCCAACGATCGAAGCCTGGTATGGCGCGCTCCTGGCCTCGCCGGGCGCAGTCTCGGCCGACTCCTCCGCTATCCCGCTGGCGGCGGGCGAGAGCCGCGCGCTGTCGAAGGGTGCCACGGTGACTGCGCGGCAGGTGCTATGGCTAAAGGCTGACCGGCCGGCGCTACGATACGCGAGCCCAATCGATAGCGAGACCGCGCCGCCCCTGCCACTGCTGGTATTGGCCGATCAGGTGACCGCGACGACAATGGACGAGGTCACGGTACAGGCTGTCGCGACCGAGGCCATCTCGGGGTCCGCTCCGGAACTCCTTACCGCGCCGTTGGTCGCCATTGCGGCGCAACTCGGCCGGCACCTGCTAGCTCACGATGCCATGCTGGAATCGCGGCCCATCGAACGGCGCGCCCGGGACGAAGCCGGCGTCCGAACGGCCCTGCGGCGGCTGGGCGCGGCGGCGTCCCTGCGTCCGGTCGCTGCGCTCGTCACCGACCGGGCGGACGACCCGCTGTCCCAGGCACTGGCCGCGATTGCGCGGCACGAGGGGATCAAACTCCGGGATGCCGGCCGGGCGACGCCCACGGCAACCCTGCTCGAACGCCTCGAGGCGGTGGGCGACGCCAGCGGCTTCCGGGTTTGCGAGGTCGCCCTCGAGCCCGGTTGGTGGAAGAAGGAAAGCGCGCCCTTGATCGCGCGAACGAAGACCGACGACCAGCCGCGCGCCGTACTGTGGCGACGCGGCCGATGGCGGCTGGTCGAGGCGGTTGGCGGCCGGGAGACAGTGGTCGATGCCGCGGTCGCCGCCCGCCTCGCGCCAGTGGCTCTGACGATCCACCCGACCCTGCCCGAACAGGCGACACCAATGGGGGTCGGCCGATTCGCCTTCTTCGGCACGCGCCGGGACATTCGTCACATCTTCTTCGGAGCGGTCGGCTCGACCCTGTCGGCCTTCCTGATCCCCATAGCAACCGGCGCCGTGGTCGGCGTCGCAGTGCCCGACGCGCGAACCTCGCTGCTGATCGACATGATGATCCTGCTGGTCGCGGCGGCGATCGGCAATTCAGGCTTCCATGTCGTGCGCGCCATTTCGATGATCCGGCTGAGCTCAACCGTGGATCGCCGTCTGCAACCGGCGGTGTGGGATCGCGTGCTGCGGCTGAACACGTCTTTCTTCCGCCGCTACACGGCGGGCGACCTGGCTGCCCGCATCATGGGCATCGACACCGTCAGGCGCATGTTGTCGGGCCACAACCTCAATCTGCTGATCGGCAGCACGTTCGCGCTGACGAGCCTCGGAATCATGCTGATCTACGACGCTGCCATGACCGCTTTCGCGGTCGGCTACGCGCTGGTCGCGGCGGTCATCCTGTTCTTACAGGGACGCCGGAAGATGCGGTTGGACGCCGTCGTGCTCGCCAACAAAGGCCTCGTCACCGGCCTGCTGATGCAGATCCTCGGCGGCATCGCCAAGCTGCGGGTCGCTGCCGCGGAGGAGCGCACCTTCGCGCGCTGGTCGAACGCCTTCACCGAGCAGCGGGCAGCCAACGGCAGGTCGGGTGCCGTCCGCGCCTGGGACGTCGTGATTTCCACCAGCCTGCCGATCCTCGGGACGCTGGGCGTACTCGCCATCGCCGGTGGCGGCTCCCATCCGATCGATGTCGCCGCCTTCGCCGCCTTCAACGGCGCCTTTGCCCAGTTCACCGCGGCGATCGTCAACCTCGCCACGGTAATGAACGCCGCAATCGGCGTCGGACCGTTGCTGGCCCGGGTGCGCCCGATCTTCGATGCGCCGCTCGAGGTCGACGGGCGGCGTAGCGATCCAGGCCGCCTGAGCGGCCAGTTCGCCGTGCGCAACCTTTGGTTCCGCTACGCCGACGACGCACCGTGGACGTTGCAGGACATCGACTTCGAGGTCCGTCC
Source organism: Reyranella sp. (assembly GCF_052439685.1). Classification (GTDB taxonomy): domain Bacteria; phylum Pseudomonadota; class Alphaproteobacteria; order Reyranellales; family Reyranellaceae; genus Reyranella. The sequence continues at coordinate 314,031 of NZ_JBQVQG010000001.1, forward strand.
CGGCGCCAGCATTGCCTTCGTGGGCACGTCCGGCTCCGGCAAGTCGACGCTGCTGCGGCTGCTGCTGGGCTTCGAGAAGCCGCAGCGCGGCGGCATCTTCTATGACGGCAAGGATCTCGGCACACTCGAATTGCGCGGCGTGCGGCGCCAGGTCGGCACCGTTCTCGAATCGTCCGGCCTGATCCCCGGGACCCTCTACGAGAACATCTCAATGGGCGGCTGGGCCACGCGCGAGCAGGCGATGGAGGCGGTCCGGCTGGCCGGTCTCGAGGACGACATCGCCAACCTGCCGCACGGACTCGACACCATGGTCACCGAGGGCGGTGGCCAACTGTCGGGTGGTCAACGCCAGCGCGTGATGATCGCCCGGGCACTGGTCGACCGGCCGCGGCTGATCATGTTCGACGAGGCAACCAGCGCCCTCGACAACCGCACACAGGCGATTGTCGGGCGCAGCCTAGAGGGGATGAACGCGACCCGCCTCATCATCGCCCACCGGCTGAGCACGATCCGTTCGGCCGACCACATCATCGTGCTGGAAGCCGGGCGGATCGTGCAGCAGGGCAGCTTCGACGCGCTGGTCGGTGAGGAAGGACCTTTCCTGCGTCTCGTTCGCCGGCAGATCCTGTGAACCGGAACTCGGTTCAGGAATCCAGCCAGAACGTGTCGGGCCGGTAGACGCCGAAGTAGCTTCCGGGGTCCCAGGCGAAGAGTCCGTCTTGCGGCACATTGCGTACTTTCGCGCCGACCACGATGGGCTGCGGGAGGCTGTTCACGGTTCCGATCGTGAAGACCTGCCCGGCGGTGGCTTCGAGAATCCGGTGCCAGGCCCGTCGCCGACCGGCCTCGTCGGACGCCTGCTCCCATGCCCGCACCTCGTCGAGCAGGCCGCTCGCCTCCGGGACATCGCACGGTTCGCCGAGCTTCCCCCGGGACGCGAAGAACAGCCCCCATTTGGGCCACTGCAGGCCGCCCTGCATGGTCGGCGCGTACTCTCTAGGACTCGACGCACCCCCGGGCACGGCGTTGAACAGCCCGCCATAGGCCGTCATGACCGCCTCGCCCGACGTAACGCGCAGCCAGAAGTTCTCGAATGTCTGAGGCTTGACCAGCATGCCTACGCCGACCCGGCGCCAGTGCTCGCCGATCAACTTGAGAGCGTCTGCCTCCTCCGTCTGCTCGCTCTGGCTCTCGACCACAACCACCAGCGGACGCCCATCGGGCAGCCGGCGAAGCCGGTCGGCGCCGCGCACGGCCAGTCCCATCTCGTCGAGCAGCGCCGCCGCGGCCGACGGATCATGGCCGGCCCATCGAGTCGCGTACTCGGGCCTAAACAGGGTCGAGCGCGGCAAGACGGTGTTGTTGGAGGGCTTTCCGAGTCCCAGCCAGACGGCCTCGTTCAGCTCCGCCCGGTCGATCGCCATCGAGAGGGCGCGGCGAAAGCGGACGTCGCGCAGGACCTTGCGCCACTCGGGATCGTTGGCGTTGAAGTTGGGATACAGCGCGAGCTGCGAACCGGTGCCGGATTCCCAGAGCCGCACCGTGAATCTTGACGTCTTCGCCCCGTTCTGCAGGAAGGTATAGTCACGCAGTTTGAGCCAGCGAGCCTGCAGATCGGATTCACCGAGGCCGGAGCGCGCCGCAATCAGGGTTGGCGTCGTAACGACAAAGACGAACCGATCGACATAGGGAAGCTGCTGCCCACGTTCGTCGACGCGGTGATAATAGGGGTTGCGCTCGAAGACGTAGCGCTGAGCCGGCGGTGGCGTCGCCAGCACCCAGGGATTGAGCGACGGCATACCCGAGACGTCGTTGGCGAACATCGCGTCGAGCCGACGCCGGAATGGTCGCACCCAGCCGCGCCCGCCCTCTTCGGCCGGCGCCCCACCGCCGTACTTCGGATGGAACGGCCTGAAGTAGTGCGCCGGCACAAAGAGGAAGAGCGGGGCGGCCCGCGCCTGGCTCTCGACGAAGTAGGGATTGGGCGAGTCCCAGCTGAATCGGACGGTGAGGTCGTCGACGAAGGTCACGCGCGGCGGCCGGCCATCGCTCAGCAATTCGTTAGGTGGACCGGAAGGCGACAGCTCGGGATTGTTGGCGACGTCTTCCCAGTAGAACCGGAAATCCTCGGTGGTGAACGGATGGCCATCCGACCACCGGTGGCCGGGTCGCAGCCTGAAGGTGAAGTCGCGGCCGTCGTTCACCTCCCATCCCTCGAGGATGTCGGGCACGAGCGCGCGGGCCGAATCGTAGACGATCAGCCGGGCGTAGCTGTAGATCGTCATCAGCACGTTGTCGCGAGTGCCCGTCACCAGCATGGTGAGTTGGCCGCCCGGACGGCCCGGCCCGTCGTTGCCGGTGAAGGTCCTGACGATCAGCGGCGCGGCCGGAATCCGCTGACCAACCGGTGGCAACATCCCGGCCGCCACGCGATCGGCAAACAGCGGGGTCTCTCGCAGCACGGCGAGCGGGTCGGCAGCGTGCGCGACCCCGGTCAGAGGGCCGCTCCAGGAACCGAGCAAGAGCCTCCCGAGGAAGGCACGCCGATCCATGCGAACCCTCAGGCCGCCCGCGCGGACAGGGGCGAGAGGATGATCTTCTCCTCACCGAAGTTGCGCACGACTTCGCCGCAGCCGATACGGCCCTCGTTGAGGACAAGGCGGCCGTTCGCGATGTTGTCGTCGCTGCGCCGCTTGTTCACCCAGACGCTGCCCTCGCCCCCCACGTGCTCGCGGCCGAGCTCCCGGTAGTGCAGTTCCCTGCTGCGCTCGACGTCGTCGTGCGGGATGCAGCGCGCGTACCGCGGTTCGATCGACTGGCAGCGATATCCTCTGCCGCGCAGGCGACGGAAAAGGTCCATGTCGTCGTAACCCCAGCCGACGTGCGCCTCGTCCATGCCGCCGACATCGAGGAAGGTCGATTTGTATAGGGCGTATCGCCCGACGCACCCTTCGTCGAAGGCCACCATGAACTCGTCGCCTTCCAACCGGCAGCCGATCAGGACGTTGTCGGGCTCCACCTGTTCGGCGAGGTAGGAGGCAAAACCGCGGCCGGTAAAATTGTCGGCATCGACGACGCAGACGATGTCGCCGCTGGCGAGACGAAGCGACATGTTTCGGGAATGGGTGGCGTGGAAGTGCGTCGGCTTGTCAGTAAAGTAGTAGCGCAGCCGGCCGCTGGCGATCTCGTCGCCGAGTTCCCGCTGGACCCAGTCGCCAAGGCCATCGCTCGAATTGTAGTCGAGCAGCACGAACTCGAGGTCGGGATAGTCGCTATTGTCGGAAATGTTTTGCGGCAAGGTCTCGCGCACGTGGTGCAGCCGGTTCCGGCTGGTGGTGCACAGCGAGATCCGGCGCGAGGGCCGCGCCCCGATTCGCAGGCAATGCTCCAGCCAGTGCGGGCCGACCTTCACCGCACCCCAGAAGAGGCGGCGACCGCGGCCGTCGAGGCCCTGCGACACGAAGCGAGCGACGGTCGCCCCGGCGGCATCGACGATGAGCAGCGCCAGGCCGTCGCGTTTCCAGGAGCCGGCCAAGCCATACGGGTCGGGCTCGACCGCGACCGTCCCATCCGGCTGGCCGACGACACGCGCGACTAGGCTACCGCCAGCATCCAGCAACTCGAATGCCTGTTGCAAGTGGACGCCATCGTTTTGAAGAAGAAGCATCATGGCCGTTTCAGTCCCACCCAATTCCCTTCGCGTCACCAGGAACTCCAGTTCCCCGTGCCGCGGAACATTGACCGCAGCTAGTGTCGCCGTCGAGTATAGCTGCCTCTGTTGACTGAACTTTTTCCTGCGCCGACAATGAGAGATGACCGGAGAATACATGCTTAGCATCGGCGATTTTCAGCGCGCTTGTGTTTCCCTGAAAAGTTGTCGCACCGGCGATCCGGCCTCGTGAACGGCATGTCCAGTCCTCGGGAGGAGGCCGCCGCGCCGCGCTTGTCTTTTTTCACCGTCTGCATGGGACGGCGTCATCATCTGCAACAGACCCTCGCCCGGAATCTCGCCTGGAATGCCGACCATCCCAGCCTCGAGTTCGTGATCCTGGACTACGGCTCGCCCGACGACGTCGCCTCCTGGCTCCAGGCCGAGTTCTCCAGCGAGCTCGCGTCGGGAAGACTCGTCTACTACCGCTACGACCACGCCCAGTTCTTCAGTTTCAGCCATTCGCGCAACATGGCCGCGCGGCTGTGCGGCGGCGAGGTGATCGGCAACATCGATGCTGACAACTTCACTGGTCCCGGATACGCCCGCTACATCGACGAACGGATGCAGGACAACGACCTGTTGGTCGGCTGCGATTTCGCCGATGGCGTGTTCTCGCCGATCGTTGGCGACCATGGCTGGACAGGCCGCATGGCCACCCGGCGCCAGGCCTTCCTCGACTCCGGCGGTTACGACGAAGACATGGTGGCCTGGGGCTACGAGGACCTCGACCTCTACAATCGCATGTGGCAGCGCAAGTACAGGTGCGCGCCGATCGACCGACGCTTCCTCGATTGCATCCAGCACGAGAATGGCGAGCGAATCGCGTTCACCCGGGTGAAGGACATCGGCCGCGACTGGGGCTCGACCAAGGGAACGCTGCTGGAGCATTTCCAGCTCAGCGTCGAGAAGATCGCGCGCGGTGAACTGGTCGCCAACCGGGGACGGGTGGGCATCGGCCGCGTCCGCCAATTGAATGTGGAGGAGGCCGTGCACCTGAAACCGTGGATATCGGCGGAGCCGGCACGCAACGACCTGCGCGAAGAGAACAGCAAAATTATCGAGCGCGAGATCGCCAATGGCATCGCGACCATGCGCGGCGTTCCCAACATCCTGTTCCTCGAACTGACGCGGCGCTGCAACCTCGCCTGCAGCATGTGCCGGTCCGGCATGATGACCGAGCGCAGCCTGGACATGAGCGAGACCGTGCTGCGCCGAATCGAGGAAGACCTCCTGCCCACGGCGCGTGTCGTGGACCTGCGTGGCTGGGGCGAAAGCCTGCTGCGGCGTGATTTCCTACCCATCGTCGAGCGCTTCGCACAACCCGGGGTCCAGCTCCGCGTACTGTCCAACGGCACAGTTCGCAGCAAGTCCGACGTCTGGCAGCACCTGATGCGCCACGGCACGTGGGTCGGCATTTCGGTGGACGCCATCGAGAACGGGCTGCTGCAGGAACTACGCGGTTGCGACATCGAGCCGATCGAACAGGCGCTGAAGACGCTCGTGCATTGGCGCGACGTCTATGGCAACGATCCGGGCAACGTTTATCTGACGGTCACAGTCAGTTCGCGCAACCTTGGCAACCTCGAACAGCTTCTGCGCTGGGCGCACGACCTCGGCGTCGGCCGCGTCCACATGATCCCGATCGCCTGCTGGCCCAGCGATCCCAAACACCTCGAGCACGTCGAACCGGCGATCCCACCGCTGCTCGAACGGCTACGGGAACAGGCGAACGGCTATGGCATAACGCTGCAGCTTGGCTCAGCGATGACCACCAACCTCGTGCTGAAGGATCGCCTTCTTGATCGCTGCATCCACCCCTGGATGTATACCTATATCACCTATGCTGGCGATGTCGGCTTCTGCGATCACCTGATCGGCCGGGACGACCTGACATCCGGAAACATCCTCGAAAAGCCCTTCGAAGAGATCTGGAACAGCGCGCCGCTGGTGTCGCTGCGCGCGACCCACCTCGCCAAGCGCGAGGACCATCCCTACCATGAGCACTGCAGCTGGTGCTTCAAGAACAGGTACGCCGACTTCGAGCATGAGATCCGGCCAGAGCTGTCGTCCATCCTCGTGACGAACTCGACAGTGTCCTCGTTCCGGCCCGATGCGCCGAGCGAGACGACCCGCGAGGCGCAGGTCACGGCAAAGGCGCAGGCATGACCGGACTGGACGAAGACGTCTTCCTGCCGGAGGACCTCGAACATTTCGAGACCCACGGCTACGTCATCCTGCGCGATGCCGTGTCGCCCGAGCAGGTTGCCGCCGCAACCGCGGCGATCTGGGACTTCCTTGGCATGGACCCCGGCCAGCCAGACGACTGGTACCGCCCGCCCCACACGCCAGACGGCCTGGTCCACATGCACCAGCACCAGGCATTCTGGGACACGCGCCAGGCGCCGCGCGTCTATAATGCCTTTCGCCAGTTCTGGAAGACGCCGAAATTGTGGGTGAGCCTCGACCGCGCCTCGATGAAGCCGCCGGTTAGCCCCAACCATCCCGAGTGGGACTATCCTCCCTTCCTCCACTGGGACCTCGACCTGAGCGAAACGCCGATCAAGTTCGGGCTGCAGGCCGTGCTCTGCCTGTCCGACAGTACGGCCGATCACGGTGGCTTCCACTGCATCCCGGGCATGCACCGCGAGACCATCGAATGGTCGAAGACCCCGCTCGACCAGCGCGACATCGGCGCACCGCCGGCCTTCGACCTGTCGCGGGTGCGAACCATAGAGGCTCGACCTGGCGACCTCATCGTCTGGCATCGTGCCCTGCCGCACGGCGCGGGTGTCAACCGCAGCAACCGGCCGCGACTGGCGCAGTTCATCTTGTGCGCCCCGGCCGGCCACGAGATCTCCGACCAGCACTCGGTCGACGACCCCAAAGTCGAGATGTACGACCAGTTGCGCCGCCAGCGGATCGCCCAGTGGGAGCGCCGCGTTGGACCGTCGGGCCTCGGCCTCGATCCACGCGAACTGGGGCCACCCGCTCACCTGACGCCGCTCGGCCGCAAGCTGCTCGGGCTCGATCTTTGGGATTGACCACCACCCCGCGCCTGTAGCGGCGGATCGAGATGCGCGCTCCCTCTGTCACCGTCATTATCCCAACCTGCAACAGGGCCCACTTCATCGGTGAGACCCTGGACAGCGTGCTGGGCCAGACCGTCCCGCCCGCCCAGGTCATCGTGGTCAACGACGGTTCGACCGACACCACGCCGGAGGTCCTCGCCCGCTATGGCAGGCGCATCGAGGTCATCGACCAGACCAACAGCGGCCGGCCACGCGCCGTAAACCGGGCGATTCCCGAGGTTCGTGGCGATTATCTGTGGATCTTCGACGACGATGACCTCGCCGTGCCGCAGAGCGTGGAGCGCCACCTCGCGGTGCTGGAGGCCGAGCCGTCGGTCGACTTCACCTACGCGGGCTGCATCATCCTGCAGACGCACCCCGACGGTCGGACAGAGGAAAAAGGCCCGCTGCCGATGCCCGAGGTCTCGGCCGACGAGGCATTCTCGCGCCTGCTCGAACAGAACTTCATGCAGCTGCAGGCGATGCTGGTCCGCACCCGGTGCTACCGCGAGATCGGCCTGTTCAACGACCGCCTGAACCTGTGCGACGACTACGACATGATCCTGCGGCTCGGCCGCCGCTTCACCGGCCGGCGTCTCGACGCCCCGACCTTCCTGTTCCGCCAGCATGCCGGGTTGCGCGGCCGGCCCGGCGCCTTGTTCCCGGCCGAGCATCGCAGCCGCTACTGGGTGCTGGAGAACCGCGACATCCATCTGCGCCTCCGTGCCCAGCTCGGGCTGGGCGAGTACCTGCCGCGCAGCCTCGGAGCGGGAGAACTCGACGGCAAGAGCCGCCGCCGCGCCCTGCTGCAACGCGCCTGCGTAATGGCGCGTCTGGCATTGTGGCCCGAAGCGCTGGCTGACTTCGAGGAAGGCCTGGTCAATACATTGCCCGGCGAACCACTCACCGCCCTCGAGCGCGATCTCTGCCGCCGGGCGCTCGGCAAATTCATCCGCTTCGACCTCGCGATCGAGGGCCTTGTCGATGAGCCGGCGCCGGGCCGCCGGTTCGGCGACATCCTCGCCCGCTCAGACAATGGCGACGCGCGTCGTCTCTTCGCCGGCGAACTGTCCCGCTACGGCTGGGCGCGGCTGCGCCAGCGCGAAGTGAAGCGCGGGATGCGGGCGCTCGCGCTCGCGCAACGGGTCGGCGGAACCGGAGGCCTCTTCCCGACCTGACTCGAAACGCTCAAGCCGCCGGCGACAGGCTGACGATCCGGCTGTTCCACAATGCCAGCAGTTCATTCAGGAGCGCCGCCTTGTGCGCCTCGAGCCCCGTCGCGGCGGCGCGCTCCGCGACCGTCGCGTCGCCCAGGCTCGACAGCAGCCGGTACACCTCGGCCGAAATCGGCCGCACTGTCGGAAACGATGTCTGGCGAATCTCCCAGGCCGGCCTCGGCCCCGGTCGGTGCCAGAGCTGGAAGAGCGGCCTGAGCTTCAGCCGATAGGTCCACAGCGGCTCCACCGTGTCGGTCCGCTTGGAGACCAGGAAATCGTCGATCACGAGGTGATCGAGATCGGTGCTGACGAAGCAGGCCAGCGCATCCTCGACCGAGCTCACGATCGGCTCGGCCTGGTTGTTGAAGGAGGTGTTCAGCACCATCGGCACGCCGGTCCGGTCGCCCAGCGCGCGGATCAGCGACCAGTAGCGCTGGTTGTGCTTGCGCGAGACGGTCTGCACCCGCGCCGTGCCATCGACGTGGGTAATGGCGCCGAGCTTGTCGCGCCAGGCCGGGCGGACGTTGGCCGTGAAGACCATGAAGGGCAGCTTCGTGACCCGGCACGGCAGATCGAAAAACGTATGCAGTTCCTCCTCCAGCACCGACGGCGCGAAGGGCTGGAAGTTGTCGCGCTTCTTGATGACGCTGTTGATGCGCTTGGTCGCGGAGGCGAAACGGGAGTCGGCAATGATGCTGCGGTTACCGAGCGCTCGCGGGCCGAACTCCATCCGCCCCTGCGCCCAACCCATGATGGCGCCGCTTTCCAGCAGGCTGGCTGCCTCATCGAACAAAGGCCCGATCCTGCGGGCGGTCACGACGTCCTGCCACTTGTCCACTATGCGCTCGACCTCGTCGGTCGACGGCAGCGCCGTGCCCCAGTAACAATGTTCCATCTGCGGCGACGATGGACGGTCGGCTTGCGTGGCCGAGTACAGCGCCGCGCCCAGCGCGCAGCCCGCGTCGTTCGAGGCCGGCTGGACGAAGACCTCGTCGAACATGTCCTTGAGCAGAAGCTTGCCGGTCATGGCGCAGTTCAGCGCGACGCCGCCCGCCATCGCGAGACGCCGCTGGCCCGTCCCTTCGCGAAAGTGTGCCAGCAGGTGTCCCGCCATGTGCTCGAGCGCCTCCTGCAGCGCGGCGGCGAAATCCATGTCCTTGCGGGTGATCGGCTCGTGCCGGCGACGCGGCACGAAGTGCTCGAAGACGACGGAAGAATCCCAGCCCTGCTCGATGTTGAACCGCCCCTGCGGCAGCAGCCTGTAGAGCCCCTGGAACAGCTTCCGGTAGGGCTCGGGGTCGCCATAGGACGCCAGACTCATGACCTTGTACTCCTCGAAGGAGCCGTAGCCGATGAAGCGGATCATCCTCTCGTAGAACAGGCCCAGCGAATCGGCGATCGGCAAGTCGAGCAGGGTCGTCCAGCGGTTGTCGCGAACGTCGATCACCATGCCGGATTCCTGGTCGCCGCGACCGTCGGTCGTGACCACCAGGCAATCCGACCAGCCGGACAGGTGATGCGCGGACGCAGCGTGCGCGAGGTGATGCTTTACGAGGTCGAGTCGGCCGCGATATTCGGCGCCGACGGAACGGGCCAGCGAATCGCGCAGCACGGATGAGGGATCGGTGTCGACGAGATGGGGATTGCCCATCGACACGGCGGTGAGCGCCCCCCGCGCATGCCGCTCGCCCGTGTAGTAGGAAACGCAGTCGACGTCGCCGATCCCGATGCCGGCCTCGGCGAGGCAGGCGACGATGGCCAGTTGGGGAAAGCGGCTCGTGTGCTTGTCGCGGCTCAGCCGCTCTTCCTCGATCGCCGCGACCACCGTCCCTTCCTTCAGCAGGACCGCCGCCGCGTCGTGCCACCACGACTGGTCGAATGAAACCAGATCCTGGGCGAGAAAGGGAGAACCGCTGATGCCCAAAGTATACAAGGTACACACCGTCGTTGCCGGCTCGGCCGGGTAGCAAGGACGATCATCTTGTAACGAGTCTCAGTGGCGCAGCAAGAATTATACCCCCATGATGTTAGCGCCGCCGCGATCGCCTCGGGACCGCGCACACCACGAGGGACTTTCGCGTTGCCATCCTGCCTGCTGATCGAGTGCTGCCCCTATCATTGGGAAATCTTCCCGGCATGGGTGAGCCTGCTTGGCGAGAGCGGCTTCACGGTCGACATTGCCTGTCCCGACACACCGGGCCATCTCGAGACCGTGGCGATGCTCGGCAAGCAGCGACTGCCAATCGAACGGCTATGGGACATCCCGTTCCATCGCTACGATCTGGTGGTGCTCGGCACCCTCATGCACGAGGGGTACAACGACGTCGACAAATTCCAGCCGCTGCCCGGGCTCGACCTGATCAACAGGATCGGATGCCCGTCGATCAGCATGGTGCACGAACCCCTCCAGTGGAACCTACGGTGCCCGGAGGCAACCTACGATGGCCGCCATTCCAAGGGGTGGGGCACCCTCAACCTGTTTCGCGACCACACTTTCTATTGGCAGGGCAGGCGTCGCCGCAGGCGCCAGTGGTCGCGTGAAGGCAACCACCTGGTGCTGTGGGAGGACGGCCGGCGGCTGACCTTCTTCAGCACCGATCGCGGCACGACGTGGCGCGGGCCCAACGGCATGACCCTGCGCCGACGGACGGCCCTACGCACCGACCTGAAGCGCCACACGCGTTCCGGCCAGCATGCCATCGTCACCCTGTCGCGCCAGGCCGCCGAGCACATCCGGCCGCGATGCCCCGATGCCGCCTGGATCATGCCTTTCGCGAAACCGGATGGACCGCCCCCGGTGCCGCGCGACACGTTCGTCTTCGCAGGCTCCATCGACTATGGCCGGAAGGCCATCGGGTCCCTGCTGAGCGCGTGCGCGGCGCTGGCGCCGGACGAGAGCGTGTTCATTGTTGGCGGCAGCCGCTACGCCAACCTCGCGGACGATCCGAACGTCGGTAGGCTGATGCGCGACCTCGCCGACTGCGGCCTGGCCGACAAGGTCAGGTTCAGCGGCTACCTGCCATACGGCGAGTTCCTCGAACGCCTGCGCCAGGGCCGCTTCCTGCTTCCGCTGGTCGACGACCGCGTTTTCGGGGGGGACTACAAAGTCCGGACGCCGGCTGCAGTCCCCCTCTCGCTCGGACTCGGGATTCCAATGATCGTCAACGAGGCGATCGCCCGACGCTTCGGCCTCGACTTCATGGTGTGCTACCAGGGCGACGATCTCGCCTCTGGCTTGACTGAAGCGCGAGCGCTAGACGACGCAGCCCAGGCCAGCCTGCGGGAACGGACGCGACAGGCCGCCGATCGCCTTCAGGCGCACAATCGGGACACGATCGCCGGCATCTTGCGCCGTATCCTGGCGTGAGGTCCTCAGCAGCGCGGCGACAAGAGCGAGGATCGACGGCATGGACAAGCGCAGGCTGGGGAACAGCGACCTCGAGTTCCGGCCGATCGCCCTGGGCGGCCTCGTCTTCGGTTGGACCGCCGACGAGACCATGTCACATCGCCTGCTCGATGCCTTCGTCGATGCTGGCGGCTCCTTGGTGGAAACCGCGGAGAGCTACACTTTCTGGGCGCCGCAGAGTGCGTGGGGACGATCGGAAGAGGTGATCGGCAACTGGCTGCGCAGGAACCCGGGCAAACGGGACAAGGTGCTGATCGCCACGAAGTGCACGGAGCTGTCGCGGACACGGCTGCGGGAATCGGTCGAGGCCTCGCTCGCCCGCCTGAACGTCGACTGCATAGACCTCTTCCAGTCGCATCGCGACGACACGGCGGTACCGCTGGAAGAAACGCTGTCCGCCTATGGCGAGTTGATCCGGGAAGGTAAGATCCGCTGCATCGGCGCGTCGAACCACGACGCAGAGCGGCTGGCCGAGGCGGACAGGGTCGCCCGCACCAACGACCTGCCGCGCTACCAGAGCCTGCAACCGCACTACAACCTTCTGGAACGTTCTCTGTTCGAGGGAGCGTTGGAGGAACAGTGCCTGCGCCTTGGCCTCGGTGTCCTGCCCTACTATCCCCTCGCGGCCGGCTTCCTCACCGGCAAGTACCGATCGGAGGCGGACTACGACAAGAGCGTGCGAGGCGCCAGCCAGACCGTGCGCAAGTACATGACCCCGCGCGGTCTCGCCGTACTCGACGCCTTACACGCCGTCGCGCACAAGCACGGCACGAGCAGCACCACCGTCGCGCTCGCCTGGCTGCTTCACCGGCGGTCGGTCACCGCTCCTATTGCGAGCGCCACGACCCTCGGGCAACTGGAAGCATTGTTGGCGGCGCCCTGCCTCGACCTCGACGCCGAGTCGCTGGCTGCCCTCGACGCGGCCAGCGCCGTGCCACCTCAGCCGCCGTCAATCGTCGGCTGAGCGACGCGGTGGGCCGAGCGACCAGTAGCGCCCGTGATCGAAGTCGAACTGGCCCGTGCCCCTCACCACGAAGATCGCCCAGTGCCAGCAGGGGCCCCCGGCCGGGCCATCGAGCTCGACATCCTGCAGTTCTCTGCCGACGGCGCGCGACCGCGCGCGCGTGACCGCCTTCGCCTCTTCCACCGTGAAGCGGTAGCCCCGCGACGCCGCGAACGCCACTGCGCTCGACAGCAGCATGCCTTCGAGGTGATCGACCTGCGCCCGCTCGGCTTCCGCGCGCAATGTCATGTCCGACCTGAGGTCAGCCGCGTAGCGCTCCATCTCGGCGAGACTCATCGGCTCTTCTCCTGCCGCATACCTTACCCTTTCCGGCCCCGCGTCTACAGCAATTGCCGCTGCACCAGGCGGCGGAACGCGCCTTCATGGCCGACCAGTTCCTCGTAGGTGCCCGTCTCGACGACCCGACCGCTCTCAAGCACGACGATGCGGTCTGCGTCGCGTATCGTACTCAGCCGGTGGGCGATGATGATCCGCGTGGCATTCATGGCCGCAAGGCTGCGCCCGACAATGGCCTGTGTGCGATTGTCCAGCGCACTGGTCGCCTGGTCGAAGAAGATCAGGCGTGGCCGTCCGACCAGCGCGCGAGCGATCATCACGCGCTGCCGTTGGCCGCCCGACAGCTGCCCTCCTCCCTCGGCGATCAGCGTGTCGAGGCCGAGCGGCATGCCGGCGATGTCGGCCTCCAGGCCGGCGAGGCGGGTGGCTTCCACAACCTCATCGCGCGTGATCGCGGCGCTGCCGGCGATATTCTCAAGGATCGTACCGGGCACCAGTCCGGCCGTCTCCAGCACGGTGCCGGTCTGGCCGCGCACGCGCCGCAGGTCGAGCGTCTCGAGGTCCCTGTCGTCGTAGAAGACGCCACCGCGTTCCGGCGTCTCGAAACCCAGCAACAGGCGCAGCAAGGTGGACTTGCCCGACCCGGACGTACCGACGATCGCCACGCACTCGCCCGGCCGTGCCTCAAAGTCGACGCCATCGATCGTCCACGGGCCATCCGGTGAGTAGCGAAAGGACAGATTGCGGACGGCTATGTGCCCAGCCAGCGGACCCGGATCGATGCGCCGGCTATCGACTTCGAGCGGCGCCTCGAACACCGGCCGGATGCGCGCGAACAGCGGCACCGCCGCCAGCGCCTGGTTAAAGGCAGCGGTGAGGTTGAGGATGGCGCCGGTGAACTGGGCAAAAGCGCTGTTGAAGGCCGCGAACGCCGCGACCTCCAACAGCCGCCCGCTGCCCGCGATGGCGAAGACGCACAGCGTTCCGACGATCGGCAGAGTGGTCGACACGACGATCTGCCACGCGCCGACCTGCCCGGAGCGGCCATCCATCGCGCGTTGGTCGGCGAACGCGCTCGACCAACGCGAGAACGCGCGCATTTCGGCAGCGGCGACTCGCAGCTTGGCGATACCGCCCAGGATTTCCATCAGCATGCCGGTGACGACGCCCTTGCGCTCGAGCACCAACCGGTCCAGTTGCATCTTGCGGCGACCTAGGAAAAACAGAAAGGTCGCGGCAACCACCGTGTAGGCGACCGCGAAGGCCGCCAGCGTGGCATCGTAAACCAGCATAATGCCGAGGTTGGCGACCGAGAAGACTCCGCCGATCAGGGCATTGAGGGTCTGTCCGGCGAAGATGCGGCGGATCGTGTCGATGCCGAGGATGCGCAGCGTCAGGTCGCCCACCGAGTAGTCTCGGAAGAATGACGTCTTGAGACGCATCACCCGATCCCAGATAGCCGGTTGCAGGCGTCGGTCGACGTAAGAGCCGAGGCGCGTCATGGCAACGGCGCGCACGACCTGGAAGCCGATGTTCCCGATCGACGCGGCGACCAGCAGGATCATCATGTCGGCGAGCAGCGACGTCCGGCCGTCGGGTACAGCGAATCCCAGTACCGCGCCGGTGGTCACCGGGACCAGCAGGCTCGAGAGCACGGCCGCGCCGGCACCGACGATCAGCCGCGCAATGTCGCCGCGCGCTCCGAATACGGTGAAGCGCCAGACGTCGCGCATCGTGGTCCGCTCGGGAAGGACCGGGTAGATCATGTATCCGCGCGGCTCCAGGCCGGCTGCCGCGGCGGCATCGACAACGGTCTCCCCGCTGGCCTCTGGATCGACGATACGCCAGCGCCGCCGCCGCCACACGACGGCCCGCGGCTGCCCGCCGTTGGTGTCGAGCCCGAGGAACGACGGTCCCTCCTCCTTCCACCAGTCGCCGTCGAGCCTGATGGGGCGAAAGCGAAAGCCGCTCGCGCTGCCGAAGCGTTCGAGCCTGTCGAGCAGGAACGCGCCCGCATCGTCGTCCTGGGGACGCCGGACCTGGAAGCCTTCCTGCTCGCCGATGACCGCCAGCGCGCCGGCGAGAGCACCGGCCGCCCCTTCCGCCTCGGGAGCGATTTTGGGTCGCCGCAGGGCAGCGGCGTCGCTCAGGCGCTGGATCGCCTGCGCGACCTCGGCCTCGTCCTGCACAAGGCGGTGGCCGGCGCGCGATGTCCTCGCCGCCTCGTCCAGCACGAGGGTGGCGGCGAGCCGCGTCGCCAGCAACAGGGACGACGCGCCCAGCGATTGCGGCGCATGTCGCTCGAGCAAGGCGGCCGAGGTGAGCACCTGGACCTCCGCGTCTTCGACCACCTCGGCCAGGACCTGCGAGGAGAGAACCAGAAGTGGCACGGCGGTCGATGGCGGACTGGTCTCGGTCGCGGGGTAACGCAGCACGGCAGCGGCGGCCTGCAACCAGACGAGGCCGCGCGACGAGACCACGGCGCCAGATGCCACGATGCGACTTTCCCCGCCGGCCATCAGCACGGCGGCGCCATCGGTACATGCCAGACCCGGGCACGACAGCAAGGCCGCATACCAGGCATCGACGCCTGCGGCTTCGATGGGACCAGTCGCCAGCAACGGGCCCGCCGCCGGCGGCTCGTGCCCGATCAGCAGGAACGACACGCCCTCGGCGGCGAGCGCAAAGACGGCCACTCCCTCTGCAAGTTCGGCCACAAAGGAACGGCGGCCGGGCGAGCCGTCGCCACCCAGCACCGAAGCGTAGAGCCGCGCCGGCCGCGCGAGCCGGCATGGCCGGTCAAGCGTCGCGAGGTCGAGAACCGCGGCCCCGACGGAAAGCTGGGAAGGCTTCATGCGCCAAGCTCCGCCTGGATCAGCCGGGCATAGGCACCGTCGCGCGCCATCAGCGCGCCGTGGTTGCCGCGCTCCACGACCTTGCCCCGTTCCAGCACGATGATCTCGTCGCAGTCACGGATCGTGCTAAGGCGATGGGCGACGAGGATGCAGGTCATTCCGCGACGCCGCACCGCCGTCAGGATCTCGTGTTCGCTCGCGGAATCGAGCGCAGCGGTCGCCTCGTCGAGCACCAGGATAGCCGGCTCTCGCACGAGGGCGCGCGCGATCTCGACGCGCTGGCGCTGACCACCATTGAGGTTTCGGCCGCCCTCCTCAATGCTGCCGCGCAAATTCCCGGGCAGGTTCTGGATCGCAGGCATCAGGCCCGCGTCTTCGACCGCCGCCACCAACCGGGCGTGTTCCACCGAGTCGTCCCACAGGGTGATGTTGTCGCGCACCATGCCGCTGAACAGTCGGATGTCCTGGTCGACCGACGCGACGACATTAGAGAGGCGCTCACGGCCCCAGTCGCGCAGGCTGTAGCCGTCGATCAAGATCTCTCCCGACTGAGCCTCGAACAGGCCAGTGATCAGTTTGCCCAACGTTGACTTGCCGCTACCCGAATCGCCGACCAGCGCCACCCATTGGCCGGCCTCCGTCTCGAGTTCGAAGTTCTCGATCAGCGGCGGTCCGACGCTGCTGTAGCCGAAGCTGACCCCCTTGAGCGAGAGACGGCCGATCGCCCGCGCCTCGGCGGGTGCTGAAGGAGACTGGAGGAATCGCCAGTCGCGCGGATGCTGCAGGACATCGTCGAGTCGCGACAGGTCGGCCGACGCCTGCTGCACCTTGCCGGCCACGCCGACGAGTTCCTGGACCGGGGCAGAAAAAGTCAGCAGGAGCCCCTGGAACGCGACCAGCGCGCCGATACTCAGGTGCCCATCGATGACGCGCAGTGCGCCAACACCCAGCACGGCCGCGGAGGTCAGACTGAGCAGCATGGCAGGCAACAGCGAAATGGCCCCTTGGTAAATCGCGAGCTTCTGCTCGGAGTTGATGGCGCGGGCGTGGAAGCCGCCCCACTTCACGAAGAAGTCGTCCTCGCCCGCCGTTGCCTTCAGCGTTTCGATCGACTGCAGGCCGACCGCCGATGTCGAGAACAGCCGGCCCTGCTCGGTCTGAAGGCGCAGCGCAATGTCAGAAAGCGAGCGACGCAGGAGTTGCAGCCCGACGATGTTGATGGCCGCTCCGCCCAGCACGATGGCCGACAGAACTCCATCGTAGAAGATCATCACCCCACCAAGGAACGCCGCCGTCAGGCAGCCGGCCAACGT
Source organism: Reyranella sp. (assembly GCF_052439685.1). Lineage (GTDB taxonomy): Bacteria > Pseudomonadota > Alphaproteobacteria > Reyranellales > Reyranellaceae > Reyranella. The sequence goes on from NZ_JBQVQG010000001.1 coordinate 330,902, forward strand.
GCTGCCGAGGTCGCGCGCCAGCAGGGTCGCCACGCGGTCGTTGGCTTCGACCCGGCTGGCCAGATCGCCGGTGAAGCGCTGCGCAAAGAACGAGATCGGCAGGCTGAGCACATGCCAGGCGAACTTTGCCGACTGCTCGAGCGCCAGCCGCAGTTCGAGTCGCAGCAGCGCCGCTCCCAGCAGCCAACGCAGGGCCACGTTGACCACGACCGTAGCCGCCAGCCCGACCAGCATCGGGCCGAGCCAACCCTCGAACTGGCGAATCAGGATGTTGTCGACGAACACGGCGGTCATGCCGGGCAGTATCAGGCCGGGCAGCACCAGCATCAGGCTGACCCACGCAACGAAACCGATCGCGCCGTCGAGGCCCTTCAGCCGGCTTCCGAGCTTGGACGCGAGACCCGGTCCGCCGCCGCTTCGCTTGAAGCCCGCCCGCTTCTTGAATTCCAGCGACGTGCCGTTGAAGCGATCGCCGAACTCCTTGCTGCCGATCTCACGCGGCCCGGTCGCCGGATCGTTGAGGTAGATCCTGTCGCCGACCACCCCCTCGACGACGACGTACTCGTCGACGTTCATCTGCACGATCAACGGCAGCGGGCGAGCCAGCACCCGGCTGGCATCGGTGGTAGCGACCGTCGCCTCGAGGCCGTAGCCGTCGGCTGCGCGCACGAGTTCCGCTGGCCGGCTGCCTTCGCGGGACACGCCGCAAGCGACACGCAGCGCCTCGAGTGGTACGCGCCGGCCGTGGTAGCCCAGCACGATGCCGAGTGCGGCAGCGCCGGATTCCACCATCTCCATCTGGAAGACGGTCGGCGTCCGAACCCTCCGCGTCCGAAAGCTAAGACGAACGGTCATCCCTCGATGCTGAGCAATTTGCGCAGCGCCGGCACCACCAAGGTGATGGGGCGGACCCTCTCAACGATGATCTCCGCCGTCGCGACAGAACCGGCGGTGACGCGGTAGGGCGGGCCCGACCCGCTCCACCATTCGAAGCCGCTGGGATTGTCCTTGGTCGGAACCAGTTCAACATAGGCCAACAGCGCCGGCTCGCCGCCGAACAGGTTCCGCGTCAGCTCGTTGTTGTGCACGATCTGCTCGACGTGCTCGATCGACACGTCCTCGTCGGAAACGGCGGTGACCCGGCCGCGCATCGAGCCATACTCTTCCTTCTTGATGCTGTCGGGCACGATGTGCGCTTCCATCCCGGGCGCCGCCCGCTTGCGCGTCTTGCCCCGCAGCAGAACCATGACCTGGTAGTAGCTCTGCTGGTCTGGCCCGACGGTGCCGACCACCGCCCCCGCACCTGCGACGCTGCCGCGGCCGAGCCGGATTTCACGTATGATGCCGCTGATAGGCGCGCGTACGAACGAGCCGACCTCCATCTCCACCCGCAAGCGGTCGACCTCCGCCTTCTTGAGGTCGATCTCTGCCTGCTTCTGGCGTTCGATGTCCGCCAGGTTGTAGCGCTTGGTGGCTGCCGCCAGCTCGATCTCGACTTTGCGCACCCGCGCGTTGGCCAGCTCGAGGACGGTCAGGTCGTACTGTTCCTGGCGGGAAATGAACTCGCTCTGGGAGATCATGCCCCTGGCGCGCAGGCCGCGGTAGGCGTCGACCAGTTCTTGCAGGCGGCCGCGGCGAACCTCGTTCGCTGTGACCTGCTCCTCGACCGCCGCCCGCTGGCGTTCAGCAGCCTCGTCGCTGCTGGCGACCTGCGCGGCATTCGTCGCCTTCAGCAGCTCGAGATTCGCCTCGAGCCGCTCCACCTCCGCCAGGGCATTCTGGATCTGGGTCAGCACCAGCTTCTGCTCGATGATGGCAATGGCCTGCCCCGCGACCACGCGGGTGCCGGGCTTGACCAGCACCTCGACCACCGGCCCAGACCGGGTGGCGGCGATGGAAAAATTGCCCTCCTGGTCGGAAAGTACCACGCCGCGCCCGGTCACGCGGGTCGGGATCGAGCCGAACACACCCCATGTCAGCGCCGCCAGGCAAACGACGGCGGTCGAGGCGGCGAGCCAGCGCGTGGCCGGCGGAATGACCCTGATGCGCTGGTCGGACTGATCGGAAGCCCCGATGCCCTTGAGGGCCGGCTCCCGGAACCGGCCGGCTGTCCCCTTGCCGCTCGCCGGCCGCAGCACCGCCGAGTCGGTCATGGATTGCTTTCACTCATGGCTACACGCGTCATCGCGCCGGGTCTCCCGCCTCGGGTCTGCCGTCCCCGTCGGCCAGCATTCCACGAATGTCTTACTTCAGCGCAGTATGCCGCCGGGCTCCCGCCCCCACAATCGGCGATCATCGTGCGCCGGTATTGGACATACCCAAGGGTCGTTCCCGCCCCCATAATATGGCCGCGCTCACGCTCGGAGGTGATTTGCCTTGAGGAAACTGCTGCTGGTCGTAACGGCGCTGCTGGCGATCGCGCCATCTGTGCGCGCCGAGACCGCCGACAAGCCAACCTTGGCCTTCGTCACCAACAGCCGGACGAGTTTCTGGCGCCCTGCCGAAGCCGGGTTGCGCAAGGCGCAAAGCGAGCTGCCGAACTATCGCCTGCTGTTCCAGCCGCTGGACGAGCCTTCGCCCGCGGCCCAGACGCGCCTGCTCGACGAACTCGTCGCCGCGGGTGTGGTCGGCATCGTCTTCAGTCCCGTCGACACCAAGAGCATGGGCGCCACGATCGATCGCTTGAGCCGCCAGGCAACCATCTTCACCATGGACAGCGACATCATCGACAGCAAGCGCGCCGCCTACTTCGGCTCATCCAACGTCGACGCCGGGCGCCAGGCCGGCTCGCTGCTGCGCAAGGCGCTGCCCGCCGGCGCCAAGTGCATGGGTTTCGTCGGCCTGCTCCAGGCGACCAACACGCAGAACCGGGTGCTGGGCATGCGGGAGGCGCTCAAGGGCTCGATGGTGGAACTGGTCGACGTGCTGGGGGACGACTTCGACAAGGCGCGTGCACGGCGCAACGTCCTCGACACGCTGTCCAGCCGGCCGGAGATAACCTGCATGGTCGGCTTTTACGACTACAATACGCCGGTCATCCTCGAGGCATTGGCGGAAACCGGCAGGCAGGGCCAGATCAAGGTCGTGGCCTTCGACGAGGAGACGGCCACACTCAAGGGCATCAAGGATGGCACGGTGCTCGGAACGGTCGTGCAGCAGGCTTACGAGTGGGGCTACCTCAGCATGCTGTCGATGGCCCGCTTCCTGGAGGGACGGAAATCCTTCCTGCCGCCCAACGGCCGGATAATCTTGCCCACCCGTGTCATCGACAAGGACAACGTCGATCCCTACTGGACCGAGCTCAAGGCCATGCTGTGCTGCCTCCCCGCTGCGCGGGAAATGAAGCGGTAGCCGGCGGCGCCCGAGCAACCTTCCCGATGATCGGCCTGATGAACCCGGCGTCGAGGGGAGGAATCCATGCTTGAAAGGAAGGAACGATGACGGCGAGTGACCCCTTGCCGGGAGATGACAATGTCTCTCCCTGTCGCCTCTGCGGCGAGCCAGCACGCCATGCCTTCAACCGGGTCATTCTCGAGCGGCACGACACGCCCTACTGGGAATGTTCCTCCTGCGGAAGTCTACAGACGTCGCCTCCGCATTGGCTCGAGGAAGCGTACGCATTTCGCGGAGTCCACATCGACGTCGAACAGGCGAGCCGGGGCGTGCGTAACTGGATCTGCCTGGCGCATTACCTACGCGCCTATGGGGTGACACGGGAGAGATGCCTGGACTTTGGCGGATCTTCCGGCCTGCTCACCCGCCTGATGCGCGATAGCGGCTTCGACTTCTACTGCTTCGATCCATACGAAATGCCCAGGTACGCCGACTATTTCAGCGTCGGAGAACTCCAGCCCAATGAGTACTCCGTCATCACGGCGTTCGAGGTCTTCGAGCATTTCCCAGACCCACGGTCGGACCTCGGCCGCGTGCTTCAACTGGGTGCAGACCTGGTCGTCTTTACGACCTTGCCTTATGCCGGACAGGGACCCGACTGGGATTACCTGGTGCCGGCGAGCGGGCAGCATGTCTTCTTCTATACCGAGAAAGCCCTCGAGCGGTTCGGCAGGCAGTTCGGCTACACGCTACGCAAGACACGCGCCTTCCATTTGTATGTGCGAGACGATGGCGCCTTTGCCCAAGCCGGTCACTGCGTGGTCGAAATTCCGCCGGCGTCGGTGGGAGCCCTGCTCGGAGCGACGTGCTGGGACTCTGCGGCCACCAAGCAGGATACTCAGTACGTCAGGGATCGCTTCCTAGCCGAGATTCGCTCTGGTGCAGGGAAGGCGTGATATTCGCGAGCGGTCGAGACCGCTCCCAAGATTTCGCCCCACGCGAGAGCGAAAGTTATCGCTCGTGTTATTGCGATGTCTTCGAGATCGACCTCACACTCGATCATCGAAGACAAGAGCCGAATGGAATCCGCAAGCGACAGGCGGTCAACCGAATGGTTGCAGTCTAATTCTCGCTGCTTCGGGGCAATGAAGCAGCAAGATCGCGTGCCCCTGCCTGGAGAAGCTCGCGAGCCAAGGGCCGTCAAAATCAGCTCCCGAAGTTCGCTCTTCTCGCCGAGAGTGGCGTAGCCTCCCCTGACGAACTTTGTTGCAACGTATTAGCGAATTACAAGGCGGCGACCTGCTTGTCGATCTGTGTCACAAAGTCGTTGCGGCTCTTCTTAAGTTCTTCGAACTGCGCCTTCAGTTCACCCTTTGCGGCTTCCGGCCCACTCCCCACGGCAGCGGAGAGGAGGCGGATCGCGTCGTCGAACTGTTTCAGACCAGCGATTCTCCGTTCAAGCAAGTAGTCGCGGGTCAAGCCGCGCCTTGCCATACTAGGTTGTTTGGGCTTCGCTGGGCAGCAGCAGCCCAGACAGGCCCAACCAACTTAATCGAGATCGCTACATTTCAATGGGTTAGCTGACGACCATATCGTCAGGGCCCGACCGGACGGGCCGTGCCACCCGCCGGAGCGCTTCGGTCGCCTCAGCGCTTGCGGACGAACTCGGCGCGCAGGACCAGCCCCTTGATGGTGTCGTGGCGGCAGTCGATCTCCTGGGCGTCACCGGTCAGGCGGATGCTCTTGATCACCGTGCCGCGCTGCAGGGTCTGGTTGGAGCCCTTGACCTTCAGATCCTTGACCAGGAGAACGCTGTCGCCGTCGGCCAGCAGATTGCCGACCGAATCGCGCACCTCGACCGTACCCGCAGCGGCTTCGGCTGCAGCCTTCTTCGCGGCGGCTTCGGCTGCGGGGATCCATTCACCGCTGGCCTCGTCGTATACATAATCGTCGTTGTTGTCGGCCATTTCGTTCCCGCTCCTGAAAGTGAGCGAGCGCTTACAGTCCGGGGCCGCCCGTCGCAACCCGGCGCATTGTCTCGCCCCCGTTCCCGCCGCAACGAACGCGCGCCCCGGCCGTTGAGTTAAGTCGACAAGGGGAGACACGACCATTTCCGTTTCAGTTCCTGCCGTTCTCGCGCCGGGCGCCGCCTTCGTGGCGACCGCGGACACCGAAGCATGAGTCCCGCTCGCCTGAGCGAGGGTCTCCCCTATCCGTTGGGCGCCACCTGGGACGGACTCGGAGTCAATTTCGCCCTGTTCTCCGCCAACGCCACGAAGGTCGAGCTCTGCCTGTTCGACTCCAGCGGCGAGCGGGAAGTCGAGCGGATCGTGTTGCCGGAATACACGGACGAGGTCTGGCATGGGTATCTGCCCGACGCGCGGCCCGGCACCGTTTACGGCTATCGCGTCCACGGCCCCTACGAGCCGACGGCCGGCCATCGCTTCAACCCGAACAAGCTGCTGCTCGATCCGTACGCCAAGCAGGTGATCGGCAAACTGACCTGGAACCCCGCTTTGTTCGGCTACCAGATGGAGAGCGGCGACGACCTGACCTTCGACGAACGGGACTCGGCTCCTTTCACCTACCGGAGCTGCGTGATCGACCCGGCCTTCAGTTGGGGTCGGGCCCCGCGTCGACGCACGGCGTGGGAGAATACGATCGTCTACGAGGCGCATGTCCGCGGCTTCACCCAGCTTCACCCCGCCGTGCCGGAACCGCTGCGCGGCACCTATGCCGGCCTCGCCTCGGCCGAGATCACGAACTATCTCTCCTCGCTCGGGGTCAGCGCCATCGAGCTGTTGCCGGTCCACACCTTCGTCGACGACAGCAACCTGCTCGAGAAGGGGCTGAAGAACTATTGGGGCTACAACACGATTGGCTTCTTCGCGCCGGCGCGCCGCTACGCCGCCAATCCGGACTTCGCTTTCGCCGAATTCAAGGAGATGGTCGCGCATCTTCATGCCGCCGGCCTCGAGGTCATCCTCGACGTCGTCTATAACCACACCGCCGAAGGCAACCAGCTCGGGCCAACCCTCAGCTTCAAAGGCATCGACAACGCCTCCTACTACAGGCTGGCGCCGGATCGCCGCTACTACATCAACGACACGGGCACCGGAAACACCGTCAACCTCAGCAATTCGCGGGTCCTCCAGCTCGTCATGGACAGTCTGCGCTATTGGGCGACCGACATGAGGATCGACGGGTTCCGTTTCGACCTCGCCACCATCCTCGGCCGCGAGCCGCACGGCTTCGAAGAGGAAGGGCGCTTCCTCGACGCCTGTCGCCAGGATCCCGTGCTGTCGGAGGTCAAGCTGATCGCCGAACCGTGGGACATGGGGCCCGGCGGCTACCAGGTCGGTCGCTTCTCACCCGGATGGGCGGAATGGAACGATGCCTTCCGCGACACGGTGCGCGCCTACTGGCGCGGTGACGAGGGCAAGCTGCCGCCGCTGGCCGCCCGGCTGACGGCCTCGGCCGATCTCTTCGCGAAGCGCGGCCGCAAGCCGTGGGCTTCGATCAACTTCATCACCGCCCATGACGGATTCACGCTCGGCGATCTCGTCGCCTACAACGACAAGCACAACGAGGCCAACGGCGAGGACAACAAGGACGGTCACTCGCACAATCTCTCGAACAACTACGGCGCCGAGGGACCCACCGAAGACCGCGACATACTGGGCACGCGTCTGCGCCAGATGCGGAACATGCTGACGACCCTGATCCTGTCGCGTGGCACGCCGATGCTGCTGGGCGGCGACGAGTTCGGCCGCAGTCAGAAGGGCAACAACAACAGCTACTGCCAGGACAACGAAATCTCTTGGGTCGACTGGGAGGGTATTGGCCCGGCCGAGCGCGACCTCGCCGAGTTCGTGCGCAAGCTGATCATGATCCGCCACGCCCTGCCGATGCTGCGGCGCGGCCGCTTCCTCACCGGCGCCTTCGACGAGGAGCTGGGCGTCAAGGACGTGAGCTGGCTGACCCCGGCCGGCGAAGAGATGACCGACGACAACTGGAACGACGGCAACGCGCGCTGTCTCGGCGTGCTGCTCGACGGTCGCGCCCAGGAAACCGGCATCCGCCGGGTCGGCTCGGATTCGACGCTGCTGATCGTGATGAATTCCCACACCGATACGGTGCCGTTCACTTTGCCCGAAGCCGTCGGTGGCAGCCGCTGGGTAAGGCTGATCGACACCAGCGATCGCGACGGGGAACCCCTGGCGCTGCGCGATTTTCGCCACGTCTATGACGTGACCGCGAGATCGATGCTGTTGTTCGTCCTTCAGCCCACGCGAACGCCGCAGCGCAGCACCGCCGCCGAACGTTCCTTCCAGAGGGTCGTGCAGGCCATGGATGAGGCATCGACGAAAGCGGTGCAGTTCGGCTTCGACTGACCGCCCGCTGCCGTTGCCGGAGGACATGCCTCCGGCAACCGAAAGGCGCCCAGCCCGTTCGAAGGCGATGATCACCCAGCTGGACCCACCCCTCCCGCTCGAGACCCCGAAGGGTCCGGGCCTCGCCCATTTCGTCATCGACTACGGTCCCGAGTCGCACCTTCTATGGGTCGTCTTCCTCGATGAGGGCGGCGGTTGCTGGACCGTTCCCAATCCAGAGATCCGCATCCAGGCCAACTGGTCGATGAGGCGACGGGAAAAAGTGGCCGCGCGCTGACGGTCCGCGCCGGGAGAAACGCAGGGGAGGCAACCTGCAGAGAGTCGGCTCGTTCGCTGTGCGCCTCAAACAGCTTTGGAGAATTGCATGACCAGAAACATCCTTGGCGGCTTCGCCGTTGCGATCGCACTGGCCGCTACTCCGTTCATGGCGGCGGCGCAGCCCAAGCCCTCTGTTCCCGAGCGCACGGGCGTGAATTCGACATTGGGCATTGCGCCCTCGCCCCAGGATTTCGTGACCCAGGCTGCGATCAGCGACATGGCCGAGATCGAGTCGAGCAAGCTCGCGGTCACCAAGACGGATGGCAAGACCAAGGCCTTCGCGGAGAAGATGATCAAGGACCACACGGAGACGTCGACCGAACTGAAGGGCCTGGTAACCAGCGGCAAGGTGAAGGCGACCCTGCCCGCCGAGATGGACGCGGCACACAAGTCCAAGATCGACAAGCTGAAGACGCTTTCGGGGGCCAGCTTCGCCAAGGAATATGACGACATGCAGGTAGCAGCTCACAAGGATGCCGTCTCGCTGTTCGAGCGCTATGCCAACGGCGGCGAGAATGCCGAACTCAAGGCCTTCGCGTCGAAGACCCTGCCGCATCTGAAGACGCACCTGAAGATGGCGGAAGACCTCAAGAAGTAATCAAAAGGCCCCGGTGGCTTTTGCTACCGGGGCCTTGCTCTTTCCCGCTACGCCTTGTCACCGGTGCCCGGCGCCGCCTGCCTGGCGTGCTGGCCGGCCATCACCGTCTCGGGCAGGATCTTGGCCAGCGCGGCCTGCAGTTTGTTCTGCCATCCGCTCACCACGCCGCTTTCGCCCGCCATCATTGCCTTGAAGCCGTTTTCCGCCACGTCGGCCGGATCGTCCTTCTCGGCTCGGCCCACCTTCGTGTCCAACATGTCCGCGCGCTCGAAGAAGTCGGTTTCGGTCGGGCCCGGCATCAGGCAGGTCACCGTCACACCGCGGCCCTGCACCTCCGCCCTGAGCGCATAGGCAAACATGTCGATGAAGGCCTTCGTGCCGTTGTAAACGGCCTGATAGGTGCCGGGCATGAAGCCGGCGATCGAGCCGGTGATCAGGATGCGGCCATGACCGCGGCCGGCCATCTCGCGGCCGACCTGGTGCAGCAGGTAAACAGTACCCGTCACGTTGGTGTCGATCACGTGACGGATCTCGTCCCACTCCTGATCGAGGAACGCCCGCCCAAGCCCGTGGCCTGCATTGGCCAGCAAGGCATCCACGGGACGATCCTTCACCGCAGCCAGGAGCCGGTCGACGCCCTCGCACGTGGCCAGATCGACCTGCACTGCATGCACGGTGCCGCCCACCAGCGCCAGACTCCGAGCGGCTTCCTCGATGCGGGGATCGTCCGCGGCGATCACCAGATCGAACCCTTCGGCGGCGCACCTCTTCGCCAGTTCGAAACCGATTCCGGAAGAGGCTCCGGTGACGACGGCGAGCGGCCGCGCCGCGCGATTCCGATCCTTGGGCGTAACGGTCGCCTCGATGTTGTTCGTCGTGTTCATGGCTTGAGCACCACCTTGATGCAGCCATCCTTCTTGTCGCGGAACGTCTTGTAGAGGTCCGGCCCCTCCTCGAGGCTGGCGGTGTGGGTGATGACGAAGGACGGATCGATCTCGCCCCGTTCGACCCGGTCCAGGAGCTTCGGCAGATAGTGCTGCACCGGCGTCTGGGCCATGCGGAAGGTGAGGCCGCGATTGATCGCCGAGCCCATCGGGATGTTGTCGAGCAGGCCGCCATAGACGCCGACGATCGAGACGGTCCCGAAATTGCGACAGCTCTGGATCGCCTGACGCAGCACGTGCGGACGATCGGTCCCCATGAAGGTTGCGACCTTCACGCGGTCGATCACCGAGTCGAAGCTGGCGCCCGTCCTCGGCTCGGTGCCGACGGCATCGATGCAGGCATCGGCGCCGCGGCCGTGGGTCAGGTCCTGGATGCGGTCGTATACATCCTCCTTCATGAAATCGATCGTGATGGCCCCGGAGGCGGCGGCCATCGCCAGCCGTTCCGGCACCGCGTCGATGGCGATGACGCGGGCGGCGCCCAGCAGGAAGGCGCTCTTGACGGCGAACTGACCCACCGGACCGCAGCCCCAGATGGCGATCGTGTCTTCCGGCTGGATGTTGCAGAAGTCCGCTGCCATGTAGCCGGTTGGAAAGATGTCGGAGAGGAAGAGCACCTGCTCGTCCGTCAGGCCGTTGGGAACTTTGATGGGCCCCACGTCGGCATAGGGCACCCGCAGATATTCGGCCTGGCCGCCGGCATAGCCGCCCAGGAGATGGGTGTAGCCGAAGAGGCCCGCCGGCGAGTGGCCCCACAGCTTCGCGGCCTTCTCCTTGTCCGGATTGGTCCGCTCGCAGCCCGAGAAGAAGCCCTTCTTGCAGAAGAAGCACTCACCGCACGAGATGGTGAAGGGTACGACGACTCGGTCGCCTACCTTGAGGGCCTTGTTTTCCGCACCGACCTCGACGACCTCGCCCATCGTCTCGTGGCCGAGAATGTCGCCCCCTTCCATGCCGGGCATGACCCCATCGAAGATGTGAAGATCGGAGCCGCAGATCGCACAGGCGGTGACCTTGATGATCGCGTCGCGCGGATGTTCCACCTTGGGGTCGGGGACACTCTCGCAGCGTATGTCGCTCTTGCCGTGCCAGGTGAGTGCCTTCATCGGGTCTCTCCTATGTAGTTGCAGGAAGGGTGGGAGCGTGCCGGCCGCATCGCCGGAACCCCTGTCGTCGTCGCCATCTAGGCTGCGAGGGTGTTGGAGATCGCGGGCGTCTGCGCGGCCGGCTTTGCGACGCGACGAACGACCAATGTCGCCCCGGCCGCGGCCTCGCCCCGCGCCCCCTGGGCGACGGCCTGGCGTCCGTCGAGGAAGCCTTCGGCCCAGCGGTCCCGCGCCGACGCGAGCGAGAAGTCGTAGGGAGCCTCCGGTCCGGCCTCGCCACTCACCGGAAGGTAGCTCAGATACAGGATGGCCGGCGTATCGCGGCCTTCCGCGAGATCGCGTTGCCACAGCCGCCGATACGCTTCCAGGCGGTACCAGGTCTGATTTCCGAACAGGATCGCGTTCTTGCGGGCAAGCGCCGCCTGCAGCCCGTCGGGCCGAGCCCCGTCGCGGGCGAAGAGATCCACGACGATCAGCGTGCCCTCGGTGCCGGCCAGTTCGTCGAGCACGGGCTCGACCGGCGCGTTCATCGAGAGGCCCCCGTCGCCCAGCAGCCGGCCCCCGATCTCGACGGGGGCGAATTCCGGCAGGAAGCCGCAGCTCGCAAGGATGTGGTCAATCTCGATTCGGTCGCCCTTCCCCGTGTCGAAGATCACCGCGTCGCCGCTTTCGATGTCGGTGGTCGCCACGGTGAAGCGCAGATCGCCGGAATTGAGACGCCCGAAGTCGATCGTCTTCTTCAGGAAGGCGACCGTCGGCGTGAGGTCGTAGAAGCCCGTGAATTTCAGTCGGGGACCTGAGGTCTGAATATGGCCCAGGGCGCCGAACAGCCTGGACTGCACGGCACTGACCCAGTTCAGCGCATGACGAGTCGCCCAGAAGGACAGCGCATTCACGCTTTCCGGACCCCGGAGCCAATAGCTGCGCAGAACGTCGAAGCGCTTCTCGGCTGGCGTGCCGACGATCAGTGCACCATTGAGCGCGCCCACGGAACTGCCGGCGATCCAGCGGGGCGAAAGCTGCGACGTGTTGGCCAGGGCCTCGTAGACACCCGCCTGATACGAGCCCAGCGCGATGCCTCCCGAGAGCGCCAGGGCTGTCATGCGGTCCTCCTGGCTGACGGACATATCCATTCCTTTTCGTGAGGTGCGTCGTCACTCGTGGAAGCTGAAATCTTGAGGCGCCAATGGACGGCCGAACGGTCCTCTTCCGAAGACGTTGCTGCGTGCGCTGGAGCACCCACTGGCAAATGAACTGTCCATGACAATGTTGTCAGCGGTGCTGCAGAGGCTTTGTTGCCAGTGACAGGGGGCCGTATTACGGTCCGCCCGTGTGCGACAATTGCAGGGCGACGGCATGATTCGGTGTGTGCGGATTTGGACGGGCGAAGACCAGAATTCACATGTCGAGGAAGGCTGGATAGACCTCGAACCCGGTGCTCACGGCGACCTGCTCAGCGGCAAGATCGTGGTCACCAGCGCATCCCTGCAGGAGACTCAGCCCGGTGGCACCTATGCTTGGCACACCGCGCCGGTCCGCCAGCTGGTCGTCACCCTGAGCGGCACGCTCGACTTCAAGACCCGTGGCGAGCAGCACTTCACCCTCGCGCCGGGCGACATTCTGCTGGCCGAAGATACGACCGGCGGCGGCCACACCTGGCGGCTCGTCGACGATCAGCCGTGGCGGCGCCTGTACGTCGTGCTGGGCAAGGATGCGCCGGTGCCGTTCAAGCGCGCCGCCCCCCAAGACCACCGTTAGGAGAGCACGATGGCAGACAATCATTCCGGCGACTTCGACGTCGTCCTGGTCGGCGCCGGCATCATGAGCATGACACTGGCCACGTTCCTCAAGGAGCTGCAGCCTCATCTCAAGATCGAGATCATCGAGCGTCTGCCGGGCGAGGCCCAGGAAAGCTCTGCCGCGTGGAACAACGCCGGCACCGGCCATGCCGCCAACTGTGAATTGAACTATACGCCGCAGCGCCCGGACGGCAGCGTCGACATCTCCAAGGCGCTGGAGGTCAATGTCGAGTTCGACATGTCGCGGCAGTTCTGGTCGTACCTCGTGAAGAAGGGCGCGATCGAGCGGGCGGATTCCTTCATCCATCCCGTGCCGCACATGAGCTTCGTGATCGGCGCCGATCGGGCGGCCTTCCTGAAGAAGCGCCATGCCACGATGAGCGCCCATCACTGCTATCGCGGCATGGAATATTCCGAGGACCACAAGCAGATCGCCGAATGGGCGCCGCTGCTGATGGAGGGTCGCGATCCCGCCCAGGTCGTCGCCGCGACGCACATGGTGACGGGCTCCGACGTGAACTACGGCGCGCTGACCACCAACCTGCTGAACTACCTGCGGCGCCAGGAAGGCTTCTCGATCCAGTTCAACCAGGACGTGACCAACCTGCATCGCCGGACCGACGGTGGCTGGACGCTCGACGTCAAGGACGAGAAGTCCGGCGAGAAGCGGTCGGTCGGTGCCCGCCACGTGTTCCTGGGTGCGGGCGGTGCGGCGCTGACCCTGCTGCAGAAGTCCGGCATTCCCGAAGCCGACGGCTTCGCCGGCTTCCCGGTAAGCGGCATCTGGCTTCGCTCGGGCAGCCAGGAGATCGCCACCCGCCATCTGGCGAAGGTCTATGGCATGGCAGCCAGCGGATCGCCGCCGATGTCGGTGCCCCACCTCGACACGCGCTACGTCGACGGCAAGCGCTGGCTATTGTTCGGGCCCTTCGCCGGCTTCTCGACCAAGTTCCTGAAGCACGGCTCGATGTTCGACCTGCCGTTCTCGCTGCGACCGGACAATCTGCTGCAGCTGCTGGCCGTGGCGCGGGACAACCTTCCGCTCGAGGAATATCTGGTCGGCCAGGTGCTGCAGACCAAGTCGCACCGCTTCGATGCGCTGCGCGACTTCTATCCCAAGGTCGACGAGAAGGACTGGGAGTTCGACGTCGCGGGCCAGCGCGTCCAGATCATCAGGAAGGACGTGGCGCGCACCGGCAAGCTGGAGTTCGGCACCGAGATCGTGCACTCGGCAGATTCCTCGATCGTGGCCCTGCTGGGCGCCTCGCCGGGCGCTTCCACCGCCGTCTGGATCATGGTCCACATGCTGGAGACCTGCTTCAAGGAGCAGTTGGTCGGCCAATGGGTGCCCAAGCTGAAGGAGATGATCCCCTCCTACGGCCAGGACCTGAAGACCGATGCCGCGCTGGTCGAGCGTGTGCGCAAGGAAACGGCTGAAGTGCTGGGCCTGCACACGGTCTGATGACCGCCCCTCGGGCCCCCCTCACCGAGTCCCTGGAAGTCCTGCTCCGCTTCGGCGCGCTGATGCTGCGCGCCGGCGACACCGCGTTCCGGGTGCGCGAAGCCACGGCGCGGCTCGCCGGTCACATGGGAATCGGCAGCCTGTCGCTGCAGGTGACGCTCGACGCCATGTCCGCCACCGTCCGCCGCGACGGGGAGACGGCCACCCTGACCTGCGACGTCGGTGCACCGGGCATCAATGCGGCCCGCATCGGCGCGCTGGAAAGGCTCGCCGAGGCGAGCCGACCCGGTCTCACGCCACAGGCACTCGCCAACGACCTCGATGGGATCGAAAAGGTGCCCGGCCTCCACGCCCTCGCGACCGTATCGATCTCGATCGGTCTCGCGTCCGCGGCCTTTTCCTACCTGAACGGCGGCGATCAGCTGGCCACCGGCGCGGCGGCGATCGCCGGTGCCGCGGGCCAGGCCGTTCGCGCGCTCTCGTTCCGCCGACAGCTGAACCAATATGCCGTCACCGCCGTCTGCGCGGTCGTTGCCGCCGGCCTCTACTGCCTGATCGTGCTCGGTCTCGCAGGGCGCGACTTCTCCACCGAGCTGGCCGTGGGCTTCATCTCCTCGGCTCTGTTCCTCGTGCCGGGTTTCCCGCTCGTCGCGGCCCTGCTCGATCTCGTGCAGCACCAGACCGTGGCCGGCATGGCGCGGCTCTTCTATGCCACCATGATCCTGCTGGCTGCGGCCTTCGGCCTCTCGGCGGTCGCAGCGCTTGCCGGCCTGACCGACGTTTCTCCGCCCGCATCGACGGCCGGTGCCGACGCGATGACGGTATCCTTGCGCGCGCTGGCGAGCTTCGCCGGGGGCTGCGGCTTCGCGCTGCTCTACAACAGTCCGCTGCGCACGGTCCTGACCGTGGGCCTGCTCTCGCTGGCCGGTAACGAACTGCGGCTCGCGCTACACGATCTCGGGCTTAACTTGCCGGCCGCGACCTTCGCGGGCGCGTTCGCCGTCGGCCTGCTGGCGTCGCTGGCCAAGCAATGGCTCCGCGAACCGCGAATCTGCTTCACCGTGCCTGGCATCATCATCATGACGCCCGGTATCTTCGCCTTCCGCACGATCGTGCTGCTGAACGAAGGCGACGTGCTCGCCGCCGTCGAGGCCCTCGCCGGCTGCTGTTTCATCGTCGGCGGCATGGCGCTTGGCCTCGCCACCGCCCGCTTCATGAGCGAGCGGCGCTGGATATTCGAACGATAGGTCTCTGCCGCGCTACTCCGTCGCGACGTAGGGGTGAACCATCTTCGACGGATCGACCACCTTGTCGAACTCGGCCTCGCTCACATACTCCAGCTTGAGCGCCGCCTCCTTGAGCGTGAGGTCGTGGTCGATCGCGTAATGGGCGATCTTGGAGGCCTTGTCATAGCCGATCACCGGCGCCAGCGCCGTCACCAGCATCAGCGACCGGTCGACATATTCCTTGATCTTCTTGAGGTTGGGCTGGGTGCCCTCGACCAGGAACTTGCGGAAGTTGGCGCAGCCATCGGTCATCAGCGTGATCGAATGCGCGATGTTGTAGATCATCAGCGGCTTGTAGACGTTCATTTCGAGATAGCCGCTGGCGCCGCCGAAGCCGACCGCCACGTCGTTGGCCATGACCTGGACCGCGATCATGGTCAGTGCCTCGGCCTGGGTCGGGTTGACCTTGCCCGGCATGATCGATGAGCCTGGCTCGTTCTCCGGGATGTGCAGCTCGGCGAAGCCGGCGCGCGGGCCGCAGGACATCAGACGGATGTCGTTGCCGATCTTGTAGAGCGAGACCGCGAGCGTGCGGAACGCGCCCGAGAGCTGCACCAGCGCGTCGTGGGCGCCCTGAACGGTGAACTTGTTGGGCGCCGTCACGAACGGCAGGCCCGTCAGCTTGGCGATCTCCGCCGCCGCCGCCTCGGCGAAGCCGGGGGCCGCGTTGATGCCGGTACCGACCGCGGTACCGCCCAGCGCCAGGCGATAGACGCCCTTCAGCGCATCTTCGACCCGCTCGATATTGTCGGCCAGCATGCCGGCGTAGCCCGACCATTCCTGGCCGAGCGTGATCGGCGTCGCATCCTGCATGTGGGTGCGGCCGATCTTCACGATGTCCTTCCATTCCTTCGCCTTGGCGTCGATCGCGTCGTGCAGCGCCTTCAGCGACGGCAGCAACCGCTCCTTGGTGTTCACCGCGGCCGCGATGTACATGACCGACGGGAACGAATCGTTGGACGATTGCGACATGTTCACGTGATCGTTGGGATGCACCGGCTTCTTCGAGCCGAGCGGCGTGCCCGCGAGCTGGCAGCAGCGGTTCGAGATCACCTCGTTCACGTTCATGTTGAACTGCGTGCCGCTGCCGGTCATCCAGACGTGAAGCGGAAACATGTCGTGGTGCTGGCCGGCGAGGATCTCGTCGCAGGTCTCCAGGATCAGTCTGTGCGCCTGGTCGTCGAGTCGCTTGCCGTCATGGTTGGCGTTGGCGCAGGCCTTCTTCAGGGTCGCATAGGCGGTGATCATCTCGCGCGGCATCAGGTCCTTGCCGATGCTGAAATGCTCGAGCGACCGCTGTGTCTGGGCGCCCCAGAGCTTGTCAGCGGGAACGCTCACCTCACCCAGGCTGTCTGTCTCCTTGCGAACATCTGCCACGCGGCACCTCATCTGGTTTGACGGCGCGACACTACCCCAACCTTCCCCGTGTCGTCAGTCGTCCGATGTCCGGGCTCTTCGCAGGGACTTGACCGTGCCGTGACGCTTCTTGTCATCGACCCGGCGTTTCTTCGCGGCGCGGCTGACCTTCGTCTTGACCCGCGGCACCGGGCGATGTGTCGCCTCGCGGATCAGCTCGATCAGGCGGGCGAGCGCCTCCTCCCGGTTCCGCAACTGGCTGCGCTGCCCCTGGGCCACCAGCACCAGCACGCCGTCACGCGTCAGGCGCCGCCCCGCCAGGCGCTCGAGCCGCTGCCGCACATCCTCCGGCAGCGAGGGCGAGCGGCGGACGTCGAAGCGCAACTGCACCGCCGTCGACGTCGTGTTGACGTGCTGGCCACCCGGGCCGGCGGCGCGCACGAAACTCTCCTGGATCTCATCCGGGTCGATCGACAGCGAGCCGGTTACCCGGATCGGCGCCGCCCCGGTCGTCGTCATTCCTTGCCGCCAGCCTTGCGCAGCATCGCCTCGATGGACCCGCGGTTGCTCTGCTTGGCATAGGTGACGGCCGTGCGACCGGTGAAGTCACGCGAGTTGGGGTCCGCCTTCTTGGCGAGGAGCAGCCGCACGACCTCGGCGTACCCTCGGCCCGAGGCGATCATCAGGGCGGTCTGTCCCTGGCGATTCTGTCCGCGCGGATTCGCATTGCGCCGCAGCAGGATATCCACGATCTCGACGTCGCCCTTCTCGGCGGCGCGCATCAAGGCCGTGTATCCCTCGGGATCCATCGAATCGGGCAGCGCACCGCCCTTGAGGAGAGTCTCGACCACGGGGACGTGACCGGCGCGGACCGCCACGGTCAGCAGCGGCTGACCGTTGTTGGCAGTCTGGTTCGGGCTCTCACGCTTCAGCAGGGCCTGCCGCACCTTCTCCTCGTCGCCCTCGACGACCGCCTTGACGATCTGCTTCTCGCCGAACAGGTCCGAACCCGACGTCTGTGCCAGGACGGCGCCTGCCGGAACGATCATCGAGAGGGAAAGAAACGTTCGTCGAATCATGTCTTGCTCCCGCGGGTTTCCTGATAGCGGACCTCGATCCGGTCCCAGATCTGTGCCTCGAGCGAGACACCGTCGAAGCGATTGATCTGCTGCAGACCGGTCGGCGAGGTGACGTTGATCTCGGTGAGATAGTCGCCGATCACGTCGATGCCGACGAAGATGAGGCCGCGCCTCGCAAGTTCCGGCCCGATGGTCTCGCACAGTTCGATGTCGCGCCTGGTCAGCGACGCCTTCACCGCCTTGCCGCCGACATGCATGTTGGAACGCGCCTCGCCGGCCGCCGGCACGCGGTCGATCGCGCCGACCGCCTTGCCGTCGATCAGGATGATGCGCTTGTCGCCCTTCCGCACCTCGGGAAGATAGCGCTGGGCGATCACCGGCTCCCGGCTGCGCTGCGAGAACATCTCCAGCAGCGAGGCGAAATTTTCATCGTCGGGACGTACGCGGAAGACGCCGGCGCCGCCATTGCCGAACAGCGGCTTCAGGATGATGTCCTGATGCTCGTCGCGGAACTCGCGCAGAGCGCGGGCATCGGCAGTGATCAGGGTCGGCGGCATCACATTGTCGAAATGCGTGACGAACAGCTTCTCCGGCGCGTTGCGCACGCTGGCCGGGTCGTTCACCACCAGCGTCTTCGGGTGAATGTGCTCCAGAAGGTGAGTCGTCGTGATGTACGACATGTCGAACGGCGGATCCTGGCGCAGCAGCACGACGTCGACGGTCGAGAGGTCGATCATCTCGGGCGCGCCCAGGGTGAAGTGGTTGCCCTTCTCGCGGCGCAGCTTCATCGGCTGCGCACGGGCCATCACCTTGCGGTCGCGGAAGATCAGGTCCTGCGGCGTGTAGTGCCAGACGGTGTAGCCGCGCTTCTCGGCTTCCAGCCCCAGCACGAAGGTCGAATCGCCGTCGATGTCGATCGTCGAGACATGGTCCATCTGGATGGCGACGTTGAGCTTCATGACAGTATCCTGACTTGGCGGCGCGGAACGAAGGTCGACTGGTTTCAGTTAAGGCCGCGTCGCAGTTCCTGCAACAGGGCCGAGGCGCGCCGGCGAAGATCCGGATCGCCGTCGAGTTCGAGGAGGCGCTGGTAGGCCGCGATCGCGGCCCGGCGCTTGTCGAGGCGTTCGTTGAGCTGCCCCGCCTCGAACAACAGTTCCGCCCTGTCGGGCGCGATCGCCAGCATGCGGTCGAGGGAGCGTGCCACGCCGTGCCAGTCGTCGCGCCGCGCGAGGCGCAGCCGCACGTTGTTCTCGAGCCGCAGCAGCACGTCGCGATCGGGAACGGGATCGAAATGCCCCGGCGCCAGCTCGGCCTCGGGGCCCAGGACCTGCCGCAGGAGCCTGCGCAGATCGGCGGCCTCGCGCACCGCGCCTTCGTGGAAGGGGTCGACCACGTGGCGCGTGCCGTCGATACCGATGCGGATCAGGAAATGTCCGGGAAAGGCCAGCCCCTCGGCCTGCCAGCCCTGGGCGCGGGCGACATGCAGGTACAGGATCGACAGCGCGACCGGCAGGCCCATGCGGCGCTCGATCACGCGCACGAGATCGGCGTTTTGAAGATCGTCGTAGGTCTCGGCGTCGCCACGATAGGCATAGGACCGCGCGATCACTTCCGACAGCGATGCGGGCGAAGCGCCGCGCCGATGGATCAGATCGGCGAGTTCGTTCGTCATTGCCGTGACGTGCTGGCGGAACGGCGCGAGGTCGATGGTCTCGCCGCGACCGAGGACGCTCAGCCGCAATGCCGCCTCCAGCAGATCGATGCGCTCGCCGTCGCCGGCACAAAGATCCTTCAGTCGCCCCAGCTCATTCGTCAGATCGTCAGCCACGCATCACTCCGGCGCTTGCCAGACGTCGGGCAGATGGCGGGGCCACACGCCACCGACCAGCACCGCATCGAACCGCACCGAGCAGGCGGCATAACGCGGATGATGGGCGATGAACAGGCTGGCGGCGCGCGACACGCGGCCGAACTGCCGGTCGCCCAGGGCATCGGCCGCCTTCACGAAATCGCTGCGCGCCTTGACCTCGACGAAGGCCAGCACGTTGCCGCGACGCGCGACGATGTCGATCTCACCCAGCCGGGTCTTGTAGCGGCGCATCAGGATCGTGTAGCCGCCGAGCCGAAGCCGCCAGACCGCCCGCCATTCGGCCGTATGGCCCATGCGGTAGGCTTTCTGGCGGGCCTTTGTGGTCATACCGCGCTCCGCTTCAGTTCGAGGGCGCGGGCATAGACGTCGCGCCGTTTCAATCCGTACCGCGCGGCCACCTCGGCGGCCGCGTCCTTGACGGAGGCGCCCGTCATGGCTTCGCGCAGCGCCTCGTCGACCGTGTCGGCGCTGCGTTCGGTGTCGGCCGAGGGCGCCCCGATCACGATCACGATCTCCCCCTTCACGTCGGGATGGGCAGCATAGTGGGCGGCCAGCGTGGAGAGCGGCGCCCGCCGCACCTCCTCGAACAGCTTGGTGAGCTCGCGTGCCACCGCCGCGGGACGGTCGCCCAGCAGTTCCTGAAGATCGGCCAGGGACTCGGGCAGCCGGTGCGGCGCCTCGAAGAAGACGAGGGTGGAGGGAATGGCGGCCACCTCGCCGATCGCCCGCCGCCGCTCGGTCCCCTTGGCCGGCAGGAAACCCGCGAAGAAGAAGCGGTCGGTCGGCAATCCCGACAAAGCGAGCGCCATGGGAACGGCGGACGCGCCGGGTGCCGACGTGACGGAATGGCCGGCCTCGACCGCCGCGCGCACCAGCCGGTAGCCGGGATCGGAGATCAGCGGCATGCCAGCGTCAGACACCAGCGCGACGCTCTTGCCGGCCGCGAGCGCCCGCACGAGGCGCGGCTCGGATTTCTCCTGCGTGGCGTCGCTGTAGGACACGGTCGGGGCAGAGATGCCGTAGTGGGTCGCGAGTTTGGCGAACACCCGGGTATCCTCGCAGGCGATCAGGTCGGCTGCCTGAAGCACGTCCAGTGCCCGCAGCGTAATGTCGCGCATGTTGCCGATCGGTGTGGCAACAATATGCAGTCCCGCGGCGAGCGGCGGTTTACGCGGCGGCTGCCCGTCGGTAGCTTGGGGCTGTTCGTCCAGGTTCATCTGATTCCGATCGCCGGAGTTTCGCGCCGATGCGTAGGTCATTCTTCGTGCTCGCTGCCGCCGCCTTCCTGTTGGGTGCGTGCGGCGAGCCCCCCAAGACTAGCACGAGGACGGCGCAATCGGTGACCGTCACGCCGAAGGCCGGTTCCCCGCTGACGCCATCGGGCAAGGTCCGCATCGCCCTCCTCCTGCCCCTCAGTGGCCGCGCCGCGCCGATCGGGCAGGCGATGCAGCAGGCTGCCGAAATGTCGCTGTTCGACAGCGGCGCCAAGGAACTGGCGCTGTCGGCCTACGACAGCGGGGAAAGCGCGGAAACCGCCGTCGAGGCCTATCGCAAGGCCCGCCTCGAAGGTGCAGCCCTCGTGCTGGGACCGCTCTACGGCACCTCGGCCAGCGCTCTGGTGCCGCTGGTGAGCCAAGGCGGCATGAACGTGATCGCCTTCTCCAATGACGAGCAGGTCGCGCAGCGCGGCGTCTGGGTCATGGGCATCGCCGCCCCGCCGCAGGTCCGCCGCGTGGTCGATCATGCGTTCGAGTCCGGCATCCGCCGCTTCGCGACCTTCGCGCCGCAGACGAGCTATGGCGAGCAGATGTCGCGCACGCTCGAGACCTATGTCACGCGACGCGGCGGCACCGTCGTCGGGCGCGAATTCTTCGCTCCCAACGGCGCCGACATTCCGGCCCAGGCCCGACTGCTCGCCACCTCGGCGAAGACCGAAGGCGAGAGCGGCAAGGTCGCCGTCCTCGTGCCGGTGGCGCCGCCCCTCCTGTCGACCGCGCTTGCCTCGCTGGCGACCAGCGGCCTCGACGGCCGGGCGATTCAGCTGATCGGCACGGGTGTCTGGGACTTCCCCGGCGTCGGTTCGGAAACCATGCTGCGCGGCGCCTGGTATGCCGCCCCCGATCCGGCCAAGCGGGCCGACTTCGAGCGCCGCTTCGTTTCGACCTATGGGCGGCCGCCGCACCGGCTGGCGACCCTCGCCTATGACGGTGTGGGCCTGGCCGGCCAGCTCGCGCGGATGAAGCCGGGCGGCGACTTCTCGGCCGAGGCGATCACCAATCCCAACGGCTGGTCCGGCGTCGATGGCATCTTCCGTTTCCTGCCCGACGGCCGCTCCGAGCGCGCCCTCGCGGTGATCGAAATCCAGGGCGACCGCGGCGTGGTCATCAGCCCCGCCCCGACGACCTTCGCCGCCCAGCCGACGAATTGAGATGGCCGATCTTCCCAAAGCGGGCCTTCCCCGCGCGATCCTGTTCGACATGGACGACACGCTGATCCGTGCCTATGCGCAACCGGAGGAGGCGTGGACCCGTCTGCTCCATGTCTTTTCCGCCCATCTCGACGCTCACGACGAGGCGGCCATCGCGCGCGTGCGGACGGCCGTCATGGAGGAGGCGCGCGCCTTCTGGAACGACCGGGCCGAGGCCGCGAAGTGGCGGCTCGACATCCCGGGCGCCCGTCGGCTGTCGGTCCGTCGCGGGCTGGCGAAGCTCGGCCGCGAGGACGACGAACTGGCCGATCGAATCGCCGATTCCTTCACCGAGCTCAGGCGCAAGGAATACCGCCTCTATCCCGACGCCCATGCCACGGTCGACGCCCTGCGCGATGCCGGCGTTCGATTGGCGCTCGTCACCAATGGCGCCGGCGAGACGCAGCGCGCCAAGATCGAGCGGTTCGAACTCGCCCACCGCTTCCACCATATCCAGATCGAGGGTGAATTCGGCCAGGGCAAGCCCGAGCTCGCGGTCTACCGCCACGCGCTCGAGCGTCTGGGCGTCGCCGCGGAAGACGCCTGGATGGTCGGCGACAATTATGAGTGGGAAGTCGTGGCGCCGCAGGCGCTGGGCATGTGCGGCATCTGGTACGACCCGTTCGACGCCGGCGTGCCCGCGCACGCGACGGCCAAACCGACGCGCATCATCAAGCGGCTGGCCGAACTGATCGAATAGCCGGCGGGTTCGTCGATCAGGCCGCGTTACGCGGCGGCACACCGATCGCGGCGCGTTCATAGACGGCCTTCACCTCGGCGCTGCGGCGCCCGAGTTCGTAGCGCAGGCCGGTGTAGAGATTCACCGGGAACGGCATGTCGGCGTTGAAGTCGATGATCAGCACGACGCGCGTCTCGTCGGTCTGGTTCTTGACCCAATGCTCGCGCGTGTCGTCGAACACCAGCGGCACGCCTTCTTCCCAGAAGAAATGGTGGCCGCCGATCTCGATCCAGCATTTCTCCGGCTCGCTGGGCACGATCAATGGATAATGGAAGCGGACCACGCCGGCCGCGGAGCCGCGATGCGGCTCGATCTCGGCCCGGCCGGCCAGGATGCTGAACAGGGCGGTGTGCACGCCCGGCAACCGGTTGATGGCGGCCATCGTGTCGGGAACGGCCGCGGTGTTCTCCGTGATCTCGTGGCCGTAGATCTTGAGAATGAACGTGCGCCAGGCGCGGCCCGGCACGTAGAGGTCGCGCGGATGGACCTCGTGCAGGGTCGGGATTTCTTCATGGTGGCTGAGCAGGTAGTCCAGGTCGGCCTTGATCTGGGCGTGGCTCTTCCTGAGTTCGGCCAGCACGGGAAACGACTTCAATGCGTCTTCACCGGCCAGCGGCAGCTTGGGCATGTTTCGCAGGATCCAGTCCGAGAGCTTGAGATTGAGCTTCTCGAGGGGCTCCTGGGGCACCCAGATGTTCTTCGTGAGATAGAAACGGCCCTTCTGGCCCACGCCCTGCGGCACATCCGTCGTCGTCATGCGGGAGCAATCCTAGCTGCTGCAATGCCCGGTTTTCTTGCACGAAAAGCGCGATAAATCGCAGCCTCGTGCGACGCCTCATAGGTACTTCTGGGACAAACTTTACCTCAATGCAATAACTTCAAATGTCGCAAAAACCGCGTGGTCCGCTGCGGTGACGAATGGCTTATGCTGCGCCGATGAACATCAGGGCCACTCAATGACCGAAACCGCTCACGCTGCCGGCGCCTCGCCGGAAGCCATCCGTTCGCACTACGACGTCGGCAACGACTTCTATCGGCTGTGGCTCGACGAGACGATGACCTACTCCTCGGCGATGTGGCGCGACGAAAACGACGACGCTCCGCTCGCCGATGCCCAGCGCCGCAAGATCGACTGGCATCTGCACAATTCGGGCGCCGACCGGGTAACGTCCGTGCTCGACATCGGTTGCGGCTGGGGCGGCATGTTGCGTGCGGCCGTCGCGACGCGCGCGCCCGGCGCCCCCGCGTTGCAGCGGGGCGTTGGATTGACGCTGAGCGACGCGCAGGCCGAACTCGCGCGCGCGGCCCTCCGCGACGCCGGCTCGCCGCCCGTCGAGATCCGCGTCGAGAGCTGGGCCGATCACCAGCCCGCCGAGCCCTACGGCGCCATAATCTCGGTCGGCGCGTTCGAGCACTTCACCAAGCCCAAGGACGATGCGGCCACCAAGACCGCGATCTACCGCCACTTCTTCACGCGCTGCCACGACATGCTGGCGTCCGACGCCCGCATGACCCTGCAGACCATCGCCTATGGCGATCCCGACGACAAAGTCCCGATGGGTCCCCTGGTCGAGGACATTTTTCCCGAATCCGAACTGCCGCGCCTGCCGGAAATCCTCGCCGCCGCCAACGGGATCTTCGAGGTCGAGCGCTTCCGCAACGACCGCACCGACTACGGCCGGACCTGCGAGATATGGGCCGCCAACCTCAAAGCCCGGCGGGCCGAAGCGCTCGAGATGGTGGGCAAGGACCAGACCCGACGCTACGAGCGCTATCTCAAATTCTCCGCCTGGGGCTTCTTCTCGCACCGCCTCCACCTGCTGCGCTTCCGCCTGAAGCGCCGCTAGGGGCCGCCATGACCGCCTTCGACGCCTTCGCCGCCAGCGTCACGGCCGACGCGCCGCCCGCCGGGTCCCGCCCGGCGCTGCAGGCCCTGTGGTGGATGCGCCGCGGCGACTGGGCGCGGGCCCACGAATGCGTCCAGGCGCATGAGGGCGAGCCGGACTGCGACAGCGTCCACGCCCATCTCCATCGCCAGGAAGGCGATCTCGCGAACGCCGGCTACTGGTACCGGCGGGCCGGTCGGCCGGTGTCGCCGCAGTCGCTGGACGATGAATGGGCGGCCCTCGCGACGGAGCTGCTCGCGGGAAGCTGACGGCGAGATCGGCCACCCAGCACACCCCCTGCAAAATACCGGGCAAAATCGACCCTTCAACGGGACCAGGATACCTGCTTCAGGGGTGCGACTCTCGCTTCGATTGTTTCGTTTATTTCGTTTATTTCGATTAGACGCCTTGATGACGTCACCGCGCGAGGCGTTCATCCGCTAGCGCCCGGGCCATGGCAAAGTCACGCGCTCTTGAGGCAACAGCCCGGCCGGCATGGCATTAGCGCCCACGGGAGGCTACGCCATGCTCGGCGTCATCGTCGTTCTGGTCAGCCTCGCCGGATCACCGTGGTTTCAGCACCACGGTCGCCGCGGCTTCTGAAGGTGCGTCGCCGCCTACTTGTCTTCCGGCTTCAGCATCAGCCGCTCGACCCGGCCGCCCTTGACCAGGTGCGTGTCGAGCACCTCGTCGACGTCTTCCTTGGTCGGCACCCGGTACCAGATTCCTTCCGGATAGATCACGAGGGTCGGCCCCAACTCGCAGCGGTCGAGGCAGCCGGCATTGTTGATGCGGACGTTCTTGAGGCCGAGCGCCTTGGCGCGGCTCTTCATGTGGTCCCGCAGGGCCTCGCCGCCGCGCTCGGCGCAGCAGCCGCGCGGGTGGCCGGCGGGGCGGCGGTTGGTGCAGCAGAAGACGTGGGCTTCGTAGTAGGGCTTGGGATCGGCTGGCTTCTCGCGCTGGCTCATGATCCGGCTATTCCTTCTTGGTCGATCCGCCGGAGGCGATGTTGGCGAGCTGGGACCAGAAAACCTGCTGCATCTGCTGCATCTGGTCCATGCCCTGCATGGAGGCCGGCAGCCAGGTCTTGAAGATCGTCTCAGGGTTCATCGACCCGAGGCTGTTGCGCAGGCGTTCCTCGATCTCGTTCATGATGCGATCCTGCATCGGCTTGATGTCCGGCAGCCCCATGAAGGCGCGGGCCTCCTCGGGCGTGCAGGTCACTTCGACATTCACCTTCATGGGCCACTCCGTTTTGGCGACCTTAGCATGCTATGACCCGGGCATGACGACCCCCCGGTTGGCCCCCTGGTTGGCCAAAAATCCGCGCGCCACGCGCCCCCTCGAATTCGGTCGCGAGCAGCAGTTCGTGATCAATCCCAACGGGATTCCCGAACTGTGCGAGGAGCTGAAGGCCTGCCCGGCGCACAGACCGACGCCGCTCTACGAGCTGCCGGCGCTGGCCCAGCGGCTGGGCGTGGGCGAGATCCGGGTCAAGGACGAGAGCCAGCGCTTCGGGTTCGGCGCCTTCAAGGCGCTGGGTGGCGTGATCGCCGTCGCCAACGTGCTGACCGGCGCGGTCGGCGACGCCTATCATTCCTCGCCGTCGTTCGAGAGCGTGATGAAGGGCGAGTACCGGGAAGTGACCGGCCGCTTCGTGTTCACCGCCGCGAGTTCGGGCAACCACGGCCGCTCGGTTGCCGCCGGGGCCAAGCTGTTCGGCAATCGCTGCGTGATCTTCCTGCCGAAGTTCACCAGCGCCGAGAAGGAAGCCGCAATCCGGGCGCGCGGCGCCGAGGTGATCCGGGTCGACGGCGACTACGACACCGCGGTCGCCGAGTGCCGCCGCCAGGCCGAGGCCAACGGCTGGACGATCATCTCCGACACCTCGTGGGAGGGCTACGATTCGGTGCCGCGCAGCGTCATGCGCGGCTATTGCGTGCTGGTCCACGAGGCCGCGGTCCAGCAATGGGGCGCCGCGCCCACCCATGTCTTCGTGCAGGCGGGCGTCGGCGGCCTGGCGGCGGCGGTGATCGGCTATCTCTGGGCGGTCTGCGACGAGCGGCCGGTCTCGATCGTCGTCGAGCCCGAGAGCGCGGATTGCTGGTTCCAGAGCAACCTCGCGGGCAAGCCCACCCTCGCCAGCGGCAACGCCGACACGGTGATGGGCGGTCTCGCCTGCCGCGAAATCTCGCCCGTGACCTGGCCGATCATCGGCGCGGCGGCCGACTGGTTCATGACCATCCAGGAGGACGGCGTCCTGCCGGCCCGCCGCCTCTACGCCAACCCGCTGGGCCAGGATCCCGCGATCATCTCGGGCCCCTCGGGCTGCGCCGGCCTCGCCGGCCTGCTGCGCGTCTGCACCGACGAGGCCGCCTTCAAGGCGCTGGGCCTCGGCCCGACGTCACGCGTGCTGCTGATCAACAGCGAAGGCAACCTGGGCGAACCGCTGCCGTCCTGACGGCACGACGATCATGCCGGTCCCTGTCGAATACAAGCGCGCGTCGATGGCCTTCGAGCAGTTCATGCTCGACGCGCGGGACATTTCCGGCCTCGCGACCACGCATCAGACCTACACGATGGTGCAGGGTGTGTTTCAAGCCTTCCGCCGACGCCTCGACGTGAAGGAGGCGATCCGATTCGCCAACGTGCTGCCACCCGTCCTGCGCGCGCTCTTCGTCGCCGACTGGGATCTCGACGAACCGCGGCGCCCTTTCGAAGACCGTGCGATCATGACCCGTGAAGTGCAGGCGCTGCGTCCCGACCATAATTTCGCCCCCGAGTCCTCGATCGCGAGCGTCGCGGCGGCGCTGCACAGGAACATCGACCAGGCCGAGCTGGATCGCGTCCTGGCAAGCCTGCCGCCCGGCGCGCAGGCCTTCTGGGCGAGCGACTGATCGACGGACAGCGCGCCTTGTCTCGCTGCACGAAGCGACGCATCCTGCGGGCACATCACAGGAGTTTCGGTTCGTGCAGCTTCAGCTCAAGACCTGGCAGTTCGTCGAGGACTATCTCAAGACCAAGACCGGCATCATCATTCCGATCGGCTCGACCGAGCAGCACGGCCCGACCGGCCTGATCGGCACCGACGCCCTCACCGCCGAGATGGTGGGCCGCGGCGTCGGCGAGAAGGTGGGCGCGCTGGTGGCGCCGACGATCTCGGTCGGCATGGCCCAGCATCACCTCGACTTCGCGGGCTCGATCACGCTCAAGCCCACGACCCTGATCGCCGTCGTGCGCGACAACGTGCTGTCGCTGGCCAAGCATGGCTTCACGCGCTTCTTCTTCGTGAACGGCCACGGCGGCAACATCGCCACGGTGACCGCGGCCTTCTCCGAGATCTATGCCGAGCGCTCGATGGAGCGCATGAGCAACCAGCCCTCGATCAAGTGCGCCCTTCGCAACTGGTGGGACAGCCCGGGCATCAAGCGCCTCAGCTCCGAACTCTATCCGACCGGCGAGGGCAGCCACGCCACGGCCTCGGAAGTGGCGCTGACCTGGTACAAATATCCCGAGACGATGGACCGCCGCGTGCTCGAGCCGCGCATCGCGCCGAACGGCTCCTTCGCCGACTCCGAGGACTATCGCCGCGCCTTCCCGGACGGCCGCATCGGCTCCGACCCGAGCCAGGCGACGCCCGAACACGGCAAGCGCTTTTACGACCAGGCGGTCGAGGACGTGGCGCGCGACTACGAGGCCTGGGTCACGCGGTAGAGTTTTTCTACAACCACCTCACCCTGAGGAGCGCTCCGAAGGGGCGCGTCTCGAAGGGTGGGCACGAGCACCGCGTCTGTTGCCCATCCTTCGAGACGCGTCCCGATGGGACGCTCCTCACGATGAGGTCTAGTGGGTGAACCTGAAGCAGAATGATTCCGGCCGATCGCTACCGCGACACCCGCTCGCGGTGCAGGATGTAGAGGCCTGAGCCCACGATCACGACGATGCCGGCGAGCGCCAGGGTGTTGGGGACTTCGCCCCATACGACGTAGCCGATGGCGAGCGCCCACAGGATCGAGGAGTAGCGGAACGATCCCATGACCGAGATCTCGCCGCCCGAGCGCAGCCCGATCACCAGGAACTGGTAGCCGATCGCCAGCAGCAGCGAAGACGCCATGATGTAGCCGAGGGCGCGGGCATCGATCGGCTGCCAGCCCTCGACCAGCGCCCAGGCACAGCCGACGATGGCGACGGTGATCGCCGTGGTGAAGGACACGACCAGCGTCGGCACGGCGGGCGGCAGATGGCGCGCGATGATGTCGCGAAAGGCGCCCAGGCAGGTGCCGGTGAGCGCCACCCAGGTCCAGCCGTTGATGTCGCCGGGCCGCGGCTGGATGACCATCAGCACGCCCACGAAGCCCAGTCCCACGGCCGTCCATCGACGCCAGCGAACATCCTCCTTGAGCAGGACGACGGCGAGCACCGTCAGGATGAGCGGCGTCGAGAGGTTGACGGCGGTGGCGATCGCGAACGGGATCTGGAACAGCGCGATCAGGTAGATGATGGCCGCGCCCGCCTCCAGTCCGCCGCGCAGCATGACCCTGGGATGGACCGCGTAGGCCATCTTGCGCCAGGCGCCCGTCGCCAGCAGCGCCAGCGCGCACCACAGCGTGGCGAACACCCCGCGCACGCCGATCGACTGGATCGACGGCACGGTCTCGGCGGCGAGCTTGATCAGCGCATCGTTGAAGATGAAGACGACGACCGACGCCAGCATCGCCACGATGCCGCGGGTATTGTCGATCATGACCGGGCCACTGACGAAGTGACTACTTCGCCATCTTCTCGATCATCTTCCACTGCTCGGCGGAGACCGGCACCACCGAGAGGCGCGACTGGCGCACCAGGCCGAAGTCCGCAAGCTTCGGATCGGCCTTGATCGCGGCCAGCGTCACCGGCGTCTTCACCGGCGCGACCGGCTTCACGTCGACGGTGACCGCCTTGCCCGCCTGGTCGGTGGGATCGGGATAGGCGGGCTTCACGACCTCGGCGATGCCGACGATCTCCTTGCCCTCGTTGGAATGATAGAAGAAGCAGCGGTCGCCGGGCTTCATCGCCTTGAGGTTGATCGCCGCCTGGGCGTTGCGCACGCCGGTCCAGGAGGTCTGGCCGTCCTTCACGAACTGCGCCCAGGAATAGACCGAGGGCTCGGACTTGATGAGCCAGTACGCCATTTTGTTTCCCCCGCTCCTACTTGCCTTCACGCCGCAGCGGCCGCGCCAACAGGGCGCGAATCGAATCGTCGAGATCCGCGCCGCGATGCAGGATAGCATCGACGGCGGTGCATATCGGCATCTCGATGCCGAGCTTCGCGGCGCGTTCGAGCACCGCCGGCGCCGTCGCCGCGCCTTCGACCACCTGCCGCCGGCCCTGCATGTAGGTTTCGTATGACATGCCCTTGCCGAGCGCGGCGCCCAGCGAGCGATTGCGCGACAACGGCCCTTGGCAGGTGAGCACGAGATCGCCAAGCCCGCTCAGGCCCGTCAGCGTCTCGAGCCGGGCGCCCAGCGCGAGCCCCAGCCGCGCCATTTCGGCGAAGCCGCGGGTGATCAGCGCGGCGGCGGCGTTGTGGCCGAGGCCGCGGCCCTCGACGATGCCGGCCGCGATCGCCAGCACGTTCTTCACCGCGCCCCCCAGCGACACGCCCACGACATCGTCGGTCCAGTAGGGCCGGAACATGCCGGCGGCGAGCGCGGCCGCCAGGTCGCGGCCGAGGGCGGCATCGGCGGTCGCGATGCTGACCGCGGTCGGCAGGCCCTGCACGGCTTCCTCCGCGAAGCTCGGACCCGAGAGCATGGCGATGGCCCGGCCCGGCAGGGCCTCGGCCAGCACCTCGGGCATCAGCAGGCCGGTCGTGGCTTCGATGCCCTTGGCGCAGATCACGACGGGACCGCTGCCAGGCAGGCCCTGCGCCACGACGCGCAACGCCTGGGCCGGACAGACGAGGAGGATCGCATCGCAGTCGGCGAGCTCGACCAGTTCCGCTGCCGCGACGATGCCCGCGTCGAGCGATTGCCCCGGCAGATAGATCTCGTTGCGACGGTCATGCGCGATCGCGGCCGATACACTGCGATCCCGCGACCACAGGGTCACCTTGCGGCCGGCCCGGCGTCCGAGACAGGCCAGCGCCGTTCCCCAGGCGCCGCCGCCGACGACGCCGATATGCGCGATGCCCGTCACGCGATCCCCGTCACAGGCTGAGATTGAAGGCGATGGAGATACGCTGGGCGGTGCCGCGATAGGGCCGCACTTGGTGCAGCACCCAGGACGGGAACATCACCAGCCGCCCGGCCCGCGGCGAGATCGTCTGGTTGGTGCCGACCGAGAGGCCCCCCGGCAGGCTGAAGGCGAGATAGGGTGCATACATCGCCGGCGCCGGTCCGCGCGGATCCATGAATTCGAGCTCACCGCCCAGCGACGGATCGGCCGGGATGCCGCCATCGTCGACATAGTAGACGCCCGACCAGTAGCTGCCGGGATGGGAATGGAATTCGTTGCCGTGACCGCCGCGGTTGATGTTGGCCCAGATATTGGCCTTCCACGCGATCGTAACCGCATTGCCTTCGCGATCGCTC
Source organism: Reyranella sp. (assembly GCF_052439685.1). Classification (GTDB taxonomy): domain Bacteria; phylum Pseudomonadota; class Alphaproteobacteria; order Reyranellales; family Reyranellaceae; genus Reyranella. The sequence continues at coordinate 362,114 of NZ_JBQVQG010000001.1, forward strand.
GTGCTGCGGTTGGCGATGTTGCGCGCGATCGCCAGCAGCTTGATCGCGGGAACGCCCGCCCACTTGTCGAGATCCCAGCTCGACTGCCAGCCGCCGAGCGTGCTGTGCGGCTCGTTCTCCTGTTCGGCTTCGCGCTTCGCCAGGACTGGGATCAGCGCGGCATTGAGCTGCGGCCCGTCGGGAAGATCGGCGATCAGGATCGGCGTCGCGAAGGCGGCGACGGTTTCGAAGACGGGCGGGGCCTGGCTCATGGCGGCAGTCTACATCCGGTTGGCGGCGGCGGGATCGAGCGGCCAGCGCGGCCGGGGACGGAAATCGAGCGCATCGACCTGGCCGAGCCGCAGCCGTTCGACACCGGCCCAGGCGATCATGGCGCCATTGTCGGTGCACAGCCTGACCGGCGGCGCGACCAGCTTCGCGCCATGCGCCGCCGCGACCTCTTCCAACCGTCCGCGCAGATAGACGTTAGCGGCGACGCCGCCGGCCACCACGAGCGTCGACGAGGGGGCCCGTGCCAGCGCGTTGGCGCAGCGGTCGGCGAAGACGTCGCCCACGGTGCGCTGGAAGGAGGCGCAGAGATCGGCGACGGCCCGCGGATCGTCGGCGGGCAACTTCTCGACCGTCTGGCGCACGGCGGTCTTCAGGCCGGAGAAGGAGAAGTCGCAGCCGGGCTTGCGCCACATCGGCCGCGGCAGCGCGAAGCGGCGCGGGTCACCGCCCACGGCCGCCCGCTCGACGGCGGGTCCGCCGGGAAAGCCCAACCCCAGCAGCTTGGCGGTCTTGTCGAAACATTCGCCCGCCGCGTCGTCGATGGTCGTGCCCAGCCGCGTGAAGTCGCCGGGACCGCGAACCGTGAGCAGCTGACAGTGGCCGCCCGACACGAGCAGCAGCAGATAGGGAAATTCGACGGGCTCGGTCAGCCGTACCGACAGCGCGTGGCCTTCGAGATGGTTGACTGCGATGAACGGCTTGTCGTGCGCGAAGGCCAGCGCCTTGCCCGTCATGACCCCGACCATCACGCCGCCGATCAGCCCCGGCCCACCGGTCGCGGCGATGGCGTCGAGATCGGCGAGCCCCACGCCCGCTTCGTCGAGCGCCTGGGCGACCAGCCCGTCGATGCGCTCGAGATGCGCCCGCGCGGCAATCTCCGGCACCACGCCGCCGAAACGGCGATGCTCGGTGAGCTGGCTGTAGACCGTATTCGACAGGATGCGGCCGACCGGCTCGGCCCCGGCCGCGCCCTCGACCACGGCGACGGCGGTCTCGTCGCAACTCGTTTCGATGCCCAGAACGCGCATGCGGGACTTCTAGCGGCCTAGGCGTCGGGGCGCCAGACGACTCCTCGCCAACGCACCACCTCATCCTGCGGAGCGCTCCTCAGGGTGAGGTAGGTGTGCTGGGACGACTCTACAGATTCAGATTGAACGCGATCGAGATGCGTTCGGCCGTGCCGCGATAGTGCCGGACCTGATGCAGCAGCCACGAGGGAAACAGGACCATCCGGCCGGCCTTCGGCTGCAGGACCTCGTTGGCGCCGCCCGACAGGCCGCCCTTCATCGCAAAGCCGAGATGCGGCGCATACATCACCGGCCCGGCCCCGCGCGGATCGAGGAATTCGAGCGCCCCGCCCAGCGACGGATCGGCGGAGATGCCGCCGTCGTCGACGTAATAGACGCCGGACCAGAAGGCACCGGGATGCGTGTGCGGCAGGTTGCCATGGCCGCTGCGGTTGACGTTGGCCCACATGTTGGCCCGCCAGGTCACGGCGAACACGCCGGGATGGGGGCCGCCGGCATTGCCCGACCGGTCGATCGTCACGCGATTGGCGGTGTTCCGGGCGATGGCCAGCAGCTTCAGCGCCGGCACGCCGCCCCAGCGCTCCATGTCCCAGGTCGACTGCCAGCCGCCTTCGTTGGAAGCCTGTGTGCCGGGATGGGACTTCTCGCGCTCCTCGATGACCCGTCGCAGGTCGGCATTCAGGGCGGCCGCGTCCGGCACGTCGTGGACGACGAGCGGCGTGGCAAACAACGGTACGATCTCGAGATCCTGGCTCATATTCGGCCTCTGTTCGCCGCCTTCTTGCCTGCGGGCCCCGGACCCCGCAACTGCCGCCGGCCGCGACCTGTCGGCACCACGCCTTCTGGCGTGGGAGTTTCTGGCGTGTCGGGGCGCCCTGCGCTAGAGCAGCGGCCATGATGGCCCCCCTCCTCCGGCTCGGCACCCGCGGCAGCCCTCTCGCCCTCACCCAGACCGGCCTGGTGCGCGACGCCCTGGCCACTTCCGTGCCGGCGCTCGCGGCGCCCGGCGCCATCGAGATCGTGGCCATCAAGACCACGGGTGACGTGATCCAGGACCGGCCGCTCTCCGAAGCCGGCGGCAAGGGACTGTTCGTCAAGGAGATCGAGGAAGCCCTGCTGCGGGGCCGTATCGACGCCGCGGTCCACAGCATGAAGGACATGCCGACGGCGCAGCCGCCCGGCCTGGCGATTTCGGCCTTCCTGCCGCGCGAGGATGCGCGCGACGTACTGATCGCCGGTGATCTCGCACGCATCGACGACTTGCCGCAGGGCGCCGTCGTCGGCACGTCGGCGCTGCGTCGCAAGGCGCTGCTGCTGCACCGCCGGCCGGACCTGCGCATCGTCACGCTGCGCGGCAATGTCGACACGCGGCTGGCGAGGCGCGCCGACGGCACCGTGCAGGCGACGATCCTGGCGCTCGCCGGCCTGAAGAGGCTGGGCAGGAGCGGTGTCGGCGCCGCCATTCCGGAAGCCGAGATGCTGCCGGCGGTCGGCCAGGGCGCGGTGTGCATCGAAGCCCGCGAGGGCGACGCGCAGACGCGCGGCTGGCTCGCCGCGATCGATCACGAACCCACCGCCGTCTGCGTGCGGGCCGAGCATGCGATGCTGGTCGTGCTCGACGGGTCCTGCCGAACACCCATTGCAGGACACGCGATCCTGACGGGCGGAGAACTGCATCTGCGCGGCCTGATCGCCCGGCCCGACGGATCGGAAGTGATCGCAACGGAGCGTCGTGGTTCGATCGCCGAAGCCGCCGCCCTCGGTCGCGATGCCGGCGAGGAACTGAAGCGTCGCGGCGGACCGGGCTTCTTCGCCGACTGACGCACTCTCGACCGCGTGCGAACGGGCCCCTAGACTTCGGCCCATGCACCCCATCCTGCGCTCCCTGCTGATCGTGTGCGGCATCGCGTCCCTGCTCGCTGCGTGCGAAACGGCGCCGGTCTCCGGCCGGTCGCAGATGATGCTCGTCAGCGAGAACGAGGAGCGCGAGATGGGCCTGCAGGCCTATCGCGAAGTGCTGAACAAGGAGCCTCTGTCACGGGACTCCCAGGTCAACGCGATGGTCGAGAAGATCGGCCGTCGGATCGCCAACGCCGCCGAGCATCCGCCGCAGGAACTGTGGCGCGCGCCGCGCTTCCGCTGGGAATTCAAGACGGTCGACAAGAACGAGCCCAATGCCTTCTGCCTGCCCGGCGGCAAGATCGTCGTCTATACCGGCCTGCTGCCGATCACGAAGACCGAGGCCGGCTTGGCGGTCGTGATCGCCCACGAGGTGGCCCATGCCCTGGCCCGTCACGGCGCGGAGCGCATGAGCGACCAGATGGTGGCGTCGGTCGGCACCGCCGCCGCCGCAGTGGCCTTGTCGGCGACGGTGAGCGGCCGCAGCCGCACCTATCTGCCGGCCATGATGGCTGCGGTCGGCGCCGGCGCCACGGTGGGCTACATCCTGCCGATGTCACGCGCCCAGGAATCGGAAGCCGACCGGATCGGCCTCGTGCTGATGGCGATGGCCGGCTACGACCCGCGCGAGGCGATCGGCCTGTGGGAACGCATGCGCGCCGCCAGTTCCGGCAAGCGGCAGGCGGAATGGCTCAGCACGCATCCTGCCGACACCACGCGCATTGCCGACATCAGGCGCTGGCTGCCCGAAGCCATGCAATATTACAAACCGCGATGACCGATACGCTCGAATACGACGCCACCGGGCTGCTCTGCCCCCTCCCCGTCCTGCGTGCCAACCGCAAGCTGCGCGAACTGGCGCCCGGCGGCCTGCTCACGGTGCGCGCCACCGATCCCGCCGCCGAGGCCGACTTCCCCGCCTTCTGCCGGCAGACCGGACACGAGCTGGTCTCCGCCACGCGCGAGGGCGAGGTGCTGGTATTCGTGATTCGGAAACGCTAGACGGCGGAAACGCCAGACGCCCGTCGGACAGACAAGAGAGAGATCATGCCGCAGACGACCTTCAAGACGATCGATTCCGCCGACCTGTCCGGCAAGCGGGTGCTGGTGCGCGTCGACCTGAACGTGCCGATGAAGAACGGCAAGGTGACCGATGCGACGCGCATCGAGCGTGCGGCGCCGACGATCAAGGAGCTGGCCTCCAAGGGCGCGAAGGTGATCGTGCTCAGCCATTTCGGCCGTCCTGACGGCAAGCGGGTGCCGGAGATGACGCTGCGCCCGCTCATCGAGCCGCTGGAGACGGCGCTCGGCAAACCCGTTGCCTTCGCCGAGGATTGCATCGGCCCGCTGGCCGAGGCTGCCGTGCGCAACATGAAGCCGGGCGATGTGCTGCTGCTCGAGAATCTACGCTTCCACAAGGAAGAGGAGAAGAACGACGCCGGCTTCATCGACAAGCTCTCGCTGCTGGGCGACGTCTACGTGAACGACGCCTTCTCGACCGCGCATCGCGCGCACGCTTCGACCGAAGGCCTCGCCAATCGCCTGCCGGCGGTCGCGGGCCGCCTGATGCAGGAAGAACTCGAAGCGCTCGACAAGGCGCTGGGCAATCCGAAGCGCCCGGTCTGCGCCATTGTCGGCGGCGCCAAGGTCTCGACCAAGCTCGAGCTGCTCGGCCATCTGGTGGGCAAGGTCGACAAGCTGATCATCGGCGGCGGCATGGCCAACACCTTCATGCATGCCCAGGGGATCGGGGTCGGCAAGTCGCTGTGCGAGAAGGACCTGGCCTCGACCGCACTCGAAATCCTGGAAAAGGCCAAGGCCGCCAAGTGCAAGGTGCTGTTGCCGGTCGACGTCATGGCGGCCGACGAATTCAAGGCCGGCGCGCCGCATGTCGTGGTCGATGCCAACGCCTGCCCCGACGACAAGATGATCCTCGACGTCGGCCCGAAGACGATCGCGCTGTACCAGCAGGAGCTGGCCGACTGCTCGACCGTCGTGTGGAACGGCCCGCTCGGCGCCTTCGAGATCAAGCCGTTCGACACCGGCACGGTGGCGATCGCCCAGGAAGTCGCCCGGCTGACCGGCATGGGCAAGCTGCTGTCGGTGGCCGGCGGCGGCGACACGGTGGCGGCGCTGGCCGCGGCCGGCGTCGAGGAGAAGTTCTCGTACGTTTCGACCGCAGGCGGCGCCTTCCTCGAATGGATGGAAGGCAAGACCCTGCCCGGCGTTGCAGCGCTGATACGGGCAGCGTAGCGTCGGCGCCATGAGCGCCCCCTCCACGCCGCCCGACCGCCCGCGCCTGCCGTGGGATCCGCCCGAGCATTTCGAGAAGCGGGTCCCCGACGGCGACAATCGCGAGCGGCTGGTCTGCGGACGCTGCGAGTTCATCCACTACCAGAACCCCAAGGTCGTCGCCGGCGCGGTCTGTACGTGGCGCGATGACAGGGGGCAAGACAAGATCCTGCTGGCCAAGCGCGCCATCGAGCCGCGCAAGGGCTTCTGGACCCTGCCCGCCGGCTACATGGAACTCGGCGAGACGACCGAGCAGGCCGCCCAGCGCGAAGCGCTGGAAGAGGCTTGCGCCACCATCGAGATCGACCGGCTGCTCGCCATGTACAGCGTGGCGCGCATCGGCCAGGTGCAGATCATGTATCGTGCCCGGCTGGTCACGGCCGACATCGCCTGCGGTATCGAGAGCGAGGAAGTGGCGCTGGTCGACTGGGCCGATATCCCGTGGGACCAGCTCGCCTTCCCCACGGTGGTCTGGGCGCTCGCGCACTTCCACGAATCACGCGACAAGACCGACTTCTCGACCTACTCCAACCCCACCGGCGACCTCGCCCGCATGTGGCCGCCACGCAAGCCGGCGGGGGTTTAGAGCCACCCCGCGCATGCCGACGCCTCTCTTTCGTGCGGGCCTCGTGGTAGCGATCATGCTCCTGCAGGCATGTGCCCCTTCGCCGTCGGAGCTGTCGATCCAGGCGATCGCGAAAGTGTCCGACCGGATCGCCGTCGAGATGTCGCCCTCGCTCTATACGAAGCTCGAGTCCCTGGGCGTATCCACGGCGCGCAACCGCACCATCGCGCTGGTCTTTCCGCCGGGAGGCGAGCCACCGCCGAACGCGACGTGCGTCGCCGATCTGAAAGCCGGCCTGGAGCGACAGCTCCACCAGCTCGCTTCCCGCACACGCATCGACTTCCGGCTGATCACCGACGTCGAGAAAGCCGCCGTCGTCTTCGTAGTGGGAGACACGGCGGACATGCTGGAAAAGAGAAACCCACCACTCAGAAGATGGATCGACGCCGCGGAGCAACGAACGTCCGCCTCGACGATGAATTTTCAGCACAACCGCGCGACGCCGCATTCGATCTCCGACTTCGTCGAAGGCGTGTACACCAACGGCGACGGAAGGCTGATCTTCGCCGCCTCGCTCATCCACTGGTTCGAGATGCACAATCGCCGCGAACGAAAGGACTGCACCCTCAACTTCGTTGAGCGGTTAGCACAGATCTATTCGGCCGGGCTGGATCTGGATTTCGAGGATCAGTACGCGAACGCCGGACGGCAGGCGCGCACGCAGGTTGGTCCAAGCGCTTACGAAGTCGACAGCCGCGATGCCGAGAGCTTTAGGGACGGCATCTTTTTCTGCGCCCAGTTTGTCGACCGGACGAAACTGGCGGCCTGCGCCATGGAGATCGTCAAACTGACTTCACAAGGGAAGCCCTAGAACCTCTCCGGGTCAGCTTCCCCGCGCGAAGGGATTGTCGTCGCCGTCCCAGTACTTCCTGAGCAGCGGGATCTGGAGGAAGGCGAAGACGAGGGTTAGCGGGAAGCTGAGGAACATCTTGCTGGCGATCCAGGTGTCGGTCGGGAAGTTCCGCCACATCACTTCGTTGACGATGGCCAGCACGAAGAAGAACACAGTCCAGCGCATCGTGAGCTGGTACCAGCCCTCGTCGGTCAGCTTGAAGGCCGCGCCGAACAAGGGCTTCAGCAGCGGTTTCTTGAACAGCACGAGACCGCCGCCCAAGATGACGGCGAACAGGCAGTTCACGATGGTGGGCTTCAGCTTGATGAAGGTGTCGTCCTGCAGCCAGATGGTGAGGCCGCCGAACACCAGCACGAAGAATCCGCCGACCAGCGGCATGATCGGCCAGCGCTTCTCCAGCCAGCGGTAGCAGGGCAGCGCGATCGCGGTCGCGACGATGAAGATGCCGGTGCCCCAGTAGATGCCCCAGCGCCCGTTGGCGACGAAGAACAGGACAAGCGGCCCGAGTTCCAGCGCCGTGGCGTAGAGCCGGCGCATGCCGTTATCGTCACTGCTCTTCTCGCTCATGCCGGCAATCCCATCAATCCGCGCGCGAAGGCGCGAGCCTCGAACGGCCGCAGGTCGTCGATGCCCTCGCCGACACCGATGGCCACGACCGGCAGCTTGAACTTTTCGGCCAGCGCCACCAGCACGCCGCCCTTGGCGCTGCCGTCGAGCTTGGTGAGAACCAGCGCGTCGACCGGCGACATGGTCTTGAAGGTCTCGACCTGGGCGTGGGCGTTCTGGCCCGTCGTGGCGTCGAGCACCAGCAGGCAGGAATGCGGCGCCTCGGGATCGAGCTTGCGGATGACGCGCACGATCTTGGCGAGTTCTTCCATGAGATTGGTCTTGTTGTGCAGGCGACCGGCGGTGTCGATCAGCAGAACGTCCGTCTTCTCGGCGCGCGCCTGCTCCAGCGCCTCGTAGGCGAGGCCTGCGGCGTCGGCGCCGGTCTGCTTCGACACGACCGGCACGCCGGCGCGGTCGCCCCAGACCTTGAGCTGTTCCACGGCGGCGGCGCGGAACGTGTCGCCCGCGGCCAGCATCACCGAGCGGCCCTCGCCCTTGTAGCGGCCGGCCAGCTTGGCGATGGTCGTGGTCTTGCCGCTGCCGTTCACGCCGACCACCAGCACGACATGCGGCTTGCGTGCGGCATCGATGGTGAGCGGCACGGCGACGGGCTGCAGGATTTCGGCGATGTCGTCGGCGAAGGCCGCGCGCACTTCCTCTTCGGTGACTTCCTTGCCGAAGCGCTCCTTGCTCAGCTTGCCGACCAACCGGGCGGCCACGGCGACACCGAGATCAGCCTGGATCAGCGCATCCTCGAGATCGTCGAGCGTCTGCTGGTCGAGCTTCTTTTTGGTGAAGAGGCCGGTGATGCTCTCGGCGACCTTCTTGGTCGACTTCGAGAGGCCCTCGCGCAGACGCGACAGCCAGCCTTTCTTCTCGACCTCGGGCTTCTCGGGCTCGGGCTTCTCGGGCTCGGGCTTCTCGACCTCGGGTTCCTTCTCGACCACCGCTTCGACAGGGGCGGTGACGGCGACCGGCTCGGGCTCGGGCTCCGGCGCCATCGGCACCGGCTCGCTCACCGGCTCGATGGAGGGCAGAGCGGGCGGTGTCTCGGACTCGACCGTGACGGCCGGCTCGACCGGTTCGGGCTTCTCGACCTCGGGCTCGGGCGGTTTAGGCGGCTCGACGGTCGGCGCCACCCGGGAGCGCAACCGCGCGAACCAGCCCTTCTTCTCGGGTTCCGTCTCGCTCACCGCGGCACCTCAGGAAAGCAGGGAGCGGTCGAGTTCGCCCCTGTAGGCGAGCGCGATGCCGCCGGTCATCGAAACATGGTCGTCGCGCAGCCATTCGATGGTGAGCGTGCCGTGCTCGACCACGACGTCGACCTTGCGGCCCGTGAGGCCGCGCCGTGCCGCGGCAACGCCGGCGGCACAGGCGCCCGAGCCACAGGCGAGCGTGAGGCCCGCGCCACGTTCCCAGACGCTGAGCTTCAGCCTGTTCTCTCCGATGATCTGCGCCACGCCGACATTCACGCGCTCCGGAAAGAACGGATCGTGCTCGAGTTTCGGGCCCAGTTCCGTCATCGGGATCGCGGCGAGATCGTCGACGAAGAAGGTCGCGTGCGGATTGCCGACGTTGGTGCCGACCGGATCCTGCAGCGGGCCGATGCCGACCGGCATGTGCCTGGTGTCGCAGGCCGTCGCGACCGGAATCTCGCGCCAGTCCATGCGCACCAGCCCCATGTCGACGGAGATCACCGGCAGGCCGTTGGCCCCGCGTCCGACCTTCTGCGATTCGAGCAGGCCGGCGACCGTCTGGATCGTCACATCGTCCGACTTGTGTTCGTCCATCACCACCGAGGCGACGCAGCGCGTGGCGTTGCCGCACGCCTGCGCCTCGCTGCCGTCGGGATTGTAGATGCGCATGAAGACGTCGGCGTCGGGCTCGGTCGGCGGTTCCAGCACGATGAGCTGGTCGCAACCCACGCCCAGGCGGCGGTCGGCGATGGCGCGCCGGCGCGGCACCGTCAGATCGAGCGCATGCAAGCGCGCATCGAGCACGACGAAGTCGTTGCCCAGCCCGTGCATCTTGAGGAAAGGCGTCCCGGCCATGCGGCGCTATATGGCGGTTCGGCCCGGCCAGCGCAACGAGCGCGCCCGGACCCGGCCCGCCTGCGGCCCGCCGATCTCGCGCACGTCGAGGGTCGGCAGCCGCTTGGTGTAGATCGTGAGATGCAGGATGCCGAGCGCCTCGTAGGGCATGGCCGGCTCGACGAACAGGCCGCGGGCGGCATCCCAGGCCGGCGTGGCGTGATGAACCGGCCAGTTGCAGCGGCTGGGCAGCGGCTCGCACGAGAAGCCGCGATCGTAGACCAGCACGTTGAGCGCCACCTGGTCCGTCATGTTGGTCGAGCGCTGCAGCGCCTCGCCCAGCAGGCCTGCCCAGCCCTGCCAGTGCGGCGCATCGGCCGCGAGGGCGAAGACACCGGCATTGATCAGCGGATAGCGGATCAGCCGGTCGGCCGTTTCCTTGTCGAAGCAGGCTTCGAACGCCGCCCCGTTGATCGACGAGAATTCCTGCCAGGCATGGCGATAGTGCCGCATCGAGCGGTGGATCTCGGGGGCCACCGCCAGCGCACCCGTGCGGGCTGCGGCGAGGAACAGTGCGACGGCGTCGCCCTGCTGCACCCAGCAATCGCCATCGATCCAGAGATAAAGATCGAAGCCCGGGAAATAGCGCGGCAGGAAGGGCCGGGCCGTCAGCGCCTTGTAGCCATCCTTCAAGGTTTCGCGGCCGGGAAAGTCGAAGTCCCATTGCGGGACCACGAGGATCGCGCCGTGTTCGCGGCACCAGTTGCGCTGCTCTTCGGTCAACCCGCAATCGAGGACGCCCAGCGCGAGCGCCCGGCCTTCCTCCGTCGCCTGCAGCGACTCGATGCAGTCGCGCATCAGGTCGAAATAGGCGGCATCGCCGCCGGTAATGGCGATGCCTCGCTGAGAATCGGGTTTTCCGCTCACCTCGCGAAGATGGCGTATCGACGGGCTTTACGCCACAGTCCGCGCCAACGAACGCCTCTCTGGGGGACCCTATGGGCAAGCATGTCGACTACTACGTCTCGCTGAACTCACCGTGGACCTATCTCGGGACCGCCCGCTTCGATGCCATGGTGAAGAAGCACGGCGCGACGGTCACGATCTGGCCGGTCGATTTCGGCTCGGTCTTCGCAGTTTCGGGCGGCCTGCCCCTGCCCAAGCGTGCGCCGCAGCGCCAAGCCTATCGCATGATGGAACTGAAGCGCTGGCGCGACCATCTCGGCATGAAGACGACGCTGGAGCCCAAGTTCTTTCCCGCCAACGAAGTGCCCGCCGCGAAATGCGTGATCGCCCTTCGCGAAGAGGGCCGCATGGCGGACGCGATCAAGGTCGCGCACGCGGTGCTGACCGGCCTGTGGGCCGAGGAGAAGAACACCGGCGACCTGCCGACCCTCCAGGCGATCATCGACGGATGCGGCCTCGACGGTGCCGCGGTCCTGAAGGCCAGCGAAGCGCCGGGCATCGCCGAGAAGCGCGAGGCCTATACCAGGCACGCCATTTCGCAGGGCGTGTTCGGCGCGCCCTCCTTCGTCATCGACGGCGAGATCTTCTGGGGCCAGGACCGGCTCGACTTCGTCGAGCGCAAGCTCGCGTCCTGATCGGAGGCCGAGCTCAAGGGCTCAGGAACGCTGCCGCCGACACCGCGATCGTGTTGTTGATGATGTGCGCCACGATCGTCGGGACCAACGAGCCGGTGCGCCAGCGCAGCCAGCCGAACCAGAAACCCAGCGGCAGCACGAGAAGAATGTGCAGGGGCTCAGTATGGGCGGCGGCGAAGGCCAGGGAGCTCAGCACGAAGGCAACGAGGTTGCTCCAGCGCCCCGCCAGCCAGCCATAGAACAGGCCGCGGAAGACCAGTTCTTCCACGATCGGGGCAAGCAGACCGAGGACGGCCAGGGTCTGGAGGACGCGCGCCGTGCCCTCGATGCCCTCCGTCACCTGCTTCACCCCCTCGGGCTGCGGCCCGAGCTGGCTGACGGCGAAGGACAGTACGGTGGTGCCCAGGACGGCGAGGACCACGGCCCGCCCGCCGACCGGCCGCAGACCCAGCGCCGCCGGCGCGTTCCGGCCGAGCGGCAGGACCGAGATCCCGAGGGCCAGAAGGCAGGTCCCGAAGAAGGCGCTGAGCACCAGCAGGTTGCTTCGTTCGGGCAAAAGCCAGAAAACCAGCAGCCCGATCAGCGGCGCCACGACCACGAAGGTCAGCATCGACCAGCCGGGAAGGCGCGGCGAATCGTTGTTCTTCAATAGGTTAGCCGGCTCGTCCAAGCGTTTTGACTCCTGACGCGGCAGGCTTTATACCCCGCCGGCTCAATCGGTCGTGCCGATTTACTAGGTTCCCCCTTCGGGGAGCTCCGCTGATCCGCGAAGGTTCGCGCATCGGCGCGATACGTCTTTGAGCGAACGGGAGCACGATGTTCGAGGGTCTTAGCAAGCGTCTGGGCGATGTTTTCGACAAGCTCCGGGGGCGTGGTGCGCTTTCCGAGGCCGATGTCGACGCGGCCCTGCGCGAGGTGCGGACCGCCCTGCTCGAGGCCGACGTCGCCCTGCCCGTCGTCCGCCAGTTCATCGACGAGGTCCGGCCGAAGGCGATCGGCGCCGACGTCATCCGCTCGGTCACGCCGGGACAGATGGTCGTCAAGATCGTCAACGACCACCTGGTCGAGATGCTGGGCGGCACCGTCTCGGACCTCGACCTCGGCGCCATCCCGCCGGTCGTCATCCTGATGGTCGGCCTGCAGGGCTCGGGCAAGACCACTTCCTCGGCCAAGATCGCCTATCGCCTCAGCCAGGGCCCGCAGGGCATGGCGGCCGAGATGTTCGGCGGCAGCTTCTCGACCCGGCGCAAGGTCCTGATGGCCTCGCTCGATACGCGCCGCCCGGCCGCGCAGCACCAGCTCAAGGTGCTGGGCGAGCAGACCGGCGTTCCGACCCTGCCGATCGTCCCGCTCGAGATGCCGCTCGCCATCACCCGGCGCGCCCTCGAGACAGCCAAGCGCGAGGGCTTCGACGTCCTCATCCTCGACACGGCGGGCCGGCTCTCGATCGACGAAGAGCTGATGAAGGAGGTCGCCGACATCAGCGACCTCGCCAAGCCGAAGGAGACGCTGCTCGTCGCCGACGCCATGACCGGCCAGGACGCCGTGAACGTGGCCAAGGCGTTCAACGAGCGGCTGGCCGTCACCGGCATCGTGCTGACCCGCGTCGATGGCGATGCGCGCGGCGGTGCGGCGCTGTCGATGCGCGCCGTCACCGGCCGGCCGGTCAAGCTGATCGGCGTCGGCGAGAAGTTCGACGCGCTGGAGCCGTTCCATCCCGACCGTATCGCCTCGCGCATCCTCGGCATGGGCGACATCGTCTCGCTGGTCGAGCGCGCCGCCGAGACGATCGACAAGGAAGATGCCGAGAAGCTGGCGGCCAAGGTCCGCAAGGGCCAGTTCGACATGGACGACCTGCTCAACCAGCTGCGCCAGCTGCGCAAGATGGGCGGCCTGTCCGGACTGATGGGCATGCTGCCGGGCGCCATGCAGGCCAAGGCCGCCATGTCCAAGGCCAAGATCGACGAGGGCCAGCTCAAGCGCCAGGAGGCCGTCATCCTGTCGATGACGCCGAAGGAACGCCGCAACCCCGACCTGATCCACGCCTCGCGCAAGAAGCGCATCGCCAAGGGCTCGGGCGTGCAGGTGCAGGACGTCAACAAGCTGCTCAAGCAGCATGCCGACATGCTCAAGATGATGAAGCGGGTGAACAAGCTCGGCGAGAAGGGATTCATGCGCAGCCTCGGCGGCATGGGTGGCCCGCCGGGCTTTCCGCGCTGAGGTTTCAAGAAGTCAGCAAGATCGACATCAGACAAATCACGCGAATCGATATCGAAGAGAGGACTAGAGAGAATGATCGCAATCCGCATGACCCGGCACGGTGCCAAGAAGCGCCCGTTCTTCCACATCGTCGTGGCCGATTCGCGCAGCCCGCGCGATGGCCGCTTCATCGAGAAGCTCGGCACCTACAACCCGCTTCTGCCGCGCGATCATGCCCAGCGCCTGACGCTCGACAAGGAGCGCATCGCCCACTGGCTGAAGGTCGGCGCGCAGCCGTCCGATCGCGTCGCGAAGTTCCTGTCGCAGGCCGAGCTGATGAAGCCGCGCGAGCGCCGCGACCAGACCAAGAAGCCGCTGCCGCGCGCCAAGGCGCAGGAGCGCATGAAGGCCGAGGCTGCGGCGGCGGCCGCCGCCGCGCCCGCGCCGGAGGCTGCGGCCACCTGATCGGCAAGGTGCTCCGATGAGCAAGGGCCGCGTCCTGCTGGGCGTCGTTTCGGCACCTCACGGGGTCCGCGGCCTGGTGCGCATCAGGAGCTACACCGAGGACCCGATGGCGATCGCCTCCTACGGCGCGCTGTCGGACGAGAAGGGAACGAAGGAGTACCGGGTCGAGGCGCTGAGCTCCGTAAAGGGCGCAGTCCTGGCCCGGATCGAGGGCGTAGCCGATCGCACGGCGGCCGAGGCAGTACGCGGTTTGCGGCTCTATGTGGAGCGCGAGCTCTTGCCGGCGACGGGCGAGCGGGAATGGTACGAGGCGGACCTGCTGGGGCTCGCCGCGTTCGACCGGGAGGGCCGGGATTGGGGAAAGGTCATGGCCTTCCACGATTTCGGCGCCGGCCGGACGATGGAAGTGTCGGGAGGCAGCGCATCGAGGCACTCGGTGATGCTGCCCTTCACCGACGAGGCGGTGCCCGAGATCGACGTCGAGGGCGGCAAGGTCACGGTCAATCCGCCGGCAGGTTTGCTGACGGGTGGGCCGGCGAAGGAGGCGGAGGACTAACGTGTGGCGCGCGACTGCGCTGACGCTGTTCCCGGAGATGTTTCCGGGCCCGCTGGGCGAGAGCCTGGCCGGCCGGGCGCTGAAGGAAGGCGTGTGGTCGCTGGAAGCCGTCGACATCAGGCGGTTCGCCGGAGACAGGCATCGGACGGTGGACGATGCTCCCTTCGGGGGCGGCGCCGGCATGGTGTTGAAGCCCGACGTGCTGTCGGCGGCGATCGAGGCGGTCGCCGTACCGGGAGTGCCGAAGGTCCTGCTCTCGCCGCGCGGCGCGCCGTTCAGTCAGGCGCGCGGGCGGGAGCTGGCGGCGGGGCCGGGCGTGCTGCTGGTGTGCGGACGGTTCGAGGGCGTCGACGAGAGGGTCATCGAGGCCCAGGCGCTGGAGGAGATTTCGGTCGGGGATTTCGTGCTTTCGGGCGGCGAGATCGCGGCCATGACGGTGATGGATTGTTGCGTGCGGCTGCTGCCCGGAGTGATGGGCGCGGCCGATTCGGCAAGCGAGGAGAGTTTCGAGGACGGATTGTTGGAGTACCCGCACTACACCCGGCCCGCGACCTGGGCAGGGCCCGACGGAATCGAACGGCGCGTGCCGGAGGTTCTGGTCTCGGGTCATCACGGCAAGGTCGCCGAGTGGCGGATGAAGCAGCGGGAAGAGATCACGCGGAGGCGGCGGCCCGATCTTTGGGCTCGTCGCCGGACCGCGGCGGGAAACGATGAGAAGTGACGAAAGGATGGATGCGATGAACATTCTCGACGCGATCGGCCAGACGACGATCGACAAGGTGCAGGAAGAGCGGCCCGTTCCCTATTTCGAGTCGGGCGACACGCTCAAGGTGCACGTGAAGGTGCAGGAAGGTAACCGCGAGCGCCTTCAGGTCTACGAAGGCCTGTGCATCGGCCGCAAGAACGCGGGCGTGAACTCGTCGTTCACGGTGCGCAAGATCAGCTTCGGCGAAGGCGTGGAGCGCGTGTTCCCGCTCTACAGCCCGAACATCTGGGAAATCGAGGTCATCCGTAAGGGTGTCGTGCGCCGCGCCAAGCTCTACTATCTGCGCGAACTGCGCGGCAAGGCGAGCCGTATCGCCGAGGACACCGAGGCCCAGCGCGCGCTGCTCGCCACGCAGGCGGAGGAGGCTCTCAAGCGTCCGCGCCGCGAGAAGCTCAAGAAGGAAAAGCCCAAGGAAGAGAAGTCCGTCCGCAACGCCAAGGGCGGCGGAAAGAAGTAGGTCCAACATGGCGTTCCGCAAAAAGTCGGCCACCCCGCCGGCCCCGCCGCCGCCTCCGCGGACCCTGTTCGAGAAGATCTGGGACAGTCACGTCGTCCATCGCCAGGACGACGGGACTTGCGTCATCTACATCGACCGTCATCTCGTCCACGAGGTGACCAGCCCGCAGGCCTTCGAAGGCCTGCGCATGGCGGGGCGGCCGGTGCGCCGTCCCGACGCCACCATTGCGGTCGCCGACCACAACACGCCGACGACGGATTTCAGCCAGGGCATCGAGGACGAGGAGTCGCGCGTCCAGGTCGAGACTCTGGAGAAGAACGTCGCCGACTTCCATGTGCCGTACTTCGACCTGAACGACCCGCGGCGCGGCATCGTGCACGTGATCGGCCCCGAGCAGGGCCTCACCCTGCCCGGCATGACGATCGTGTGCGGCGACAGCCACACCTCGACGCACGGCGCGTTCGGCGCGCTGGCCTTCGGCATCGGCACCTCCGAGGTCGAGCACGTGCTCGCCACGCAGACGCTGATCCAGAAGCCGGCCAAGAACATGCGCGTGTCGGTCGAGGGCAGCCTGCCGCTCGGCGTCACGGCCAAGGACGTCATCCTGGCCATCATCGGCAAACTCGGCACCGCCGGCGGCACCGGCTACGTGATCGAGTATGCCGGCCGCGCCATCCGTGAGCTTACGATGGAAGGCCGCATGACGGTCTGCAACATGTCTATCGAGGCGGGCGCCCGCGCCGGCCTGATCGCGCCCGACGAGACGACGTTCGAGTATCTCCAGGGCCGCCCCTACTCGCCGAAGGGCGGGGCCTGGGACCTCGCGCTCAGCCAGTGGCGCCGCCTGCCGTCTGACAAGGGCGCACACTTCGACGTCCAGCTCGACCTCAACGCCGCGGACATTCCGCCGATGGTGACCTGGGGAACGAGCCCGCAGGACGCGCTGCCGATCACCGACGTCGTTCCCGACCCGGCCAATGCGCCGGACGAGAACCGCCGCGAGGCCTGGACCCGCTCGCTGGCCTATATGGGCCTGACGCCGGGCACGCGCCTCGTCGACGTGCCGATCGACCGCGTGTTCATCGGCTCCTGCACCAACGGCCGCATCGAAGATCTGCGCGCCGCCGCCGAGATCGCGCGCGGCCGCAAGGTCGCCTCGACCGTGTCGGCGATGGTCGTGCCGGGCTCCGGCCTGGTGAAGGCCCAGGCCGAGAAGGAAGGTCTCGACAAGATCTTCCTCGAGGCCGGCTTCGAATGGCGCCTGCAGGGCTGCTCGATGTGCCTGGCGATGAACGCCGACCGCATCGAGCCCGGCCAGCGCTGCGCCTCGACCTCGAATCGCAACTTCGAGGGCCGTCAGGGCCGCGGCGGGCGCACCCATCTGGTGAGCCCGGCCATGGCCGCCGCCGCCGCCATCCGGGGCACCCTGGCCGACGTTCGCGACTTCCAGTAGACGCCGTTCCGAGACGGGACAAAGGACGGGCGGCCCCTCGCAGGGCCGCCCGTTTCCATTTGCGGTCAGGAACGCTCATGGCCAATGTAGCGTTCGCTTTCACCAACGAAGAGGGGAGAGACACATGGCCAGCGTCCCGAATTCAGGCTCCGCGCCGCCGCCACCCCCGGTCTGGGATGCGACGCCGCCGGGCAATACGCCTGTCGGCTATGGCGGTTTCTGGATCCGCGTCGTGGCCTACATCATCGATGTCATCCTGGTCGGCCTCGTGCTGAGCATCGTGATGGGGGTCTTCGGCCTCAGGCAGGTGAACCCCGACAATCTGAGCGATATCGATCCAACGGTGAATCTTCTCACGATCCTCGTTTTCTGGCTCTATTTTGCACTGCTGGAGAGTTCCGAGCGGGGCGCCACGGTCGGCAAGATGGCAATGGGGCTGCGCGTCGTGACCGGCGAGGGCAAGCGGCTGACCTTCCTCAATGCCACGGGACGGTTCTTCGCCCGGATCCTGTCGGGAGCCATCTTCTGCATCGGCTACATCATGGTGGCCTTCACCGATCGCAAGCGCGGGCTGCACGACATGATCGCCAACACACTGGTGATCAAGACCCGCTAGAATCGGACAGCTTGACCGCGGCCCGGAAAGCCCGTTTATTCCGGCCTTTCCGGGAGGTCTCATGGAGAAATTCACGACGCTGAGCGGCGTCGCTGCGCCGCTGCCCATGGTCAATGTCGACACCGACATGATCATTCCGAAGCAGTTCCTCAAGACCATCAAGCGCACCGGTCTCAAGGAAGGCCTGTTCTACGAGATGCGCTGGACGGCGGACGGCCAGAAGAAGGACTTCGTCCTCGACCAGCCGGCCTACCAGAATGCCAAGATCATCGTGGCCGGCCCCAACTTCGGCTGCGGCTCGAGCCGCGAGCACGCGCCGTGGGCGCTGCTCGATTTCGGCATCCGCTGCATCATCTCCGAAGACTTCGCCGACATCTTCTACAACAACTGCTTCAAGAACGGCATCCTGCCGATCCGGATGCCGAAGGAGATCATCGCCAAGCTGATGGACGATGCCAGCCGCGGCTCGAACGCCATCATCGAGATCGATCTCGAGAAGCAGGAGATCAAGGGTCCCGACGGCGGCACCGTCCATTTCGAGATCGATCCCTTCCGCAAGAAGTGCCTGATGGAAGGGCTCGACGATATCGGTCTCACCATGGAGAAGAAGTCGGCAATCGACGACTTCGAGCGCCAGCAGAGCGAGTCGCAGCCCTGGCTGCACGGCGCCTCCTGAACCCTTCACGGTAACGCCCGCACAGTGTCATCCCTCGCTACGCTCGGGATGACACCGGGGTTCTGAACTGCAAGCCATCAATCAAACGGAAGACCTGACCATCATGGCGTCCAATCGCAATCTGCTCGTGCTGCCCGGCGACGGCATCGGCCCCGAGGTGATGAACGAAGTCCGCAAGATCATTGCCTGGATGGGCAAGAAGCGTGCGATCGGCTTCGACATCAAGGAAGACCTCGTCGGCGGCGCCGCCCTCGACAAGCACGGCGTGCCGCTGAGCGATGACGCCATGAAGACCGCGCTGGAAGCCGATGCCGTACTGTTCGGCTCGGTCGGCGGCCCGAAGTGGGACACCGCCGACTTCAGCAAGAAGCCCGAGCGCGGCCTGCTGCGCCTGCGCAAGGAGATGGACCTCTTCGCCAACCTGCGCCCGGCCAAGGTGTTCGACGCGCTGGTCGACGCCTCGTCGCTGAAGCCCGAGATCGTCAAGGGTCTCGACATCATGATCATCCGCGAGCTGACCAGCGGCGTCTATTTCGGCGAGCCGCGCGGCCGCCACGTCAACGCCGCCGGCGAGGTCGAGGCCTTCGACACGCAGCGCTACACGGTCCCGGAAATCCGCCGCGTCTGCGCCGTCGCCTTCGAGCTGGCGCGCAAGCGCAAGAACAAGGTCCTCTCCTCTGAGAAGGCCAACGTGATGCACACCGGCGTGCTGTGGCGCGAGGAAGCGACCAAGCTGCACAAGGAAAGCTACAGCGACGTCCAGCTCAGCCACATGTATGCCGACGCGCTCGCCATGCAGCTGCTGCGCACGCCGACCGAGTTCGACGTGATCGTCACCGACAACCTGTTCGGCGACATCCTGTCCGATGAAGCCTCGATGCTGACCGGATCGCTCGGCCTGCTGCCGTCGGCCTCGCTCGGCGCGCCCGACGCCACCGGCCGCCGCAAGGCGCTCTACGAGCCGATCCATGGCAGCGCGCCCGACATCGCCGGCAAGGGCCTCGCCAATCCGATCGCCCAGACGCTGAGCTACGCGATGATGCTTCGCTACTCCTTCGACCTCGGCAAGGATGCCGACATGGTCGAGCTTGCCGTCGAGAACGTGCTGAAGGCAGGCTACCGCACGGGCGACCTGATGGTCGGCAAGACCGACGGCGTGAAGAAGGTCGGCACCCAGGAAATGGGCGACGCCATCGTCAAGGAACTGGAGCGCCTCGCCTAATCGGCGATCTGCATCGACGGCGCGATCCACCGCCGTCGCGAACGAGGACATCTCCTTGGCGAGATGTCCGATACGGCACGCATGTCGAAGCCGGCCTGGCGCCATTCGGCCAGGGCAAATCCGTCTCGTTGCGTGACCGTCGGCGCAATGTTCCCGCCGGCACCGGCAAGCCACAGGCTCAGCACCACGCGATGCTGGTTGCGCACCTGCGGCCGAGGCTCGCTCACGGTCGCGCTCGAGGCGCGCGCGCAGCAGGTCGGGCGGTCGACCGTGAACGGCCTCGCCAACCCGCCGGACTTCATCGTCTTCACCGGCGATCTTACCCACACGACCGATGACCCGAAGGAGCGCCGCGCCCGTATGCAGCGCTTCCGCGAGATCGTTTCGGCGTTGCGCGTAAAAGACGGCGCTTCATGCCGGGCGAGCACGATGCCTCGCTCGACGCCGGCGAGGCCTACGGGGAATTCTTCGGCGCGCCGCATTACACGTTCGACCACAAGGGCGTGCATTTCATCGTGCTCGACAATGTTTCCGATCCGGGCGCCAGGCTGGGCGACGCACAGCTCGCCTGGCTGGCGGCCGATCTCAAGCAGCGCAAACCCGACGATCGCATCGTCGTGCTGACGCATCGCCCGCTGTTCGACCTGCAGCCCGCCTGGGACTGGACCACCGCTGACGGCGCCAGAGCGATCGAACTCTTGATGCCCTACGGCAACGTCGTGGTGTTCTACGGGCACATCCACTTCCGGTCATCCGGGGTTGACCATGAAGCGCAGGTTCGTGGTGATGCTGGGCGTGCCACTGGCCTTCGCGGCATCGCGCCTGACCGCCGAGACGACGCCGCACGTGCGGATCGCCGCGAAGAGGTTCGAGTTCCATCCGAACAAGGTGACGGTGAAGCTCGGCCAGCCCGTGCTCCTCGTCCTCACCTCGGAAGACCGCATTCACGGCTTCAAGATTCCGGAACTCGGCCTCCGCCACGAGATCGTACCGGGACAGGAAACGCGCGTGGCCCTGACGCCGCGGAAGGCCGGCCGCTTCACCTTCTTCTGCGACGTGTTTTTGCGGCGACGGCCATGAAGACATGGACGGCACCCTGACCGTCGAGGTCTGAACTCGGCGCTCATCCCGATTTGCCCGTCGTCTCGACCGGAGCGGAGATGACAGGCTGTTTCTCTGCTTCTGCGCTCAAATCCGTCTTGCTCTAACGCAGGATGGAGCCCAGCACACCGCGCAGCACGGCGCCGCCGATGCTGGCACCGATGTTCGCCGCCTTGCCCTTGCCGAACATCGCCTTAGCCGCCTCGCGCGCGGCGACGGTCGCCATGCTGCGGCCTGCCGCCTTGGCGACGGCAACACCCACCGAATCGCGCTGACGGCCGGCAGGCGTCCTCTTCGGCTCCGGCGTGGGTGCTTGCGGTGGGGGTTGCGCCGTCTTGAGGCGCGGCTGCGGGCGCGGCTCGGGCGGGATCGGCTGTTCGACCTGCGGCGCCGGCTCGGACCGACGCGGTCCCCAGGGGCCCGTCGTCGCCGGCACGGTGGGCGGCACCGATCCGTACTGACCACGCCGGCGCGGCGCGCCATCGGCGGGGGCGGGGTTGGCCGGGACTGTCGTTGCCGCGGCGACGCGGCCGGTCAGCACTTCATAGGCCGACTGGCGATCGATGACCTTGTCGTATCTGGCGCCCAGCGGGCTCGCGGCCATCACCGCGGCGCGCTCATCCGCTGTCGCCGGCCCGATGCGGCCCTGCGGCGGGGCGATCAGGCAGCGCTCGACGGGGAACGGCACACCTTTGTCGTCGAGGAACGACAGCAAGGCCTCGCCAACACCGAGTTCCGTGATGACCTGCGCGGCATCGAAGGCCTTGTTCGGGCGGAACGTCTCGGCCGCCACCTTCACCGCCTTCTGGTCGCGTGGCGTGAAGGCCCGCAGCGCATGCTGTACGCGGTTGCCGAGCTGCCCCAGCACCGTCTCCGGCACGTCGAGCGGATTCTGGGTGATGAAGTAGACGCCGACACCCTTGGAGCGGATCAACCGCACGACCTGCTCGATCCGCGACAGCAGCGCCTTCGGCGCGTCGTCGAACAGCAGATGAGCCTCGTCGAAGAAGAACACGAACTTCGGTTTGTCGAGATCTCCCACCTCGGGCAACGACTCGAACAGCTCCGACAGCAGCCACAGCAGGAAGGTCGCGTAGAGGCGTGGGCTCTGCATCAGCCGATCGGCGGCCAGGATGTTGATCCTGCCGTAGCCCGAGGGATCGGGGAGCATCATGTCGTCGAGGTCGAGCGCCGGCTCGCCAAAGAATTTCTCGCCGCCCTGCTGACTGAGCGTCAGGAGCTGGCGCTGGATCGTGCCGACCGATGTCTTGCTGACGTTGCCGAACTCTGTCGTCAGCGTGCCGGCATTCTCGGCGACCCATTGAAGGAGCGCCTGCAGGTCCTTGAAGTCGAGCAGCAGCAGGCCCTGCTGGTCGGCCATCCTGAAGACGATGTTGAGCACGCCTTCCTGGGTTTCGTTGAGCTGCAGCAGGCGGGCCATCAGCACCGGACCCACCTCGCTCACCGTCGTGCGGATCGGATGGCCCTTCTCGCCGAACAGATCCCAGAAGATCGTCGGGAAGGCGCGCCCACCATAGCCCTCGATGCCGAGTTGCCGGGCACGCTCCAGCACCCGCGGACTGTTGCCGCCCGCCTGACTCACCCCGGACAGGTCGCCCTTCACGTCGGCCATGAACACCGGCACACCGGAATAGGAAAACCCCTCGGCGATGGTCTGCAGGCTGACGGTCTTGCCGGTGCCGGTCGCGCCGGCGATCAGGCCATGCCGGTTGGCGTATTTCAGAAGGAGGTACTGATCGGCAGTGCTGGCCCCCACGAAGATCGCCGCGTCGTCGCTCATGCCGTCTCCCTTGCGCTCGCCCCGACTTTAGCCAAACAGGTCCGTCCATAGTAGGTTAGACGCATGTCCCTTCCCCGTCTCGCGCTCGCCGTCATCGGTGACGAAATCGGCCCCTCCCTCGACGAAATGATCTCGTTCTGCACCGAGCACCAGGTGCGACGTCTCGACATGCGCACGGTCGAGGGCAGGAATCTGCTCGGCATGTCGCTCGAGGAAGGCGGCAGCATCGCCCGCAGGATCGAGGCTGCAGGACTGAGCGTGCCGACCTTGGTCTCGCCGCTCCTCAAATGGCCCGCACCCGGCAAGGAAGCCGCAACCGCCAAGGTCGACTTCGCCTTCGATCCTGCAGACTGCCCGGCCGACGACCCGTTGGTGCATGCCTTCGACATGGCCACCGTGCTGGGCGCCGAACGGATTCGCGTGTTCAGCCATCTGCGCTATCCCGGCTACAAGCCAGCCGATCTGATCGGGCGGTTCGAGCGCCTGGCCGATCTCAGCCTCACCTACTCTGTGACAGTCGAAATCGAGAACGAGCCGGTCTGCAACATCGGCTCGCTTGCCGAGCTCGCCGAGCTCTTCGCTGCCCTGCAGGAAATCCTGGCGTCCAATCCAATGTCCGGCCAATTGCGGCCGCTGGTCGATATCGCCAATGCCTGGGCGATGGGCACGCCGCCGACAGATGCCGAGATCGGCGGCTTGGCCCCGCTCGTCGATCTCATCCATCTCAAGGACCGCGACCTGTCGGCCAAGCGTACCGTGCCCTTGGGCGACGGCGACGTTCCGTGGGCCAGGGAGCTCACACGGCTTCTGACCGAGGCGGCCAAGGCGCCCAAGCCGATCAGGCAGATACACGCCAGCATCGAGACGCATTGCCCGCAGGATGGACGCAATGCGACGGCGCGCTCCGTCGCCGCCCTCCGCCGGATCGCCGCCGAGATCGGCGTCGAGGTCGTCTAGGCCGGCGCGATGATGAAGCCGGCGCGGGGGAAGTGAACCACCACGTCGCCGACCTGCTCGTCATGGCGCCTGATCGAGACGCGGTCGTTCGTCAGTCCGACCAGCGTGCCGCTCACCGGCACCTTGCCGGTGTCGTCGGGCGTGACGCTGATCGTCTGGCCGGCCTTCAAGCCGGTGGGATCGTTGCCAGCGACGTTCGTCGCCTCGGGCGTTGCGGCTTTCGCGATGGCGATCGCATCGGTGGCGGCGATTTCCGTCGGCTTTCCGCTGCCGACGGCTTTCATGCGCTCCGACCAGGCCGTGACCAAAGGCAGCCGGTCGAGCGGCGCGACGGGCTTGCCGCCGCCCAGCCGCTCCTTGATGAACCACACGGGATTATAGAGGGCGCAGTCGGCCAGGCATGGCGCATCGCCCAGCAGATAAGGCCGTCCATCGGCCAGCATCTGTTCGGCGATCGCGAGCTGGGCGTAGGTCTGCTGCAGGGCCACCGGCGCGGCGGCCTTCAGGGCGGCCGCGTCGAAAGAGCGGCCGGAGAAAGCGCTGCGATCCTTGAGGAAGGCCTCCGGCAGCTTGTCGCCGAGCGCGCCCATGACGACGCCGACCGCCGCCCAGAAGATGTTGCGGTCGATCCACATGGCGAGCGCCCGCGCCTCACCTTCCTTGCCGTTGGGCAGAAGCGGCGGTGTCGGCGCGCGCTTCTCGATTTCGAGCATGATCAGCTGCGTGTCGCAGTAGATGTCGGCGCCGACCTGCATCACCGGCGTCTTGCGATAGCCGCCGGTCAGCGGCATCAGGTCGGGCTTCGGCAGCATGTTGGGGATCACGACCGACTTCCACGCCGCCTTCTTGAGGCCGAAGGCGACACGTACCTTTTCCGAGAAGGGCGAGTTCGGATAGTGGTGCAGGATCATGTCGCTCATGAGCGCAGCGCCTCGATGTTGGCCGCGTAGCGGTCGGGACCGCCGGAGAACACGGCGGTGCCGGCGACGAGCACGTCCGCACCGGCCTTGATGCAGCGCTTCGCCGTCTCGACATTCACCCCGCCATCGACCTCGAGGTCGATCGGCTTGCCCAGCGCATCGATCGCCTTGCGCAGGGCGGCGATCTTGGCGAGCTGACTCTCGATGAAGGCCTGTCCGCCGAATCCCGGATTGACGCTCATCACCAGCACCAGATCGAGATCGCCCAGCACGTGCTCGATGGCGCTGAGCGGCGTCGCCGGATTGAGGACGACGCCCGCCTTGCGGCCGAGACCCTTGATGAGCTGAATGGTGCGATGGACGTGCGGGCCGGCCTCGGGGTGGAAGGAGATCACGTCGGCCCCGGCCTCGACATAGGCCGGCACCAGCGGATCGACCGGCGAGATCATGAGGTGGACGTCGAAAGGCTGCTGGCTGTGCTTGCGCAACGCCTTCACCACCATCGGGCCGATCGTGAGGTTGGGCACGAAATGCCCGTCCATCACGTCGACATGGATCCAGTCGGCACCGGCTTCGGTGATCGCCTCGATCTCGCGGCCGAGCGCGGCGAAATCCGCCGACAGGATGGAGGGGGCGATGCGGACGGGTTGTTGCGGCATGACTTACCTTTGAAGGGGCCTCAGGTGCCGGGACGGGTCGGGGCTTCCCAGCCCTTGCGGCGGAAGGGATTGGCCGGGAAGGAGCCCAGCATCTTCAGCTCGTCGGAGAAGAACCCCAGTTCCTCGAGCGCCAGCAGGACGTTGCGCTGCTCGGGGTGCCCCTCGACCTCGGCATAGAACAGCGCCTGCTCGAAGCGCGCGCCGGAAAGATAGCTTTCCAGCTTCACCATGTTGACCCCGTTGGTCGCGAACCCGCCCAGTGCCTTGTAGAGCGCCGCCGGGCGGCTCTTCACCCGGAACAGGAAGGCGGTCATGCATTGCACGGTGCGCCAGTCGGGATGGGCCTCCTCGCGCGAGAAGACCAGCATGCGCGTCGTATTGTGGTCGGCATCCTCGATGTTCTTGGCCAGAACCTTGAGATCGTAGATCCGGGCGGCAAGCGACGAGGCGATGGCGCCGACGCTGGCATCGCCGATCTCGGCGATCTCGCGGGCAGCCCCGGCGGTATCGGCATGGACCACCGGTTGCAGCTTGTTCTTCTTCAGGAAGTTGCGGCACTGGGCCAGCGCCTGGACGTGGCTCTTGACCGTCCGGATCGACTTCAGAGACGCGCCCGGCAGGGCCACGAGGCAGTGCTCGACCCGCTGGAAGTGCTCGCCCACGATCTTGAGCTTCGTATGCGGCAGCAGGCTGTGCAGGTCGGCAACGCGGCCGGCGATCGAATTCTCGACCGGGATGATGGCCAGTTCCGCCTTGCCGGCCTGGACGGCGCCCATCGCGGCGTCGAAGGTCGGGCATGGCAGGGTCGTCATGTCGGGAAAGGCCGCGCGGCAGGCCATGTCGGAATTGGCACCGGGCTCGCCCTGGAAGGCGATGATATTGCTGGCGGCGACCTTGCCCTGCCGCTTCTCGCCCCGACCTTTTGCCATTTGCCGAACTCTCCCGTGCCGCGTTCCGAGGCCCACCGATAGGCGAAAAACCTCGTAATATCCGGCACTTGCGACGTTCCGCCGCGCGATCCTCCGGACGTGATGGAATACTACTGGCGGCGGTGCGGGCATGCTACAGCAGCGTCCGTAGAATTTGCCGCTTCGGGATTTGACATGGCCAGTTTCAACACGATCGCAGGCTGCGTTTTGGCTTCCGCCCTCTTCGCGATGGTGGTCGGCAAAGTCTCCAATGCCGTCGTGCATCCGCACAAGCTGGACAAGCCGGCGCTCGCGGTAACCGACGAGGCGCCGGCGGCGACTGCCGCCGCTCCGGCCGCCGTCGAGATTCCGCCGATCGGTCCGAAGCTCGCCAGCGCCAATGTCGACGCCGGCAAGGCCCTCTTTCAGAAGCAGTGCTTCTCCTGCCATACGGTCGACAAGGGCGGCGCCAACAAGGTCGGCCCGAACCTGTGGGGCGTGGTGGGACGTCCCAAGGCCAGCCATGCCGGCTTCTCCTACTCTTCGGCGCTCAGCGCCAAGGGCGGGGACTGGACCTACGAAGACATCGACCACATGGTCTTCAAGCCGAACGCCTATGTGCGCGGCACGAAGATGGCCTTCGCCGGCCTCCCGAAGGAACAGGATCGCGCCGACATCATCGCGTACCTGCGCACGATGGCCGACACACCCGTTCCGCTTCCCTAAGTGGTTCCGTTCGATCTCGTCGCGCTGGCCCATCGGCTGGCTGACGCTGCCCGGCCGATCGCGACGCGCTACTTCCGTACCGGCGTCACGGTCGACGACAAGTCCGACCTCAGTCCCGTCACCATCGCCGACCGCGAAGCGGAGACGGCGATGCGCGAGCTGCTCAGTCGCGAAGTCCCCGACCATGGCGTGTTCGGCGAGGAGCACGGCGCGGTCCGTACCGACGCCGAGTATGTCTGGGTGCTCGACCCGATCGACGGCACCAAGGCCTTCATCACCGGCCTGCCGCTGTTCGGCACGCTGATCGGCCTGTTTCATCGCGGCAAGCCCGTACTCGGCATCATCGACCAGCCGATCCTGCAGGAACGCTGGCTGGGCGTCGCAGGCGCGCGCTCGACCCTGAACGGCAAGCCGATCTCGGTGCGGGCCTGCGCGAGCCTCGCCAGCGCCTACATGTATTCGACGGCGCCCGGCATGTTCGCCGACGGCTACGCCCAGCCGCACCAGAGCCTCACCGAGAAGGTGAAGCTCTTCCGCTGGGGCGGTGACTGCTATGCCTACGGGCTGCTGGCGGCAGGCCATGTCGACCTCGTCGTCGAGGCCGACCTCAAGCTTTACGATTATGCCGCTCTCATTCCGGTCATCACGGGAGCCGGCGGCACGATCACGGACTGGAAGGGCAACGCCCTCGACATGCATTCCGACGGTGCCGTCGTCGCTGCCGGCGACCCTGCGGTTCACCGCGCCGCGCTGGACATCCTCTCCGCATAGGTCGCGCGGTCGACGTCGTACCAGACGATGTCGGTGAAGCCCTTGTAGTCGACGCGTTTCCGGTAGGTGAGCCCGATCCGCTGCATCACCGAGCGCGAGGCGCGGTTCTCCTCCAGCGTGATCGCGAAGATCGAGTCGAGTTCCAGCGTGTCGAACCCGTAAGAGAGCGCCGCACGCGCCGCTTCGGTCGCGTAGCCGCGGCCCCAGGCGTCGGGATGCAGCGACCACAGCACCTCGACCCCGTCGAACTGGTCGATGAAATTCAGGCCGGCATGACCGATCAGCCTGCCCTCGCAGAACACGCCCCAGGGAGCGAGGCGGCGCTGCTCCCACGATACGGCGAAGCGCTCGATCGCGGCATGGGCTGCCGCCACGAGATCGCCTTCCTGCACTTTGCCCGGCGCCGGCGGCAGCCACCGGGCGACCTCGGGATGGAAACGCATGGCGGCATAGTCTTCGGCATCGGCGGGCAGCAGGGGCCTGAGCGAGAGGCGCGCGGTCGTCACGATCGTCATGGTGGGGGCACTTTACACAACTTTACCGGCGCGAGATGGGCGCGAAACCGGGCCCCTCCATCTTAGGCGTACGGGGACAGCACCCGAACCAGATGGAGACAGACATGACGAACCTCAGCATCAAGACGGTAATGGCCGCCCTCCTCGCGGGCAGCCTCGCGGCGACCGCCGGCATGCCGGCCTTTGCCCGGGCGGACGGCGGGTCGGTCGACCCGGCCAAGTTCCAGGAGCGCATCGAGAAGCGCGTGGACAAGGCGCTGAACGGCACCGACGCGACGCAGGACCAGAAGAAGCAGATCGTCGGCATCCTGCAGGCCGCCTTCGCCGACATGAAGCCGCTGCATGCCCAGCGCGTCGAGAACCGCAAGGCGATGCGCGCCGCACTCGAGGCCCCGACCATCGACCCGGCGAAGATCGAGCAGATCCGCGTCGAGCAGATGAAGATCGCCGACACGAGCTCCAAGCGCTTCACCAAGGCGCTGACGGATGCCGGCAACGTGCTGAACGCCAACCAGCGCCAGGCCTTCTTCAAGACCTGGAGCGACCACAAGCACGGCCCCCGGAAAGGCTGAGCCCAAGGGCCAAGCGGCGAGGGTTGACGAAAGATGACATCGGGGTCGCGCCGGTCCGATACTGAGCCAATGGCCGAGCGCATCCTGATGATCGACGATGACGACCGCCTCGCCGGGATGGTTTCGGACTATCTCGGCGGGGCGGGCTTTCGCGTGACGATCGCCAATACCGGCCGCGACGGCGAGGCGCAGCTGAAGCGCGAGACCTTCGACGCGGTCATCCTCGACCTCATGCTGCCCGACGCCGACGGGCTCGACCTGTGCCGGCGCCTGCGCGGCACCAGCGACGTGCCGATCCTGATGCTGACGGCCCGCGGCGAACCGATGGATCGCGTCGTCGGACTGGAACTCGGCGCCGACGACTATCTCGCCAAGCCCTTCGAACCGCGTGAACTGCAGGCCCGCCTGCGCGCCATCCTGCGCCGCAAGGGCAGCGCCGCGCCGAAGTCGGACGTGCTGCGCTTCGGCCGGCTCGAGATCGACAAGGGCGCCCGCGTCGTGAGGATCGACGGCGAGGAGCGCACCATCACCTCCTACCAGTTCGCGCTGCTGCTGGCGTTGGCCGAACGGGCCGGGCGCGTGCTGTCGCGCGACGCGCTGATGGACGTGCTGAAGGGCGAAAAGCTCGAAGCCTTCGACCGATCGGTCGATGTCCATGTCAGCCGCATCCGCGCCGCCATCGAGGACGACCCCAAGAAGCCGCGCCGCATCCTCACCCTGCGCGGCACCGGCTACGTCTTCGCCAAGGACCAGGATCGCTAGGCCGTGCAGCGCCTCTACCTGCAGTTCTACGTCACCATCCTCGTCGTGCTGGCGGTGTTCGTCGGCGCGGCAGTGCTGCTGTGGCGGGTGGCCGACGACGACAATCGCACACCGCAGTATCTCGACGTCGCGGCCGAATTGACCGGCGCGCTGCTGCCGGATGCGACGGCGCCGCAAGCCGACCAGCAACGCGCGATCGAGGGGCTGCAGCGCAAGCTGCGCTTCGACATCGCGCTCTACGAGCCCGACGGCGACATGATCGCCATGGCCGGCAAGCCACCGCCGCGCTTCGAGCCCAAACGGGCGCGCACCGGCTGGCGGCGCGGTCCGGGCGGGCCGAACTTCGTCCTGCAACTGCCGGACGGCCGCTGGCTGGTCGCGCGCCAGGTGCGCGAGCGGCCCAACCCGATTTTCTGGATCGCCGCGGCACTTGGGATGGTGGCCATTGCTGTTGCCATCGGTTCGTTCCCCGTGGTGCGCGGCCTCGGCCGGCGGCTGGAGCGGCTCAGGGCCGGCGTCGACCGGCTGGGCGGCGGTGACCTCAGCGCCCGCGTGAAGGTCGAGGGCCGCGACGAGCTGGCCGCCCTGGCCGCCAGCTTCAACCGTTCGGCCGAGCGCATCGAGGGCTTGGTGGCCGCCCACCGGCTGCTGCTGGCCAATGCCAGCCACGAGCTGCGCACGCCGCTCACCCGCATCGCCGTCGCGGCCTCGCTGCTGGGCGACGCCGCCGATCCCAAGACGCGGGAGTCACTGAAGCGCGACGTGGCCGAGCTCGACCAGCTCATCGAGCAGATCCTGCTGGCGAGCCGGCTGGAAGCCGTCCCCGAGCTGGAGCAGCACGAGCCGGTCGACCTGCTGGCACTCGCCGCGGAGGAAGCCTCACACTACGACGTCGAGGTGGACGGCGAACCGGTCACCGTCTCCGGAGACCGCACTCTGCTGCGCCGCCTCGTGCGCAACCTGGTCGAGAACGCGCAGCGCTACGGCGGCGGCACGCCGATCGACGTTTCAGTGACGCGAGAGGACGACCGCGCCGTGCTTGACGTCATCGACCACGGCCCCGGCGTGCCTGAGGCCGAGAGGCAGCGCATCTTCGAGCCCTTCTACCGCCTGGCTGGCGGCGCCGAGACCGGCCGCGGCAGCGGGCTGGGCCTCGCGCTGGTCCTCGACATCGCGCGCCGCCACGGCGGCGACGCGGTTTGCCTTGCGGCAGAGGGCGGCGGCAGCCGGTTCAGGGTGGAGTTGCCAGCCGCGTGAGGCAACAGCTGGCAATTGCCGAATCCTCTCCGACCGCGACATCGACATCGACATCAACATCAACATCAACATCATTGGCCAAGCCCTGCGCGCCGCCATCTTGGGAACATTCTTCCCGGATTGGGAGTTCGCTACGCTCTTCGGCCTCGAACGAGCGGAGGTCCGCGTTGTCGCGGAAACGTGGCCGACGCAAACAATCGACCCTGACGCCTTCTTTGTCGCCGCGCGCGGAGCGCTGCTTTACCTTTGTGGCTATCCCCACAACGCCGACGGGCAACTCAAGAGTCTCGTATCGATAGACGATACGGAGGAACTGCAAGTTATTCCGGTGCGCCTCGACGCCATTCGTCCGACGCTTCACAATACGAAGTGAACGAACGTTTACCCGGAGGAGCGGCCCATGGATTTCAACATTCCCGCGGAGATCGCGGCCTATATCGCCGAGCTCGACGAATTCATCGAGCGCGAGATCCGGCCTCTGGAGCGCGAGAACGACAATATCCGCTTCTTCGACCATCGCCGCGAGCATGCGCGCACCGACTGGGACAATGACGGCCAGCCGCGGCACGAATGGGAAGAGCTGCTGGCCGAGATGAAGCGGCGCGCCGACAGGGCCGGCCATCTACGCTTCGGACTGCCGAAGGCGCTGGGCGGCAAGGACGGTTCCAACCTCGCGATGGCGATCATCCGCGAGCATCTGGCCCACAAGGGGCTCGGCCTGCACAACGACCTGCAGAACGAGAGCTCGATCGTCGGCAACTTCCCGGTGGCCCTGCTGCTGCACCGCTTCGGCACGCAGGAGCAGAAGGACCGCTACATCGAGGGCATGTTCCGCGGCACCGAGCGCATCGGCTTCGGCCTCACCGAGCCGCTGCACGGCTCGGACGCCACCTTCATGGAGACCACCGCGACGAAGCAGGGCTCGGACTGGGTGATCAACGGCATGAAGCGGTTCAACACCGGCATGCACACCGCGACCGTCGACCTCGTCTTCGCGCGCACTTCCGGCAAGGCCGGCGATGCGCGCGGCATCTCGGCGTTCCTGGTGCCGGTGAAGAGCCCCGGCTTCAAGATCGAATACATGTGGTGGACGTTCAACATGCCGTCCGACCATGCCGAGGTGTCGCTCACCAACGTCACCGTGCCGGGCTCGACCATGCTGGGCGAGGAAGGCCGCGGCCTCGACGTGGCGCAGACCTTCGTGCACGAGAACCGCATTCGCCAGGCCGCGTCGAGCCTCGGCGCGGCGCAATACTGCATCGACCTGTCGGTGGCCTATGCCAAGAACCGCAAGGTGTTCGGCAAGGCGCTGGCGACCAACCAGGCGATCCAGTTCCCGCTGGCCGAGCTGCACACCGAGGCCGAGATGACACGCGGTCTCGTGCGCAAGACCGCCTGGCATCTGGACCGCGAGCACCACATGAACGTCAGCGAATGGGTGGCGATGTCGAACTACCGCGCCAACCGGCTGGTCTGCGACGCCGCCGACCGCGCCATGCAGGTCCATGGCGGCATCGGCTATTCGCGCCACACGCCGTTCGAGCACATCTACCGCCACCACCGCCGCTACCGCATCACCGAGGGCTCGGAGGAGATCCAGATCCGCCGCGTCGCCGGCGCCCTGTTCGGCTTCTGGGGTGCGCAGAAGACGTCGACGGCGGCGAAGTCATGATCGTTCCTCCCCCATCACATGGGGGAGGTGGCCTGCAGGGCCGGAAGGGGAAGGCTACAGTCAAAGCGTTTGTGAGTTTATGAACATGAAGATGTTCGACGAGCGCGCGCGTTGCTTTCCCCCTCCCTGGCCCTCCCCGATATGACGTGGGCGGGAACCAAGGACCGTCGCTACACCGGCGATGCGCTGACGTTCGGCGCGGCCATGCTGATGGGATCGAGCTATCCCTTCGCCAAGGACGTGCTGCAGGTCATGAGCCCGCTGCTCTACAGCGGCTCGCGCTACCTGATCGCCAGCCTCTTCCTGTTCGCCGCCATGAGGCTAATGGGGCGACCGCTGGGGCTGGCGAGGCGCGACTGGCTGCCGCTGTTCCTGCTCTCGCTGGTCGGCGTCACCCTGTTCCAGGCCTGTTGGGGCCTGGCGATGGCCCGCAGCGCGCCGAGCGTCGGCTCGATCGTGATGACCACCACCACCGCTTTCTCCGCGATCCTCGCCTGGTTCGGCGGACGGCGGCTGCCGCCATTGGGCTGGGCGGGCATCGTGCTGGCCTTCATGGGCGTGGTCCTGGTGGTGAACAACAGTCTCGACGCCATCACCCTGTCGTTCGGCAGCCTCGACGGCACGCTTCTCTGGATGCTCGCGGCCTTCGCCTGGGCCTTCTACGTCGAGCGCTGCGCGCCCTACAATCGGCGGCTGGGCGCACTCCCGGTGATGGCGTGGACGACCCTGTTCGGCTCGCTGGTGCTGGTGCCGATCGCCCTCCTCTTCGATTCGCTGGGGGAATTCGCACGGCTCGACGACCGGCTGCTGGGCTTCTGGCTCTACACCGCCATCTTCCCGGTGGGCGTCGCCTTCCTCGGCCTGACCGCCGGGCTCGACCGGCTGGGGGTCAGCCGGGTCATGGTCTACATGTACCTGATCCCGGTGGCCGGGGTGGGCCTGTCGGCCGCCTTCTTCGGCGATCCGCTGACCGCGGCGCGCTTGCTGGGCGGGCTGATCGTGCTCGCGGGCGTCATTCTGACGCGTGTGGCGCTCGACCGGGCCGCCCGCGTTCCTGTATGAACCTCCCCATGGCCACGACCCAGCCCTCCCTGACAACGCCCGGCGACGGCGGACGACGCGCGTCCGTGGACCGCGCGACCAAGGAAACCCGCATTTCCGCCGCCATCAATCTGGACGGCACGGGCGTCTACGACATCAAGACCGGCATCGGCTTCCTCGACCATATGCTCGAGCAGCTCTCGCGCCACAGCCTGATCGACATCACCGTGCGCGCCGAGGGCGACCTGCACATCGACTATCACCACACGACGGAAGACACCGGCATCGTGCTGGGCGAGTGCCTGTCCAAGGCGCTGGGCGACCGCAAGGGTATCCGCCGCTACGGCAGCGCCACCATCCCGATGGACGAGACACTGACCGAGGTGGCACTCGACGTGTCGAACCGGCCGTACCTGATCTGGAAGGTGAACTTCACCCGCGACAAGCTCGGCACGATGGACACCGAGCTGTTCAAGGAATGGTTCCAGGCCTTCGCCCAGCTGGGCGGCCTGACCCTGCATGTCTGGAACCACTACGGCGAGAACAACCACCACATCGTCGAGACCTGCTTCAAGGGCATCGCCCGGGCGCTGAGAGTCGCCGTCGAGATCGACCCGCGCCAGACCACCGCCGTGCCCAGCACCAAGGGCGTGCTCTAGGCTCGAACATGACCGTCACCCCATGACTGTTGCCATCGTCGATTACGGATCGGGCAACCTGCGCTCCGCCGCCAAGGCCTTCGAACGGGCCGCGCGCGAGGCTGGGACCGACGACCGCGTGCTGGTGACCTCGTCGCCGGCCGAAGTCGCCGCCGCCGACCGCATCGTGCTGCCCGGCGTCGGCGCCTTCGCCGATTGTCGCGCCGGGCTCTACGGCGTGCCGGGCATGGTCGACACGCTGCAGCGCGAGGTGATCGAGCGCGGCAAGCCGTTTCTCGGCATCTGCGTCGGCATGCAGCTCATGGCGACGCGCGGCGTCGAGTACGGCATTCATGCCGGGCTCGACTGGATCGCCGGTGACGTCGTGCGCATAGAGCCCGGCAAGGACCATCTCAAGATCCCGCACATGGGCTGGAACGAGCTGACGGACCTCAGGCCGCATGCCCTGCTCGACGGCATCGCGCCGCGCGCCCATGCCTACTTCGTGCATTCCTATCAGCTCGCCGCCAGCAAGCCCGAGACGGTGCTCGCGCTGACCGACTATGGCGGGCCGATCACGGCGATCGTCGGCCGCGACAATCTCGCGGGGACGCAGTTCCATCCCGAGAAGAGCCAGGCGACGGGACTTCGGCTGATCGCCAACTTCCTGCGCTGGAAGCCCTGAGCCCCTGACCGCGAGCGAACAAAGCATGTCCCTCGGCCCCTTCGACATGTTGTTCGCGTTCCTTCAGACGCATGCCAACGGCAACCTCCATCTCGCCGGCCTCTTCGTCCTGCTGTTGCTGCTGGCGTCCCTGGAGTTCGGGGTACAACTCGGCAAGTTCATCGCCCGCCGGCACACCCCGACGGACGGGGAGAAATCATCGGTCAACTTTGCGACGGCGGGCGTGATGGGCCTGCTGGCGTTCCTGCTCGGCGTCTCTCTTTCCATGGCGTCGGATCGCTACCAGCAGCGCCGGGACTCGGTCCTGGCCGAAGCGAATGCCATAGGCACCGCCTGGCTGCGCGCGACGGTGGCGACCGGCGCGGAGGGCGCGTCGATGCAACGCCTGCTGCGCGACTATACCGAGACGCGCATCGCCGTGGTCCGCGGCAGTCCCGATCCGGCAGAGGTCGATCGGCTCAACCAGCGGACCAACAGCCTGCAGAACGAACTCTGGCAGCTGGCGGCTACGGTTGCCGCGCGCTCGCCGACGCCGATCTCGGGCCTGCTGCTCTCCTCGCTCAACGAGATGATCGACCTGTCGCTCACCAACCGGCGCAACTTCAACAGCCATGTGCCGGCCTACGTCCTGCGGCTCCTGCTGACCGTCTCCATCTTTGCGGTGGGCGCCGTGGGTTACGGGTTCGGCCTGGTCGGCAGCCGCCAGCCCGGACTCTCCGTCATGCTGCTCGGAGTCTGGACGCTGGCCATCGTTCTGATCCTGGACATCGACCGGCCGCAGAGCGGCGAGGTTCGCATAGACCCCGCCCCGCTCGTCTGGACGTTGCAGGGGTTCGGGCCCGCGAAGTAGCGCTGCGGCGCTACAGCCAGCTCATCTCCTGGCGCTGCCTCGCCTCGAAGGCCTTGATGTCCCGGTCGTAGCTCAAGGTCAGGCTGACCTCGTCGGCGCCCTTCAGCAGACAGTCCTTGCGGAAGGAATCGATCTCGAAGCGGTCGGTCTTGCCGTCGGGTCCGACGACGGT
The DNA here is from genome assembly GCF_052439685.1 of Reyranella sp. GTDB lineage: Bacteria > Pseudomonadota > Alphaproteobacteria > Reyranellales > Reyranellaceae > Reyranella. The sequence goes on from NZ_JBQVQG010000001.1 coordinate 397,738, forward strand.
CTGGCTCGCCAGATCGATCCTGATTCGCGCACCCGGCGAGGCATGGAGCATGCCCCGGAGTTGCGCCGCCCGTGCCGCATCGAGGCGGATCGGCAGGGCACCGTTCTGGAAGCAGTTGTTGAAGAAGATGTCGCCGAAGCTCGGCGCAATGAACGCCCGCAGCCCGTTGTCGACCATCACGGTGACGGCGTTCTCGCGCGAGGAGCCGCAGGCGAAATTTCGCTCGGCCACCACGATCTTCGCCCCGGCAAAGGCCGGCATGTTGGTGACGAAGTCCGGTCGCGGCGACTTGTCGGGCGTGTAACGCAGGTCGTGGAACAGTGCGCCGACCTGCATGTCGCGCGGCTTGCCGAGAAAGCGCGCCGGGATGATCTGGTCGGTGTCGAGGTTCGGCTGGTCGATCGGGAGGGCGACCGCCTCCAGTGTGGTGAAAGCTTCCATGGCGATGCCTCCCTCAGGCCAGCTTGCGGACGTCGGCGAAATGACCCGAGACGGCGGCGGCCACCGCCATTGCCGGGCTGAGCAGATGCGTCCGCACCCCCGGTCCCTGCCGGCCGATGAAGTTGCGGTTCGAGGTCGAGGCGATGCGCTGCTGCGGCTTGCCGGTATCGCCGTTCATGCCGACGCACATCGAGCAGCCGGGCTCGCGCCATTCGAAGCCTGCCTCGACGAAAATCTTGTCCAGCCCCTCCGCCTCGGCCTGCTTCTTCACAAGGCCGGAGCCCGCGACCACCCAGGACGGGATCACGACCTTGCGGCCCTTCGCGACCTTGGCGGCAGCGCGCAGATCCTCGATGCGGCTGTTGGTGCAGGAGCCGATGAACACGCGATCGACCGGCACCTGCTCGAGCGGCGTGCCCGGCACCAGGCCCATGTAGTCGAGCGCACGCTTCATACTGTCCTTCTTGGCGGCATCCGGCGCCGTCGAGGGCTCGGGGATGCGGCCCGTGATCGACAGCGCATCCTCGGGACTGGTGCCCCAGGTCACCATCGGCGCGATCGACGCCGCATCGAGGCTGACCTCGCGGTCGAAGGCGGCACCCTCGTCGCTCGGCACGGTGCGCCAGAAGGCGACCGCCTTGTCCCATTCGGCTTCCTTGGGCGCGAAGGGCCGGCCCTTCAGATAGGCAATCGTCGTGTCGTCGGGCGCCACCATGCCGGCCTTGCCACCGGCCTCGATGGACATGTTGCAGACCGTGAGCCGACCCTCGATCGACAGGCTACGGATCGCGTTGCCGGCATATTCGATGACATGGCCGACCGCGCCGGCCGTGCCGATCTTCGCGATGATGGCCAGGATGACATCCTTGCCGGTAATGCCAGCGCCCAAAGTACCGTCGATGCTGATGCGCATCGCCTTGGGCTTGCGCTGCCACAGGCATTGCGTGGCCATGACGTGCGCTACTTCGGACGAGCCGATACCGAAGGCGAGCGCTCCCAGCGCGCCGTGGGTCGAGGTATGAGAGTCGCCGCAGACCAGGGTCAGGCCCGGTTGGGTGACACCCTGCTCCGGACCGACCACATGGGCGATGCCCTGCCGCTCGTCGCCGAGATCGAACAGGGTGACGCCGCTTTCGGTGGTGTTGGTGCGGATCGCCTCGACCAGCTTGCGGTGATGCGGATCGGCAATGTCGGCGATCGCGCGACTGTCGCTGCGAACGTAATGGTCAGGCGTGGCAAAGCCGCGGTCGGGGCGGCGCAGCTTCATGTTGCGCTCGCGCAGCTTGGCGAAGCCCGCCGCCGAACCGTCATGCATCAGGTGACGGTCGATATAAAGCAGCGTGTAGCCGTCGTCGCGATCGACGACGACATGACGCTGCCAGATCTTCTCGAACATCGTGCGCGCGGCGGCCATGCACTTCCTCCTCAGAGATTCATTTTCCTTTCCCCCTGGCGAGGGAGAGGAACTCGAAATGAGCTATTCGGCAGCGGCCTTGATCGGGTCGCGGAAGGCGGTGCGACGCTCGTCCCATTCGGCGGCGCCGAAGCGGGCGAAGGTCTTGCCGGGCGAGCCGGTGACCGGCGGGAACTTGCCCTGCTTCAGGTCGCCCAGCAGTCGGTCACAGGTCGAGATGATGCCGCCCAGCAGCAGGCCGGGGACGATGGCGATGGCGTATCCCATGCGTTCGGCGACATCGAGATCGATCTCCGGTGTCTTGCCGCCGCGCACGACATTCAACAGGCACGGGCCGTTGACCCGCTGCGGTACGGACTCGATCTCGGCCATGGTCTGCGGCGCCTCGACGAAGGCCACGTCAGCGCCGTTGGCCAGGGCGGCATTGGCGCGCTCGATCGCCTCGTCGAGGCCGGCGACGGCGCGCGAGTCGGTGCGCGCGATGATGCAGAAATCCTTCGACTTGCGGGCGGCCGAAGCCGCACGAATCTTGGCGATGAAGTCCTCTCGGCTCACCAACTCCTTGTTGTCGAGATGGCCGCACTTCTTGGGAAACACCTGATCCTCGATGTGGATCGCGGCGACGCCGGCGCGCTCGAACTCCTGCACCGTGCGGAACACGTTCAGCTCGTTGCCGAAGCCGGTGTCGCTATCGCTGATCAGCGGGATGTCGATCGAATTGGCGATCCGGCTGGCATTACCGACCATCTCGCTCATGGTGATCAGGCCATAGTCGGGATAGCCCAGGGTCGCCGAGGTGCCAGCGCCCGTCATATAGGCGGCGGCGAAGCCCGCCTGGGCGATGGCACGACCGGTGATGCAGTCGATGGCGCCGGGGGCGACGATCATCTTCTTGGATGACAGCAGTTTGCGGAGATTGGCGGCGTTGGACATGGCTTCTTCCTCTAGCGTTTGCGTTTCTCGATGGGCGATGGCCGCTGATGCGGCTTGAGCGTCTCGGGATGCACGGTGAAGCGCAGCTTCAGATGCTCCGGCACGGCGAGCATCTCGACGTACTCGACCGCCCGCCCGTTCTGATCGGTCATCAGGCTGCGCAGGTCGATGAGCGCTGCGCCGACTTTGACGCCGAGGCGCGACGCCACCAACGGCTCGGCCAGCACCGCAGAGACGAGCTGCTCGGCGCCACAGATATGGGCGCCCGCCCGGCCCAGGAGCTGGAACATCGGGATGCGGTTGAGGTCGGCCCGGGTGAAGGTCTGGCCAAGCGCTGCGGGTACGTAGCTCGTGAGATGCATGACCGGCGTGCCATCCTGGGAGCGGACGCGCACCGCGCGCTGGACCGGATTCTGGTCGGCATCCCACAGCCGGTCGCGCGCGAAACCACGGGCCTCGACGTAGCCGAACTCCAGGACCTCGGCGACGGTCTCCGCACCATAGGACACGATGTTCTCGATCACCGAGGAGACCGGCATGCGCATCGGCTGGCCGATCTGCGGCCGCACGATCGTGCGCCGCCCGGCGCCACGCTCGATCAGGCCGGCATCGTGCAGGCTGGCCATCGCGCGACGGACGGTGATGCGCGACACGCTGAACATGCGGGTGAGCTGTTCCTCGGTGGGCAGCGGCTCGCCCTCGGGATAGCGCCCGGTCGAAATGCCGTCGGCCAGCACCAGATAGATCTGGTGATGCAGCGGCGAGCCCATTTCACGGGCAACGGCGATCCTGTTCATGACTTCTCGGAAGCCTCTCCGCGATGCAGGTGCTTGTCGATTGCCAGAAGCGCCGCATTCGAAGCGATGGCGAAGACCGAGATCAGCACCGCGATCGACAGGATCGTCTTCACGTCGTGCAGGTCGATCGCCGTCATCAGCAGGAATCCGAGCCCGCGCTGCGAGGCGAAGAGCTCGCCCAGCATCGTGCCCAGCAGCGTGAGCGAGAAGCCGATGCGAAGGCCCGAGAAGATCTCGGGCAGGGTGGCGGGAACCAGCACGTACCAGCCGGTCTGCGCCGGCGTCAGCCGCATGGCGCGGCCCGCCCGCAGATAGGTGCGGTTGACGTTGCGCACCGCGTTCATCGTGAAGAGCACGACCGGGATGATCCCGTGCAGGGCGCCGAAGGCGACCTTGGCCGGCATGCCGAGGCCGAACAGCAGAAGGATCACGGGATAGAGCGTGATCTTCGGCACCGAGTAGAGGGCGACGAGGATCGGCTCGGCGACCTCGCCCGTGAGCTTGTGTCCGCCCAGCACGACGCCGATCAGCACGCCGCCGCCGCAGGCGATGGCCAGCGCCTGAAGGAAGGCGAGACCTGTCTCGCGCAAGTGCGGCAGGAAACGCGCCTGTCCGATCATCTCCCAGAGATGGGCGAGGGTGGGCGCCGGCGCCGTCACGGCCGAGTCGCCCGCGATCTCGTGCAGGACCTGCCACAGCGCGACCAGCGAGATCGCGACGAGGATGGGATCGCGCCAGGCGCGCAGCGAGAGCAGGCCGCGGCTCATGCCCCGCGCCGGCGCAGCATGCGACGCTCCCAGGCGAAGACCGCCATGTTGAACAGAGTCACGATCCCCAGCACGAACAGGATCAGCGCATACATGCGCGGATTGTCGAAATTGTCGTAGGCGAAGGCGATCTCGTGGCCGATGCCGCTGGTCGACAGGATGAACTCGCCGGCGATCACGCCGATGAAGGAATAGGCGACGGCGAGCTTGAGGCCCGAGAGGATGTGCGGCGCCGCCGCCGGCAGCCGGACCCGCCAGATCTCCTCGATCAGCGACAGGCGATGGATGCGCGCCGTCCGCAGCAGCACGCGCGGCACGCGATCGAGGCCCGCCATGGTGGCGAGGATCATGGCGACCATGGCGAACAGGGTCGCCAGCACGATCAGCGGCACCGGGCCCAGGCCGAAGATGACGATCAGCAATGGATAGAAGGCGAAGTGCGGGATCGCGTAGTAGGCCGCGAGGAAGGGGCTGAAGGCGCGGCGCAGGAACGGCACCCAGTTGAGGATGAAGCCGATCACGAAGCCGCCGACGATCGCGAGGCTCATGGCGATCGCCACGGCCGACAGCGTGTGCCGCAGATGCATGCCGATCTCGTCCGACCGCAGGGTTTCAACGAGCGTCGTCACCATTTTCGACGGGGCGGTCACCATGGTCGGTGCGATCGCGCCGGTCCGGCAGGCCAGCTCGAGGGCGCCGACGGCGCCCACCAGCAGCAGGGTGCGGATCCAGCCCGCCTTGCTCATCGTGCCGCCGTCCCCTGCCCCAGCGCTCGCAGCGATTCGCCGCGAAGGTAGGACCAGAGACGCGCCGTGACCGCGCCGAAATCGGCACGCTCGGCCAGGCGAGAATCGCGGTCGCGCGGCCAGCCGGTTTCGACGATGTCGAGGAAGCGGCCGGGCCGCGCCGACATCACGCCGATACGGTCCGACAGCAGGTTGGCCTCGTCGAGCGCATGGGTGATCAGCAGCACCGTGGCCGAGGTCTCGCGCCACAGGCGCAGCAACTCGTCGCCCATCAGCAGGCGCGTCTGCTGGTCGAGCGCCCCGAACGGCTCGTCGAGCAGGATCAGCCGCGGCTGCATCACCAGCGTGCGCGCGATGCAGACGCGCTGGCGCATGCCGCCCGAGAGCTGGCTGGGATAGGCACGCCGGAAGTCGCGCAGCCCCATGAAACCGACGGCGAAGTCGACACGCCGCTTGCTCTCCGCCGCATCGACGCCGGCCCGCCGCAGACCGAAGGCGACATTGTCCTCGACGGTGAGCCAGGGAAAGCTCGCATCCTCCTGGAACACGACGCCGACGCCGTCGGGGACCTCGCCACGAACCGGCTTGCCCTCGAACTCGACCGTGCCGGCAGAAGGAACGGCGAGACCGGACAGCACGTCGAGCAGGGTCGACTTTCCGCATCCGGACGGTCCGACGACGCTGAAGAACTCGCCTGCAATCAGGTCGAAGGAGATCGGACCGAGCGCATGGACTTCACCATGGCCCGCGCGCGGCGGGTAGACGCGCGTCACGCCGTCGAGACGCGCATGGATCTTGTGGGCGGCCGTGCTTTCGACGGCCGCCAGCCGCGGCGCCCCCGCGATCATTGGGTCTTCGCCGCGACAGGGGCGAACTGGGGGTCCGTCGCCGCCTTCCAGTCGACCGGCAGCTGCAGCGCGCCGACCGATCCCAGCGCATCGGCCATCGACTGCATCAACGGCATCTCGAGCTGCCCCTTGCCCCACCAGGTCGGGTTCATCTTCGTGACGTTGGCGATGGCGTTGGTCACGACGTCGAGCGGCAGGTTGTAGGCCTTGGCGACGATCTGCGCGGCTTCCTTGGGATTGGCATGGAGGAACTCGACGCCTTTGCGACGCGCCTCGATCACCGCCTTCAGCTTGGGCCCGTGCTTGGCGATGGTCTCGTCGGTCGCGATGCCGACGGTCTGGGCATAGGCCGGCAGCTTCTCGTCGATCCAGCCCAGCGTCTTGTACTTCACACCGGCCTTTTCCTTCTGGGAGTAGATCGGCTCGGGGATGATGGCGACGTCGACCTTGCTGTGTTCGAGCGCGGTGAGGCCCGCACCAAAATCGCCGATGGCCACCATCTTCACGTCGGCGGCGGTGATGTCCCAGGACTTCAGCGCCGAGAGCGTGATCGCCTCGCTCACCGACTTCGGACGCGAATAGACGAAACGCTTGCCCTTGAGGTCGGCCGGCTTATCGATTGCCTCGCCCACGCGGGTCACCCAGAACGAGCTGCGGCCGTTGGTGCCACCGCTGATGATCTTGATGTTGAAGCCTTCCTTGATGGCTGCGAGCGCCGCCGGCAGAGCCACTTCGGCGAACAGCGTGTCGCCCGCCATCATGTTGCGGACGCTGGTTCCCCCGCCCTTCGACGTCAGGATACCGGTGATGTCGACGCCGGCTTCCTTGAAGTAGCCCTTCTCCATCGCGATGGCGTAGGGCACGCCATAGAGCAGCGAGCCGTAATGGGTGACGACGATGTCCTCGGCGCGCGCCGTCGCAACGGACAGCGTGCCGAAAGCTGCGAACGCGAACGCGCGGATGGCGGCCTTGAAAGCCCTCATCGTTCCCTCCCAGGGATGTTGTGGCCGTGCCTCATGACATCGGCTCTTCTATTGTTATGACATTAGGACATTCGAGCCGGAGCGAGTCAATCCGGGCGCTGCGGCGTTATTCGCTGGGCAGAAAAATCCGCAGTCGATCCTTGGTCGGACGTTCAGCCGGCAGGAAGCGCCCTGGCCGCGCTGCCTTGTGGGACCGCGGAGGGTCGGCCCTGTCGATGGGGATTGCGCGCGGCGGCATCCCACATGAGGCGCGGATCGAAGGCCTCGGCAGCGACGATGGTGACGATGACCACGGCACAGAAAGCCAGCGCACCCATGCCGGGATCGATGGTCACCGCGCGCCCAAACTGCACGAGTGCCCCCAGCAAGGATTCCATGAAGATGTCGACCATCGACCAGCGGCCGATCCAGGCAACGATGAAGTAGAGCTTCGTGCGCTGGCGCAGGAACACGCCGGCGGTTTGCGCCGTGCCGGGCAGCGAGGTGACTGAAATCATGCCGATCAGACTGATCAGCTTGAACAGCGGCACCAGGACGCTGGCGAAGAAGACCAGAAGCGCCAGCGGATACATCTTGGATGAGACGAGTTCCTCGACGCCCCCCATGATGGTGCTGGGTGCGCCGGAGCCGAGCTGGATCACCGTCAGCACCGGATAAACGTTGGCCGGGATGTAGAGGATGGCGCCTGCAAGGGAGAGGGAGAGAGTCCGATTGAGGCTGTCGGGCTTGCGCTCGTGAACGCGCGAGCCGCAGCGGGGACAACGCCCGTCATGTTCGGACGGCACGCAGACGAGCTTGCATTCCTCGCACCCGGCGGCGCCCGGCCGGTATTCGAGCGGCGCGAGCGGGGGCATCGGCGCGTGGGTCTGGCCGCGACGCTCGATCTCCTCCCACACGGCCTGCGGATCGAGGGCGAGTTCGGCCCAGACGATCACCACCGTGAGGACGCCCAGCGCATAGACCGCCGGCCCCAGCTCGATCGTGACGAGGTCGCCCAGCTTGGTGTAGGCCACGAACACGCCCAGCAGCAGCACCTCGAGCATCGCCCAGGTACCCATGCGCCGGGAGATCAGGAAGATGCCGCGCAGATTGGGCGGCAGGGTCCGCATGCGCAGCCCGACCAGCACGTAGAGCGTGCCGGCGAACTTGATGAGCGGCGCAAACGCCGTGGTGAAGGAGACGGCGAGGGCCAAGGGCCACAGGCCATGGCGCACCAGCTCGGACGGGCCGGAAAGGATGGTGGTCTCGTGAACGATGCCGGCGGTCGAGACCTTCATCAGCATCGCAAGCCACAGGATGGCAAACAGCACCAGCGAGGTGAAGGTGAGCGCCAGGCAGCGGCCCGTCGGATCGGCTCGCGTCGATCGCAGCCGCGTACCGCAGCGCTCGCAGTCGGAGCGCATGTTGGCCGCCATCGCCGGCACGATCTGGAACAGGCCGCAGCCAGGGCATTCCCTGAGCTGCGGCGACGTCACCAGGGGACCTGGGTCGCGCGGCACGGCGAAGGCCCGCAGCATGGCGTTACTGAAGCAGCGTGGCGATGCCGTCCGACAGCTCGCCGAGCGCGTCGCTCATGGCGGCGACATGGCCCGGCGTGTCCGGCGTCGGTACGGGCTTGGAGATCGAGAAGTTGCGCGCGGCGGTACGGGTCGGCCGGTTGAACTGGATCGCGACCTGCGCCAGCAGGATGACATTGCCCGCCTTGTCGGCGTCGAAGCGCTGGATGTCGACGCCGACCGTGGCATAGGGATCCGCCGTGATCGAGCCGGCTTCGCTGTAGACCTGGCTGCCCGGGAGGCGCTGCGACAGCTCGAGCACGATGGTCCGCGCCAGCATCCCGCCGACCGGCTCGCCCCACCAGGCGTTGGCACGGACATCGAGCTTGAAGTCGTCGGTCGAGCGGACGATCTCCTTGCGGTCGAGATAGCCGGGCAGACCGATGTCGCGCACCTGCACGATGCGCGGCCCCCGGGGCAGCACCGGACCCGGTCGCACGGCGAGCGTGTAGAGGACGGGTTCCGGCGAGGAACCGCAGGCCTGAAGAGCCGGCGCGGCGAGCACCGGAAAGGCGAGGAGGCCGAAGCGGCGGCGGCCGAGTGAAATGGAGTTCATTCCTTGCCCGTGTTGGTGCGGCCCTTGATCAGGGCCTCGGGGTGACGCGACAGAAGATCGGCCAGGGCGCGGATCGAGCGCGCCGCATCGGTGATCTGCGGCATCAGGCGGTCGAGGTCGCGATGGAACTTCGAGGTATCGCCGTATCCCTTATCGACCGAACCGATCAGGCGATTGGCCTTCGTCATGGCCTCCTGCAACTGCAACGCGATGTCGGGCAGGCGCTTCAGGGCCGGCGTTCCGTCGACGTCGAGTTTCCGCGCGATGTCCTGGACGTCGATCATCGCCTTCTCGAGGGCCGCCAGGGTCGTCTTGATCTGCGGCCCGTTTATCATCTGGTCGATTCCGACCGAGGCGCTGACCAGGCTGTTGCCGATCTTGTCGAAATCGATGCGGTTGATCTTGCTCAGCAGTTCGCTGGCCGACGCCGTGATGCTGTCGAAACCGCCGAGTTCGGCGGCCGGGATCACATAGTGGCCGTCTTCCTCGGTGAGCTCGCCCGGCTTGGCATCGGCCAAGACCTCCAGCGCTATGACCTTCTGCGGGCTGATCAGGCTCGGCGCCTGCAGCGTCGCGCGCAGTCCGCGCTTGATCATCTCCTCGGCGACGTTGATGGGCTCCATTCCCCGGGTCTTTGCGAGATTGCTGACCCTGCCGGATTCGACACGATAATGGACCGGCGCGACGATGCGGTCGGTCTTTGGATCGTAGACCAGTCCGACACGGGTAACCTCGCCGATCTTGAGGCCGTGGAACCTGACTTCGGCCCCTTCCGTCACGCCGGCGACCGAGCCGGGAAAATAGGAGATCAGTTTGATCTGCTGGCCGAAGCCCGCGGACTTGGCCTCTTCGAGGTTGGTATAGAGCTTGAACCGATGACCGGCCTGGCTGATCGGGGCGGTCGAATCATGTGCGGTATCGAAGGCGATGCCGCCCAGCAGGATGGCGCGCAGCGATTCCATCTCGATGTTGACGCCGTTGGCGCCGAGCGAGATCGACAGGCCGGACGCATTCCAGAAATTCGAATCGTCGCGCACGTAGCGGTCGTAGGGTGCGCGCACGAAGGCATGAATGGCGACCCGGCTGGCAAGATCGTGCAGGTCCCATCCCAGCACCGTGCCGACCTCGATATCGCGAAAGAAGATCGGTGCGCCGAGGCTGATCGATCCCAGCCTCCTGGAGTCGAGCCGAAAGGTCGTTCCCTTGACCGAGGCCTGGAGGATGGGCGGGTCTTCCTGGCCGACGAATTCACGTTTTGTGGCGCCCGCCTCGGATGACGGCCGCATGCCGATATAGGAGCCCGACAGAATGGTCTCGAGGCCGGAGATATTGCCGGCGAAGAGCTGCGGCTTCACGACCCAGAAGATCGTCTTGTCGGTGAGCAAAGGCTCGGCTTCCTTCACCGTCTCGATCGTCACCAGCACCTTCGACAGGTCGGGCGGGATGGTGATGGTCTTGACCGTTCCCATGACGACGTTGCGATACTTGAGCTGGGACTGACCGGCCGTGAGACCGGCGGCCGTGTCGAACGACACGGTGATCACGGGGCCGCGCTTGGAGAAAGCGTCCCACGCCAGCCAGCCGGCAATCAGCGCCGTCGCGATGGGCACCAGCCAGACCAGCGGGAAACGACGCCGGCGTCGAACCGAAGCCGCCCCGACGGTGCCTTGCCCACCAGGATTACTTGCGACCGGGGTCCCGGGAACCGATCCGGACGGGGCTTGATCTGTCATCGTACCTCGTTCGCCCCTCAATCAGACGGGACGTTCAGCGCTCCCGGTCGTCGATGTCACGGGCCAGGACCTCGCGCTTGCCGACATGGTTTGCGGAGCTGACCACGCCCTCGCGCTCCATGCGCTCGACGATACGGGCGGCCCTGTTATAGCCGATCTGGAGGTAACGTTGGATGAAAGACGTGCTGCACTTGCGCTCGCGGGCCACCAGCGCGATGGCCTGGTCGTAGAGCTGGTCGCTCTCGCTCTCCTCGGCATCGCCCGGCAAGCCGCTCCCCGAGCCCTCGCCGTCGGGATCGTCGGTGACCGATTCGATGTAGGCCGGCGCGCCCTGGGCCCGCAGGTGACGAACCACCTCCTCGACCTCGCCGTCGCTGACGAAGGGGCCGTGGACGCGGGCGATCTTGCCACCGCCGGCCATGTACAGCATGTCGCCCTGCCCCAGCAGCTGCTCGCCGCCCTGCTCACCCAGGATGGTGCGGCTGTCGATCTTGGACGTCACCTGGAAGGAAATTCGAGTCGGGAAGTTGGCCTTGATGGTGCCGGTGATGACGTCGACCGACGGCCGCTGGGTGGCCATCACGACATGGATACCGGCCGCACGCGCCATCTGTGCCAGGCGCTGTACGGTGGCCTCGATCTCCTTGCCTGCGACCAGCATCAGGTCGGCCATCTCGTCGATGATGACGACGATGAAGGGCAGCGGCCTCAGGTCCATCTCTTCGTCTTCGAAGGTGGGCTTGCGCGTCTCGGGATCGATGCCGGTCTGGACCTTGCGGGTCAGCACCCCGCCCTTTCGGGCCGTCTCGATGAGCTTCTCGTTGTAGCCCGCGATGTTGCGCACGGCGACCGCGCTCATGGCGCGATAGCGGTCCTCCATCTCGCGCACGACCCACTTCAGGGCGACGATCGCCTTGCGCGGTTCCGTGACGACGGGCGTCAGGAGATGGGGAATGTCCTGATAGACGCTGAGTTCCAGCATCTTGGGGTCGATCATGATGAAGCGGCACTGATCCGGCGTCAGCCGGTAGAGCAGCGACAGGATCATGGTGTTGACCGCCACCGACTTGCCCGAGCCGGTGGTACCGCCGATCAGCAGATGCGGCATGCGGGCCAGGTCGGCGATGACGGGGTCGCCGCCGATATCCTTGCCCAGCGCCAGCGGCAGGCCGAGGCGCCCATCCTCGTAGTGCTTGGTCGACAGCAGTTCGCGCAGAAACACCGTTTCGCGCTTGGCATTGGGCAGCTCGATGCCGATGACGTTGCGGCCGGGGACGGTGGCGACGCGCGCCGAGACCGCGCTCATCGAGCGGGCGATGTCATCGGCAAGACCGATGACGCGGCTCGACTTGGTGCCGGGCGCGGGTTCGAGCTCGTAGAGGGTCACGACCGGTCCCGGCCGCACCTTCACGATCTGTCCCTTGACGCCGAAATCTTCGAGCACCGTCTCGAGCAGGCGTGCATTCTGCTCCAGCGCCTCCTCGTCGATCTTGGGCTGGGCGTTGACCCTCGACGGCAGCGACAGGATGTCGAGCGGCGGCAGCTGGTAATCGGCCCCGAGGGCCAGCTCACGCTGGCCAGCCTTGGCGGCGCGCTTGCCCTGCGGCGCGGCCGACTTGCGCGGCACGATCTTTACCGCGGCGGCTGGCGGCGCGGCCGCCGGCTGCTCGACGTCGAGCGCATTGTCGGGCGCGAACGGATTGTCGTCGGTCTCCTCGTCCACCAGCTCCTCGGCCGCGGGCGAAGGTGGCGGTGCGACGGCGACCGGCGGCGGTGCCTCGAATTCCTCGTCGGCAACCGGCTGCCGGTAATGCGCCGGCGCAGGCGCAGGCGCAGGCTCGTATCCGCTGAAGCCCGGCTCGATGCGTTCCGCCGCGGCCGCGGTGGCCGTCGCCGGGCGGCGCATGAAGGGCTCGATCCGCAGGCCGCCGGTCAGGCGGCTGAGGAAGCTGCGCTCTTCGACACGGGACGGGGCCGCTTCGTCCAGCACCGGCGAGTGCATACGAAGACCGCCGGGCGCCTCGGGAATGTCGTCGGCCGGCCGCTCGATCGGGGCATAGGGCGCATCGACCATCAGCGAATCGCGCGCCGGCAGCACCGCGCCTTCCTCGGGAATCTGCTCGTAGCGGTTCTCGAAATGCGCCGGATCGTACTGGCTGGCGTCGATCTCGCCCGGGATCTCGGCATAGCCGATGTGGGGCGCCGGTGGCTCGTTCTCTTCCTCAAGCGCCTGCGGCTTGCCGCGCCACAGATCCACGGCCGCCCGCATGCCCCACACGACCCACAGGAAGGGCGCACGCAGGATGCGGAAGATCAGCGGCAGATCCGTGCGGTTCATGCCGAGTGCCGGGGCCATCGCGATGAAGGCGAGGGCCGCCGCACCGGGTTCGATGAAAGTGAGCGCGCCGCCGCTCGAATGGGTGAGCACCAGCTCGCGGAAACGGCCGACCAGCGCGAGACCGACCAGCCCACCCGGTCCGGCATGGGTGGCGGCACCGCCGACATCGCCCAGCCCCACGCAGGCCACGCTCATCATCAGCAGTGCCAGCAGCAGCAGCGAGAGACGCAGGCCGAAGAAGCCGAGATGATGGGTGCGCACCATGCGTACGCCCCAGGTGATGAAGGCGACGGGAGCGAGGATGATGGCGAGACCGAAGGTCTGCAGCAGCAGGTCGGAGACATAGGCGCCGGGCAGGCCGAGCAGGTTGTTGGGCGCGCGCGCCGTGGCGTGATTGAGCGAAGGATCGCCGGGGCTGTAGGTGAACAGCGCCATCATCAACGCCAGGCCGAATCCGGCCGTCGCCACGCCGACGATCTCCATCATGCGGCGTCGCAGGAAATCGCGCCCACCCTCCGGCAGGATGGAGGTCCTGGGCTGCAACGCTGAAGAGAGGCTCAGCATGGCCATGCGCGGTTGCGCTCCCTACAGAACGGACGCGAGGCGCTGGAGCCCCTCGCGGGTGGTCTTCTCGTCATGCACCAGCGCTACGCGGATGTAGCGCTGCGAAATGTTGATCCCGTCGGTCTCACGGCAGGCATAGGCCCCCGGCAGTACCTTGACGTGGGCCTCGCCCCACAGCTTGCGCGTGGCTTCCTCGCCGTCGCCGACATCGAGCCACAGGAAGAAGCCGCCACCTGGTGTGTAGTAGGAGAAGCGGTTGTGCAGGATCTGTTCGGCGATCCGGAAATTCTTCACATACCATTCGCGCGTCTGGACCGGATGCGTCTCCTCGCGCCACAGCGCGGCCGACGCCTTCTGGACGGCGAAAGGAATCTGCGGCCCGCCATAGCTGCGCCAGCGCAGCACCATCGCGACCAGCTTCGGGTCGCCGGCCATGAAGCCCGAGCGCAGGCCCGCCGCGTTCGACCGCTTCGACAGCGAATGGAAGACCGCGAGATTGCGGAACGGATCCTTGCCCCCGGTCTCGTCGATCTCGAGGGCGGCTTCGAGCGCGCCCGGCGGCGGCGCACCGGTGTAGATCTCGGCGTAGCACTCATCGACGGCCAGCACGGCGTCGTACTTGCGGCAGAGCTTCAGCAGCTTCTGCAGATATTCCTTGCTGGCGATCGCGCCCTGCGGATTGGCGGGCGAACAGAGATAGACGACCGACATTCGCTGCCAGGTCGCTTCATCGAGGCTCTCGTAGTCCGGCAGGAAGCCGTTCGAAGCTTCGGCGTTGACCAGCAGCGGCTCGCCACCCGACAGGACCGCCCCGCCCAGATAGGCCTGGTAGAACGGATTGGGCAGCGCAACGATCGGCTTGCCGCCACCCTTCTCCTGCGGCGTCGCCACCGTGGAGATGATGTAGACCCCCTCCTTGCTGCCGGCCGTCGGATGGACGTGCACGTTGGGGTCGAGCAGCCCCTGCGGCAGCTTGTAACGGCGGGTCAGCCACTCGCAGATCGCGAGGTTGAGGTCGGGCAGACCCTGGTTCGGCGGATAGCGGTTCCAGCCATCGACTTCGTCGATCACGATCTGCCGCGCGAAGGCGGGCATCGCGCCCTGCGGTTCCCCCACCGACATGTTGATCATCGACAGGTGCGCAGGCGGCGTGATCGGGGCGATGAGAGCGTTCAGTCGCGCAAAGGGGAAGTCTGTCAGCGTCTCTGTCAGGCGCGGATTGAACATTCTCGTATCCAGTGGCCGAACCGGCCGAACAAAATAAAGGTGCCAACCGAAAGGCCAGCCTATTGCCACATTCTATGGAACAAATTTGCCAATCACAACAATGGAATAGGCTTGTTTCTTGAGACGCTGGAAGGGTTTGCGCCTCTCCTGCGCCCGACCACAAGCGGTAGTCGGGCATGACGCCGCACGGCCGATGGAATTGCCTATTCCTTAGTCAGCCCAATCGCGCCTATAGGGCGTTGGAACCCGACTCACCGGTCCGGATGCGCACGGCCTGCTCGACCGCCGTGACGAAGATCTTGCCATCGCCGATCTTGCCGGTATGGGCCGCTTTCTGGATGGCCTCGACGGCGCGCTCGACCTGGCCATCGTCGACCACGATCTCGATCTTCACCTTGGGCAGGAAGCTCACGAGATACTCGGCACCGCGATAGATTTCGGTCTGGCCCTTCTGGCGACCGAAGCCCTTGACCTCGCTCACCGTCAGACCCGACACGCCGACGCCGGTCAGCGCGTCGCGCACCTCGTCGAGCTTGAACGGTTTGATGATGGCGGACACGAGCTTCATCTGTCTTCCCCTCCTGCCTTCCGGCACTTCCGACAGACTGGCGCCTCGCGTTCGCGGCGTCAAACGCCGGACAGAAAGAGGGCCCGGCGAGAGGCTCGCCGGGCCCTAGGGTCCGCCGCGACACGGTGCGGCGGATGAGAGGGAACCAGGAGGAGAGAGGGGTTCCCGATCTCGAGAGGAGACGGTCCTAGTGGATCGTCTCACCGTGCAGGTTGATGTCGAGACCTTCGATCTCTTCCTCGTTCGTCACGCGCAGCCCGATCAGGGCATCGACGACCTTGAGGATGATGAAGGTAGCGACCGCGCACCAGGCGATGCAGACCAGCGAGCCCCAGAGCTGCGTCAGGACCTGGCCGGCGTTGCCGTCGATCAGTCCCTTCTTGCCCTCGCCGCCGATCACTTCCACGGCGAACACGCCGGTCAGGATGGCGCCAACGAAACCGCCGATGCCGTGCACGCCGAACGCGTCGAGCGAATCGTCGTAGCCCATCGCCTTCTTGAGGCCGGTGGCGCCCCAGAAGCAGACCAGGCCGGCGACGATGCCGATGGCCAGCGAACCCATGGGGGTCACGAAGCCCGAGGCCGGGGTGATCGCAACGAGGCCGGCGACGGCACCCGAGATGATGCCGAGGACCGACGGCTTGCCGCGCGTCACCCACTCCGCGAACATCCAGGCCATGGCCGCCGCGGCCGCCGCGAACTGCGTCACCGCCATTGCCATGCCGGCATTGGGGCTGGCGCCGACCGCGGAGCCGGCGTTGAAGCCGAACCAGCCCACCCACAGGAGGGCCGCGCCGATCACCGAGTAGACTAGGTTGAACGGCGCCATGTTCTCGGTGCCGAAGCCCTTGCGCTTGCCGATGACGAGCGCACAGACGAGGCCCGCGACGCCGGCGTTGATGTGCACGACCGTGCCGCCCGCGAAGTCGAGGACGCCCCAGTCGCCGAGGAATCCGCCGCCCCACACCCAATGGGCGATCGGCGCGTAGACGATCAGCGACCACAGGGCCATGAACCACATCATGGCCGAGAATTTCATACGCTCGGCGAAAGCGCCGGCGATCAGCGCCGGCGTGATGATGGCGAAGGTGAGCTGGAAGCTCATGAAGACGGTCTCGGGGATCGTCTTGGCGAGATCATGCACGCCGTCGAGGGTGAGACCCGCCATGAAGATGCGGCTGAGCCCGCCGATGATCGAGCTGCCTGGCGTGAAGGCCAGGCTGTAGCCTACGATCAGCCACAGGACCGAGATCATGCAGGTGATGGCGAAGCTCTGCATCACCGTCGCCAGCACGTTCTTCTTGCGGACCATGCCGCCGTAGAACAGCGCGAGGCCCGGGATGGTCATCATCAGAACGAGCGCCGTCGAGGTCAGCATCCACGCCGTGTCGCCGGTATCGAGCTTGGGCGCGGCAGCCGCAGCCGCAGCCGCCGGAGCGGCGGCCGGCGCGGCAGCCTGAGCCAGCGCAAGCGCCGGCAGAAGCAGCACCGCGGCCGCCCCCGCGCCCGCCAGCACCGAATTGGTCTTGAACTTCATCGTTGTCCCCTGGTTCTCGAGTTGATTCTGGTGTCGGATCACAGCGCTTCGATGCCGGACTCGCCGGTGCGGATACGGATCGCCTGCTCGACCGGCATGACGAAGACCTTGCCGTCGCCGATCTTGCCGGTGCCCGCCGCCTTGCGGATGGTCTCGACGGCACGCTCGACCAGGATGTCGTCGATCACGACCTCGATCTTCACCTTCGGCAGGAAACTCACGGCATACTCTGCGCCGCGATAGATTTCGGTCTGGCCTTTCTGCCGGCCGAATCCCTTCACTTCGCTTACGGTCAAGCCCTGGATGCCGAGCGCCGTCAGGGCATCCCTGACCTCGTCCAGCTTGAAGGGTTTGAAGATTGCCACGATCATTTTCATTTGCGCCTGTCCTCCAACGGGCGGCACGCCCGCCCCCAAAATTCAATTCGATGCCAGCAAGGGGCGTGCCAAATTCCACCTCGACAAATTGCATTGATCCTTGGCACGCGGCTTGCAGGAAATGGGGCGGAAACAAGTCATAAGTCTTTGGGGGTGGTCGTGTTGCTTAAAAAAACCGCTGTTCTGGCTACTGCACTGATTACTCTCTGCGCAACAAGCACAGCCTATGCACAGGGAACACCAGATCCGCAGACCGTGACGGTCACGAAGGATCAGCAGACGGCCCAGGGTACGCCCGATGCGGCAACCACGCCGGCGGCACCTGAGAAGGAGACCTGGAAGGCTCCGTTCGGCGGCAGCTTCACGGCTGGCCTGGCAGTTCTCAACGAGTACTCCTATCGCGGTATCTCGCAGACTCAGCGTCAGGTCGCCGTCCAGGCCTCGCTCGGCTACGAGACCCCCACCGTCAGCGAGAAGATCCCGCTCAGCGCCTATGTCGGCGCCTGGGGCTCGAACGTCGACTTCCCCAACACCGGCACCTGGGCAGAGGTCGACCTCGTCACCGGCCTCAAGCTGAAGCTCATGGACGACAAGCTCACCTTCGACCTGGGCTACATCCGCTACAACTATCTCGGCGCACCCTCGGACCTGTTCTACGACTTCAACGAGTTCGGCCTCGTCGCCGGATACGATTTCGGCGTCGCCCAGCTCAGCGCCGCCGTCCGCTTCAGCCCCAACTTCTTCGCCAACTCCGGCAATGCCTGGTACAAGTGGGCCTCGCTCACCGTTCCCATGCCGTTCCTCCACGTCAACGAAAACGTGGCGTTCAAGGCCTTCGGTACCATCGGCAACCAGTATGTCGAGCGCTTCACCAACTACGGCATCCCCAGCAACAATTACTGGGACTGGCAGCTCGGCCTCGTGGTCTCGGTCTACGGCTTCGATCTCTCCGCCGCCTACACCGGCACGAACCTCAGCGTTCAGGATTGCCTCGGCACCCAGAACTGCGCCAGCCGCGTCATCGTCGGTATCTCGAAGACGTTCTGATCGTCAGGTCATTGACCTCGATCAATCGATCCATGCAGCCATAGAGGGTTGCCGCCCTGCGGGGCGGCTGCCATCTATGGTCCATGGTTAGCCGCCCCTTCGATCCGGTATCCGCTGGCGTGCCCTTCGACCTTGCCGTCGTAGGTGCCGGCCTCAACGGCAGCCTTCTCGCCCTTGCCGCTGGCGAGTCGGGCCTCTCGACTGCCTTGATCGACCGAGTCCCTCTCGCGGCACTGGCCGAACCCGCCTTCGACGGCCGCACCACCGCCCTCGCCTACACCAGCCAGCGTTTGTTCGCGGCGCTGGGCCTCTGGGACGATGTGGCGCCCCACGCCGAGCCGATCCGCGACATCCGCATCTCCGACGCGAGCCACGATGGCCGCGCGAGCCCGTTCTTTCTCCATTTCGATCATCGCGAGGCCGCGGAGGATCCCGAAGCGGCGGCGCCGATGGGCTGGATCGTGGAGAACCGCTTCCTGCGTGCGGCGCTGTTGCGCCGGCTCACCACCTGCCCGAAGGTCGAACTCGTGTCGCCCGACGAGGTGGTCGACACCGAACGTGACCCGGCGCGTGCCGGGCTGACCTTGAAGAGCGGCCGTCGCCTCGCCACCCGCCTGATCGCTTCCGCCGAGGGCCGCCTCGGCTCGATGCGCGAGGAGGCCGGCATCGGCGCGCGCAACTGGTCGTACGACCAGATCGCGATCGTCCTGGTCGCCCACCATGCCGAGCCGCATCGCGGCGTCGCCCAGGAGAAATTCCTGCCCGGGGGGCCTTTCGCCATCCTGCCGATGACCGACGGTCCGGGCGGCGAACACCGTTCTTCGATCGTCTGGACGGAGCGTTCCGATCTCGCGCGTCGCCTGCTCGAACTGGATGCACCCCGCTTCCAGGCGGAGTTCGCGCGCCGCTTCGGTGACCATCTCGGGCCGGTCGAGGCGGCAGGACCGCGCTGGTCCTATCCGCTCCGCCTCGTCCATGCCGAGCGCTATGTCGACACGCGGCTGGTGCTGGTGGGCGATGCCGCGCATGGCATCCATCCCATCGCAGGCCAAGGCTACAACCTCGGCGTTCGGGACATCGCGGCACTGGTGGAGGTGATGGTCGACGCCAAACGCCTCGGCCTCGACGTCGGCGGTGCGGATACGCTGGAGCGCTACGCGCAATGGCGCCGGGCGGACAATTTCACCATGGTCGCCGCCACCGACCTCCTCAATCGTCTGTTCTCGAACGACATCGCGCCGATCCGGCTGGTACGGGATGCCGGCCTCGGCGCCGTCAACCGCGTGCCGGCGCTGCGGAAGTTCTTCGTTCGTCACGCAATGGGCCTGGTCGGTGACCTGCCCAAGCTGATCAGGGGCGAGCGGCTCTAGCCCGCATCAGTTCGGCAAGACCAGACTGCGAAAATCCGGCGACGCGATCAGCTTCTGCAACACGTTCTGCACGGCCGGGAAGTAGGCATCGGCAACGCGCTTGCAGGCAGTCACGGCCGCAAAGGCGCCGTCGAACGTATAGTGCTCCTGCACGCTGACGGACCGGCCGTTCGAGGAGCTCACCGTAAGCCAGATGTCCCAGTAGGCGACCGTCGAGGAAAAGGCGAGCTTGTCGACCGTGCCCGTCAGGGTGACGCTGCCATTGTCAGCGTAGACGCCGGCGATCTTTAATTCGTCGACGAATGCCTTGCGGATGTAGGCGCCGAAACCCAGCCGGTCGGCCGCCGTAATGGGGCCTGCCGCACGACAGCCGTCGCTGAACTGCTGGGCCTCGGTGAAGGGGCCGACCGCAATCTGGGCAGGCGCGAGGCTCTTCAAGGCGACGATATTGTCGGCAGACATTCCGTAACGGGGCGCCGAGTAAGTCTCGCAGCCGGCCACGACGAACGCCAGCGCGACGAACAAAAGACCACGCAAGCCCATCCGATCCCCCAACTCCAATGACGCGATCTTCTCGTGCGTCTTGCTATCGGACGTTTAGGCGATGGGCTCGCGGACTGTCAACAAACGGTCGCAACTGGACTCTTTGCACGTCCCACCCTATCTCAAAGGTCAATTTCGAGGACCTCTCATGGCCACCCCACAGACATCGGCGCAAGTCCCGGTCACCGTGCTGACCGGCTATCTCGGTGCCGGCAAGACCACGCTTCTCAACCGCATCCTGAGCGAGCAGCACGGCAAGAAATACGCCGTCATCGTGAACGAATTCGGCGAATTGGGCGTCGACAACGACCTCGTGGTGAATGCCGACGAGGAAGTCTTCGAGATGAACAACGGTTGCATCTGCTGCACCGTACGCGGCGACCTGATCCGCATCATCGAAGGGCTGATGAAGCGCAAGGACAAGTTCGACGGCATCCTGGTCGAGACGACCGGCCTCGCCGATCCCGGTCCGGTGGCGCAGACCTTCTTCACCGACGAGGACGTCAAGGCCAGGACACGGCTCGACGCCATCGTCACCGTGATCGACGCCAAGCACTTCTTCGGCCAGCTCGAGCAGGGCAGCGAGGCCGAGCAGCAGGTGGCCTTCGCCGACGTCATCCTGCTCAACAAGACCGACCTGGTGAGCCCTGAAGAGCTCAAGAAGGTCGAGGACAGAATTCGCGGCATCAACCGCTACGCCAGCATCTTCCACACGCAGAAGAGCCAGATCGAACTCGACGCGATCCTCGACAAGGGCGCCTTCGATCTCGGCCGCATCCTCGAGTTCGAGCCCGACTTCCTGCACAGTGGCCACGACCACCATCACGAGGACGAGGTCCGGAGCCTGTCGATCACCGCCGAGCGACCGGTCGATCCCGACAAGTTCCAGAAGTGGATGGGCGCGCTGCTGCAGATCAAGGGCGCCGACATCTTCCGCAGCAAGGGCATCCTCGCCATCGACGGCGCGCCGCGCCGTTACGTCTATCAGGGCGTCCACATGATGATGGACAGCGCCTGGGGCACGCAATGGAAGGACGGCGAAAAGCGATCGAGCAAGCTCGTCTTCATCGGTCGCAACCTCGACGGCGACAACCTGCAGCGCGGCTTCGAAGACTGCCTGAAGTAGCACCGTGAAGATCGATCTCGCCAATCCGGCCTGGCAGCAGACGCTGCCGCCGGCCCGCTCCCTCGCCACCGACGCTCCGGTTGCAGCCTGTGCCTTCAACCGCGACGGCACGACCGTCGCCTTCGCGCTGGGAGATGGCGTCGTCCGCGTCCTGCCCGCCGACATCAAGGCGGTAGCGCCCGACGCTTCGGCTCCGCTTCACAAGGGTGTCGTGCTGTCGCTGGTCGGCGATCCGGCAGGCGACGGATTCGTGAGCGGCGGCGACGATGGCCGCGTGCTGCGCCTCGCCGCCGATGGCTCGGCGACGGAGCTGCTGGCGCAGAAGGGCAAGTGGTTCGAGCATCTCGTCGCCCACAAGACCGGCGCGGTCGCCGCCTCGGCGGGCAAGAGCATGTTCCTGCTCCGCGACGGCGAGGTGCGCGAATTCGGGCCGCACCCCAGCACGGTGGCCGCTCTTGATTTCAGCAAGGACGGCAGCCGGGTCGCCTGCGCGCATTACGGTGGCATCACCGTGTGGAGCCTGAGCAAGGACGTCGCGCTGCCGCCGCGCCGCTTCGCCTGGCAGGGCAGTCATGTGGCCCTGCGCTGGAGCACCGACGGCAAGTTCATCGCCACCGGCACGCAGGAGAACGACATCCATGTCTGGCGTGTGGCGCAGGCCACCGACATGCGCATGCAGGGCTATCCCGCCAAGGTGAAGTCGCTGTCGTGGACCGCCGACGCACGCTTCCTCTACACCTCCTCGCAGCCGGTCTTCACCGCCTGGCCGTTCGCCGGCAAAGGGCCCGAAGGCAAGCCGCCGCTGCAGTTCGGCGACGAGGGCGCCGGCCTCATGACCGTGGTCGCCGCGCACCCGTCCGCGGAATTCGTGGCCGGCGGCTACGATTCCGGTGAGCTGCAGCTCGGCGACATCCGCACCAGGCGCTCGGTCGTGCTGAAGATGGCCGATGGCGCGGCCATCACCTGCCTCGCCTGGTCGCCCGACGGCTTCAAGCTTGCCGTCGGCAACGATCGTGGTGACCTTCTGACGATCGATCTGCGACGGTAGCCCTACCCCCGCCGCACCAGCGTGCGGTGGGAGATGAGGCAGAGGATGCCGGCAATGCCCATCGCGGTCGTCATCGGCGCGATGGTGCCATCGAAGGTCTGGCCGACGATGGCGCCGAAGATCGCACCGGCCCCGAACGTCATGACACCCATCAGCGACGACGCCGTGCCGGCCATGTGCGGGTAGTGCTGCATCGCCATCGCCGTCGAATTGGGCGCGATCAGGCTCAGCGTCGCGATCTGGAAGACGAAGCAGACCAGAAAGGGCCACAGGCCGATCGTGCCGTACCGTGCCTCGATCCAGCCCAGGATCATCGCCGCCGCGCCGGACACGGCCGGAACGATCACCGCAAAGCGCAGGATGCGGCCTGCTCCCAGCAGGCGCACGAACCGCGCATTGAACAGGCTGCCGATGGTCATGAAGACCACCATGCCGCCGAACACCACGCCGTAGAAGCGGGGCGAAATCCCGTAGCGCTCGATGAAGACGAACGGCGATCCCGAGATGTACGAGAACAGGGCGGCGAACATGAAGGACGAGGTCAAGGCGTAGCCGATGAAGGTGCGCGTGGTCAGCAGCTCGCCGAACCGCTTCAGGATCTGGGTGAAGACCAGCGGCTGGCGATACTCCGGCTTCAGCGTCTCGGGCAGCTGGAACCAGGCGACGACGAAGGCAATCACACCGGCGGAGGCCAGCACCCAGAAAATGGCCCGCCAACCGGCAAACCACATCACCTGGCCGCCGATCACCGGCGCCAGCATCGGCGCGATCGAGGTACAGGCCATCATGAGCGACATGGCGCGCGCGGCGTGATCCTTTTCAGCAAGGTCGCGCACCATCGTGCGCGCCAGCACGACGCCGCCGCAGGCGGCGAGGCCCTGCAGGAAACGCAGGGTGATGAGATGGCCGGCCGCCGCGGCAAACGCACAACCGATACTCGTCAGCACGTAGACCACCAGGCCAATCAGGATGACCGGGCGACGGCCGAAGCGGTCGCCTGCGGGGCCATAGAAGACCTGCCCCACGCCGAAGGCGATCATGAAGGCCGACAGCGTGAGCTGGATATCGCCGGCCGAGGATTGGAGGTCGACCGCGATCACCGGCAGGGCCGGCAGATACATGTCGATCGAAAGCGGGGTGAAGGCTGACAACAGCGCGAGCACCGCCAGGAGGAGCGGCGACAGGGTCGGACGAGTTGTGGTGTTCATTGCGCGGTGGCTCTACAGGCATCCATGGCATCTCGCCATGCTATAAGCGGACCATGACATCGCTGCCTGACCTGTCAGAAACGCAGATCCGCCGTTACGCGCGACATATCGTGCTGGCGGAGATCGGCGGCGTCGGCCAGTCGCGGCTGATTGCGGCGAAGGTCCTGGTCGTCGGCGCCGGCGGCCTCGGCGCACCCCTCCTGCAGTATCTGGCTGCGGCTGGTATCGGCACGCTGGGTGTGATCGACCACGACACGGTCGACCTGTCGAACCTGCAGCGCCAGGTGATTCACCGCACGTCCGACATAGGTGTTTCCAAGGTCGAAAGCGCACGCCGCGCGCTGGCAGAGATCAATCCCGAAGTGAACGTGCAGGCCCATGACGAGCGCCTCACGGCAGACAATGCCGGGCGCATCATCGCCGGTTACGACATCGTGGCCGACGGCAGCGACAACTTCGCCACACGCTATCTGCTGAACGACGTCTGCTACGCGCTGCGCAAGACGCTGGTCTCGGCGGCCATCCTGCGCTTCGACGGCCAGATCTCGACCTACAAGGCGTGGCAGGGCGCCGGACATCCCTGCCTGCGCTGCCTCTTTCCCGCGCCTCCGTCGGAAGACGCCGTGCCGAGCTGCGCGCAGGCCGGCGTGCTGGGCGCGCTGGCCGGCACCCTGGGCACCCTGCAGGCCACCGAGGTGGTGAAGGAGATCCTCGGCGTGGGCCGCTCGCTTTCGGGATCGCTGCTGCTCTACGACGCGCTCAACGCCTCCTTCGAGACGCTGTCGGTCACCAAGCGGATCGATTGCCCGACCTGCGGGGATACCTCGGACGTGCGCGCATGAGCGACGGCCTGAATGCAGGCGGCGTCTCCGTCATCCTGCGCTCCGACGATTACGAAAGCGTCCACTACGGTCTGGCGCTGGCGGCGGCGGCGCTGGCCGTCAACAAGCCCGCCGTCCTGTTCTTCACCATGGGTGGCATCCGAGCCCTGCAGGGCTCGCCCCCGCTGCTCCGCGACTGGGACCGCGACGCGGGTAACCGCGCCCGCGGCGTCGGCGACTTCGAAACGCTGCTGCAGGCCTGCGTCGAGCTTGGCGCGCGGCTGATCGTATGCGAAATGGGCCTGCGGTCGCTCGACATCGATCGCGCGGGCCTGCGGGCCGACGTCCCCTTCACGGTCGCCGGCATCGTCACCTTGCTGGAAGAGACCAAGCCGGGCATGCACCTGGTTTCACTGTGATTCTGTGGGAGACTTCATGACATCCGCCCCCTTCGACGTGCTGGGAATCGGCAACGCCATCGTCGACGTCATTTCGCGGTCCGACGACGCCTTCCTCGGCAAGCACGGCCTGGTGAAGGGCAGCATGATGCTGATCGACGAGGAACGGGCCGAGCAGCTCTATGCCGGCATGGGCCCTGGCGTCGAGGTGTCGGGTGGTTCGTGCGGCAACACGATGGCCGGCATCGCCTCGTTCGGTGGCAAGGGCGCCTATATCGGCAAGGTGCGCAACGACCAGCTGGGCGGCGTCTTCGGCCACGATCTCAAGGCCACGGGCGTCTCCTTCGAGACTCCGCCCGCAACCGACGGCCCGGCGACCGCGCGCTGCCTCATCCTGGTGACGCCCGACGCCCAGCGCACGATGAACACCTATCTCGGCGCCTGCACCGGTCTCGGCCCGGCCGACATCGATGCCAGGCTCGTCGCCTCGGCCCAGGTCACCTATGTCGAGGGCTATCTGTGGGATGCGCCGGCCGCCAAGCAGGCGGTGCTCAAGGCCTTCGACGCCGCCCGTGCCGCCGGCCGTCAGGTCTCGATCACGCTGTCGGATTCCTTCTGCGTCCATCGCTACCGCGAAGAGTTTCGCGACCTGATCCGCAACAAGGTGGACATCCTGTTCGGCAACGAGGCCGAGATCAAAGCGCTCTACGAGGTCGAGACCTTCGAGCAGGCGCTCGCGGAAGTACGCAAGGAAGCCAAGATCGCCGCCCTCACCCGCAGCGAGAAGGGTTCGGTCGTGATCAAGGGCGATGAAACCTACGAGGTCCCGGCGGCCCCCGTCGCCAAGGTCGTCGACACGACCGGCGCCGGCGATCTCTACGCCGCGGGCTTCCTGTTCGGCTTCACCCATGGCAAGCCGCTGGCCGAATGCGCGCGGCTGGGCGGCATCGCCGCGGCCGAAGTGATCTCCCATGTCGGCGCGCGGCCCGAGCAGGCGCTGAAGGGCCTGATTTGAGCGCTGACGCTCCGGCGAAGGGATGGCGGGAGTCGCTTGCGACCTACCGCCATCCGCGCGTCGTCCAGTTCCTGTTCCTCGGCTTCTCGGCCGGGCTACCCTTCCTGCTGGTCTTCTCGACGCTGTCGGCGTGGCTGCGCGAGTACGGCATCAGCCGCACCGCCATCGGCTTCATCAGCTGGATCGGCATCACCTATTCCTTCAAGTTCGTCTGGTCGCCGGTCGTCGATCGCGTGCCCTTGCCGCTGTTGACCCGCTGGCTCGGGCGGCGCCGCTCCTGGATGTTGCTGGCCCAGAGCGGAATCGCGGGCGGCCTGCTCGCCATGGCGTTCTGCGACCCGCGCACCGACCTGTGGTGGATGGTCGTGTTTGCGCTGATCGTCGCGTTCTCCTCGGCCACCCAGGACATCGCCCTCGATGCCTGCCGCATCGAGGCGACGGATGCGAGCCTGCAGGGAGCGACGGCGGCGACCTACCAGCTCGGCTACCGCATCGCCGTTCTCGCCGCAGGCGCGGGCGCCCTCTACATGGCCCAGTTCGTTTCCTGGACGGCGGCCTACCAGACGATGGCGGCGCTCGGCCTCGTCGGCATCCTCACGACCCTCCTGATCTCGGAGCCGGAGCGCCGCGCGACTGCCGGGACGAGCGAGCTCGAAGGCAAGGTGGCCGCCTTCGCCGCGGGTCTCGGGACCATGCCGAACTGGGTCCGCAAGGCGCTGATCTTCGTCTATGGCGCGATCGTCTGCCCCTTCGTCGATTTCTTCGCGCGCTTCCGCTGGATGGCCGTCCTGCTGCTGCTGTTCATCGGCCTGTTCAGGCTGTCCGACATCGCCATGGGAGTCATGGCCAACCCGTTCTACATCGACATGGGTTTCAGCAAGGACCAGATCGCCGACGTCTCCAAGATCTTCGGATTCGTCATGACGATCCTGGGCGCGCTGCTGGGCGGCGCACTGGTGTTTCGCATGGGCGCGGCGCGGCTTCTGGCGCCGGCAGTGTTCCTGATCGCGGCGAGCAACCTCACCTTCTCGTGGCTCGCCTGGGTGGGCGAGCCCGACCTCACGATCCTCACCATCGCGATCAGCGTCGACAATCTGGTGGGCGGCATGTCCGGATCGATCTTCATCGCCTTCCTGTCGGGCCTGACCAACACGGCCTACACGGCGACGCAGTACGCGCTGTTCACCTCGATCATGACCCTGCCCGGAAAGCTTCTGGGCGGCTCCTCGGGGTGGGTCGTCGACAGGCTCCAGGAAGACTTCACCGCCACCCACAAGTTCGGCGGCTACGCGATCTTCTTCGTCTACACCGCGCTGCTCGGCCTGCCGGCATTGGTGCTGGCGGTAATCGTGCGCCGCCATTTCGAAAAAGAAACCCCTCCTTCCTGACGGAAGGAGGGGTTAGTGGCTCGGCTGCGGTGTCGTTTCCGAGCCGGGGAACCGGCTCGTTCCGGGGAGCGGGGCGTGGGGTGCCTGCAAGGAACGAGCAAGCTCTATCTAGGCGCCCGACGCTACAAAACCGTTACTGGCCGTGTGGAAAACCCGGCGGCACAACCCGCGAGTCCCGGCGCGCCGGTCAGCCCGGCGTCGAGTCGAGGGCATAGCCGGCGGCGCGGACCGTGCGGATCACGTCGGCATGGTTGTCGCCGTTCAGCGCGATGCGCAGGCGACGGATATGGACATCGACGGTGCGCGCTTCGACATAGACGTCCTTGCCCCAGACCGAGTCCAAGAGCTGTTCGCGCGAGAAGACGCGGCCGGGATGTTCCATGAAGTGGCGCAGCAGGCGGAACTCGGTGGGTCCGAGATGGAGCGGCTTGCCGCCGCGCGTCACGCGATGCGCCACCAGGTCCATGACGATGTCGGCATAGGACAGCGCCTCGTCGGCCAGCGCCGGCCGGATGCGCCGCAGCACCGCGCGGATGCGCGCGATCAGCTCGGTGGGCGAGAAGGGCTTCGGCACGTAATCGTCGGCGCCGGCGTCGAGGCCGCGTACGCGATCGCCTTCCTCGCCGCGCGCCGTCAGCATGATGATCGGCACGTTGGCGGTCGAGGTCTGGCGCCGCAGCTGGCGGCAGACCTCGATCCCCGACATCAGCGGCAGCATCCAGTCGAGCAGGATGAGGTCCGGCACATCCTCCTGCACCGAACGCAGCGCCTCTTCGCCGTCATAGGCGACCGCAACCTTGAAGCCGGACTGTTCGAGGTTGTAGCGCAGCAGCTCGACCAGCGCCGACTCGTCCTCGACGACCAGCACGTGCGGCTTCATCGTGGAGGTGTGCGCGTCACGCCGCGCGGGACTGGTGGCGACCATCGTCACGGCGTCGGACCCGCCGCATTGCCCGTCGTGGCGTACATCGCGGCACTGCCCTTCGGCCGGTCTTCCTCGAAGCCATGGCCGGTCGCGCGGAAACTCACCAGCTCGGCGATGTTGGTCACGTGGTCCCCGGCGCGCTCGATGTTCTTGGCCATGAACATGAGATGCGTACACCCGGTGATCGTGCGCGGATCTTCCATCATGTAGGTGAGAAGCTCGCGGAACAGGCCAGTGTAGACTTGGTCGATCTCCTCGTCGCGTTCCCACACGTCGCGAGCCTTGGCAACGTCGCCCTGGGCAAAGGCGTCGAGCACGTCCTTGAGGGCCGTGCGCACCAGCCGGCCCAGCCGCTCGATCCCGGCGATCCCCGCCGAAGGCGCCGAGGTCTGGCTCAGCACGATGCTGCGCTTGGCGGTGTTCTTGGCATAGTCGGCGATGCGCTCGAGCGCCGCGGCGATCTTGATCGAAGACAGGATGACGCGCAGGTCGACCGCCATGGGCTGGCGCAAGGCCAGCAGCCGGACGGTCTGTTCCTGCACCGCCTCGTCGAGCGCGTCGACCCGCGGGTCGTCGACGATCACCTTCTCGGCGACCTCCGTATCGCGGTCTCGCAGCGCGCGCATCGCCTGTGCGAGCTGGCTTTCCGCCAGGCCGCCCATCTCGCTGATCGTGGCGCTCAGCCGCTCCAGCTCCTCGTCGAACCGCTTCAATGTATGTTCGGGCATGGTCTGTCCCTTCTTCTCGTTCTCGTCGCCGCTCAGCCGAACCGGCCGGTGATGTAGGCCTGCGTCCGCTTGTCGGTCGGAGTGGTGAACAGCGTCGCCGTCGCGCCGAACTCGACCAGTTCGCCCAGGTACATGAAGGCGGTGAAGTCGGAGACGCGGGCGGCCTGCTGCATGTTGTGGGTCACGATGACGATCGTGTAGTCCTGCTTCAGCTCGTCGATCAGCTCCTCGATCTTCGCCGTCGAGATCGGGTCGAGCGCCGAGCACGGTTCGTCGAACAGGATGACTTCGGGCTTCACCGCCACGGTGCGGGCGATGCAGAGCCGCTGCTGCTGGCCGCCGGAGAGGCTCAGGCCGCTGGCGTTCAGCTTGTCCTTGACCTCGTCCCACAGCGCGCCGCGGCGCAGCGCGTGCTCCACCCGGCCGTCGAGTTCCGACTTGGGCAGATTTTCGTAGAGACGGATGCCGAAAGCGATGTTCTCGTAGATCGACATCGGGAACGGCGTCGGCTTCTGAAACACCATGCCGATGCGGGCACGCAGCAGGTTGATATCCTGGCCGTCGCGCAGCAGGTTGTCGCCGTCGAACATCACGTCGCCGGTGGCGCGCTGGCCGGGATAGAGGTCGTACATCCGGTTCAGGATGCGCAGCAGGGTAGACTTGCCGCAGCCCGAGGGTCCGATGAACGCCGTAGCCTTGTTGGCGTAGAGCGACATCGTGATGCCCTTGAGCGCCCGGCTGTCGCCGTAGAAGAACTCGAGGTTCTTGATCGAGATCTTGGGCGTGAGCTTCGAGACGTCGAGCTTGGCGTGCGTCGCGACGGGAACGGCGACGCTGGGCGTTTCCGTAGATGGCATGGACATCAGGATTTCCTCGCGGAGGTGAGCGAACGGGCCAGGATGCTGAGCCCAAGGACGGTAACGGTGATCAGGAGCGCGCCGGTCCAGGCGAGCTTCTGCCATTCGGCATAGGGCGACAGGGCGAACTGGAAGATGACCACCGGCAGGCTGGGCATCGGCGCACTCATGTCCAGGCTGAAGAACTGGTTGTTCAGGGCGGTGAACAACAGCGGCGCCGTCTCGCCGCTGATGCGGGCGATGGCCAGCAGGATGCCTGTAACGATACCGGCCTGCGCCGCGCGGTAGGCGATGCGGACGATCATGTGGGCGCGCGGCAGGCCGATCGAGGCGGCGGCCTCGCGCAGCGTGTCGGGCACCAGGGTCAGCATGTCCTCGGTCGTACGGACGACGACGGGGATCACGATCACGGCCAGGGCGACGGCGCCGGCCCATCCCGAGAAGTGGCCCATCGGCGCCACCAGGATCTCGTAAACGAACAGGCCGATCACGATCGACGGCGCGCTGAGCAGGATGTCGTTGATGAAGCGCACGACGCTCGAGAGCTTGTCGTGACGGCCATACTCCGCGAGATAGGTGCCGGCGAGGACGCCGATCGGCGTGCCGATCACCACCGCCAGCACGGTCATCACGATGCTGCCCATGATGGCGTTGAGCAAGCCGCCTGCAGCGCCCGGCGGCGGCGTGTTCTCGGTGAATACCGAGAGCGAGAGCCCACCGATGCCCTGGTAGAGCAGAACGCCGAGGATGAGGACCAGCCAGCCCAGGCCGAAGGCCGTGGCGGCCCACGCCAGACCCTTGGCGATGGCGTTGCGGCGACGGCGGCCCGCATAGAGCGGACTGTCCATGGCGGCCGTCCGGGATGCAGTGGTGGCCATGACGTTACCTCCCCTGCCGCTGCAGGCGCATCAGCATGTAGCGAGCGATGGCCAGAACGATGAAGGTGATGAAGAAGAGGATGAGGCCGAGCGCGATCAGCGACGAGGTGTAGAGATCGCCCACCGCCTCGGTGAATTCGTTGGCGATCGAGGCCGAGATCGTCGTGCCCGGCGCAAACAGCGAAGCCGAGACGTGATGGGCGTTGCCGATCACGAAGGTGACGGCCATCGTCTCGCCGAGCGCGCGACCGAGTCCCAGCATGAAGCCGCCGATGACGCCCACCCGCGTGAACGGCAGGACGACGTAGCGGAACACTTCCCAGGTCGTGCAGCCGACGCCGTAGGCCGCTTCCTTGAGGACCGGCGGTACTGCATCGAACACGTCGCGCGAGATCGAGGTCACGAAGGGCAGCACCATGATCGCCAGGATGAGGCCGGCGGTGAACATGCCGATGCCGTAGGGCGGGCCCGCGAACAGCGTCGACAGGATCGGGACGTTTGCGAAGGTATCGATGAAGAAGGGCTGCACGTACTGCTGCAGGAAGGGCGCGAAGACGAACAGGCCCCAGATGCCGTAGATGATGCTGGGGATGCCGGCCAACAGCTCGATGGCGATGCCGATCGGGCGGCGCAGCGCCTTCGGGCAGAGTTCGGTCAGGAAGAAGGCGACCATCAGGCCGACCGGTACCGCGATCAGCATGGCGATGAAGGACGTGACCAGGGTGCCGAAGATCGGCGCCAGGGCGCCGAACCGCTCGGTCACCGGGTTCCAGGATTCGTCGAACAGGAAGCCGAAGCCGAACGTGCCGAGCGCGGGCGCCGCGCCAATGACGAGGGCGATGATGACGCCGCTCAGCAGGGCCAGCACGGCGAGCGAAGCGCCGCGCGTGAGCCCGTGGAATATCGAGTCGGTCAGTCTCAGGCGTCGCAGCACGGCTGCCCGCGAGGCCGATGCCGCCGCCGGCGCGCTGGCGCCCTTTAGTGCAACTTCACTCACGTCGCGTTCCCCCGAAGCCATTCAACTCCCCAAGAATGAGGGGCGGGTGTCGCCACCCGCCCCGTCACGATCCTAGTTGGTCGGCGAGTAGAGCGGCTTGCCGTCCGCACCCTTGATCTCGGCCTGCCACATCTTCTGGATGTCGCCCACGACGTTGGCCGGCATCGGCACGTAGTCGAGCTCCTCGGCCGACTTAGCCCCCTTGGCATAGGACCAGGCGAAGAACTTCAGCGCCTCGGCGGTCTCGGCAGGCTTCGCCGGCTGCTTGTAGAGCAGGATCCAGGTCGCGGCCGTCATCGGCCAGGACTGGTCGCCGGGCTGGTTGGCGAGGATCACACCGTAGCCGGGCTTGGACTTCCAGTCGGCATTGGCGGCGGCGGCCTGGAAGCTGGCCGAGGTCGGCTCGACCGTCTTGCCGGCCTTGTTGACCATCTTGGTATGGATCAGCTTGTTCTGCTTGGCGTAGGCGTACTCGACATAGCCGATCGAGCCCTTGGTCTGCGCTACGTTGCCGGCAACGCCCTCGTTGCCCTTGGCGCCGATGCCCACCGGCCACTGCAGCGCCGTGCTGACGCCGACCTTCGTCTTCCAGTCCGGGCTCACGTCAGCCAGATAGTAGGCGAAGTTGTAGGTCGTGCCCGACCCGTCCGAACGGCGCACCGGGACGATGGCCTGCTTCGGCAGCTTGGTGTTGGGGTTCAGCTTGACGATCGCGGCATCGTCCCAGTTCTTGATCTCGCCGAGGTAGATTTTCGCCACCGTCGGGCCGTCGAGCGTCAGCTCGCCCGGCTTGATGCCTTCCAGGTTCACCACGGGGACGATGGCGCCCATCACCATCGGGAACTGCGCGAGGCCGGACTCGTCGAGATCCTTGCCGGAGAGCGGCGCGTCGGTGGCGCCGAAAGTCACGGTCTTGGCCTTGATCTGCTTGATGCCGCCGCCCGAACCGATCGACTGGTAGTTGAGGCCGTTACCGGTCTCCTTCTTGTAGCTGTCGGCCCACTTGGCATAGATCGGGTAGGGGAAGGTGGCGCCGGCGCCGGAAATGTCGATGGCATGGGCGGCCGCCGGGGACAGCGCGAGGGCTGTCGCGAGGACGATCTTGGTAAGGTTCACGGGGTTTCTCCTTCGTTGAATTTCGAAGCGCCCGTCATCTAGGAGCCGTACGTCTCCCTCATATGACGGATATATGACAATCCGGTTACAGGGGGCGTCCTCTTCCACAGCGTATTCGCCGGGACACCGAAAATATTTGATTTGAATCAAGGGGTTGGCGATTCGGGACCAGAGCCCGAGACCGTCACACGAATTTAACGCAGCGCCCTCGGAACGGTAACGCAGCGCCACGATGGTGCGCCTCTTTCGAGAGCACCCCATGTCTTCCAACCCCTCGATCGCGCGCCGCCAGCGATGGCTATCCGTGCTCGCAAAGGCGCCCGCCACCCGGCTCGCTTCGCTCTGGCAGTCCCTCGGGCCTACGCCGTCATACACCGTGCTTCGTCGGCCCGAGATCGGGCTCGTCATGGTGCAGGGCCGCATCTCCGGCACCGGTGCTCCTTTCTGCGCTGGCGAGATGACCGTGACACGCGCCGCCGTGCGACTCGACGGCGGCGAGATGGGCTTCGGCTACGTTCGCGGCCGCGATGCACGGCATGCCGAGATCGTCGCGGCCGTCGATGCGCTGGGCCAGCGCGCCGACTGGGTCGAGACGCTCGAGACCGTGGTCGTAACCCCGCTCGCCGAGGAAGCCAAGGCGCGGCATCGCCTGATCGCCGCGCGGGCGGCGGCCACCCGTGTGGACTTCTTCACCGTCGCGCGCGAGGCCGGCGCATGAGCGCGACGCTCCTCGCCCCCGGCTTTGCCGATTCGTCGCACGATGCACAGCGCCTGTTCCGCGGTGTGCTGGACGCCTTCTCCCATCCCGGCCGCATCGTCGAGCTGCGCGATGCGCCGGTGGGACCGGGAACGCTCAGTCCCGCGGCCACCGCCTTCCTGCTCACCTTCGCCGACCGCGAGACACCGCTCTGGCTCGAAGCCGGCGTCGACAAACAGGAGGTCCGCGACTTCCTGCGCTTCCATGCCGGCACGCCGCTCGTCCTATCGCGCGAGGCCGCGACCTTCGGCGTGATCATTGCCGGCGGTGGCGAGCCCTTCGCCGGGTTCGCCATCGGCACCGACACCTATCCCGACCGTGCCGCCACCCTGGTGATCGAAGTGCCGGCGCTCGAAGGCGGCCGGACCACCACCTGGCGAGGTCCCGGCATCGACGGCGAGGTCCGCATCTCGATCGACGGGTTGGGCGACGGCTTCTGGCCGGCCTGGGCCGCCAACCATGCCCTGTTCCCATGCGGCGTCGACCTCGTCTTCGCCTCGGGATCCCGACTGATCGCGCTGCCGCGCAGCGTTGCTGTGGAGGCCTGACCATGTATGTCGCGGTCAAGGGCGGCGAGACCGCCATCGCCCATTCGCTCGATCTCCTGGCCGACAAGCGTCGCGGCGACCGCGACGTTTCCGAGCTATCGCTGGCGCAGATCGACCAGCAGCTCGGCCTCGCGGTGGATCGCGTGATGACCGAAGGCTCCTGCTACGACCGCAGCCTCGCGGCACTCGCCATCAAACAGGCGCGCGGCGACCTCATCGAGGCGATCTTCCTGCTGCGCGCCTATCGCACGACACTGCCGCGCTTCGGCGCATCGGAGCCGCTCGATACCACCCGCATGGTGGCGGAGCGCCGAATCTCCTCGACCTTCAAGGACGTGCCGGGCGGCCAGGTGCTGGGCCCGACCTACGACTACACCCACCGTCTGCTCGACTTCTCCCTGGCCGCGTCGGGCAAACGTCCCGAAGCACCGACCGCGCCGGCCGATGCCACCCACGCCCTGCCCCGCGTCGGCGACATCCTGCAGCGCGACGGGCTGCTCGAACCACCACCGTCCCGCAATGACGGTGAAGCGCGCGACCTGACGCGCGAGCCGCTGGTGTTGCCGGCCGACCGGCCGCTGCGCCTGCAGAACCTGGCGCGCGGCGACGAGGGCTTCCTGCTGGCGCTCGGCTATTCGACGCAGCGCGGCTACGGCAACAACCACCCCTTCGTCGGCGAGATCCGCTACGGCCACGTGCCGGTGTCGTTCGTGCCGGAGGAGCTGGGCTTCGCCATCGAGATCGGCGAGATCGAAGCGACCGAGTGCGACATGGTCAACCAGTTCGCCGGCTCGCACGACGTGCCGCCGCAGTTCACGCGCGGCTATGGCCTGGCCTTCGGACATGCCGAACGCAAGGCGATGGCGATGGCTCTCGTCGACCGTGCGCTCCGCGCTGACGAGTTGGGCGAAGCCGCGACTTCGCCGGCGCAGGACGAGGAATTCGTGCTGGCCCATAGCGACAATGTCGAGGCGTCGGGCTTCGTGCAGCACCTCAAGCTGCCGCACTATGTCGATTTCCAGTCTGAACTCGTCGTGGTGCGCATGCTGCGCGCCGAGGTCGAGAAGCGCCGCGAGCAAGATGCCCTCGCCCAGGCGGCGGAGTGAATCATGCCTGACACGACGATCCAGGACACGGCCCCGCAGGACGGTGCCTACAACTACGCCTATCTCGACGAGCAGACCAAGCGGATGATCCGCCGCGCCATCCTGAAGGCGGTGGCGGTGCCCGGCTATCAGGTGCCGTTCGGCGGCCGCGAAATGCCGCTGCCCTATGGCTGGGGCACCGGCGGCATCCAGGTCACTGCCGCCATCATCGGCCGCGACGACACGCTGAAGGTGATCGACCAGGGCGCCGACGACACGACCAACGCCGTCTCGATCCGCCGCTTCTTCGCGAAGGTCGCCGATGTCGCCACCACGACGCATACCGGGGAAGCCACCATCATCCAGACGCGGCACCGCGTGCCCGAGACGCCGCTCACCGACGGCCAGATCCTGGTCTTCCAGGTGCCGATCCCCGAGCCGCTGCGCATGCTGGAGCCACGCGAGACCGAGACGCGGACGCTGCATGCCCTGTCGGAATACGGCGTCATGCAGGTGAGCCTCTACGAGAGCGTCGCCCGCCACGGCCGCATCGCCAAGACCTACAACTATCCGGTGATGGTGAACGGGCGCTACATCATGAGTCCCTCGCCGATCCCGAAGTTCGACAATCCCAAGCTCGATCGCAGCCCAGCGCTGCAGCTCTACGGCGCCGGCC
Source organism: Reyranella sp. (assembly GCF_052439685.1). GTDB lineage: Bacteria > Pseudomonadota > Alphaproteobacteria > Reyranellales > Reyranellaceae > Reyranella. The sequence goes on from NZ_JBQVQG010000001.1 coordinate 433,654, forward strand.
GCGAGAAACGCATCTACGCCGTGCCGCCGCACACACCGGTGAAGAGCCTCGACTTCGACGACCATCCGTTCGAGATCGAGACCTGGACCGAGTGCTGTGCGCTCTGCGGCTCGACCGAGAGCTTCCTCGACGAGATGATCGTCGACGATACCGGCAAGCGCCTGTTCGTCTGCTCCGACACCGACTATTGCGAGAGCCGGCGATGAACGCACCTCTGCTCTCGGTGCGCGACGTCGGCAAGCGTTTCGGCGGCCGTATCGCCTGCCGCGACGTGAGCTTCGACCTGTGGCCCGGCGAGGTCCTGGGGATCGTGGGCGAATCGGGTTCGGGCAAGACGACCCTGCTCAATTGCCTCGCGGGGCGCCTCGCTCCCGACAGCGGCTCCGTCACCTACGAGACCCGGTCGGCGGGCAGCGTGGACGTGCATCGCCTCTCGGAAGCCCGCCGCCGCCTGCTGGCGCGCACCGAATGGGGCTTCGTGAATCAGGACGCCCGCGAGGGGCTGCGCATGGGCGTGAGCGCCGGCGCCAACATCGGCGAGCGGCTGATGGCTGTGGGCGCGCGCCACTATGGCGAGATCCGCGGCCAAGCCGCCGACTGGCTGGCGCGGGTCGAGATCGACATCGAGCGCCTCGACGACCGTCCCGGCACCTATTCCGGCGGCATGCGCCAGCGCTTGCAGATCGCGCGCAACCTGGTGAGCAATCCGCGGCTGGTCTTCATGGACGAGCCGACCGGGGGCCTCGACGTCTCCGTGCAGGCCCGCCTCCTCGACCTGCTGCGCGGGCTGGTCGAAGGGCTGCACCTGTCGGTCGTGCTGGTGACCCACGATCTCGGCGTCGCGCGGCTGCTGACGCACCGGCTGATGGTGATGCAGGGCGGCGCGGTCGTTGAGCAGGGACTGACCGACCAGGTGCTCGACGATCCGCAGCATCCCTACACCCAGATGCTCGTCTCTTCGATCCTGCCGGCGTGAGGTGACCATGACCTCCTCTCAACCCGCGCTGCGCGTCTGCGGCCTCGCCAAATCCTTTACCGTCCATGCCCAGGGCGGCCTGTCGCTCCCCGTGCTGCGCGGCGTCTCGCTGGCCGTGTCGCCCGGCGAATGCCTGGCGCTGGTCGGGCCCTCGGGTGCCGGCAAGAGCACCTTGCTGCGTTCGCTCTACGGCAACTACCGCGCCGATTCGGGCTCGATCCGGGTCCGCCAGGACAATGAGTGGACCGAGCTGGTCGGCGCCGAACCGCGCACCGTGCTCGACGTGCGTCACCGCACCATGGGCTTCGTCAGCCAGTTCCTGCGCGTGATCCCGCGAGTCTCCGCCGTCGACGTCGTGGCCGAGCCGCTCAGGCGGCGAGGCATCGATCCCCTCGAGGCGCGGCAACGCGCGGAGTTCCTGCTGGCCATGCTCGGCATTCCCGCGCGGCTGTGGGCACTGCCGCCCGCGACCTTCTCGGGCGGCGAGCAGCAGCGGGTCAACATCGCCCGCTCGCTGATCGTCGACTACCCGGTCCTGCTGCTCGACGAGCCGACGGCGTCGCTCGACGCCGCCAACCGCGACGGCGTGGTCGAACTCATCTCCCAGCGCCGCGACGCCGGCGCCGCAATCGTCGGCATCTTCCACGATACCGAGGTGCGCGATGCGGTCGCGACCCGGGTGCACGAAGTCCTTCCCCCGACCTCAATTTCCCCAGCCTCACTGGCCGGAGTTTCCCCATGAGCCTCGAGACCATCCTGACCAACGCGCGCGTCGTGACCGCCGATGCCGAATTCGACGGCACCGTCGTCGTTCGCGACGGCCGCATCGCCGAGATCGACACCGAGCGCTCCCATGCGGCGAGCGCCCTCGATGTCGAAGGCGACTATCTGGTACCCGGCCTGGTCGAACTGCACACCGACAATATGGAGAAGCACTTCGCCCCGCGTCCCGGCGTGAAATGGCCGAGTGTGTCGGCGGTGATGGCGCACGACACCCAGATCAGCGCGGCCGGCATCACCACCGTGTTCGACTCGCTGGCCCTGGGCGACGTCCACGGCAAGTCCGACCGCGTGCAGAACCGCGAGCGGATGATCGAGGCGGTCTGCGCGGCCAGCGACCGGCGCATGACGCGCGCCGAGCACCGCATCCACCTGCGTTGCGAGATCACGGCCGACGATGCCGTCGAAGCCGTCGACAAATGGATCGACCTGCCATTGGTCGGCCTGGTCTCGATCAACGACCACACGCCCGGCCAGCGCCAGTTCCTCGATCCGGAGAAGCTCAAGCAGTACTATAAGGGCAAGTATTCGATGACCGATGCGCAGTTCGAGGAATTCTCGATCCGCGTCACCGAGCTTCATCACCGCAATGCCGTGAAACACCGCAGCGAGATCGTGAGTCGCGCCCGGGCCCGCGCCCTGCCGATCGCCAGCCACGACGACGCGACCCACGGTCATGTCCAGGAAGCCGTCGCCAACGGCATGACCATCGCCGAATTCCCGACCACGCACGAAGCCGCCAGCGCCTCCCGCGAGGCCGGCCTCGCCATTCTGATGGGCGCGCCGAACCTCGTGCTGGGCGGTTCGCACTCCGGCAACATCGCCGCCATCGACCTGCTGCGCGCCGGCCATGTCGACATTCTGTCGTCAGACTATGTGCCGGCGAGCCTGATGGAGAGCGTGTTCAAGCTGCCCTCCTCCGGGATCGGCATTTCACTACCCCAAGCCGTGCGCCTGGCGACGCTCAATCCGGCCCGGGCTGTCGGCCTGGGCGATCGCGGCGAGATCGCGCCGGATCGCCGCGCCGACCTGGTCCGCGTGCGCACCGTCGACGGCGCGGCTGTCGTGCGCGCCGTGTGGCGCGAAGGCCAACGCGTCGTCTGAACCGGCACACGGACATGGAAGGCTCGCTGGTCTATGTCATGGGTCCCTCCGGCGCCGGCAAGGACTCGGTGCTCGGACGCGCCCGAGCCCTGTTGCCACCGGGAGCGCCGGTGGTGTTCGCGCACCGCTACATCACACGGCCGGCCGACACCGGTGGCGAAAACCATGTCGCCCTGACGCACGAGGAGTTTGCCACCCGTCGCGCCCACGGTCTGTTCGCCTATCACTGGAACGCGCACGGCAACGACTATGGCGTCGGCCGGGAGATCCACGACTGGCGTGCCACCGGCCTGACCGTCGTGGTGAGCGGCTCGCGCGACCATTTCCTGAGGACCGGCGGCCTGGATTCGCAGGCCCGTCCCGTGCTGATCACGGCATCCGCGGAACGACTGAAGCAGCGCCTCGCCGCTCGCGGCCGCGAATCCGCGATCGAGGCGGCAGAGCGACTGCAGCGCGCCGATGCCTACGAGGTCAACGACCGACGGCTCGTAACGATCATGAACGACGGCAGCCTCGAAGACACGGCCGCCGCCTTCCTCAGGCTGCTCGCCAGACCTGGGTGGCCAGACGCCGCCCTCCGCCAAGCCTGAATCGCGCCAGCACGGTGAACGGCCGGCCCGGCGCCGGCTGACGGAAGACGCAGAGGTCGCGCACGGCGAGCGGCCGGTCCACGAAGGCCATGAAGCGCCGGCGCAGCTCATCGAGGATCACGGCGCGTTCGCGCGCCTCCTTCACCCGCCCTGTGAGGGTCAGGTGAAACCGTCCCTGCTCGAGGACGTAGGGATAGCCCCAGCGCAGCAGCAGATTCTCCTGCCGCTGGGACAGTCCCGCGGCGCGACGGCGCGCGAGCTCGGCCTCGCCGGCGGGACGGCGGAACTCGTCGAATTCCACGACGCAGCGATCCGAGAAGTCCTGCAGCGCGGCGCAGCGCTCGCCCGGAACCAGCGCGAGGAAGTCTTCCAGCTCTGCCAGCGCCAGAAACGGCACGTCGATCCTGCACTGGCTCGCGGCGAAGCTGCCGACGGCGTCGACGAAGTCGCGCTCGGTCGCGCCTTCGGCGAGGGCGATCGGCGGCTTCAGCGTCCCGTGAAAGCCGTACAGCCGCGGGTCGGCCACGAGCGCAGAGAGGCGCTCGTGCGAAACGCCGCTCACGGGAACGATGTCGCGGGCCTCGCCCGTCTCGGCGTTGCGCCCCAGCCATCGGCTGGCAGCTACGGCCAATGCCTCTTCCGCACGCGGCGCGTAGTAAAGCGCATAGCGGGGCAGGCCCACTGTCGATTCACCGGATGGCTCGCTCAAGCGCTCACTCCCCCACGACGGCCGATCATGGCAAAGCGGAGCTGGCTGGACACCAGGTCGATGGCCGCCACGGTGACCAGGATCATCAGGATGATGAAGGACGTCTGCTGCAGCTCCAGCGTCCGGATCGCCTCGGCGAGATGCAGGCCGATACCGCCCGCGCCGACGATCCCGATGATGGTGGCCGATCGTGTGTTGGACTCGAAATAGTAGAGGACCTGGCTCACCAGTACGGGAAAGACCTCGGGCAGGATCCCGAAGCGGATACCCATGAAGTGCCCGCCGCCGGTCGAGGCGATCCCTTCGACCGGCTTGCGGTCGGCCGCCTCGATCGCCTCCGAGAACAGCTTGCCGAAGCTGCCGATATCGGAGGTCATGATGGCCAGCGCCCCGGCAAAGGGTCCGAGGCCCACGACGTTGATCCAGATCAGCGCCCAGATGAGGATGTCGACACTGCGGATCGTGTCGAGCGAGCGCCGGGCCAGGAAGCGCACGATGCGTTGCGCCGTGACGTTGCGTGCGGCCAGCAGACCGAGCGGCAGGGCGAGGATCGCCGCCGACAGGGTCCCGAGCAGCGCAATCGCCACCGTCTCGATCAGCGCCATGCCGTAGGCCCGCGCATGCGCCCACGACCCAGGATCGGGCGGCAGCATCAAGCCGGCAATCTCGGCCAGCCGGCCCATGCCCGACAGAAGCTTGCCGTCGAAGAAGCCCAGCACTTCCATGCCGTACAGGAGGAGGACAAGCATCGCGGTTGCCACGGCGATCATGGGCAGGCGCTGCGGCCCGAGGCGCCGGAAATGTTCGGGATAGCGGTAGCGCACGGCGTCCATCAGTTCTTCCCTTCGAGACCGATCAGACGGTGGCGCAACAACGAAGTCAGGCTGTCGATGATCGCCACCGTAACCAGGATCATCACCAGGATCGCGGAGACATCGGAATAGTAGAACTTGCGGATCGCCTCGATCAGGTCCTGACCGATGCCGCCGGCGCCGACGAAGCCCATGACGGCGGCGCCCCGCACGTTGACCTCGAAACGCAGCAGCGCGTAGCTCGCAAAGTTGGACAGGACCTGAGGTAGCGCGCCAAAGCGCATCGCGACGTGCCAGGGCGCGCCCGTCGACGACACGCCCTCGACCGGTTTCATGTCGATGTTCTCGACGACCTCGGCGAACAGCTTGCCGAGCGCGCCCAGCGTATGGATGACGACCGCCAGTACGCCCGCCATGGGACCGAGCCCGAAGGCGATGACGAACAGCAGCGCGAAGACCAGTTCCGGCACGGTACGGCAGAGCTCGCAGAAGCGACGCACGAGCAGGCGTACCCAACGGGCGGGCGCCACGTTCGCCGCTCCCAGGAAGGCCAGGACTGAGGCCGCCATCGCTCCCAGGAGCGTGCCGACGTAAGCCATCAGCAAGGTTTCCCAGAGCAGCCGTAGCCAGCGGCCGAGGCCCCAGAACCATTCCCCGAAGTCCGTCCAGACGGGCTGTCCGTTCTCGAGGTGGAACAGGCGGATGATGTAGCTCGGAAAACGGTGGATGTTCTCGAAGAACCTGACCGGCGACACCTCGGCCGAGATCGACGCGAGGAGCATCGCCGCCGCGACACACGCCAGCATCAGCAGCGTGTGCCCGCGACGCGACCGCACCGAGGCGTCGTAGGCCGCCATCAGCGGCCTCAACTGCGCCTCGGGCAGTCGTGTGACGTGCGTACTCAAGACAGGACGAACGCGGGAGGGAAACCCGGGCCGATCAGCTCTTCTGCTTGCGGAGCTGGTCGATGAACTTGATGAGCTCGACCACCGGTTCGTAGTACTGCGCGTCGACGACCTTGAACTCGCGATCCTTGCCGTCAGACAGCTTGTCGAACGCCGCCTTGGCCTTGGTCGGCGATTCCATGAAAGCCTTGGTGATGGCGGCCTTGAGATCGGGCGGCAGGCTGGCGAGATAGGCGAACGGCGAGTTGGGGATCAGATCGGACTTGTAGATGATCCGGAAGTCTTCCTTCTTGGCCAGGCCCTTGGACACCATGCGCGTCAGGTTGGAGTCGTTCTCGGCATTCCACCAGTTGGCGGCGACGTCGACCGTCTTCTGCTGCAGGGCGATCACCGCATTCTCATGGCTGCCGGCGTAGGTGACCCGGGCGAAGTAGGTTTCCGGATTGAGCTTGAGCTTGTTCAGCGCAAAGCGCGGGACGTTGTTGCCCGAGGTCGAGTTGGGATCGACGAGGCCGAGGTTCTTGCCCTTGAGGTCGTCGATCGTCTTGTAGGGACTGTCGGCGCGCACGTAGAAGACCGAGTAATAGCCGACCGTGCCGTCGTTGTTAACGGTGGTGACGAAGGGCTCGACCTTGACACCGGTCACGATGGCGCGCGCATAGGAGGCCGGGCCGTAGCCGGCGATGTGGATGCTGCCGTTGCGCTGACCCTCGATGACGGCGGCGTAGTCGTTGGCGACCCGCAGCGTCACCTTGGTGCCAAGCGTCTGCGACAGGTACTCGATGAACGGCCCGTAGCGCTCGGTCACGCCCGACGCGTTCTCGGCCGGGATGACCGCGAAGACGAGCTCGGGATAAGCGCTCTTCCACGACTGGGCGTGGGCGGCGCCGGCCAGGGCGAGGGACGAGACAGCGAGGGCGGCGCCGAGCGCGTGACGACGGGTAAGCATGGCTGGTTCTCCTTGAGAAAGCGGATGGTGGGGCAAGAGATCAGGAGCCTGCGAGAAGAGCGAAGCCCGGCTGCGTACCGGCGGGCAGCGTTGCGGGCGACGGCAGCCCGTGGCCCATTACGTCGCCCGCCTCGAGCCCGTAGAGCTCGCGCGACGTCGCCTCGGTGAGCGCGGCCGGCACGTCGTCGAACACGACACGGCCAGCGGCCATGCCGACAAGCCGGTCGCAGTAGGCACGGGCGAGGTCGAGACTGTGGAGATTGCAGACCACGGTGATGCCGAGATGTCGGTTGATGTGCTGGAGCGCGTCCATCACGACCTTGGTGTTGCGCGGATCGAGCGAGGCGATCGGCTCGTCGGCCAGAACGATGTCGGGTTCCTGCACGAGCGCGCGGGCGATCGCCACCCTCTGCTGCTGGCCGCCGGACAGGGTCTCGGCGCGCTGGCCGGCCATTCGCGCCATGTCGAGGCTTTCGAGGGCGGACAGGGCCTGCGCCTTCTCCTCGTCGCTCCACAGCTTGAGGAGCGCGCGGGTGGGCGGCATGTGAAAGGCCCGGCCCATCATGACGTTGGTCAGCACATCGAGGCGGCCGGCGAGGTTGAACTGCTGGAAGATCATGGCGCAGCGGGCGCGCCAGGCGCGCAGGGGCCGACCGCTCAGCGCGGTGACGTCGGTATCACCGAACAGGATGCGGCCCGAGGTCGGATCACCCAGGCGGTTGATCATGCGCAAAAGGGTCGATTTGCCGGCGCCGGATCGGCCGATCACGCCGACCAGCTGACCCGTCGGTACGACGAGCGACACGCCATCCACGGCCTTCTTGCCGCCGAAGCTCTTGGTAACGCCTTCCAGTCGCAGCATCCGGCCTCCCAGTCCCACCGGACGCTCGGTACCGGCCGCAGGCTTCTTCCGTGCGACGTTTGGGTTACAGACCGAAGACAGCGGTGGAGAAGAACGTCACATCCCGTGAACCGGTGGGTACGGTGATCTTCTTCTCGAAGGCCTTCTTTCTCGTCTGCGCGGTCGTGGCCGGCTTCGTGACTGGCATTCCGACCGCGATGATCCCCGTCAGGGTTTTGCGCCGCTGGAGAAAGCGGGCCGACCGGCAAGCGCGCGCTTGGGAGCATGCATCGCCCACTTGAGCGACATGTAGAGCGTGAAACCGATCCCGACCAGCAATCCGCCCATCAGGAAGAAGCCCCCGGTCTCGTCGCCTCGCGGGAAGAAGCGCGCCGTGAACATGGCTGCGGCAATCACCGCCACCATGAAGCCCGCAATGTGGGCCAGGAACTGCCATCCGAACGCGCGGACGAACGCGTTCCGTTCGGCGGCGGTCACCAGGATGGGTGACCCCTTGCGATCATGCCGGTAAAGAAAACCATTCCGGTGCGGTTCGAACGGGGTGGCCATCGCCCACCCGAAGGCCTCGATGATGCTCATCGAGCCCAGAACGCAGCGCTCGCGGCATTCGTTCCGCGAGCGCAACCGTACTATCGTCCGCGGCCCCGCGGGCCGAAGCCGGAGGCCGGCCCGCCCGCCGAAAGGAATGTGAAGAGGCCGAAGCGGCGGCCCCGAGTCACCGCGTTGACCTCGTGCAGCAAGGCGGACGAGAACACGACGGCGCAGCCGACACCGGGCCGGTAGAGCTGGCGGCCGAACTCGGGAAAGCGCAGTTCGCCGCCTTCATACTCGTCGCCCGGATTGAGATTGATGCTGACCGCAAACTGGCGATGCGCGGTCATGCGGCTCGTATTGTCCCGATGGCGGCGGAACCAGGCACCGCTCGCCGCATCGTAGCAGCCGATACGCGGCGCTTCGATCACCGTGATGTGGATGTGCGAGGCCTGCGCGATGGCCGGCGCCACGCGGCGCACCAGGGCGTCGCGCACGCTGCTGAAGAGAGCCGGGTCATCGAGATTGGTGTCGAGCCGGCGCTTCGTGTCGGTATCGACGACATTGCCGCCGTCGGAGCCGACGATGCTGGCGACCTTGTCACGGGCCGACCAGTATCCGATCAGGCGACCGCAGAGATCGGCATCGAGCACGCGGTGGAGCAGCATCACCGGCGCGGCGGCCTGCACCAACACCGTCTCCGTTGCGCCGTGAAGTTTCTCGACCAGAGCGACGACGTCGTCCAGCAGAGGTGAAGGCAACAAGCCGGCCACGCGACCCGCAGCGTCGACCACGATTGCAAGCGTACCTCGTACATCGAACGCACGCGCGAGTTCACCGTCGCGATCGACGATGCACGACGTAGCCGCGTCGAGGCCGTCCAACGGTTGAGGCGCCATGAAGCACAACGTCGCCTCGCACCGCGTAAGGCGGTCCATCATCCTCGCGATTCGCTCCTCGCACGGCGGCGAACCAATCCAATAGATACGCGTGAAGCCCGACACTGCGGCATCCCACGAGTCGAAGAGAGCACCCGTGGCAAGTGGCAGGGTTATGCGCGGCATCGGATCGCCGATGCCCAGGCCGGGAGGTCGATGCGGCCTCTCGGCCATCGTCACATCCCAGTTTCGAGTTCGTGCCATGACGTCGCTACTCCCTGACGGGAATATGAGCGCCGAAAGTTGAACCAAACCTTACGTTGCGGGTGGGAGGCACGTATGCGGGCGCCCCTCCGACCGCCTGCATGTTGCACTATGACTGTGTGGAGACTGGCGGGTGTCGCTGCAGCCGCAACGGATTACGCTTGCGCGGCTGCCCGGGCTGCCATCGCGGGCTTCATCAGATAGCCGACCCCGCGGATCGTATGGATCTCGACATCGGCACCGGCTTCCGCCAGCAGGCGACGCAGGCGATGGACATAGACTTCGATGGCATTGGACGAAATGTCGTGCTTGCCGCCGAAGACGACTGCATCGAGCACGTCATGCGCCAGCACCCGTCCGCCACGCTTCAGGAAGACCTCCAGGAGCTCGGCTTCCCGCGCTGGAATGGTGAAGGTGCTCCCGTTGACGAGGGCGCGGCGGCTGCCAGCCTCGAAAGTCACGTTCCCCATCGTAAAGACGGGGGAAGGTATCTCCGGCGGGCGCTGCATGAGCGCCCGGAGGCGGGCGATCAGTTCGGCCATCGCGAAGGGCTTGATCATGTAATCGCTGGCGCCCCTCTCGAGACCGCTCACCCGGTCACCCAGTGCACTTCGCGACGACAGGATGAGCACCGGCGTCGGATCGTTCCGCTTTCTCAGCCGATCGAGCACGGCGAAGCCGTCGGCGTCGGGGAGGCCGAGATCGAGCACGATCGCCGAATACTGTACCGCCTGGATGGCGAGTGACGCTTCGTCCGCGAGGCCCACGGTATCGACGTCCATGCCGGCACGCTTCAGGGCATGGCCGATCAACCCTGCCAGCTCCCGGCTGTCTTCGATGATCAGCACGCGCATCGCCGGCCTCCTTCCCGGATCGATCAGCTTCGCGGCGGCAGGTCGAAGCGGGCGTCCCGGAGCGCCTTCTCGATTCCCGCGATCCCGCTCGCATCGCCAGCCTTGCATTTTTCGACGGCGACACGCGTATCCAGGCTTTGCGGCTGCTGACCGCCTTTCGACGGCATGTCGAGATACTGGTCGTACTTGGCCGCCAGCGCCGAGCAGTATGCTGCATCGGGCGACTGGGCGATCGCGGCGATGGGCATCAACGTCGCCGCCACGATCGCGGAACTCAGCAACATCCTCTTGGTCATCTGATCCTCCTTGGCTCTCGAAGAGCGCCATCATGGAAGGCTGGGATGGAGGCTCGAGTGCGGCAGCCCGATTTCGAAGACCTTACGGCACCCTACTTGTGACCGAGCATCCGCAGGGCCTGCAGCATCGTCGGCGTCGGCATGCTGAGGGCGAGACTCTCGGGCGGCGCCGCCGCCGCCATCGCCCGGTAGGCCATGGCCAATGCCTCGCCGTCGGCCAGCGACGGCCACGATTTCACGACGTCCAGACCGGCCCGGATCATTCGGGCGGTCACCACGATTTCGCTCGGTTCGCTTGCTTTGCACGTCATGGGGCGGACTCTCGCGGACTCAATGCCCCGGACTATGCGGCGGATTCCTTACAATGCGCTTTCGCGGCGACTGCAGCGACGTCAGACCGCGTCCGAGGCCGGCAGGGTCACCGTGAAGGTCGAGCCCTTGCCCGGCGCGCTCCGGATGTCGAGCCGGCCACGATGGCGGTTGACGACATGCTTCACGATGGCGAGCCCCAGGCCGGTGCCGCCAAGCTGCCGCGAGCGCGCCGTGTCGACCCGGTAGAAACGTTCGGTGAGACGCGGCAGGTGCGCCGCCGGAATGCCATCGCCCTCGTCCCGCACGGCGACCGCTACGCGGTCCTTGCCGGAGGGCCGTGCCTCGACCCTTACGGAGGTCTCGGGGCGCGCGTACTTCAGTGCGTTGTCGATCAGATTCTGGAAGACGATGATCAGTTCGTCATGGTCGCCGATGGCGTGCGGCAGATCGGGGGCCAAGTCGATCTCGATCCTGACCTTGCGCGAGGATGCCTTGAGCTGCAGCAAGTCGAGCACCGAGCGCAACACACGGTCAAGATCGACGGCAGCGGCCGGCCTTGCGTGTTCGTGCTGTTCGATGCGCGACAGCATCAGGAGATCGTCGACCAGTCGCCGCATGCGGTCGGCCTGTTCGGCCATGATGCCGAGGAAGCGCTCGCGTGCCGCCGCGTCCTCCCGCGCCGGACCGCGCAGGGTTTCGATGAAGCCCGCCAGTCCCGCGATCGGCGTCTTGAGTTCGTGACTCGCATTGGCGACGAAGTCGGCACGCATGCGCTCGGCGCGGCGCAAGGCGGTGGTGTCGTGCAGCACGATCAGCGCCAGCGACCCGTCGGCCGCGGCCCGCGGCAGGCGGCGCAGATGGGCCACCATGTCGAGCTCCGGCGGCCCGTCCAGTACCAGGTCGACCACGCTCTGGTCGGGCCGCGCGAAGTTGCCGTCGGCGCCGGTTTCGAGCAGCGCATCGATCGCAGCCAGGAGCTGGGGTTGGCGCAGCACGGTCGAGACGTCTCGCTCGGATCCACCGGGACTGCCCAGCAGCAGGGCGGCCGCCAGATTGGTGCGCACGATACGGCGCTGCCGGTCGAGACACACGAGTGGGTCGGGAAGACCGTCGACGATCGTCTGGGCCGAAGCCGCGAGATTGTCGATCGAGGCCCGCTGGCGCCGCCAGCCGGTCGAGAGGGTGGCTGCCGCGGTCGCGAGTTCTTCCGTCGCAGGCGCGAAGGAAAGGCGCGGCATCACGGGCTGGCGCTCGTCCGAGAGTTCCCCCACGAAGCGGGCGAAGCTCGCCAGCGAGCCGAGATAGCGTTGGACCAGAAGCATCGTCACCACGGCGATGCCGCCCATCGCGATCAGCGCGGCCCGGCCCGACAGTTCGCCGGTTCCATAGAGGATGGCCAAGGCGCCCCACGCCGGCGCCAGCGCCACGGCGTTGGCGACCAGCGTGCGGCGAAGCGGAATCCCGTTGTCGGCCATGGGCCGACTATAGCCGGTTAACTTGTCCGGGGTGTGAAGAAGCGTATGGCCGCGAGGCCGAACAGGAAGCCCGCGATGTGCGCCACCCAGGCGACCGATTCGCCGCCCGCCCCCGGCGTGCCGCCGAAGATGCCGAAGAAGACGTTGAGGCCAATCCAGATGCCGGCGACGGGCAGCAGCGACGTCAGACTGCCGACATAACGCATCAGCATCAGCACGGCGCCAAAGATGCCGCTGATGGACCCCGACGCGCCGACCACCGGATCGGGCGAGTCGGGATAGACGAGGATGTGCACGAGGCCGGCCACGACGCCGCACAGCAGATAGAAGAGCACGAAGCGGCGTACGCCGAGCAGCCGTTCGACCGGCGCACCGAAGGCCGCCAGGGTCAGCATGTTGATGCCGAGATGCATCCAGCCGCCATGCAGGAACTGGTAGGTCACCGGCGCCACCAGCAGCGAAAAGAGATCCTGCCCGCTGTCCGTCGTATAGGCGGCCGGCACCAGGCCGAACTGCAGGATGATCTCCTGGTCGGTCTGCTCGCCGAGAAGCTGGCGCACCACCTGAACGGCGACGTTGATGCCGATCAGCCACAGCACGGCGGGCGGCAGGTTGATCGCCCGCTCGCCCGATCCGCGCCCGCCGGGGAGGCGGCGCTGGTCGTCGTCAAAAGGCATGCGCCGCTCCGGTCAGGTGTCCGTTCAGGACTTCGGGCCGCCCTGGCCCAGCGCACGCAGGCGCAGCCTGAGCGCGTTCAGCTTGATGAAGCCCTCCGCGTCGCGCTGGTTGTAGGCGCCCTGGTCTTCCTCGAAGGTCACGTGCTGCATCGAGTAGAGCGAGACCGGCGACTTGCGGCCGACGACGGTCGTGTTGCCCTTGTAGAGCTTGAGCCGCACCGTGCCGGTCACGTTCTCCTGGCTCTTGTCGATCAGCGCCTGCAGCATCTCGCGCTCCGGCGAGTACCAGAAGCCGTAGTAGATCAGCTCCGCGTATTTCGGCATCACCTCGTCCTTGAGATGGCCGGCGCCGCGGTCGAGCGTGATCGATTCGATGCCGCGATGGGCGGCGTAGAGGATCGTGCCGCCCGGCGTCTCGTAGATGCCGCGGCTCTTCATGCCGACGAAGCGGTTCTCGACCAGGTCGAGACGGCCGATGCCGTTGGCCTTGCCCAGTTCGTTGAGTTTCGTGAGCAGGGTCGCGGGCGACATCTTCACGCCGTCGATGGCGACGGCGTCGCCCTTCTCGAACTCGATCTCGATGTAGGTCGCCTTGTCCGGCGCGCTCTCGGGCGAGATGGTGCGCTGGTAGACCATCTCGTCGGCCTCTTCCCACGGATCTTCGAGGATCTTGCCCTCGCTGGAGGAGTGCAGGAGGTTGGCGTCGACCGAGAACGGCGCCTCGCCGCGCTTGTCCTTGGCGATGGGGATCTGGTGCTCCTCGGCGAACTCGAGCAGCTTGGTGCGGGAGGTCAGCTCCCATTCGCGCCACGGCGCGATCACCTTGATGTCCGGCTTCAACGCGTAATAGGAGAGTTCGAAGCGGACCTGGTCGTTGCCCTTGCCGGTGGCGCCGTGGCAGACGGCGTCGGCGCCGGTCTTCAGCGCCAGGTCGATCTGGTGTTTGGAGATCAAGGGCCGCGCGATCGAGGTGCCGAGCAGGTACTGGCCCTCGTACAGCGCGTTGGCGCGGAACATCGGGAAGACGAAATCCTTCACGAACTCTTCGCGCACGTCCTCGATGTAGATGTTCTCGGGCTTGATGCCGAGCAGCTCGGCCTTCTTGCGGGCCGGCGACAGCTCCTCGCCCTGGCCGAGATCGGCGGTGAAGGTCACCACCTCGCAGCCATAGGCCGTCTGCAGCCATTTCAGGATGACCGAGGTGTCGAGGCCGCCGGAATAGGCGAGCACGACCTTCTTGATGTCGCCCTTCTTGTAGGGCCCGGTATAAGAAACGCTCATGCTGGCCGCTTTCGTGTCGATTCGGTAAAAGGCGCGCGAATATAGCGGTCGACCCCATCGGGGCAAGCGCGCCGCAAAGACGCTATAATCGGGGCGAGAATAGCATCACATGGTTTCCCCCCTCGACCGCCTTTCCTACGCCGCCCGCCAGACCGCGCGCGTCGCCTGGTATGCCGGCCACTATGCCGCCGGCCGCCGCCTGATGAAGCCCATGCCCAAGCCCGATTTTCCCGTCGGGCCGACGCCCGGCCGGGCCGAGCTGACCGCCGAGATGCGTGCCGTGTTCGGACGGGAATGGCGGGATGTCGCCGCCGGCCTGTTTCCCGCCCCGCGCCCCCTCCGCCCGGAGCCTGCCGAGTTCCTGCGCCGCAGCCTGCTCTATTTCCGCGACCTGCCGCAGGTCGATGCGCGGCGGCACGGTGCCCTCGACGACGAGCTGCCGCCCGGCACCCAGGCCGACGGCCTGCCCGACTATTACCGGCAGAACTTCCATTTCCAGAGCGACGGCTGGCTGTCCGACCACTCGGCCGCGCTGTACGACACCCAGGTCGAGGTCCTGTTCACCGGCGCTGCCGACGTCATGCGCCGCCGCGCCCTGGCGCCGATCGCCGTCTGGCTCGCGGACCGCAACCAGCGCGACGTCCGGGGGCTCGATGTCGGCTGCGGCACCGGCCGCCTGCTCGCCACGCTGCACGGCGCCTGGCCCGGGATGAAGCTCAGCGGCATCGACCTCAGCCGCCCTTATCTCGACGAAGCGCGCCGCCTGATCGGTCGCACGGCCCGGGTCAAGCTCGACGAAGCCGCGGCCGAGGCACTGCCCTTCGCCGAAGAGAGCCTCGACCTGGTCGTCTCCTCGTTCCTGCTGCACGAGCTGCCCAAGGAGATCCGCGCGAAGGCGATCGCCGAGATGGCGCGCGTGCTGAAGCCCGGTGGCCTGGTCGTGATCGTCGATTCTCTTCAGAAGGGGGACCGGCCCGAGTGGGACGGCCTGCTCGACCTCTTCCCCCACTACTTCCATGAGCCCTATTACGCCGAGTACGTCGGCGGCAGAATGGAAGAGTTGTGTGCCGCCGCCGGGCTGCGACCGGTCTCGACAGAGAACGCCTTCCTGTCGAAGGTCGCCGCCTTCACGAAGTAGCTACAGCGCGACCTTCTCGCCGCGTTGGCGGAGGCTGGCGCTCTTGAGCTGGCCACAGGCGGCGGAGATATCGCGGCCGCGCGGGGTGCGCACCGGGGCGCTCAAACCACCATCGTTCACGATCTCGGCGAAGCGATGGATGCGGTTGTTGGAGCTGCACTCGTAAGGCGCACCTGGCCAAGGATTGAACGGGATCAGGTTCACCTTGGCGTGGATCGGCTTCAGGATGCGCACCAGTTCGCGGGCATCGGCGTCGCTGTCGTTGATGCCCTTCAGCATCGCATATTCGAACGTGATGCGCCGGCTGTTGCGCGCGCCGGGATAGTCGGCGCAGGCCTTCAGCAGCTCGGCGATCGGCCATTTCCGGTTGATCGGCACAAGGGTGTCGCGGACCTCGTCGCTGACGGCGTGCAGCGACACCGCCAGATTGACGTCGAGCGCCTCGCCCACCTTGGCGATCATCGGCACGACGCCGGAGGTCGAGAGGGTGATGCGGCGGCGGCTGAGCGCGATGCCCTGGTCGTCCATGACGATCTTGAGCGCCGTCACCACGTTGTCGAAATTATAGAGCGGCTCGCCCATGCCCATCATGACGATGTTCGAGAGCATGCGCTGCGCGTCGGCGGTCGGCGTCGGCCATTCGCCATAGCTGTCTCGGGCCACCATGAACTGGCCGACGATTTCATCCGCCGTGAGGTTGCGCACCAGCGGCTGGGTGCCGGTGTGGCAGAAGGTGCAGGTGAGCGTGCAGCCGACCTGGCTCGAGACACAGACCGAGCCGCGGTCGGTCTCCGGGATGTTCACCGTCTCGGCCTCGTTACCGTCGGCGAAGCGCAGCAGCCACTTGCGGGTACCGTCGACCGAACGCTGCTCGGTCACGATCGAGGGCCGCTCGATCACGAACTGGTCGGCGAGGCGATCACGCGCCTTCTTGGCGATGTTGGTCATGCGCCCGAAGTCGGTGACGCCGTGCCAATATATCCACTGCCAGATCTGGGCGGCGCGGAACGGCTCCAGCCCGGCCTCGGCCAGCGCCGACTTGAGCCCATCGCGCGACAGGCCGATCAGATTGCGGCGCAGGTCGTTGCGGCCGTGCGCGGCGGCGCCGGGCTCGAGGATCTGCAACGGTTCGGTGGGCAGGACGGACATCGAGCGCGTGAGATAGTCGCAGCACCCGCCCTGCGCAACTGCGCCGAGCCAAACTATTGTTTTGACTGTGCTTTTTGCCGCAGCCGCTGCTTGCGTTTGTACATCGGCTCGCCGAACACCGGCATGTCGAGCGTCTCGGTCGGGGCGCCCTCGCCGACCGGCCGGGGGGCATGACGACCGAGGCTGATCAACCGGTCATACATGACCAGCGCGCCGGCCGTCCCGAGATTGACCGAAAAGCGCGTCGGGATCTTCACGACGTAGTCGCACACCGACTGCACGCCAGCCGACAGTCCTTCCCGCTCCGAACCAAGGATATAGGCGCACTGGCGCGGATGCCGGAAACTCGGCAGCTCGATTGCATCGTCCGTGATCTCGATGCCGACGAGCCGGCAGCCCAGCGGCAGGCGAAACGCTTCCAGGTCGGCGAAACGGTAGGTCGGCACAGATCCCGGCGCGTCCGACGTGTCGGCCAGCGCGCCGGCGCGAACGTCGTACTGCGCGCGCAGGGTGAAGACGAACGACGCGCCGAACGCGTGGGCCGTCCGGAACAAGGTGCCGACATTCATCGACTTGCTCGGACCCTCGATACCAATGCCGAAATAGCCTTTCATGGCCCTTCGATTTGTTGCAGTAATGATTGGCAGGTGTTGCCACCCACCCGGTAGCGCCCAGCCCGCCGTCAAACAAGGCCCTGATGACCCTTCCCTCGCCGTTGGACAGCGTTCGCGCCCAGTACGAGGCTCTGCCCTATCCTGCCCGGGACCCGCGAGACGAGGCGATCCGCCTGATCACGGGCACGCCGAGCCACGTCCTCGAGATCAATCACTATCTCTTCTCCGGCCGCCTGAACTTCATCCGACCCTTCCGCGCGCTGGTCGCCGGCGGCGGCACGGGCGATGCCTGCATCATGCTGGCCCAGCAGCTGGTCGATCGCCGCTGCCCCGGAGAGGTCGTCTATCTCGACCTCTCCACGGCTTCGCGCCAGATCTGCGAGGCGCGGGCCAAGGCACGCGGCCTGCGCAATATCCAGTTCCTGACCGGCTCGCTGCTCGACCTGCCGACGATGAACATCGGTCACTTCGACTACATCGACTGCACCGGCGTGCTGCACCATCTGCCCGACCCGACCGCCGGGATGCAGGCGCTGGCGAGCGTGCTGCATGCCGATGGCGGCATGGGCGTCATGCTCTACGGCGAATATGGCCGCAGCGGCGTCTATCCCCTGCAGGAGTTGCTGCAGACGATTGCGCCGCCATCGATGGCGATCGAAGACCGGCTGGCGATGGCCAAGCGCCTGATCCGCTTCCTGCCGACGACCAACCTGTTCCGCCGCAACCCCTACCTCAACGACCATGTGACGGGAGGCGACGCCGGCCTCTACGACTTGCTGCTGCACAGCTGCGACCGCGCCTTCACCGTCCCGCAGATCGGCAAGATGGCGGCCGCCTCCGGCCTGAGGGTCGTGGCCTTCCTCGAGCCGGTGCGTTACGAGCCCGCGACCTACATGAGCGATCCGGTGATCGCCCGGCAGGCCAGCTCGCTGCCGCTGATCGAGCGCGCGGCCTTCGCCGAACGTCTCGCCGGCAACGTCCGGACCCATGTCTTCTATGCGACGCGCGCCGGCTTCGACACGGTGGCGCGCCCCGAGGATACGTCGGCCATACCGGTGCTGCGCGAGATGGATGCGCAGAAGTTCGCTGCCGGCCTGCAGCCCGGCGCGCCGCTGGTCGCCAACCTCGATGGCTTTCCGTGGCGGGCCCAGCTTCCGCCGCTCGCCCCCCGCATCATCGCGCAGATCGACGGTCGCCGGACGGTGGCGGAAATCTACACTTCGCTCGGGTCGCTGGGCGGCCTGCCGCGATGGGAGGACTTCTACACGCAGTTCGAGGACCTCTACGTCAAGCTGAACGGCGTCAATCACCTGCTGCTGCGCTTCCGTACCTGACTCCAAGCCTGCAGGATCGGCAATGAGCGGCCACGTCCTGACCATTGCGCTCGGCAACTCCCTCCTCTGGTCGGTCTATCTCCTGCTGACGCGTCACGTCGTGAGCGGCGCCCAGCTCGATGCCTGGGCCTATACGCTGGTGCAGCTGCTGACGGCCGGACTGGCCATGCTCTGGGTCGGCCGCCGCACGCCGGGAAGCTGGGCCGATCTGCTGGTCCCCTGGACCGTCTGCTACGCCTTCATGCGCGTGATCATCAACGGCTGCACGGCCGCCGCCATCGTCTGGCTGGCCGTCACGCAGAGCACTCTGCTGTCCACGATGAGCGTGCTGATCGGGGCGGCTTCGGGCTGGGCGCTGACGCGCAAGGCGCCGTCACGGCGCGACTGGCCGGGGCTCGCCCTGCTGGCGCTGGGCGTCGCGGCCTTCGCCGCTGGGCTGGGGTCGGAGACGGCGTGGCGCGGGGTCGCCTGGCTGATCGCCTCGGAGGCCATCGCGGTCGCAGCCTCGTGGATGATCGCCTACCACCCGCGCAATCGCGCGGCCGATCCGGCGGCGCGCAGCCGCTTCACCGGCGAGATCCTGGTCGCCGCCTCGCTGGCGCTGATCTTCGTCTGGACGCTTGCCGGCCTGGTGGGAGCGATGGCCTCGCCCTGGGCGGGGGGCGGCGACGCCTTCGGGCGCATCGAACTGTGGTTCTACGCCATCCTGGCTGGCCTGCTGTTCCGCGCGCCCGGCACCTGGCTCGGCTTCTGGACCATCAACCATTCGGGTGTGCAGACCTATCTGATCGCCCTCACCGCGATGCCGTTCTTCGCCATCGCGCTCGAAGCCGTTTTCGCCCGCCTGGGCTGGCTGACGCCGGCGTCCCTGACGACGCCGGAATGGCTGGCCGCCGGCGTGATCCTCGCCGGCGCCGTCTGGCTGATCGTCATTCGCGTGAGGACGCCTAGGCCTTCTTGAGCGCGTCCGGGTTGAGGACGTTGATCGGCTGACCGGCGAGCCAGGCCTCGATGTCCTTGACCGTGCCCTCGTAGAAGTGCCGGTAGCTCTCCTCGACGACGTAACCCAGGTGGGGAATGAGCGTGACGTTGTCGAGCTTCGTCAGCGGATGGTCGGCCGACAGCGGCTCCTTGTCATAGACGTCGAGGCCGGCGTGCAGGATCGTCCGGTTCTTCAGCGCCTCGATGAGCGCCGCCTCGTCGACGATCGGGCCGCGCGAGGTGTTCACCAGGATCGCGGTCTTCTTCATCTTGGCCAGCTCGGCGGCGCCGATCAGGCCGCGGGTGCGATCCGACAAAGCGAGATGGATCGACACGAAGTCCGACGTCGCCAGCAGCTCGTCCTTGCTCACATACTTCGCACCGCCCGCCTCGGCCTTCTCGGGCGTGAGGTTCTGGCTCCAGGCAACCACTTCCATGCCGAAGGCCTTGGCATAGTGAGCCGCACGGCTGCCCAGTTTGCCGAGGCCGAGAATGCCCAGCCGCTTGCCTTCGAGCACGACCATCTGCTCGATGCCGTCATGCCACTTGCCCTGGCGTGCCAGCCGCTCGGCCTTGGCAAGGTCGCGCGCGCACATCATCAGGAGCGCCCAGCCGAGTTCCGCGGTCGGCGCGTTCGAAGTGCCGCCCGGCGTGGTCGAAACCGGAATGCCGCGTTCGGCAGCCGCCTTGTCGTCGAGGCTCGCCGCGCGGGCGCCGGTCAGAACCATGAACTTGAGGTTGGGCAGCTTCTCGATCAGCGCCCGCGGAAAAGCGGTGCGCTCACGCAGCAGTCCCAGCATGTCGAAGGGCGCCAGCTTCTGCGCCGCATCCTCGACCGAGGCGAACGGTTCGTGGAACACCGTGATCTCGACTCCGCGTTTCCGGAGGCGGTCCCAGTCGGCCATGCGCATGGCTACCTTCTGGTAATCGTCGAGCAAAGCGAGCTTCATCGTTTGCGGCATGGCATTTCCTGGAAGACAATGATTGAAAATCTACTATAGCCGCGGGAGGCGGTCGTGAGCATCACCGTTACGCCAACTCATCCCGAATTCGTGGCCGAGATCGGCGGCGTCGACCTGGCACGCCCGCTCAAGCCCACCGACCGGCATACCATCGAGGACACCATCAACCGCTACGCGGTCGTGGTCTTTCGCGGGCAGACGCTCGACGACGAGAAGCAGGTCGCCTTCGCCGGCAATTTCGGCCCGATCGAATCCTCGGCGCTGAAGCTCCGGCATCGCGACATCAAGCATCGGATCGAATCCAGCCAGGTGGCCGACATCTCCAACCTCGACGGCGACGGCAATGTGATGAAGCCCGACGCGCGTCGCCGACTCGATGGTCTTGCCAACCGACTCTGGCATACCGACGCGTCGTTCCGCGCCGTGCCCGGCGCCCTTTCAATGCTCTATGCGCACGTCATTCCCGAGGAAGGCGGCGACACGGAATTCGCCGACATGCGCGCGGCCTACGATGCACTGCCCGAGGCGAAGAAGAAGGAGCTGGAAGGGCTGGTCGCCGAACATTCGATCTGGCGTTCGCGCGAACAGCTCGGCGTCGTGCAGTACAGCGAGGAGGAGCGCGCCTCGCTGCCGCCGGTGCCGCAGCGGGTGGTCCGCACTCATCCGGGTTCGCACCGCAAAACGCTTTATCTCGCCGCGCACGCCTCGCACATCCTGGGCCTGCCAGTGGCCGACGGGCGCCTCATCATCCTCGACCTGATCGAGCACGCGACCCAGCCGCGCTTCGTGCACGCCCATCGCTGGGCGAAGGGCGATCTCGTGATCTGGGACAATCGCTGCACCATGCATCGTGCCCGGCCGTTCGACACGACCAAGGTTCGCGACCTGCGCCGCGTGACCACGCGCGACGTCGCCTCGACACTCGAACAGGCGGCCTGACCTTCCCGTCAGGCGCCCCGATCAGACCGCCAGATTGTCGATCAGGCGGGTGCGGCCGAGGCGGGCGGCGGCGATGACGCGCGCCGGCCCCGTCACATGCTCGAGCGGCTTCAGGCTCTCGGCATCGACCACGGTGAAATATTCGACGATGTCGAACCCGCCGTCGCGCAGCGCCTGGGATGCCGCCGCCGCGGCTTCGCTGCAGGAGGCCCTTCCGTCGCGCACCGTGTCGGCGACTTTCGCGAGCTGCCGGTACATGCCCAGCGCCTTCGTGCGCTCCTCGGCGCTGAGGTAGCGGTTGCGCGACGACATCGCGAGCCCGTCCGCCTCGCGCACCGTCGGCATGCCCACGATCTCGAACGGCATGGCGAGGTCGCGCACCATGCGCTTGATGACCTGGAGCTGCTGGTAATCCTTCTCGCCGAAATAGGCGCGATCAGGCATCGCCATCAGCATGAGCTTGCTCACCACCGTGGCGACGCCCTGGAAATGGCCGGGCCGCAGCGGGCCGCACAGACCGTCGGTGATGCCGGCAACGGTCACCGTCGTGAGCTGCTCGCCGGGATACATCTCGTCCTTGCTGGGCGCGAAGACGATGCGGCAGCCCGCGTCGCGCAGCTTGGCGAAGTCGCCCTCCTCGTCGCGCGGATAGGCGGAGAAATCCTCCTTCGGACCGAACTGGGTCGGATTGACGAAGATGCTGGTCACCGGCACGTCGCCGCGATCGAGCGCGCCCTTCACCAGGCTGACATGGCCTTCGTGCAGCGCGCCCATCGTCGGAACCAGACCGATCGTGCGGCTGGCCGTCCTGAAGGCAGAAACCGCCTTGCGCAATTCCGCGACGGTGCGCACCACCGCAAGACCACGTTCCGAGGGCTGGCTGTCCTTGGTCATCAGGCGATACTCTCCGCTTGTAAAATTGTCGGGGGGACCTTGGCAATCATCGCCGACGATCGCAAATGCCTCGGAGATGCTGCCTTTCGCCGACCGCGCTGGTGTTTGCCTTGCGGCCCGTCGCATGTAACCGTTCGGATCGAGGGCCCGCTGGGCATCGGGGCGCCTGACCGGCCAATCGTTCATGACCGATTCGCAACATGATACTCGGGCTGGCCCTGCGTGCCTCGGATGCGCACGCTCGCAGAGTCGGTTTGATGCGCCCCGAGCCCAACGAACTGAAATGGGCACTGCTCCTCTATCTGCTGTTTTCGATCCAGTTCGCCGTCGTCCTGATCCATGGCGCGGACACGCGTCGGATGATCGTCCATCTTGTGCTGATATCCCTTGCCGGGAGCCTGAGCATAGCGGCGGGCGCGCTGACCGAAGATCCGTTCACCGAGCCGAGAATGGTATCCATCGCTCCATTGGAGGCAGCCTTGGACGCCCTGTCGCAAATCGACCGGCAATGATCGGTCGTGCGTGACAACCGGCCTGGAACCGAAAAACCCGGAAGGAAATCTGATTGTTGAGAAAGTAAAGGCGCGCCGAAGCGATGTGGTAAATCCCGCCTTATGGAAATTCGCGGCGCGCGCCGCTGTGCCGGCCCACGGCCCCGCAGAGGCGATTGTCACCCGCGCCGATCACTTTGACATTTTGCGGTAGAAATTGGAGCGGGCGAATGAGCGGGCCGCACAGACCCTCGGTGATGCCCGCACCCGTCACCGGCACGTCGCCGCGATCGAGCGCGCCCTTCACCAGGCTGACACGGTCTTCGTATAGCGCGCCCATCGTCGGAACCAGACCGATCAGGCGGCTGGCCTTGCGGAATTCCGAGACGAGGCGGCGCAGGTCGGCCAAGGTGCGGACGAAGAGAAGGCCCCGTGCATCTCTTGGATCGAGTGAAGCCTTCACCTGACGCCGTCGCGCTTTGCGGTGCACCTCATCCATGGCTCTTGCAAGATTCTTCCCTACTTCGGCGAAGACGTTTGGACGTCAAGCTTCCGGAAAGTCCCGTCAAGACCGATCGCTGTTAGTCCATGACCGGTCATGAAGGAAACCTCGGCGACCACCCGCCATCGGCTTGTTCTAAAGTTGCGCCGGGGAGTCGCTGGTTGATGGTGTGTTACGCAGGCAGCGCATCACAATCCCGCTGGGTCGCAGACCGCCCGTTCGTGCCCCCCAGGATCAGCAATTTAGTCTGTCATGCGAAAGTGCAATCCTTTAAGTTACAAGGTGCTGCCGAATGGACAGCTTCTAAATGAGAATCGTAAATGACTCCCGCGACAGCAGCTTCCACGCCGTCCATCATTGCAAGCCTTGGAAGAAACGTAGTCAGATTTCCTCACAAGCCTTTCCTTGAGCTGGAGTTACCCAACGAGAAGGGCACGATCTCCTATCTTGAAATGTGGTCTCAAGCGAGGCGCTGCGGAGCTCAGCTTGTCGCCAGCGGGGTGAAACCTGGCGGGATCGTCCTCATTTTCCTTCCCCAAGGAAGCGTAGCGCTTGCCTATTTCATAGGCGCAATGATGGCCGGCTTTGTGCCGTCTTTCATGCCACTCCCTTCGTCGAAGCAGGATCCGACACGCTACTGGTCGGCCCATGGCAAACTGTTCGATCGAATTTCACCGGCCGCTTTGATTGCAAGCGAACTCCACCTCGCTGAAATGGAAGCGAATGGGCTGGCAAGCGACACTACCAAATTCGTCACAGCCAGCGCTTTTGCTAACTTCGAGCCACTCGATCCAATAGCCGCGGAGTCCGAGGATACCGCATTCTTACAACATAGCTCTGGTACGACGGGCCTCAAGAAGGGCGTCATGCTTTCGCATGGCGCGGTTTTGAGACAGATAGAGGCTTATCGGGAACGGTTGGATGCGACTCCAGACGACATCGTTGTCTCTTGGTTGCCCGTCTACCATGACATGGGATTGATAGCCTGCTTCGCAATGCCGATGGTTCTCGGGCAGACCATCGTCCTCCTGGATCCCTTCCATTGGGTGATCCGCCCGGGCACCTTGTTCCAGGCGATTTACAAACATCGCGGCACCCTTTGCTGGCTTCCCAATTTTGCCTTTGATCACCTGGCAAATTTGGTTCGCCCCCATGCCAGCATGGGCCTCGGAACGATGCGGGCCTTCATCAACTGCTCGGAGCCTTGCCAGTCGACTTCCATAAGCAAGTTTCTCGAACGCTTTGCATCTCTTGGCGTGAAGCCGTCGATGATGGGCACTTGCTATGCAATGGCAGAAACAGTGTTCGCCATTTCTCAGACGAAGCTTGATAGAGAGGGCGAGCATTTCATAGCAGTGGACCGCGAGGCCCTGCAGGAACGGGCGGAGATCATTTCTCCTCAGCCTGGCCAGCCAACGACCACACTAGTCTCCAACGGCACTCCGCTATCAGGCATATCCGTGTCGGTCCACGATGCCGATGGGCAAGTTCTCCCGGAGGGCCGCGTTGGAGAGCTTTATGTGGCGTCCGACTTCTTATTCTCCGGCTACTACAAGTTGCCGGACCTGACGGCGGAACGTTTGAGAGGCGGCATATACAGGACGTCGGACCGCGGCGTACTCGTGGACGGCGAGGTCTATGTACTCGGGCGGCTGGATGATCTTCTCATCCTTAATGGACGGAACTTCCACGCAGCCGAGATCGAATCTCTTGTTGGGGTCGTCGATGGCGTCAAGCCCGGACGAAACGCTGCTTTCGCCGTGTTCAAAGTCGACTCCGGTTCGAATGAACTTATCGTCGCATGCGAACGGGAAGACCCATCCAAAGATGATGCCATTCGCGCTAATGTCAGGAAGATCATATTCGATGCACTCGGCCTCCATCCGAGCGATGTACATCTTGTCCCGCCAGGGTGGATCAGCAAGACGTCGAGCGGCAAGCTGTCCCGACACGTAAATGCAGAGAAATATGCTCTCGAAATCGGTGGGAGGACTTAGTGAAGGAATTGGATTTCGACACCTTTGCCGCGCGCGTTGCCGATATTCTTGGGGCGCCGAAGGATAGAATCTCACGGCTTACGACCGCGAACGATGTCAATGGTTGGGACTCCTTGAAGCACGCCAACATAATTCTCACAGTGGAAGATCTGTATGGTGTTCAATTCGCGGACGAAGACGTGCGCGAATTGGAGAACGTTGGTGCGTTGTTCGACAAGACGGTCGAACTGGCAAATAGTTGAATTCTCCCGCCATGACATTGCCCAGCCCCACTTATACGCGAGAATTGCTCAAGGCAGGAATTGACCGCCTGGGATGGCAGGTTGGCGCCTATACCTACGGCAATCCCAACGTGATCGTTCACGGGAGGAAGACCAGCGGCAGGCTCGTCATCGGGAAATTCTGTTCGATAGCCAGTCGCGTCTCCATCTTCCTTGGCGGAGAACACCGCCCTGATTGGACCACGACTTATCCTTTCACGGTGTTTGGACACGAATGGCCGACCGGGCGTGGAATAACCGGCCACCCCACCCACAAAGGTGACGTGGTCATTGGCAACGACGTTTGGATAGGCGAAGGCGCCAGGATCATGTCCGGGGTAACGATTGGTCACGGCGCGGTAATCGGCAACAGCGCCCTGGTGACGGTCGACGTCCCTGACTACGGCATTGCCATCGGCAATCCGGCACGAACACTCAAGAAGCGCTTTCCCGAAGCCACGATCGCACGGTTGCTTGAGCTTAAATGGTGGGATTGGGATGAGCAGACGATCAAGCGCGCCATTCCGTTGATGTGTTCGGTCGACATAGAGCTGTTCCTGAACACGTTCGAGTCCGGCAACCATTCGGTTGCGGAAACGAGGATCCAGGAACTCGATGGGCTCCCGCCATCCGTTCCGGTGCAGGAGCCGCAGCCCCTTTCGGATAAGCAACTTGAGGCAGCCGTCAGCTTCGCCCGCAAACTGCTCCAGGGGGAGATCCCGGTCTCGACCGAGCGAGCAATGGAGATAGCGCAGGGCCTCGTCGATGCGCATCGCAAGCTCGAAGCCTTCCGGAGTGCGGCAGTAGTCCGGACGTCCAGGGCGACCTGATCAGGCCGCTCCGCCAGGACGCACGATGGGTGCTTTCGACAAGGCATGAATGGCGGGCGCCAAGCCCTTGGCGTCAGGAGCGTGCCAATATTCGTCTGCTCGGCCACGGTGCCGACGATGGCGCCGCGGACGTTCGCGGATGCACTCGTGATGCGCGGGTTAAGCACATCACGCCCGAGCCGGACCAGCGGCCTTCAGGCGCGTGCGAGAATCTCGGAGCGGCGCTCCGACGGGACCGCAACGATATTGGCCGAGGCGGGAGAGCCCTCACTCATCGGCTCGACGCCGCCCGTCGCGGCCGAGAAGACGAAAATGCCATAGTCGAGTTCGTTGCGCAGGAAAGCGAACAACGCTTCGGTGCTCGCACCCTGCGCGCGCAACGCATCGTCGTTGGCTTCGACCATGAGCACCGGCCGCTGCGAGGCGAGTGTCCTGCGCGCGCCCTCGAGCACGTGCATTTCGGCTCCCTCGACATCGATCTTGATGACGTCGACCTTCGCAATGCCGAGCCGGTCCATCACCACGTCGAGGCGTTCGACGGGGACGTGTTCGACACCGACAGCCGGCGCATCGTCATAGACGAGCGATCCCAGCGTGTTGTGGCCCGAATGGACGCCGGACGCGATCTGCAGGGCGGCGGTGCCTTCGCTGCTGCCGACCGCACTGGGCACGATGGTGACGTTGCCTAGGCGGTTGCGCGTCACGTTGTGCTGCAGACTGCGGCGCTCGCGAGAACTCGGCTCGAAGGCCACGACGCGTCCCGACATGCCGATCCGACGCGCGCTGAAGAGCGTGTAGAGCCCTTCATTCGCGCCAACGTCGAGCACCGTCATGCCGGGCTTCAGGATCTGGCCGAGGAAGTGGAACTCGTTCGGCTCGAAGGTGCCGCTGACATAGAGGCAGAGGCTGTGATCGTTCCCCAGCAACACGTCGACCTCGAGATCGTCGTACCATCGGACGGTCAGCGGGACCGTGAGCCGACGATCGACCGCATGGTCCCAGAGCACGCCGCGGCGAAGCGAGGACCAAGTCCGCTCGATGTAGTACTCGGCACCGAACGTCCAGCCGGGATAGCGCTCGAGCCTCGGTCGACGACGCGCGATGAGCGTTGCGTAGAGACGACCCAGCGCTGGTGCGTGGGAAAGCAGCACAGGCCCCATCCGGTCGAGGAGGGCGCCGATCTGATACGGGATGTTCCGGCGATGGTGGGCCCACAGTCCGGCGAGACCACGGGGACGTTCTGATTCGCTCACGGAAGATTTCATGATCCGAACCGCACCGGTATTCCGGCAGGAGAACTTTCGACCAGCCCGAATGCCGGTCCAACCAAAACCGCACCATCACGAGCCTTCCCAGAGCACACATCGCCATGCACCGATGCCGGTGCAGACGATGTATGTGCCATGGAAAGATTGGAGCGGGCGAAGGGATTCGAACCCTCGACCCCGACCTTGGCAAGGTCGTGCTCTACCCCTGAGCTACGCCCGCGCTCCGATCCGGCTGGGTAGGTGGCCGGAAGGCGGCGTTGATAGGGCTTTTCCGGTCCCTTGGCAAGGGCTGGCGAAGGGCTCTTTTTTTGGGGTAGAGCCGACACCCAGAATGTTTGATCCGCAACGACTGCTCGGCCGGCTCGACGAGCTCGGCATCGCCCATCGCACCGTCGAACATCCGCCCGTGTTCACGGTCGAGGAAGCCAAAGCGCTGCGCGGCGATCTGCCCGGCCATCACATAAAAAACCTCTTCCTGCGCAACCGGAAGGAGGAGATGTGGCTGGTGGTGGCGCTGGAGGACCGCGCCATCGACCTCAAACGCCTCGGCGAGCGCCTGGGGGCCGGCAAGTTCTCGTTCGGCAGCCCGGACCGGCTGCGCCGCCATCTCGGGGTCGAGCCGGGCTCGGTGACGCCGCTGGCCGCCATCAACGATCCAGAGCACCAGGTCCGGCTGGTCCTCGACCGCGGCCTCGCCGAGGGCGACGGGCCGATCAATGCCCACCCGCTGGTCAACAGCATGACCACGGCGCTCGGCCTCGCCGACCTGCTGCGCTTCTTAGACGCGACCGGCCATACACCGGAGTGGCTCGACTTTCCCGTGTAGCGTTATATTATAACGAAATGTTTCGTCGCGCATTCCTCCTGACCCCGGGCCTGCTTGCCATCGCCCAGCCCGCCTCGGCACAGGTTCCGATCAAGGCCGTGGCGACCTTCTCGATCCTGGCCGATCTGCTGACCGAAGTGGCCGGGGACAAGGTCGAGCTGTCGGTCGTGGTCGGTCCCGACATCGATGCCCATGCCTATCAACCCAGGCCCAGCGATGCGCGCGCACTCGCCGACGCGAAGCTACTGGTGAGTAACGGGCTGGGCTTCGAGGGCTGGATCGACCGGCTGGCCAAGGCAGCGCCCTTCAAGGGCAAGGCGATCGTGGCGACGACCGGCGTCGCGACCCTCAAGGCCGGGGCAGACCACGACCATGCCCACGGGCACTCGCACGGTAACGGGCCAGACCCGCATTGCTGGCAGGACGTCCAGCGGACGCGTACCTATGTCGCCAACATCGCCAAGGGACTCGCGGAGGTCGACCCGCCCAACGCCGCCTCCTACCGCGAACGCGCCCAGGCCTTCGACCGCCGGCTGGTCGAGCTGGACGCCTGGGTAAAGGCCGAGATCGCCAAGGTATCGGCGGACAAGCGCCGCGCCATCACCGGCCACGATTCCTTCCGATACTTCTCCAGCGCCTATGGCGTGAAGTTCCAGTCGCCGCGCGGCTACAATACCAGCAGCGAGCCATCCGCCCGCGACGTCGCCGCGCTGATCCGCGAAGTGCGCGAGCAGCGCATCAAGGCGCTGTTCGTCGAGAACATGACCAACCCCGGCCTGATCGACCAGATCGCCCGCGAATCGGGCGGCGTGGTCGGCCCCCGCCTCTACACCGACGCGCTGTCAGGACCGGACGGGCCGGCGCCGACCTACGAGAAGATGATGCGCCACAACGTGACCGCGCTGGTCGCCGGCATGCTGAAGAACTGACGGGACGCCGCATGCGGACAAGGGCGGGCGTTCCTCCGGTCGAGCCGGGATGCTAGCCCTGTGTCCAGAGGGCCAGGGACACGATGCCAATCCGCCGGATCAGCGCTGCCGATGCCTACAGTACGTTGAGGACCAACCCGGACAGCAACTGGCCGCGACGCGACGATCCCGCGGACCGTTTCGCGCACTTCGCCGATCCATCGTGCAAGTCGCGCTTCACGCTGGAACCGGGCCAGCGCATTTTCACCATCGGTTCCTGCTTCGCCCGCGGTATCGAAAGGACGCTCGCCGATCGCGGTTTCGACATTCCCACCCTTACCCTGCAGGTCGACAAGACCGGGTGGAGCGGCGATCCGACCACGATCCTGAACAACTACGTGCCGCCGGCGATCGCGCCGCAGATCCGCTGGGCGTTCGGCCTGGAGGAGTTCGACATCGGTCAGCATGCGGTCGAAGTCGCGGCAGGGCGATACATGGACCCGCAGCTGACACTTGGTTTCCGGCCCGTTTCCGCCGAAGCGCTGATCAAACGGCGGAACGACATCAGTGCGATCTATCGACACCTCGCCAGCAGCCACGTGGTGCTGATCACCCTCGGATTGATCGAGGCATGGTTCGACAATCGCTCGGGGCTCTACATCAACTGCCCGCCACCCAAGGGCGTCATCCGCACCGATCCTTCGCGCTTCGAACTTCATGTCCTCGACTATGGCGACGTGACCCGCGCGCTCACCGAACTCGTCGATCTGCTCGGCCGGGTCTGCCCCCGTGACCATCGCATCATCCTCACCGTGTCGCCCGTGCCGCTCCAGGCGACCTTCACCTCGTCCGACGTGGCGGTCGCGAACTGCTACAGCAAGTCGGTCCTGCGGGCGGCGGTCGAACCGTTCGTCGCCGACCATCCCCACATCGAATACTTCCCCTCCTACGAGAGCGTGATCCTGACCGACCGTTCGATCGCCTTCGTCGACGATCAGGTCCACATCCAGACGTCGATGGTGCGCTTCAACGTCGACCGCATGATCAACCGCTATGTCGAGACCGGAGACGACACCGTCGCTCAGGTGATCGCACGCGCCCGCGAGGACGCCACCGCCGGCCGCTTCCAGGCCGGACTGAAACGCCTGCAGCACGCCTGGGCCTCGCACCTCGGGCACCCCGACCTCACCATTGCGCTGGCGCGCGCGCATCTCAGGGCGGGCGGCGGCGTTGCCGCGGAAACCCTGCTGCTGAGACAGCTCGAAACGCAGGAAAACACCGTCGCGCGGACTCTTCTCGCCATCCACTGCAACGGCAGCGGCCGCTACGACGAAGCCGCGCTGCATGCCGAGAAGGCGTGCGAGCATGGCAAGGCGAGGCTCGACGCGTCCCTCCAGCGCGTCGAGGCCTACTTTCATCTCGGCCGGCTCGAGGAGGGTCTCGTCGTCCTCGACAAGATTGCCTGGCCCCTCGAGCGCGAATCGCTGCTCCTCCACTGGAAGGCGCGATACTGCGAGAAGCTGGGACGGCTTGCGGATGCAGAGGCCCACTGGCGGAAGTGCAACGACCTCGTCGAAAACCCGGCCTACATGGCGGCCTTCGCCGAATTCCTGGCGGGCCACGACCGCTGGCCGGAGGCTGCTGAATGGGTCGATCGGGCGCTGCTCCACGCTCCGCACCAAAAGGCGGCCCTGCGCCTGAGGACCGAGATCAGAAAAGCCGGCCTGCCGTCGCGCCAGACCGGCAAGACGGCGCCCGACGGAGGAAATCCGATTCAGAGCGCCGTGCGCTGGTCGACCGCGTTGATCAGGCGCGCCCGCGGAAAGGCCTGACGCCGCTCAGGCGGCGATCATTGCCAATCCGGCCTTGTGGCGCGCAGCCTGGAGCGTGTTGAACATCAGGCAGGCCACCGTCATTGGACCGACGCCGCCCGGCACCGGTGTGATGTACCCCGCCACCTTCTGCACCTCGGCGAAGGCCACGTCGCCGACCAGCCGGCTCTTGCCCTCCGGCGTCGGGATGCGGTTGATGCCGACGTCGATCACGGCCGCGCCCGGCTTGATCCAGTCGCCCTTCACGAACTCGGTCCGGCCGATCGCCACCACCAGGATATCGGCCTGTCGGCAGAGCCCGGGCAGATCCCGCGTTCGCGAATGGGTGATGGTCACGGTGCAATCGGCGCGCAGCAGCAGCTGAGCGACGGGGCGGCCAACGAGGTTGGAGCGGCCGACGATCACGGCATTCAGACCCGAGAGCGAGCCCAGCGCGTCCTGCAGCAGCATGGAGACGCCGAGCGGCGTGCAGGGCACCGGAAAGTCGAGCGGGGCGCCGGGCGCGATCGAGCCCAGTCGACCGACATTCACCGGGTGGAAGCCGTCGACGTCCTTGGCGGGATCGATGGCGATCAGGACCTGGGCCGTGTCGAGATGCCTGGGCAGCGGCAGCTGGACCAGGATGCCGTTGACCACGGGATCGGCGTTGAGGCGCCCGATCAGCTCCAGCAGCTCGGCCTGCGTCGTATCCTCGGGCAGCTGGTGGTCGAAGCTCGCCATGCCGAGTTCGACCGCGAGCCGGCCCTTGCTGCGGACATAGACCTGGCTGGCGGGATCGTCGCCGACCAGCACCGTGGCGAGCCCGGGCTTGGGGCCACCGTTGGCCACGAAGTCGGCAACCCCGGCGCCGACGCGCTGGCGCAGACCGCCCGCAAAGGCCTTCCCATCGATCAGTTTCGCATCAGCCATTCTTGCGTATCCATTCGGCAATCCGGTCGGCGAGCGCAGCAGGATCGCCCGCGACCATGAGGGTCTTCTCTCGTGCCGTCCCGCCGCGCACGATCTCGAAGGTCGATTTCGGGAGGCGCCAAGCCTGCGCCAGAAGCGCGACGACGGCGTCGTTGGCTTTGCCATCCTCGGGCGCCGCCGTCACTGCGGCCTTCAGCGCCCCTTCGGCCGTGCGCTCGAGCGCCGTACGGCGCGCCCGCGGCTGCACGCGCAGCTGGACGGTGACGCCGCCGGGATTTCGGCGCAGGAAAACAGGATCGACCGGTTCGGTGCTCAGCGGAGAGTCAGCGCACGAAGGACGGCCAGACATACTCCCACAGCAGGCTGCGGATGAAGAACAGGCCGAGCAGCAGGATGACGGGCGAGATGTCGACGCCGCCGAGATTGGGCAGCATGCGGCGGATCGGGCGCAGGACCGGTTCGGTCAGCCGGAACAGCATGTCGACCACGACACTGATGAAACGGTTGCGGACGTTCACCACGCCGAACGCCACCAGCCAGCTCATGATCGCGCTCGCGATCACGATCCAGGTGTAGATGTCGATAATCTTGTCGATCAGCACCGCCAACGACAGCATCGGGCCCCCGCGCCTTGAGGCCGGCCAACCGCCGGCCGCGGCACCCTACTCGGCAGGCCTTGCCGATCACAAGCCCCTTCAGGCCCGCGACAGGGTCAGCTCCACGCTGCCGAGGCGGATCGATCGCACCGCGCTGATGTCGCGCGGTCCGTGCTCGGGCAGCAACCGGGCACCATCGATGAAGGTGCCGCCGGGGCTTCCGAGATCCTCGAGGCCCAGACGCTGGCCTGACAGCATCAGCCGCGCGTGCGGCCGACCGACCGACGGGTCGGGCACGCTGAGATCAGCCGGCGCTCCGCCCTGGGCGCCCGTCAGCGCATAGGTGCCGGACGTGCCGGCGACTGAGAGCGAGACCGTCCCGCCGTTGCCAAGCGTGCCGGCGAGCCGCCAGCCGCGCGCATCGGGCAGCGCCATGGGCGGGCCCGACAGGGCGACGGGCCCCGTCGTCGGAGCGCCGCCGCGTGGGGCCGTGTAACCGAACGAACCGGCCGGGGCGGCCTCGTCGCGCGGCCAGCGCATGAAGGCGAAGATCCAGAGCAGGATCAGCGGCACGATCGTTCCCACGCCGGTCAGCGTGAGCAGGATGGCGCCGAGGCCCGTCCATCCCGGCAGCCCGGCCTTCTCCACGATGCGCCAGGCCATCCAGGCCGCCAGGACGGTCCCGACCAGCGCGAAGGCGCCGGTCAGGCCGAAGAAGCTCGCCAGGGCCGCGATTTCGATGCCCATCGCTAACGCCTCGGTGCCGCTTCGCCGCCGGGCCAGGTGCTGAAGGCCAGCATGCCCATGACGATGAAGGAGCCGATGAACGGCACCAGATGGAACAGCGACAACGTCCCTGAGAAGCCAGCCCGCGTGCAGATGCGCCAGGTCGGGATGATGAGGACCAGGGACAACAGCACGTAGCTCACCAGCATCAGGGCCACCGTCAGGGAGCCTAGGGCGAGCACCCATGTCACCAGGCTGGCCATGTCGTCAGGCGAGGGCAACGACTTCGATCTCCACCATGACGTCGCGCGGCAGGCGTGCGACTTCGACCGTCGAGCGCGCGGGCGTCGAGCTGCCGAAATACTCCGGCAATCCATAGACCTCGTTCATGGCGCCGAAACTGTCCATGCTCTTCAGGAACACGGTGGTCTTGACCGCGTGGCCGAGGTCGCTGCCCGCCGCCTTCAGCACCGCGCGCAGGTTCTTCAGCACCTGGTGCGTCTGCTCGGTGATGCCGCCCTCGACGATCTCACCGGTCGCGGGGTCGAGCGGGATCTGGCCGGCGCAGAACACCAGCCCGTTGGCCACGACCGCCTGCGAATAGGGGCCGAGCGCCTTGGGCGCGGCGTCGGTCTGAACGACCTTCTTGGCGTGGGCCATCGTGTCTCTCTCCTTGAAAAATGCGGATCGAATTGCCGGCCGGACGCTATCACAGCCCGGTTTGCTTGACAGGGGGCCCGGCAACCATTATCCGCGCGGTTCTCCAAGGGTCGGAGGGGGCTGTAGCTCAGCTGGGAGAGCGCCTCGTTCGCAATGAGGAGGTCAGGGGTTCGATCCCCCTCAGCTCCACCAACCACCCCGACCCTTGGCCGTTGCCATCCGGCCTCATTCTCTGGCCTGTTACGGCGCATCACGGCACTATTGCACTCGATGCGCAGACGCAAACATCCCAGCCCGGCAGAACTCGGCCTCACCGCCGCCGAAGGACGCATTCTCACGTCGCTCCGCACGCCGCAGCGCGTGCAGGACTATATTTCCGCCCTGTCGGCCAATTTCGAGAAGGACGGCGACAGCCTGCGCTCCGTGCGCGGCGTGCTGCACCATCGTGAGGCCCATTGTCTCGAGGCGGCCTTCCTCGCGGCCTGCGCGCTGTGGCTGCAGGGCGAGCCGCCCCTGGTCATGGACCTGACGGCCACGCGCGAGGATTTCGACCATGTCGTCACCCTGTTCCGCCGCGACGGCTGCTGGGGCGCGATCTCCAAGAGCAATCATGTCTGGCTGCGCTGGCGCGATCCCGTCTATCGCAGCCTGCGCGAACTCGCGATGTCGTACTTCCATGAGTATTTCAACAAGGGCCGCAAGACGCTGCGGACCTATTCGACCTCGGTCGATCTGCGCCGCTTCGCACCCGACACCTGGATCACCAACGAAGAGGATTGCTGGGAAGTCGGCGCAGCGCTCGACGATGCCCGCCACTACCCGCTGATCAAACCGGCGCAGAGGCGCTGGCTGATGCCGCCCGACGCCACCGTGCTCAAGGCCGACGACATCGTTCAATATGAAAGCCGCGATCGCAAGACGGCCCGCAAATACTGAAGGGAGCCCGCCATGAAACGACTCCGCGCGATCCTGCTGCTGCTGCTGCTGGGCACCGCCACGCCGGCCGCCGCGCAGATCCCTCCCGAATGGCAGGCCGCTGCCCAGGCGGTGATCGGCGAGATGGAGCGCGACACGCCGCTGGCCGCCAAGCCATGGACCGGCGCGGAGCTGACCCAGGGCTGGAACCTCGCGCGCGCCTGGCGGCGGCACAACAACGGCAACATCGAGATCATCCTCGCCGAGTATCTGACGTTCGTGGCGCTGTGCCGGACCGGCTGCGCCGGCAGCACGATCGAGGGACAGGGCTATATCGGCGTGGCCGGAGAGGTGAAGGCACTGATCGCGCAGAATGGCGGGTCCTATGCGCTGGCCTCGAACGCCAGTACCTGGCTCGCCGGCCTCGCCGACCCGACCGGCGCGGCGAAGAAGAACGTGGCGCTCTGGGCGAAGGACCCCGACGTCCCGTCGGCCGACTTCGCGACCGGCAACCTCTATGCGCTCACCTGGCTGCTCGCGCGCAAGCGACCGACGCCCGAGGCACAAGCCGACACCTTCGCCCGCTTCGCGATCTTCGTTCAGACCAAGGCCTGGATCGGCCCGCGCTGCCTCGACATCTCGAAGGTGGCCACGGTGCTCGGCGCTGCGCCGCGCATCGAGACGTGCAGCTAACATCTGTCGCCCTGAGCGCAGCGAAGGGACTAACGGATCGACCGACGGACTCCCTGGCGGGCGTGAGGTCCTTCGCTTCGTTCAGGACGACAGATATGAAAAGGGGGCCGTGAGGCCCCCTTTCCGATTCCAGCGGCGATCGCATCCCTACTCGGCGGCGATCTGCTCGTTCACGAAGCGCTTGGCGTCGAAGTCCTCGGCGACCTTGAGGTCGTTGCCGATCAGCTTCTCGACGTCGACCTCGGCATAGCCCAGCACGCCCATCTCGCCCAAGGCCTTCTGCACCTTCGGCCCGAACAGGCCGATCTCCTTCAGGATCGGCACGATGCGGGTGAACAGGCGGGTGCGGAACGACTGCATGGCGCCCGAATGGTAGGCGTATTCCAGCATCTCCTTCACCGGCAGGCCCGACCGCATCCAGACCTCGCCCTGGTTGAAACGGTCCCGCATGAAATAGAGCGCCTCGACGACGAACTCCTCGCGCTCGGCGCGCTCGGCATCGGTGAGGTGCGGATAGTATTCGCGCAGCGCCATGCGGCCGAAGGTGACGTGCCGCGCCTCGTCCTGCATGACATAGGCGTTCACGGCGCCGGCGAGGTTGTTCTTGGCGGTGTCGCGGATGCGCTGGAAGGCGGCGAGCGCCAGGCCCTCGATCAGCACCTGCATGCCGAGATAGGTCATGTCCCAGCGGCGATCGGTCAGCGTCTGCTCGAGCAGGTTCTTGAGCGAATCCGTGATCGGATAGGCCGCCTTGAACTTCTCGTGAATCAGACGCTTGTAGCTCTCGACGTGGCGCGCCTCGTCCATCACCTGTGTCGCGGCGTAGAACTTGGCGTTCATGTCGGGCACGGTGTTGACGATCTTGGCGGTCGCGATCAGGGCACCCTGCTCGCCATGCATGAACTGGCAGATGGAATGGCACTGCAGGTTGAAGCGCAGCCAGTCCTTCTCCTTGTCGGTCATCTTGTCCCAGAAGGGCGAGCCGTAGATCGGGATCGTCTCGTCGGCCATGCCCATCGGGTTGCCTTCGAACAGCTCCTGCGACCAGTCGATGCGGGTGCTGGTGTCCCACTGCTGCTGCTTGCCCTTCTCGTAGAGGCTCAGCAGGTCGGCGGACCCGTCCTCGTACTCCCAGTTGAAGGCAATTTCGGTGGCGCCATCGAACTTCCAGTTCGTGACTTCGACCGGCAGCTGATAAATTTTCTGCGTCGTCATCGGCTCTTGCCTCCTGGCCCTGAACCTTGTCCCATCCCCTATGGAGCGCCTCAACAATGACGCTCCGCTCATTTTTCTCGGCGGACGCTAGCACAGTCTGCTAGGAGAGTCCGCCCGGAAATCGGGCCTCTGAAGACGAGTTTTTTTGATGTCCTACACTCAGCTGCGCATCGCCAAGATCATCCAGGAGACGCCGGACGCGCGCTCCTTCGTCCTCGAGATTCCGGCCGAACTGGCCGAGAAATACCGCTACCGGGCGGGCCAGTTCCTGACCTTCCGCGTCCCCCACGCCGACGGCGCCTTCAACCGCTGCTACTCGCTGTCGAGCGCCCCCGAGACCGACGGGCTGCCCAAGGTGACGATCAAGCGGGTCGCGGGCGGCAAGGGCTCCAACTGGTTCCACGACGCCGTGACGGAAGGCGGTACCCTCGAGGTCCTGCCGCCCGCGGGACGCTTCGTGCTGGGCGAGGGCGACGCCCCGCTCCTGCTGTTCGGCGGCGGCAGCGGCATCACGCCGATGATGTCGCTGATCAAGAGCGCCCTGAAGGGACCGCGCCGCATCCGCCTGTTCTATGCCAACCGCGACAAGCAGTCCGTCATCTTCAACGCCGAATTCGAGGCGCTGCTTGCGGCCCATCCCGGCCGGCTCGAGATCGTCCATCACCTGGATGCGATACAGGGCATCATCAAGCCCGAGGAGATCGTGGCGGCGATGAAGGGCTTCGAAACGGGCGACGTCTATCTCTGCGGTCCCGGCCCGTTCATGAAGCTGGTCGAGGAGACGCTGTTCGAACACGGCATGCCGCACGACAAGGTGCGTATCGAGCGGTTCGAGGCTTCGGGCAACGATGCGATCCCGATCCAGCCCAGCGAGGAAGGCGACGTGATCCCCACTGAGATCACGATCCATTTCGAGGGCAAGGTCCACAAGGTGGCCTATGCCAAGGGCCAGACGATCCTCGAGGCCGCACGCGCCGGCGGACTCAACCCGCTCTCGTCCTGCGAGGAGGGCTTCTGCGCCTCGTGCGCGGCCAAGACCATCAAAGGCAAGGTCATGCTCGCCAAGAACGACATCTATACTCCCGAGGATCTCGCCAATAACTGGATCCTGACCTGCCAGGGCCACTGTTTCGGGGCCGAGGTCGAGATCACCTACGACGTGGTGTAGCGATCAGCGCCCGTCCCCTCGCCCAGGCGACCATCCTCACCCTGGTCGCCGGCATCGCCGACGCCGTGGGTTACGTCACCATGGGCGGCGTGTTCGCGGCCAACATGACCGGCAACACTGTGCTGGCCGGCATCGACATCGCCAAGGGCAACCATCTCGGCGCCTGGAACCATCTCACGCCGCTGGTCGCCTTCTTCCCCGGCGCCATGCTCGCCCGCGCGATGCTGCGCCTGTTCAAGGGCCCCGCGGCCGGCATCCTGCTCGAAGCGGCGCTTCTCGCGGGCGTCGGCTTCCTCCCCGTCGGCGAGGAAAACGCGGTGATGATCGTCGCCTTCGCCATGGGACTGCAGGCCTCGACGATCACCAGCTTCGCCGGCCATTCGGTGAGCACTGTCGTCGTGACCAGCACCCTGGCCCGCACCGCCGACGCCGCCGTCGACCGACTGTGGCGCGGCGCCGCGATATCTCCGCCGTCGGCGCTGAACACCGGGCTGCTGGCCCTGACCTGGACGGGTTACCTGGTGGGCGCCGTGATCGGCGGGCTTCTGTTGCCGGTCCTGGCCTGGCCGCTGCTCGTGCCGGCCGCGTTGCTGATCCTGATGCTGCCGCTTTTGTGACGCGCGCCTACGCCGTCGCGATCGCCTTTTCGACGAACATCTTCTTGTCGAACTCCTCGGCCACCTTGCCGTCGTTGGCGAGAACCTCGGCGACATCGATCTTGGCGTAGTCCATCACGCCCATGTCGGCGAAGGCCTTCTGCACCCGCGGACCCCACAGGCCGATATCCTTCACGGTCGGCACGACGCGGCTGAACAGGCGGCCGCGGAAGGACTGCATCTGCTTGGAATTGTAGTGGATGTCGTCCAGGACCTTGGCCGGCAGGCCGAGCCGCTCCCAGACTTCGGACTGATTGAAGCGGTCGCGCATGAAGTAGAGCGCCTCGACCACGAACTCCTCGCGCTCGTCGCGCTCGGCCTCCGACAGATGCGGATAGTATTCGCGCAGCGCCAGTCGCCCGAACGAGACATGGCGCGCCTCGTCCTGCATGACATAGGCGTTCACCGCGCCGGCCAGCGTGTTGCCGGCCTTGTCGCGGATCGACTGGAAGGCGGCGAGCGCCAAGCCCTCGATCAGCACCTGCATGCCGAGATAGGTCATGTCCCAGCGGCGGTCGGTCAGGGTCTGCTCGAGCAAGGTCTGCAGCGCCTTGTTGATCGGGTAGGCGACCTTGAACTTCTCGTGCAGCAGCCGCTTGTAGGCCTCGACGTGACGCGCCTCGTCCATCACCTGGGTGGCGGCATAGAACTTGGCGTTCATGTCGGGAACGGTGCCGACGATCTTGGCGGTGGCGATCAGCGCGCCCTGCTCGCCATGCATGAACTGCGAGATCGAGTTGGCCTGGAGATGGAGCCGGAGCCAGCTGCGCTCCTTCTCGGTCATCTTGTTCCAGTGATCGGTGCCCCAGATCGAGATCGCCTCGTCCTTCAGCTCCATCGGATTGTCGGGATTGAGTTCGAGCGACCAGTCCAGCCGCGTGCTGGCATCCCACTGCTGCTGCTTGCCCTTTTCATAGAGCTCGAGCAGCGGCGCCGAACCGTCGTCATATTCCCAGTTGAACAGGAGGTCGGTCGCGCCGTCGAACTTCCACTGAGTCAATTCGACGGGCAGGGCGTAGATCCGTTGCGTGGTCATGGCATCACCCTCCCAGGGCGGATTTCGCTATTGCTTGCCGAAAAGATGACGCCTCGTTCACGTATTGGCAAGCCCCCGACTGTCAGGGCTGGAGCCGGTAGCCGCCGCGGTCAGTGACCAGGATCGCGGCGCTGGCCGGGTCCCGCTCGATCTTCTGGCGCAAGCGGTAGATGTGGGTTTCCAGCGTATGGGTCGTCACGCCGGCATTGTAGCCCCAGACCTCGTTCAGCAGGATGTCGCGGGCAACCGGCCGGTCGCCAGCCCGGAACAGGTACTTCAGGATCGAGGCTTCCTTGTCGGTCAGGCGGACCTTTTTCTTCCCGCCCTTCTCCATCAGCAACTTGCCCGCGGGGTGGAATTCATAGGGGCCGATCGTCATGACGGCATCCTCGCTGCGCTCGTGCTGGCGCAGATGGGCGCGCAAACGCGCCAGCAGGACGTTGATTCGGAACGGCTTGGTCACATAGTCGTTCGCGCCGGATTCCAGGCCCAGGATCGTGTCGGCGTCGCTGTCGGCCGCGGTCAGCATGATGATGGGCGCGCGCACACCTTCGCGGCGCATCAGTTTGCAGAGTTCGCGTCCGTCCATGTCAGGGAGGCCGATGTCGAGCAGAATGGCGTCGTAGTGGACGAGCTTGGCCTTCTCCAGCCCTTCCGCCGCGGTGCTGACCTGGATGGTCGTGAACCCATCGTAGAGATCGAGCTGCTCGGCGAGCACCGTGCGCAACGCCTGATCGTCGTCGACCAACAGGATCTTCTTGCCACGATTGTTCACGGACATGCGTTGTTTACCTGTCAGCCATCTCGAAATTTACTCTATCCGGTACGATCTGGGCACAAAAGTGGTTCACTTCGGCGAAATCCCGTGGCGTGATACCAAGAGTCATGAATTCCAACCCGGCCCACTCCCGCAGCGCGGCTGCAGTCGCTTCCGTCGAACGCGCCATGGCGGAGCTTCGCCGCGGCGGAATCGTCGTACTGCGCGGCGAGGACGGAGCCGGCGGCCTGGTGATTGCGGCCGAATCCTGCGGCCCGCGGGCCCTCCAGCGCTTGCAGGGCCTCGCCCAGAACCCGCCGGTCCTGGTCACGACGCGGCGCCGGGCCGAGGCCATCGGCATGGAAATACCCCCACACATCGCGGGCGGCATGGGCGAGACCAACAAGCCGATCACCATCGACCTGCCGGAAGGCGTGCCCGTCGACGTCATCCTGCGCCCGCACGAGAGCGACCGGACCGGCCGTCACGTCGCCCTGCGCCACCTGTCCCGTCCGGTCGCCAGCCACGCCCCCGGCATTGCGCAGGCGGCGATCGAGCTCGCCAAGCTGTCGCGCCTGCTGCCGGCGGTCGCGCTCGGGCCGCTGACCCGGGATCCGGGCAACAAGCGGCGCGACTGGGCGCGCGAGCAGGATCTCGTCTATGTCGACGCCGCCGACGTGTCGGCCTACGAGGAAACCGCGTCGCGCACGTTGCAGCAGGTCGCGCAGGCACATGTGCCGCTCGAGGGGGCCGAGAATGCCCGCATCCTCGCCTGGCGTCCCAGCGACGGCGGCAAGGAGCATCTCGCCATCGTGGTCGGCGAGATCGATCCGACCGAGCCCGTCCTGATCCGGCTCCATTCGGAGTGTTTCACCGGTGACCTGCTGGGCTCGCTGCGCTGCGATTGCGGCGTCCAGCTGCGCAGCGCCATCGCCGAGATCGCCCGGCAGGGATCGGGCGTGCTTCTGTATCTGGCGCAGGAAGGCCGCGGCATCGGGCTCGTCAACAAGCTGCGTGCCTACGAGCTGCAGGACGACGGGTTCGACACGATCGACGCCAACGAGCAGCTCGGCTTCGACGCCGACGAACGCATCTATGCGCCGGCCGCCACGATGCTCTCCCGCATGGGCATCCAGCGCGTGCGGCTGATGACCAACAATCCCGAGAAGATCGCCCAGCTCGAACGTTACGGCATCGAGGTCGCGGCACGGGTCCCGCATTCCTTCCCGTCCAACGGGCACAACGAGAACTATCTTCGCACCAAGGCGGAGCGAGCAGGTCACCTGCTCTAATAACGACGACTGGAGGAAACATGACCAAGATGCGTCGCCGCGTTTTCGCGGCTGGTAGTGCTGCGTTCGCGTTCTCCCCTTACATCGCAAGTGCCCAGAAGAAGTACGATCCGGGAGTCACCGACAAGGAGATCAAGCTCGGCCACACCAATCCCTATAGCGGGCCGCTCTCGGCCTACGGCACGATCGGCAAGGCGATCGCGGCCTACTGGACGATGGTGAACGACCAGGGCGGCATCAACGGCCGCAAGATCAACTTCATCACCTACGATGACGGCTTCTCGCCGCCCAAGACCGTCGAAATGGTCCGCAAGCTGGTCGAGGACGACAAGGTCTACGCGATCTTCCAGTTGCTCGGCACGCCGACCAACACGGTCGTGCAGAAGTACCTGAACCAGAAGAAGGTGCCGCAACTCTTCGTGGCGACGGGCGCGTCCAAGTGGGGCGATCCGAAACACTTCCCGTGGACCATGGGCTGGCAGCCGGACTATCACACCGAGGCGGCGATCTATGCCAAGCACGTGCTGGCCAAGCACAAGGACAATCTCAAGGACCTGCGCATCGGCATCATCTACCAGAACGATGATTCAGGTAAGGATTACAGCGGCGGCTTCCTGGCGGGCCTCGGCAAGGAGAACGAAAAGTACGTCACCGCCAAGGTGAGCTATGAAGTCACCGACCCGACCGTCGACAGCCAGATCATCCAGATCAAGAGCTCCGGCGCCAACGTCTTCTTCAACGACTGCGCGCCCAAGGCGGCGGCGCAGGCCATCCGCAAGGTGGCCGACCTCGGCTGGAAACCCGACCAGTATCTCGCCAACGTCTCGGCCTCGGTGGCCGCGGTGCTGAAGCCCGCCGGCTTCGACAACAGCAAGGGCATCATCACCGCGTCCTATCTCAAGGACGCGACCGACAGGCAGTGGGTCAACGACGCGGACTACAAGGAATGGGACGCGTGGATGAAGAAGTACCTGCCCGACGCCAATCCCGCCGACTCGGGCAACACCTACGCCTATGCCGTCTCCGCCACGATGCGGCACTGCCTCGAGGCCTGCGGCGACAACCTCACGCGCGAGAACCTGATGAAGCAGGCCGCCAGCATGAAGGGCCTGGTGGTGCCGATGCTGCTGCCGGGCATCACGATCAACACCAGTCCGACGGACTTCTATCCCATCCAGTCGGTACGCCTCTCCGCCTTCGACGGCGAGACGTGGAAGCTGTTTGGCGACGTGCTGAGTAACGAAAGCGCCTGAAAACCGGAACCCGCCCGTGCAGGGTGGAATGGCATGGGGGATGCTTCCGTACGGTCCGTGACCGACCGGAGCCGCTTCACCCCATGCCTCTCAAACTGAACAGCCGCCGCGCCCTGCTCACCGCGGCGGGTGCGGCAGCCCTTGCCGCGACAGCCTATGGATCGGCCCACACCGCCCCCAGGAATGCGCAAGGTCCGGGCCGCCCGGCGGGCTTTCCCGCAGGCTTCCGCTGGGGCACCGCGACCTCCGCCTATCAGGTCGAGGGCGCCGCTCACGAAGACGGCCGGGGTTCATCGATCTGGGACACCTTCACCCGGGAGCCGGGTCGAATCCGCGACGGCTCCACCGGTGATGTCAGCGTCGGCCACTACCATCGCTACAAGGAAGACGTGGCGCTGATGAAGTCGATCGGCGCCCGCACCTATCGCTTCTCGATCGCCTGGCCGCGCGTCTTTCCAGAAGGCACGGGGACCGCAAATCCCAAGGGGCTCGATTTCTACGACCGGCTGGTCGACGAATTGCTCGCCGCCGGCATCGAGCCGTTCGCGACGCTCTATCATTGGGACCTGCCTCAGGCACTGCAGGACCGCGGCGGGTGGGAGTCGCGCGACACCGCCCAGGCGTTCGGCGACTACGCGGCCTACGTCGCAAGCCGGCTCACCGATCGCGTGCGCCAGGTCTTCACGATCAACGAGATGCAGACCTTCGTCGAGCAGGGGTACGAGACCGGCAACTTCGCGCCGGGCCTCAAGCTGCCGCCCGCCCGGTTGAACCAGGTCCGTCACCACGCCGTGCTGGCGCATGGTCTCGCCGTGCAGGCGGTGCGCGCCAACGGACGGCGTGGCACGAAGGTGGGCCCGGCCGAGAATATCGCCACGGCACTGCCCGCCGTTGAAACGGCCGAGAACATCAAGGCCGCCGAGCAGGCGACGCGCGAGTTGAACGCTCCCTATCTCACCGTGATGATGGAGGGCCACTACACCGACGCCTATCTGGCGAAGACAGGCCGCGACGCGCCCCGTTTCACCGACGCGGAGCTGAAGATCATCTCGAGCAAGGTCGATTTCGTCGGCCTCAACGTCTATGCGCCCAGCCAGTACGTGCTCGCGAGCGAGGCGGCGCCGGGCTTCACCTCGGTGCCGTTCCCGTCGTCGCATCCGCACATGGCCTCGTCGTGGCTGCTGCTGGGGCCGGAGGTGCTGTACTGGGCACCGCGCCATGCCGCCCGCCTCTGGCAGGTGAAGGACATCTTCATCACCGAGAACGGCGCGTCGGCGGCCGACGAGCCGACGCCGGACGGCACGGTCTACGACGTCGATCGCGTGATGTATCTGCGGAACTGTCTGATGCACCTGCAGCGCGCGACCGCCGAGGCCATTCCGGTGCGCGGTTATTTCCTGTGGAGCCTGCTCGACAATTTCGAATGGGCCGACGGGTACGCGACGCGATTCGGTATCGTGCGTGTCGATTACGCCACGCAGAAGCGAACGCCCAAGCTCAGCGCCAACTTCTATCGCGAACTCATTTCGCGCAACGCGTTGGCATGAGGACGCAGCAAATCGCAGGCCACAAGACAGGGTTGATCGAGAAGACACGGAAATAGGATTTCATTTCCTTATCTCTTGCGAAACTTGGAAACCTTTTTCGTACAAGAAA
Organism: Reyranella sp.; assembly: GCF_052439685.1. Lineage (GTDB taxonomy): Bacteria > Pseudomonadota > Alphaproteobacteria > Reyranellales > Reyranellaceae > Reyranella. Next base: position 478,366 of record NZ_JBQVQG010000001.1, read on the forward strand.
GCATCGGCGTCTAATATTAGAATTCCTGACGTGCCCGCTATGCCAATATGGGTGACGGTGTGAACGGCGAAGGGGATTATGAAATGAAGCTGCCCGTAGCGACGCTCGACCATGTGGTCATCAACGCCCGCGACGACATGGATCACGCGGCGGATGTCTATACGCGACTGGGCTTCTCGCTCACCGAACGCGGCTATCATTCGCTGGGTTCGATGAACCATCTCGCCATGTTCGGTACCGACTATCTCGAGCTGATCGCCATCCCGAAGGACGCGTCGTCGGGGCGCCTCGACCTGCTCACCTTTCCCTTCGGACTGAACGGTCTCGTCTTCGGCGCTGAAGATTCCGCCGTCACCTACGAAGCGCTCAGCAAGGCGGGCGTCCCCGTCGATCCGCCCGTCGAGTTCACCCGCCCCGTGAAGGTCGGCGACGAGATGCGCGATGCGCGCTTCCGCACCGTCCGCATGAAGGCCGGCGTCGTGCCCTACGGCCGCGTCTACTACTGTCACCACTTCACGCGCGACGTGGTGTGGCGCGACGAGTGGCGCCATCATGCCAACGGTACGGTCGCCATCGTGCGCTTCCTGATCGTCGAGCCGGATCCCGCAGCGGCCTCGAAGCTCTATGCCGACATGTTCGGGCCGGAAGCCGTCCGCGACATCAAGGGTGGCAAGTCGGTCGTGGTCGGAAATTCGCGTGTCGACATCGTGACCGAGGACGAGCTCAAGGCGCAGTTCGGCGATGCCGCGCCGGATGCCGAGGGCCGCACGGCCTATATGGCCGGACTCACTTTCCGCACGCTGTCGGCGGCCAAGGCGGCACGTGCCTTGCAGGATGGCAAGATCAGCGGCGTGACGCAGAGTGCGGGGCGGGTCGTCGTGCCGGCCAAGCAGGCGTTGAACGCGGTGCTGGAGTTCATCGAATAGGCTGACGGACGGTCGTCGGGGCTGCTGGGGAGCGGCCGAGAAGGGACACTATGGAATATTATGATTGCTTCGCGGCAAGCTATGCCAACGCGCGCGCGAAGTTTCTCAAGGCGGCGACGGCCGCGCAGGGCGAAGTACGGTCGTTCCTGCATCCCGCAAGGAAGGCGCCCGACGGCGGCCCTCTGGCGATCGACGTCGCGTGCTTCGGCGACCGCAAGGCGCCCCGCCAGGCGCTGTTCCTGAGCGGCACGCATGGCCAGGAGGGCTTCTCCGGCTCGGCCGTGCAGATCGGCTGGCTGGGCTCGGGCGGTCCGGCACGGCTGCCCGCCGGACTCGGCGTGGTGCTGGTCCATGGGCTCAATCCCTACGGCTTCGCGCACTTCACGCGCACGACCGAGAACAACGTCGACCTCAACCGTAATTTCATCGATCGCAATGCCGGAGCGGCGCCCGCCAACCCCCATTACGAAACGCTTCACGCCGACCTCCTGATCCGCGAATGGACCGACGCGGAGAATGAGCGGGTCGCCGGCGTGCTCGACCGCTTCGCCGAGAGCAAGGGCCGCGACGTGCTGTTCGATACGCTGGCGCGCGGTCAGTACGAGCATCAGGACGGGCTGATGTTCGGCGGCAAGGATCGCGAATGGTCCAACCGGACTCTCGAGACCATCGTCGCCGAAACGCTGGCCGACGCCGAGCGCGTTGCCTTCATCGACTGGCACACCGGCATCGGCGAATACGGCAAGCCGTTCTTCCTCTGCTTCAACGATCCCGCCGGCCCACTGTTCGCGCGCGCCTGCGACTGGTGGGGCAAGGACAATGTCGACGGCGTGCGGCCCCACGGCATGGAGCGGCCGAACTATACCGGCCTGGTCTTCCACGGCGTGCAGCGCTTCCTCGGCAATCGCGACATGTGCGGCGCGGTGATCGAGTTCGGCACGCGTGGCGTCAACATGCGTCGGGTGCTGCGGCTCGACCAGTGGCTGCGGCGCCAGCACGGGCTCGACTCCGATATCCGCGCCACCCTGCAGGCCGACATGATGGACGCCTTCTGCCCCTTCGACGGTCAATGGCGCAAGGACACGCTCGACTACGGGCTGAAGCTCACCGACCAGGCACTTTCGGGACTCGCATCATGGTGACGATCAAGTACGACAACCAGGGCGACGCAATTTCGCGCGACGTGCCGGCCGACAGCGTGGCGCTGATCGACGCGGGCGGCAACGGCAGCGAGCGCAGCTACACCTATGGCGACATTCTGCGGCTGAGCGGCGCCGTCGCGCGCGGTCTGCTGAAGCGCGGCCTGCAACGCGGCGACAGGGTCGCGATCCTCTCGGCCAACCGCGCCGAATTCCTGCTGACCTTCCTTGGCACGATGCAGGCTGGCCTCGTGTCCGTTCCGGTGAACTACAAGCTGCCGGCCGAGACCGTTGCCTATGTCGTGGGCGATTGCGACGCCAAGCTGGTGATCGGCGACGATGCGCGGCTGCCGCTGGCGCCCGACGACGTGCCGAAACTCTCCTTCGACCGGGACTTCGAGAGCCTGCTCGACACGGGCTTGTCTGAAGAGGGACCGTTCACGCCGCTCCCGATGAAGCCCGAGGAACCGGCGATGTTCCTCTACACGTCGGGTTCGACGGGCCGGCCCAAGGGCGTCGTGCTCTCGCACTACTCCCATCTCTGGGCGATCAGCCAGCGCGTGCGCCGGCCGGCGCCGCTCGGCCAGCGCGCGCTCGTGGCGGCGCCGCTCTATCACATGAACGGCCTGGCCATGTGCCAGACCACCTTCTCGCACGGCGACACCGTGGTGCTGCTGCCGCAGTTCACGACCCGCGGCTACATCGAGGCCGCCGCCAAGCATCGCGTCGCCTTCCTCACCTCGGTGCCGACCATGATCGCGATGATGTTGCGCGAGCGCGAGCTTCTGGCGGACAACGACCTCTCTGCCGTCGAGGCCGTCCGCATGGGTTCGGCGCCGATCACCCAGTCGCTGATCGACCAGGTGCGACAGGTGTTCCCCAAGGCCGCCATCAGCAACGGCTATGGCACGACCGAGGCCGGCCCCGTCGTGTTCGGCCCGCATCCCGAGGGACTGCCCCAGCCCGAACTCTCGACCGGCTATCCGCATCCCGCCGTGCAGCTGCGCCTCGTGCGGGACGACAAGGAAGTGCAGGACGAAGGCGCGCTCGAGATGAAGTGCGGCGCGCTGATGACGCACTATCACAAGCTGCCCGCCAAGACTGCCGAGGTGATGACGCCCGACGGCTTCTATCGGACCAGCGACGTCTTCCGGCGCGACGAGAACGGCTTCTTCTATTTCGTGGGCCGGGTCGACGACATGTTCGTGTGCGGCGGCGAGAACATCTATCCCGGCGAGGTCGAGAAGATGCTCGAACGGCATCCCGGCATCCACCAGGCTGCGGTGATTCCGGTTCCCGACGAACTCAAGGGCCACAAGCCGATCGCCTTCGTCGTCAGGGCGGCCGGCACCGAACTCGACGAGCAGGCGGTGAAGACCTATGCGCTGGCCAATGCGCCGGCCTACCAGCATCCGCGACGCGTGCTGTTCGTCGACGAGATGCCGCTCGCCGGCACCAACAAGATCGACAAGCGCGTGCTCGCCAAGCAGATCCCAACTGGAGAAGTATAAAAATGAAAGCTGCCGTCGTCCGTGAACATGGTGGACCGGACCGCCTCGTCTTCGAAACCAACTTCCCCGATCCGACGCCCGGCGAGGGCGACGTCATCGTCGCGGTGAAGGCCTCGTCGCTGAACTATCACGACGTCTTCACCCGCCGCGGCATGCCCGGCATCAAGGTGCCGATGCCCGCGATCATGGGTCTCGACGTCGCCGGCGAGATCGCCGAGGTCGGTCCCGGTGTCACCGGATGGAAGAAGGGCGACCGCGTCCTGGTCGATCCGATCAACCGGGTCGAGGGCGGCCTGATGGGCGAGACGGTACATGGCGGCCTGGCCGAACTGTGCAAGGCGCGCGCCCACCAGCTGATCAAGATTCCCGACGGCGTGAGCTATGCCGATGCCGCGGCCCTTCCCGTGGCCTACGGCACGGCGCTGCGCATGATGGTGACCAACGGCCATGTCGCCAAGGGCGAGAAGGTCCTGATCCTCGGCGCCTCGGGCGGCGTCGGCGTCTGCTGCCTGCAGCTCGCCAAGCTGGCCGGCTGCGAAGTGATCGCCTGCGCCGGCACCGACGCCAAGGCCCAGCGCCTGGCCGAACTCGGCGCCGACAAGACGATCAACTACGTCGAGAAGGATTTCATGAAGGAAATCTTCGCGATGTACGGCAAGCCGACACGGCGCGGCAATGGCACCGACCAGGGCGTCGATGTCGTCGTCAACTACACCGGTGGCGACACCTGGGTGAAATCGCTGAAGACGCTGAAGGTCGGCGGTCGCCTGCTGACCTGCGGCGCCACGGCCGGCTATGCGCCGACCGAGGACATCCGCTTCATCTGGACTTTCGAGCTCAAGGTGCTGGGCTCCAACGGCTGGATGCGCACCGACATCGAGAAGCTCCTCGAACTGGTGCAGAGCGGCAAGCTCAAGGTGCTGGTCGACAAGGTCTTCCCGCTATCCGAGGCGCGCGAGGCGTTGCGCGTGATCGAGGACCGCGAAGTGTTCGGCAAGATCGTGGTGGCACCATGAGCGACAAGCTCCAGCCCCTGAGCGACGCCGAACTGCAGGCGATGCTCGATCATTCGCCGTTCATTTCCTTCCTGGGCCTCAAGGTCACCGAAGCGGACCCGGCGAAGGAACGCGTCACGATGGAATGCGAGATGCGCCCCGAATTCGAGCGCGGCAAGGGCACGGGCCAGTGGCACGGCGGGCCGATCGCGGCGATCATCGACACGGTCGGCGACTATGCGCTGATCATGGCGCTGCGCCGCGGCCTGCCGACCATCAACTTCCGCGTCGACTATCTGCGGCCCGCGATCAAGACCAAGCTCATCACGACCGCCACGGTCCGCCGCAATGGCAAGAGCGTCGGCGTCGTCGACGTCGACGTCTTCAACGACAAGATGGTGCTGCTGGCGATTGGCCGCGCGACCTATTCGACGCTGCAGGCTTAGACCACACGGTATGAAGTTTGCTTCGTCTGACGTGGGATTTGGGGAACGGAGGGTGTCATGACGATCAAGGTTTCACGCCGCGTGTTCGGCGCGGGTGTCTTTGCCGCCGGCGTGGTCGGCACATCCCGGGGATCGTTCGCACAGGGCACGCCCAAGCGGGGCGGCACGCTGGTGGCGACCTGGGGCGGCGGCGAACCGCAAGCCTGCTACGTGCCGGCCGGCGGCGGGTCGAGCCCGACTTTCTCTTCCTCCAAGCTTTTCGAGCGGCTGGCCAAGCGCAACATGGACGGCACGTTCGAAGGCGTACTGGCCGAATCGTGGAAGCCGTCAGCTGACTTCAAATCCTACACGGTGAAGATCCGCAAGGGCGTGAAGTTCCATGACGGCAAGGACATGACGGTCGACGACATCGTCTATTCCGTCGCTGAGATCTGGAAGAAGTATGCGGTCGCATCGGCGCTCACCGACTTCGCAGGCATCGTGTCGCCGGACGCCGAGACAGTCGTCTTCAAGTACAACAATCCGACGCCGGAGTTCTTCTTCGCGTCGACCCTGTGCTCCCCGGTCGCCTATATCGTGCCGAAGCACATCTATGCCGGCAGCGACCCGGTCACCAATCCGGCGAACAATGCGCCGATCGCCACCGGTCCCTGGAAGTTCAAGGAGTGGGTGCGCGGCAGCCACTTCGAGTATGTGAAGAACGAGAACTACTGGAAGAAGGACGAGCCTTATCTCGACCGCCTGATCATCCGCTACGTGCGTGATCCGGCCGGCCGCGCCGCGGCGATGGAAGCGGGCGACATCCATATCGGCGTGTTCAATCCCGTCGCGCCGCCCGACATCAAGCGCCTGACTGGAACCGGCAGGTTCGTCGCCACGCCCAAGGGCTATGAGGAGGCGGTCTGGTCGACGACGCTCGAATGCAACATGCGCAATCCGGTCTTCGCCAAGCGCGAGGTCAGGCAGGCCATGTTCCATGCCATCAATCGCGAGTTCATCGCCAAGACGGTCTACTACGGCTATGCGCGGCCGGGCACGAGCCCGATCTACTCCCCCAACAAGGAGTTCTACACTGCCGATGTGTTCAAGACCGGCTTCGATCCGAAGAAGGCAGCCGCCCTGCTCGATGCGGCCGGTTTCCCGAAGAAGGCCGACGGCAAGCGCTTCACCCTGAACCTGCTCTCGGCGGGCTGGTTCCAGGAGAACGGCAAGGTCGGCGCCTATGTGAAGCAGGCGCTGGAGGATGTCGGTGTCGGCATCAACCTCACGGTTCCCGATCGCCCGACCTCGCTCAAGCGCATCTACACCGACTACGATTACGACCTGGCCATCTCCAACCAGGCCAACCCATCTGAACCGGTGCCGTCGACCACGCAATACTTCACGACCGACGGCATCCTGAAGGGCGTGCCCTTCCGCAACGCCTCGGGCTATTCCAATCCCGACGTCGACAAACTGGTCGCCAACATCAAGGTCGAGACCGATCCGGCCAAGCGCAAGGCGCTGGTCGTCGAGTTCCAGAAGATCATCGCGCAGGAAGCCCCGCTCCTGCCGCTGGTCGAGTTGGAGTCGATCACGCTGGCCAGCACCAAGGTGCAGAACCACTCGAACGACCCGAACTTCCTCGCGGCAAGCTGGGGAGACCTATGGCTGGCGAGCTAGTCTCGCCGACGCCCGCCCTTCGCGGCTCCGCCCGCCGAACGGCGGCGCTGCGGCTCCTGCGGCGACGGCTGGTCCAGGCCGTCCCGCTGATGCTGGGCGTGGTGATCATCAACTTCTGCCTGATCCAGATGGCGCCAGGCAGTTTCCTCGAGCTGATGACGGCCGAGAACCAGGTGAGCGATCCGGCGACGGTTGCCCTGCTGCGCAAGACCTACGGGCTCGAAGATCCCGTCTGGATGCAGCTGCTGAAATACATCTGGGCGCTGCTGCATTTCGATTTCGGCTTCTCCTATCGCCAGAACATGCCGGTCATCCAGGCGATCTGGATTCATCTGCCGGCAACGGTCCTGCTGATGGTGTCGAGCATCACGCTGGCGATCACGATCGGCGTGGCGGCGGGCGTCGTCGCCTCGATGAAGGTGCGCACCTTCTGGGACAGCCTGGTGTCGGTCGCCGCCATGTTCTTCTACGCCGCCCCCAGCTTCTGGCTCGGCATCATGATGATCGTCTTGTTCTCGGTGAAGCTCGGCTGGCTACCGGTCGGCGGCATGATGAAGATCGGCGGCACCGGTGGCGTGCTGGATATCCTGCATCACCTGATCCTGCCGACCCTGGCGCTCGGCCTGTTCTATGCCGCGATCTATACCCGCGTCATGCGCTCCTCGATGCTCGAGGTCGCACAGCTCGACTTCGTGCGCACCGCCCGCGCCAAGGGACTCAGCCGTAACAAGGTGACGATCCATCACGTGCTGCGCAACGCGCTGCTGCCGGTGGTCACGATCCTCGGCGTGCAGATGGGCACCGTGCTGGCCGGCAGCGTCGTGATCGAGAGCGTGTTCAGCTGGCCGGGCGTCGGCTCGCTGCTGTTCGACAGCGTGAGCTCGCGCAACTATCCGGTCGTGCTCGGCATCATGGTGTTGGGCTCGCTGGTCGTCATCGCCGCCAACATCGCGGTCGACCTCATCTACATGTGGCTCGACCCGCGCATCGAGATCCGCTGATGCAACGCTTCGAGTTTCTTGGCCGTTTCGCCCGCAATCGGGGTGCCCTGATCGGCGCCTGCCTGATGCTGGTCGTCGCCCTGATGGCGGTCTTCGCCTCGGTCTTCTTCCCGACCGATCCGCTGCGCATCGTCGGCCTGCCCGAGCTGTGGCCCGGCGAGGACCCCGAATTCCCGCTGGGCACCGATTCGCTGGGACGCGACATCCTCTCGATGATCGTTCACGGCGCGCGGGCGACGCTTCTGATCGGCCTGTTCGCCTCAGCGGTCGCCACGATCATCGGCGTCGGCGTCGGCGCCATCGCCGGCTATTTCGGCGGCTGGGTCGACGAGGTCGCGATGCGCGCGGCCGAACTGTTCCAGACCATCCCGAACCTGATCTTCGTGCTCACCATCGTGGTCATCCTGGGCTCGACGCTCACCAACATCGTAATCGCCATCGGCATCGTGAGCTGGACGCCGATCGCGCGCATGACGCGCGCCGAGTTCCTGTCGCTGCGCGACCGCGAGTTCGTACAGGCCTGCCGTTCCATGGGCATGAGCGACTTCCGGATCATCGTCTCGGAAATCCTGCCCAACGCCCTGCCCCCGGTGATCGTGCTCTCGTCGCTGGTCGTGGCCGGCGCCATCCTGTTCGAATCCGCCGTCTCCTTCCTCGGGCTGGGCGATCCCAACGTCGCGAGCTGGGGCCGGCTGGTCGGCGACGGACGCCAGCTCATCCGCAGCTCCTGGTACATCTGCGCCATCCCGGGCATTGCGATCATGATCACCGTGCTCTGCCTCAACCTGGTGGGCGACGGGTTGAACGACGCACTCAATCCAAAGCTGAGGGACCGGTGATGATCGGCTCGGCCCTTCCTCTCGAAATCACCGACCTTCGCACCACGCTCTTCACCCGCCGCGGCGAGATGAAGGCGGTCGACGGGCTCAGCCTCACCGTCGGCGCCGGCGAGACCGTGGCGCTGGTCGGCGAGTCGGGTTGCGGCAAGTCGCTGTCGGCGCTCTCGATCATGCGGCTGCTGCCAGATCCGCCAGCCCGCATCGTCGGCGGCCAGGTGAAGCTCAACGGACGGGACATCGTGCCCCTGCCTGAGGAGACCATGCTCGGCATCCGCGGCAAGGAGATCGGCATGATCTTCCAGGACCCGCTCAGCTCGCTGAACCCGGTCGCCACGGTCGAGAAGCAGATCGTCGAAGTGCTGATGACCCATACCGAGCTCGGCCGCGGCCAGGCGCGTGTGCGGGCGCACGAGCTGCTGGAGCTGGTCGGCATGCCCGACGCGGCCCGCCGCCTCGACGCCTACCCGCACCAGCTCTCCGGCGGCATGTGCCAGAGGGTGATCATCGCCATGGCCATCGCCTGCAGCCCGTCGGTGCTGATCGCCGACGAGCCGACCACGGCCCTCGACGTCACGGTGCAGGCCCAGGTGCTGGCGCTCCTGAAGAAGCTGCAGGCCGATGCCGGGATGGCGATGATCTTCATCACCCACGATCTCGGCGTGGTGGCCGAGACGGCCGACCGGGTCGTGGTCATGTATGCCGGCCGCAAGGTCGAGGAGGCCTCGGTCGACGACCTGTTCGAGAACCCGCTGCATCCCTACACGGTGGGCCTGATCGGCGCGACGCCGACGCCCGGCGCCGAGCGCGCCGAGCGGCTGGCCGATATTCCCGGCATGGTGCCGCCGCTCAATGCCCTGCCCCAAGGGTGCGCCTTCGCGCCGCGCTGCCCGCGGGTGATGGACCGTTGCCTCACCGAGAAGCCTGCCCTCACGGTTCCGGGCCCGGGTCGCCTCGTCGCCTGCTTCGCGGCCGAGAGGACCTGACCATGTCCTTGCTTTCCCTGCGCGACGTGCGCGTCCAGTTCAACACCGCGGGCGGCGTGGTGCGCGCCGTGAACGGCGTCAGCCTCGACCTCGCGGTCGGCGAGACCCTGGGACTCGTGGGCGAATCTGGCTGCGGCAAGTCCACCCTGGGCAAGGCGATCATGAAGCTGGTGCCCGTCGCCGGGGGCGAGATCCTGGTCGAAGGCGTGGATATCGCGCCGCTCAATCGCGAACAGCTCACCAACATGCGCCGCAAGGTGCAGATGATTTTCCAGGACCCTTACGGATCGTTGAACCCGCGCTCGACGGTGGGTCGTTCCGTGGCCCAGCCGCTGACGCTCGCCGGCTGGAAGGCCGATGCCACGGCCGAGCGGGTCGAGACGCTCCTGCGCTGGGTCGGCCTGCCGAGCGACGCCAAGCAGCGCTAGCCGCATGTTGTCTCGGGCGGCCAGCGCCAGCGCATCGGCATCGCCCGCGCGCTCGCACTCAGCCCCAAGCTGATCATCTGCGACGAACCGGTTTCGGCGCTCGACGTCTCGGTGCGCGCCCAGGTGATCAACCTGCTGGAAGACCTGAAGAGCCAGTTCGGCGTCTCCTATCTCTTCATCAGCCACGATCTCAGCGTGGTCGAGCATATCGCCGACCGGGTGGCGGTGATGTATCTCGGCATGCTGTTCGAGGTCGGTGGCCGCGACCAGATCTGGCGCGAGCCGCGGCATCCCTACACGCGGGCCCTGCTGGCGGCGGCGCCGATCGCCAACCCCCGGCTCGCGCGCGCGCGCCAGCGCACGGTGCTGCAGGGCGAGTTGCCGAGCCCGCTGAACCCGCCGCCCGGCTGCCCCTTCAACTCACGCTGCCCGATGGCCCAGGATCGCTGCCGGGTCGAGAAGCCGGCGTTGCGCGCGGTGGGAAATGGCGTCCAGGCGGCGTGCCATTTCGTCTGACTGGGCTATGATCCGGCCATGAGACTGCCCACCTTCTTCGCCACCCTGCTTGTCGCCGCAACCCTTTCCGGTGCCGCCTCTGCCCAGACCATGGCGTTCGCCTGCCCCGACCCGGGTACGACCTTCACCTACGACAGCGGGGTCAAGGTCGTGGTCCGCGGGCGGGAGGGCATGGACTGCCTCATGGACCGGGTGGGCGGAAAACCCTTCAAGCTGCGCGCACTGCTGTTCGACAATCCCTCGGCCGACGGCGCCGACCTCACCGCCTATATCGCGGCGCTGCGTCCCGAGCGCCTGTGGCCACTCGAGGTCGGCAAGAAGATCGAGGCAAGCTACAGGGTCGGCAGCGGCACCTGGACCTATACGCTCGCGGTGGCGCGCTACGAGCGGCGCACCGGGCCGGGCGACAAGATGATCGATACTTTCCTGATCGAGATGAACGAGACCGGCGACAAGGGCCAGCGCACCATCTCGCGCTGGTGGATTTCGCCCGCCGACAAGTTCGCCATCCGCTACGATTTCAGCGACGGCGCCGGCAAGGCCAACCGCGCGGTGGTGACCGAGGTCACGCGGTAGCCAGGTTTGACTTGAAGCCTTCCGGCGCGCTTAGTCGCGAGCCCCCGGAGGATCAAGCCCATGAAGTCGGTTGCTCTGATAGCCCTGTTCGCCACCTTTGCCGCAGGCAGCGTCTGCGCGCAGACCGCCTCCTTCCAGTGCCCGGCCAGCGGCACCCAGTTCAGCTACAAGGGCGACGGATTGGAGAAGGTGAACACGGCCTCGGGGCAAGACGGCACCGTCTGCCTGTACGCCAGCCTCTCCAACGGCAAGACCGAGACGCTGCGCGTGCACGGCGGCCTCGTCGGCTCCATCGACGCACAGGGCGAGTCCTTCGCCAAAGGACTGGACCTCAAGGCACTGTGGCCGCTCAAGGTCGGAAACAAGATCACGAATACCGTCACCATCGTCGGACGCGACGGCAAGAGCTACACCTCCACCGTGACGATGACCGTCGTGGCCTACGAGAAGGTCACGGTACCGGCCGGCACCTTCGACGCTTTCCGCGTCGAGGAAAGCAAGGCCGAGTCGAACCGCCGCGACATCCATTGGTGGGCACCGGCCGTTTCGGCCTCGGTCAAGGAGAGCTTTCCCGACTGGCGCACGCCCGGCAAGACGATCACCCTCGATCTGGTATCGCTGAAGCCGGCCGCCAAATAACGCCGCCGACGCTTTTGGCTACGCTACCGAGCCTGGATCGGTGTTGGCGCCACAGATCAGCGTAGCGACGCGTTCGCCCGGTGCGGGACGATAGGCGCCCGCACGCAGCGCAGCGAGGCCGGTCGCGCCCGCCGGTTCGGCGACGATGCGCAGTTCGTCCCAGAGCACACGCTGCGTCTCGCGCACCGCCTCGTCTGTAACCAGCACGGAGTCGCGGACCAGCGTGCGGGCGACCTCGAAGTTGGGCGTGCCGATACGGCTCGCACCCAGCGCGTCGGCGGCGATCCCGGAGATCGCGACGTCGACCGGCTTCCCGGCCTTCAGTGCCTCGTGCAGGGTCGGCGTACCCTCGGTCTCCACGGCGACGATCTTCTTCACCGCGCCGATCGCGGCGGCGCAGCCGGCGATCAGGCCGCCGCCGCCGACGGCGATCAGCAACGTGTCGAACTCGGTCTGTTCGGCGAATTCGAGCGCGACACTGCCGGCGCCGGCAAACACGACCTCGTCCTCATAGGCCGGCACGATCAACGCGCCGGTTTCCGCCGCACGCTTCTCGGACGCGGCACGCGCCTCGGCATAGACGGCGCCGATCTGATTCACGACCGCGCCGTAGCTGCGCAGCCGCGCGACCTTGGCGGGCGCGGCGATGGTCGGCACGAAGATCTCGGCCTTGTGGCCTAGGGCGCGGGCGGCATAGGCCGCGGCGGCGCCGTGATTGCCGCCCGAGGCCGCGATGATTCCGGCAGCCGGCACCTTGGAGGCAAGCAGCTTGTGGAAGGCGCCGCGGCCCTTGAACGAGCCGCTGACTTGCAGCGATTCGAGTTTCAGCGCCAACGGCGCCGTCACACCGAACGAGCCGGCAGCGAGCGCAATGACCGGGGTGCGGCGCACATGCGGACGGATCAGGCCCCAGGCGGCCTCGATGTCGGTTCGGGCGATCAAGGGAACGTCCCTCGCTAGGCCTGGGACGACAGTCTACAGGCCGGGACGTGGCGCAGGTAGTAGTCGAAGTCGGGAGTGCTCGCGCGCGGGTCCTTGGCTTCCTCGTCGTAGCGGCGCAGCCGCACCGCCTCGGCGTGATACGGGTTGGCGCGGAAGGCTTCGACTTCGTCGGGCGACATCAGTCCGCCCTGGAGTTCGAGGCTGCGCACCGAATCGGCCGCCAGCTTGGCGAAGTAATCGGATTCGACCGTGCAGAGATAGCGCTTGGCCGTCACGTGCAGGCGGACCGGCTCGCTGACCGCCGGCTCGAACCGCTCGGCCAGCCATTGCGCGCCCAGCTCCTCATGCACGTCGTCGACGCCCTGCGAGGCCGGATCCTCGCCCAGCCCGTGGATCATGTGGCCGACATCGTGCAGCAGCGAGGCCAGCACGGTCGCCGGCGGCGCACCATCGGCCTCGGCCAGCGCCGCCGACTGCAGCGCATGCTGCAGCTGGTTGATGTCGGACAGGCCGTAACGGCGCGTGGCGCGGCCGGCGAAGATTTCCAGGAGTTCCTGGCGCAGGGGATCGCTCATGCGTTCTTTTTACCATGGACCGGGGCATATCCGGGAATCATGGAAAGCGCCTGCTTCAAAGGGTCCGGCTGCCATGCGCGTGTAACGAAATCGCCATGCATGTCGAGCCCGCCGGTCGGCCCCACGAAGCAGGCCGTGCCGGGTGTCAACTCCTTCGGGACAGTGCGTGTGAAGGGAATGCGCCGCTTGGTCAAAAGCCCCTGCAGGCTGGCGTTCTCCTCCTTTGTCGAGTCGGTGAAGGCGCTCAGGAGGAAGGCCTGCCGGCGACGAGCCGCGAACCAGGCGGCGAATTTCGGCTCCTCGCCGTAGAGCGCATCCAGCAGGATCAGGCCGTTCACGCGATGGTTGGCGCCGCCGCGCTCCAACGAGTAGGCGGCCGACAGATAGCCGCCGCTATAGGCGGCGATCGTCACGGGCGCGAGATTGAAGCCGCGGCCGGCCTTGCGGTCTCCATACAGGCGCATAAGCCGTTCCGCCGCCTCGTCGAGATACTTGGCAAAATGTCCGCCCCGCCAGAAATTGCCGGCGCTCGAATCGAGGGCGTCGTAGGCGAGCTGGGGGGCGACCAGCGCGATGTTCTTGCCCGACTCGTCGACCTGCCGCGGCACGCCCTGGCGCAGCACGACGTCGCGCTCCAGCGTGGCGCCCTGACCATGGAGGAACAGCAGGATCATCACCGGCCGCGACGGGTCGAAACCCTGCGGCAGATAAAGCAGGGAACGGCGGTCGCTGTAGACCACCTCCTCCCAATAGACATCGCCGCGGCCGGTCGTGTGGCCGCGCCGCTTGCCGTCACGCGCGTCGAGGAAGGGCTTGGTCGTACCCGGGATGACGCTGCGATAGGGAAATGGCGAGGCATCGAACGCGACGAGCTGGGTCTTCGCCTCTTTCAGTCCCGGCGGCGGCGCGGGCGGGGCCGATTTCGCGGCGTGCCGCGGCGCTGGCTTCGCGGCAGGCTTGGGCGCCTGCCGTTTACTGGGCTTCCGGGACTGGGCGTGCGCAGCGGTCGGCATCAGCAGAGCCCCCAGCAGCAGCGCCCGCCGCTTCACGCGGCGGCGGTCCGCCCTGCCCCCGTGGCCCCGGTCGGCAGCGGCATGATGACGGAGAAGAAGGCCGGCAGCGCCACCAGATAGGCGAAGGCGCCGACCAGGACCACGGCCGGCAGGCCGAAGCTGGTGGCCACGATCGGCACCAGCGCCGCGCCGATCACGGAGAAGCAGCCGTTGATGCCCCACGCCCACAGGAACATGTGATCCTTGCCGAGGCGGCCGAGCATCGTCATCGCCGTCGGCATGGGGAAACCCATGAGGAAGGCCGGCGGGAAGACGATCAGCAAGCAAAGCACGATGCGAAGCGCGTAGGGCAGCGTGCCGATCCAGTCGAGCGCGTAGTCGATGGTGAAGGCGTAGGTCGCCAGGATCGCGAAGATGGCGAGGAAGACCTTGGGCATGAACGAGCGCGCCCGGTCGAGGAAACGCTCCGAGAAGAAGCTGCCCATGCCGGAGAAGACAAGCATGCCGGTGATCAGCACCGAGGCCGAGACCGTGGCGTTGGAGAGCGCCAGGATGAAGTGGGAGATCATGCCCACCTCGACGATGATGTAGCCCAGGCCGAGGCACAGGAAGTACAGCATCGTGCCGGCCTTGCCGGGATAGCGGCTGAAGATGGTGCGCCAGCCGAACACGACCGGGAAGAGCACGAGGGTCAGCGCGAAGACCGTGGCAATGCCGAGCGTCGCCCAGAGCAGCAGGTAGCCCCACTCGTCCTGCACCAGCTCGAGCCGGTCGGTGAACTTCAGCAGGTCCGGCACCTTGATGTAGGCGGCGAAGTACGGCTGGTGGTTGGTCAGGATGCGGGTGTCGAAGACATACTCGTCCGCGACCTTCTGCCAGCCGCCCTCGAGCAGATAGTGCCAGGCGAGGCGGCCGAGCACGGTCGCGGGCACGACGGGCGCGGGCGGCGGGCCGTCGGCTTTGGCTTCTTCGGTCGCGCCGGGAGCGCCGGGCGGCGGCTTGTCGTTCGGCTCCGTCTCGGCGGGCGCCGTCGGATCGGCGGGGACGCCGGTGAAGAAGAACTGGTCGCGATAGTCTGACAGGATCTGCTTCAGGTCGGCCGTGTCCACCTTGAGGCCGGGATAGTAGATCTCGTCGAACGACATCGCCTTGGTGTGGGCGTTGAGCAACTCGATCTCGGCCGGGGTGAAGCCGTCGCGCTTGTAGAGCACGGTGGCGGTCGAAAGGTAGGACGAGACGACGTAGAACTTCTGGGCGATGTCCTTGCCGTCATCTATGTCGCGGGCCGCTGCGGCCATGGTGGCGTAGAGCTTCAGGACAGACTTGGGCGGCTCTTCCTTGTTCCAGAGCGTCACCGAGAGGACGCCGCCCGGCGTCAGGGCGCGCATGTAGGCGCTCATCGCCTCGCGGCTATAGGAATACTTCTCGACGATCGAGAAGCCGCCCGGGCTCGACAGGCCGGCCGAATCGGCCAGCGACAGGTCGATCACGTCGTAGCGGTTCTTGGTATGGGCGACGTAGAGGCGTCCGTCATAGTCGACGACGTTGACCTTCGGGTTGTTCAGGACGTCGCCGGTGAAGTCGCGCAGGAACTTGTCCTCGCGGAAGGCGGAGAGCAGCGCCGGGTTTCCCTCGGCCACCGTGACCTGGCTGGAGCCCGACTTCAGCGCCACCGCCGTCGAGATGCCGCCGCCGAACTGGACCACGAAGGTCTTCGGGTCCTTCTTCAGCAGGTAGGGGTAGTACATCGGCAGGTACTTGAAGTACGCGGTCTGTTCGGCCGGCAGGTCCTTGATGATGCCGGCCGGGCCCTCGGAATCGATGTAGAGGCCGAGATAGGCGTTCGACGGCATCTTCTCGAGGTTGAAGGCCGCGTTGTCGGACTGGCCCGGCGCGAAATGCAGATAGGAACTGGCGTAGACCTCGATGTAGCCGAACGGCGAGGCGCGCTCGTAGACGCGCTTGGCATCGGGGAACTTGCGGGCGTAGGAGACGCCCTTGTAGTCGGACACGGCGAGCTTGGGGATGCCCAGCACCTGCGGCGCAAAATGGTGCACGGCGGCCGACAGGATGGCGACGACGACGATGGCCGCGGTGCCACGGCGATCGCCCAGCGCCACGAACCACAGGATGCCGCCGGCCAGCCAGAGCAGCAGCGGCGCCATGATCAGGTCGTCGGGCCGCCAGGCGTACATGGCCAGCAGCACGGTGAGGCCGCACAGGCCGGAGCCGACGAGATCGGCGAAATAGACGCGGCTGAAGGTCTTCTTGGCCTTCAGGAAGATGACGCCGAGATAGAGCGCGCCCGCCAGGAACGGCAGGAAATAGAGCACGAAATTGGCGAACAGGCGCCACTTCTGAACCGGATCGGAGATCAGGAAGATCGCGTTGAACGGCACCTGCTGGGCAGCGAGGTTGCACACCACCATCAGCGGACCGAAGGCCAGCAGCGCGCCTTTCACGGACCCTATCCAGTGGCGCTCGAACCAGCTCTTGCCGACGCACATCACGGCGCTGGTGAGGCCGAAGCCGAACATGGCGAGGCTCACGACCAGCGAGCCGAAATGGGCCCAGCTGCCGACGGAGAACACGCGCATGATGCCGATCTGCAGCGCGATGATGCTGCCAGCGACCAGGCCTACGGAAAGATAGAAGGAGAGCGGCGGGCGGTGATCGAGATCGACCGTGACGGACAAGGGGGATCTCCGTTGTTTTTGTTGGATCGCTTTATGCGATCTCTAGAGGGGGCGCACTCCCTGCGTCCCAAAAATCGATGTCATCCCGAGCGCAGCGAGGGACCCTTTGCCAGGTGCCGGAAAGGTCGCTCGCGGTGCTCAGGATGACATTGTCTCTCGGAAGCCGCCTCGTGCGACTTTAGCGGTTGTGCGTGCCGACGATCTTTTCGCCGTCGAGCTTGGTGAAGGGCACGAACGGCACGATCTTGCCGCCGTAGATGTCCTCGCGGCTCGTGGTGATGGAGCCGTCGGCGCCCTGCGTCTTGGTGACCTTGAGCACGCGCTGGGCGCCCGGCGGGCCGACCGGAATCACCATCAGACCACCGGACTTGAGCTGCTGCAGCAGCGGCGGCGGCACATGGTCGATGCCGCAGGTCACGATGATCTTGTCGAACGGAGCAGCCTCTTCCCAACCGTAGAAGCCGTCGGCGTTCTTGGTCTTGATGTGCTTGTACTCGGTGTAGCCCTTGTCGATCAGCTTGTCGTACAGGCCCCGCGTGCGCTGAGCGAGCGGCGCGATGATCTCGATCGTGTAGGCGTTCTCAGTGAGGTTGGCGATGTAGGCCGACTGCACGCCCGAGCCGGTACCGATCTCGAGAACCTTCTCGCCGCGCTTCACGTCGATCACGTTGGTCATGCGGCCCTGGACGTGCGGGCCGGACATGGTCACGCCGTAGCCGATGTCGAGGAAGGCATGCTCGTAGCCCCGCTTGGCAATCGCCGGGCTGATCGCGGCGAACTCTTCGCGCGGGGTGAGCAGGAAGGCGCGCATCGTCGCCTGACCCCAGATGTCCTTGTTCCGGATCAGGGCCTGGAAGCGGTCCCAGCGCTGGCCGAGGGAAACGGGATCCTCACCGCGGGCCTTGCCCCAGGCGATGAAGTTCTCGCGCGTGTCCATCGGCGGGTTGAGATCCCAGCTGTAGGGCTTGACGGTGGCGGCGATGGCCGGGGCGGCCAGGGTACCGGCGGCGAGCGCGACCGAGCCGGAGACGAAAGTGCGCCTCTTCAAGATATTCCTCCTTGGCGCGGACCCGTTGAGACGAGGGGAAAAACCGCCGGAAAAGCCCGGCGGTTTGGGGGCAACCGCACGTCGAATAGATACGGGAATTGTGGCGGATTTGCCAGCGCGGCCATGCTAGGCCGTCGGTAACAATGACGAATCGAGGGAGGAATTCATGACTCGCAAACTGTCCCGTCGCGCCGCCTTGGGCGCTGCGGCCGCCCTGCCCGCCGCCGCCCTGCTGCCCCGGCACCTCCAGGCCCAGGGGGCGTGGAAGCCGACCCAGAATGTCCGCATGGTCTGTCCGGCCGCGCCGGGCGGCACCACCGACATCGCCGCCCGACTGCTGGCCTCCTATCTGACCGAAGCCTGGGGCCAGTCCTGCGTCGTCGACAACAAGTCGGGGGCCGGCGGCGTCATCGGCTCGACCGAGGTCGCCAAAGCGGCTCCCGACGGCAATACGATCCTGATGGGCAACATCGGACCGCAGTCGATCGCCTACTCGCTCTACCGCAACATGCCCTACACGCCGGCCAGCCTGATCCCGGTGTCCAATGCCATCACCGCCCCCAACGTGCTAGTCGTGCACCCGTCGGTGCCGGCCAAGACCGTGCCGGAGTTCGTGGCCTGGCTGAAGGCCCAGAACGGCAAAGCGTCCTACGCCTCGTCCGGTACCGGCCAGTCGCCTCACCTGTGCGGCGCCTGGTTCCTGCAGCTCACGGGCACGAAGGCCGAACATATCCCCTATCGCGGCGCGGCCCCGGCGCTCAATGACCTGACGGCCGGCGTCACCCAGTTCTTCTTCGACAATCTGACCACCGCCATCGAGTTCGTCCGCGCCGGCAAGCTGCGGGCACTCGGCCTCACCTCGGCGCAGCGCAATCCGCTCACCCCCGATCTGGTCCCGATCTGCGAGACCATGCCGGAGCTGAAGCCCTTCGACGTGTCGACCTGGTTCGGCGTCTTCCTGCCGGCCAACACGCCCAAGCCCATCGTCGACTCCCTCAATGCCCAGATGAAGGCATGGCTCGCCGACCCGAAGACGCTGGAGCGCATCAAGGCCATGGCGGGCTTCCCCGCCTACGGTACGCCCGAGCAGTTCAACGCCTTCGTCACCGCGCAGATCGCGCAATGGAAGGGCGTCATCGACAAGGAAGGTCTGAAGCTCGACATGGGCTGAGCCCTACATGATCTGGTTCACCACGCCGCCATCGACACGCATGGCGGCGCCCGAAGTGCCGGACGCGGCTTCGCTGCAGAGATAGACGCCCAGCGCCGCCACCTCCTCCGGCGAGGTGAAGCGGCGGATCAGCGTGGTCGGCCTGAAGTCGCGCAGGAAACCAGCCTCGATCTCCGCGACACTCACGCCCGTGGCCTCGGCGCGCTCGGCGCGCATCCGGTCGGTATTCTCGGTGTGGGTCGGGCCGGGCAACAAGGCGTTCACCGTGACCCCCGTGCCCGCGAGTTCCATGGCGAAGCCGCGCGACAGGGAAAGCTGCGCGGTCTTCGTCATGCCGTAGTGGATCATCTCCCTGGGGATGTTCAGCGCCGATTCGCTGGAGACGAAGACGATCCGGCCCCAGCCACGCCCGGCCATTCCCGGCGCGTAGTGGCGCGTGAATCGCACGCCACTCATGACGTTGACCTCGAAGAAGCGCTGCCAGTCGCCGTCGTCGATCTCGAAAGCCGGCTTGCGGCCATAGACACCAAGATTGTTCACCAGGATGTCGATCTGCGGCACCTTGCCGAACACGGTCTTCGCGCCTTCCGCCGTGGCGCAATCTGCCGCGATGCCAGTCGCCTTGGCCTCCGGCACGGCTTCCTTCAGTCGCCCCAACGCCTCGTCGACGCCGGCCTGCCCGCGGCCCGTGATCACCACGCTCGCGCCTTCGGCGGCGAGGCCCTTGGCGATGGCGTAACCGATGCCGGCGGTCGAGCCGGTAATCAGCGCATGCTTGTTGGCCAGTCCCAGATCCATGGCTTTCCCTCCCTCAGGGCGCGGCACGGTAGGCAGCGCTGCGGACCTTGCCAAGCGCCGCCCCGCACCTAATATCAGTACTCTGATATATGGAGTTGCCGATGTCCCCGCCCCGCCTGACCTACGACGCCTTCGCCCGCATCGCACCAGCGACCCCGCAGGCCCTGATTGCCATGGGCCGGCAGGCCGACGAATCGGGGATCGACAAGCAGATCGTCGAGTTGGTGAAGCTGCGCGTGTCGCAGCTCAACAACTGCGCCTTCTGCCTGCAGATCCATCTCAACGTCGCGCGCAAGCTGGGCGTGCCGCAGGAGAAGCTCGACCTGGTGGCCACGTGGGAAGAAGCCGGCATTTTTTCCGAGCGGGAGTGCGCCGCGCTCGCCTGGGCGGAGACGCTGACGCGCGTGGTGGGTCAAAGCATCTCGAACGACGCCTACGGCTCGGTCCGCCGGCACTTCAGCGAGGAGGAAGTGGCTTTTCTCTCGGTCTCGATTGCCACGATCAATGCCTGGAACCGGCTGGGCGCCGCCTTTCGCTTCGCTCCGCCGATCCAGAAGGGCGTGCCGGCCACCGCATGATATGCAAATGACAATCGTTTGCATTTGATGTAGAGTTGGCGTCATGCCTGACATCACTCATGCGCGCGAGCCTCGTCTGCTCGCCCTCGACCAATTGCTCTCCCGTCGCTCGGTGGGGCCCCTGCAGGAACCGGCGCCTGCCGGCGCCGACCTCGATCTGATCCTCGATGCCGGCCTGCGCGCGCCGGATCATGGGCGCCTGCGGCCGTGGCGCTTCGTCATCATCCGCGGCGAGGCGCGCCTCGCCTTTGGCGAAAAGCTCGGCGAGGCCGCCGCGGTGCGCGACCCCGCCAATGCCTCAGCCCTCGCCGAACGCTATCGCGCCTGGGTGCGACGGACGCCGATGCTGATCGCCCTCGGTGCCGTCGTGAATCCGGGCAACATCCCGGAGATCGAGCAGCTGCTCGCCGCCGGCGCTGCCGCGATGAACATGCTGAACGCGCTGCACATGCTGGGCTATGGCGGGATGTGGGTCACCGGTCCCAACGCCTACGACCCCAACGTCAACAAGCTGCTGGGCTTCGAGGCGCCGGCGCGCCTGGTGGGTTTCCTCACCGCCGGGACACCCGCGCCCTCGACCGCGCCGGTTCCGGCGCGGGCCGAGCGGGCCGCGCACGTCACCGAATGGACGCCCGGCTGAGCCGGGCCGCGCTCTACTTGCCGGCGGCGTCGAGCGCCTGCGACAGATCGGCGAGGATGTCGTCGATGTGCTCGAGGCCAATCGACAGCCGCACATAGCCGTCGGAGACGCCGGTTGCGAGTTGCTCTTCCGCCGAGAGTTGGGAGTGCGTGGTCGAAGCCGGATGGATCGCCAGGCTGCGCGCGTCGCCGATATTGGCGACGTGATAGAGGAGCTTCAGCGAATCGATGAAGCGGCGGCCCGCTTCGCGGCCGGCCGCCAGCTCGAAGCCGACCAGCCCGCCATAGCCGCCCTTGAGATAGGTGTCGGCGCGGCGCCGCGTCTCGCCCGTCTGCTGCGATGGGTGAATGACCTTCGCGACCTCGGGGCGCTTGGCGAGGAAGTCGGCGACGGCCTGCGCATTCTTCACATGGCGCTCCATGCGCAAGGTCACGGTCTCGATGCCCTGCAGGATCATGAAGGCGTTGAACGGCGACAGCGCCGATCCGAGATCGCGCAGCAGGGTCGTACGCGCCTTGATGATGTAGGCCACCGGACCGATCGGCTTCACCGCCTCGACCCAGACGGCGCCGTGATAGCTGGGATCCGGCGTGTTCAGCGCCGGCTGGCGCTTCGGATGCGCGGCCCAATCGAAAGTGCCGCCATCGACGATCAGGCCGGCGATCGAATTACCGTGGCCGCCGAGATACTTGGTGCCCGAATAGACGACGACCGCCGCGCCGTGATCGAACGGCCGCGACAGGATCGGCGCCGCCGTATTGTCGACGATCAGCGGAATGCCGAGCGGCCGGCCGATATCGGCGACCTCCTTGATTGGAAAAACCGCCAGCTTCGGGTTGGGCAGCGTCTCGGCGTAATAGGCTCGGGTGCGATCGTCGGTTGCGCGGGCAAAGGCCTGCGGGTCCGCCGGATCGACGAAGCGGACCTCGATACCTTGGTCCTTCAGCGTGTGGGCGAACAGGTTCCACGTGCCGCCGTACAGGTCGGTCGAACTCACGACGTTGTCGCCGGCCTTGGCCAGGTTCTGGATCGCGAAGGCAGAAGCCGCCTGGCCCGAACTCACGGCCAGTGCCGCCGCGCCGCCTTCGAGAGCCGCGATACGCTGCTCCAGCACATCGAGCGTCGGATTGCCGATGCGGGTGTAGATGTTGCCGAGCTCCCTCAGCGCAAACAGGTTCGACGCGTGCTCGGTGTCGCGGAACTGATAGGATGTCGTCTGATGGATCGGCACGGCGACCGAACCGGTCGTGGCATCGGCGCGCCAGCCGGCATGCAGCGACAGGGTCTCGGGATGGCGGGAATTGGTCATGATCGGCCTGCTGGGTTGCGAAGAGCGGCCAAACTCACCGCAGTCGGCGCCGCAGTCAAAGGGAATGGCTGCCAACATCCGGCTGTCGGATGACGGGTTCAGCCTCCCGGCCGCGGCCGCGGCAGCAAATTCTTCCCTACCGTCCGGGCGAAGAGACGGTCTGCGCCGCAGGCGGCGGGAAAGCCGGCGGCGCGGGATTGGCCTGCTTCAGGCCGCCGATCGGCACCGGCGGCGGCAGATCCTGCTGGCGCCAGCCGCCGCCCAGCGCCTTCACGAGATTGGCGCTGGCCGTGAGCCGGCTGAGGCGGATGGTGAGCAGCGCCTGCTCGGCCGACAACGCCGCAGCCTGGGTCTGCACAACGGTCGTGTAGGGAACGGTGCCGACGCGATATTGATTGAGTGAAAGTCGTTCGGCTTCGCGGGCGGCGGCGACGGCGGCCCGCTGCACCCGCTCCTGCGCGACCAGGATGCGCTGTTGCGCGAGCGCGTCCTCGACCTGCTGGAACGCGGTCAGGATGGTCTGGCGATAGGTCGCGACCGTGGCGTCGTAGCTCGCCCGCGCACCCTGGACCTGCGCGGCAATCGCGCCGCCATCGACCATGGTGCCGGCGATTTGCGGCCCCACCGACCAGGCGGCGGTGCCGAGTTGCAGCAACGACCCTAGGCCGCCGCTCAGGAAGCCGATCGTCGCGCCGAGCGAGATCTGCGGATAGTAGGCGCCCTTGGCGACACCGATCTGGGCGTTGGCCGCCGCCATCTGGCGCTCGGCCGTGGCGATGTCGGGCCGCCGCTCGAGCAGGGTCGACGGCACGCCGGCATCAACCGTGGGTACGGTGAGCTGCGTCGGGGCCGGCGGGATCGTCACTTCCGACGGCGCCTTGCCGACCAGGAGCGCGATCGCATGTTCCAGCAGCGCACGGTTGATGCTTTCGTTCACGAGCTGCGCGCGGGTCTGTTCGTACTGCGTCTGGGCCTGCACGAGATCGACCCGCGAGACGATGCCGGCGTCGACCTGGTTCTGCGCGATCTGCATCGAGCGCAGATAGGCCGCGACGGTCGCCTCGTAGAGCCGCTTGCGATCGTCGGAGATGCGCAGCGAGGCGTAGTTCGTCACCAGGTCCGTCTGCGCCGACAGCCTTGCATTGGCGAGATCGGCATCGCTGGCCTGCGCCGATGCCGAATCGCTCTCGACCTGACGGCGGATCGTACCCCAGAGGTCGAGTTCCCAGTTGAGCGTGCCGCCGGTCGAGAACTGGCCCACCGTGGAATCGAAGCGTGTCACCGCCAATGTGCTGCTCGTGCCGGTGCCGCGCTGGCCGCCGGTGCCGGTCTGCTGCGCGGCGCCGGTGCCGGTGATGCTGGGGTAGAGCGCCGCACGATCCTGGGCGATCAGCGCCCGCGCCCGTCGATAATTGGCCTCGAAGATCTTGAGGTTCTGGTTCGAGACGTCGACCTGGGCCGCGAGACTGTCGAGCGTCGGATCGCCGTAGACCCGCCACCACTGCCCGCGATCCGCGCCGTCGCTCGGCTGAGCCGGACGGAAGAGAGAGGCCGCCCCCGGCGGGAGCTCCGCTTCCTTGTACTGCGGCGCTACTGGACTGGCCGGCGGCGCGCGTTCGTAGTCCGGCCCGACGAGGCAGCCCGAGACCAGCAGCAGGGGAAGAAAGGCCGCGCTGCGCCTCATGCCGGCACTCCGCCGCTGCCCATCACCCGCGCAACGCGGCTCGGCTGGTCGCGGTCGCGGCGGCGGAAGCGGTCGAGATAGAGGTAGATCACGGGTGTGGTGTACAAGGTCAGGATCTGACTCACGATGAGGCCGCCGATAATCGAGATGCCGAGGGGCCGACGCAACTCCGCGCCATCGCCGTAGCCGATGGCCAGCGGCAGGGCGCCGAGGATCGCCGCCATGGTCGTCATGAGGATGGGCCGGAAGCGCAGGATCGCCGCCTGATGGATCGCGACGGAGGGTTCGAGTCCTTCGGCGCGTTCACGTTCGAGCGCGACGTCGATCATCATGATGGCGTTCTTCTTCACGATGCCGATCAACAACAGCACGCCGATCATCGCGATGATGCTGAATTCCACGCCGGAGAATTGCAGCGCGAGCAGCGCGCCGATGCCGGCCGATGGCAGGGTGGAGAGGATGGTGATCGGATGGATGTAGCTCTCGTAGAGGATGCCGAGCACGATGTAGACGGCCGCCAGCGCCGCCAGCACCAGCAGCAGCTGATTGTTGAGCGACTGCTGGAAGGCGCGCGCCGTCCCCTGGAAGGCTCCGTGCAGGGTCGTGGGCACGCCGATTTCCCGCATCGTGTCGTTCACGTACTGCACGGCGTCGCTCAACGTCTTGCCCGGCGCCAGGTTGAAAGACACGGTGCTGGCCACGAACATGCTCTGGTGGTTCACGGCGAGCGGTGTCGTGCCGTACTCCCAGCGCGTCACCGAAGACAGCGGTACCAGCGTTTCGGGCGTGGTGCTGACGGCCGCGCCCGTCGAGGCCGAGCCGCGACCGCTGACGGCGATCTGGTTGGTGCGCAGATTGCGGACGGCCTGGGCCGGATCGATGGTCAGCGCGCCGGTGCCAACCGCTCCGGATGAAGACGTACTTGTCGTTGATGAGATACTGCCCGTCGTCTGGGTGCCGCTCAGGGCGCCGCCCGACTTGGAGACATAGATGTCCTTCAGAGACTCGGGACTTTCCCACCATTGCGGCGCCACTTCCATGACGACGTGATACTGGTTGAGGGCGTTGTAGATCGTCGAGACTTGGCGCTGGCCGAAGGCATCGTAGAGCGTCGCGGAGATGCTGCGCGTCGATATGCCGAGACGGCTCGCCGCATCCCGGTCGATGGTGAGGTCAAGCTGCAGCCCGCGCTGCTGCTGGTCGGAATCGACGTCGGTGATCACCGACGTGTCGGCCTGCAGAGCCCGGGTGAGCCGCGGTCCCCAAGTATAAAGATCGGGCAGCGAATCGGCCTGCAGGGTGAACTGGTATTGCGCGTTGC
Organism: Reyranella sp.; assembly: GCF_052439685.1. Taxonomy (GTDB): domain Bacteria; phylum Pseudomonadota; class Alphaproteobacteria; order Reyranellales; family Reyranellaceae; genus Reyranella. The sequence continues at coordinate 503,802 of NZ_JBQVQG010000001.1, forward strand.
CCTGGCGCCCGCCGACGCGGATGTCCTGCACGGCCTGCAGGAACAGCATGGCGCCGGGGACCTGGTTGAGCTTGGGCCTGAGCCGCGCGATCACCTGGTCGGCCGTGACGTCACGCTCGCTGAGCGGCTTTAGGGTCGCGAACAGGAAGCCCGAATTCGTCTGCCCGCCACCGGTGAAACCGGCGACGCTTTCGATCGCCGGATCGGAGCGCACGATCTCGACGAACTGGCGGAATTTCCGGCGCATGGCCTGGAAGGAAATGCTCTGGTCGGCGCGAATGCCGCCCATGATGCGGCCGGTGTCCTGCTGCGGGAAGAAGCCCTTGGGAATCGTCACGTAGAGATGGATGTTGAGCAGCACCGTCGCCAGGAAGACGAACATGGTGAGCAGCGGATGGCGCAGCACCAGCCCGAGGCTGCGGCCATACAGGCGCTGCAGGCCGCCCAGGCCACGTTCGCTGAGACGAGCCAGGAAGCCAGGCTCGCGATGCGGGCCCGGCGGCCGCAGCACGTAGGCGCACATCATCGGCGTGGTCGTGAGCGACACGACCATCGAGATCAAGATCGCCATCGACAGCGTCACCGCGAATTCGCGAAACAGGCGGCCGACGATGCCGCTCATGAGCAGGATCGGGATGAAGACCGCGATCAGGGAGATGCTCATCGACACGACGGTGAAGCCGACCTCGCGGGCCCCCTTGAGAGCCGCCTCCATTCGCGACATGCCGGCCTCGATATGGCGGCTGACGTTTTCCAGCACGATGATCGCATCGTCGACCACGAAGCCCGCCGCGATGGTGAGCGCCATCAGCGAGAGGTTGTTCAGGCTGTAGCCCAGCAGGTACATGCCGCCGAAGGTGGCGACCAGCGACACCGGCACGGTCACCGCGGCGATGAAGCCGGCGCGGGCCGAGCGCAGGAAGGCGAAGGTCACCAGCACGACCAGTATCACGCCGATCAGCAGCGCCTGCTCGACCTCCTTGAGGGCCGCACGGATCGTGGTCGTGCGGTCGCTGACAACCTGCAGCTCGACGTCGTTCGGCATCGAGGCCTGCAGCTCGGGCAGCAGCGCCTTTATCTCGTCAACCGTCTCGATGATGTTGGCGTTGGGCTGCTTGTAGATGATGACCAGCACCGAACGCTTGCCGTTGGCCTGGCCTTCGTTGCGGATGTTCTCGGTCGAATCGATCACTTCCGCCACGTCCGACAGCCGGACCGGCGCGCCGTTGCGCCAGGCTATGATCAACGACCGGTATTCATCGGCGACCGTCGCCTGGTCGTTGGAGTAGATCTGGAAGCGCCGATCGCCGACCTCGATGGCGCCCTTGGGCGAGTTGGCATTGGCGGCGGCCAGCGCCGCCCGCACGCTTTCCAAGCCGATCCCGTATTTGTTGAGCGCCGTCGGATTGAGTTCGACCCTTACCGCGGGCAGCGAACTGCCCCCCAGCTGCACCTGGCCGACGCCGCTCACCTGGCTGAGTTTCTGCTGCAGGATGTTGGAACCGGCATCGAACAGCCGGCCCTGGCCCAGCGTGTTCGAGGTGAGGGCGATCACCATCACTGGCGCGTCGGCGGGGTTGATCTTGCGGTACTGCGGATTGCTGCGCAGGTCGGCGGGCATGTCGGCGCGGGCGGCGTTGATCGCCGCCTGGACGTCGCGGGCGGCACCATCGATGTCGCGCGACAGGTCGAACTGCAGCGTGATGCGCGAATTACCAACCGTGCTGGACGAGGTGATCTCGCTGACACCCGCGATCGCGCCCAGCCGCCTCTCCAAGGGAGTCGTCACGCTGGTCGCCACCGTCTCCGGCGAGGCGCCTGGCAGGCTCGCCGTCACCTGGATGGTCGGAAAGTCGATCTTGGGCAGCGGCGACACGGGCAGGCCGAAAAAGGCCACCAGGCCGGCCAGCGCCAGCCCGATCGTCAGCAGGGTCGTGGCCACGGGGCGCGCGATGAAGGGCGCCGACAGGTTCACGGCGTGCCCTCTCCCGCCTCGGCGCGCACGGGATGGAGTGGCGTATCGAGCGGCATGCCGCGCAGGCGGCGGCCCAGCCGGTCGAAGGCGAGATAGATCACCGGCGTGGTGAACAGCGTTAGCATCTGGCTGACGATCAGGCCGCCGACGATGGTGAGACCGAGCGGTTGACGCAGCTCGGAGCCGGTGCCGGAGCCCAGCATCAGCGGCAGCGCGCCGACCAGGGCCGCGACCGTGGTCATGAGGATCGGTCGGAAGCGCAACAGGCAGGCCTGGTGGATCGCCTCGCGCGGCGCCTTGCCCTCGTTGCGTTCGGCGTCGAGCGCAAAGTCGATCATCATGATCGCGTTCTTCTTCACGATACCGATCAGCAACACGATACCGATGATGGCCACGATGCTGAGGTCGGTGCCGGCCAGCATGAGAGCGAGCAGAGCGCCGATGCCCGCCGACGGCAGGGTCGAGAGGATCGTGATCGGGTGGATGTAGCTCTCGTAGAGCACGCCCAGCACGATGTAGACGGTGACGATGGCGGCCAGGATCAGCAGGAGCTGGCTGTCGAGCGACTTCTGGAAGGCCAGCGCCGCGCCCTGGAAATGCGTGGTGATCGAGCGCGGCATACCGATCTCGCGCTGCGCGGCAACGATGGCGTCGACCGCCTGCCCCAGCGCGAAGCCCGGTGCCAGGTTGAAGGAAATGGTGGTGGCCGGGAATTGGCCGAACCGGTCGAGCCGCAGCGGCGCCGTACGCTCCTCGAAGGTCGCGATCGCCGACAAAGGCACCTGCTTGCCGCCCGTCGAGCTCGGCAGGTAGAGGTCGTTGAGCGAGGCAAGCGAGCGAGACATTTCGGGCTCGACCTCGTAGATGACCCGATACTGGTTGGACTGCGTGTAGACTGTCGAGACGATGCGCTGACCGAACACGTCGTAGAGCATGTTGTCGACCGTGGCCGCGGTGATGCCGAAGCGCGCCGCGGCATCACGGTCGATCCGGATGAACATCGACAGGCCTTTGTTCTGCAGGTCGCTCGTCGCGTCGATCAGTTCGGGCAGCTTGGCCAGGCGGTCCATCAGGCGTGGCACCCAGGCGTCGAATTCGGCGGCATTGGCCGATTCCAGGACGAACTGATACTGCGTGCGGCTCACCGTCGAATCGATGGTGAGGTCCTGGGCGGGCTGCATGAACAGCGAAATGCCCCGGACGCCAGACGTCTCCCGCTGAAGCCGGCGGATCACCTGCGCCGCGCTCAGCGAGCGTTCGCCGCGCGGCTTGAGGTTGATCAGCATGCGACCCGAGTTCAGCGTCGGATTGGTGCCGTCGACGCCGACGAACGACGTCAGGCTCTCGACGTCGGGATCCTTGAGGATCGCCTCGGCCAGGGTGCGCTGGCGCTCGCTCATCGCGGCGAAGGAAGTGCTCTGCGGCCCCTCGGTGACGGCCTGGATCAGGCCGGTGTCCTGCACCGGAAAGAAGCCCTTGGGAATGACGACATAGAGCACGACCGTCAGAACCACCGTGCCGACTGCGACCAGCAGGGTGAGTGCCTGATGCCGGAACACCACGACCAGGCAGCGGTCGTAGAAGCGGATGAGGCGGGAAAACCAGCCGGTGCCAATCGTTTCCGGCTCGACCGTGGCTTCCGCGTGTGACGCGCCCGGCGAAGACGGCCGCTGGCGCAGGAACTGGGCGCACAGCATCGGCACGAGGGTGAGCGACACCACGGCGGAGATCAGGATGGTAACCGACAGGGTGACGGCGAACTCGCTGAACAGACGGCCGACCACGTCGCTCATGAACAGCAGCGGGATCAGCACGGCGATCAGCGAGACGGTGAGCGACACGACGGTGAAGGCGATCTGCCTGGAGCCCTTGAGCGCCGCCGTCTTGGGATCATCGCCGCGTTCGATATAGCGCGCGATATTCTCGATCATGACGATTGCATCGTCGACGACGAAGCCGGTGGCGATGGTGAGCGCCATGATCGACAGGTTGTTGAGGCTGAAGCCGGCGAGGTACATCACCGCCAGCGTGCCGACGAGCGACAGCGGCACCGAAAGGCTCGGGATGATCGTCGCCCGCGCATCGCCCAGGAAGGCGAAGATCACCGCCACGACCAGGACGACGGCGAAGCCCAACTCTATCTGCACGTCGCGGACGGAAGCCCGGATGGTCAGCGTCCGGTCGGTGAGGATGGTGACGTCCAGCGAATTGGGCAGAGTCTCGCGCAGGGTCGGCAGCAGGGCCTTGATGCGGTCCACGACCTCGATGACGTTGGCGCCGGGCTGGCGCTGAACGTTCACGATCACCGCCTGCGTGTTGTTCGCCCAGGCGGCGATCCGGGTGTTCTCCTGGCCCTCCTCGACCGACGCCACATCGCGGATGCGGACGGGCGCGCCGTTGCGGTAGGCCACGATGATGTCGCGGAAGGTATCCGGATCGGTGATCTGGTCGTTGGCGTTGATGGTGAGGGCGCGCGCCGGCCCGTCGAAATTGCCCTTGGGCGTGTTGACGTTGGCGTTCGAGATGGTGGTGCGCAGGTCGTCGATGTTGAGGCCGTAGGCGGCGAGCGCGGTCGGATTGGCACGGATGCGCACGCCGGGTTTCTGGCCTCCCTCGAGGCTCACCAGGCCGACGCCGGGCAGCTGCGAGATCTTCTGGGCCAGCCGCGTATCGACCAGATCGTGGACCTTGGTGAGCGGTTCGGTCTTCGAGGTGACGGCGAGCGTGAGGACCGGCGCGTCGGCCGGGTTGAACTTGGCGTAGGTCGGTGGCGACGGCAGATCGCCCGGCAGGAGATTGCCCGCGGCATTGATCGCGGCCTGGACCTGCTGCTCGGCAACGTCGAGGCCGAGCTTGAGGTCGAACTGCAGGGTGATCGACGAAGCGCCGGCCGAGCTGGTCGACGTCATCTGATTGAGGCCCGGCATCTGGCCGAACTGACGTTCCAGCGGCGCGGTGACGGAGGTGGTCATCACCTCGGGGCTGGCCCCGGGATAGAGCGTCAGGACGCGGATCGTCGGATAATCGACCTGCGGCAGGGCGGAGAGCGGCAGGAAGCGGTACGCGATGATGCCGACCAGCATGATCGCGACCATGAAGAGCGAGGTCGCGACCGGCCGTTCGATGAAGATCCGCGACGGATTCATGTCGCGCTGGGCTACTGGTTGGTCTGCGCTGCCGGACGGCCGGGATTGGGCCCGCCGCCGGGAGCGCCGTTGGCCTGCCGCCGGCGCTGTCCCTCGGCCGGAGCCTGGGCATCGGGCGGCGCGTTGGCGACCGGCGGTCCCGCCGAGGCGCGCGGGGTGGGTTTGCGGATCTTGGCGCCGTCGCGCAGGCGGTCGACGCCGTCGATCACGACCTGGTCGCCGACCTTGAGACCTTTGAGGATCGCCACCTTGTCACCGTCGGTCACCCCGAGCTCCACGACCCGGATCTCCACCGTGTCGTCGGCCTTCGCGAGATAGACGAAGGTGCCGGGCTGACCGCGCTGGATCGCGGCCACGGGAACGACGACGGCATCCTTCACCGTGTCGGCCAGCAGGCGGACGTTCACGAACTGGTTGGGAAACAGCGATTCGTCGGCATTGTCGAAGATCGCGCGCAGCTTCACGGTGCCGGTCGTCAGATCGATCACGTTGTCGGTCGTATCGAGACGGCCGACGGCCAGCTCGTTCTTCTGCGAGCGATCGAGCACACGCACTTCAAGGTTCTCGCCCGTCTTCAGCCGTTGCCGCACCAGCGGGAGGGAATCTTCGGGGATCGTGAACAGGACCGAGATCGGCTGCACCTGAATGATGACGCAGATGCTGCTGGCGTCGCCCATGGTGACATAATTGCCCTTGTCGACCATGCGCAGGCCGATCTTGCCGGTCAGCGGCGCGACGATCCGCGTGTAGGTGACGTTGAGCTTGGCGGCGTCGACCTGCGCCTGGTCGATGACCAGCGCGGCCTCGTACTGACGGACCAGGGAGATCTGCGTGTCGTACTGCTGTCGCGCGATCGAATCCTGCTGCACCAGCTTGCGGTAGCGCTCGAGATCCGTCTGGGCGTTCTTCAGCAGCGCCTCGTCGCGCTGTTGCTGTCCGATCGCCTGCTGGAGGGCCACCTCATAGGGGCGCGGGTCGACCTGCGCCAGCAGTTCGCCCTGCTTCACCGCCTGGCCTTCCTTGAAATAGACCTCGGTGAGCTGGCCCGTGATCTGGGTCTTCACGTTGACGGTCTGGAGCGGCGTCACCGTACCCAAGGCCCGGAGCACGATGGGGATCTCGCCCTTGGCGGCGGTGGCAACCCCCACGGGGACCGCCGCACCCGCGGCAAACCGACCGGCACCCTGACGAGCAGGCGGCGCCGAGCCCGACTGCGAAATGTACCAGCCCGCGCCAGCCACCACGGCCAGCCCGAAACCGATCCCGAGGAGGGTTCGCAGCCGCTTCATTCGTCTCACATACTCCAGAAAACACAGCCCGTTTCACATACGAGCCGGCGGCGCGGAGTCTCCCCCACGTAAATGGCGGACGCAAGGCGACAGGCCGCGAACGCGGGACGACAACGCCCGAGGGGCCGAAAAGACCCCTCGGGCGCTACGGACAGTCTCCTCAATCCGCGCGCTTGTCCTCGACGTAGAGGTTGCCGCCGCCTTCCCGGAACCTGGCACTCATCTCGTCCATGCCCTTCTTCGCGTAGTCCCGGATGTCCTGGGTGATACGCATCGAGCAGAACTTCGGACCGCACATCGAGCAGAAATGCGCGGTCTTGTGGGCTTCCTTGGGCATCGTCTCGTCGTGGAACTTCTCGGCCGTGGCGGGATCGAGCGAGAGGTTGAACTGGTCGCGCCAGCGGAAGTCGAACCGGGCGCGGGACAGGGCGTCGTCGCGCAGGCGGGCAGCGGGATGGCCCTTCGCCAGATCGGCGGCATGGGCCGCTATCTTGTAGGTGATCACCCCCACCTTCACATCATCTCGATCCGGTAGGCCGAGATGCTCCTTGGGCGTCACGTAGCAGAGCATCGCCGTGCCGAACCAGCCGATCATCGCGGCGCCGATGCCCGACGTGATGTGGTCGTAGCCGGGCGCGATGTCGGTGACGAGCGGCCCCAACGTGTAGAATGGCGCCTCGCCGCATTCGCGCAGCTGCTTGTCCATGTTGGCCTTGATCTTGTGCATCGGCACATGGCCCGGCCCCTCGATCATGACCTGGCAGCCTTTGTCCCAGGCCACCTTGGTGAGCTCGCCCAGAGTCTCCAGCTCGGCGAACTGGGCGGCGTCATTGGCGTCGGCGTTGCAGCCCGGCCGCAGCCCGTCGCCCAGCGAGAAGGAGACGTCGTACTTGCGCATGATGTCGCAGATGTCACCGAAATGCTCGTAGAGGAAGCTCTCGCGATGCTCGGTGAGGCACCATTGCGCCATCATCGAGCCGCCGCGGCTCACGATGCCGGTGACCCGGCTGGCCGTCAGCGGCACATGCGCGAGACGCACGCCGGCATGGATCGTGAAGTAGTCGACGCCCTGCTCGGCCTGTTCGATCAGCGTGTCGCGGAAGACTTCCCAGGACAGTTTCGTCGGGTCGCCGCCCACCTTCTCCAGCGCCTGGTAGATCGGCACGGTGCCGATCGGCACCGGTGCATTGCGCACGATCCATTCGCGCGTGTCGTGGATGTTTCGCCCCGTCGAGAGGTCCATGACGGTGTCGGCGCCCCAGCGGATCGCCCACACCATCTTCTCGACTTCTTCCTCCATCGACGAGGAAACGGCGGAGTTGCCGATGTTGGCGTTGATCTTCACCAGGAAGTTCCGGCCGATGATCATCGGCTCGAGTTCGGTGTGGTTGATGTTGGCCGGGATGATGGCGCGACCGGAGGCGATTTCCTGGCGCACGAACTCCGGCGTGATGAAGGCGGGCAGCGCCGCACCGAAGCTCTCGCCATCCGCCAGCCGCGCCTCGGCCTCGTCGAGCACCGCCTTGCGACCGAGATTCTCGCGCGCCGCGACGTAGATCATCTCCTTGGTAACGACCCCCGCCCGCGCCCATTCGAACTGGGTGATCGACTTGCCGTCGAGCCCGCGCAACGGTCGCGGCGTATGCGGAAACGGCCGCAGCACCGATTCCTTCACGTTGCCGTTGTCGATCGGCTGGATCGTACGGCCGGCATAGTCCTCGACGCCGCCCCGCTCGAGGACCCAGGCACGCCGCGTCTGGGCGAGGCCCTTGCGCACGTCAATCGCGACCTCGGTGTCGGTATAAGGCCCGGTCGTGTCGTAGACGCGCACGGGCGGCTCGGTAGGCGACGAAAGCTCGATCTCGCGCAGGGGAACGCGCAGGTCGGGCGCGGCCTCGGGCGTTGCGTACACCTTGCGGGATGCAGGCAGCGGCCCGGTCGTGACGGTCGGGGCGGTGGTGGTGACGATGGTGTCCATGATGGATCTCCCGTGGCTGGTTGGCAGACGGAGATCCGGTGTTGTCGCGCAAAGGATGTATCCATTCCCTTCGCCGGCATGACCCGGATCAGGTTCAAAGGGTCACCGCGCCGACGCCAGTTGGACTGGCGACCATCGGTATCTCAGCCCCTTGTCGGGACCCCCCTTGGACACGGCGACCCTAGAGCGGTCACGGACCGACGACAAGCGCCGCTCACGAGCGTTCGCAAACTGTCTGCAAACCTGCGCAATTCCTTAACCCCTGCCCTTTAGCTTATGCGCCGCACGGGCGGGGGTCATGTCGCGGGTTACACTGTTCGCCACGGCGGCTGGCTGGCTTCTCCTGCTCTCCGCGCCTGCGTTTGCACAGGCGCCCGCAGATGGGCTGAAGGCCGAGTTGCAACGCTTCCTCTACGACGAAGCGACAACGGTCGTTCACAGCCGCAGCTATCTCTTCGACCGACAGAACCATGCGCCGCCCAGCCTGGCCGCCGCCGTCACCGGTGGATGGGTCGGCCTGCAGACCGGATGGTTCTACGACACGCTACAGCTCGGCGCCGTGGGCTACACGACGCAGCCGCTGTGGGCGCCGCAGGGTCGAGACCTCACCTCGAACGGGACGTCACTCCTCAAGCCCGGAGGATATGGCTACTTTACCCTCGGCCAGGCCTACGCCTCGGTCCGCTGGAACAAGCAGACTGTCACGGTCTTCCGGCAGTATCTCGACGAACTCGAAGTGAATCCGCGCGACGATCGCGAGATTCCCCAGACCTTCGAAGCCTATGCGCTGCGCGGCGCCGTCGGGCCGGTCAATTACTTCGCGGGCTACGTGGCGGCGATGAAGCCGCGCGACTATTCCGCCTTCATCAACATGGGCGAGGCCGCCGGCGCGCCGAATGCCAACAAGGGCATGGGCCTGTTCAGCGTGAAGTACGGCAGCATGAGCGACCTGCAGATCCGCGCCTCGACCTACTATGTCCCGGACATCCTGTGGTCGAGCTACGCCGACGCCGGCGGCACGATCAGGGTGAACGAGGATCTCCGCGTCCAGCTGGCCGCGCAATTCGCGGTGCAGGGCAGCAACGGCCTCAACCTCCTGACCGGCCAGCCCTCCAGCACCTTCTGGGGCGGCTTCCGCGCGGATGCCTTCTGGGGGCCGATGGCGTTCCGCCTGTCCTATACGCAGATCGGCTCGGCGGCGAACTGGCGCAATCCCTACGGCATCTTCATCGGCTACAACAAGATGCAGTCGCTGGATTTCAACCGGGCCGGCGAGATGGCCGTGACGGCGGGCGCCAGCTACGACTTCAAGGGCGCGGGGCTTCCCGGCGTGATCTTCCTCGCGACGGCGACCTACGGCGGCAACTCGGTCAATCCCCAGACTCACACGTCGCTCTCCAACAACTGGGAGTACGATCTCGAGCTGGCCATCAGGGGCGACGCCATGACGAATGCGCCCGACTGGCTGAAGCCGTTCAACCTGCGCAACCGCGTCGCCTTCGTCGATCAGTACCTCAACAACACGGTCAACTCCTATACGGAGTACCGCGTGCAGCTGAACTACGAGCTGACCTGGAAGGGCCCGCGCCTGCGTCAATGACGGCGCGCAGCCACACTCATGTCGTTCTGTCCGCAGCGAAGAACCTGAGCGAGCGGCCACAGGACTCCGTGGCTAGCATGAGATCCTTCGCTTCGCCCCAGAGCGGGGATTTCCCCGCTCGCGATGACAGAAGAAAAGGAAACGACTCGGCTTGCGCTACACGACCAGAGCGCTGCGCATCTCGGCGATGTCGGCGTCGGAGTAGCCGGCTTCCTTCAGCACCTCGTCGGTGTGCTGGCCGAGCGTCGCCGGCGGCCGGTCGATCGAGCCGCCGCCATGCTCGAGCCGGAAGCCCGAGCCGACGACCTTGATCGGGCCATGCTCGGTTTCGACCGTCTGGAGCACGGTGCGGTGCTTGAAGAGGTCGAGCTGTGCCGTCTCCGGGATGCTGTGGACGCGGCCGGCCGGCACGTCGGCCTTGGCGAAGCGCTCGATCCAGACGGCCGAGTCCTCGGTCTTCATCGCGCCTTCGACGATCTCGTGCAGGGCGATGTTGTTGTCGATGCGCGTCGCCCAGTCGACGAAGCGCGGATCGTCCAGCACTTCCTCGCGACCCAGCACCTTCATCAGGCGCTTGAACTGCGGGTCGGTCATGACGGCCAGTACGATCCAGCCGTCCTTCGTCTTGAAGAGATTGCCCGTGGGCTTGCGCGTCACCGACAGGTTGGCGGCCTGGCCGTGGACCCGGCCGGTCATCATGTGCTCGGTGAACTGCTGGGCGAGATAGCCCATCACCGAGTCGATCATGGCGACGTCGACGAGTTGGCCCTTGCCGGTGTGCGTGCGCTGGTACAGCGCCGAGGCGATGCCCAGGGCGGCCGTCGCGCCCGACATCACGTCGGCGCCGGCGAAGCCCACGCGCGTGGGGCCGTTATTCTCGAAGCCGGTGATCGACATCAGGCCCGACATGGCCTGGATCATGCCGTCGAAGGCCGCGGTCTTGGACTCCGGGCCCACCTGACCGAAACCCGACACGGCGCAGTAGATCAGCTTGGGATTGATCGCCTTCAACGTCTCGTAGCCGATGCCGAGCTTGTCCATCACGCCCGGCCGGAAATTCTCGACCACCACGTCGGCCGTCTCGACCAGACGCTTCACGACCTCGATCGCCTTGGGCTGCTTGAGGTCGAGGGTGATCGACCGCTTGTTGCCGTTCACCGCGACCCAGGGAGCCGCCAGGCCCCGCTTCTCCCAGTCGTTGGACCGGGTGCCGAAGCGCATGTCGTCGCCTTCGCGCGACTCGATCTTGACCACGTCGGCGCCGAGCAGGGCGAGCTGGTAGGAGCTGTAGGGCCCCGCCAGCACGCGCGTGAAATCGACGACCTTTACGCCCTTGAACGGCTTGCTCATTACTCGGATCCTTAGGCGACGCCGGCCTTCTTGCGCTGGCCGAGGGCGACCTGCTTGATCTGATCGAAGTCGGCCCGCCGCTTGGCGATCTCTTCGGCGCTCATGCGCGAGATATTGTTGTAGTCGTTCTTCCAGTCGCCATCCTCGGTCCAACGCAGCGGCGACTGAACCGTGGTGCGCGGGCCGATGGCGCTTTCGAGCACGCGCAGCGCGAGGTCGAGCGTGAAGGCCTGGGTGTCGGGCTCGTGCGGCTTGCCGCAGGCATTGCCGAGCGGGAAGTCGCTGAACAGGAAGCGCGGCGCGCCGGCCAGCTCGACGATGTCCTTGGCGCAGCCCATGACGACCGTCGGGATGCCGTTGCGCTCGAGATGGCGCGCAACCAGGGTCGAGGTCTGGTGGCAGACCGGGCAATTCGGCACGATCACCGCCGCATCGACACCGTCCTCGCGGCACCGGGCGAGGATCTCGGGCGCATCGGTTTCAAGAGTGACGCGCTGGCTGCGATTGGTCGGCGCGCCATGGAAGCGCTTGGCCAGCGTGAAGCGGCCCTGCCCCGCCAGCTTGCGCATCAGCGGCAGCGGGAACCAGGTGTTGCTGTCGGTCGCCGTCGTATGCTTGCGATCGTAGCCGATGTGGCTGATGCGCATGTCGTGGTCGACCGCCGTGTCGCCCGAGAGCACGGTGTAATACTTGGCGGCGGCGTTGTAGAGCGCGCCCGGCCCCTGATCGCCCTTGTCGGGCTGATAGGGCGCCGACGTGGTGATCAGCGTCACCGTGCTGTCCTTCAGCGGCTTCTTCAACGGCGTGAAGGGCGCATCGACATAGTGGGCCCAGCGGTAGGGATTGTCGTACCCCAGGGCGAGGTAATACTCGCGGGTGCGGCGCATGTATTCGAGGGGCGTGTCGAAGTCAGGCGCGAAATTCATGGTGTCGGTCATGGAAGAAAGTTGAGCGCTGGGGCGTGCGAAGTCAAACGAGCAGACGCCGGTGTTCGCAGGACGATATGTCGGGCAGGCAGGACAGGTCCGACGTTCCAGCCGTTGGGAAACCTGACCCCGATGTAACCGCCCGGCCATAGTGCCGCCCAACTCCCTCGCGCTATATATGAAACGACACCGGACAGGCTGGGGAGCGCACCGCATGGCGATCAAACGGCGCAGCATATTGGCAGGCGGCGCGGCCCTTTGGGTCGGCGCGCCGGCGATTCTGCGGGCCCAGAGCCCGGCGGCTCCCGCTGCGGGCGGCAAGGCTGCGGCGGACACGATCCATGTCAGTCATGGTTTCGCCATGCACGGCGAGCCCAAGTACAAGGCCGATGCCGGCCCGCCCGACTATGTGAATCCGGACGCGCCTAAGGGCGGCAGCGTCCGGCTGGGCGCCCGCGGCACCTTCGATTCCCTGCACCCTTTCATCATCAAGAGCGTGCCGGCCGCCGGCATCAGCCAGCTCTGGGACACGCTGTGCTTCAATTCGCGGGACGAGGCCTCGACCGAATACGGGCTGATCGCCGAAACGATCGAATGGCCCGAGAACCGGTCGTGGGCGGCCTTCACGCTCCGGCCGCAGGCGCGCTGGCACGACGGCAGCCCGATCACGGTCGAGGACGTGATCTTCTCGCTCGACATCCTGAAGTCGAAGGGCCTGCCGAACTACGCCTTCTATTACAACGACGTGCTGAAGGCGGAGAAGGTCGGCGACCGCAAGGTGAAGTTCACCTTCCGCGACGACACCAACAAGGAGCTGCCGCTCATCATCGGCCAGCTCCCGATCCTGCCGTCCAAGTGGTGGGCGAGCCGCGACTTCGAGAAGGTGTCGCTCGAGCCGGCGCTCGGCAGCGGCCCCTACAAGGTCGAGTCCTTCGATGTCGGCCGCTCCATCGCCTATCGCCGGGTCGACGACTGGTGGGCGAAGGATCTCTGGATGAATCGCGGCCGCAACAACTTCGACGTGATCCGCTACGAGTACTATCGCGACGTCACCGTCCAGTTCGAGGCCTTCAAGGCTGGCGATCTCGACATGCGCCAGGAGAACATCGCGCGCAACTGGGCGACCGCCTATGACATCCCGGCGGTGCGCGACGGCCGCATCCAGCGCGCCGAGATCCCGCATGAGCTGCCGACCGGCATGCAGTGCTTCGCCTTCAACACGCGCCGCGACTACTTCAAGGACAAGCGCGTGCGCGAGGCGATCTCGACGATGTTCGACTTCGCCTGGGCGAACAAGAACCTGTTCTACGGCATGTACAAGCGGAACATCTCGTTCTTCGGGAACTCGGAGCTCGCCTCGTCGGGCCTGCCGACCGCTGCCGAGCTGAAGTACCTCGAACCGTTGCGCGGCAAGATCCCCGAGGAAGTCTTCACCAAGGAATTCAAGCTGCCGGAGACCGACGGCACCGGCAATGTCCGCGACCTGGCGCGAAAGGCGCTGGCCCTCCTCAAGGAAGCCGGCTGGGAGATCAAGGACGGCAAGATGACAGAGACGAAGACGGGCCGGAAGCTCGCCTTCGAGATGCTCCTGGGCGACGCCAGCTTCGAGAGGGTCGTTCTTCCCTACAAGCAGAACCTCGAGCGCATCGGCATCGACATGACCGTCCGCACGGTCGACACCGCGCAGTTCAAACGACGCGAGGACGAGTTCGACTTCGACATGATGGTCGACGGCTTCGGCCAGTCGCTGTCCCCGGGCAACGAGCAACGCGATTTCTGGGGGTCGAACGCCGCCGACAGCAAGGGCAGTCGCAATACGATCGGCATCAAGGATGCCGCCATCGACTCCCTCATCGAGACCCTGATTGGCGCGCCCGATCGCGAAAGCCTGATCAACGTCACGCGCGCGCTCGACCGCGTGCTCCTGTGGAGCAGCTTCGTGGTGCCCAACTGGCACAGCAACACCGCCTACGTCGCCTACTGGAACCGGTTCGGCCGGCCGGCCAAGAATGCGAAATACGCCCCGGTCGCCTTCGATACCTGGTGGATCGACGAGGCCAAGGACCGCGCCCTGCAGCGCGACAGGAAGTAGGCGTCCGGCCCCTCCATGATCGCCTATATCCTGCGACGCCTGATGCTGGTGGTGCCGACCCTGTTCGGCATCATGGTGGTCAACTTCTTCATCATCCAGGCGGCGCCCGGCGGCCCGGTGGAGCAGATGCTGTCCCAGATCCAGGGCACGGCGGTCGACGCGACGGAGCGCTTCTCCGGCAGCTCGAGTGGCGGCGAGACGCTGCGCAAGGGCGGCCAGGACTCGGGCAGCGGCACCTATCGCGGCGCCCGCGGCCTGCCGCGCGACCTGATCGAGCGCATCGAGAAAATGTACGGCTTCGACAAGCCGATGGGCGAGCGCTTCGTGCTGATGATGAAGAACTACCTCGTCTTCGATTTCGGCGAGAGCTTCTTCCGCAACAAGCGGGTCGTCGATCTCATCATCGACAAAATGCCTGTGTCGATCTCGCTGGGCCTCTGGACGACTCTGCTGATCTACTTCGTGTCGATCCCGCTCGGCATCGCCAAGGCGGTACGCGATGGCTCGCGCTTCGACGTCTCGACCTCGACCGTCCTCATCGTGCTGAACGCCATCCCGGGGTTCCTGTTCGCGCTCCTGCTCGTCGTGCTGTTCGCTGGCGGCGGCTATTTCAAGTGGTTCCCCCTGCGCGGCCTCGTCTCCGACGACTGGAGTTCGCTCGGCCCCATCGACAAGGTGCTCGACTATTTCTGGCACATGGCCCTGCCGATCGGCGCCATGGTGATCGGCGGCTTCGCGACGCTTACTTTCCTCACGAAGAACTCCTTCCTCGAGGAGATCCACAAGCAATATGTGCTGACCGCCCGCGCCAAGGGCCTGGTCGAGCGCCGCGTGCTCTACGGCCACGTCTTCCGCAACGCCATGCTGATCGTGATCGCGGGCTTTCCCGCCGCCTTCATCGGCGTGCTGTTCACCGGCTCGCTGCTGATCGAGGTGATCTTCTCGCTCGACGGCATCGGCCTGCTGGGCTTCGAGGCGGCGCTCAACCGCGACTATCCGATCATGTTCGGAACGCTCTACTTCTTCGGACTGATCGGCCTCGTCATGGGGATCCTGGGCGACATCATGTACACCGTGGTCGACCCCCGGATCGATTTCGAGGGACGTTCCTGATGAACCCGATGAACCGTCGCCGGCTCGCGGCCTTCCGCTCCAGCAAGCGCGGCATGATCTCGCTCGCGGTCTTCGGGCTGCTGTTCTTCGTCTCGCTGTTCGCCGAGCTGCTGGCCAACGACAAGCCGATCCTCATCCGCTACGATGGCGCCTTCTACTCGCCGATGGTGAGGGACTATCCCGAGACGACGTTCGGCGGCGATTTCCCGACCAACACCGTCTATTCCGACCCGGAGGTCCAGAAGCTGATCGAGGACAAGGGCTGGATCCTCTGGCCGCCGATCCCCTACAGCTACGACACGGTGCTGAAGGGTGAGGGGCGCACGACCCTGCAGCCGCCCTCGCCCCAGCACTGGTTGGGTACCGACGACAGCGGCCGCGACGTGATGGCCCGTCTCATCTACGGGTTCCGCATCTCCGTCCTGTTCGGCCTGGTCCTCACCCTGGCCAGCACGGTCATTGGCATCGCCGCCGGCGCGGTGCAGGGCTATTTCGGCGGCGTGGTCGACCTCCTGATGCAGCGTTTCCTCGAAATCTGGTCGAGCATGCCGACCCTCTATCTCCTGATCATCCTGGCGAGCTTCATCCAGCCGGGCTTCTGGGTGCTGCTGGGGATCATGCTGCTGTTCAGCTGGATGGCGCTGGTCGGGCTGGTGCGCGCCGAGTTCCTGCGCGGCCGCAACTTCGACTATGTGCGGGCGGCCCGGGCGCTGGGTATGATGGATGCGCGCATCATGTTCCGGCACATCCTTCCCAACGCAATGACGGCGAGCCTCACCTTCCTGCCCTTCATCCTGGCGGGTTCGGTCACGACGCTGACTTCGCTCGACTTCCTGGGCTTCGGCCTGCCGGTGGGCTCGCCCTCGCTCGGCGAGCTGCTGCTGCAGGGCAAGAACAACCTCACCGCCCCGTGGCTCGCCTTCACCGGCTTCTTCGTCATCGCGCTGATGCTGTCGCTGCTGGTGTTCATCGGCGAGGCGGTGCGCGACGCCTTCAACCCGCGCAAGGTGCTGGCGTGAGCGACCCCCTCTTGCTCGAGGTCAAGGACCTCTCCGTCAACTTCGGCACCGGCGACAAGGCGGTACGCGCGGTGCGCGGCGTCAGCTTCGACATCAAGCGCGGCGAAACCGTCGCGCTGGTGGGCGAATCGGGTTCCGGCAAGTCTGTGACGGCGCTGTCGGTACTGCAGCTCCTGGCCTATCCGTCCGCCAGCCATCCCACCGGCAGCATCCGCTTCCAGGGCAAGGAGCTGGTCGGTGCCTCGACGCGCGAGCTGCTGGCAGTGCGCGGCAACCGGATCTCGATGATCTTCCAGGAGCCGATGACCTCGCTCAACCCGCTGCACACGATCGAGCGGCAGGTGAACGAGGTCTTGATCCTGCACAAGGGCCTGTCGCGCGAGGCGGCGCGCAAGCGCACGCTCGAACTGCTCGAACAGGTCGGCATCCCCGATGCCGCCAACCGGCTCGACGCCTATCCGCACCAGCTCTCCGGCGGCCAGCGCCAGAGGGTGATGATCGCCATGGCACTCGCCAACGAGCCCGACCTGCTGATCGCGGACGAGCCCACGACGGCGCTCGACGTCACCATCCAGGCCCAGATCCTGAAACTGCTGAAATCGCTGCAGGCGCGCTACGGCATGGCGCTGCTGTTCATCACCCACGACCTCGGCATCGTGCGCAAGATGGCCGACCGGGTGTGCGTGATGACCCAGGGCCGGATCGTCGAGCAGGGCCCGGTGGAAGAGGTCTTCGACCGGCCGCAGCACAGCTATACGCAACATCTTCTCTCGGCCGAACCCAAGGGCCGGCCGGCGGCGGCCGATCCCGCCGCGCCCGAGATCCTGCGGCTCGACGATCTCAAGGTGCACTTTCCGATCCGGCGCGGCGTGATGCGCCGGACGGTCGGCCACGTGAAGGCGGTCGACGGGGTCAGCCTCGCGCTGCGTGTGGGCCACACGATCGGCCTGGTCGGCGAATCGGGATCGGGCAAGACGACGCTCGGTCTCGCCCTGCTCCGACTCGAGCGCAGCGAGGGCGGCATCCGGTTCGACGGCCGCGACCTGCAGGGGCTCGGACAACGCGAGCTGCGGCCGATGCGCCGCGAGATGCAGATCGTCTTCCAGGATCCGTTCAGCTCGCTCAGCCCGCGCATGTCGGTCGGTGAGATCGTGGGCGAAGGGCTGGAAGTCCACGGCATCGGCACGAAGGAGGAGCGCAACGTCCTGATCGACCAGGTCCTGCGCGAAGTCGGCCTCGACCCGTCGAGCCGCGAACGCTATCCGCACGAATTCTCCGGCGGCCAGCGCCAGCGCATCTCGATCGCCCGCGCCCTGGTCCTGAAGCCGCGGCTGATGGTGCTCGACGAGCCGACCTCGGCGCTCGACATGAGCGTCCAGGCCCAGATCGTCGATTTGCTGCGTGACCTCCAGCAGCGGCACAAGCTTGCCTATCTTTTCATCAGCCACGACCTCAAGGTCGTGCGGGCGCTGGCCGACGAAGTCGTGGTGCTGCGTCACGGCAAGGTGGTCGAACGCGGACCGGCGACGCAGATTTTCGAGGCGCCGCAGACGCCTTACACCCAGGCGCTGATCGCCGCGGCCTTCAATCTCGAAGCGATCGGCGGCGACAGCCGGATCGTCGCTTCCTGATCGACAAGAAAAAGCGAACGGGGCTCGACCCGGCGAGTCCGCCTCATTACAAAGACTGAATGACCGCCGCTATTGCCTATATCAGCCGCGATACCGACGGCATCCTCTGGAAGAAGGTCCTCGAAGCGGGCCTCGGTCCGCTCGATTTCCGCACACGGGACAATCTCGGCAACAAGGATGAGATCGACGTCGTCCTCGCCTGGAAGCCCGATCGCGGCCTGATCGCTTCCTTCCCCAACGTGCAACTGATCGTGTCGCTGGGCATGGGTGTCGATCACCTGCTGGCCGACGACCAGCTTCCCGCCGGCGTGCCGATCACGCGCATCATGGACGACGGTCTCGTCGGCCAGATGAGCGAATACGCCATCTACTGGGCGCTGCGTCACCATCGCGACATCGACAAATATGCCGAGAGTCAGCGGGCGAAGCGGTGGAAGCCCGAGGACTTCGTCGACACCATCGATCGCCGCATCGGCATCACCGGCCTCGGCACCATCGGCCAGGACACGGCGAAGAAGTTTGCTGCACTCGGCTTCCCGACCGCCGGCTGGAGCCGCACGCAGAAAAGCCTGCCTGGCGTCGAGACATTCCACGGCCCCGACGGGCTGGCGGCCTTCCTCGCCCGCACCGACATCCTGGTGAACGTGCTGCCGCTCACGCGCGACACCAAGGGCCTGCTCGACGCCAAGCTGTTCGCGGCGCTGCCCAAGGGCGCCTACCTAATCAACATGGGCCGCGGCGGACACGTGATCGACGACGACCTCCTCGCCGCGATCGATTCAGGCCATCTCTCCGGCGCCGCACTCGACGTGTTCAACACCGAGCCACTGCCCGAGAACCATCCCTACTGGACACACCCGAAGGTCAAGGTGACGCCGCACATCGCCGGCGCCACCAACCCGCGCACCGCCTCGCCCGGCGTGATCGAGAACATCAAGCGCATGCGGGCGGGCCAACCGCTGGTCAACACGGTCGATCCGGTCACGGGGTACTGAGCAGCCTCCAGATAAAGCCGTCGTCTGTTTTCTGGGCTCGGAAGCCTCTCGACTACTTGCCGAACCTATCCGCGATCGTGCGGTAGATCGCGCGGGCGACCTGGGCTTCGCCGCCCTCGGGCCGGCCCGGCCGGCTGGTATTGTTCCAAGCCATCATGTCGAAATGCGCCCACGGCACATCGTCGGCCACGAACTCCTTGAGATAAAGCGCCGCGGTGATCGCGCCACCGAAGGCGCCGGCCGAGACGTTGTTGATGTCGGCCACCTTGCTGTCGAGCATCCGGCGGTAGGCCGGGAAGAGCGGCATCCGCCACATCGGATCGGTCACCTCTTCACCGGCGGCGACGAGCGAATTCGCGAGCTTGTCGTCGTTGCAGAACAGCGCCGGCAGATCGGGTCCCAGCGCCACACGCGCCGCGCCGGTGAGGGTCGCGCAATCGATCATCATCGCGGGCTTCTCCGACGCGCCTTCGTGCAGGGCATCGCACAGGATCAGGCGACCTTCGGCATCGGTATTGCCGATCTCGACGGTGATGCCCTTGCGCGTCGTGATCACGTCCATCGGCCGGAAGGCGTTGCCCGAAACCGAATTCTCGACCGCCGGGATGAGCACGCGCAGCCGCACCGGCAGGCCCGTCGCCATGATCATCGAGGCCACCGCGAGCACGGTCGCCGCGCCGCCCATGTCCTTCTTCATCATCAGCATGCCGGCCGCCGGCTTGAGGTCGAGGCCACCGGTGTCGAAGCACACCCCTTTGCCGACCAAGGTCACCTTGGGGTGGCTCGCCTTGCCCCAGGTGAGATCGATGAGCCGCGGTGCGCGGGCCGATGCCCGGCCGACCGCATGGATCGTCGGATAATTCTGCTTCAGCAGCTCGTCGCCCGCGATGACCTTCATCCTGGCTTTGTGCGCCTTGGCGAGAGCCTGCGCCGCCGCCGCCAGTTCGGCCGGGCCCATGTCGGAAGACGGCGTGGTGATGAGGTTCCGCGCCATCGAGATCGCCTCGACGGTCGCCGTCGCGCGCTTCTTGTCGGCATCGGCCGGCCACACGAAGCGCGGGCCGGGCTTGGCCTTGGTCGCGCGATAGCGATCGAAGGTCCAGGCGCCCAGTCCGATGGCCACGACCACGTCGGTCATCGAAACCGGTCCAGTCTCGCCCTCGAGCCGCCAGGTCCCTACCGGGAGCTTCGAGCTCAGGGCGCCGAAATCCCACAGCGTCGGCGCGTTCGGAATCACAGACACTGCACCCGAAGCCTTGCCGTCGTCGCCCGGCAATACCGCGATATCTCCGGGCGATCCCGAGATACCGAGCGATTCGACCCAACCCCGCTGCACCGCGGACTGCGCCTTCAACCAGGCACCCCACTTCGAATGACCCACAAACTGCAGGGGCAAGGAGGAAGAAGAACGGTCGACGAACGGCAGCGACATGGC
The DNA here is from genome assembly GCF_052439685.1 of Reyranella sp. Classification (GTDB taxonomy): domain Bacteria; phylum Pseudomonadota; class Alphaproteobacteria; order Reyranellales; family Reyranellaceae; genus Reyranella. The sequence goes on from NZ_JBQVQG010000001.1 coordinate 524,351, forward strand.
CATGCTCACAATCATCATAGAGAATGGTTAACATTGCCGGCCAAACTGCATGGCTGGCAAGGAGGGCGTATATGGCCGAGTTCACCGTCGTGATCGGCAACAAGAACTACTCGTCGTGGTCGATGCGCGGCTGGCTGATGGCGAGGATCGCCGGCATCGAGTTCGACGAGATCGTGGTGCCGCTCGACAGGCCGGAGACGCAGGCGGCGATCCGCAAGCACTCACCCTCCGGGCGCGTGCCGGTCCTGCTGCATCGCGGCCTGGCCGTCTGGGATTCGCTCGCCATCGCCGAATACCTGAACGACCTCAAGCCCGAGGCCGGCCTGTGGCCGCCGTCGGCCGCCGCGCGCGCTCATGCCCGCTCGATCTCGGCCGAAATGCATTCGAGCTTCAGCGATCTGCGCGACAACATGCCGATGAACATCCGCGCGTCCCTGCCCGGCAAGGGGATGACGCCGGGCGTGCGCGCGGACATCGAGCGGATCACCTTCCTGTGGCGCGACTGCCGCAAGCGCTTCTCTGGCGCGTTCCAGAAGGACGACGGCTTCCTGTTCGGTACCTTTGGCGCCGCCGACGCGATGTTCGCGCCCGTCGTGACTCGCTTCAAGACCTACAGCGCCACTCTCGACAGCGACGCCGATGCCTACTGCACGGCCGTGCTCGGCCATCCTGCCGTGAAGGAGTGGGTCGATGCCGCCGAGCACGAGCCATGGCTGATCGACAAATACGAGTTCAAGTAGTCGACGCGGGCGCTCGCGAAGCCTGTTCATCCAGCTTCTCCTCTGGCGTCATGAACATGCGCCAGCGGCGGGCGGCGACGCCGAGGTCGCGGCGGCTGGAATAGACCGCAAGCAGCGGCGCGAGCACCAGGCCAGCGACCACCGGCAGCAGCCAGTAGAGAAACGCCGGCGCCCAGTAGCCCATCACCACGACGGCGGCCGCGCCCAGCGCGACCTGCCCGCCGTGTCTGCCCAGGGCCAGAGCCCAGGGCATGCCGCGCTCGCCCCGCGCCTGCGGCGGCCAGCCGACGGCGCGACCGGCCAGGATGCCCAACATGAACAGCGAGTGGAAAAGCATCATCACCGGCGCCAGCAGCGCGGAAAACAGCGTCTCCAGCACCACGCTGGTCGTCAGCGCGAGGCGTCCGCCGTAAGCCGGTGCCGGCGCGCGCAGGGACAGGACCAGCGCCAGCAGCTTGGGCAGGAACAGCAGCAGGGTGGTCACCAGCAGCAGCGCGTGCACGTGGCCGGTATTGTATTGCGGCCAGTTGGGGAACAGCGACGGAGCGTTGCCGAAATAAACCGGTCCGACGATCTCGTGCTCGAGCACGATGGCCGCGCTGAGCAGCAGCGATCCCAGCCAGAGCGGCGAGGCGAGATAGCCCATGATGCCCATCACCAGATGCAGACGGCTCATCCAGTGCAGGCCGCGCCTGAAGACGAGGCGGGCATGCTGCAGGTTGCCCTGCATCCAGCGGCGGTCGCGCACGGCATAATCGACGACGTTGGTGGGCAGCTCCTCGAAGCTGCCGCCCAGGTTGGGTAGGCTCCAGACATTGAAGCCGGCTCGGCGGATGAAGGCGGCCTCGACGAAGTCATGGCTCAGGATCTCGCCGCCGAACGGCGCGCGTCCCTTCAGCACCGGCAGGCGGCAGTGTGCGGAAAAGGCCGCGACACGGATAATCGCATTGTGGCCGTAGTAGTTGGCCTCGCCCATGTTCCAGAAGGAATGACCCGTCGCGACCATGCTGCCGTAGACCCGCGAGGAGAACTGCAGGATGCGCGCGAACAGGGTTTCGCGTCCCATCGCCACCGCATGGGTCTGGATGATACCGGTGCGCGGGCTCGCTTCCATCAGCGCGGCCAATTTCACCATCGTATCGCCCGACATCAGGCTGTCGGCATCGAACACGATCATGTGGTCGAAGCGCGCGCCGTGGGTGTCGAGCCAGTCGGCGATGTTGCCGGCCTTACGCCCGACATTCCGGGTGCGCCGGCGCCAATGCAGACGCTCGCCGATGCCCAGACGCGCGCGAAGCTGCTCGATGCCAACTTCTTCTTCAGCCGCGATCGCGTCGTTCGTCGTGTCGCTCAGCACGAACAGTTCGAAAGCCTGCGACCGGCCGGTGGTTTCGAGCGAGACCCACGTGGCTTCCAGCCGGGCAAAGACCTCGTCGGGTGCCTCGTTGTAGACGGGCACCAGAATGGCCGTGCGTCCGCGCAGCGTCGGAAGGCTGCCATCGACCGCGCCATCCCCTGGTCCGCGCCGACGAAGCGAGAGTGGATTCAGGCCGAAGCTCTTCAGCACGAAACCGACGATGGCCGTCCAGAAGGAGAGCGATATCCAGCCGAAGCTCAGAGCGAAAACCGCGATGAGCGCGATGGCCAATCCATACGGAACCTGAGGTCCCAGCGCCGTCGCCAGAAGATGAAGGCCAGCCGCCGTCGTCACGCCGACGAGGACGAACAGGGAAAACCGCCGCCAACCTGCCCTGCCGGCATGGCGATCGAGGTTCCACACTGCATCGGTCTCTTTCATGGGCGCCGTGCTCCACGTGCTAACTGACATCAGGGGCGAACCTGACTCGCGAAAGTCTCGCTCACCCGCTTCTCGTCGACGGTGAGATAAGCCCGCACATCAGCCGCGCGTTTCCCCTCCAGCTCGACGTCGATAAACAGGCGACGATTTGAAGAACCGGGGGGCTGATCAATCTCGGTCCGCAACAGCTTGCCGCCGCTGACCTCTACGTTGGATTCGACGAGCCGTTCCTCTGCCAGACTGGGCAAAGTGACGCCCTCGAACTCCACGACAAGTCGGCGCGCCCGAGTATTGCCTTCGATCGGTGCCTGGCGCATTGCCACCACGCGCGCATCGGACGCGAGGGCCGCTTCGTCGCTCAGCGCGGAAAGCCGGTAGCGGTATTCGAGTGCCTGGCCCTTGGCGATCGGCCAGCGAGACACCCAGAAGGCTACGATATTGTCGTGATATTCCGAGGGTGTCGGGATCTCGACGAGACGGACCTCGCCCTCGCCCCAATCCCCCTTCGGTTCGACCCACAGGCTGGGACGTGTCTGGTATTTCGCGACGCTGTCCTGGTAACGATCGAAACGGCGCTCGCGCTGCTGCAGGCCGAAGCCGCGCGGATTGTTGTCGACGAACGAGGAAACCTGAAGCGACCCCGGATTGGCGAGCGGGCGCCAGATCCGCTCGCCCTCGCCGGTCACCATTGCGAGCCCGTCGGAATCGTGAACCTCGGGTCGAAAGTCGTCGCGCCAGGGGCCGGACTTGCCGGACAGGAACATGCTGGTGAGAGGCGCGACGCCCAACATCGACACGCCGTGGCGCATGAAGAGACGGGCGTCAACATCGACCGTGGTGCGCACGCCCGGAGTCACGGTGAAGGCATAAGCGCCGCTGGCGCCCGGCGATTCGAGCAAGGCGTAGACCGTCAGCGTCTTGTCGCCGGGCGCCGGTTCGACCAGCCAGAATTCACGAAACTCGGGAAATTCCTCCGATCGCGGCTGGGCCGTGTCGATCGCCAGTCCACGCGCCGACGCGCCATAGGCCTGGCCCTTGCCGATGGGGCGGAAGTAACTGGCGCCCAGGAAGGAGACGATCTCGTCGAGCTTCTCGCCGTTCAGCGGGTAGGTGACCTTGAAGCCGGCGAAGCCCACCTGGGCCGGAGGCTTGGCCGTGCCGAAATCGAACATCTCGGGCGAGGCCGACAACGCCGTCGCCATCCCTGCCGCCTCTGGCGTGCCACTGCGCGTGATGACGTACGTCTTCACGGGCGTCTGATAGAGAAAACCCGTCGGAAAGAACTCGATGCGGAAGTCGCCACCACCGTCGCGCCACAGAGTCGAGTCGGGCCGATAGCGAATGCCGCGATAGGTGTCGTAGCCCAGCTTCGCCGTATCCGGGATGGGCGCTTCCTTCGTGTAGGGCTGGCCCGCGGAAAGGCGCGCACGTTCGATCAGTTTGTCGAAGAAGCCCTGCGCGTAGAAGCCCTGCGCGTGCGCCGACGAAAAACTCGGGATCATCAGAGCGATGAGCAGCGTAACCAATCGAAACACGACATCCCTCACACCGACCAATCCGGGCCGCAACGCAGCGTCGATCCGGGCGGTTGCCGCGCTAGGCCCGACCGGTCGGAAAGGTCGCGGTCCGTTCGCCACTGTACGCGCTCAGGGCATGACGAAAGTTGAGGAACGAAGATCGCCAAGCGCACGTTGCCAGCGCGCGATCCATCACGGCGTTCTGCCAACCACGAGATCGTCGAGGGAGAACCAACAATGTCCGACACCTCTCAGTATCAATCCACGAAGGCGAAGCCGGATTTCGGCGCGGCCGTATCCGAGATCAAGACCGCCCTCACCGGCAAGGCCGAGGAACTGGCCGGCCGGTCGACCGAGAGCGGCGCCGCCGCCGTATCTGCGCTGGGCAAGACCGCCGCGACCCTCGCCGGTTCGCTGGAAGAGCAGTCGCCTGCCGTCGCCGACTACGTGCGCTCGACCGGACAGCGCATCGACCGCCTCGCCGACGATCTGCGCGACAAGTCGGCAGGTGAACTGCTGACCATGGCGACCGATTTCGGCAAGCGCCAGCCGCTCGCCCTGCTGGCGGGTTCCGCCATCGTGGGTTTCGCGCTCGCCCGAATCGTGAAGGCGGGGGTGGGTGCTTCCGCAGAACCGGCCGGACCGCGGGCGAACGAGCCCAACGTCGGCCGCATCGACGTCTAGGAGATTTCCATGAACACCCAGGAAAGGCCGGGTGTCGTCACTCTGGTGACCGACGCCCTCGGCCGCAGCGCCGACCTGATCCAGACGGAGATCCGTCTGGCCCGGGTCGAGATCGGCGAGAAGGCCGACGCCCTGCGCACCAGCGTGGTCAGCGGCCTCGTCATGATGCTGGTGGGCACGATCTTCATCATCGGCGCCGTCATTCTCGTGCTGCAGGCCGTCGTTGCCGCCCTCATCGAAGGCGGCGTGGCACCTGCGCTGGCAATTCTCATCGTTGCCGGCGGTTCTGCCCTCGGCGGCGTCGTCGTGCTTCTCGCCGGCAAGAAGACCATCGGCGCCGTCGACCCCACCCCCACCCGTACGATCACGTCCCTGCAGAGCGATGCTCGCATGGCGAAGGAGAACCTGACATGAGAGAGAGCGCCCAACTGCAACGTGAAGCCGAAGCCCAGCGGGCCGGCCTGTCCAATACTCTCGGCCAGCTGCGTGAAGGCGTGACGAGTTCGGCACTGTCAGCCGAATTGGTCGGTGTGTTGCGCGACAGCAGCCTGTCGGTCGTGAAGAGCCTGGCTGACTCGGCGCGTGGCAATCCCGGCGCTGCGCTGCTGATCGGTGCGGGCCTGACCATGATGCTCACGCGCACGACGGGTGCAGACGTGATGTCGAGCGCCAGCTCCGCCCTGAAGGCCGCAACGGCCGTCGGTACCGACGCCGCCGTCGCTGCGGCCGGCAGCGTCAAGAATGCAGCCGGGGCCGCCGCCGACACCGCTCGCTCCGTGGCGGGCCAGGCAAGCGACAAGGTGGCCGGTGCGACCGACAGGGTTGCCGGTATGGTGTCCGACACCGCTGCGTCCTTGAAGGATCGCGCCGCCGGTACCGCGGATGCGCTGCGTGGCAAGGCGGACGAACAGCTCGGCCAGGCCAAGCACATGATGGAAGACGGCAAGCACACCGCGGAGCACCTCGGTGAGGATGCCACCAAGCTGGCCGCCGACACGCGGCAGGCCGTGTCCAAGCTGTTCGAAGAGCAGCCGATCCTCGTCGCCGCCATGGGCGCAGCCCTCGGCGCGATCTTCGGCGCGGCCCTGCCGGTCTCTCAGGCCGAACGCAACGTGCTGGGCAAGGTCGGAGCGCAGGCCCTCGACAAGGGGCGCGAAGTGCTCGAGACGGCGAAGGACACCGTGACGGAAGAGATCGCCGACGCGCATCTCGGTGAGAAGGTCGAAGGCATGGCGGGCAAGCTCGTCGACACGATGGTGCCGACCTCACCGCGCCCGGCCTGACACTTTACGCACGGTACGAGCCGAACGGACGACGGCCGCTCCCTTGGGAGCGGCCGTCGGTGCATTCAGCTTTTAGAACTCAGGAATTTGGCTTGGGCAGGGTCGTCGGTGTGATCCGAAGGATCTTGTAGCCCACCTGTTCGAGCTTCGCGGCCTCTGCCTGGGCCTCGACCAGGCTCGAATAGCCGATACCGATTTCAGACTGTGTGCGCGGGTCCACCGTCCACACCATGTGCTTGCCGAAGGCTGCTTCTGTTGTCATGGCGGGCCTTATACAGAGCTTTGGCGCCGGAGTCCGAAGCTTGTCGGCCGGCCGGCGGCCCGCTGGCCTAACCGTCGACCTTGGCGCCGCTGGCCTTGACGATCGGCGCCCAGACCGCGATTTCACGCACGATCCGGTCCTGGAGCCCCTTCGGCGCCATCGGCCACGGGTCGCTGCCCAAGGCCGCGAACCTCGCCTTCACCTCGGGATCCTCGAGCGCCTTGGTACCGACGGCGGCCAGCTTGTCGACGATCGGCTGCGGCACCCCGGCCGGGCCGCCGAAGCCCATCCAGACCTCGACCACGTAGTTCGGCACGAATTCGACGATCGCCGGCACGTCCGGCGCCGCCTTGTTGCGCTCGCGGCTGGTGACTCCCAGCGCCCGCAGCTTGCCCGCCTGCACGTGCGGCCAGCAGCTCGGCATGTTGTCGAACATGATGTGCACGTTGCCGGCGATGAGATCCTGCATGGCGCCCGCGCTGCCCTTGTAGGGCACATGGACCATGTCCGTGCCGGTCAGCTGCTTGAACATCTCACCGGCCAGATGGATCGTCGTGCCCGAACCGGACGAGGCCATGTTGTACTTTCCCGGATTGGCCTTCAGCAGGGCGATCAGCTCCGGCACCGTCTTCGCGGGCACGCTGGGATGGACCACCAGCATGTTCGGCCATACCGACATACCGGCCATCGGCGAGAAATCCTTCACCGGATCGTAGGGCAGCTTGCTGTAGAGCGCCGGGGCCATGCAGAACATGGAAATGGTGATCAGGCCGATCGTGTAGCCGTCGGGCGCCGCCTTGGCGAGCGCATCGGTCCCGATCGTGCCGCCGCCACCGGCGCGGTTGTCGATCAGCACCTGCTGGCCCAGAATCTCCGAGACCTTGGCCATGACGATGCGCGAGATGTTGTCGGTCGCGCCGGCCGGCGTGTACGGCACGATGAACTTGATCTGCTTGTTGGGATACGCGTCCTGCGCCCGGGCCAGGCCCGGCGCGGCGAGGGTTGCGGCGGCGCCCGCCAACAGGGCGCGACGATTGATCGTGAACTCGGGCATGCTTCCTCCGGACGGCGTTTCTTGTGTATGGCGCGAACGCTAACAGTCGACCGGAGGGTCGTCACGCGAACCGAAGGCGCCGGCTCGCGGTGCGGGCGGCGAGGTCGCTCAGCGGGCCGCGACGGTGAGAAGCGGCATGACGAAGACTTCGACCGGCTCACTGCGACCGGGCACCTGGACGGCGCCGACCGGACGAAAGTGCTTGCTGTCGACGGCGCCGAAGCCACCCGAGTTGACGGCGGCGGCCAGCGTCTCGGCGCTGGCGACGATGGCCGCATCGTGTGCCCGCGCGAGATGCTCCAGCCGGCTGGCCACGTTCACCGTGTCGCCGACGGCGCTGTATTCAAGACGGTTGGGACTGCCGATGGCGCCCATCAGCACCGGCCCGACATGGACCCCGACGGCAATGCGCACCGCCGGCAGGCCGCGTGTCCGGCGGCCGCGATTCCAGGCCTCGACCGACCGCACCATGCCGAGGGCGCATCGCAGCGCGCGGGTCTCGTCGTCGGGCTGGGCATCCGGCGTGCCGAAGGTCGCCATGACGCCATCGCCGATGAATTTGTCGAGCGTGCCGCCGTGGGCGAAGATGCATTCGGCCATGCGCTGATGGAAGACGCGCAGGAAGTTGATGGTCTGCTGCGGCGGCTGTCCTTCCATCAGGCGCGTGAAGCCCACGACGTCGACGAACAGCACGGTGGCCTTGCTCTCGCGGCCGGCCTCGTAATCGTTCTCGGCGCCGGCCAGCCGGTCGACGAGGTTCGGCGAGAAATAGCGAGCGAGGTTGTTGCGCTCGGCTTCCGCCGAGAGCGTACGCCCGAGATGGGTACGGGCCCGCCAGACCGCACCGGCGATGAAGCCGGTGCAAAGCGCCATGAAGACGAGTTGTTGCACAAGGAAAGCCTCGGGGGTCACGAAGCCAGGGCCGATCAGGCGGGCGAAGATCGAGCGCACCGCCGGCCAGAGCTCCGCCGTGCCCGCGAGATCGATGCCCTGCGCACGCGCCTGGTCGAGCGCGGTCCAGACGAAGCTCCCGACGAGCGCCACGAGCGAGGCCGCGCCGGTCACGATCACCGTGCGCACGGAGTAGCTGAGCGCGCTCGCGGTGAGATAGATGACGAGATAGAGGAACAGCGAGCGGCGACCGAACACCTGCTCGAGCCACAACCCGTTCTCCGCACCCGGGATCGGCACGATCGTGCCGATCGTGATCACCGTCACGTCGAGCACGGTGACGGCGAGCTGCACCGCCCTCGCGTGGGGCGAGCTACGCAATGCATAGACGAGCCAGGCAGACGCCATCATCGCGACGCAGGCGCCGACGCCAATGCCGACACGCGCCGGCCCGGCGGCAAACAAGAGCCAGACGGCGACGGTGCCCAGCGCAATCAACCGGAAGCGGAACGCGAAGGCGAGGCCGTTATGCTCTTCCTCCTGGAGCCGAAGCTGCAGGCGCGCGAAAGCGCCGTCTTGGGTAAGGGCCGATGGCATGGTCTTTCCGTCTTCTTGGGCTAAACGGCTTACGCGCACCGCGTGTGCACGGAAACGAATTCTCGTTCAAAGAACCGTGAATGAGGGCGTGAGAAATTCTTGTCTCCAGCCATCGAAATGATCGTTGGCTTTGCCCTCGTGCGACCACAAAGATTGCAACCGAAGGAGACGCCATGCTCGCCTACAAAACGCCCGCCTGGATCGTCGGCCACGACGGGCTGCGCATCGTGCTGGTGCGTGGCGTGCCGAGCCCGTGGAGCCAAGCCGCCAAGACGATCCTCGAGATCAAGGGGCTCGACTATGTCGCCGCCCCGCTCGATGTCGGCGGCACCAACGAGGCGATCATGGCCTGGTCGGGACAGAACAGCGGCCCCGTCGTCGCCTGGCGTGATGGCCCGCCGCTCAACCGCTGGCTCGACATCCTGCTGCTGGCGGAGCGCCTCGCGCCGACGCCTGCCCTTCTCCCGGCCGATCCGTTGCAGCGCGCGCTGGCGATCGGCCTCGGCCACGAGATCCTGGGCGAGCGTGGCATCGCCTGGAACCGCCGCCTGCAGATGTTCTCGATGGCCGTGAAGGCCGGCGCCGGCGCGCGTATGGCGCCGCTGATCGACAAGTACGGCTTCGATGCCGACGACGCCGCGGGAGCGGCCACGCGCATCGCCGCCACCCTGCGCGGGCTCGCGACGCAGCTTCGCGCGCAACAGGCGCGCGGCGTGCCCTACTTCGTGGGCGAAGGGCTGAGCTGCGTCGACATCTACTGGACGTCGGTGATGAACATGATCCCGCCGCTGCCCGCCGCGCAGTGCCCGATCCGGGAATCTTCACGGCCGGCTTTCACCGCCAGCGATCCGCAGATCGTGGCGGCGCTCGACCCGATGCTGGTCGAACACCGCGACCGCATCTTCAAGGCGCACTTCCGCGACCCGATGGAGTTCTGACCGGATCCGGTACGTCGAAAGCACGCTATTCGAGCCAGCGCAGGCAGCCGGCGGTTTCGAGCACGGGATCGAGCCGCTGGCGCACATCGGCCGGCAACGCCGCCAGCTTCTTGCGCAGCGCGTCGTAGCACTTGGCCTGGTAGCGGAACGGCGCCTGGCTCCACGGACGGCCGAGGATGTCGAGATCGACCGACGCCGCGCCGCTTTCGAGCGCCGCGCGATTGGCCGCGAGGAACGGCAGGTAGGTCTCGCCGCAATGCTTCAGCAGCGCGGTCACGCCGTCCGGCAGCGGCGCATCGGCCGCCAGCCATTCGCCCTCGACGCCCGACGCATCGTCGAGGCGCAGCAGCCAGCAATAGACATCGGCCGCCCGCTCCCGCATCTCCATCATCGGCGTCGGATCGACCGACAATATCTGCAGCTGGCCGAACAGTCCGAAATCGGCCAGCGACGGACGCGAGCCGAACAGGTACTCGCTCTTGCGGACGTGAGCGTCGAGCGTATCGAGGATGAAGCGGTAACTGTCCTCGATGGCGGGACGGTTGGCGTCGGTGCAGCCGACCATCGCCATGCGACCCACCTGGCGGTCGTTGAAGGCCTGCATCGCCTCGCGCCGCTCGGCCTCCGGCATCTGCGGGTCGCGCGAGGTGATCACCCAATCCTGCGCGAACGCGCGGTCGGGCGCATAGTACCAGCGATAATGGAACATGATCTTGGTGACCCACTCGTCGCCGAAATCCTCCAGCAGGTCGCTGAGATAGGCCTGCGCCGGATCGTCGGGCACGATCGAGCGCTGACCGGGATGGGCGCGCTCCAGCGCATGGGCGAGCGGCGTCGAATCGTTCATCACCGTGCCGTCGGGAAACGTCAGCGCCGGGATCACCGGCGGCAGGCCGGCCGCGACCGCGACGTCGCGCGGCCAACCCACGGCCTTCCAGATGAAGGGCAGCCGGCGATAGCGCAGCAGGGCGCGCATCTTCACCGAATAGGGCGAGGGGCCGAAGCCGTGAAGGATGTAGGGGTTCGTGCTCATGTCATCCCTCATTTTACCACTGGCCAAAGAAGATGCCGTGCTGGCGATGTTTGGCCGTGCGCGCCGCGACATAGGCGTCGTCGACGGTGACGCGGCTCTTGCGCGCCTTGGCCCAGGCGTTCAGCCGGTCCTCCATCTCGCGGAAGATCGGCGCGTAGGTCAGATCGGCGCCGAGATCGCGCCGCTCTTTCGGATCGTTGGCGAGGTCGAACAGCATCGGCCGGTAGTCCTGCCACCAGACGTATTTCCAGCGGTCGGTGCGCACCATGATGGCGCGGCATTCATCGGGCTTGCGGCCGAGGATCGTGCGCGCCTCGCGGAAGGAATAGTCGAGTTCCGAGAACACAGCGTCGCGCCACGTGTCGAGATGGATCTTGCGAAGCAGCGGCAGCAGCGACCGCCCTTCCAGCAGGTGATCCTGCGGCGGCAGCCCCAAGGTTTCGAGGATGGTCGGCACGACATCGATCGCCTCGACGAAGCGCTCGTCGACCGTGCCGCGCGTCAGGTCGGCCTCGGGATCGGGATCGACCACGATGAACGGCACGCGCTGCGCCTCCTCGTAGAACATCTCCTTTTCGCCCAGCCAGTGGTCGCCCAGGAAATCGCCATGGTCGGCGGTGAAGATGATCAGCGTATCGTCGAGCCGGCCGGCGCGGTCCATGTGGGCGAAAAGGCGGCCGAGCCAGTCGTCGAGCTGGCGAATGAGGCCCATATAGGCCGGCCGCACGATGCCCGGCGCCTCGGGGCGGCTGAAGGACACCGACTCCTCCATCTCGCGATAGGCCGCCAGCACGGGATGCTCGTTGGCCCTCTCCTGCTCGTCCCGGTTGAGCGGCAGCATGTCGGCGGCGCCGTACATGTTGTGATAGGGCGCCGGCGCCATGTAGGGCCAGTGCGGCTTCACGTAGCTGAGATGCAGGCACCACGGTCTGTTGCCCATCTCGTCGATGAAGCGCATCGCCTCGCGTGTCATATAGGCGGTCTCGGAATGCTCCTCCTTCACGCGCGCCGGCAGGTGGACGTTGCGCATGTGCCAGCCCGAGGCCTTCTCGCCGCCCGGCCCGTCGGCTGCGATGACGAAGTCGTTCCACGGATCGTCGGAGACATAGCCGTGACGCCGGAGATAATCGGCATAGCCGCTCTCCGCACCCGGCGGCGAATGCCCGTCGTAGCGGTCCAGCTCCTCGAAGCGGCCGGCCCGCATCAGCGCTTCCAGCGCCGAGCCGCCTTCGATGCCGAACCGTTCCAGCGCCTCGAGGTCGGGCAGCACATGTGTCTTGCCGGCCAGCGCCACCCGGATTCCGGCCGCCGACAGGAATTCGCCGAGCGTCTTTTCGCGCAACGAAAGCGGCACCCGGTTCCAGGTCGCGCCATGGCTCGACACGTAGCGGCCGGTATAGAAGCTCATGCGGCTCGGGCCGCAGACGCCGGACTGCACATAGGCGCGCGGGAAGCGCACGCCGCGCGCCGCCAGTGCGTCGATCGCCGGCGTCTTCAGGTGCGGATGGCCGGCGCAGGACAGGTGGTCCGCGCGCAGCTGGTCGCACATGATGAACAAAACGTTTTTGACCTTGCCCACGGTTTCCTCTCTCGACGGGTTCTGCGTGCCCTGTCTAACTAAGCCGCATGACACAGGCGCCGTCCATCCGCGACATCATCGATTTCTGGTTCCTGCCGCTCGGCCATCCCGATCATGGCAAGCCGCGCGACATCTGGTGGACCAGCACGCCGGAATTCGATGCCGAGACCGTCGGGCGTTTCGGCGCCGCGATCGAACGCGCCATCGCGGGGGAGTTCGATGCCTGGAGGGATTCGCCCGAAGGCGCGCTGGCGCTGATCCTCCTCTGCGACCAGTTTACCCGGAACTGCTTCCGCAAGACGGCGCAGGCGTTCGCAGGCGATGCGCGAGCCATCGAGATGGCGCGCCATGCGCTGGCGCGCTTCTATCCCTCCGTCTTTCCCGTCGACATGCGCCTCTTCTTCTACATGCCGTTCGGCCACAGCGAGCAGCTCGCCGACCAGCAGCTCGCCTGCGCCCTGTTCGAGACGATCGGCGGCGAGAACAACATCAAATCCGCCCTCGAACATCGCGACGTCGTTGCCCGCTTCGGCCGCTTCCCCCACCGCAACGAGGTGCTGGGCCGCAGCACGACGGCGGAGGAAATCGAGTATCTGAAGAACGCGAACAGGTACGGGCAGTAGGCAATTGTCGATTCATGCCGACTTGACCGAACCACACTCCTCCTCACCCTGAGGAGGCGCGAAGCGCCGTCTCGAAGGGTGGGAACAAACGCGGTGCTCGTGCCCATGCTTCGAGACGCGCTCCTGCGGAGCGCTCCTCAGCATGAGGTTGTTGGTAAGGCCCTACTACTCGCCCAAGATCTCGCGATAGAGGTCGGCCGTCGCGGTGTCGAAGCAGCAGAAGATCACGCGCTCGGGCATGCCGATCAGGCGGACTTCGCGGACGGCGATGTCGGCGGCGGCTTCCTTGGGGTAGCCGTAGATGCCGGTCGATATGGCGGGAAAGGCCATGCTTTCCAGCCCTTCCACGACCGCCAGCGCCAGCGCGTTGCGGTAGCAGCGGGCCAGCAGTTCGGGCTCACCCTGCGTTCCGCCGCGCCAGACCGGACCGACCGTGTGAATGACGCGGCGCGCCTTCAGGCGATAGCCGCTGGTGATCCTGGCTTCGCCGGTGGGACAACCGCCCAGGTTGCGGCACTCGACCAGCAGTTCGGGCCCGGCAGCGCGATGGATGGCACCGTCGACGCCACCGCCGCCGAGCAGGGTTTCGTTGGCGGCGTTGACGATGGCATCGACGTCGAGGCGCGTGATGTCGCCTTCGACGATCTCGATACGGCTCATCGTCTTGCCAGTAGCGGCCTCACCAGTAACGAACGGGGCCGGTGTCGATGTGCACGAAGCCGGAGCGCGGGTAGAAGCCGACGCCCCCCATGTTGAGCGAGCGGGCGGCCTGGCGGATGCGGAACACCGGAACGCCCGGGAAGCGGATGTCCATGGCGTTGCCGTTCATGTGCTGGCTGTCGCGCGCCACGCCGCGGCTGACGCTGGCGAGCCAGGCATTGCTCTCGGGCGAGCGGAAGGCCGACAGCACCTCGATCTGACCGCTGTAACCGGAGATGCGGGCGGTGTGCCACAGCACGTCGAACAGCAGCGGGTCCATCTCGGTCGCCGCGCTCGTGCGGGTGTCGCGCAGGAACTGATTGAGCTGGTCGAGGGCACTGCGATGGTAGGCGCCGCTCGACCAATAGGTGACCGTCAATTCTTCCTTGGTGTTGTAGTTCACCAGACTGAGGCTGCGCGGGCTCGACAGGTCGAGATCGGGCGTCGGGACGGGCACGGCAAGCGCAGCGGCGGCCGGCGCGAACCCGCCGTAACGGGAGGCACGCATTTTCTGCTGTGAGGCAGGCGGGGCCTTTTTCTGCTGGGCCGCAGCGCGGGTAACGGTGGCAGATTTCGCGGGTGCGGCGGTCTTCTTCTTCGTGCTAGTCGTCTGGGCGGTCGCGGCGGTCTTCACTTTGGGAGCGATGGAACCGCCCGTATTGGTCTGGGCGAAGCCCGTGCCGGCAAATGCCAACAAGGTCGCCAGGCTCAGTACAAAACTACGCATCCGTGCCCCGGTGTTGTTGCATTTTTGTCACAGACACCCTTATCAGAGACCCATTCTCGACTCAAAGTTAAATTCCTGTTCCAGGCCAACCGCGAGTCCAACAACCGCACCCACCATGCAAAGAGTTGGTCCACTCAGGAAGGCCCGCTGGACCTGCCGATCGATGGTCGCCAAGGTCCCGACGATGCGACGCTCCCGGTCGGTGGTGCCATTCTCGATCACGGCAATGGGAGTCGAGGCCGGCAGGCCATGGGCGATGAGCTGCGCCGCGATCTGGGGCAGCGCGCCCGCCCCCATATAGATGACGACGGTCTGCCGCGGCCGGGAGAGCATCTTCCAGTCCAGATCGACCGTGCCGTTCTTCAGGTGGCCGGTGACCAGAACGCAGGCCTGGGCATGGTCGCGATGGGTGAGCGGAATGCCCGCGCTGGAGGCACATCCCAGGGCCGCCGTCACGCCGGGCACGACTTCGACCGCCACGCCCGCCTTGACCAGCGCCTCGACCTCCTCGCCGCCGCGGCCGAACACGAAGGGGTCGCCGCCCTTCAACCGCACGACGCTCTTGCCCGCACGGGCCAGCGCGACCAGGCGGTCGTTGATCTCCTCCTGCGGTACGCAATGATTCGCCCGGCGCTTGCCGACATAGACCCGCTCGGCGTCGCGGCGCGCCAGCGAGAGGATCTCGTCCGAGACCAGCCGGTCGTAGACGAGGACGTCGGCGCGCTGCAGCAGGCGGTGCGCCTTCAGGGTGAGAAGATCGGGATCGCCCGGCCCCGCGCCGACGAGATGGACCATGCCGGCCGACGGCGCCTCGCTGCGGAAGCCGTCCAGCAGGCGGATCAGTTCGCGGCGCGCCCCGATCTCGTCGCCGGCCAGCGCCAGTTCGCCGACCCGGCCTTCGAAGACGCGATCCCAGAAGCGACGGCGGGCGCGCGGCACGACCAGGGTGCGGCGCACCTGTTCGCGGAAGATCTCGGCGAAGCGCGCCAGCCGCCCCAGCGCCGCCGGCAGGGTGCGTTCGATCTCGGCACGGATACGGCGGGCCAGCGCCGGCGCAGTCCCGCCGGTCGAGATCGCGATGGTGATCGGCGCGCGATCGATGATCGCCGGCATGATGAAGCTCGACAAAGCCGGCCGGTCGACGACGTTGACCGGAAGACAGCGCCGCTGCGCGGCATCCGCAACGCGCGCCTGCAGGGAGTCATCCTCGGTGGCCACGATGACCAGCGACATGCCTTCGAGGTCGCTTTCGTCGAACGAGCGGCCGGCCCAGGAGATGTGTCCTTCGGCAATGAACTGGGCGACCTCGCCGCCGACCGTCTCGGCGATGAGCGAGACCTGGGCTCCGGCCTTGAGCAGCAGTTCGGCCTTGCGGGCCGCCGCGTCGGCACCACCGACCACCAGCGCCCGGCGCCCGGGCAACGAGAGGAAGATCGGAAAAGCCTGCATCACGCGACCTTCTTCACAACACGCGCGGTGCGCAGCAGGGCGCGGATTTCGGGACGGCAGGACCCGCAATTGGTGCCAGCATGCGTGATCGCGCCGACCGCCGCCAACGACGCCGCACCGTCGGCGATGGCAGCCTCGACGGCGCCGCGCGAAACGCCGAAGCAGGCGCAAAGCTCGCCGCCTCGGTGCGCTTGCGTACCACCGTGCAGCAACTCCTCGCGCCGCTCCGTCGTCAACCGGTCGAGCGCCATGTAGGGCGCCAGTCGGTCGCGCGCCTCGACGTCATGGGTCGGCTCCAGCATCATCACCGCCTCGACGCGGCCATCGCTGATGACCGCCCCGACGCCGCTCTCGCCGATGAGCCACGGCCCCGGATTGGCGGTGCGCACGGCAGCGGACAGGATGCGTTGTGCAACGGCGAAGGGCTGGTCGCCTGCAACGGCGTAGGCATGGAATCCGGCGCCCCTGATCCGCGCCCAATATGGAATCTCAGGCAGCATGATCGGGCGACGAGCGAGAATCGTGCCATGCCAGCGCATATCTAGGCGGCGTATCTCGACAGGCGTGTGTTTCAGTTCGGGTTGCCCCGAGATGGGATCGACCGCAGGGTTCACGGCAGCATTGATCCGCCCCGCCCGACTCATCTGCGCGGTCCAGTGCATCGGTGCGAAGGCCTCGCCTACGCGTACCCAATCGGTCACATGAACCCGGAAGATGCCACGGCCCCACATGCTCTTCACTTCGGCGATATCGCCGTCCCCGAGCCCGCGCGTCGAGGCATCATGCGGATGCAAGTCGATCACAGGCTCGGGTCGATGGCCAGCGAGTCGCACCGACTTCCCGGTGCGCGTCATCGTGTGCCACTGGTCGCGCACGCGGCCTGTGTTGAGGATCAGCGGGCACGCCTCGTCCGCCGCATTCGCAGGCGGACGCGGTGTCACGGCGATGAAGCGCGCGCGACGGTCGGCGTGGAAGAAACCACCGTCGCCGAAGAAGCGCCGATCCGCACCGCCTCCCCACACGAACGGCCGAAGCGCGTCGTAGGCGGCATCGTCGATGGAGGCGTAGGCACCGATGTCGAAGTCGCGTGTGCCCGCATTCTCGAAGCCGGAGAGTGCGGCGTGTTCGCGGAAGATGTCGGCCACGCCGCGCCAGGCAAAGGCGTCGCCATGACCGAGGCGCCGCGCGACCTCCGAGACGATCCACCAGTCCTGCTTCGCCTCGCCGGGCGGCGGCAGGAACGGACGTTGGCGCGAGATGCCGCGCTCGGAATTCGTCACCGTGCCGTCCTTCTCCGCCCAGGCGAGCGCCGGAAGCCGGATGCGGCAGGCATCGACCGTGTCGCTGGCGCGAATCGCCTCGGAGACGATCGAGTATTCGCAGCCGCGCAGGGCCTCGCCCACCACGTCGGCATCGGGAAGGCTGGCGACCGGATTGGTCGCCATGATCCACACCGCCTTGATGCGGCCGGCGCGAACGCCCTCGAACAGCTCGACCGCCTTGAGCCCCGGCTTGGTCGCCAGGCGCGGTGCCCGCCAGAATCGGGTGACCCGGTCGACCTCGGTCGGGCCGAAATCCATGTGGGCGGCGAGCGTATTGGACAGCGCCCCGACCTCGCGCCCCCCCATCGCGTTGGGCTGGCCGGTGATCGAGAAGGGCCCCATGCCGGGCCGGCCGATCCGGCCGGTCAGCAGGTGGCAGTTGATCAATGCATTGACCTTGTCGACGCCGGCGCTCGACTGGTTCACGCCCTGCGAATAGAGCGTCACGACTTTCCCCGTGCGGGCGAACCAGTCGATGAAGGTTTCGATGTCGCTTCGCGGCAGGCCGCAGGCGGCCGGATCCGTCGCGCGCGCCGCGGCAAGCGCCGCATCGAGACCCGAAGTGTGCCGGTCGACGAAGGCGCGATCGATGACGTCGCGGTCCGCGAGGCCGGCCAGCAGCAGATTGAACAGCGCCACGTCGCTGCCGGGCTTCAGTGCCAGATGAAGATCGGCGATGTCGCAGGTTTCCGTGCGGCGGGGATCGATGACCACGATCCTTATCGAGGGCCGCGCGTGCTTGGCCGCCTCGAGCCTCTGGAACAGCACGGGATGGCACCAGGCGAGGTTGCTGCCGACCAGGACCACGAGGTCGGCCCGCTCGAAATCCTCGTAGAGGCCGGGAACCGTGTCGCTGCCGAAGGCACGCTTGTGGCCCGCCACCGACGACGCCATGCACAGCCGCGAATTGGTGTCGATGTTGGCGGTGCCGAGGAACCCTTTGATCAGCTTGTTGGCGGCGTAATAGTCCTCGGTCAGCAACTGGCCGGACACGTAGAAGGCGACGGCATCGGGCCCGTGTCGATCGATCGTCTCGCGGAAGCCGTCCGCCACCGTGTCGAGCGCGACATTCCACGACACTCGCCGGCCGTCGATCTCGGGATGCAGCAGGCGATCCTCGAGCGAGAGAGTCTCACCCAGGGCCGCCCCCTTGGAACAGAGCCGTCCGCGATTGGCGGGATGGTCATGATCGGCCGCGATGGAAGCGCCGCCCTTTCCGTCGGGCGTCGCGACAATCCCGCATCCCACGCCGCAATAGGGGCAAGTGGTGTGGACAGGTGCCGTCATGGTGCCGCGACCGGGCAGCTGCTAGTACACATCGCGCTGATACCGGCCGGCCTTGGCGAGGCCATCCAGCCAGGCTTTCGCCTCCGTGGCGCTCTTGCCGCCCGGTCCCATCGCAATGTCCATCAAAGCCGTCTCGACATCCTTGGCCATGCGCTTGGCGTCGCCGCAGACATAGAAGTGTGCGCCCCGCTCGAACCACGCCCAGAGTTCCTCTTTATTCTCGCGCATGCGCGTCTGGACGTAAATCTTCTGGGCCTGGTCGCGCGAGAAGGCGAGGTCCAGGCGGGACAGCACGCCACGGCGTTGCCAGTCGGCGATCTGGTCCTCGTAGAGGAAATCGGTGCTGCGCTTCTGATCGCCGAAGAACAGCCAGTTCTTTCCCTTCGCCCCGCGCGCGTCGCGTTCTTCGAGGAAGGCGCGGAACGGTGCGATCCCGGTGCCCGGCCCGACCATGATGGCCGGCGCATCATCGTCGGCCGGCGGCGCAAAGCCGTGGGCCTTCTGCACGAATACAGGAATGACGTCGCCTGGCTTGGCGAAATCGGCGAGGTAGCAGGAGCCGATGCCGGTGCGCGTGCGGTCGTTGGTATCCCAGCGCACGGCCGACACGGTGAGGTGAACTTCGCGCGGATGCACCTTGGGCGACGACGCGATCGAGTAGAGGCGTGGCTGCAGCCGGTCGAGCGACTTCAGGAGGCCGGGCAGCGAAGGCGAGACCGAGGGGAAGGCCAGCAGCAGATCGAGGAGATCGGCCTCCGCCAGTTCCGGCGGTCCCTCGCCCGCCGCGAGCGCCTGGAGCTTGAGCGCCTCCTCGCCATTGAAGGCGCGCGTCGCCAGGAACAGCATGCATTCGTCGCTTGGGCGGGCGATATCGACCTTGCTGAGCAGGGCCTGTCGCAACGGCAACGCCTCGTGATCGATGCCCACCATCTCCTCGCCCGTGGCGCCGAGGCGATCGAGGACCGCCTGCACGAGCTGCGGGTTCTTGCGCGCGAAGACGCCGAGACTGTCGCCGGCTTCGTAGGTGATGTCGCTTGCGGAAAGGTCGAGGACGACGTGCCGCACGTCCTTCTCCGAACCAGGGCGGTTCAGGGGATGGGCGTCGACCAGGGTGGCAAGCGCGGGCCGGTCGCGTGAGAAGCCGACCTGGCTGGGGGGCTTCACCGAAGGCGCCGCCACGGCCGAACCGTCGCGCATCGGTTCGAGTGCCGTGATGAGCTCCTTCACCTTGCGATGGGTCTCCTTGCCGCCCGGCACGCAGCGGCCCATGTCGGCCTCGGCGCCGGACCAAACGGCCTCGGCATAGGTCTGGCAGAGATAACCGCACTGGCCGCAATCGAGCTGCGCCATCGCGGCCATGAGCTGGCGCTCGGGCTTGCTGTCCCTTGCCAGTTCGAGCCGCTCGGCGAGCGGCAGTGCCGCGTCATGCCAGGGAAAGTCCTCGGGCTCGGCCGGCGCCGACGTTGTCGTGTCCGCAGCGCCACCGTTCACGCCGAGATAGGCGGCGAAGAAGCCGTTCAGCCAGGCGCGTTGTTCGGACGAGAACGGTGCATTCTCTGGGATGATCTGCGGGATGGTCGAAATCGCGTTCATGCCGCAAGCGCCGAAACAGGAGCACGCTCGGCCAGCTCGCGCAGCGCGGCGATGTCGTGTCGGCGGCAGAATTCGAAGAAGGATTCGGCCGGCGACTGTCGGTGCGCGAGATAGGCCACGAGCAGCCGTTCGACCAGCGGCGGCAGCTCGTCGTAGGCCACCGAGGTCGCATATTCGCGCGCCATCGCCTGCTCGGCGGTCGAGGCCGCGCCGCCGCCGATGAAGACGTGATAGCCCTCGACGCTCTCGTCGCCGCGCTCGACCTTGGCCGCAATCAGACCGATGTCGCCGATGTAATGCTGGGCGCAGGAATGATGGCAGCCGGTCAGATGGATGTTGATCGGCGTGTCGAGCGCCAGCCGCGTTTCGAGATAGTCGGCGAGTTTCAGCGCATGACCCTTGGTGTTCGCAGCCGCGAACTTGCAGCCGGCATTGCCGGTGCAGGCGATCAGGCCGCGCCGGATGGCGCTGGCCTCGACACGGAGACCGAGAGCCGCGAGGGCGGCGATGCAGACGCCGATGTCGCGATCGGCCACGTCGGAGATCAGCAGGTTCTGCCACACGGTCAGCCGGATCTTGCCGCTGCCGAATCGCTGGGCGATCTCGGCGACGGCGCGCATCTGCTCCGCGGTGATGCGGCCCACCGGCAGGACGAGGCCGAGATAGTTGAGGCCTGATTGCCTCTGGGCATGCACGCCGACATGGCCGTGCTTGTCGGCCAGCACGCGCGGAGTCGCTCGCGCGCCCGCGGCCCGGCGCAGCGTCGCGCCATATTCCTTTTCGACCTCGGCCACGAAAGCGTCACGGCCCATGCGGTGGATCACGTATTTCAGGCGGGCCTTCTGGCGGTTGGTGCGGTCGCCATGGATCGCGAAGGCGCGCACGACCGCACCGGCCACCGGCACGCATTCCTCCGGCTTCAGCAGGATTCCGGTCTCGAAGGCGAAATCGAGATGGCCGGTGATGCCGCCCAGCTGGAGGCGGAAATAGATGCCGGGCTCGAACCCCTCGCCGCCCGTCACCTCAGTCGCGACGAAACCGATATCGTTCGTATCCTCGAGCACGGGCACGCGACCGCCGCCGTCGAAGGCGATGTTGAACTTGCGCGGCAGGCCGTACATCTCGCGATGATTGAGGATGTAGTGATGCATGGCGCGGCACAGCGGCCGCGTGTCGTAGAGTTCCTGGCGATCGATCCCGGCGGTCGGGCTGCCGGTGATGTTGCGGATATTGTCGGCGCCTGAGCCGCGCGCCGTCAGCCCGAGATCCTCCACGGCCAACAGAAGGTCGATCGCGGCGTGCGCGGGAATTTCACGGATCTGCAGGTTGGCGCGGGTCGTCACGTCGGCATAGCCGCCACCGAAGGCATCCGCCGCATCGGCCAGGCCGCGCATCTGCCAGGCATTCAGGATGCCGTTGGGAATGCGCAGCCGGCACATGAAGGAATTCTCGGCCGGCGCGACGTAGAACAGCCCGTGATACTTGGTGAGGAAGACGTCCATGCCTTTGGGGAACTGCCCCGCCTCGGCGCGCCCCGCCATCTCGTCCCAGCGGTCGAGCGGATGGCGGGCGCGCTTGGCCGTTTCCTCCGCGACCAGCTTGCCGCCCGCCGCCACGGCGCGGTCCTGGGCGGCATGCTGCAATGCGTCAGGGCCGGTTGGCGTGCCGCCGCCGGCCGGAGCGCCCGCGCCGCGCGCGGCAAGCTTGTCCGCCGCCTTGCGCGCCTCGATGCCACTAACGAAACCCTGCAGCCACTGCTTCTGAGCGTCGTCGAATTCCTCCGTCATGCGGCCCGTGCCGGCACCCTGTGGCGTGCGTAGAGGAACTCAAGCACCGCCGCACGGCAGCGCGCATATTCGGCGTCGGTCGCGAGTTCGAGCCGGCGGCGCGGCCGGGCCAGGTTGATCGGGAGGATCTCGCCGATCGTGGCGGCAGGGCCGTTGGTCATCATCACCACGCGATCCGACAGCAGCACCGCCTCGTCGACGTCGTGGGTGATCATCATCACCGTGTTGCCGAGTCGTGCGTGGATCTCCATGACACTGTCCTGCAGATGGGCGCGGGTCAGCGCGTCCAGCGCGCCGAACGGCTCATCCATCAGCAGCACCTTGGGCTGCATGGCGAGCGCCCGGGCGATGCCCACCCGCTGCTTCATACCGCCGGACACTTCATGCGGCCGCTTGTCCTTGGCCTGGGCCATCTGCACCAGTTCGAGATTGTGCATTACCCAATCGTGACGTTCGGCCTTGTTCTTGGAGGAGCCGAACACCTTGTCGACGGCGATGGCGATGTTGCCGTAGACGGTGAGCCACGGCAGCAGCGAGTGATTCTGGAACACGATGGCCCGGTCGGGCCCCGGCTCGTCGACCACCTTGCCCTCAAGGAACACCTCGCCGCTGGTCGACTTGAGCAGGCCGCCCAGGATGTTGAGCAAAGTCGACTTACCGCATCCGGAATGGCCGATCAGCGAGACGAACTCACCGCGCTCGATGCGCAGGTCGACATCGCGCAGCACTTCCGTCGCCATCTGGCCGCGACGGAAGCTCATGCCGATCTGGTCGAACTTGAGGTAGGACTGTGTGGTCATGGTCTGTGCTCCTACTGCGCCGAGACGCCGTGCGAGACGAAGTGACCGACCCCGGCGATCAGCTTGTCGAGCAGGAAGCCGACGATGCCGATATAGACCAGGGCCACGATGATGTCGGAGATGCGCGAGCTGTTCCACGCGTCCCAGATGAAGAAGCCGATGCCGACGCCGCCGATCAGCATCTCGGCCGCCACGATGGCGAGCCAGCTCAGGCCGACGCCGATGCGCAGCCCGGTGAAGATGTAGGGCACGGTGGCGGGCAGCGTGATCTTCCAGAACACTTCCCACCACGAGAGCCGGATCACGGCGGCGACGTTGCGATAGTCCTGCGGGATGTTCCGCACGCCCACCGACGTGTTGATGATGATCGGCCAGATCGAGGTGATGAAGATCACGAACAGCGCCGACGGATCGGCATGGCGGAAGCCCGCCAGCGACAGCGGCAGCCAGGCGAGCGGCGGCACGGTGCGCAGGACCTGGAAGATCGGATCGAGGCCACGCATCGCCCAGGTACTCTGGCCGACCAGCACGCCCAGCGCGATGCCGACGACGGCGGCGAGGCTGAAGCCGATGGCCACGCGCCCCAGGCTCTGGGAGATCTGCCAGAAGGCGCCCTTGTCCACGCCGCCGTTGTCGTAGAACGGATCGGCGATGAAGTCCCACGCGTCCGACACGACCTTGGTGGGCGGCGGCAGACGAGCCCCCGGTTCCGAGCAGAGGAGCTGCCAGACGAACAAGGTGACCGAGAGCACGATGAGCGGCGGCAGCACGACGCTCATCACATGCTTGACCACGTCCAGGGTGCGTTCCAGCGCCGGCCGCATCGGCGGCCGGAAGGGAACGATCTCGGCGGAGGTTTCCGGCACCGGAACGGCGCTGGCTATCGATACGCCCGTCTTCGCCATCGCCTGCATCACGCCACCTTCTTGATCTGGAGGCTGGCGAGGTAGGCCTTCGGATCGGCGGGATCGAACACCTTGCCGTCGAAGAAGGTTTCCTTGCCGCGCGACGTGGTCTTCGGCACGTCGGCTTCGGCAGCGCCGATGTTCTTGGCGGCGCTGCGCCACAGATCCTCGCGATTGACCTTGCCAATGATCGCCTTGGTGTCGAGGTCCATGGGCAGCTTGCCCCAGCGCTGGTTCTCGGTGAGGAACCAGAGTTCATGGCTCTGGTAGGGATAGGAGACGCCGCCGTTCCAGAACTTCATGAGCAGATCGCTGCCCTTGACGGTGCGGCCATCGCCGTAGTCGATGTCGCCCTTGATGCGATCGATGATGTCGGCCGGCGGCACGTTGAACCATTGCCGCTTGCCGATGATGTTCGCCATCTCGGCCTTGTTCTCCATCTTCTCGCACCATTGCTGGGCTTCCATGACGGCCATCAGCACCGCCATCGCGGCCTTGGGGTTCTTGTCGACCCAGTCGGCACGCATGCCGAGAGTCTTCTCGGGGTGATCCTTCCAGACTTCGCCGGTGGTGCAGGCGGTGTAACCGATGTTCTGGTGGACGAGCTGGTCGTTCCACGGCTCGCCGACGCAGAACGCGTCCATATTGCCGACCTTCATGTTGGCCACCATCTGTGCCGGCGGCACGACGATCGTGGAAACGTCCTTGTCGGGATCGATGCCGGCGGCGGCAAGCCAGTAGCGTATCCAGACATCGTGGGTGCCGCCCGGAAAGGTCATGGCGCACTTCACTTCCTTGCCCGCCGCCTTCTTCTTGGCGAAGGCCTCCTTGAGCGGCGACGCATCGGCCTTGGCGTCCAGGCCCTTGAATTCATTGGACACCGAGATGCCCTGGCACTGGTAGTTGAGACGCGCGAGGATATACATCGGCGTCGGCTTGTTCTCGGCGGTGACCGTACCGAGCGACATGAGATAGGGAAGCGGCGTCAGGATATGGGCGCCGTCGATGCCGCCTGAGGCCGAGCCCAGCACGATGTTGTCGCGAGTCGTGCCCCATGAAGCCTGCTTGGCGACGTTGGCGCCGGTGATGCCGTATTTGTCGAAGATCTTCTTTTCCTTGGCGATGATCAGCGGCGCCGCATCGGTGAGCGCGATGAAGCCCAGCGTGACCTTGTCGGTCTCCGGCCCCGCGGCTTGCGCGAAGGCACCGCCCGGGAACGAGGCGCGCACGGCGCTCATCAGGGCTGCCGTTGCCGTCACGGCGCCGGCGCTCTTGAGGATCTCGCGCCGGCCCGGGCCTTTGCGGCCGTTGTTATTTCCCATGGTTGCTCTCCTGCTGTTTGAAGATCGTTGAGGTTTCTTTGCTGGGGTCGAACACCGACCCGTCGAGGAAACTGTCAGGTCCCATCGCGACCGGTGCGCCGTTGGTCGGGAGAATCCAGGGATCGGGATGGGCGCCCTCGATCTTGCGGTCGATGAGGGGGCACGGCAGACCGAGCTCGCTGGCGGCGGCGCGGTAGATGTCGCTGCGAAACACGCGGTCGGCGATGGCGCGCATGTCGGGACGCGGCGCCACCTGTCCCCAGCGCACCATCTGCGACAGGTACCAGTCGGCATGGCTGCGCCACGGAAAATTGGCGAGCTGGCGATGGAAGATGTGGAAGTCGGGCAGGCTGAGCGACCGCGCGATCACCTCGGCCGGCACGTTGAGGAAGCGCGGCGACGCCAGGATGCGCGCCGCCTCGGGCCGGTTCGCCGGATGGTCGAGCCAGGCGCCGGCCTCGGTGACGGCCTTCACCAGCGCGATCAGCGTCTTCGGGTTGCGCTGCGCCCACGCTTCCGTCGTGCCGAGCATCTTTTCCGGCATCGAGTCCCAGATCTGCCGGCTGGACGCGGCGATGCGGCCGATGCCGAGCGAGGCGGACTGCTGATTCCACGGTTCGCCCACGCAGTAGCCATCGATCGTTCCCCCCGAGAGGTGAGCCACCATGTGCGGCGGCGGCACGACGGTGAGGCGTACGTCGCGGTCGGGATCGATGCCGCCCGACGCCAGCCACAGGCGCAGCAGGTGATTGTGCGACGAATAGGTGAAGACCGACGCGAGCGTGACGAGTGGCCGGCCCTCGCGGGGGCGGCGCGCGACGACGGCGGCCAGAGCGCGCACATCGAGCGGCGCACCGGCGGGTAGATTGTCGCCGACGAATTCCGGGGCCGCTTCCGCAATCTCCCGCCACAGCGCGTTGGAGAGCGTGATCGAGTTGCCGTTGAGATGCAGCGTCATGGCCGCGATCATCGGCACGTTCACGCTGTCGATGCCGAGCGTGGTGGCGAGCGGCATGGGCGAGAGCATGTGCGCCGCGTCGAGCAGGCCGACCGCGAGCTTGTCGCGAATGTTGGACCACGAGACTTCGCGGCGCAGTTCCACATCGAGCCCGTGACGCTCGTAGAGGCCGAGTACCTCCGCGAACAGCAGCGGCGCACAGTCGATGAGGGGGATGAACCCCACCTTGACCCTTGGTCGCTCTATGTTTCCCACGCCGCGTGACTCCAAAAAAAAAACGCCCCATGCGGACGCCGAAAGGCGACCGTGTGGGACGTCGTTGTCCGATGAAGGCAGACCGCCATTGGCCTGCCGGTGAAAAATCAGGAGCCGCCCATCTTTGGGCGCCTCGCCTGTAGAGCAGCAGGAAGCATGCCAACGGCTGGACGCGATGCACGGGCCCGCCAAGTCGCTGTTTTGTCTCGAAAAGTGCGCACAGCGATCAAAGGTGGCCTATTGGCCGCGACACGAGGGTTGCTCACAAATACGGCATGGCCGCCGAAGAGGCAGGCACACCGACCGCTCAGAACTTGAGCGCCTTCGCGTAGGTCAGCAGATCCTGGGCGACTTCGCCGATGCGTTTGTTCTGGTCCATCGCGAGCTTGCGCAGCAGCTTGTAGGCCGCCTCCTCGCCAATGCCCTTCTGCTCCATCAGCAGGCCCTTGGCACGATCGACCGTCTTGCGCTCTACCAACGACAGGCGCGCGCGCTCGAGCTCTTCGCGCATCGAGTGATAGCGGTTGAAGTGCGCGACCGCGACATCGACGACCGGCTGCACGCGATCCTGCGTCAGGCCCTTCACGACATAGGCCGAGACGCCGGCCTCCATCCCGGCAGCGATCGTGGCGGGATCGGAGCGGTCGGCGAAGAGCGCGATCGGCCGCGGCTGCTGCTCGGTCGTGCGCCGCAGATCCTCGATCGCGTCGCGGCCGGGATTGTCGATGCTGATCACGATCACGTCGGGTTGCAGGACGCTGACGCGCGTCGCGAGATCGTAGGTGCCGTCCAGTCGCGCAAGCAAAACGTAGCCGGCGTCCCGCAATCCCGACTCCACGATCTCGGCGCGGGCGGGATTGTCGTCGATCAGTACCACGGACAACGGTTTAGACACGGGCGGCGGCTACAACTCTCTTCAAGCCGCGGGGCGCAACTTCCGTGCCACCGATGTTACGGCGCCGATTCGATGCGCTTTCCGTCCACCCAGCGTCCCGGGCTCGTCTTGCCGTCGGCATCGGTGTACTGGCCGTAGCCGTTGCGCTGCCCGCCGCGAAAGCTGCCCTCGTAGCGCTCGCGCTCGCCGATCCGCTCGATGCCCGGCCCGTCGAGAACGTCGCCGTGAAACTCGCCGCCCTGCACGACGTTCGGATCGGTCAAGGTGCGGCGCAGGGCGAGACCTTCGAGACGGCCGCCGACGAAGTTGCCTTCCGACCGCTCGACGCCCGGCTTCTCGCGAAGCCCGAGCCCGGTCGATTTTCCTTCTTTCCATTGGCCGGCATAGCGCGTGTCGTCAGCGAGTCGCACCGTGCCGAGGCCGTTCATCAGGTCCGCGCTCCAGTCGCCGGCCTGGCGTTCGCCATTGCCCAGTTCGGCGACGCCGAGGCCCTGGCGCTTGCCGTCGACGACTTGGCCGACATAGCTCGCGCCACCGCTGTAGCTGAGGCGCTCGCTGTTCTCGAGATCGGGGCGTGCCGCACGAGCCGCCACGATCCGTGCCTCGCCGGCCATGGCGCGCGCGGCTCGGGCCGCCTCCTCGGCGCGTTCGAACGCGGCCCGGGCCTCGGTCGCGGCGCGCGTCGCCTGGTCGGCCAGCGCCTTCTGAGGCGAAGTATCGGCAGCCGCAACGGGCGGCTTGGCGGGCGTCGCAGTCGTCGGGACCGGAGCAACAGGCGGCGGTGTCGACGCCGCCTGCGACGGTTCCGTCGGCCCGCCAATGGGGGCTGGCGACGGCAGGCTTGTCTGTGTCTCGATCGTGGGCGCGCCAAGGAAGCGCTCACGGATCTGCGGCGCATACTTCCAGCTCGCGGCGGCGGCCAGCACCAGCAGCACGATCGGCAGGCGCCGGCGGGCGAAGCCCTTGCGCCGCGAGACCGGCGGCTCGGAGTCGATCTCCTGGGTCGGAGGCCGGCTCGCGCCACCGAGCCGCGGACCCGACGAGATAACGGGTGACAGAGGCTCGGTCGTCATGCGTTGGGTCGGCGCATCCTCGACACGCGGCAGTGTCCCGCCGAACAGGGTGCGCCATTCGGCGATCGATTGCGGTCGCTGCTCGGGCGCGAAGGCCAGGCCCCGGTCGATCGCCGACAGCATCGACGGATCGAAGCGATCGGCATGGGTCACGGCCAGCGGCCGGTAGGGATCCGTGCCGACGCGGCTCACCGCCTCGGGCGGCGGGGACCCGGTGATCGCGTGATGCAGCACCGCCGCCGTCGCATAGATGTCGGTCCACGGCCCCTGCTTGCCGTCCATCGCGTATTGCTCGATCGGCGCATATTGCGGCGTCAGGATGCTGGTCAGCGTGCGCGTGCGGCCGCCCATCGCCTGACGCGCCGCGCCGAAGTCGATCAGGATCGGCACGCCGTCGCGCCGGACGATCACGTTCGACGGCTTGATGTCGCGGTGCAGGAAACCTTGGGCGTGCACGGCGCCGAGGCCGCTCAGCATGCCCTCCGTGAGACTCCGGATCTCGTCGGGCTGCAGCCGGCGGCCGGGCTGGCGCAGCAGCTGCGCCACGCTGTGGCCGTCCTCGAACTCCATGACCGTGTAGGCCGTACCGTTGGCCTCGAAGTAGCGCAGCACCGGCACGATATGGACGTGACGGAAGCGCGCCAGCGCCCGCGCCTCGTCGAGGAAGCGCTCTCGACCCCAGGTGAAATCGTCAGCGAAACGCGAGCCGCGCGGCGCCACCTGGCCATCGGCCCGACGCGTCGCGAACTCGACGGGCATGTATTCCTTGATCGCGACGAACTTGGCGAGCTGGGTATCGAAGGCTCGATAGGTGATTCCGAAGCCGCCATGGCCGATCAGCGCGTCGAGGCGATAATCGCCCAGTCGCGTGCCGACCGGCAAAGCTTGATCGTGTTCTGCTGTCATGGGCACGCGCAACCTCAGCCCCTAGATGCGCGCTCCAGAGCAGCCGCACAAGCGGCTGAATCGTGACTAGCGGCTGGCGTCCGAGGCAACGAACGACCGGAGCGGGCCAGCGTCGCGCATTTCGGGCATCAGCTGCATGATCATCAGCAGGACGCAAAGGCCAATTGCCGTCAGCATCGTGGCAGGGCCCGTGCGCAGATAGGGGGTGGGCGTCGAGGCCCGTCGCTCGTCCGTCATGTCGGACACCTCAAAAAATATAGACTTCATCAAAAATAACGGCGGCTCGTACGGCCCTGAAAATGGGCCAAGCCTGAGGCAAGCATAGATCACATCGCCTCAGAAATCCAACAAAGCCATGGAATCACAAAGGTTTAATAGATGATGTGAAGAACAAAAGCGAACCCCACAAGCGATGGCGTGCGACTTGCGTCGGACGGACACTTGAAGATCGCCAGCGAACTCCGGCCGCCGCCGGGTTAGGATCGTTCCATGAATACACCCCCACGCGACAATGTCAGGACCATCGTCCTGACCGGCGCCAGCCGCGGCATCGGCCATGCGACCGTCAAGAAATTCAGCGCCAATGGCTGGCGGGTCATCACGATCTCGCGCCAACCCTTCAGCGCGCTCTGCCCATGGCCGAGCGGCGGCGAGAATCACGTGCAGCTCGATCTCGCCGATCCCGTCGACATCGGCCGCGGCATCGAACAGATCCGCTCGCGCCTTGCCGGCGGCCGGCTCGACGCGCTGGTCAACAACGCCGCCATCTCGCCCAAGGGCAAGGGGGGTGGGAGACTCGGCGCGATGGACACGCCGTTCGATCTCTGGCGGCAGGTCTTCAACGTCAACTTCTTCGCCCCCGTGGCGCTGGCCCGTGGCCTGGTCGACGAACTGTCGAAGGCGCAGGGCTGCGTCGTCAACGTGACGTCGATCGCCGGCAGCCGCGTCCATCCGTTCGCGGGCTCGGCCTATGCGACGTCGAAGGCGGCACTCGCGGCGCTCACCCGCGAGATGAGCCATGATTTCGGACCGCGCGGCATTCGCGTGAATGCGATCGCACCGGGCGAAATCGACACCGCGATCCTGTCGCCGGGCACTGAGAAGATCGTCGAGGAGCAGATCCCGATGCGGCGGCTCGGCACACCCGACGAGGTGGCGGACGTGATTCACTTCCTTTGCGAGAAGGGATCGAGCTACGTTTCCGGCGCCGAGATCCAGATCAACGGCGGCCAGCACGTGTAGGAGTTCGCGATGGACAGCACGATCACCAGCTTCAAGGGCGAGACCGGCCGCGATGCGCGGCGGCGCATCCGTGCAGGGGCCGCCCGCCTGCCCACCTCCGGCATGGCGCCGGGCTATGTGCAGGGCAACCTCGCGATCCTGCCCAAGGCGCTCGCCGCCGACTTCGCCCGCTTCTGCATGCTGAACCCCAAGCCCTGCCCCCTGCTCGGCCAGTCGGAGCCGGGCGACTGGCGCCTGCCGACCCTGGGCGAGGATCTCGACATCCGCACCGACATCCCGCTCTACCGCATCTGGAAGAACGGTGAGCTTGTCGAGGAAGTCACCGACCTCAACGACGTGTGGCGCGACGACCTCGTCTCCTTCGTGCTGGGCTGCTCCTTCTCCTTCGAGGAGGCGCTGATCGAGAACGGCCTCGAGCTCCGCCACCAGACCTGCAACAGCAACGTGCCGATGTTCCGCACCAACATCGAATGCGCGCCGGCCGGCCCGTTCCACGGCCCGATGGTCGTGTCGATGCGCCCGTTCAAGCCGGCCGATGCGATCCGCGCGGTGCAGGTGACGACGCGCTTCCCCTCGGTGCACGGCGCCCCCGTGCATCTCGGCAAGCCCGAGATGATCGGCATCAAGGACATCGCCAAGCCCGACTACGGCGACGGCGTGCCGGTGCGCGACGATGAACTGCCCGTCTTCTGGGCCTGCGGCGTCACTCCGCAATCGGTCGTGGCGACGGTGAAGCCGGAATTCTGCATCACCCACGCGCCGGGCTACATGCTCGTCACCGACCTGCTCAACTCCCGCCTGGCCGTTCTCTGACGATGGCGTACCTGGAATTCGAGGGCCATGCCAAGGGCGCGGTCGAGCAGGTCACGGTCGACATCAAGGATCTGGTCATCGCCGGCTGGACCGGCCGCGACGTCACGGCGCTGAACCACCACATCGAGGAACTCAAGGCGATCGGCGTGCAGCCGCCGTCGCGGGTGCCGATCTATTACCGCGCCGCCGCGCAGATGCTGACCCAGGCCGATCGCATCCAGGTTCTGGGCGAGGACAGTTCGGGCGAGGTCGAGCCGGTACTGATCGGTGCCGCCGACAGGCTCTGGGTCACGGTCGGGGCCGACCATACCGACCGCAAGGTCGAGAGCTACGGCATCGCCGTCTCCAAGCAGATGTGCGCCAAGCCGATCGGCCGCACCGCCTGGCGCTTCGAGGAAGTCGAGCCGCACTGGGATCAGCTGGTTCTGCGCAGCTTCGTGCAGGAAGGCGGCAAGAAGGTCCTGTATCAGGAAGGCCCCCTGTCCAAGATCCGCGATCCGCGCGAGCTGATCTTCGCCTGGAAGGACAATAAGCGCCTGCCCATGGGGACCGTGATGTTCTGCGGCACCATGCCGGCAATCGGCGGCATCCGCTCCTCGTCGCGCTTCGAGATGGAACTCGAGGATCCCGTGCTCGGCCGCACGATCACCCACGCCTACGACATCGAGACCCTGCCGATCATCGCCTGAAGGCGATCTCCTGCGCGAAGATGCATGGCCCGGATGCAGCTCGGGCCTTGCGTGAACCGCGCCGGTAAACGTAGGTTCAGCGCCTTCGGGAGGAACAAGTGACGATCAAGGGCGCATACGACGGCATTACCGTTCTCGACTTCACGCAGGGCATCGCGGGGCCGCACGCGTCCATGCTGCTCGCGCTGCACGGCGCCGACGTCATCAAGATCGAGCCGCCGGAAGGCGACTGGGGCCGCGCGCTGGGCGAGCTGAAGGGCGACCATTGCGCCCATTCCGTCGCCTTCAACCGCGGCAAGCGCTCGATCGCCCTCGACCTCAAGTCGGCCGATGGCGTCGAGGTCGTGAAGAAGATCGCCGCCAAGGCGCATGTCGTGATGGAAAGCTTCCGCCCCGGCGTCATCTCGCGGCTGGGCTTCGGCTACGAGGACATCAAGAAGATCAATCCGAACGTCATCTACTGCTCGGTGTCGGGCTTCGGCCAGACCGGCCCCTACAGCAAGCGCCCGACGGTCGACGGCCTGATCCAGGCCTTCAGCGGCATGATGGTGATGAACAAGATGCCGGATGGCACGCCGTGGCGTCAGGGCATGATCGCCGTCGACGTGACGACCGGCCTCTATACCTTCCAGGCGCTGTCGACCGCGCTGATGCGCCAGTTCCGCTACAACGAAGGCTGCTTCATCGATTCCAGCCTGATGCGCGCCGCCGCCGCCTTCCAGGGCGCCAAGCTGATGGAGTGGGTATTCTCCAAGGGCGCACCGCCGGTCCTCTACATGCCGGCCGGAAGCTACAAGACGTCGAACGGCTACATCATGGTGAGCGCCATGCGGCCCCACCATTTCCGCCTGCTGTTCGAGCTGATCGGCCGCCAGGACATCGCCGACGACCCCGACCTGCAGAGCCATGAGAGCCGCATCAAGAATGCGCCGAAGATCATCAAGGCGCTGAACGAGACGATGCCGACCAAGACGACCGAGGAGTGGATCGCGATCCTGCAGCCCAAGGACGTGTTCTGCGAGCGGGTGAACAACTACTCCGACTATCTCGACCATCCGCACGTCAAGGAATCGGGCGCCATCGACTGGATCGAGCAGGACGGGTTCGGCCGCATGCCTGTCGCCAACATCGCGGGCCTCCCGCCCGCGTCGCAGCACGCGCCGCAGCAGCACGCGCCGCATGTCGGCGAGGACGGGCCCACCATCCTGAGCGAACTGGGCTACGGCGCCGCCGAGATCGACGCGATGCTGGTGCGCGGTGGCGTGCGGGCGCCCGCGCCGGCCGTCAAGGCAGCGGACTGAGCACGAAGCGTTCGATGTCGAGGCGGCTGCGCAGCCGCACGACACGCTTCTCTCCGGCCAGCGCTTCGCACTCCTTGGCGAAACGTTCGCGATTTCGGCGATGCGTCTTCAGCGCATAGAGCAGGATCGAGTTCCGGCTGAGAAAGGCGTTGGACAGGGTCTCTCGATTGCCGGTGCCCCACAGTTCCTCGCGCGTCACGGCGCGCTTCACCGTGCGCCGCAGCAGGCGCGACATCACGACGGGCAAGGGCAAGTCGAGCCAGACCAGCGTGTCGGCCGGACGCCACACGAGATCCCTCACCTGGCCGTAATTGCCGACGACGATCCAGCCGTCGTCGGCAGTCTCACGCTCGACGCGATGACGGAACAGATCGACCGGTGCCGGCTGCCAGTCGCGCCCCCAGAAGAGCGCATCGAGCTCGACCACGCGCAGGCCGGCACGCTGGGCGAGGCGCTCGGCCAGCCAGCTCTTGCCCGATCCCGTCGTTCCGAACACCGCCACCCGTCGCATGGACAAACTGTAGCGTCGGCCGGCGCCGTCCCACAGGAACGCTTTTCGCCACACCCCCCGCCCACCGCCGCTGTTGCCGCGTGGCGGCGGATCGGAGACAGTCGCCCATGCATATCGGACTCATTGCCGGCATCGGACCGGCCGCCACCGATTTCTATTATCGGGGGCTGATCGACCGCCACGTCGCCGGCGGCCTTCCACTCGACCTCACCATGGCGCATGCCGACGTGCGGGAGATGAGCCGCAACCTCGTCGGCAAGAATCCGAAGAAGCAGGCGGAGATTTTCGCGGGGTTGGCGCAGCGGCTGAAGGCGGCCGGCGCGCAGGCTGTCGCCATCACCTCTATGGGCGGCCATTTCTGCGTGAACGAACTCATGGCGATCTCGCCGCTGCCGGTCCTCAACGCCATCCCCGCGGTCGATGCGTCGCTGGCGGCGGGGAAGTTCCGGAAGATCGGCATCCTCGGGACCCGCACCGTCATGGAATCGAAGCTCTATGGCGGCATCCCATCGGTTGAGGTCGTCCCGACGGAAGGTACCGCGCTCGATCTCGTCCACGACAACTACGTCGCGATGGCGACGATCGGACGCGTGACAGACGCCCAGCGCCAGGTCTTCTTCGAAGCCGGTCGCGCGCTTTGCGCGCGGGGCGCCGAGGCGATCATGCTGGGCGGCACCGACCTCTTCCTGGCCTTCGCTGGCCACGATCCCGGCTTTCCCGTCATCGACTGCGCCGACATCCATGTCGACGCGATCTACGCCCAATCGGCCGCCTGACGGCCCGGAGCATCAAAATGGCCGAAGATACCCGCCCTCGCCGCTTTGCTGTCCTGATCGATGCCGACAACACGTCGCCGCGCATCGCTGCCGGCCTGTTCGAGGAGATCGCCAAGTTCGGCGAAGCGAGCGTTCGTCGCATCTACGGCGACTTCTCGAGCACGCGCCTCAAGTCCTGGGCCGAGATCCTGCAGAAATACGCGATCGACCCCTACCAGCAGTTCGCCTACACGTCGGGCAAGAACGCGTCCGACATCGCGCTCGTGATCGATGCGATGGACCTGCTGCACAGCGGGCGGTTCGACGGCTTCTGCCTCGTCTCTTCCGATAGCGACTTCACACGTCTCGCCTCCCGCCTGCGCGAGGAGGGCGCCGACGTCTACGGCTTCGGCGCGCAGAAGACGCCCGAAAGCTTCCGGCAGGCCTGCCGGCGGTTCATCTACACCGAGAACCTGCTGCCCGAGGCTGCCGTGGCGACACCCGGCGAAGGCGCGGCTGCGAATTCCCTTCAGCCCGCCAGCGCCGCCATCCCCTTCCTGACCAAGGCCATCGCGCAGATGGAGACGGAAGACGGTTGGGTGAGCCTCGGCGCGGTCGGCCAGCGCCTCGCCAACATCGCCTCCGACTTCGACCCGCGCACCTACGGCTTTCGCAAGCTGAGCGACCTCATCCGCAAGACCGGCGCCTTCGACATGGAGCAGCCGGACGGACGCACCGTGCGGATTCGCGCCAAGCCGCCTCAGCCGTCCAAGGAAACCACTCCCGCCCGCAGTCGCGGCCGCGGCCGGGGACGAGGCAGAGGAACTGGCTCCACGGCGCCGCGGTCACAATCGGAATAGTCGCCGAAGAATCGCAGCGCTGGGCCACTTCGCTCGTTGCTTTTGCCAGCGACGGCACCTAAGCCCGACAGGCGGTTTGCCGACGCCCGCACCCTCTCTCAAGGAAATTCACTCGTTTGAGCACCCACCCGGAAGCTGCCGGCCCGCGCGAGCACATGGCAAGAGCCGCCCGCGCCTGGACCCAGGTCCTTGCGGGCTATCGCCAGCCCAGCAACAGTCGCAGCATTTTCGAGATCGCCGTCACGGTCGTGCCGCTGGTTGCCCTGTGGGCGCTCGCCTGGGCGACGCTCGACATCAGTTACTGGCTGGCGCTGCCGCTGGCCTTCGCGGCCGGCGCCTTCATGGTTCGGCTGTTCGCGATCCAGCACGATTGCGGGCATGGCGCGTTCTTCCGCCAACGCTCGGCCAACGACTGGATCGGGCGCATTGCCAGCGTCCTCACGCTGACACCTTACGAAGTGTGGCGCCGCACGCATGCGACCCATCATGCCAGCACCGGCAATCTCGACAAGCGCGGCATGGGAGATGTCGACACGCTGACGGTCGAGGAATATCGCGCCCGCTCGATCTGGGGCCGGCTGCGCTATCGTCTCTATCGCCATCCGCTGGTCATGTTCGGACTTGGACCGGCCTATCTGTTCATCGTCCAGCATCGCCTTCCGATCGGCTTGATGCGTGACGGCTGGCGGCCCTGGGTCAGTACGATGACGAACAACCTGGCGATCGTTCTGGTCGCCGGTCTGCTCATCTGGCTGGTCGGCATCAAGGCCTTCCTGCTTATCCACCTTCCGGTGCTGCTGCTCTCCGCCTCCGTCGGCGTCTGGCTGTTCTTCGTCCAGCACCAGTTCGAGCACACCAAGTGGGACAACGATCCGGACTGGAACCTGCACGAGGCCGCGCTGCACGGCAGCTCCCACTACGATCTGCCGGCGTTCCTGCGCTGGTTCACCGCGAACATCGGCATCCACCACGTCCATCATCTCAGCAGCCGCATCCCCTACTACCGGCTGCCGCTCGTGCTGCGCGACCATCCCGAGCTTCGAGACGTCGGGCGCCTAACCCTGATCCAGAGCTTCCGTTGCGTGCGTCTGGTCCTGTGGGACGAGACGCAGCGTCGCCTCGTGTCGTTCCGTGAGGCCCGTAAGCTGGGGCAATAACTGACGTCCGATCCCCTGCTCCGATCGAGGCGACGGATTGGTTTGCCGTGAACTTGCCGCAGCCTACTCAGGAATCCAACGGGCAGCTCTTCAGCAGATTTACGGCGGCCGGATCGCCCGGCACCCGCGCGAGGCAGTCCTCGAAATGGCGGCGCGCCGTCGCAATGTCATGCCGAAGCAACGCCTCGACCCCGCGCAACAATGGTTCCCGCGTTCTGAACTTGACCTCGCGCCCGGCCGGCGGATCGCGATCGAACACCTCGAACAGCACCACCGGCCGCGTCTTGCCCCGGACCACCACGACATCGAGGGGACGGATCGCGTAGGCACCAGGATCCGCCAGCTGATCGTAGGTGTACTGCGAGATCAGCATGCAGACCCGATAGACCTTGGTGAGACTCTCGATCCGGGCGGCAAGGTTGACGGCGTCGGAGATCACCGTGCCGTCCATGCGATGCAATTCGCCGATCGTACCCATCATCAGCGAACCGGTGTTGATCCCGGTGCCGATGGCGACCGGCGCCAGGTCCTGCGCCGCGCGGGCGGTATTGAACGAGTTCAGGGCGTCCAACATGGCGAGACCGGCCCGCACGCCGTCGTCAGCCGTCTCGAACAGGGCCATGATCGCGTCGCCGATATACTTGTCGATGAAGCCGCCATTGTCGCGGATCACCGGCCCCACATGCTCGAGATAGGCGTTGATGAACGCGAAATTCTCGTCCGGAGTCATCGTCTCCGACAGCGCGGTGAAATTGCGGATGTCGGAGAACATGATGGTCATGTGCTCGCGCTTGTTGTCGCCCAGCGCGACCGACACGATGTTCGGCTTGCCGATCTTGGCCAGGAAGGCGCGCGGCACGAAGCGCTCGATCGCCAGGTTGGTTTCCCTCAGATCGTTGATCCTCGACCGCACCGAATCCCGCATCGAGGCGAAGCTGCGGGCGAGATGCCCGATCTCGTCGCTGCGGTCGGTGTTGGCGATCGCGTGATCGAGGTCGCCGTCCGCGATGGCTCCCGCTTCGCCGCGGAGGTTCAGGATCGGATCGATGATCCGGCGCTGGAGCAGCCGCGAGGCCAGCCAATAGATCAGCGGCAAGGTGAGCGCGAGCAGGACCATCGAGCTCACGAACACATGCACCACGGCCTGCCGGGCCAGCGCCAGGTCGTAGGTGACCTTGCGCACGATCATCATCGGCCTTTCGTCCTTGATCGTATCCGCCCTGTTGTAGCGGCTGTAGGTCGTCACCCGATGGCCGGAGGCGTCGGGTACACGCAGGCGACCTTCTCTCAGGATCTCGGAGGCCAGGGCGGGAGCGAGCTTCTCGCCCGGCCGGATCAACGACCATGTTCCCGAGGCGTTGATCAGATACATGTCGACATCGGTCACATAAGCGTTCGATTTGACCGCGTCTGAAAAGTAGTCCTCGAAGAAATACCGGCTCATCCAGCCGAAGTCGCTGTGCTGCAGCGTGGCGCGTACCTCGGACGAGACTTCGATCAGGTAGTCCTTACCCGGCGGCCCGTAATAGGTATAGGTGCGCAGCGTGCCCGTGACCGACGACAGGTCGATCCCGTCGCTCATCGCCCGGCCCTTGTCGAACACGGAATCGAGGAAATTTGAGAAGGGGCCTTTGGGGAAGACCAGCCCCATGTCGTAGGAAAGGTTCGTGTTGAAGATCTCGTGGTCGCGATTGATGAAGTAGAGGTGCGCGATGCCGTATCGGGCCGCGAGCCCGTTCAATTCGTCGATCGTCAGATCGGCCGGAGGGCGGCCCGTGCGCTCCACATCGGCCTCGATCCGCGGCAGCACCTTGGCCATGAGCGCCGTGTTGCGCTCGTTCTCGCTGCGCAGCATCGTCTCGAAGACGTCGAAGCGTTCGCTGAGGCTGGCCTCGATGCGCCGCAGCTCCTCGTCCTGCAGCCGCGACACCAGCCGGTACATGGCGAGCGACGCGACGATCGTTGCGCCGAGGCTCACGGCGATCAGGACGGTGAGCAGAAAGAGACCGACCTTGCGCTTCATCGAAGGGCGGTCCTTCAGCCGATCAGGTATTCTGCCACAATCGGGTCGTGTAGGCGCCCTCGACGTTGGCGTCGATCTGCGCGGCGACGGCTTCGCTTTCGCCGATGCGGGGCGCGATGATCTTGCCGAACGAGATGCGGCCGGGCGCCGGCCACGCCTTCGGGTCCCACAGTTTGGCGCGCACGATCGAGCGGGCGCAGTGGAAGTAGCAATGCTTGATGCGCACTCGGGTCGCCAGCAAGGCCGGCTTGCCCAGCGAGCTGAGCGATCCCACGAGTTCGGCGTCGTCATGGATTTCCGCAGTGCCGGAAATGCGCAGCGTCTCGCCGGTCGCCGGCACGAGCGCGATGATGCCGATCTGACCGGTGTCGAGGATGTTGTTGAGGCCGAAGGCGAGATTGTTGCCGACCCGCTCGGGGATCAGCAGCGTCTTGGGATCCTCGATCCGGATGAACCCCGGTTCATCGCCCTTGGGCGAGACTTCGACGGTGCCATCCGCGGCCGTCGTCCCGACCAGGGCGAAGGGGCAGCGCTTCAGGAACTCGATCGACTGCTCGTCCAGCGCGTCGAGGATCTTCACCCGTGTGGCCGGCCGCGGCTCGGCAATGATGCGTCGCAGCTCTTCCTTGGTGCTGATGCGAGCCATGAAACAACTCCTTCGAAACGCGTGGGCAGGAAACATCCGCCACTTGCGAACGACTTGCAACCTTACCGGCGTCGAGGATTCTCCCGCTCCGTCACGCGAAGTGCGACGCCACCTCGAGCATAAAGCGCTGCATCTGCTCCTTCACCATCGCATGCGGTTTCTGCCCGTAGTTGAAGTAGAGAATGACCTCGGCGACGCCGGCCGCCTCGACCTGCTTCAGGGTGTCCACGATGTGCTGCGGGCTGCCGCAGAGGATCGACTTGTCGGTCAGCTTCTCCGGCCGCATGTCGCGCAGGATGTTCACGATATCGACGAAGTACTTGTAGGTCGGCGGCACCTTCTCGCCCGTCGATGAAGGAAAGGCCGCGATCAACGCATCCTGGAAATAGCGGACCAGCGCTTCCTTGCCGTAGCGCTCCTCCTCCGGCGTCGAGGCGATGTGCACGAAGTAGGAGCACATGGCACGCCGCATCGGCCGCTTGAAGCCGGTCTCGCAGGTCTCGCGATAGACCCGCACCGCGTCGGCCAGCGACCCGTAGACCATGGCTGCCGCGAACGGCGCGTAGATCACGTTCCAGTCGTTCTTCGCCGCCAGCTCCATCGACGGTCGCGAGAAGCAGGCCACATAGGGCCTGAGCGGGCTCTGCGCCGGCTTCGGGCGCACCTCGACGTCGTTGAATTCGTAGAACCGGCCCTTGTGGGACCACTTGCCGGGCTCGGTCCACGCACGCCACACGATCTCCAGCCCCTCGGCGAACAGCTCGGCCGAATCGTCGAACGGCATCTGGAACGGATCGTATTCCTTGCGGTCGTAGCCGCGGCCGGCGGCGAAATCGACCCGGCCGCCCGACAGGAGATCGAGCGTCGCCCATTCCTCGGCGACATGCAGCGGATGGTGTACGGGGAGCAGCGTAACGGCCGGCGCCAGCCGCAGCTTCGTCGTGGCGCCCGCCAGTTGCGCCAGCATCGCCAGCGGCGAGGCGTTGACGCCCAGCAGGTTGAAATGATGCTCGCCGATCCAGGCCGAGTTCAGCCCGACCTGCTCGGCCCACAGCGCCTCGGCATAGATGTCCTTGATGAACGACTCGGCCGAGCGCGGATTGTCCGGATAGCGATTGTCCGAGAGGGTGAAGTAACCGAATTGCATGATCAGGCCGCCTGCTGTGCCACGTCCGAGAGCGAGACGATCCAGTCGCGGAACGCCTTGATCTTGCGTCTCCGGATCGCCTCGGGCGGATAGACCAGATAGTAGGCGAAGTCGGAGGAACGTTTGAACTCGAATGGGACGACCAGCCGGCCGGCCTTCAAATCAGGCTCGACCAGCGGGTTGCGTCCCAGCGCGACACCCAGACCGTCCATGGCGGCCTGATAGGCCGCCAGCGCGAAGTCGAACGAGACGCCGCGCGAGGCATCGACGCCTTTCACGCCCGCTGCCGTCAGCCAAACCTGCCAGTCGTCGGGAAAGCTGCCGATATGGAGAAGGTTGAAGCGCCTGAGATCCGCCGGCTTTTTGAGGCCGTTCGGTCCCTTGAGCAGCGAGGGGGCGCAGACCGGCATGACGTCCTCGCTGACCAGCCGCTCGGCCATCAGGTTCGGCCACTGGCCGCGTCCGTAGCGGATACCGATGTCGACATCCTCGCGGGAGAAGTCCACCAGCGAGGTACCGGTCGAGACGCGGACGTCGATCTCCGGATGAGAGCGCTGAAAGCCGCCCAGCCGCGGCACCAGCCACTTCACCGCGAAGGACGAGGTCGTCGTCACAGTGAGGTTTCCGCCCTTGTCCTTTTGCAGCAGCTTCTCGGTCGCTTCGTTCAGCTGATCGAAGGCCGCACGCACTGAGGGGAGATAGGCCTGGCCGGCCTCCGACAGCAGCAGCGAGCGATTGCGCCGCACGAACAATTTTAATCCGAGTCTCTGTTCCAGCCCGCGCACCTGGTGGCTGATCGCGGCCTGCGTGACGCTCAATTCCTCGGCGGCATCGGTAAAGCTCATATGGCGTGCCGCAGCTTCGAAGGCACGCAAACCATTGAGCGGCGGCAGGGTTCGTTTCATCGCCAGTCCCTCACATGAGATATTTTAATCAAAATAGAACAAAGGGTCGTTTGTAAAGGGGTCGCCTGCAGCGCACATCAGCCCCAACAGAGTTCAACCCTACCGGGAGCAGTCCCATGGCCAACATATCGCTTCACCATCCCTCACAGGCCTCGCTGGCCGGCACCTTCGCCTCGTTTGGCCAAGTCCTCGCGACCTGGCGTGAGCGTGCCAGGCAGCGCCGCGAGCTCGTCAATCTCGACTACCGTACGATGCGCGACCTGGGCATCAGCCCGACCGACGTCCAGTTCGAGGCGAACAAGCCCTTCTGGCGCAGCTGACATTCCAATCCGGAGGGGTCCCGTTTCCTACCCTGCACGGGACCATCCCACTCCGGTACCTGGCCGGCGGTCGCTCCCTGCCTCCCTTGCGACCGCCGGCTTTTTCTTTGCCGGCTGGCCTGCCGCTCTGCTAGAGCCGCCGCGTGCCGCTCAACGACCAGCAGATCCAGACCCTCGGCCGCGACGCCCTGCAGCGCGCGGCGGCGGGTGATTTCGCCTCGGCCGAAGAAATGTTCGGCCGCATCGTCGAGGCGCGGCCCAACATGGGCCAGGCGCTCCATCTGCTGGGCCAGGTGCGGCTGAAGCTCGGCCGCTTCGCCGAGGCCCGCGAGCCGCTGGAGCGCGCCGCACAGTTCCTGCCCCGCGACGTCACGGCTCAGACCAACCTCGCAGGTTGCCTGATCCAGCTCGGCCGGCACGAGCAGGCGCTGGCGGCCCTCGCCAAGGCCGCGAAGCTCAAGCCGGATGACGCCGCCATCGCCCACAATACCGGCCGCACCCTCGAAGCGCTGGGCCGCGCCGAGGAGGCCGAACGCGCCTACGATCTCGCTTTGTCGATCGACCACAGGCTGCTGCCGGCCCTGAGCGCCCGGGCGGAGCTGCTGGCCGCGCGCGGCGAGTGGGCGGGCGCCCTCGCCGATCTCGAAACGGCATTGGTCAGCCAGCCCAACGATCCTCGCCTCAGGCTGCGGCGCGGCGAGCTTATGCTGCGCCAGGGCGACTGGTGGCGCGGGCTCGACGACTACGAAGCGCGGCTCGAGATCCCGGGTGAGCGTTACACGCCCGAGCTGCCGCGCTGGCAGGGGGAACCGCTCGACGGCCGGCTGTTGCTCTATCCGGAACAGGCCGACATCGAGAGCGAGGCCGTCCTGCGTGACACCTTGATGCTGGCGCGCGGCGTCGAGGCCGTCGTGCAATGCAGCGCGACCCTCGCCGACTGGATCGACGGGCCGACGGCGCGTCGTGGTGAGCCGCTCGACGGTTTCGCCGCCGCGGCGCCGCTGCGCAGCCTGCCACTGCTCCTCAACTGGACGCGCGACGCGCTGCCGCCACCGCTGAAGCTGCGGCCCATCCCCAAGTCGGCTTCACGCATCGGCTGGTTCAGCACCTGCGAGCCTCCGGCGGACGTGGATCTCGTGCGCACGCCGGAAGAAATCCCGAACTGTCGTCTCGTCGTGGGCGACGACACGTGGCCCGCGCATGCCGCGGCGGCGCTCGGCATCGCGACCGTGATCCTGGTGCCCAATACCGCAGACTGGCTCTGGGGACCGAACCTCGGAACATCGCCGTGGTATCCGTCTGCGGAACTGCTGCGCGACGATGATCGCGAAGGGCTGGCGGCGCGGCTCGCCGGGTGCTGATATCCGCGTCCGGCGGAAACCCCAACACCCAGAGGCCAAACCCATGGGCACGACCCTGTTCGACAAGATCTGGGACAGCCACGTCATCACCGATCTCGGCAACGGCTTCGTGCTGCTGCACATCGATCGCCTGCTGCTCCATGACATGTCCGGCGGCAAGGCACTGAAGGAAGCCATCGACAAGGGGTATCCGCCGTCTCAGCCGCGGCTGATCTACGGCACGCCCGACCACACCATGTCGACCAAGCCCGGCCGCACCGAGCACACTCATCCGCCGG
The DNA here is from genome assembly GCF_052439685.1 of Reyranella sp. GTDB lineage: Bacteria > Pseudomonadota > Alphaproteobacteria > Reyranellales > Reyranellaceae > Reyranella. Next base: position 567,336 of record NZ_JBQVQG010000001.1, read on the forward strand.
GCCTGCCGCTGATCAAGTCGATGCGCGAGACGACCAGCGCCTACGGCATCAAGCTGTTCGACCTTGGCCAGGACGGTCAAGGCATCGTTCACGTGATGGGTCCCGAACAGGGGCTGACGCTTCCCGGCACGACCCTCGTCTGCGGCGACAGCCATACCTCGACGCATGGCGGCATGGGCGCGCTGGCCTTCGGCATCGGCTCGTCCGAGCTGGTCCATGTGATCGCGACGCAAACGATGGTGCAGCGCAAGCCCAAGCGCATGCGCGCGAGCTTCGAGGGCAAGCTGATGCCGGGCGTCACGGCCAAGGACATGATCCTTCACCTGATCGGCGAACTGGGCACCGCGGCGGGCACCGGCTACTCGGTCGAGTATGCCGGCTCGGCGGTACGCGCCTTGCCGGTCGAGGCGCGGCTCACGCTTTGCAACCTCACCATCGAGATGGGGGCGCGCACCGGCATGGTGGCGCCCGACGACACGACCTACGAATATCTGAACGGTCGCGACTATGCGCCCAAGGGCGCGATGTGGGACCGCGCCGTCGCCCACTGGCGCACGCTGCCGAGCGATCCCGACGCCGAGTTCGATCGCGAGCACACGATCGACATGAAGAACGTCGCGCCGCAGATCACCTGGGGCACCAGCCCCGAGCATGTCATCGCCGTCGACCGCGCGATCCCCGATCCGCGGACCGGTCCGGAGGAGAAGCGCGGCGCTTGGGAAGCCGCGCTCCAGTATCAGGGCCTCGAGCCCGGCAAACCGATCGAGGGTACCCAAGTCGACTGGGTATTCATCGGCTCCTGCACCAACAGCCGCATCTCCGACCTGCGCGCCGCCGCCGAGATCGTGAAAGGCCGGCACAAAGCCGACCATGTGACCGCCTGGGTCGTACCGGGCTCCGTCCGCATCAAGGCCGAGGCCGAGGCCGAGGGTCTCGACCGCGTGTTCACCGACGCCGGCTTCGAATGGCGCGAGCCCGGCTGCTCGATGTGCCTCGCCTCCAACGGCGAGCGGGTGCCACCTGGCAAGCGCAGCGTCTCGACCTCCAACCGCAACTTCGTCGGCCGCCAGGGCCCCGGCGCGCGCACCCATCTCGCGAGCCCCGCCATGGCCGCAGCCGCCGCCATCAAGGGCGCCATCGCCGACGTCAGGAAGATCTGATCATGGACAAGTTCACCAAGGTGACGGGCGTCGCCACGCCGCTGATGCGCCAGAACGTCGATACAGACCTGATCATCCGCATTGAGCGGCTGGTCGACAACGTGACGCGCGAGGGACTCGGGCCCTACGCCTTCGAGCAGATCCGTTTCAAGCCCGACGGCAGCGAGGATCCGGACTGCATCTTCAACCAGACGCCCTATCGCGACGCGCCGATCATCCTCAGCCGTGAGAATTTCGGCTGCGGCTCGAGCCGCGAGGGCGCCGTGTGGGCGCTGAAGGGCATGGGCATCAAGGCGGTGATCGCGCCCTACTTCGGCGACATCTTCAACAACAACTGCTTTCAGAACGGGCTGCTGCCCGTGGCACTACCGATTCACGAGATCGAGCAGCTCGCTGACGAGATGACGGCCTCGCCCGGCAACGCGCGCATCACCGTCGACCTCGAGAACTGCCAGGTGATCTCGCCGACCGGCCGCACCATTCCGTTCCAGGTCGATGCGCGCCGCCAACACGCGATGCTGAACGGACTCGACGATATCGCGCTCACCATGTCGCGACGGGACGAGATCGAGGCGTGGCAGACCTCGGACAAGGGCGCGCGTCCCTGGGTCTGGCTGTAGGCGCTTGAGCGCGCTGCATCCCCAGCGTCGGGCATGAGCCCGACGCATTTAGCGGCGGCCCTCCTCATCGTGGCGATGTGGGGGCTGAACTTCACGGTCATCCGGTTCGGCCTCGACGAGTTCACGCCCTTCGCCTTCGCGACCTGGCGCTTCCTGCTGGGCGCGCTTCCGGCCTTGTTCATCCCGAAGCCCAATGTCTCGTGGACGGTATTGGCCGGTATCGGCGGCCTGATGTTCGCCGGCCAGTTCGTCTTCCTGTTCTTCGCCATGGGCGCGGGCCTGCCGCCCGGCCTGACCTCCGTGCTGGTGCAACTCCAGGGGCCACTCACCGTCGTGCTGGCCGCCTTGATGCTGCGCGAGCATGCGACGCGCGGACAGTGGTTTGGCATCGCCGTCGCGGTCGCCGGCGTCGTGCTGCTCGCACGCTCGATTTCGGACGACACGCCGCTGCTCGCCGTCGGCCTCGCGCTGATGTCGGCCCTCACCTGGGCGCTGGGAAATCTCGTCTTCCGCTCGGCTCGCGGTGTCTCGATGTTCGCCGTCACCGTCTGGGCGAGCGTCCTGCCGCCGATCCCGCTTGCCCTGGCGTCGCTCGTGCTAGACGGGCCGGCGGCGCTGGCCGCGCCGATCCTCGCGCCGACCTGGCTTGGCTGGTTCGTCCTCTTCTACACGGTCGTTCCGGTGATGTGGCTGGGCTACCTGATCTGGGGCACCTTGCTGCGCACCTATCCCGCCGCGAAAGTCGGCCCCGTCAGCCTGCTCGTGCCCTGCGCCGCGCTCGCCATCTCGGCCTACCTGACTGGCGAGCCGCTGTCGGCGGAGCGCCTCGCGGCAGTGGCGGTCGTGCTGGGCGGCGTGGCGCTCGGCGTTTATGCCTCGGCGCGACGCTTGCGCTGATTTTCCAACCAACTTGCGCGGCATCGACGTTGGACAGCGGGGACGACGACGAAGAAGAAATATATCCTCGTCATCTATTTTCGTAATTTGCCAACCACAGATACTCGGCAAGCGCTAACCCGCCTGCGTCGCGATGCGGCGCAATCACCAGCATGCGCGAGAAATCCGATGGTCGAAGCAAAGAGCTTCCCCAAATCGTACCGTTTCGAGCACCGCCCAGTTTTTGGCCCTCCGACGGACGGGACCCTGTACCGTTTGGCAGCGATCTGTGACGATCTCGGCTTGGTGGTGTGGCTCGATCCGCATTATCAGTCTGGAGTCCATGAATGCCACATCGTGACCGATGTGATGTGGGCGTACTTCTTGATTAGTGACTATACACTCGAGACCAATGTGCCGTCGCCGCGCCCGGAGTGGAAACTATTCGGAGGTACCATGTGGGCATGGAACTCCAGCGTAGGCGGACCTCCTCCCGCCCGCCCGGATCATCTTGTGCCCAGACAGTATGGCGGTGTGTTTCCAGCGACGAAGCTCGATGATGTGGATCGCCGCCGCATCACGAAGCTGGTGCATCCGGCCCTCGACTGGTGGCCGAAGGAGTACGCAACCAACCAACCTGTTGCTCCGAATCCCACCAGGCGAGTCATCGACTATGGCGATCTCGCCCGGTTCTTGTGATTGCCGCTAGCGGCATGGCGGCCAGGATGGGCGGTGACCTCAGCGCCGGCGGCGCACCGCTCGCGCCGTCTTACCGAAGACCGACGGCGGCACCGCGCGGTTCACGACCTCGCGCAGCGCGAAGCTCGATTCCAGCCGGGCGACGCGCGGCAGGCGCGAGAGCTCGGTGCGGTGGATGCGCTCGAAATCCTCGATGTCGCGCGCCAGCACGATGACGACATAGTCGTCGCTGCCCGACATCAGGAAGCAGCGAACCACCGAGGGGCAGTCGAGGACACCCGCCTCGAACGCCGTCAGCGCCTCGTCGCTCTGGCTGTCCAGCGTGATCCGCACCACGACCGTCGTGGCCAGGCCGAAGCGGCCGAGGTCCAACACGGCCTGATAGCCGCGGATCAGGCCCTCTTCCTCCAGCGCACGCTGCCGCCGCGCCACCGCCGTGCTCGACAGGCCGACTCGCGCCGCGAGATCGACCTGACTCACCCGGGCATTCTCCGTCAGCTCCGACAGGATGGTGGCGTCGATCTTGTCGAGATGCATGTTCGGAATCCTGCGTGCTTTCGCGGTTCAACGTAGAATTTCGGCTGGAGAGACACAATTCGTCTTCAGAATGCCGGGAAACAAACCTGCATTCCTTGGTTTGATGACACCCGAACCTAGCGGGAGATTGGACCTATGCGCGTCGGTGTGCCGAAAGAGATCAAAATGCATGAATATCGCGTCGGGCTGACGCCCGGCGCGGTCCGCGAATACGTCCATGCCGGCCACGAGGTGGTGGTCGAGACTGGCGCCGGCGCCGGGATCGGAGCAAGCGACGACGTCTACCGCACGGCGGGCGCCCGCATTGCCGACACCGCCCCCGAGATCTTCGCGAGCGCGGAGATGATCGTGAAGGTGAAGGAGCCGCAGCCCGGCGAGTGGGCGCAACTGCGCTCCGGCCAGATCCTGTTCACCTATCTCCATCTCGCTGCCGATCCGGCCCAGGCCAAGGGGCTGATCGAGTCGGGCTGCACCGCCATCGCCTATGAGACCGTGACGGATCCTCGCGGCGGCCTGCCGCTGCTCGCGCCGATGAGCGAAGTGGCGGGGCGGCTGTCGATCGAGGCGGCTGGCGGCGCCCTGCAGCGCCATCGCGGTGGGCGCGGCCTCCTGCTGGGGGGCGTGCCCGGTGTGAAGCCGGCGCATGTCGTCGTGCTGGGCGGCGGCGTCGTGGGCACGCATGCCGCGCGCATGGCTGCCGGCCTCGGCGCCGAGGTCACAGTGCTCGACCGCTCGCTGCCCCGTTTGCGCGAGCTCGACGATCTGTTCCAGGGCAGGGTGCGCACGCGCTATTCGACGATCGACGCCATCGAACAGGAGGTCTTCTCGGCCGACGCCGTGATCGGCGCCGTGCTGGTGGCCGGCGCCAGCGCGCCCAAGCTCGTGACCAAGGCGATGCTGAAGTCGATGAAGCCCGCCTCGGTGATCGTCGATGTCGCCATCGACCAGGGCGGCTGTTTCGAGACTTCGCACGCCACGACTCACGCCGAGCCGACCTACGAGGTCGACGGCATCATCCACTATTGCGTGGCCAACATGCCGGGCGCGGTGCCGCTCACGTCCAGCGAGGCGCTGAACAACGCCACCCTTCCCTTCGGCCTCGCCCTCGCAAGCAAGGGCCTCGCCGCCATCGCCGCGAACCCGCATCTCGCCGCAGGCCTCAACGTCCATCGCGGCCGCCTGACACACAAGGCGGCGGCCGAGAGCCTCGGCCTCACCTACTCGCCCGCCGACCAGGCGATCGCCGGCTGATCCGAGTTTCTCCCCGCCTCTTCCGTCAGAGGTGGGGAGATCGTTTCCCTGTAAGCTGACTTGATTCCATAATTCCAATGATCTATGGATTGTTGGATCAACGGCAAGAGGATCCATGTTCAAAGCGGCCGGCGGCCGGCACCTGGAAGAAGCGGCTCGCATGTTCGACGCCCTGTCGGACGTTGCGCGCCTGCGGACCCTGATGCTGCTCGCCGACAAGAGCCTCAGCGTCTCGGAAATCGCCGCCGCCGAGGAGGAGAAGATCACCACCGTTTCGGCGCGTCTGCAGGTTCTGCATGCCGCCCGACTGATCGAGCGCCAGCGGGAGGGCAAAAGCGTCATCTACCGGATCGCCGACGATCACGTTCTCACGCTTGTCCGCAACGCCATCGCCCATGCTGCCGAGCGGCACTGAGTTTTTTTGACGAAAGGATGAATGTCATGTCCAGCCACGACCACGAGATCCACGCCGACCATCCGCACCAGCATGGCCCGGCCTGCGGCCATACCGCGATCAAGCACGGCGATCACCTCGACTACCTGCACGATGGCCATCTCCATCACCCGCACGGCGATCATGTCGACGAGCACAAGATCGAGGTGAGCGCCCACAACCCGGGGGCCTGCACGCCCGACCATGTCTGCGGCGGCCACGACAGGAATCACAAGCACGGCCCGAGTTGCGGCCATGAAGCGGTGCCGCACGGCGACCATGTCGACTATCTGGTCGACGGGCACCTGCATCACCCCCACGGAACTCATTGCGACAATCACGGCCCCGTGGAGATCGTCCAGAAGGCCGCGTAACACGGATCGATGAAGAGGCGGGAGGCAACTCCCGCCTTTTTCGTGTCCCGCGTCTTGCGCACCTTGACCATTGGAAATGTTATACTGTACCAACTCAGGAGGTCGTCACGGTCGTCCCTGACTTCGGAGAGGGCTCCCCTTGTCTGGTACAGAGAACAAACGGGTCGTCGAGAGCCACGATGACATCGTGCTGCATCGTATCGCCGAGCCCGACGTCGCGCTGGCCATCTGGCAGCGCCCGCAATCCGCGGAGCTCGCGGCCTGGCTCGATTCCCTGCCGACCGAACGCCTGCCCGAAGGCCACTTCATCGGACCGGCCGCCTGTGTCCCGGCCCGGCTCGCCGCCCTCTGCGATCTCGTCGAGCTCGCCGACGGTCCCGAACGTCGCGCGCTGATCGACGACATCGCAGCGCTCGCACGCTGCTTCGCCGCACGGACCGGCAGCCGCGACGTCGACCTGCGCCTCGAAGCGATCGCCCACGATGCCTGCTGGCGCTTCCATCGCGACCATGTCGGCTACCGTCTCAACGCAACCTATCGCGGGCCCGGCACGCAATGGCCGCCGCTCGAGCAGGCCGCCCGCGCGCTGAAGGCCCAGCGCCGCTACCGCGGTCCCCTGAACGAACTCCCGCGCTTTGCCGCCGGTCTGTTCAAGGGCGTGGTGCGGGCCGGCACCGAGGCCATCGTGCATCGCTCCCCACCGGTCGCCGGCAGCGGCCAGACGAGACTCTTCCTCTGCCTCAATGAGGTTCACGACGATGAATAGACTCCCCGTCACCGTGCTGTCCGGCTACCTCGGCGCCGGCAAGACGACCTTGCTCAATCATGTCCTCAATAACCGCGAGGGCCGCAAGGTCGCGGTGATCGTGAATGACATGAGCGAGATCAACATCGATGCCGCCCTCGTGCGCCAGGGCGGTGCCGAGTTGAGCCGCAGCGAAGAGAAGCTGGTCGAGATGTCGAACGGCTGCATCTGCTGCACCCTGCGCGAGGATCTCCTCGAGGAGGTCGAGCGGTTGGCGGGAGAGGGTCGCTTCGACTATCTGCTGATCGAATCGACCGGCATTTCCGAGCCGATGCCGGTCGCCGCTACCTTCGAATTCGAGGACGAGGCCGGCAAGAGCCTGTCCAAGGTCGCGCGCCTCGACACGATGGTGACGGTCGTCGACGCCAGGTCATTTATCGAGGATTACAGCTCGGCCGACTTCCTGCACCAGCGCGGCCAGACCGCCGAGCCCGAGGATACGCGGACGGTCGTCGACCTGCTGGTCGAGCAGGTCGAGTTCGCCGACGTCATCGTCGTGAACAAGGCTGATCTGATCTCGCCCGAGGATCTCGGCTTCCTCAAGACGATGCTGCGGCGTCTCAATGCCAAGGCCCGGATCGTCACCGGCGAGTTCGGCAAGGTGCCGCTCGATCAGATCATGGACACCGGCCTGTTCTCCTACGAAAAAGCGAGCCAGGCCCCCGGCTGGATGCAGGAGATGCGCGGCATCCACACGCCGGAGACCGAGACCTACGGTTTCTGGAGCTTCGTCTACAAGGCGCGCCGGCCGTTCAATCCGATGCGGCTGTACGCCCTGCTCAACGGCCGCTGGGACGGTGTGATCCGCTCGAAGGGCTTCTTCTGGCTGGCCTCGCGGATGAACTTCGCGGGCTCCCTTAGCCAGGCCGGCGGCATGCTTCGCCACGAAGCAGCGGGCGCCTGGTGGGCGGCGGTGAAGCGGGAGGACTGGCCCCAGGACTCGACCTGGCGCGCCACCATCCGCAACTCCTTCAAAAGCCCCTACGGCGACCGCCGGCAGGAGATCGTCTTCATCGGCACCAAGGGCATGGACCGCAAGGAACTCACGCGCCGCCTCGACGACTGCCTGCTGACAGATGCCGAGATGAAGATGGGGCCCGCGATGTGGGGACGACTCCCCGACCCCTTCCCCGTCTGGAAAATGCCGGGACACGAATGAGCGGCCGGCATCCACCCGGCACCGGTCACGACGATGGCGCCGGCCTGAGTCCGGAAGCCCGCATCGCCGAAGTGCATGCCGCCGACGTCGCCAAGGCCCGCGCCCTTTTGAAGGACGCCATCGCGATGGCACGGGAGCAATGGCTTCCGGGCAATGCCATCGCCGACGCCCTGGTGCAGGAACTGATCGACCTCGGATCGCGCGGCGCCCCACCGGCGAGAACCTCGGCCTATCTCCGCGGCGTCGCGCACCTGCTCGACGATGCGGCGGCTGCCCCCAGGACAAATTGAGAAGACGGCGGACATGGCGATCCTGAACTATCTCACCACCACGCATTTCGACTTCGGCGCCATCCGCATGCTAGCCAAGGAGCTGGAGCGTCTCGGCATTCACCGGCCACTGATCGCCACTGACCGCGGGGTCCGTGCCGCCGGCCTGCTCGATACCGTGCTCGGCGTCATTCCGGGCGCGTCGAGCATTCCCATCTTTGACGACACGCCGGGCAATCCCACCGAGGTGGCGGCGCTGGCGGCCTTCGAACTTTACCGATCGAACGAGTGCGACGGCGTCATCGGCCTCGGCGGCGGATCGTCCATGGACCTCGGCAAGGCCGTCGCCCTGCTGGCCGGCAGCGGCGGCTCCCTCGACCGCTACGATCCACTCACGGGCGGCGCCCGCCGGATCGACCGGGTCGCGCCGGTCATTGCCATTCCCACGACATCGGGCACCGGCAGCGAGGTGTCGGTCGGCTTCGTGATCGTCATGCAGGACGGCCGCAAGCTCACCTTCGCGAGCCCGAAGATGATCCCGAGCGTCGCCATCTGCGATCCCGAGCTGACCCTCGGCCTGCCCGCGGCGCTCACGGCGGCGACCGGCATGGATGCGGTGACCCATTGCATGGAAGCCATTCTGTCGCCGGTTGTGAATCCCCCGGCCGAAGGCATTGGTTACGACGGGCTGCGGCGGGCCTGGCGGCACATCGAGAGGGCCGTGCACGACGGCAGTGACCGCGAGGCGCGCTGGAACATGATGATGGCCTCGACCGAAGGGGCGATGGCCTTCGTGAAGGGACTGGGCGCCGTCCATTCGATGAGCCACGCCGCCGGCCGCCTGCCCGGCCTCAGGCTGCACCACGGCACGCTGAACGCCGTGATCCTGCCCACGATCCTGCGCTTCAACGCCGGCACGGCGCCCGACAAGTACGATCGGCTGGCCGAAGCCATGGGCCTCCCCGCCGGGGCCGATCTGGCCGAAGCGGTTTTAGCGCGCAACGCGGCCATCGGTTTGCCGGAGGGTCTGGGCGCGATGGGCGTCACCGAGGAGATGATCCCCGACCTCGTGCCGCATGCCGTGGCCGACCTCTCCAGTCGCACCACGCCGCGGACCGTCGACGCCGAAGTCTATCGCATCCTCTTCCACGCCGCCCTCTAGGCCCGCCGTCTCCCAAGCCAGGGTACAAGCGTCATGAGAACCAGGACCCTGGCCGCCGTTCACTCGCCTTTCTTCTGGCTCGGCCTTTCCTTGCTCGCAGCCTTGGGTTTCGCCCTCGTCTCGTCCGACGGACTGGCGTGGCTCGCCCGCGAATCGGCGGCCTACCAGCGGCAGATCCAGCATCAGCTCACGACGTCGCTTCAGGACGTCGGCAGCGGATCGGGGTCGGCGGCCGCTCTGTGGATCCTGCTGTCTCTCTGCTTCGGCTACGGGGTCGTGCACACACTGGGTCCGGGACATGGCAAGGCTGTGATCGTCGCCTATTTCCTCGATGGCACCGAGCCGCGGCGGTGGATCGAGGGCATCTTCGCCGGCGCTTGGATCGCCATCACCCACACCCTGTCGGCCCTCGTCCTGGCAGTCGGCCTCAAGCTCATGAGCGTCGCCGGGCTGTTCGGCGCGCTCGCGCACGTCCGACTGGTCGAGATCGCCTCGTATGTGCTGATCCTCACGGTCGGACTATGGCGACTGCGGGCCGGGCTACGGGGCGAGGCCGCCGCCTGCAACCACGATCACGGCGGGCATGGGCACGGGCATCACCACGGCGCGCACGAGCATCATCACGATCAGGCGCCTCATCCGCCCCGTCATCCGCCCCGTCGGGCCGATGCAAGGTCAGCCGGATTCCTGCATCGCCGCTCCGGCCTGATGCTGCTGAGCGCCGCGGGCGCCGCGCCTTGCGCCGGCGCGCTGATCCTGGTGCTGCTGTCGCTGGCGCTCGACGTTCTGTGGGCCGGCATCGTCGGCGTGGTCGCCATCGCGGCCGGCATGGCCCTGGCGCTCGCGGCCATCGGCATGGCTTCGATGCTCGCCCATCGCCTCATCGTCGCCGAGGATCGGTCAGCCGCCTTCGGCCGGGCGATCGCCGTCGCGTCGTCGCTGGTGGTGATCGGCACCGCTGGCGTACTCCTGCTCGGGGCCGTCGCCCGTCAGATGGGATGGACCTGAGGGACGGTCGGCGTCAGAGGGTGCGACTCCGGCTTCGATTGTTTCGTTTATTTCGTTTGTTTCGTTTATTTGCCCGGACTCCCGACGGTTCGACGGCCTGCTAGAGCCGGGTCGGGTTCGGGGCATCGCCGTAGACCTCGACGGGATCGAACGCCTTGGCGGCCTCTTCCTGGCGCAGGGCGATCGGCCGCTCCGCCTCGTGCGGCTCCAGCACGACAGAGCGATAGAAGCAGGAGCGGTAGCCGACATGGCAGCTCGCGCCCGCGCCCCTGACGCGAACCCGCAGCCAGACGGCGTCCTGATCGTCGTCCATACGCATTTCCACGACATCCTGGACGAGACCGCTCGTCGCGCCCTTCTTCCAGAGGCGCTGCCGGCTGCGGCTCCAGTAATGGGCCTCTCTCGTATCGACCGTCCGCAACAGGGCCTCGGCGTCCATCGTGGCCACCATCAGCACCTCGCCTGAATCGGCATCGGTGGTGACGACGGGAATCAGGCCGTCACGATCGAACTTCGGGGCGAGCGTCAGGCCTTCCTCGACCTGCTCAACGGACAGTCGCGTCGCCAGACGGGCACGCTGCGGCATCGGGAACTCCTCGCATGGTTGGTACGGCGACCTTGACGGCAGCGAATATCAAATGCAATGTTATAACATTCCTGCGTGTTATGCATTACGCATCAGGCGAGGCTGAAGCTCATGGTTCAATCCCCTCCATCGGCACCGCCAGAGACGGCACCGACCGAGACGGCACCGCAAGTCGACCGTGCGGTTCAGGCTGCCCAGCAGGCTTGCGACCAGAAGGGTCTCCGGCTTACGGCGCTGAGGGCCGCGGTCCTGCGCATCATTGCGCGGTCCAACCGCCCCCTGGGGGCCTATGCCCTGCTGGTGTTGCTGCAGGACGAAGTCGGCAGGAAGCACACGCCTCCGACGATCTACCGGGCGCTCGAATTCCTTCTGGAGATCGGCTCCATCCTCCGCGTCGAGAGCCGGAACGCCTACATCCTGCGGGATCATCCCGAGCGACCGGGGTCGCCCGTGCTCTTTCTCTGCGACACATGCGACAGCTCGGTGGCGGTCGAAAGCCCCGTCCTCGCGGAACTGATCGAGAGCAATGCGGCGACCCTCAAGTTCCATATTGCCAGGCCGGTCATCGAGTGCAGCGGCACCTGCGATCGTTGTGCCGAGGCCGCGGCCGACACGGTGATACGAGGTGCCTCCGATGAGCGATAGAAAAGGTCTGCCCGGCGGCCCGCTGGTCCCCGTGTCGCTGCTGACCGGGTTTCTCGGAAGTGGCAAGACGACGGTCCTCAACAAGCTCCTGTCGCGGCCGGAATTCGCGCGCACCGTCGTCGTGATCAATGAGTTCGGCGAGATCGGTCTCGATCACGAACTGGTCGAGAGTTCCACCGAGGACATGGTCCTGCTGAAGAGCGGATGCCTTTGCTGCACCATTCGCGGCGACCTCGTCGACACGTTGCGCGCTCTGACCGCCCGCAAGCTCAACGGAAGCATTGCGCCGTTCGAACGGGTGTTGATCGAAACGACGGGGCTGGCCGATCCGGCGCCGATCCTGCACACGCTGATGTCCGACCTCGCCCTCACCTCGACCTATCGTCTGGATGGCGTCATCACGACCGTAGATGCGGCAACCGGCGACGCCACCCTCGACCGGCAGATCGAATCCGTCAAACAAGCCGCCGTCGCCGACCGCCTGCTGCTGACCAAGACCGACCTGGTCCCGCCAGCGCAATCGATAGCGCTGTCCCAGCGACTGCGACGCCTGAACCCGGCGGCCCCGATCATCGTCAGCCGGCAGGGCGAGGTCGACCCTGCGAGCCTCCTGGATGCCGGATTGTACAATCCGGAAGCCAAGAGCCTCGACGTGCAGCGCTGGCTGAAAGCCGAGGCCTACGGGTCATCGGGACACAGCCATGATCATGAACACGGGCACGGGCATGGGCATGGGCATGGGCATGGGCATGGGCATGGGCATGGGCACGACATCAACCGCCACGACGAGCACATCAAGGCAGTCTGCCTGACCGTCGAACCGCCCATTCCGGCTTCGGCCTTCGATACCTGGCTGGGCCTTCTCCTGGCGATGAAGGGGCCGGACATCCTGCGCGTGAAGGGCATCGTGAACATCGAGGGCTTCGACGGGCCTCTCGTCATCCACGGGGTGCAGCACGTCTTTCACCCGCCCCTGCAGATGAAGAAATGGCCAGGCAACGACCGCCGCTCGCGCATCGTGTTCATCACCCGCGACCTCGACGAATCGGCTCTACGCGACACGCTGAGGATGTTCGCGCCCGTCTGAACGACGGGCGTTGTCCGTAGCCGGTCAGACCTTCTCCAGGCCGCCCCATCAGCGCACTCTCAATCCTCGGCGAACAGCGACCTCGTATCGGGATCCGGCTCCGTCGGCCCCCAGCGCGCCCGAGCCTCCCTCAATACCTCCGCTACGCGCGCGGCGGGCAGCTCCCAACTATCGCCGAAGTTCACCGATCCCGACCTGCCCAGGAGATAGCGTCGCCACCCGAGGCGCCGCCGCAACGCGCCCGACATGTCGCCTTCGACTCGATTTTCGCCATCGGGCAACACGCCGCGGAAGCGTCTGAAGTCGCTCCAGCGGAACTCGATCGTCCAGAACAAGCCGCGCCAGACGAGGCCGTCGGCGTCGAGGACGAGCGCGCCCGGAAACATTGCTTTCAAGCCGAACGTTACGCCGATCAGGCCTAGCACCGGGACAAGATAGTGCGGTGCGCCGTGAAACGCCGATCCAAGAGGCGAGGTCAATAGCGAAGCGCCAGCAAGGAAGCCGAGGCACGTCATCATGTGTTCGTGTCGGTCCTGCCGCAGTACGATCGGAGGGTTGCTGAGCGGCCCCTCCAGCCCCACCTGCTCTTTGGTAAGTTCGAGCTCCCGATTCGTTCGCTGTCTGGAATGGCGTGTCATTCCTTGACGCCGATCTTGCGAACCAGGGCCAGATTTTGCAACCGCAGTAGTGGGCGCAGAGATCGCGACTCTGCTCCTCTTTCGCCGCCGTCACACCTTCTCGAGGCCGCACCATTCGGCGATGAACAGCGCCGTCGACTGGGTGATCTTGCGGATCGACTCGATGTTCACCCGCTCGTCGAAGCCGTGGACATCGTCGGACTGCGGCCCGTAGACGAGGGCCGGCAGACCGGCATAGAGGCCGAAGAAGCGGGCGTCGGTCGTGCCGGTCGTGCGACGGTCGTCGAGTTCGGCGCCGAACACCGTCTTGTGCGCTTCCGCCAGGATGTCGCGCACATGCTCGTGGTTCTTCAGGACGTAGGGCTCGGCCTGGAAGCCTTCCCAGCTCACGGTCGGCAGGTTGTTGCCGAGGAAGGGATCGTTGGCCGCCGCGCCGCGGATCAGATCCTCGATCTCCTGCCGGCACTCCTTCAGCGTCTGCGTCGGCAGAACGCCGACACGCATGTCGAAGGTGCACCAGGACGGGACCGAGCTCGCCCAATCGCCGCCGGCGATCTTGCCGACGTTGAAGTTCACCGGATGGTGATGGTCGCAATAGTGCTTGTCGTGTTCCTTCAGCGCGTTCCACTTCTTCTCGAGTTCGCGCAGCTGCTGGATCAGGCGAAAGGCCGATTCGATCGCATTGGAGCCCGCATCCGCCTTGTAGACATGGACCGGATGGCCGGTGACCTTGACCTGGAACCACATGACGCCAACCTGCGAGACGGTGAGCGTGCAGCCCGACGGCTCGGGGATCAGCGCCGCCTCGGCGCGATAGCCGCGCTGCAGGCAGGCAAGTGCGCCGTTGCCCGTGCACTCCTCCTCGACCACCGACTGCTGGTAGACGTCGGCCGCCGGCATGTAGCCCAGTGCGCGCAGCGCGCGCAGCGCGAAGACGTTCAGGATCAGCCCGGCCTTCATGTCGCCCGAACCGCGGCCGTACATCCAGCCGTCCTTGATGTAGGCGTCGTAGGGATTGCGGGTCCACATCTCGTGCGGCCCCTCGGGCACGACGTCGATATGGCCGTTGAGGATCAGCGAGCGGCCCTTCGGATTGGATGGCCGCCAGGCCCCGACCACGTTCCAGGCATCGTCGTAATCCAGCGAATGCGGCGAGTAGCCCGGCAGGTGCTTGAGATCGTCGATCTTGATCTGCCAGCGGTCGACACCGAGCCCGTCCTCCTTGAACAGGCGCGCCATCATGTCCTGGGCCGGGGCTTCCTGGAACCGGGTCGAGGGAATCCGCACCAGGTCGGCCAGTACGTTCGTCTGATCGTCGAAGCGGCGATCGACTTCGTCCATGATTTTGGACTTGAGCGATGATTCGAGCATGCGCGGACTTTGGCGCAGCCCCGGTACGGCGTCTATAGTTTCCGAGGAGGAAACAAAATGTACCCGGGCAAACACGCGACGACGCAGGCGTCCCATCCTGCGGTGATCATGGCCGGCAGCGGCGAGACCGTGACCTATGGCGAGCTGGAAGCGCGCAGCAACCGGCTGGCGCACCTGCTGCGCGCCCATGGCGTGAAGCGGCTCGACCACTATTCGATCTTCATGGAAAACAACGCGCGCTACGTGGAGTGCTGCACCGCCGGCGAGCGCGCCGGCACCTACTACACGTGCGTGAATTCGTTCCTGACGGCCGACGAGCTTGCCTACATCCTGAACAACAGCGCCTCGAAAGTGCTCATTACCTCCCAGGCCAAGCGGGACGTGGCCCTCGCGGCCTTGGCCCACTGTCCGGGAATCGCGTTCTGCATCGTCGTCGACGGGCCCGGTGGCGAATCGGCCGGCGGCGCGAAGATCGTCAATCTCGCGGAGGCAACGACCGGCCTGCCCGCGACGCCGATCGCCGACGAATCGCTCGGGACCGCGATGCTCTACTCGTCCGGCACCACGGGACGGCCGAAGGGGATCGTACGGCCGCTGGCCGAACAGCCGCCGTCGCAGCTCCTGCCGATCTTCTCCTTCCTGCTGAAGCTCTGGCAGTACTGCGAAGGCATGATCTACCTGTCGCCGGCGCCGCTCTACCATTCGGCGCCGCAGGCGGCGGTGAACCTCACGATCCGGATGGGCGGCACCGTAATCGTCATGGAGCGCTTCGACCCCGAGCATTACCTGCAGCTCATCGAAAAATATCGCGTCACGCACAGCCAGCTCGTGCCGACGATGTTCTCGCGGATGCTCAAGCTGCCGGAGGAGACGCGGAAGCGGTACGAACTCGGTTCGCTGGAAATCGCCATCCATGCGGCGGCGCCCTGCCCGGTCCAGGTGAAGGAACAGATGATCGGCTGGTGGGGCCCGATCATCCACGAATATTACGGCGCCACCGAGGGGCTGGGCTTCACGGCCTGCAACTCGCAGGAATGGCTGGCGCACAAGGGCACGGTCGGACGCGTCCTCCTGGGCGAACTGCACGTGCTCGACGACGACATGAAGCCGCTACCCACCGGCACGGCCGGGACCCTGTGGTTCAAGACCGCGACGCCGTTCGAGTATTTCAACGACCCCGCCAAGACAGGCGAGGCGCGCTCCGAAGACGGCACGATGAGCACGGTGGGCGACGTCGGCTATGTCGATGCCGACGGCTACCTCTATCTGACCGACCGCGCGACCTTCATGATCATTTCCGGCGGCGTGAACATCTACCCGCAGGAATGCGAGAACCTGCTGATCACCCATCCCAAGGTGGCCGACGCGGCGGTGTTCGGCGTCCCCAACGCCGATCTCGGCGAGGAGGTGAAGGCGGTCGTCCAGCTCATGCCGGGCGTGCCGAAGACGGACGCCACCGCCGAGGAGCTGATCGCCTTCTGCGGCCAGCATCTCGCCCGGCAGAAGGTGCCGCGCTCCATCGATTTCGAGGACGAGCTGCCGCGCCTGCCGACCGGCAAACTCTACAAGCGCCTGCTGCGCGACCGTTACTGGGGCGACAAGAAGAGCCGCATCGTGTGACTCATCCGCGCGACCGGCGCTGCGAACGCGACAGCATCGCCGCGGGAAACAGGGCCAGAAGCGCCACCACGCCCACCACGATGAACGTGTCGGAGAACGCCATCATCTGCGCGTTGCTCTGCAGCATCGTGGCCAGATACTCGAGGGCGCCCGCCTTCTGCTGCTGAAACGGCAGGCCGCTCTTCTGCATCAGGTGCTCGACCTGGGTGAGCATGCGGTCTGTCGTGCGGTTGCCCCAGTCCTGGGTCGCCGTCAGCGCATCGGCATGGAAACGGGTGCGGATCTCGAAGAACGCCACCATCAGGTTGATGCCGAAGGCGCCGCCGAGCTGGCGCATGAAATTGGCGACGCCCGAACCCTGGCGCACCTTGTCGGCCGGCAGCGCCTTGAGCGACGAGGCGTTGAGGCTGGGGTTGATGAAGCCCAGCCCCAGCCGGGACACCATGACCATGCAGACCAGCGTCCAGAAGGTCGTGTCGATGTCGGCGGTCGTCATCCAGGCGAAGCCGGCGGCGAACAGAATCAGTCCGCCGATGATCATGGTCGAGGCCGGCATGGCGTCCGACAGCCGCCCGGCCAGCGGGAAGATGAAGGCCAGCATGATGCCGGCCGGCATCATCATCAGCCCCGCCAACAGTGGCGTGAAGCCGATGATGGTCTGCACGAAGACGGGGATGATGTAGGTCGAACCCATCATGCCGGCGCCGAAGATGAAGGCGATGAGGGCCGCGGCGGCGAACTCGACATTGCCGAAGATGCGCACGTCGAGCAGCGCCCGCGGCGTGTAGAGTTCCCAGGCGACGAAGGCGACGGTGGCCACGGCGCCGAGAACCAGCCGGAACACGATGGCGTCGGAGCTCCAGCCCTCGCGCTGGCCGTCGGCGATGCCGGTCATCAGCCCCAGCAGCGCCGTGCAGAGCAGCGCGAAGCCCAGCCAGTCGAAGGGCGGGATGACCTTCGGGATCGGCCGGGTCGGCATGAAGACCATGCCGAGGACGGCCGCGACGACGCAGAACGGCAGCGAGATGAAGAAGACGTAACGCCAGGAGAAGTATTCGATCATCAGCCCGCCCAAGGTCGGCCCGATCGCCGGCGCAAAGACGACGCCGAGACCGAACACGCCCATCGCCATGCCGCGGCGCTCTGGCGGGAAGACGGTGAAGATCGTGGCCATCACCAGCGGCTGGGCGATGCCGGCGCTGAAGCCCTGCAGCACGCGGGCAAAGATCAGCGCATCCTCGGTCGGCGCCGAGCCGCCCATCAGCGCACCCACCGAGAAGAAGAACAGCGCGCCCACGAAGGTGCGGCGCTCGCCCAGGATGCCGCTCACCCAGGCGTTGATCAGCATGCCCGCCGTCATCGTCGCCATGTAGGCCGACGACATCCACTGCGCCTTGTCCTGGCCGATGCCGAAGGCGCCCATGACGTCGGGCACCGCCACGTTGACCGTGGTCATGGCGAGCACCATCGACACGACGCCCATCATGCCGGTGACGGTGACCAGCCAGCGATAGGAAGGCCCGTAGCGCTCCGTGAGCGCCGCCGCCGTTTGCAGGGGAACGGCTGCCGCCGTCATGATGCGGCTACAGCATTGTCGTTACCCATGCTTCGAGACGCTTGCTCTGCTCGCTCCTCAGCATGAGGTCGTTTTGGTTCCAACATCGCAAACCTCATCCTGAGGAGGCCGCGGCGCGGCCGTCTCGAAGGATGGGCAACGACATGATCGCCCGCTCCGCCCTACCGAATGTCAATTTCGACTTCGACCATCATGCCGGGCGTCAGCGGCTTCGGCATCTGGACGATATCGATCTTCACCGGCACGCGCTGCGTGATCTTGGTGAAGTTGCCCGAGGGATTGGGTGTCGGCAGGAGCGCGAAGCGCGCCGTCGTGGCGCTGCCGATGCGGCCGACGCGACCGACGAACGTTTCGTTGGGATAGGCATCGACCGAGACACGCACGGGCTGACCGATCTTCAGCTTGCCGACCTGGGTCTCCTTGATGTTGGCCTCGACCCAGACCTCGTCTGGATTGTGCAGCAGCAGGATGCGCTGGCCCGCCGCCACATATTCGCCGGGCAGGGTGAAGGTGCGGTCGATCACCGCCGGGATCGGGCTCTTGATCGTGCGGTCCTCGACATCGACCTGCTGCTGGCGCATTTGCGCCGCCAGCACCGCGACCTGGTGGGTCAACGCCTCGATCTGGGCGTCGATCACGCCCAGCCGGTCGTGGCCGACCCGCGCCTCGCCGAGACTGCCCTCGGCCTGCTCGTGCTCGGCCTGGAGCTGCAGGATCTGGATCTCGAGCTTGGTGACCGCGGCCTGCGCCATCTGGAGCTGCCGCTCGTTGACGACCTTGCTGGCGAACAACGTGCGGCTGCGATCGAGCTCGAGCTTGGCGAAGTCGAGGTCGGCCTGCAGCGCCGCCAGCGCCTTTTCGCGCACGGTGATGGTCGAGGCGCGCGTGCGCATGGCGGCATCGGCCTGGTTCTGGTCGAGCTTGCGCTCGGCGCGCAGCCGCGCCCGCTCGACCCGCACGCCTTCGATCTGCGCGCGCAAGCCGTCGACCCGCAGCTTGGCCGCCCGGTCGTCGATCTTGACCAGGGTCTGACCGGCCTCGACCCTTTGGCCCTCGCGCACCGGAAGCTCGACGATCCACCCTTCGGCACGGCTCGACACCGTCACGATGTCGGCGGTCACGCGGGCGTCGTACTCGTAGACGTGGGTGAGTCGAAGATGGAGTTCGCGGCCGCCATAGGCGACCGCCGCGAGCAACAGCAGGCCGATGGCGATGAAGCGCGGGCGCAGCAGAAGACGCATGATGCCGGATGTCCGGCTCACGCGCGCCGCAGGCGCGACGCCGACGGCGGGCGATACAGGCGATGTCTTGAGGGCGGGCGGCGGCAC
This sequence comes from Reyranella sp., assembly GCF_052439685.1. GTDB lineage: Bacteria > Pseudomonadota > Alphaproteobacteria > Reyranellales > Reyranellaceae > Reyranella. The sequence continues at coordinate 586,540 of NZ_JBQVQG010000001.1, forward strand.
CGATTGATCCACGACTTATCCTGCCGCTTTCAACCGGGGTTTCGCGCTTCTGTCATGAAAAAAGAATAAGGCCGAAACAATCCGCGGGCCACCCGTTCTCGCGCACGGGCATCGCCATGCAGCAACGCGCGCACTGCATGACGCCGCGCCAGTTCCGCATCCGTGCTCGTCGCTCTTGCAAAAGCGGGCGACCGAGTCGACGCTGCTTACGCAAGCTCGTCGGACACCGCTCGCAGAGCAAAAATCCAGAACAGGAGCCGTCGCATGCCCGATGCTTCCCACGCACCCGCGCCTCGCCCGCTCGATGTCGCCCCCCTCGATGTCGCGATCGTCGGCGGCGGACTGGCCGGCCTCTATGCCATCCATCGCCTGCGCAAGCTCGGCCTCAAGGTCCGCGCCTATGAAGCCGGTTCCGGCATCGGCGGCACCTGGTTCTGGAACCGCTACCCGGGCGCGCGCTGCGACGTCGAGAGTCTCGAATACTCCTACAGCTTTTCAGACGAGCTGCAGCAGGAGTGGAAATGGCCGGAGCGCTACGGCACCCAGCCCCAGATCCTGAGATACATCAACCATGTCGCCGACCGCTTCGATCTGCGTCGCGACGTGCAGCTCGACACCCGCATCAAGTCGGCCATCTTCGATGGCAAGGCCAACGAGTGGACCTTGCGCACCGAGAAGGGCGAGGAGATCCGCGCGCGCTACTGCATCATGGCGGCGGGCAATCTCTCGACACCGCGCGTGCCCGACTTCAAGGGCATCGGCAGCTTCAAGGGCAAGTGGTACCATTCGGGCCTGTGGCCGCATGAGGGTGTCGACTTCACCGGCCTCCGGGTCGGCGTCATCGGCACGGGCTCCTCGGGCGTCCAGATGATCCCGCTGATCGCCCAGCAGGCCAGGCACCTGCACGTCTTCCAGCGCACCGCCAACTTCAGCCTGCCGGCGCGCAACGCGCCAATGGAGGAAGAGCGCGAGAGCCGGCACAAGGCCGAGTATCCGGCGCGCCGCCGCGCTGCCTACGACACACCCTTCGCGATCGGCGGCTATCCCCGGCCAACCAGGTCGGCGCTCGAGGCCACCGAGGAGGAGCGCAATGCCGCCTATGAGGCCAAGTGGCAGGAAGGCGGCAGCATCAGCTACCTCTACACGTACACCGATCTTCTGGTGAACAAGGAGGCCAACGACACGGCCTCGGAGTTCGCCCGCAACAAGATCCGCGGCATCGTGAAGGACAAGGCGACGGCCGAGCTGCTGGCGCCGAAGGACCATCCGATCGGCACCAAGCGGCTCTGCCTCGATACGAACTATTACGAGACCTACAATCGCGACAACGTCGAGCTGGTCGACGTGCGCTCCGACCCGATCCAGGAGATCACCGAGAAGGGCGTGCGCACCGGCAAGACGGAGTACGAACTCGACGCCATCGTCTTCGCGACGGGCTTCGACGCGATGACCGGGGCGCTGCGCGAGATCGACATCCGCACCAGCGACGGCGCGGTGCTGGCCGACCACTGGGAAGGCGGACCCCTCACCTATCTCGGCCTGATGGTTTCGGGCTTTCCCAACATGTTCGTCGTCACCGGCCCCGGCAGCCCCGGCGTGAAGACGCAGATGATCGCCTCGATCGAGCAGCATGTGGACTGGATCGCCGATGCGCTGGACCATCTCGGCAAGCACCAGCTCGACCGCATCGAGCCGTCGCCGCAAGCCGAGGCAGACTGGGTCGGGCACGTCAATGCGGTGGCCGACAGCACCCTCTATCCGCTGGCCAACTCCTGGTATGTGGGCGCCAACATCCCCGGCAAGCCGCGCGTGTTCATGCCCTATGTCGGCGGCTTCGACCGCTACAAGAAGCGTTGCGACGAGGTCACGGAAGGCGGCTACGAAGGCTTCACGCTCAGCCGTCACAAAGTGGTGGCATGACCCCCAGCTTCGTCCATCACCGCATCGACGCCGCGCCGCGCCGCTGGCAGACGGTCGCCGGCCGGCTGGCTGCCGATGGCGCTCGACGCATCGGCGAAGCGGGTGGCCAGCTCTACGGCGTCTGGCGCAGCCAGATCGGCCGCCCGCGTGACGAGGTGCAGGCGATCAGCGTCTGGCCGCAGGGAATCACGGCAGCCGCCGCCGAACGCGCACTGCTGGCCCATACCGACGACGTCCGCACCGTAACCAGCGAGGTCCTGACGCCAACGCTTCGTCCGACCGACACGGCGCCACCGACCCGGCAGGGCAACTACGCCTTCCGCTGGTTCGCCGTGCCGGAACCGAACTGGCCGGAATTCCTCGACCTGTGTGCCGCGGCATGGCCCGGCTTCGAGGGCGCCTACGATTCGCAGGTGATCGGCCTGTGGCAGGCGACCGGCGACCGCACCGGGAGCGGCCCGGACGAGGTGACCGGCGCGGGCCTGCACGGCGGCGTGCGCAGCCTGCTGCTGACCCGGCGACCCAACCTCGCGATGTGGGAGCGCTCGAAGCTGCCCCAAGGCGAGGCCGAGGCGGCGGTGCGCGACAAGCTCAGCCGCCGCTACGACCTCTGCGACTGGACCGTCGTGTCCACCGCGACGCTTCTGACCGCCGTCGACCGCGCCGATACGGCTCGCTGGACCTGAGGCGGCCGCCGGACCTGAGCGGCCGCTGGACTCAAGCGGCCGTGGCGCCTATCTCGACGCCGCCATGCCGACACTGCGCTCCCTGGAAGCTCTCGAAAGCGAGGGCCTCCTGTCGTCCGACCCGCGGCTGCAGGACGCCGCGCAGTCCATGGCGATCGCCGTCACGCCGGAGATGGTGGCGCTGATCGACCGCTCGCGCCTGGCCGACGATCCGATCGCGCGGCAGTTCGTCCCGAGCGGCGCCGAGGCCGATGTCGCGCCCGAGGAACTCGCCGACCCGATCGGCGACGAGGCGCGGTCGCCCGTGAAGGGCATCGTTCATCGCTATCCCGACCGGGTGCTGCTGAAACCGCTCCATGTCTGTCCGGTCTATTGCCGCTTCTGCTTCCGCCGCGAGAAGGTAGGGCCAGGCGGCGAGGCCCTGTCGGCCGAGGAGCTGGCGGCGGCGCTGGCCTATATCCGCAGCCGTCCGGAAATCTGGGAAGTGATCCTGACCGGCGGCGACCCGCTGATGCTGGCGCCACGCCGCCTGGCCGAGCTGATGGCGGCCCTCGACGCGATTCCCCATGTGGCGATCGTCCGACTGCACAGCCGCGTGCCGATCGTCGATCCCGATCGGGTCACCGAGGAGCTGGTGCGCGCGCTCAAGCCCGGCCGGGTCGGCGTCTGGCTGGCCGTCCATTGCAATCACGCCCGGGAGCTCGCGCCCTCGACCCGCGCCGCGCTGGCCCGCCTGGCCGATTCCGGCCTGCCCCTGATGGGCCAGACCGTGCTGCTGAAGGGGGTGAACGACACCGTCGAGACCCTGGAGGCGCTCATGCGCGCCCTGGTGACGGCCCGGGTGAAACCCTACTACCTGCATCATCCCGACCTGGTGCGCGGCACGGGCCATTTCAGGGTCTCCATCGCCGAGGGGCAGGCGCTGATGAAGGCGCTGCGCGGCCGTCTCTCCGGTCTGGCCCAGCCGACCTACGTGCTGGACGTGCCCGGCGGTCACGGAAAGGTCCCCGTCGGCCCCTCTTATCTGGCCGACGATCCCGGTGCTCTGAGGGTCGAGGACGTGTTCGGCGGGCAGCACCGCTACCCGTCCGACTGACCCTCCCGCCATTAGAATTTCTCGAGGGCGCCTCAGCGGCGGGCGGGCGGCGCCAGCGCGGGGCGGACGGTCCGGGCCTGCGGCGCGGCCAGCTCCTCGACCAGCCATTCCTCGAACGCCTTGGTCTTGGGACGGCTGACCGATGCGGGCGGGCAGACGAACCACCACGCCTTGCCGCTGTCGACGATCTGCTCGAACGGCTGGAACAGACGGCCCTCCGAAAGCTCCTCGCGGAAGAGTTGTGGCGGACCGACCGCCACACCCGCGCCTTCCATCGCCGCCTCGACCGCGATCATCGTCGAGTCGAAGGTGAGCACGCGCTTCGGCTTGAAGTCACCGAGCCCGACGGCGCGCAGCCAGATCGGCCATTCGGGATCGTATGTCATGTCGATGAAGGGCACGCGCTTCAGATCGTCGAACGTCTTAAGCTTGTCATGGTAGCGCTTGCCGCAGAGTGGCGTCAGCACGTCGCTGAACAGCCTCGTTGCATGCAGTTCGGGCTCCGGCTGCACCGTGAACCGGATCGCACAGTCGACATCCTCTCGCGCGAAGTCGACGCGCTTCTGGCTCGTCGTCATGCGCACTTCGATTTCCGGATGCTTGGCCTGGAAGCGATGAAGGCGCGGCACCAGCCAGCCCAGCGCGAAGGTCGTGACGAGACTCACGTTCAATGTGCCGGAGTTGGCCTTGCGGCCGACCCTCTCCAGCGCGTTTGTCATGCGGTCGAACGCGTCGCGCAGATCGGGCAGCAGCGCCTCGCCCTCACTGGTGATCTCGAGGCCGCGCGGACGGCGTACGAACAGGGCAACGCCGAGCCTCTCCTCGAGCGCCTTCACCTGATGGCTGACGGCGGCCTGGGTGACGTGAAGCTCCTCGGCGGCATGGGTGAAACTCGCATGACGGGCAGCGGCCTCGAAGGCGCGCAAGGCATTCAGAGGGAGTTGCGAACGGCTCATCTAGGACACGCGCTCATAGAAATTCTATGCCTCCCCCGAGCTTTCATCCTTTGCAAGTATCCACAGGTTACAGCAAATTCAGGCCAGAAACGAGGCGCAACTGCCGATCCCCGGTTTCATCGCCTCAAGCGGAGCTAAGTCATGTCGATCGTATCCAACGTGCGGGTCGCCCGCGCGGATGTCCCCTCCTTCTCGTTCGGCCGCGCCGTCGCGCTGCTGGCGGGCTCGGTTGTGGTCGGGATCGAGAAAGTCATGACCCGAGCCGAACTCGCCCGCTCGCGACATCAGCTGGCCCAACTGGACGAGCGGCTGCTGCGGGATATCGGCATCGACCGGGCGACCGCCCGGTTCGAGGCGACCAGGCCCTTCTGGTCCTAACCGGAATTGCCGGCGGGCGCCGGATAGAGCAAGTTCGGGTCGTGGTGCTTTGATGGCGCCATGACCCAACATCCTCTTTCGTTTCCCGCCGTGGCCCTCGCCACTTCCCTTCTTCCCGATCCGGATACCTGCTGGGCCGCCGTCCAGCGGCGTGATCGTGCCTACAATGGCAGGTTCTGGTTCTCGGTCCGGACGACCGGGGTCTATTGCCTGCCCTCGTGCGCGGCCCGTCCGCCCCTGCGGCACAACGTCGACTTCCACGCCTCGCCCGAGGCGGCGGAGGCGGCGGGTTTCCGTGCATGCAAGCGATGCAAGCCGCGCGACTGGGTCTTGGGCAAGGGGGCCGATCTCGGTCTCAGCCGGCCGGTGGCGGAGGCCTGCGCGCTGTTCGACGCCGCGGATGCCGACACCCCGCCTTCATTGGCCGAGGTGGCGCGCAAGGTCGGCCTGTCGAGCGGGGCGTTGGGCAAACGCTTCCTGGCCGAACTGGGCGTCAATCCCCGCGACTGGCTGGTCGCCCGCAAGCGCGAGCGCTTCCGCAGTGCTCTCCGCGGCGGCGCCAGCGTGGCCGACGCGCTCTATGGCGCGGGCTACGGCTCGCCCAGCCGCGTCTACGAGACCAGCGACAAGGCACTCGGGATGACGCCCGCCACCTACGCACGGGGCGGCGCGGGAGCCCATATCGACTACACCATGGCCGACTCTGAGTATGGCCGCGTGCTGGTGGCCGCGACGCATAAGGGAATTGCCGCGGTGTTCCTGGGCGATGACGACCGCTCGCTGGAGAAGAGCCTGAAGCAGGACTTTCCGGCCGCCGAGATCCAGCGCAACGACACCCTTCTCGGCCCGCGCGTGACAGCCGTGCTGTCGCGGCTCTACGGCCGCAAGCCCACGGCGCTCGATGCCCCCGACGTGCCGCTCGACATCCTGGGGACGGCCTTCCAGTGGAAGGTCTGGAAGGCGCTGACCGAGATCCCGGCCGGCGAGACCCGTACCTATGGCGAGATCGCTCGCAGCATCGGCGAGCCCAAGGCGGCGCGCGCGGTCGGCCGGGCCTGTGCCACCAACCAGGCCGCCGGGGTCATCCCCTGCCATCGCGCCGTCGGATCGAGCGGCGCGCTGACCGGCTATCGCTGGGGCGTGGCGCGCAAGGAACGGCTGCTGGCCGAGGAGCGCCGGCGCAGCAGCAGGTAGAAGGCGCCCGTACCGCCATGATGGGCGTGGGCGGCGCGGACCGCCCGCACCCGCTCGCGGTTGTCGCCGCGATTGAGCCAGCCCACGAACTCGCCGCGGATACGGCCGTCGATGGTGCGGCCACTTTCCTCGCGCAGGCCCTTGCCGGTCACCACCAGCACCACGCGCATGTCCTGCGCCGATACCCTGGCCAGGAAGGCCGTCACGGCCCGCTCCGCTGCCGCGAGCGTCATGCCGTGCAGGTCGATCGTGGCCTCGGGCACCAGCTTGCGGCGCGAGAGCGCGCGCGAGACGTCGCGGTCGAACTGGCGGTCGTCCGGCGACAGGTCGGGAACGGCGGCGCGCCGGACCGGCGGCCTCTCGCGCGGCGGCAAGGGAGGCGCTTTGTCCGTCTTGGGCAACGGCGCCGGAGCAGGCAGCGCAGGCGCCCGCTTCTTCCGGTCGAGCGGCTTCACGCCGGCCATCGCCGCTGCGAACAATTCGACGTCCTTCACCATGCCATTTCGTCTAGCCTTGGCCGTGAGGCGGGTCTACACAGCCCGCCATGGCCATCGCGCCCCCCCTTCGGCCCAACGGCCCGCCCCAGCCCGATCCCGACCTCCAGACCGGCCTGCAATATCTGCGCGCCGGCTGGTACGACCGCGCCGAGCCGCTGTTCAAGAGCGCGCGCGTCCGGCACGGCGACCGCCCCGACATCCTCCACTATCTCGCCGTCTGCCTGTCGCAGCGCGGCGCCGTGAAGGAAGCCGAGGGCCTGTGGCGCAAGGCCGTGGCGAAGGATCCGAACGAGCCGATGCTGCTCTACAATCTCGGCCTCGCCGCCCGTCGTCTCGGCAATCTCGACGAGGCGGCGCGGCGTTTTCGCGACACGGTCCGCCAGGCGCCCACCCATGTCGAGGCCCGCCTGGCGCTCGCTTCGGTCCACATGGACACGGGACGCTTCGCCGCCGCCGAGCGCGAACTGTCGGAGTTCGTGGCCAACGTCGATCGCGCGATCCATGAACATGGCACCGAGACGCTGAAGCCCCTGCAGGCGCGCGCCCGCAACATGCTGGGCTACGCCCTCTATCGCCTGGGCCGGTATTCGGCCGCCATCGAAGTCTTCGACATGGCGCTGGAGGATGCCGGCGACAACGCCGAGCGTCGCGGCCAGATCATGGGCGACCGCTCGCTCTCCCTTGCCGCCCTCGGCCACTACGACGAAGCCATTGCCGAGGCAGGCCGCGCGCTCGAACTGGCACCGGCCAGCGCTACCTTGAACCATACGCTGGGCTACGTGCTCTATTTCGGCGGCCGCCCGAGCGACGCCATCCCGATGATCGAGAAGGCGCTCCAGCTCGATCCGGCCTTTGGCCAGGCCTACAACACCCTGGCGCTGGCCCGGGCCGCAGCCGGCCAGAGCGAACAGGCCGCGGGGATTCTCGAGAAGGTTCTGGAACGCAACCCTCTCGATCAGGAGGCGATCCTCCAGCTGTCCAACCTGCACCTGCAGGTCAAGCGCTTCGACGAGGCCATCCGGATCCTGGAGCCCTACCTGAAAGCCGTGTCCGGTGACGCCCGGGCGATGAACAACCAGGGGCTGGCGCTTCTCGGCCTCGAGCGCTTCGACGATGCGCGGCGGATTCTCAAGAAGGCCGCGAAGGTTTCACCCGACGAGCCCTTCGTGCAGACCAACTACGGGCGCGCCCTGATGGGTCTGGGGCGGGCGGCCGAAGCACGCCCGCACCATGAGCAGGCGTTGCGCGCCCTGCCGGACGATTCGCGGCTGCTCGCCCACTATGGCATTTGCCTCGCGGCGCTGGGTGAACTGGACCGCGCCCGCGAGACCCTCGACGCCGCCCTGGCGGCCGATCCGAACAACGAGGAAGCCCTGCTCGCCCGCGCCGGTCTCGACGCATGAGCGCCGGCGCGGACCGTCTGGCCGAGGTCACCGGCCACATCGCCGAGGCCGCACGAGCGTCGGGTCGTTCGCCGTCGGACGTCACCCTCGTCGCCGTCTCGAAGACGCATGGCGCGGACCGCGTTCGCGAACTTCTGGAAGTTGGCCATCGCGTGTTCGGCGAGAACCGCGTGCAGGAAGCCGAGGGCAAGTTCCCGGAGCTGAAGACCGCTTATCCCGACCTCGAACTGCACCTGATCGGCCCGCTGCAGACCAACAAGGCGCGCGACGCCGTCGCCCTGTTCGACGTCATCCAGTCGGTCGACCGCGACCGCCTCGCCGCCGCCCTGGTCAAGGAGATGGAGCGCCTGGGCCGCCGGCCCGCCTGCTACATCCAGGTCAATACCGGCGAGGAGCCGCAGAAGGCCGGCATTCTGCCGAAGGACGTCGACGCCTTCGTGGCGCTCTGCCGCGACCAGTACAAGCTGCCCGTCGTCGGCCTGATGTGCATCCCGCCGGTCGACGAGGAGCCGGCTCTGCATTTTGCGCTGCTGGCGAAGATGGCGGCCCGCAACGGCCTGGCCCAGCTCAGCATGGGCATGAGCGCCGACTACGAGACGGCAGTCCGGATGGGCGCCACCCATGTCCGCGTCGGCAGCGCCCTGTTCGGCTCCCGCCCGCCCCTGACACCCGCACCATAGGACCGGATCGAACCGACGGTCAGGGCGCGATCTTCAAGTCCAGGATCAGCGGCAGGTGGTCGCTGCCGATGTCCGGTCCTACCCGGCGACTGACGATTCCGATTCCGGAACTTACGAGGGCGTGGTCGATCGGGAGCCCGATCCCCGTATTCTCCAGCCACCAGGTCGCGATCGACGGCGAGGTGCGCGGTCGCTCGGCCGGCAGGATGTTGGTGTCCCACAATTCACTTTGCGCCAGCAGCCGGTCGAAGACCGGTGAGAACGGCGTGAGGTTGAGATCTCCCACCAGGACGACGCGCTCGCCCTCGTCGACATGCCGGCGCGCCACGGCAGCGGCATGGGCGAGTTGGCGGTCGCGGGCGCCGGTCCACGGCGGCAAGGGGGGCCAGGCATGCAGGCTGAGGAGCGTGAGACAGCCCGAATCCCCCGGGCACAGCCGCGCCACCATGAGCGGCGCGTAGTCACCCATCGCCCCATCGAATTTCAGCAACTCGGGTGGTTTCCTGGCGAGCAGCATGATTCCGAAGATGTTGCTGCGCGGAGGGGACGACTGGAAGGGCAGCAAGCCCCGCACCTCGCGCAGGACGGCGTCGTGAACCGGGTCGAGTTCCGTGAACACCACGATCTCGGGCTTTTCCGTCTCGATCAGGCGCCGCATGGCGTTCAGATCGGTGTTGCGATGATGCAGGTTTGCCCAGATGAGGCGGACCATGGGACCGCTCTGAGGCTGAAGATCGGTCGGCTGCAGGTGGACATGGGGCAACACGACCGAAAAGCTCACCGCGACGACCAGCAACGAAAGAACGGCCGTCCACCACTGCCGCAGGCTGACTGCGGCCACGGCAAGTGCCGCACCTGCCAGAAGGAAATAGACATGGAAATGGGTCAGCAGCTCGAAGACCCAGTGCCATGGCGCCAGCCAGGACAACACAGCCACCAGCGAAAGACCGATGACGAGCATGGTCACGGCCGGTCGCAGGACGTTTAATGCCCGCTGTTGTCTCCTCATCGACCGCACTGTACATGGCCGGCGCGCATGCCAGAACTTCCTGAAGTAGAGACCGTCCGGCGCGGGTTGATGCCGCGCCTGGTCAGCCGGCGGATCGTGCGGCTGCAGCAGCGTCGCCCCGACCTGCGGGTGCCCCTGCCGGCGAAGTTCGCCGCGAAGGTCGAGGGGCGAACGGTCACGGGCATCGACCGGCGCGCGAAGTACCTGCTGATCCGCCTCGACGACGGCCAGACGCTGATCGTCCATCTTGGCATGTCGGGCCGCATGACCCTGCACGATGCCGAGAGCGCGGCCAGCCATCCGCTCGGCCGGCACGATCATGTCGTGTTCGACATGGACGATGGCTGGCAGGTCCGCTTCAACGACGCCCGCCGCTTCGGACTGATGGTCCTGGAGGCGAACGATGCGGTGGCCGGCCACAAACTCTTCAAGGGACTGGGCCCGGAGCCGCTCGACGAAGCCTTCACCGGCGATGTCCTGGCCGCCCGCCTCGCCGGCCGCCGGACGCCGATCAAGGCGGCGCTGCTCGACCAGAAGACCCTGGTGGGCGTGGGCAATATCTATGCGTGCGAAGCGTTGTTCCTGGCGGGCATCTCGCCGCGCCGATCCGCTCACACGGTGAAGGGAGAGCGTGCGGGTCGCCTCGTCGAGGCGATCAAGCTGGTGCTGAACCGTTCGATCGCGGACGGAGGGTCGACCCTGCGCGACCATGTTCAGCCCGGCGGCGAACTCGGCTATTTCCAGACGCGCTTCAATGTCTACGACCGGGCCGGCATCGCCTGCCCGACCCGCGACTGCGGCCAGACGGTTCGCCGCCTCGTGCAGGCCGGCAGATCCACCTTCTATTGCGCCCGCTGCCAGCGCTAAGACACGTTCGAGGGAGATGAGGAAATGACCACGGCATACGAGAACATCCAGACGGAAACCAAGGGCCGCGTCGGGATCATCCGGCTGAACCGCCCGAAGGCGCTGAATGCGCTCTGCGCCGACCTGGTGCGCGAGCTCGGCCACGCGCTCGATGCGTTCGAAGCCGATCCCGGCATCGGGTGCATGGTGCTCACGGGAAGCGACAAGGCGTTCGCGGCCGGCGCCGACATCAAGGAGATGAAGGAGAAGACCTACCAGGACGTCTTCCTGCAGGACTTCATCACCGTCGGCTGGGAGAAGGTGAGCCACGTTCGCAAGCCGATCGTCGCCGCGGTGGCGGGATACGCCCTGGGCGGCGGCTGCGAGATGGCCATGATGTGTGACTTCATCATCGCTGCGGACAACGCCAAGTTCGGCCAGCCCGAGATCACGCTGGGCACCATTCCGGGCGCGGGCGGCACCCAGCGCCTGCCGCGCTTCGTCGGCAAGTCGAAGGCGATGGACATGGTCCTGACCGGCCGCATGATGGACGCGGCCGAAGCCGAGCGCTGCGGCCTGGTCAGCCGCGTCGTGCCGCTGGCCCAGCTGATGGACGATGCCATCGCCACCGCCGAGAAGATCGCCGGCATGTCGCTGCCCGCCACGATGGTTGCCAAGGAAGCCGTCAACCGCGCCTTCGAAACGACCCTTTCGGAGGGCATCCGCTTCGAGCGTCGTACTTTTCACGCAACTTTCGCCTTCGACGACCGGGCGGAAGGCATGGCGGCCTTCGCCGAGAAGCGGAAGCCGGGCTGGAAACATCGCTGATCTGGCGGGTTTGGCGCGCTTGACCGGCACGGATACGGCCCGTATAAGCGCGCCCTTCGAATAACGAGGACTAACATGGCTAATCATAAGTCGGCCGAGAAGCGCGCCCGCCAGACCGAGCGCCGCACCGCCGTGAATACGGCCCGCCGCAGCCGCGTCCGGGGATCGGTGAAGAAGGTCGAAGAGGCGATCGCGTCCGGCGACAAGAATGCCGCCAAGGAGGCGCTGCGTCTGGCGCAGCCGGAGATCCAGCGCGGCGCGACCAAGCGCATCGTGACCAAGAACGCCGCCTCACGCCGCGTGTCGCGCCTCTCGGCGCGCATCAAGGCGATGGCCTGACGCTTTCTTCATCCTCGTTTCAGACTTTGTGAACGCCGCTCCTCCGAGCGGCGTTTTCTTTTGCGCCGACGACGAGCGCGAAAAAAAATCTCGGCGCTTTTCTGCAATGATCGTTTGGTGGTCGATTGGCCGACCGACATACGATTCGAATTTATCGAATGATGCGCCCCAACGAGCGCTAGATGTTGAGCGCCGCTACGCGACGCATGAGTCGCAAAATCGACTCGAACAACTTGTCAATCGAGTCACACCACGAAGTGGCTGAATAGCGTGTGGTGTTGGTCGAGTGATTCGTTTGCGCGCCTCTGAGACTCTGGATAAGACTCTGCTCATCGCGACGGGGCGTGGGGCGCTTGGATCGCGGGCCTGATGGAGAAGAGGGGATTCCTCTCCATCAAAACGACGAATGTGGGAGACAGGTACACAACGCTTCGCAAGTTCGACGATCGATAAGAAGATGAAGCGTCCCATAAGCGACGCTCGTTCAACATCCCTCGTTCCCTCTTGCCGTGTTGTGTGTCGCCTTCGTTTGCTGGCTCGCCGGACAACGCCTCGCTTCGACGAATGAAAGCGGGGGCCATGTCGAAAGACAACAAGACAGCAGACACGTTTGAAGTGTCCCCCGCGGCCGGCTACGCCGGTGACGTGACTCCAGCGATTGCCTGGAAAATTCTCGGCGAACGGAAGGACGCGATCCTGATCGACGTACGCACGCGCGCCGAGTGGAACTATGTGGGCGTGCCCGATCTCGCCGGCCTCGACAAGAAGCCGGGCCTGGTCGAATGGCAGCTCTTCCCGAGCATGCAGGTCAATCCTGATTTCGTCGGCGCGCTTTCGCAGGCGCTGGCGGACAAGACGGTGCCTCTGCTCTTTCTGTGTCGAAGTGGGGTGAGATCGGTCGCGGCGGCGAAAGCCATGTCCGCGGCCGGATACAGTACGTGTCTCAATGTGGCAGACGGCTTTGAGGGGCCTCTCGATGCGCAGGGCAAGCGCGGCGCAACGAGGGGATGGAAGGCAGCGGGGCTTCCGTGGAGACAAACGTGAATCGCATTCAATCGCCGATCCAAGGCAACAACAATAACGCAGTTTTCGAGACCAACATCGTGGCGGGGGCAGGTATGGAAGAAGGGGCGGGCCGAAAAGAGCTCGAAGCGCAGTGGGTGCGCGTCTGTGATCGGCTTCGCAAGGAAATCGGGGACAAGGCCTTCAAGACGTGGTTCGGCGAGGTCGAGCTGGGCGAATTGAAGGACGGCAAGTTGCGTCTCTACGCCCCGACCCGCTTCGTGCGCGACTGGGTGGGCCGTCACTATGGCGACCGCGTGGTCGCCTACTGGCAGTCGGTGATGCCCGAGGTGAAGAGCGTCGAGGTGAACCTCGTCCCGCCGCCGGCACCACGCCGTCCGAACGAGATCATCGCGATGCCGCCCGTGCCCTCGTCGCAGAACCATCAACCGCCGATGCCACGCATGGGCCCGCCGATCGGCCGCGGCGCCGATGAACTCTCGCAGGCGCCCGAGGGCCGCTACACCTTCGCGAACTTCGTGGTCGGCAAGCCCAACGAGTTCGCCTATGCGGCGGCACGCAACATCTCCGAACAGGACCTGCCACTTCCCGAGCGCAACCCGCTCTACATTTTCGGTGGCGTCGGCCTGGGCAAGACTCACCTGATGCATGCGATCTGGCATGTCATCCGCGAGCGCGATCCCAAGACCCGCGTGCTCTACCTGACGGCCGAGAGCTTCGTGAACCGCTTCATCCAGGCGCTGCGCACCAAGAACACCGGCCAGTTCAAGGAGCTGTTCCGCAACGTCGACGTACTGATGGTCGACGATGTCCAGTTCATCTGCGGCAAGGAAGCCAGCCAGGACGAGTTCTTCTTCACGTTCAACTCGCTCGTCGAGCAGAACAAGCAGATCATCCTGTCCTCGGAGAAGCCCCCGAGCGAGCTGCAGGACATCGAGGAGCGCATGCGCTCGCGCCTCGGCAGCGGCCTCGTCGCCGACATCCATTCTTCGACCTACGAGCTGCGGCTGTCGATCCTGCAGACCAAGGCCGAGAATGCCCGCGTGCCGGTGCCGGCCAACGTGCTCGAGTTCCTCGCGCACAAGATCAGCACCAACATCCGTGAGCTCGAGGGCGCCCTGAACCGCGTCGTCGCGCACGGCCAGCTGATCGGCCGCGAGATCACCGTCGAGATGGCGCAGGACGTGCTGCACGACCTGCTGCGCCAGGCCGACCGCAAGGTTACCGTCGACGAGATCCAGCAGCGGGTCGCCTCGCACTACAACATCAAGCTCGCCGAGATGAGTTCGCCCCGGCGGGCCCGCTCGGTGGCGCGGCCGCGCCAGGTGGCGATGTATCTGGCCAAGCAGCTCACGACGCTGAGCCTGCCGCAGATCGGCAAGCGCTTCGGCAACCGCGACCACACCACGGTCATGCATGCCGTGCGCAAAATCGAGGAACTCAAGGTTTCCGACCTGTCGATTGCCGAGGACGTCGAACTGCTCAAGCGGCAACTGCAAGGCTGAGCCCTTCAGACACTTTTGGTAGCGGGCCCCGAAAGGGGCCCGTTCTGCGTCAGGACTGGCTCTAAGGGCCTCAAAATACGGGCGAATTCGCTTCCCGATGCGACGCCGCGTGGTATAGTCTCCGACCGTTCCGCCGGGATTTCCGCAGCCGGTGAAACGGGGTGTCTGAACCGCGTATTTTGGCCCTCGTTATAGCGACCAACCCATGAAACTGACGATCGAACGGGCAGCCCTCCTGAAGGCGCTTGCCCATGTGCAGAGTGTGGTCGAACGGCGGAACACGATCCCCATCCTGTCCAACGTGCTGGTCACCGCCCACAAGGGCCGGCTGAGCCTGGCCGCGACCGACATGGACCTGGCGATCACCGAGTCGGTGGAAGCGAGCGCTTCCAAGACCGGATCGACCACGGCGCCGGCCCACACGCTGTACGAGATCGTCCGCAAGCTGCCGGATGGCGCTCAGGTCGAGCTCGAGACGGCCTCCGACGACAGCAGCCTGGTCATCCGGGCCGGCCGCTCGCGCTTCACGCTCCAATGCCTGCCGGCAGCCGACTTCCCGGCGATGAGCGAGGGCGACCTGCCGCACCGGTTCCAGCTTCCGGCGGCCGACCTCAAGGGCATCATCGACCGCACCCGGTTCGCGATCTCCAACGAGGAGACCCGCTACTACCTGAACGGAATTTATTTCCATGCCGCGACCGTGGCCGGAACGCAGGTGCTGCGCGGCGTGGCGACCGACGGCCATCGTCTGGCCCGGGTCGAGGTGCCGCTGCCCAAGGGCGCCGGCGAGATCCCGGGCGTGATCGTGCCGCGCAAGACCGTGGGCGAGGTCCGCAAGCTGCTCGACGAGAGCGATGGCACGGTCGATGTCGAGCTCAGCGACACCCGCATCCGCTTCTCCAGCGGCAACGTCACCCTGGTCAGCAAGCTGATCGACGGCACCTTCCCCGACTACGAGCGGGTCATCCCGACCGGCAACGACAAGGTCCTCAACGTGCCGTGCAAGGAATTCGCGCACGCCGTCGACCGCGTCTCGACCATCTCCACGGAAAAGTCGCGCGCCATCAAGCTGGCCGTCGCCAAGGGTGTCGTGACGCTCTCGGCCACCAGCCCGGATGCCGGCAGCGCCACCGAGGAGATCGAGGTCGAATACAAGGACACGGCCCTCGAGATCGGCTTCAATTCGCGCTACCTGCTGGACATCACCGAGCAGATCGCAGGCGCCGAAGCGCGCTTCCTGATGGCCGACGCCGGCTCGCCCACCCTGGTGCGCGACGGTGCCGACGAGAGCGCGCTCTACGTGCTCATGCCGATGCGGGTATGACGGCACAGGCCATCAGCGCCCTCGCCTATTCTTCCGACGCCGTATCGGGCGCTGCGCCGGCACTCCTCGCCGTGCGCCAGCTTCGCCTTACCCATTTCCGCAACTACCGGCAGCTCCGCCTGGACTGCGGCGCCGAGCCGGTCGTCCTGGTCGGCCCCAACGGGGCGGGCAAGACCAACCTGCTCGAGGCGCTGTCCTACCTGGCGCCCGGCCGCGGCCTGCGGCGCGCCCGGCTCGACGATGTCTGCTGCCGTCCCCGCGCCGGAGAGCCCGCGGCCGCCGGCTGGGCGGTGGCCGCGACCCTTGATACACCCGATGGACGGGTCGCCATCGGCACCGGCCTCGAAGCCGGCCGCGGCGATGGCGGCCTGCCGCGCCGTGCCGTGCGGATCGACGGCCGGCCGATGCAGAGCCAGACCGCGCTCGGCGGACACGTTGCGGCGGTGTGGCTGACGCCGCAGCTCGACCGCCTGTTCCTCGACGGCACGTCGGAGCGCCGGCGCTTCCTCGACCGGCTGGTGACGGCGCTGCATCCCCAGCATGCCGGCGACGTCGCGGCCTACGAGAATGCGATGCGCCAGCGGGCGCGGCTGCTGGCGGATGGACGGCCGGGGGGCAATCGCGATCCGCACTGGTTCACGGCCCTGGAAGACACGATGGCCCGCCACGGCGTGGCCCTGGCCGCCGCGCGCGCCGACACGGTGCAGCGTCTCGACGCGGCGGCACGGCTGGGCATCGGCCCCTTCCCGCGCGCGTCGCTCGCCATGGCCGGCGAGGTCGATGGCTGGCTGGCCACGATGGCGGCGATCGATGTCGAGGATCGGCTGCGCCGCGAGCTGGCCGCCACCCGGTCGCGCGATGCCGAGGCCGGCACCACCGCCTGTGGCCCCCATCGCAGCGACCTCGCGGTACGCCATCTCGATCTCGACCTGCCGGCGGCCGAAGGTTCGACCGGACAGCAGAAGGCCGTCCTCGTCTCGATCGCGCTGGCGCATGCAAGGCTGGTGGCCCTGGCGCGCAGCCGGCCGCCGCTGCTGCTGCTCGACGAAATCGCGGCCCATCTCGACGCGGAGCGCCGACTGGCGCTGTTCGACGAGGTGGTGGCGCTCGGCGTCCAGAGCTGGATGACCGGCACCGATGCCGAACTTTTTGCGCCGCTTGCCGGCCGCGCGCAGATTCTGCGCGTGGCCGACGGCTCGATCGCGGCGATCTGAACAGTTTTTCGAAAGCCAGGACCATGAGCGACAA
Organism: Reyranella sp.; assembly: GCF_052439685.1. Classification (GTDB taxonomy): domain Bacteria; phylum Pseudomonadota; class Alphaproteobacteria; order Reyranellales; family Reyranellaceae; genus Reyranella. The sequence continues at coordinate 603,472 of NZ_JBQVQG010000001.1, forward strand.
CGACATCACGCCGGGCGCCGAGGACTACGGCGCGGATTCCATCAAGGTGCTGCGTGGGCTGGAAGCCGTGCGCAAACGGCCGGGCATGTATATCGGCGACACCGATGACGGGACCGGCCTGCACCACATGGTCTACGAAATCGTCGACAACGCGATCGATGAGGCGCTGGCCGGCTACTGCGACAAGGTGCACGTCATCCTGCACGGCGACGGCTCGGTCACGGTGCGCGACAACGGCCGAGGCGTGCCGACCGACATCCACAAGGAAGAGGGCATTTCGGCCGCCAACGTGATCTTCACGCAGCTCCATGCCGGCGGAAAGTTCGACCAGAACTCCTACAAGGTGTCGGGCGGCCTGCATGGCGTCGGCGCCGCGGTCGTGAACGCGCTGTCCGAACGACTGGACCTGCGCATCTGGCGCAACGGCAAGGAACACCATCTGGTTTTCCGGCATGGCGAGCCGGAGGGCGACCTGCAGATCGTGGGCGAGGCGGACCAGGGCCAGCACGGCACCGAAGTGACGTTCCAGCCCTCGACCGGCACCTTCACCAACACGGAGTTCGACTTCGCCACGCTCGAGCACCGGCTGCGCGAACTCGCGTTCCTGAACTCCGGCGTGCGCATCGTGCTGACCGACGAGCGCGCCGCCGAGCAGAAGGTTTCCGAGCTGTACTACGAAGGCGGCGTCGAGGCCTTCGCCAAGTATCTCGACCGCAACAAGTCGGTGCTGCACGACCCGCCGGTGTCCATTCGCGGCGAGAAGGACGGCATCACCGTCGAAGTCGCGATGCAGTGGAACGACAGCTATCACGAGACGATGCTGTGCTTCACCAACAACATCCCGCAGCGCGACGGCGGCACCCACCTGGCCGGCTTCCGCGGCGCCCTCACGCGCACGCTGAACAAGTACGCCGACGAGAGCGGTATCTCGAAGAAGGAGAAGGTGGGTCTCACCGGCGACGACATGCGCGAGGGCCTGACCTGCGTGCTCTCGGTCAAGGTCCCGGACCCGAAATTCTCCTCGCAGACCAAGGACAAGCTGGTCTCCTCGGAAGTGCGCCCGGTCGTCGAGTCCGTCGTTGCCGACAAGTTCGGCCAGTGGCTCGAGGAGCATCCCTCCGAGACGCGGAAGATCCTGACCAAGGTCGTCGAGGCCGCCGCCGCCCGAGAGGCTGCGAAAAAAGCCCGCGAACTGACCCGCCGCAAGGGGGCGCTCGACGTCTCCTCGCTGCCCGGCAAGCTCGCCGACTGCCAGGAGCGCGACCCGGCGCTGTCCGAACTGTTCATCGTCGAGGGCGATTCGGCCGGCGGTTCGGCCAAGCAGGGCCGCAACCGCGCCAACCAGGCCATCCTGCCGCTGCGCGGCAAGATCCTGAACGTCGAGCGCGCCCGCTTCGACAAGATGCTGGGCTCGGCAGAAATCGGCACGCTGATCACGGCGCTCGGCACCGGGATCGGCCACGACGACTTCAACCTCGACAAGCTGCGCTATCACAAGATCATCATCATGACGGACGCCGACGTCGACGGCTCCCACATCCGTACGCTGCTGATGACGTTCTTCTATCGCCAGATGCGCGACCTGATCGAGCGCGGGCACCTCTACATCGCGCAGCCGCCGCTGTTCAAAGCAGCGAAAGGCAAGTCGGCGATCTATCTCAAGGACGAGCGCGCGCTCGACGACCACCTGATCCAAACCGGCCTCGAGGGGGCCACCCTGCAGCTCGGCAGCGGCAGTGTCCTCGCCAAGGAGGATCTGCGGAACACGGTCGACATCGCCCGTTCGGTGACCAACCTCGTCAAGCCGCTGGCGCTGTCGCGCCGCGTCACCAGCCAGGCCGTGATCGAACAGGCGGCGATCGCCGGCGCCCTCAAGCCGGACGTGCTGTCCGATCCCACACTCGCCAAGCAGACCGCCGATTACATCGCCAGGCGACTGGACGTCGTCAGCCCGCCGCTGGAGCGGGGCTGGGTCGGCGAGCCGATCGCCGATGGGGGCCTCGCCTTCACGCGTCGCCTGCGCGGCGTGACGGAACGGCACGTGATCGACGGACCGCTCACCCGCAGTGCCGAGGCGCGCAAGCTCGACGCGCTGGCGGACGAGCTCCAGGCCATCTACGAGAAGCCCGGCCAGTTCGCGGTGAAGGACAAGGAGACGAGGATCTCCTCGCCCACCGAGCTCTTCGCCGCCGTGCTCGAAGCCGGACGCAAGGGTGTTACGATCCAGCGCTACAAGGGTCTGGGCGAGATGAATCCCGACCAGCTCTGGGAGACCACCCTCGACCCGGAGGCCCGCACGCTGCTGCAGGTCCGCATCAACCACGCCGATGAAGCCGACGAGATTTTCTCGACCCTGATGGGCGACGTGGTCGAGCCGCGCCGCGACTTCATCCAGGAAAATGCGCTGAAGGTCGCGAACCTCGATGTCTAGGAGCGCCGCGCTGCTGGTCGCCGCACTGCTCGCCATCGCGGGCGCCGTGCCCGCGGCCGCACAGACCCAGTCGACGACCCCGACGGCCAATGCCGGGACGAAGCTCAATTTCCCGTCGAGCCTGGGCGGCGCGACCTTCGAGCGGTCGGTCAACTATGCGGCGCCCCCGGCGAACAATCCGGGTCAGGGCATGGCGTACTTCTATTCGACGCCGAAGCGGCTGACGATCAGCGTCCAGGTCTTCGACCTCGGCCGCCGCGTGCCGGCGGGAAGCGAAAATCCGACCGTGACCGGGCAGTTCAACGTCGAACTCAGCTCGGCCGAACAGCAGTTCAAGTATGCAGGATACACCAGCTTCCAGAAGCCCTCTGTGCCCTCGAGCTGCGCCTACGGCGGCGTGACCTTCCGCTGCGTCACCTACAGCGGCGTCACCCAGGGCAACTCGCGCGTCTATAGCAAGCTGCTGCTGACCGGCTTTCGCGACCACTTCATCAAGATCCGGATCGACTGGGCGCAATCGCACCAGCAGACCGCGGCCGATGCCGATGCGGCCCTGCAGGCCTTCGTTCCGGCCCTGATGCGCTGACCCTCGACGTGCGCGGGCCTTGAGTCAGCGCAGGCCGATCCGTCGGAATGTTCCGACCGTCGTGAGCAGGCCCAATGTGACGAGACAGAGTCCGCCGATCTGAAGTGAGCTCGGGATCTCCCCCACGATCGGAATCCCGACCAGCACCGAGAGAGCCGGGACGATGGCTGGAAACAGCACCGCTCGGCTCACGCCGAGAAAGACCACGGCCTGGCTGTAGGCCACCATGGTGATCGCGCCCTGCAGCCCGCCCTGCACGAGTCCCTGGAAGACCAGCATGCCGAGCGGCAGTGCCTGGAGATGCGCAATACCCATCGTCATCAGGTAGATCGGCGTCGTCATCACGAAGGACAGCACCGCCACCACCGCGGTCGCCTGCAACGCGGGCAGGCGCCAGTGCCGCAACAGCAGTGTGAAGCCCGCCCACAGAACGCTCGACGCGAAAAACAGGAGATCGCCCAGCCAGGCGCGCTCGCCCGCAGGCTGGATGAGACCGTCCCAGCCGATCAGGAAGATACCCGCGAGCACGACGGCGGCACCGACCAGGTGGTTGCGGCTCAATCGTTCGCGCAGGAAAACCGCCGCGCCGATCGTGCTGACGATGGTGACGGTCGAGGGCGCGATCACCGCGCCATGGGCGAGCGGCGCGAATCCATAGCCACTCGTTTGCAGCAGGGCAAAGGGCGCACCGCCCAGGAACGTGAGGATCAGCGAGCGGCGGAAGCCGATGCCGGCGAAGTCCCTCACGCCATAGCGCAGGAGCAGCGGCAGCATGATCGCGCCGGCCACGATGTAGCGGGCGAAGATCATGTCGACGGCGCCCAGGCCATCCAGGATGCCCGCACGCGCTGCGGCGAAGGATAGCGACGCCCCGAGCGCCATGATGGATCCGCACAGGAAGCCCCAGTGGTCGCGGGTAACCCATGCAGGTGTCGAATAGGCCATGCCCCTCGCTAGCACGCGGCGGGCCAGCCGCACACGAATTTTAGTGCACTCGCTCCAGAATTGCGCTTTCATGCCCCGATGGCACGCCTCAGGGAATTCGACGAAGACCACGCACTCGATGCCGCCGTCGACTGTTTCTGGAGTCGCGGCTACGAAGCCACGTCGGTACGCGACCTGGCGCGCGAGATGGGGATCGGCGGCGCCAGCCTCTACAATGCCTTCGGCGGCAAGCGCGCCTTGTTCGCGCGCGTCCTCGAACGCTACGCCAACCGTTCGACCCGCGAGCGCATCGCGCGGCTCGAGGCCGGTCATCGTCCCCGCGAGGCGATCCGCGCCTTCCTGGCCGAGGTGATCGAGCGTTCGCTGAAGGATACCGACTGTAAGGGCTGCCTGCTGGTCAATTCCGCACTCGACGTGGCGCCGCACGACGCCGAGCTCGGCCGCGTGGTCACGGGCTATCTCGAAGAGATCCGCGCGTTCTTCCGGCGCAACGTCGAGGCGGCAGTCGCGGCCGGCGAGACGCCGCGCGGCACCGATGCCGAGGCCCTGTCGATCCATCTGCTGGGCGTGCTGATGGGCATGCGGGTCCTGGCGCGCACCGGCGCCCGCCGGCGCACGCTGGAAGCGATGGTCCAGCCGGCGCTCGACCTTCTGGAGAAGCCGCATTGATCGACCACTTGAACGATGCCGCGCTGAGCGCGCTGCCGGACGACGCTCCCGTGGTCATGCTGAACCTGATGCGTTTCCGCGAGCGCTCGCTCGACGGCAATGGCAGCGGCTGGGATGCCTATCTGCGCTACAGCGCGCTGACCATAAAACTGATCAAGGCGCAGGGCGGCACCATCATCTGGACCGGCGAGGCCGAAGCGGTGGCGCTCGGCGAATCCGACCGGCATCGCTGGGATTACGTGGCACTGGTCCGCTATCCCTCGCGCACTGCCTTCCTCGCCATGATGACATCGCCCGAATACGCGGCGGCCAATGTCGAGCGCGAGAACGGCTGCCTCGACCACGCCATCGTCGCCACGCGCCAGACCTACAGCAACCTCAGCGAAATCCGCACCAAGGAGTAGGCAATGTCATTGGCAGACAAACTCTCGGCCATGCGAGCGGCCAGCGCGGCCCGGCTTCCCGCGGACAAGCAGGCCATCATGGAGAGGGCCACCGAAGATCTGCGCCGTACCGGAATACTCGACCGCATCGTGCCAGTCGGCAGTCGGATGCCAGCCTTCGCCCTGGCCGACCACGATGGGCGTCATGTCGACTCGGACGCTCTCCTCGCCGGTGGGCCGTTGGTCCTGTCCTTCTTCCGAGGATCCTGGTGACCCTACTGCCGGCATGAGCTGGATGCTCTGCAAAGCGTGTACGCCGACATCGCGGGCCTCGGTGCCAGCCTCGTCGTGATCTCCCCTGAACTGCCGGTGCGCACGGCAGACATGGCGACCAAACAGAAGCTCACCTTTCCGATCGTCTGGGACGAGAAGTCCGCAGTCGCGGAAGCCTTTGGCCTCGCTTTCACGCTGCCCGACGACCTCAGGGAAGTTTACCTGAGCCTCGGCATCGACCTCCCGCTGCGCAATGGCGACGCCTCCTGGCAGCTGCCGGTTCCGGCGCGATTCGTTGTCGACGGCGAGGGCATCGTGCGCTCGGTCGAAGCAGACGTGGACTACAAATACAGGCCCGAGCCGGAACCTACCGTCGCGCTCTTGCGCGACCTCGTTGCGGATCGAGGCCAAGCGTAGGGAACGGGAGAAACAGACTCATGGTCAAACGTCTCAGCGACATGCCCGAGGTCGAAGCCCACCACCTCCGGCGTATCGAGTGCCCCACCTTCGAGGATACGCCGGCGCTGCCCGGCAAGCCGCTCGCCCAGCGCCGCGTTGCGCTGATCTCGACGGCGGGCCTGCACCGGCGCGGCGACCGTCCGTTCCGCCCGGGCGACGGCAGCTATCGCGTGATTCCGGCCGAGACCCCGGCGCGCGACCTGGTCATGAGCCATATCTCGGTGAACTTCGACCGCACGGGCTTCCAGCAGGACCACAACGTGGCCTTCCCGATCGACCGGCTGCGCGAGCTGGTCGAAGAGGGCGTGGTCGGCTCCATGGCCTCGATGCACTATTCGTTCATGGGCGCTTTTCCGCCGGATGCGGCAGAACCGCATGCCCAGCATCTGGCCGGCCTGCTGAAGCAGGATGCGGTCGATGCGGCTCTGCTCGTTCCCGTTTGACCCGCCTGCACGCGCGCCGTGGGCGCGCTGGGCCACTTCCTCGAACGTCAGGGCATTCCGACCGCCAGCATCAGCCTGGTGCGGGAGCACACCGAAACCATCCGGCCGCCGCGCGCCCTGTGGGTCACGTTCGAACTCGGCCGGCCGCTCGGCGTCCCCGACGATCCGGACTTCCAGCGCCGCGTGCTGCGCGCGACAGCCGGGCTGCTGGAGCGCACCGACGGGCCGGTGATCGAGGATTATCCCGAAGACGTCGCCGAAGAAGCCGACTTCACCGGCTGGGCCTGTCCCATCAACCTCGCCCCCACGGCCGTCGATACGTTGGCCGCCGAAATCGACCGCCTGGCGACCTGGCACGACCAGACCGTCGCCAGGACCGGCCGCACGACCACGGGTGTCTCCGGCCTCGACATGCCGGCGGCGGGCGCACTGCTGTCGTCCGCACTGGCCGGCGACCTGCCACCCGCACACGCGCTCAAAGAGGCGATCGACGATCTCCGCGCCTACTATCTCGAGGCAGCCGCTTCTTTCCCCGATCCCGGCACCTCGAAGATGCGCAAGGCCTGGCTGTGGGACGAGACGCTGTTCGGCAAGGCGCTGCTCACCCTGCAGCCCCTGCTTGCCGCGAGCGCGGACCCGCAGCACAAGATACTCGCCAACCTGACGTTGATTCCTGCAACAGAGCGGTACCGGCTGGCGAAGGCGTAGAAATCCGCGGAGGTCTCCATGCTGAAGGTTGTCATTGCGGCACTGTTGGCCTCGATCTGCGTGTCGACCGCACAGGCGACGGAGGACTTCGGTCCCGCCGTCGGCGCGAAGGTGCCGGATATCGGCACGCCTCTCGACCAGAAGGACAAGCCGCGATCGCTGCAGTCCCTGATGGGCGAGAAAGGCGTGGTGCTGTTCTTCTACCGGTCGGCTGCCTGGTGTCCCTACTGCCAAGCGCAGATGATCGATCTCAATGCGGGCGCCGGCGAGATCGAGAAGCGCGGCTATCGCATTGCCGGCATTTCCTACGATGCGCCTGATGTGCTCGCCGCCTTCGCCGGGAAGCGCAGCCTCACCTATGCGCTCCTCTCGGATCCGAAGTCCGAGATCATCGATCGCTACGGGCTGCGCGATCCTCAGTACGCGCAAGGCAGCAAGGCTTACGGCGTTCCGCGTCCGATCATCTTCGTGGTCGGCCGCGACGGCACGATCAAGGCCAAGCTGTTCGAGGACACGTTCCGCAAACGCCCGCCCGTCGGGCTCGTCATCGAGACCCTCGACAAGGTCGACCCGACCCGTAGTTAGTTCTGCTCCGATCCCGTGATCAGCCGTGCACTGGACTGGAAGGTCACGTAAGACCACATCCAGTCGAGCATGACGATCAGCCGGTTCCTGAAGCCGATCAGGAACGAGATATGGATCAGTCCCCACATCAGCCAGGCCAGGGTGCCGTCAAGGCGCAACCAGCCGAAGTCCGCGACGGCGGAACGGCGTCCGATGGTCGCCATGGTCCCGTAGTTGAAATAGTGGAACGGTGGCGGCGCTGGCTTCCCGGCCAATCGCGCCCGCAGCACGCGCGCGACATACGCGCCTTGTTGCTTGGCGACGGGCGCGAGGCCAGGGAGCGGCTGGCCGTCCTTCCCGGCCACGCTCGCCGTGTCGCCGACGACAAAAATCTCGGGATGGCCTGGCACGGTGAGATCGGGGCCGACCAGAACGCGACCGACCCGGTCCTTCTCGACACCCATCCAGTCGGCCGCTGCGGAAGCGGCCACCCCGGCCGCCCAGACGATGGTGGCGGCGGGCACGTGCTCCTCGCCGATCGTCACTCCGGCCTCGTCGCAATTGGAGACCGGCGTCCCGAGGCGGACTTCGACATGCAGCCGCTCCAATGCGCCGCGCGCTGCTGTGCTCAGCACCGGTGGAAAGGCCGCCAGCACGCGCGGACTCGCCTCCACGAGCAGGATGCGCGCCTCGCGCGGATCGATGGTGCGGAAATCGTGCCGCAACGCCACGTGCGCCAGCTCGGCGATGGAACCCGCCATCTCCACGCCGGTCGGCCCGCCGCCGATCACCACGAAGGTGAGAAATCGCCGACGCGCCTCCGGCGTCTCGGCTGATTCGGCATGCTCGAAGGCGGTGAGGATGCGTCGGCGGATGGCGGTGGCGTCGTCGATCTTCTTGAGCCCGGGAGCCACACGCTCCCACTCGTCGTGGCCGAAATAGGAATGACGCGCGCCGGTCGCCAACACCAGCTGGTCATAGGGGATCTCGCGGTCGTCGACCTGGACGGTCCGTTGCACGACGTCGACGCCGGACACCTTGCCCATCACCACACGCACGTTGGCGGCGCGACGCAGGATGGCGCGGATCGGCGAGGCGATCTGGGCCGGCGACAGTCCGGCGGTCGCGACCTGATAAAGCAGCGGCTGGAAGAGATGGTAGTTGCGACGGTCGATGACGGTGACGTCGGCCGCGGCACCAGAGAGGGCATGCGCTGCGCTCAGGCCGCCAAAGCCCGCGCCGACGATGACGATACGCGGCCGGACCATGAGACTGCTCCTTGTTCCAGGTGCGTCCAGACAGGCTGAAGGCATGACGCGACGGCCCGACAGTGCTCCAGCGCCACGTGTCCGTACAGGGGCGGCTTGCCTAAAGCACCATCTGCGTCTGCGTCACCACCGCCACGAGCTTGCCCTCGGCGGTGGTGATGCGGGTGGTCCACACCATGGTGCGGCGGCCGCGATGGACCGGCGTGGTCTCGCCCATCACCGTGGTCCCGACCGGGGCCGGCCCCACGAAGTTGGTCTTGCTTTCGATCGTCGTCGTGCCCTTGCCCTCGGGGAGGTTAAGCACGGTGGCGGCGGCGCCCAGCGTGTCGGCGAAAGCCATCACCGCGCCGCCATGCAGGATGGCGGGTCGCGTGCAGAGCTCGGGGCGCACGACCATCTCGGCCTTCACCCCGGTCTCGCTCGCTTCCGTGAACTTCAGCCCCAGAACTTCGGCGAAGGGCAGCTTGATGTCATTCAGGAGCTGAAGCCTGTCCATGATCGTGTCCTCTTCCTGGCGTTTAGTGAGCGATGCCGATGCGACGCAGGCCGAGATACTCGAGGATCGCGAGATCGGCGACGACCAGCGCGATGACGACGATGCCCGCGATCCCGGCCACGGTCCACGAAGCCGGCAGCATCAGGATCACGGCGCTGATCGCCACCCAGGAGGCGTCGAGGACGAAGATCGCCCGGGCGCAACCCAGGGGCATGTCAGGGCGCGAGGCGACCCAGCCGCAGACCGCGCCGAAGGCCACGAAGCCCAGGCCCAGCAGTTCCAGCACAATGGCGAGATCGAGACCCAGCACCTGCAGCGGCGCATGGGTGGCCATCGCAGCCAAGGGATTGGCCAGGGCCGCCAGAACGGCGCCGGAGCCCACGGACAGGATGGCATTGGCCCAGAGCGTGCGGCGGAGCAGGCGATCGGATGAAGGTGTCATTGCGTCCTCCTTTGGTTGCGGACGACTGGGAGATCGCATTCCGCCGACGGTCTCTCAATTACGCAGGAGGTAATCGGCGGGCCGGCGGGCCGGTGCTAGGCTTCGCGTCATGAGCACAAATCCCGTTTCGACGTCGACCGCGCCGGCCGATGCTTTCGGCCCCATGCTGCGCGCCTGGCGCCGGCGCCGCGGTGCCAGCCAGCTCTCGCTGGCCCTGCAGTCCGGCGTCTCGCAGCGCCATGTCAGCTTCCTGGAATCAGGCCGTGCGCGCCCCAGCCGCGAGATGGTGGTTCAGCTCTCGACCGCGCTCGATGTGCCGCTGCGCCAGCGCAACGAGATGCTGCTGGCGGCGGGCTTCGCGCCGGCCTACCGCGAGAGCAACCTCGCCGCGCCCGAACTCGCACCGGTGCGCCAGGCCATCGACTTCCTGCTGAAGCAGCAGGAACCCTACCCCGCGGTCGTGATCGATCGGCTGTGGAATCTGCTGCAGGCCAATGAAGCGGCCAACGCCTTCACGGTTTTCCTGTTCGAGGGCATGCCGCCCGCGCCGCCTCCCGGCAAGGGACCCAACCTGCTGCGCTGGATCCTCGATCCCAGGGCCCTGCGCCCGAAGATCTCCAACTGGGAAGAGGTCGCGCGCTATCTCGTCTCGACGACCTATGCCGAGATCCTGGCGGCGGGCGGCGAACCCCGAGCGCTCGCCTTCATCGAGGAGATCATGGCCTATCCCGACGTGCCCGCCTCGTTCCGCAAGCTGCGCTTCGAGGAGCGGCCAGGGCCGGTGCTGACGGTCGACTATCTGGTGGGCGGCAAGGCGCTCTCGGTGTTCACCACCATCGCCACCTTGGGCACACCGCAGGACATCACCCTGCAGGAAGTCCGCGTCGAGTCCTTCTTCCCCGCCGACGACCGCAGCGACGCGCTGTTCAGGAGCCTGGCCGCCCGACATTGAGAGTCGCTTCGCCGAAAGGGCGGTGCGGGGTGGCGTGACCGCGGCAAAATGCTAATCACGTCGCCGACCATGGGCGGCCCCGGCATCCTCGTCACGCTCGACATCGCCCTGCGCGGTGCGGGCATTGCGCTGCTCCTGATCGTCGCGACCGCGACGCTGCGACGGGCCCAGGGCCGGCCCGCCGGCTGGCTCGGCGCCCTGCTGGCCGTGGGAGCCGCTGCCTACGCGGTCTGCTCTTCGCCCGGGCCCCACGATCCGCCGGTCTGGTTCGCCCCGGTCCTGATGCTCTGCACCGGCAATGCCGCCATCTTCTGGCTGTTCGCCCAGGCGATGTTCGACGATTCCTTCCGGCTGAGGCCCTGGCATGCGCTGGTCTGGCTGAGCCTGGTCGTCTGGCCGCTGGCCCATCTGCTGGGCGCGGGCTTCACCGCGCACTGGCTGCTGGGCGTGCTCGTGCGCGGCGCGGTGATCCTGCTGGCGTTGCTCGCGCTGGCGCAGACAGTGAGCGGCTGGGGCAGCGATCTGGTGGAAGGCCGACGGCGCCTGCGCCTGTTCATCCTGATCGCCGTGGCCCTCCATATTGCCGCCACCGTCACGGCCGAACTGGTCATCGGACCCGGCCAGGTCCCGATGAGCTTGCACCTGCTCAACTCGGGCGCCTTGGCCGCGATCGCGGCCATCGTCGCCCTCCTCCTCCTGCAGGCCGACCTCGACTCCGTCCTGGGTCCGGCGGCTGTCGCACCGGCGGCCGAAGCCCCATCCCCATCGCCCCACAGCCCACCCTCTCGCCCGCCCATCGCAGAAGCGGCGCCAGAGAACGAGCCCGCCGACCCGTCACTGCTCGCCACCCTCGAACGACTGATGTCGGTCGACAGGCTTTACCGTCAGGAGGGTCTCACCATCGGCGTCCTGGCCGGCCGGCTCGGCCTGCCCGAGTACCGGCTGAGGCGCGCCATCAACCGCGGGCTGGGGTACCGGAACTTCAACGAATATCTGAACCGCCACCGCCTGGCCGATGCCAAGCAAGCCCTGGCCGATCCCAGCCAGGCCGCGGTCCCGGTCCTGACCATCGCTCTCGATTCGGGCTTCCAGTCGCTCGGTCCTTTCAACCGGGCCTTCAAGGCCGACACCGGCATGACTCCGACCGAGTACAGAAAGGCCGCCGAAGGCCGCGACGGCTCCTGATTTCCCGCCGATTCCGGAATCGGCGAGCCGTTTTTCGCCGCGGATCGCCGGTTTTCACCTTCGGCGCGATCCTTCCGCCACCTGCTCCTAGGCATTGGGCACGCCCGATGGAGGGGCGCGGTCGATGAACGAACTCTGGCACGTCTACCTGTCTGCCTGGCCCACCGTCTGGGCTAGGGAAACGACCCGCTACGTCGTGGCCGCCACGCTGATGGCCACGATCCTCACCCTGTTCTGGCGGGCAGGGCTCGCCCGCCGCAAGCTGCAGCCCCGCGATCCCGTCCACGGCCAGTGGCGACGCGAATTCCTGGCGTCGCTACGCACGGCTTTCATCTTCTCATTGCTGGGCGCCGTCGTGGCAGTGGGCGACCATCAGGGCTGGATCACGATCTACAAGGACTTCCGCCAGGCCGGACCGCTCTACCTCGTCCTGTCGCTCGCCCTGATGCTGGTGGTCCACGACACTTATTTCTACTGGGCGCACCGCACCAGGCACCACAGACGCCTGTTCGCGCTGTTCCATCGCACGCATCATCTGTCGCGTACGCCGACGCCATGGGCCGCCTATGCCTTCGCCATCCCCGAGGCTGTCGTGCACGGTGCCTTCGTCCCGCTCTTCCTCCTCGTCGTGCCGATGCACGGGCTCGGCCTGCTGGCCTTCGGCATCGTGCAAATCCTGCGCAACGTCATGGGGCATGCCGGCACCGAGGTTCATCCGGCCGCCTTCGGCCCCGGCCGCTGGCTCGGCTGGAACAACACCACGACCCATCACGATCTTCACCACGAAGCCGGGCGCTACAATTACGGCCTCTACTTCCGCTGGTGGGACAAGCTGATGGGCACCGAGCATCCCGACTACCCGCGGAAGTTCGAGGCGATCGTCTTGCCGGCCTCGGGCACCACCGCACCGGCCGGGGCGGACCGTCTGCTGGCACGCGCGCTGGCGTACGTGATGGCCGGGGGCCTTCTTCTTTCCGCCGATCCGGTTCATGCCCAGGAAGGCCCGGTGGGACGTTGGGTGACACCCGGCGCGGCGGCCGTCGTCGAGATCTTGCCCTGCACGGGGACAGCAGGCCTGTGTGGCACCGTTCGCTGGTTGTGGGACGGCATGGACGACAAGGGCCGGCCCCGCCTCGACATCCAGAATGCCGACGCATCCCAGCGCGCACGGCCGCTCGTCGGACTGTCGATCCTGTCCGGGCTCACGCGCGCCGCGAACGGCGGCTGGGAGGGCCGCATCTACAATCCCGAGGATGGCCAGACCTATCGCGCGATCCTGCGTCGACCGACCGCCGACACGCTGACGATCGAAGGCTGCGTTCTGTTCATCTGCCAGAAGCAGGTATGGCGCAGCGCGGGGTCATTGGCCGCCGCACTGCAGTGACGCCGGGTCAGCGCGCGAGGGCGATCGACATCCCGAAGCTTTCCGTGGCGCCCGGCATGATCGCAATCATGCCGGGTTTGTCGGCCAGCTCGCCGTCGAAGCCTTCGGGGCTGGCATGGCCCTGCCACGGTTCGATGCAGACATAGCCGGCGCCGGGCTTGGTCCAGACGCCGAGATGCGGCATGCGCGGGAAGTCGACGCGGATGGCTTCGCCATAGACGACGCTGCGGCTCGCCAAGGTGTCGAAGACCAGCGCGCCGTCCTCGAACAGATCGTCGTGCAGCAGGAGATGACGATCGCGCACCGGCGACGGGTACTGTGCCGCACTCAGCAGGCCATCGACCGGCCGTCGGATCGGCGCAGGCTCATCCCGCTCGAAGACGATCCCGTGGGCTGCCCGTAGTTTGCCGTAGGGCAGCGGCCAGCGCAGGGCCGGATGGAAGCCGAACGAGGCCGGCATGACGGCGCCCCCGGTGTTCGTGACCTCGGCTTCCATATGCAACGTGGCACCTTCGATCCGGTAGGTGACGTCGAGGCGAAACTCGAAAGGGTACTGGCGACGCGTTGCTTCGCTCGACTCGAGCCGCCAGGTGCAGGACGCGGCGTCGGACCGGACCAGCGCAAAGGTCGAGGTGCGGGCAAAGCCGTGACGGCCGATCTCATAGGCATTGCCGGCCACCGTGAGCCGGTTGGCCTTCACCTCACCGACGATGGGAAACAGCAGCGGCGAACGCCCGGTCCAGAAGGCGGGGTCGCCGTCCCACAAAAGATCGGCGCCGGCGCGATCCTGCAGGCGCACCAGTTCGGCGCCGGTGGCGGAAATTTCAGCGCTGAGCGCGGCGGTGGAGATCGAAACGGCAGAAATCGAGACGGGGGAGGCCATGGGCCATCCTACAGCAGATGCGCCTCGCGAACGGCATCGTCGACGGACGGCAGATAACGGACCTGCGGACGTCCGGCGCCGGCCCGCAGCAGCGAGCGGCGCACCGACGGCGTGGCGCCCGTGACATAGACCCGGACGCCATGACCCTGGGCCTTGCGGCCGACACCGGCGATGACGTTGGCTGCCGTTGAATCGACGAAGGGCACGGCGCTGAAGTCGATGACGAAGGCCTTGTGCTGGTCGGCGATGTTGTCGAGTACGGCGCCCACGGTCGAGGCCGTGCCGAAGAAAAAGGCACCGGACAGGCGGTAGACGATCACCCGCGGGTCGGTGACGAGGTCGGCGGCAAAGGGTGCACGGGCCGGCTGTGCGACAACACCCGCCGTGGCGGTCAGGCGCTGGATGAGTAGGATGACGCCGAGCGCCGTGCCGACCACGATGCCTTCCATCAGGTCGCGGAACACGGTGAGCAGGAAGGTCGACAGCAGAACGACCGCATCGCCCCGCGAGGAACGCAGCAGGGTCATGAACTCATGCTTCTCGGCCATGTTCCAGGCGACCACTGCCAGCACCCCGGCCAGGGCGGCCAGGGGGATGTAGGCGGCGAGCGGCGCGGCCAGCAGCATGAAGCCCAGCAGGAAAACCGAGTGGAGCATGCCGGCGACCGGTCCGCGCGCGCCGGCGCGGACGTTGGTCGCGGTGCGGGCGATGGTGCCGGTGGCGCAGACGCCGCCGAACAGCGCCGAGGCGATATTGGCCACGCCCTGGGCCACCAACTCGCAGTTCGAGCGATGACGGCGTCCCGTCATGCCGTCGGCCACCACGGCGGACAGCAGCGATTCGATGGCGCCCAGCAGGGCGAAGGAGAGCGCATCCGGCAACACGGCCAGCATCTTCTCCAGCGATATGTCGGGCAGGCTGGGCGCCGGCAGCATGGAGGGAATGCCGCCGAAACGGCTGCCGATCGTCTCGATCGGCAGGCCCAACGCAAAGGTCGCGACCGAGGTGGCCACCACGGCCACCAGCATGCCCGGCCAGTGCGGGCGCAGCTTCCGCAGCCCGAGAATCACGCCGATCGTCAGGACGGCGAGGGTGACGGCCGCGGCGTTCACCGTGCCGGCCGCGCCGGCCAGCACTTCGAGCTTGGCCGCGAACTCTCCCGGCTCCTTGCCCTGCAGGGTGAGGCCGAACAGGTCCTTGATCTGGCTGGCGAAGATGATGACGGCGATGCCGCTCGTGAACCCCACGGTGACCGGATAGGGGATGAACTTGACGAAGGTGCCGAGCCGGAGCGCGCCGGCCGCCACCAGAAAGACGCCGGCCATCAACGTGGCGAGCAGCATCCCTTCGATCCCGTGGCGCGCGACCGTGGCGGCGACCAGCACGATGAAGGCGCCGGCGGGGCCGCCGACCTGGAACCGGCTGCCACCCAGCGCCGAGATCAGGAAGCCGCCGACGATGGCCGTGAACAACCCGCGTTCCGGCGTGGTGCCCGAGGCGATGGCAATGGCCATCGAGAGCGGCAGCGCCACGATCGCCACCGTGAGGCCGGCAACGGCATCGGCCCGCAGCGCCGCCAGCCCGTAGCCCTCGCGCAGGACCGAGACGAGCTTGGGAACGAAGGGGCCGTCGAATCTCGCCAGAAGGGTCGAGGGAAGGGTACTGATGGACATTATACAGGATATTTGTGTGTTATGATGATATCGAATAACGCGCGCCAGCACAACCCGACGCAAAGTCCGGACCAGCCTCCCGAAAGACGGCATGTTGTCTGACAACTCGGTCGCGCCCGATCCCAAACCCATGCATAGTCCGCGCAGGGTCCGGTCTCAGAACCAAAACAGGGCCTTTGGAGGAAACGACATGAAGCGCAGACTGCTGATGGGCGGTATCGCCGCCTCGACTCTCGCGGCACCGTTCATCGCCAACGCCCAGGCGCCGCTGACGCTCAACGGCGCGGTGCAGTTCAACGACGACCACGCCTTCAACAAGACCCTCCTCAAGTTCGAGGAGCTGGTGAAGAAGTATTACGGCAAGCCGATCAACTTCGTGCTCCACCGCAATTCGTCGCTGGGTCTCGAGAAGCAGTATTTCGAGTACATGGCGCAGGGCAAGGCAGTGGACTATGCCGTCGTCTCGCCAGCCCACATGTCGACCTTCTCGAAAGCCGCGCCGTTCATCGACGCGCCGTTCCTGTTCCGCGACCTCGCGCAATGGAACAAGGTGCTCGACCTCGATCTGCTGAAGCCGGTGGCCGACGAGGTGGCGCAAAAGGCCCAGGTCATGCTGATCGGCTATGCCGGCGGTGGCGTGCGCAACATCTTCGTCAACAAGCCGGTGAGCAACCTGGCCGAGATCAAGGGCCTCAAGGTCCGCGTCCAGGGCGCGCCGATCTGGTCCAAGACCTTCGCCGCGGCCGGAATGTCGCCGACGGTGATCGCCTACAACGAGGTCTACAACGCCATCCAGAACAACGTCATCTCGGCCGGCGAGAACGAGGCGGCCGGCGTCGAGTCGATGAAGTTCTACGAGGTGGCGCCCAATCTCGCGATGACCGAGCATGCCATCACCATCCGTCCGGTCTGCTTCTCGTCCAAGACCTTCAAGTCGCTTCCGAAAGACCTGCAGGACGCGGTGATCAAGGCCGGCAAGGAAGCCGGCGCCTATGGTCGCCAGGTCGAGAGCGGCGAAGACGAACAGAAGCTCGTCGCGCTGGAGAAGGCCGGCAAGCTGAAGCGCATCCCGTTCAAGGACCGCGCCGAGATGAAGAAGCTGGTCGATCCGGTGATGGCGGCCTACGCCAAGGAGATCGGCGCCGACGGCATCTTCACGCAGATCGTCGCCACCAATTGATCCGTATGCGCAGCGAAGCCACCGGCTTCGCTGCGCCTTTTCCCGGTCTGAAGCCGGGTGTGTTTTTCCGGACGGTTTCCGAATGAGTTCTCCTGCCTCGCCACCCGGCCTCTGGCGCCGGTTCACGGCCGCCTACGCCAAATTCCTGACCGGCCTGCTGGCCTTCTCCGTCGCCATCATCATCGTCCCCGTCACCCTGCAGATGATCTCGCGCTACACCGCGCTGATCCCGGCCTATATCTGGACCGAGGAAATGGCGCGCTTCCTGTTCATCTGGATGATCATGATCGGCGCCATGATCGGCGTGCGCGAGGCCTCCCATTTCGAGGTCGATGTATGGCCGACGCTGCCTCGCCGCGGCGAGGCGGCCGTGCGCATCGTGGCCCGCCTCGGCATCCTTGCCTTCGCGATCGTCTTCCTGGTCGGCGGCATCGAGTTCACCAGCTTCGCCTGGTACCGCACCTCCGAGCTGGCCGACCTGCCGCTCTGGATGATCCATATCGCCTGGCCCGTCGCCGCGGTCACCTGGATCGTCTTCCTGGGTGAGCAGTTCTACGACGAAGCCCGCATCCTGTTCGGGTGGAGCACGACATGACCGGCGCGCTCTTCTCGGCCGGCGAAGCCGCGTCGATCCTTTTCGGCTGCTTCTTCGTGCTGCTGATCTTGCGCGTGCCGGTGGCCTTTGCGCTCGGCCTCGCCTGCCTGCCGCTCTTCTATCTCGAGCCGCGGCTCGGGACGATGATGCTCGCGCAGGAAACCTTCAACGCCTACAACTCCTTCATCCTGCTCGCCGTGCCGTTCTTCCTGCTGACGGCCAACCTGATGAGCGTCGGCGGCATCACCGACCGGCTGGTGGCGCTGTCGCGCGCCATCGTCGGCAGCTTCCCGGGCTCGCTGGCCCAGATCAACGTGGTGCTCTCCGTCTTCTTCGCCGGCATCTCCGGTTCCTCGACCGCCGATGCCGCCAGTCAGAGCAAGATCTTCATCGATGCCCAGACCAGGGAGGGTTACGACCTCTCCTTCTCGGTCGCCATCACCGCTGTCTCCGCCGTCCTGGCGGTGGTCATTCCGCCCTCGATCCTGATGATTGTCTGGGGCGGGTTGATCTCGACCTCGATCGGCGCCCTCTATCTCGCGGGCGTTGTGCCCGGCCTGCTGATCGCCGGCGCGCAGATGGTCACGGTGCACGTCTATGCCGTGAAGCGCGGCTATCCGACCTATCCGCGCGGGACAGTGCGCCAGCTCCTCTGTTCGATCTGGGTGTCGATCCCCGCCTTGATGACGCCCGTCATCATCGTTGGCGGCATCCTCGCCGGCTGGTTCACGGCAACGGAATCGGCCTGCGTGGCCGTTCTCTACTCGGCCGTGCTGTCGATCGTGGTCTACCGCGAGATGGGTCCGAAGGAGCTGTACAAGGCGCTGGTCGATACCGGCAAGCTCGCCTCGGTGGCGCTGTTCTGCATCGGCACCGCCTCGGCCTTCGGCTGGCTGCTGGCCTATTACAGAATCCCGCAGGAGCTGCTGGCCAACGTCACGACCTGGGGCATGGGCCCGATCGGCGTCGGCTTCTTCATTGCCCTCGTGTTCCTGGTCGTCGGCTGCTTCCTCGATGCCATCCCCGCGATCATCATCGTCGGGACGGTGCTGGAGCCGCTCGCCAAGTCGGTGTCGATGGACCCCGTCCACTTCGCCATCGTGTCGATCGTCGCCCTGGCGTTCGGGTTGGTGACGCCACCCTACGGGCTCTGCCTCATGATCTCCTGTGCCGTCGCCGGCGTACCGCTGCGGCTCGCCCTCAAGGACACGCTGATCATGCTGGTGCCGATGGTCGTGGTGCTGGCGGCAATGATCGTATGGCCCGACATCGCCCTCTTCCTGCCCCGCCTCATCGCGCCGGAGCTGCTGAAGTAGGCCGCGTATGATTCCCGTCGTCTCAGGCCGGGGGTTACCCCGCCCGAACCGGAGCACCGAAGGTGCGGAGTGGAGAGACGACGGAGACCTTGTTGGAACCCTAAGTCGGCGCGCCCTCACGGCATGTTGCGCACGCGGTCCCAGGCGGCCGTGAAGTTGGGCGCCTTGTCGGGGCGGCACGGCAGCGCGCGCTTGGGGTTGGGATCCTCGATGAAGGCGTCGCGCAGCCGGGCGGCGCAGGCATCCTGGACGACGACGCCATGGCCCTGTGCCCGAAAGACGACATTGCGCGAAGCCGACAAGGTCCTGGCGGCCTCGCGCGCCCAGGCGGGCGGCGTCAGCCAGTCATAGCCGCCGCTCAGCAGCAGGGTCGGCACTTCCGACTTCACCGGTTGCCGCTCCGCGGCCGGCGCCGGTGCGACTCGCCAGACCGGGCAGAAGATCGGCGACTTGCTCGATTTGGCGTTCAGCCCATAGACCCCGTTGCTGTCGATCGCCTTGCGCCGTGCCGTCCGGTCGACCATGGGCCAGGTCTCACGGCATTCGACGCTGTTGTAGAGACCGTCGAACTGCTGGGCGTTCTGCTCCAGCAACCCCCCATCGTTGGTCTCGAGATCCTCGGCGTAGAGCTTGAGCAGGCGCAGGTCGCCGCGCTGCGCCGCCGCAACCGTTTCGGGAATGGCAGCGACCTCGCCCTCGCGCATCATGTTCAGCAGCACCATCAGCACCTGGGTGCCATCGAGGCGGGTGGGATGCGGGCCGTCTTCCAAGGTGAGGGCAAGTTCGAGCGGCGTGCGCTCGGCCGCGTCGATCAGGCCCTCGATGGCGGCGCGCAGGGTGGGATGGCGTTCGCGACACCCGGCATCGGCAGCGCAGTCGGCGTAGAGCTGTTCGAAGGCGCGGCGGACGATCGCCGGCTCGTTCTGCTCGCCGTTGACCTGGGGCGGATAGACGCCGTCGAGGACGGCCCCCCGAACCAGGTCGGGATGCCGGCGCATCACCTCGAGCGCCCACCGGGTGCCGTAGGACACCCCATAGATGTTGATCTTGCTCTGGCCCAGCACCGCCGCGAGATCGGCCACGTCGTCAGCCAGCGCCGGAGTCGCGTACATGCCGAGATCGATCTTGCGGCGGTCCAGTCCCGCGCGGCAGCGCGACAGGATTTCACGCTCCTGCTGCTCGGTCACCGCACGCCGGCGCGCCCGGGCCGGGTCCGATGTCCGCGTGTCGAAGCAGTCGAGGTTGGGGTTCGACCCGCCGGCGCCCCGCTGGCTCAGGATGACGACGTCGCGCCGGCGGCGAATGGCGGCCGTCTCGTTCCACCAGTCGCCTTCGCTCAGCGCATCCGCGCCCGGCGTCGAGGCGACCAGCGGCGAGTCGCCGGGCCCGCCCGAGAGATAGATCATCGGCTCGACGCCCGTGGTCCGCTTGGCCTTCAGAATGGCCACCTTGAGCTTGATCTCGCGGCCCTGCGGCTGGTCGCGATTCTCCAGCACCGTCAGGACGAAACATTCCACCCTGTCGCCGCGCGGCGGCTTGAAGGTGCAGCGCTCGCGGTCCAGTCGCGGAGCCGCCTCGGCGCTTCCTGCCAAAACCATCAGGAATGCTGCCAAGCAGCCCAGGAACCGCAGTCGCGCCATGGATATCTTCTGCCACATCGAAGCTTGTGACGGCATGAAGTAATTCTATGGAAACCATAAGGCAGGACATCTTGCCAGGTCGGGCATGCCGCCTCAGGTTGCGGCCATGACCCAACGCTCCTATTGGACCGCCGTCTGGTGCGGCTTCCTCGTCCTCACCATCGGCCTTGGCGTCCGCCAGAGCTTCGGCATCTTCCTCAAGCCGATCTCCGCCGAACTCCATGTCGGCCGCGAGCTCTTCTCCTTCGGCACCGCCCTTTCCATGCTGCTGATGGGCGCCATCGCGCCCTTCTCGGGCCGGCTGGCCGACCGGTTCGGCTCCGCCCCGACCATCGCCGGCGGCGGCGCGATCTATGTTCTGGGCATGATCGTCACGGCCACGATGCACGACGGCTTCATGCTGATCCTGGGCAACGTACTGGTCGGCGTCGGCCTGTCGGCGGCGACTTTCGGCCCGGTCCTGGGCGTCATCCTGCGCGTGGCGCCGCCCGCCAAGCAGGCGCTGGCGGTGGGAATCTGTTCGGCGGGCGGCTCGTTCGGCCAGTTCTTCATCGTGCCGCTGGCGGCCGTGCTGCAGAACTATTTCGGCGACTGGCGGCCCACCATGTGGGCGCTGACCATCCTCGCCCTGATCATGATCGTGCTGCCGATCGGCCTCAACGACCGCAAGGAGATCGCGGCCTCCAAGCGCGGCAGCGGCGGCAACCAGACCACCGGCGCAGCGCTTTCCGAAGCCTTTGCCCAGCGCAGCTTCGTGCTGCTGGTGGTCGGCTATTTCGTCTGCGGCTTCCACGTCGCCTTCGTCGGCGGCCACCTGCCGGCCTATATCTCCGACAAGGGGATCGGCCTGTCGCTGTTCGGCATCAACCTGTCGCCGGCCGAACTCGGCGGCTGGGCGATCGGCATGGTCGGTCTGTTCAACATCGCCGGCGCCATCCTGTGGAGTTCGATGGGCAACCGGTTCAAGCGCAAGAATCTCCTGTCGGCGCTCTACCTGCTGCGCTCGCTGGTTTTCCTGGGCTTCGTGATCGCGCCGCTGTCGGCCGCCTCGGTGCTGACCTTCGCCGCGGCACTCGGCTTCCTGTGGCTGGGCACGGTGCCGCTCACCACCTCCCTGGTCGGCTACATTTTCGGGCCGGTCCACGTCACCATGCTGAACGGCATCGTCTTCTTCGGCCACCAGGTCGGCAGCTTCTTCGGCGGCTGGGGCGGCGGGCGGCTGTTCGACCTGCAGGGCAACTACGACATGATGTGGTGGATCTCGATCGCGCTGGGTCTCGTCTCGGCGGCGCTGCACTACCCGATCGTCGAGGAGCGGCTGATCCGTTCGACCTCGATTCCGCAGCCCGCATGACGGCCGGCTGGCGTCCCGTACTGCTGTGGGGGCTCGCCAGCCTGGTGGCGGCCGCAACGGTCGTGTCGTTCGTCCTGTGGGGCCTGAACGGCCCCGCCTATCTCGTCGACCTGATCGCGGCCTATTGCCTGTAGCCTTTGCCTCCCCATTCACATGGGGAGGGATTCCTAGAGCACGAACTTCGAGAGGTCGGCATTCTTCGCCAGTTCGCTGACATGCGCGCGGACGTAGGCGGCGTCGATCTCGATCTTCGTGTTGGGCTTGTCGGAGGCGGTGAAGCTGATCTCTTCGAGCAGCTTCTCCATCACCGTGTGCAGCCGGCGCGCGCCGATATTCTCGACCGTCTCGTTGATGTCGGCCGACAGCCGTGCCAGCTCGTCGATCGAATCGGGCGTGAAGTCGAGCTCGACCTTCTCGGTCGCCAGCAGCGCCTTGTACTGCTTGACCAGGCTGGCCTCGGGCTCGGTCAGGATGCGGCGGAAATCCTCCTGGCTGAGCGACGCCAGGCTGACGCGGATCGGCAGGCGGCCCTGCAGCTCCGGCAGCATGTCCGACGGCTTGGCGAGGTGGAAGGCGCCGGAGCAGATGAACAGCACATGGTCGGTCTTCACCGGCCCGTGCTTGGTGTTCACCGTCGTGCCCTCGATCAGCGGCAGCAGGTCGCGCTGCACGCCCTCGCGGCTCACGTCGCCACCGCCGCGGTGTTCGCTGCGCGCGGTGATCTTGTCGATCTCGTCGATGAAGACGATGCCGTTCTGCTCGACCATCTCGCGCGCCTCGCGCACCACGCGCTCCTGGTCGAGCAGCTTGTCGCTCTCCTCGCGCATCAGCGTCTGGTGGCTCTCGGCCACGGTCATCTTGCGCTTCTTCGTGCGGCCGCCGAACGCCTTGCCCAGCATGTCGCCGATATTGATCATGCCGACCGACGCGCCGGGCTGGCCCGGCACCTCGAACTGCATCGGTCCGCCCGAATCGGCGACCTCGATCTCGATCTCGCGATCGTCCAGTTCGCCGGCGCGCAGCTTGTGGCGGAAGCGCAGCTTCGTCTCCTCGCTGGCATTGGCGCCGCACAGCGCCTCGACGACGCGCTCTTCGGCCGCCAGCTCGGCCTTGGCCTTCACGTCCTTGCGCAGGCCCTCGCGCGCCATCTCGATGGCGGCTTCCATCAGGTCGCGCGCGATCTGCTCGACGTCGCGGCCGACATAGCCGACCTCGGTGAACTTGGTCGCCTCGACCTTGAGAAACGGCGCGTTGGTGAGCTTGGCCAGGCGGCGCGCGATCTCGGTCTTGCCGACGCCGGTCGGGCCAATCATGAGGATGTTCTTGGGCAGCACCTCGTCGCGCAGCGAATCGGAAAGCTGCAGGCGGCGCCAGCGGTTGCGCAGCGCGATGGCGACGGCGCGCTTGGCTTCCTGCTGGCCGATGATGTGCTTGTCGAGCTCGGAGACGATCTCGCGCGGGGAAAAGTCGTTACTCATGGGATTCAGAGCTTCTCGATGACGACGTTGTGGTTCGTGTAGACGCAGATGTCGGCGGCGATCTTCATCGACTTGCGGGCGATCGCCTCGGCATCGAGCCCGTCCACGTCGATCAGCGCCCGCGCCGCGGAGAGCGCGTAGTTGCCGCCCGAGCCGATGGCGATGATGCCGCCTTCCGGCTCCAGCACGTCGCCGGTTCCGGACAGCAGCAGCGAGACGTCCTTGTCGGCCACCGCCATCAAGGCCTCGAGCTTGCGCAGGTAGCGGTCGGTGCGCCAGTCCTTGGCGAGTTCGATCGCCGCGCGCAGGAGCTGGCCGGGATGGCGCTCCAGCTTGGCCTCGAGCCGTTCGAACAGCGTGAAGGCGTCGGCCGTCGCGCCGGCGAAGCCCGCGATGATCTGGCCGTTGCCGATGCGGCGGACCTTCTTGGCGTTGCCCTTGACGATGGTCTGGCCCATCGACACCTGGCCGTCGCCGGCCATGACGACCTGGCCGTCCTTGCGAACCGAGAGGATGGTCGTGGCATGCCAGCCGGGACCGGAGGAACTGTCTGATTGTGCGGAAGACATGCGCCCTAAATAGGGATTCACAGGGACAAATCAATCGCGACCTCCGGCCCCCGCAGGTGTCGTGCTAACGTCGGCCCATGAGTGAATCAGCCCAGAACGGCCCCGTCATCGTCATCGGCGCCGGAATCGTCGGCGCCGCCACCGCCCGCGCCCTGCAGCGCAACGGCCACAGCGTGACGCTGCTCGACAGCGCCGAGCCCGGCAATGCGACCTCGTTCGGCAATGCCGGCTTCCTGTCCGTCGACAGCCTGATCCCGCTGGCGCGGCCGGCCACGCTGAAGAAGGTCCCGCAGATGCTGATGGATCGCGACGGTCCGCTCACGCTGCATCCGCCCAGCCTGCCCTGGCTGCTGCCCTGGATGGCGCGCTTTGCGCTGGCGGCCCTGAGCCCGACCGAGGTCCAGAAGGGCAAGGACATGTTCCGGCCGCTGATGCTCGAGGCCGACATCGCCTGGAAGGCCGAGATCCAGGCCTCGGGCCTCGGCGAACTGTTCCGCACGCGCGGCGCGCTCTACGTCTACGAGAGCGAGGCGTCGTTCCAGGGCACCGACGAGATGCGCGGCCTGCAATCGGGCAAGGGCACCGAGTTCGAGATCGTCGACGGCAACCGGGCGCGCGAGCTGGCGCCGGGCCTCAGCCCGACCATCATGCGCGGCATCCACTATCCGAACGGCACGCACACGATCAATCCGCACAAGGTGGTCGCGACCCTGGTCGAGCGATTCACGGCCGAGGGCGGCACGGTCGTGCGCGGCCGCGTGCGCGGCTTCCGCCGCGACGGCAACCGCGTGACGTCGGTGCAGCTCACCGACTCGGAGCTGCCGGCCGGTGCCGTGATGATCTCGGCCGGCCGCGCCTCGGGCGAGCTGACGCGTCTGCTCGGCTTCAACGCGCCGCTGGTTGCCGAGCGCGGCTATCATGTCATGGTGGCGCCCGACAATGTGCGCTTCGACCTGCCGGTCAGCCCGCCCGATCGCGGGCTCTTCTTCACGCCGATGTCCGACGGTCTGCGCATCGCCGGCACGGTCGAGCTGGCGGCGCCCCACCAGCCGCCCTCCTGGCATCGCGCCGATCTCCTCAAGAAGCATCTCAAGGACATCTTTCCCGGTGTCGGCGGCGCCGAGCAGAGCCGCTGGATCGGCGAGCGCCCGACCCTGCCCGACTATCGTCCCGCCATCGGCCGCGCACCGCGTCTCGCCAACGTCTATTGCGGCTACGGCCACCAGCATCTCGGCCTGACCTTGGCCACCGCGACGGGCCGCCTGATCGCGCGCCTGATGGAAGGCGAACAGCTGCCGAGCGCGTTGCAGGCCTGCGATCCGGGACGATTCGGTTAGAATCACTCCAGGCGAGATTGAATTGAGCCGAGCATTCAAACACTGACCTCACTCTGAGGAGCGAACGCAGTGAGCGTCTCGAAGGGTGGGCACGAGCACCCCGTCTGTTGCCCATCCTTCGAGACGCCGTGCTTCGCACGGCTCCTCAGGATGAGGTGAATGATTAAATCGAGACAGAGAGACGCTGAGCGTTTGGGCGAAGCGCGGGACCTTTGATTCACAGGTGGTTCATGCAGATTGCTGCCGGAACGCAGTGAGACTGCCGGCGTGGAGCAGCTCGCTGGGCAGGACATGGCCGACGATGCGTTCGGCCATGCGGCCGACTTCGATGAGCCTGTCGAGGTCGACGCCAGTATCGATGCCCATTTCCTCGCAGAGCAGCACCAGCTCCTCGGTCGCGATGTTGCCGGCCGCGCCTTTGTGAGCGGCGAACGGACAGCCGCCCAGACCGCCCACCGTCGAATCGAAGGCGCTCACGCCCATGCGCAGGCCGGCGTGCGCGTTGGCCACGCCCATGCCCCGCGTATCGTGCAGGTGCAACGTGATCTTCTGCTCGGGCCAGCGTTCGCGCACCGCGCCGACCACGCGCTCGATGCGCGGCGGCACCGCCCAGCCCATCGTGTCGGCGAGACCGATGTTGGTGATCCTGGACCCCGCCTCTTCGGCCAGCGCGAAGCCGTCCGCCAGTCCCGACAGCACCTCGTCGACCGTGACCTCGCCCTGGAAATTGCAGCCGAACGCCGCCATCACGCCGATGCGCGTCACCGGGATTCCGTGCGACAGGTGCAACGCCGTCTGGGCGCGCATCGCCTCCATGTTCTGGGCGCGGCTGCGATGCAGGTTCTTGTAGCTGAACCCTTCCGAGGCGCTGAGCGCGATCGAGCCGTAGAGCTTGAGCTTGTCGCGGAACTTCACGGCGCGGGCCAGGCCCTTGTCGTTGAACCACAGCGCGGTGAAGTCGACGCCGGGCGTCGTTCGCACGCGCTCGACGACCTCGTCGGCATCGGCCCAGCCGGGCACGATGCGCTGGCTGACGAAGGAGCAGATCTGGATGTGATGCAGCCCGGTCTCGGCCAGCGCCTCGATCAGCTCGATCTTGTGTTCAGAAGAAATGGGTCCAGGCTCGATCTGGAAGCCCTCGCGAGGACCTTCCTCGTGGATCTCCACCTTGCTCGGCAGATCGCTCATGTTCCGCTCCCGTCCGTTCTAGTGCTGTCCCGTCGCGACGACGCCGCGTTGGTGAAGATCGTGCACCTCCTCGGCCGCGAAACCAAGATCGCGCAGGATCGTCGCCGTGCTCTCGCCGACGGCCTGCGGCTGCTGGCGCAGGCCGAGATCGTGGCCGCCGAGTTCGATCGGCAGGCGCGGCAGCTTGATGCGGCGTCCCTTGCCGAGATCGGTGTCGAGCATGCGACCGCCGGCGTTGAGCTGCGGATCGTCCTGCAGATCCTCGGGCCGGCCGAGCGGCGCGAAGGGCAGGCTTCCTTCCTCGCAGAAGGCGACCATCTGGTCGAGCGTGTGCCGTGCGACGATCTCGGAAATGATCGGCACGAGCTTAGGCCGCCCGATGATGCGGTCCTCGTTGCTGGCCAGCGTCGCGTCGGCCAGCAGATCGGCACGATCGAACAGACGGCAGAACTGCGCCCAGTGCTTGTCGCTGGTGATGCCGAGGAAGAACAGCCGGTCGTCGGCGGTCTTGAACGTCTCGTAGATCGCCCACGCCCCCTGGCGCTCGGGCATCGGCGGCACGGTCCGGCCCGTCACGGCGCCGCCCGCCATGTGCTGGGCCATCAGGAACGCCGCCGATTCGAACAGGGCGGAGCGGACTTCCTGTCCCTTGCCCGTCCGGTTGCGTTCCTGCAGCGCCGCCAGGATGCCGACGACGCCGAACACGCCGCCCATGATGTCGCAGATCGAGGTGCCGGCCCGCAGCGGCCGGCCGGAAGGCCCGGTCATGTAGGCGAGGCCGCTCATGTACTGCACGATCTCGTCGAGCGCCGGCCGCTTCTCGTAAGGGCCGCTCAGGAAACCCTTGAGGGCGCAATAGACGAGGCGCGGATAGTCCTTGGCGAGATCGGCATAGCCGAGGCCCAGCCGCTCCATGGTGCCCGAGGCGAAGTTCTCGATCACGACATCCGACTGGGCGAGCAGCCGATGGATGATCTTCTTTCCCTCCTCCGACTTGATATCGATCGCGAGGCTTCGCTTGTTGCGGTTGAAGGTGCCGAAGAAGCCGGCCGCGAAACCCGCGAGGCGTCGCGTGCGGTCGCCTTCGACCGGCTCGATCTTGATCACCTCGGCGCCGAGATCGGCCAGCACGAGGCCGCAGGACGGCCCCATCACCACATGGCAGAACTCGAGCACGCGAATGCCCTGCAGCGGCAGCGCGACCTGCTGCGCCGCTCCACCGACCGTGCCCTGCTCATCCATGCATTTCTCCCTGCAACGCCATCGTTTCGGCCGGCAACCTTCCAGCGCGGCCGGGCGTCCGCAACCCAGAATCCATGTTAGGTATGGCCAAGGTAAACTTAGCCGCACACATGCCGCCACGCCTCCCTCCGCTCTATGCTCTTCGCGCCTTCGAGGCGGCTGCGCGACAGGGCAGCTTCGTGGCCGCCGCGCAGGAGCTGCACGTCACGGCCGCCGCGATCAGCCAGCAGGTCAAGGCGCTGGAGGACCATCTCGGCATCGCCCTGTTCGACCGCAAGGCGCGCGGCGTGGCCGTCACGGAGGCAGGTCTGCGGTATGGCGCGCGGCTCACGAGCCTGTTCGGTGAGCTGGCCGAAGCGACGCAGGACATCTACCAGCAGAAAGGCGAGGTGCTGACGATCTTCACCTCGCCGACCTTCGCCTCGCGCTGGTTGATCCCGAGGCTGGCCGGGTTCCATCGAGAGCAGCCGGGCCTGCAGGTGCGCGTGCTCGTCGAAAGCAGCAGCGAGCAGCTCGCCTCCCGCGATCTCGACCTGCTCATCCAGTACAGTGACGGCAAACGACCCAGTGCAATCGCGCCGCTGCCGTTTTCGGGGGTCGTCTTCCCCGTGTGTGCGCCATCGCTTCCGCTCCCCGCCGATCCAATGACGGTCGCCGCCCTGCCGGAACTTCCATTGTTGCGGCTCGACGATGCGCGCTTTCCGGCCGGTTTCCACGATTTCGGCTGGCGCCGCTGGTTCCAGGGCGCCAGCCTGCCCTCGCCGCCCGACCCGACCGGGCCTTCCTTCAGTTTCGTGCACATGATGCTCCTGGGCGCCGCGGCCGGTCAGGGTGTTGCCCTGGCATCGCTGGCCCTCGCCGGCGACGACCTGGTGGCCGGCCGCCTCATCCGTCCCGTCGAAACCGAAGTGCCGGTCGAGAACCGCTACTGGATGTTCCATACCGGCGCCGAACGCGGCGGGACGCTGCCGGAGAAGGTGCTGCTGTTCCAGGACTGGCTGATGCGCGAGATCGGCCGGTTCGTTGCCGACTGCGAGACGTCGCGGGTTCCACCCAAACGCCGCCGTCGCGCCTGACGATCAGGCAAGCGCCGGAAAATCGTAAAGGCGCGCCGGGTTCTCCACGAGGACGTGCCGACGCAGATCTTCCTCTCCTATCCAAACGAGCAGCAGCTTCAGATCGGCCAGCTCGTCGACCGGCCCGGTCGCGACGACATGCGGCCAGTCCGTGCCCCAGACCAGACGCTCGGGAGCGATCTGCAGGTAGCGGCGCGCGAGACGGGCGGCATCCTCGTAAGCAGGCGGACCGGTCCGGGAATCCCGATGAAGCTGCGACAGCTTCACCCAGCCGCGCCCTGACTCCAGCAGGCCGGCAATCAACCGGAAGGCCGGATGGGCCTCGGCGTTCGGCTGGGGCACGCGACCGAGATGATCGAGGACGATCGGCGCTTCGAGGTTCTTCAGGACATCCTCCAGCGCGCAGAGTTCGTCGCCCGCGAGATGGAGGTCGATGTGCCAGCCCAGCGCCGCGATCCTGGGCGCCAGCTTCGACATCGTCTCGGCCGAGCCGCCGCCGCCGCCGCCGCCGCGCGACAGGTTGAACCTGATGCCGCGGATGCCGCCCGTGTGGAGACGCTGCAGTTCGGCATCCGAGATGTCGGGCGCGACCACGGCGACACCGCGGGCGCCGGGGCCGAGCCGGGCAACGGCATCGAGCGTGCAGCGATTGTCGGTGCCGTACGACGACGGCTGTACCACCACGCTGCGCTGGATGCCCAGTCGCGCCTTCACGCCTTCGTATCGCGAGATCGAGGCCGGCGGTGGCTGCAGCCTGTCAGCCGCCGTGTAGGCAAAGCGCGGGTCGAAGATGTGGTGATGGCAATCGCAGCTCCCGTCGGGCAGCTCCAGTCCGCCGAGACCCGTCGCCATCATTCCGCCTGGACGAGATTGGCAGCGCGGGCGACGGCACTCCAGCGCTTGAGTTCGCCGGCGACGAACGTGGCGAGTTCCTGCGGCGAGGAGGGACGCGTTTCAACACCGAGGCTGGAGAGCTTGGCCTTCAGGTCGGGACTCTCGAGCGCCTTGACGGCCGCCTGATTGAGCTTGTCGACGATCGGCTGCGGCGTCCCGGCCGGCAGGACGAGGCTGTACCAGATGGAGACGTCGAAGCCGGGCAGGTTCGCCGCCTCTGCCACGGTCGGCACTTCCGGCGCCATCTGCGACCGCTTCGCCGTCGTGACGGCCAGGCCCTTGGCGCGTTTGCTGGTCACGATCGGATAGCCGGTCGGTATCGGGTCGAACATCACCTCGATGCGACCCGCATAGAAGTCGCCATAGGCTTCGGCGGCACCGCGATAGGGCACCGACTCGATCTTGATGCCGGCACGCTCGTTCAGCATCTCGGCCGCGAGCCGGATGGTGTCGGAGACGGTGGCATAGCGCAGTCCGCCGGGCTTCGCCTTCGCGGCGGCGACGAGGTCGCCCAGCGTGTTGAAGGGCGAATTGGGGCCGACCAGGATGATCATCGGCGTCAGGCCGACCAGGGTGACCGGCGCGAAGCTCTTCACCGGATCGTAGGAGAGCTTGGTGCGCGTCGCGGCGTTGATGGCCAGCACCGAGCTGGTCGCAAACAGCACCGTGTAGCCGTCCGGCGGCGCCGTCGCGACCGCCTGGGCACCGATGATGGCGCTGGCGCCGGGCTTGTTGTCGACCACGACGGGCTGACCCAGCACCTGCGAAAGTTCCTGCGCGACATGCCGGCCGACCACGTCGGTCGCACCGCCCGCCGGGAACGGAATGACGAAGCGGACGGGCTTGTCGGGGTAGGTCTGCGCCGATGCCGGCAGAGCAAGCGCGAGCACGAGGCCCAGCGCCCCAAGCAGTCTGGTCATGTTTCTTCCCTTCTTGAGATTTTGCGGCGATGGCCGAAAGAGCTTCAGCCTGCCTGTTGGGCTGCGAGCTTGCCGGTCAGCTCCGCGAGCTGGACCGACGGCAGCTCCATCATGGGCCGTCGCCCCCGCGCCCAGGCCGACTGCTCGGCCGGGGTGGAGAATTGCTGAGGCTCGGGCAACGAAGGCCAATCCGGCACGCGCAACCACAGCCGCATGAGATGCCGGCGGCGTTCCAGCGGCTTTTCGTCGACATAGTCGGTTCGCCCGTGGAGGATCGTGCGGTTGTTCAGGAACTGGATGTCGCCGACGTCGAAATCCATGTCGATGAAGAACTCGTCGGAGGTCGCGAGCTTCTCGACGGCGTAGATCGCTTCCCATTCGATCTCGCTCAGCGACGAGTCGCCGGCCTGTTCGGCGCGAATGGCGTAGGTTGGCAGGAAATAGCAGGAGATCTCACCCTGCTGGGCCGCAAAGCTCGGGATGCGGTGCGGGCTGAGATGGCGTCCGGCGACGCGACCATCCTCCTCGCCGCGACGGAACTGGAAGCCCCGCTCCAGCACCGCCATCAGGTCGGGTCGGGTTGCGCGCAGGGCGTCGTAGATGGCGGTCGCGCTCGCGACGCGCGACGCGCCACCGCTCGAGGAGCGGCGCAGACACATCAGGCCGACGACGTCGCACAGGTCGGTGGAATCGACATGCATTGCCAACTCGCCACCCTTGCGGTAGCCGCGCGACTTCGGTTCGATCTCCGCGACGTTGATCACGTGGCCCAGCAGGTCGCCGAGATACGACTGCACCATCGGCACACCGAGATGGCAGCCCAGGCCGAAATAGATGCGCGCCACATCGTCGGGCTCATAGCGCTCGATCGGCAGGCCGCGCAGCATGGCAAAGCCCGGGCCCGTCCGCAGCGTCTTGCGCAGATCCTTCATCAGATGCCCGACCCGATCGAGCGGGAACCGCTCCGCCGTGATCTGGGGCAGGTCGAGGTCGCCGAGGCCGCGCAGATGCTTCAGGGCCGCCTCGATCTCGTCGATCTCGTCCGCCGAGAAGACATGAAGACCCTGTTCCCGCCAGTCGATCTCCGATGCCTTCCAGGGCATCTGTTTTGCGCCAGACATGTCGTTCCTCCGTTGTCCGTCAGGATCGACGCACACCTTGTGAGGGACAACGAAGAATTCATGCGCCGTATGGCTTAGCGCTTCTTAGGCTTGCCAGGCTTCAGCCGCCGTATTGCAGCAGCGTCTCGCCGTTCTTCTTGAGCCAGGCCTGCGGCCCCTCGATGGGCCCGTCGCACAAGGTTCGCGCCAGCGCCCAGAAGCGCGTGCTGTGGTTCAGGTGGACCAGATGGGCCGCCTCGTGGGCGACGAGATAGTCGAGCACCTCGGGCGGCGCGAACACCAGCCGCCACGAAAAGGAGAGCGAGGCATCGGGCCCGCAGCTTCCCCAGCGCGAGCGCGTGTCGCGCACCGAGATGCGCTTCACCGGCCGCTCGGCTCGCGTGGCCTTGGCATGGACCCGCGGCATCAGCTCCTTCTTCAGCTCGCCGACCAGCCAGTCCTTCACCCGGCGCGACACGTGTTCGGCCCGGCCCGCGACATGGATCTCGCTGCCCTCGCGCCACACCGTGCCGCGGGCGTCAGGGCGATGTCTCAGGCGATGCGGCACGCCGAACAGAGGGATTTCCGCGCCGTCGACGAAGGGCCGTCGCTCCGGCAGGCGCTCGAGGCGCGCGGCGATCCAGCCGGCCTGGGTTTCGGCGAAGCCCACGGCCGTGCCGCGCGCCATGCGCAGCGGCGCCGTCAGCACGATCCTCCGGTTGGCCGGATCGACCCGCAGCGAGGCGCGCCGCGCGCGGGCATTGCGCACGAAGGTGACGGAAAGCGTGTCGCCGGCATGAGCAATGGTCAGTTGCTCGGGCTCCGGCGTCGCTTTAGGCAGGAAACGGCTGAACCAGGAGGAAGACGACATGTCCGAAGAACAGGCTCACAAGACGCTCAGCGATGCAGGACGAAAGGTCCTTTCGGAGGTTCTGGGCGAATCCTATCTCGCCAAGCGCGACGCGACCAACAACGATTTCTGGGGTCCGGTCCGCGGCTTCTCCGAGGAGTTCGCCTACGCCTCGCTGTGGACCCGCGACGGGCTCGACCGCAAGCAGCGCAGCATGATCACCATCGCCATGCTCTGCGCGCTGAACCGGCCGCACGAGCTCAAGATCCACCTGGTCGGCGCGCTGAACAACGGCTGCACCAAGGTCGAGCTGCGCGAGATCTTCACCCACGCCATCGCCTATTGCGGCTTCCCGGCCGCCATCGACGCGCTGCGCGTCGCCGAGGACGTGCTGAAGGAACAGGGGAAGTTCTGACATGGCCCTCGACGCCCCCAAACTCGACGTCGAGCGGATCCGCGCCGAGACGCCGGGCTGCGCCCACGTGCTGCATCTCAACGCCGCGGGCTCGTCGCTGCCCAGCCGCCGCACGCTCGACGCCACCCTCGACCATCTGCGGCTCGAGGCCGAGATCGGCGGCTACGAGGCGGCCGACCGGGCGCGTCCCGTGCTCGATGGCTTCTACCCCTCGGTCGCTACGCTGATCGGCGCCGAGCCCGGCGAGATCGCCTATGTCGAGAACGCCACGCGCGGCTGGGACCTCGCCTTCTATTCCCTCGACTTCAAGCCGGGCGACCGCATCCTGACCTGCGTCAGCGAGTATTCGTCGAACTACATCTCCTACCTGCAGGTGGCGAAGAAGACCGGCGCCGAGATCGTGGTCGTGCCCGACGACAGGCACGGCCAGATCGACCTCGCGGCCCTGGAGCGCGCCATCGACAAGCGCACCAGGCTGGTCTCGATCTCCCACATCCCGACCCAGGGCGGGCTGGTGCAGCCGGCCGAGGCGGTCGGCAAGATCGTGAACGATGCCGGCATCCTCTACCTGCTCGATGCCTGCCAGTCGGTCGGCATGATGCCGATCGACGTGAAGAGGATCGGCTGCGACTTCCTTTCGGCCACCGGCCGCAAGTACATGCGCGGGCCGCGCGGCACCGGCTTCCTCTATGCCCGCACGCGCAGCACCTCGCAGATCGAGCCGATCTTCCTCGACAATCACGCCGCGCGCTGGACCGGCGACAACGAGTACACGGTGATGGGCGACGCCAAGCGCTTCGAGAACTGGGAGCGCTATTTCGCCGGCGTGATCGGCCTCAAGGTCGCTGCCGACCAGGCGAACGAGCTCGGCATGCCGGCGATCTGGGCGCGCCTGCGTCAGCTGGCCGACGGCCTGCGCGAGCGGCTGAAGACGGTGCCGGGCGTGACCCTGGCCGATCTCGGGGTCACCAAGGGCGCCATCGTCACCTTCGCCGTCGCCGGCAAGGAGCATGGGGCGCTGAAGCAGCAGCTTCGCGACCAGGGCATCAACGTCTCGGTCTCGACGCAGTTCTCCTCGCGCCTCGACCTCAAGGGACGCGGCCTCAAGGACGTGATGCGCGCCTCGGTGCACATCTACAACACCGACGAGGAACTCGACCGCTTCGTCGCGGCGCTGCGGCCGCTCGCGGCCGGATAGGTCGCACCATGCCGATCATTGCGCCGTCGGCATCGTGGCTGTTGGTCGTCGCAGAGACCGGCTCGATCCGACGCGCGGCGACGCGGCTCAACCTCTCGCCGTCGGCGGTGAACCGGCAGATCCTGAACCTCGAGGCCGAGTATGGCGCGGCGCTGTTCGAGCGCCTGCCGCGCGGCATGCGGCTGACGCCCGCCGGCCAGATGGTGGTGGCCGAAGTCCAGCGCTGGCAGCACGACCACGCGCAGCTCGTGCAGCATATCGGCCAGCTCCGCAGCATGGTGCGCGGCCATGCCTCGCTCGGCCTCATGGAAAGCTTCTCGCGCACCGTCGTGTCGCGGCTGATGAGCCACATGCGCGAACGCCAGTCCCTGGTCTCGCTCGAGGTGCTGATGGGCGGCACGGCGGAGATCGTCGACCGGCTGATCGCGGGCAGGCTCGACCTCGCCATCTGCTACGCCGTGCCCAAGATGCCGGAGATCCGCGTGCTGGCCTCGATCCAGCCCAGCTCCGGGATCGTCGTGGCGCGCGATCATCCGCTGGCCGGCCGCAAGTCGATCCGGCTGGCCGAGTGCGCCAACTACAGTTTCGTCTTTCCCGATTCCTCGCTCACCTCGCGGCGCATCCTCGAAACCGCGCTGGAGCGCGCCAAGGTGCATTTCGCCGGCGTCGTCACGACCAATTCCGTCGAGGTGATGAAGATGCTGGTGCGCGAACACCGCCAGATCGCGCTGCTCAGCCTGCCCGACATCGGCGCGGACCTCGCGGACCGCGACCTCGTGCACATCCCGCTGGCGGACCGCCACGTCCGCGGCTCGCACCTGTCGCTGATCGCACCGCGCCATGCCAAGCCGTCTCCGGTCGCTTCCATGCTCGCGGAATTCCTGCGCGAAGAATTGCAGGGCCTGCCGGCACGCCGCGCCTGGACCGGCAGCCTGCGGGAAGTCGGTCGGACAAAGGCGGGACGCAACCGGTCCTGAAGAGATCGTAGGCCCACCGTACGAAAAAACCGCACACTCCGTCCCGAATCTAATGCTTTTCAGCACCGCGGAGCGCCCGTCATGCTCAGGGGCCGAACGGGACGGCGTGCGTGGCATGACGCGTGCACCGCCGGCTTCCGAATCGAGGACCCTCTGCATGACCCATTTTCGCTCCTGGTCGCTGGCTGCGCTCGCCGCCTCCACCCTTATGGCCGCCCTGCCCGCGCAGGCGCAGGCGCCCGCCAAGACCCTGACGGTCGCGCCCGAGACGCTGAGCCGCGTCCTCGACCCGCATTTCACGACGTCCTTCACGACGCGCGACCTGGGCTATCTGATCTACGACACGCTGTTCGCGATCGACGACAAGTTCGAGCCCAAGCCGCAAATGGTCGGCAGCTATACGATCAGCCCCGACAAGCTCACCTACACCTTCGTGCTGCGGCCGGGCCTGAAATGGCACGACGGCCAGCCGGTCACGGCCGCGGACTGCGTCGCCTCGATCCGGCGCTGGGCCTCACGCGACAGCATGGGCCAGACGCTGGCCAGGTTCACCGCCTCGCTCGAAGCGGCCGACGCCAATACGATCAAGCTGGTGCTCAAGGAGCCCTACGGGCTGGTGCTCGACAGCCTGGCCAAGATCGGCGCGCCCGTGCCGTTCATGATGCCGGAACGCATTGCGAAGACGCCCGGCAGCGAGCAGGTGAAGGAGATCGTCGGCTCCGGCCCCTACAAGTTCCGCGCCGACCTGCATGAGCCCGGCGTGAAGATCGTCCTCGACAAGTTCGCCGACTACAAGCCGCGCAGCGAGCCGCCCAACTGGGCGTCCGGCGCCAAGATCGCGAAGATGGACCGGGTCGAGATGCTGGGCATGCCCGATGCACAGACCCAGGTGAGCGCGCTCATCAGGGGCGAGGTCGACTATCTCGAACGGGTGCCAGCCGACCTGCTGCCGCTGTTTGACGCGAAATCCGGGGCCAAGGCCGAGGTCGTGAGCAAGTACGGCTTCCAGGCCATCATGCGCATGAATCACCTGCAGCCGCCGTTCGACAATCTCAAGGTGCGCCAGGCCATCGCCCGCGCCGTCGACCGGTCGATGTACGCCGGCGTGGTAGCCGGCGATCCGAAGTTCGCCACCGATTGCGCCGCCATCTTCGGCTGCGGCATGCCCTACGAGAGCAAGGCCGGCATCCCGTCGCGCGATATCGCTGCCGCCAAGGCGATGCTGAAGGAAGCAAACGTCGATATGTCGAAGCCGCTGGTGATGCTGCACGTCGCCAACGCGCCGGGCATTGCGGCGCTGGGCAACGTCACGCGCCAGGTGCTGGTCGATCTCGGCTTCAAGGTCGACATGGTGTCGATGGACTTCCAGACCTTCGCGACGCGCCGGCTCAACACCGGACCGGTCGACAAGGGCGGCTGGAACCTCGCCCACACGACCAACTCCGTGCCCGACCAGGGCAACCCGCTCAGCAACCCGTTCCTCGTCGCCTCGGGTCCGCCCGCGTCGGCCTGGGGCTGGCCGAAGGACGAGAAGACCGAGGAGCTGCGGCTGAAATTCGCCACCGCGCCCGACGAGGCGGCGCGCAAGACGATCGCGACCGAGATCCAGGTCCGCGCCTACGAGCAGGTGCTCTATCTGCCGCTGGCCCAGTTCACGACGCCGTCGGCCTGGCGCAACAACCTCGAAGGCGTGCTGAAGTCGCCGGTCATGCTGCTCTACAACATCGAGAAGAAGTGAGGATCGCCGCCATGGCGAAAGCGGTTGCCGACGATTACCTGCGGCGCATTCCGAAAGCCGAGCTGCACTGCCACCTCGCCGGCACCCTGCGCGCGACGACGGTCGCCGAGCTGGCGAAGAAGTACGGGCTGCCATTGCCGCGGCCGGCCGAGCAGCTCTACCAGTGGCCCAACTTCGACGGGTTCCTCGAAATCCTGCGCCTCACCGCCTCGGTGCTGCGCACGCCGGAGGATTTCAGCCGCGCGATCTACGAATATTGCGAGGACGCCAGCCGCGATGGCAACCTGCGGCACGTCGAGTTCTTCTTCAATCCCGACTATTTCTATCCCAACGGCATCGACTATCCGTCGATGGTGGCCGGCATGGCCGACGGCATCGAGCGCGTGGGCCGCGACTTCGGCATCTCGGCCCGGCTGATCTGCTGCATCGACCGCTCGATCAACTCGCCCGCCCAGGCCGTCGAGATCGTCGAGACCGCGCTCGCGCATCGCCACGAGCTGGTGATCGGCATCGGCCTGGACGGCAATGAGAGCGTCGGTCCGCCCGCCATCTTCGCCGAGGCCTATGCGCTGGCCCGCAAGGGCGGGCTGCGCTGCACGGCCCATTGCTGCGAGGACTATCTCACGCCGCTGGAAGCGCCGCCGACCAACTACCTGATCTGCCGCGACGTGCTGCGCTGCGACCGCATCGACCACGGCTACAACATGCTGGCATCGGACTACGTGATGAGCGAGGCGCGAAAAGACGGGCTTTATTTCACGCCCTGCGCCTGGACGAGCCTTTTGCACAATCGACCTCACCGGCCGCAGCGCATCCGCCGCATGGTCGAGGCCGGATTGAACGTGACCATCAACACCGACGATCCGGCGATGTTCGGAACGAACCTCGGCCACGGCTTCGCGACCCTGTTCGAAACGATCGGCTGGGGCCCCGACAAGGCCCGGCTGTTCAGCCTGAATTCGGTCGAGGCCTCGTGGCTGGACGAGAGCGCCAAGGCGAGGATGCGGATCGACTTCCGCCGCCAGATCGCCGCGCTCGACCAGGAATTCGGTTACGAGAACGCCGCCACGCCAGTCTAGGACCATTCCGCTTCTGGGAAGACTGCTGGCATTCAGCCCCGGTCGGAAAAGACTCCGGCCACGCCGGATCGCACGTCTCCCGCTGGTCTTGATCCGGAATGGCCATAGAATGGCGCCGGATCGAGAGGGAGGCTGCCAGTGCCCGTGTTCTTCGTTTGCGCCGGGCTGTTGGGCCTGCTGGCGGTGGCGCTGACCGTCAAGGTCGGCCTGATGCGCGGCCGCAAGAAGATCAGCCTGGGCGATGGCGGCGATGCGGAGATGCAGGCTGCCGTGCGGGCGCATGGCAACCTGATGGAGCTGGCGCCGATCACCCTGCTGATGATCTACATGGCGGGTGACTTCTACGGCTTCTCGACCGTGGCGGCGCTGTCGGTGGTGCTGCTGGTCGCGCGTGTCCTGCATGCCGGCGGAATGCTGGGCCTGATCCCCCGGGGCCGCCTGTTGGGAACCCTCGGCTCGACGGCGATCCTGGGCCTCTCGTCGATCCTGCTCGCGATCGCCGGTCTCGGCCTCAAGCAATACTGATCGGCAGGGAAGTGGCCGTGATGCAAAGACCGGCAACCGGGCGACCGGTTCAGACGTACTATCCCATCGCCATCGCTCAATTGCCCCGAACATGATCACCACGCTCTGGCGGATCGCCTACGAGGCCGGTTACGGCTACTTCGCGAACCGGCTCTCGACCTCGGCCGCGGCCATGGCGTTCTACACCATGTTCGCGCTCGGCCCGATCATGATCTTCACCATCGCCATCGCCGAACCGTTCGTCGGCCGGTTCATGGCGCAGGAGACGATCTTCGATGCGCTGGGCACCATCGTGGCGCAGGACCAGTTGCGCACGATACGTCGCTTCGCCTCCGAGGACCTGTTCCGCGGCGGCGGCATAGCAGCGCTCGTCGGTGCCGCGGTGCTGCTCTACACCGGCACCCGCGTCTTCGTGGAACTGGACGACGGCATCGACGCGATCTGGCGGGACAACAAGGGCCCGACGGTGCATCCGGTCTTGGCCAGCCTGAAGTCGCGGCTGCTCGCCGTGCTGCTGATGATCGTGCTGGGCGTCCTGTTGATCGTCGTCATCCTGGCGAGCGTGCTGATCTCGGCCTATGCCGGCGTGCTCGAAAGATTCCCCATCCTCGGTGTCTGGATCGGTCCGGCGATCTCGACCTCGGTGCACTATGGCCTGCTCTCGGGCTTCTTCACGCTGATCTACAAGTGGCTGCCGACGGGCCGCGTCCCCTGGCGCTACGCGCTGATCGGCGGCCTGGTGAACGCGCTGCTCTTTGCGGTCGGCAACCGCGCGCTGGTGTTCTATTTCGAGGTGACCCAGCTCACCTCGGCGTTCGGCGCCACCGCGGGCTTCGCGGCCATCATGGTCTGGATGTACTGGACGTCGCTCACCATCCTGATCGGCGCCCAGGTCGGGCGCGCTACGCGCGACGTGCTGATCGACAATCGCGCGCGTGAGATGGTCGAGGGGGATTTATAGCGCGTGTGAACGCGCTAGAACATCGTCGCAAGCACGCGGTCCGGCGGCTTGTGGCCGTCGGCGAAGGTCTTGATGTTGATCAGGACCTTCTCGCCCATCTCGATGCGGCCCTCGAGCGTGGCTGAGCCCATGTGCGGCAGCAGCACCACGCGATCGAGCTCGAGCAGCTTCGGGTTCACCTGCGGCTCGTTCTCGTAGACGTCGAGGCCGGCGCTGGCCATCTCGCCCGCCTTCAGCATGCGCACCATCGCATTCTCGTCGATCACCTCGCCGCGCGCCGTGTTCACGAGAATCGAGGTCGGCTTCATCAGCTTGAGACGACGCGCCGAGAGAAGGTGGAAGGTCGCGGGCGTGTGCGGGCAGTTGACGGACACGATGTCCATGCGCGCCAGCATCTGGTCGAGGCTCTCCCAATAGGTCGCCTCGAGCTCGCGCTCGATCTCGCCGTGCACGCGCTTGCGATTGTGATAGTGGATGGCGAGGCCGAAGCCGCGCGCGCGACGCGCCAGCGCCTGGCCGATGCGACCCATGCCGACGATGCCCAGCCGCTTGCCCTGCAGGCGGGCGCCGAGCATCGACGTCGGACTCCAGCCGGACCACTTTCCGCTGCGCACCAGCCGCTCGCCCTCGCCGACGCGCCGCGCCGTGGCCAGGACCAGCGCCATCGCCATGTCGGCGGTGTCTTCGGTCAGCACGCCCGGCGTGTTGGTGACGGTGATGCCGCGCTGGCGGGCGGTATCGAGATCGATGTGGTCGACGCCGGTGCCGAACGAGGCGATCAGCTTCAGCTTCGGACCGGCTTGCGACAGCACGCGGGCGTCGATTCGGTCGGTGACCGTGGGCACGAGCACGTCGGCCGTCTTCACGGCCTCGACGAGCTGGGGACCGGTCATCGGCTTGTCGTCGGCATTGAGGCGCGTCTCGAACAGCTCCATCAGACGCGTCTCGATGGCGTCGGGGAGCTTCCGGGTGACGATCACCAGCGGCTTCTTCTTGGAAGGGGACGGCATGTGCGAAATGGGACCGGCGCTGGCTCGAACAGTGACTGAGCCGGATTACCAAGTCCGCGCGCGTTTTGTCCAGCAAACGCCCCTGCCTATTTGCAAGCCAGAAAGTCGCGCCTTTTCAGGAGCTTGTCGCTGGATATGGAGATTTGAGGTATATAGGGCCCGATGGGAATTCGATCGTCGGTCCTGCTTTCCGCCCTGTCCGTGGCTCTGGTGGCATTTTCCCTGCCCCAGGCAGGTGGCAACGCAGCCCTCGCCGCCCCCGAAAAATCGGCCAGTACCCAGCGCAAAGGCTCCGGCCTGCCGATCCCGCGTTTCGCCTCCCTGCGCTCGGACGAGGTCAATGTCCGCACAGGACCGGGCTCACGCTATCCCGTCGACTGGGTCTTCAAGCGCAAGGCCATGCCTGTCGAGATCGTCGCGGAATACGAGAACTGGCGCAAAATTCGCGATTGGCAGGGGGCGAGCGGCTGGGTCCACCAGAGCCTGCTCACCGGCAAGCGCAGCTTCATCATCGCGGCAAAGGCCGCGAGCTTGCACAAGACTCCGGCCGCGTCGGCCGAAGTCGTGGCCAAGCTGGAGCCCGAAGTCCTGGGCGAAATCCGCTCGTGTGCCGGCGACTGGTGCCGGGTCAAGGTTTCCGGCGTAACCGGCTGGATCGAACGGAGCGGCATGTGGGGCGTCTACAAATCCGAGCCGATCAACTAGCGGCCCGCCCGGCCGCCTCGTAGAACGGGGTCATCGTGACCCACGACGTCAGTTTCACCGCCTCCCGTTTCGAGCACATGCCGCCCGCCGCCGTGGCGCTGGCGGTCCTGCTGCATGTCGCCGTGGGGCTGACGCTGTTCTGGATCTCGCCGCTGCGTCCGATCGATCAGTTCGAGGATGCAATCGAGGTCTCGATGGAGGACCCGGAGGCACCGCCGGTGGTCGCCGAAAAGGCCCCAGAACCCGTGGCCCAGCCGGCAACGCCGAGCCCGCCGCCTGCGCCTACGCCGACACCCACCCCACAGCAGCCTCAGACGCCGCCCATGCGGCTCGGTCTCCCGCCGCCGCCCGCTGAGCGCAGCACGAATCCCCGCGACGTCGCGGGAGCGGAAAAGCCGGCGCCGCGCGCCACGGACATGCCGACGCCCGACACGGTGCAGGAGGCCGGCCCCAAGGACGAGCCGAAGCCAGAGGAGCCGAAGCAGGAGGAGCCGAAGCAGGAAGCCGCGAAGGAGGAACCGACACCGCAGCCGCCCGAGCCGCCGCCCCAGCAGCAGGCGCTTGCCCAGGCGGAGCCGTCGCCTCCGCCGCCGCCGCAGCAGCAGGCCCTGGCCAAGCCGGAGCCTCCGGCGCCGCCCCCTCCCTCGCTGGAGC
>NZ_JBQVQG010000002.1:0-502038 GCF_052439685.1 Reyranella sp.
TCCTGAGGAGCGCCGCGAAGCGGCGCGTCTCGAAGGATGGGCAACAGGCAAGGTGCGCGTTCCCACCCTTCGAGACGGCCCTTCGGGCCTCCTCAGGGTGAGGTCGGTGCTGGAATGCTCGGCTCGATTCAATCTGGCCCATGAACGCTCTAGGTGGGAGTGGCCGAAGCCGTGGTCAAGGCGGGGCTGACGACGCTTCGGCTCGGCATGACCGTACCGTGACGAAGAGAGCGGGCCGACAAGGACAATCCGCCGCACACCGCGCTCCGGCTGCGGCTTGCGTCGCCTCCTCTTTCCCTCCAGCAACGCGCCCATGATTCGCCTCGACAACATCAGCAAGCAGAACGGCCACCAGATCCTGTTCATCGACGCGTCGATGGGCCTCCAGAAGGGCGAGAAAGCGGGGCTGGTGGGGCCCAACGGCGCCGGCAAGACCACGTTGTTCCGCATGATCTCGGGCCAGGAACCGCCCGATGACGGGCAGGTGACGATCGATGCCGGCATGACCATCGGCTATTTCAGCCAGGACGTCGGTGAAATGTCGGGCATGAGCGCCGTTGCGGCGGTGATGGACGGCGTCGGGCCGGTGAGTGCGCTGGCGGTCGAGATCGCCCAGCTCGAGGCGGCGATGGCCGATCCGGAGCAGGCCGACAAGATGGATGCCCTCATCGAGCGCTACGGCGAGGTGCAGGGGCGCTTCGAGGAACTGGACGGCTATGCGCTCGATGCCCGCGCGCGCGAGGTGCTGGCCGGGCTGTCGTTCAGCCAGGAGCGGATGGACGGCGATGTCGGGCTGCTGTCCGGCGGCTGGAAGATGCGCGTGGCGCTGGCTCGCATCCTGCTGATGCGGCCCGACGGCATGCTGCTCGACGAGCCGTCCAACCATCTCGATCTCGAAAGCCTGATCTGGCTGGAGGACTTCCTCAAGAACTACGAGGGCGCGCTGCTGATGACCAGCCACGACCGCGAGTTCATGAACCGTATCGTCGGCAAGATCATCGAGATCGACGGCGGCACGCTCACCACCTATTCCGGCGACTTCGATTTCTACGAGGTCCAGCGCGCGCTCTCCGAGAAGCAGCGCCAGGCGCAGTTCGAGCGCCAGCAGGCGATGCTGGCCAAGGAGATGAAGTTCATCGAGCGCTTCAAGGCGCGCGCGTCCCACG
The DNA here is from genome assembly GCF_052439685.1 of Reyranella sp. Taxonomy (GTDB): domain Bacteria; phylum Pseudomonadota; class Alphaproteobacteria; order Reyranellales; family Reyranellaceae; genus Reyranella. The sequence continues at coordinate 1,167 of NZ_JBQVQG010000002.1, forward strand.
CCGCCCAGGTGCAGAGCCGGGTGAAGAAGCTCGACAAGATCGAGAAGGTCGAGCCGCCGCGGCGCCGCCAGTCGGTGCGGTTCGAATTCCGCGCGCCGCCGCGCTCGGGCGAGGACGTGGTGAGCTTCCGCAGCGTCCACAAGGGCTACGGCACGCAGCCGATCTACCAGGGGCTCGACCTGCGGCTGCGCCGTCAGGAGCGCTGGTGCGTGCTGGGCGCCAACGGTGCGGGCAAGTCGACCCTGCTGAAGCTGGTCGCCGGCGCGACCGAGCCGGACGAGGGGGCCGTGGCGCTCGGCGCCAGCGTCAAGATGGGCTACTTCGCCCAGCATTCGATGGACCTGCTGGACGGCGACGAGACGATCTTCGAATCGCTGGACGCGTCGTTCCCGCAGGCCGGCACCGGGGCGCTGAAGTCGCTGGCCGGCTGCTTCGGCTTCTCCGGCGACGATGTCGAGAAGCCCTGCCGCGTCCTGTCGGGCGGCGAGAAGGCGCGGCTGGTGATGGCGAAGATGCTGTTCGATCCGCCCAACTTCCTGGTGCTCGACGAGCCGACCAACCATCTCGACATGGCGACCAAGGAGATGCTGGTCGCGGCGCTGGCGGACTTCGAGGGCACGATGCTGTTCGTGAGCCATGACCGCCACTTCCTGGCCGCGCTTTCCAACAGGGTGCTGGAAGTCACGCCCGAAGGCGTGCATCAATATGGCGGCGGCTATACGGAATACGTCGCCAGCACTGGCCGCGAGGCGCCGGGTCTCCACCCCGGCAGCTAAGGCGCCGCCGGCGCGCGCGATGCCAGCCGCGCGTCTCATCGCTTTGCGGTCGCCGGCCTCTCCTTCGCAGGGACGACGTGCGTGGCCCGCGTCGTGGAAACGAGATCGAGCCAGGCTCTCGCGGCGTGCGAGAGAAAGGCGCCGCGGCGCCAGATCATGGCGATGTGCCAGTCCGTGTCCGCCTCGGCGGCTCTGGGCGGCCGTGCCAGCAACCTTCGTGCCACGTTGCTTCAGCTCCTGCTTGAGCCACTGCGTGTTCAGGGCGCCCTGCGACCAGCCGTTCAGGAACAGGGAAGACGGGCGCCGATCCAATCTCTGGAGCTCGTCGATGCCCGCCTGCAGCACGTCGAGGCAGCAGCGGACCGTCGCCTCCTTGACCGCATAGGCCTCGTCGCGGCCGGGCGGAAGGTCGATCGAATCGACGTTGTCGCTCAGGTCGTCTGGCGTCTCTGCGCGTCCACGACATGAGTCTGGAACCCGCCGCCCTCTGAGCGATGATTCATGGCCAGCCTGGCACGCTGACAGCTCGACCACCGTATGGGAGCCGATCGAGCCAGACTCTGGCCCGCCCGATCGCGCAGTACGTTTCGAGGCGAATGACATGAAGCTGACCAAGCACGAGCCCGGTTCGGAAGCTCGCGCTGCGAACAACCGCATCGGCCGGCGGAGCCTGTTGCGATCGTCTTGTGCGGCCGCTGGTTCGGTCGCTGTTTCAATGGTGGGACAGGGCGCCCTCGCCTCAGCCGCGGAACGTCGCCGGCGGAGGTGGGCCGGCCTGTCCGTGTCTCGAGAGTGCGGCTCGATTCGCTCGCCGTACAGTTCTTCCCGGCCTTCAATGATCGTGCCCCATGGCGTGGTGTAGGAGCGGTGTTTCCGAGCAGCGTTGGCTGCGCGATCAGACTGTCGCAAGAGGCAGGCCGACGATGGGATCATCGCTGAGTGGTGCGATGGTTTCCAGACTCATGTAGCGAGCCCGCTGGACGGCCCATTCGTCGTTCTGTTCGAGCAACAAGGCGCCGATCAGGCGCGTCACGGCGTCCTCGTTGGGGAAGATACCGACTACCTCGCTGCGGCGCTTGATCTCGCCGTTGAGGCGTTCGAGCGGGTTGGTGGAGTGCAGCTTGGCGCGATGCTGGGCAGGGAACCCCATGTAGGCCAGCACCCTTCGGCTGCGCTCAGGGCAGGCTATCGGCCTCGGCGTCATCCATCAGTGCCGCCAGTTTCGGCACGCGGGGCCGGGCCTGGTCGGCGACCTGGCGCCACTGTTTGCGTGCCGACGCCGCGTCGTCCTGGGCGAAGGCGGTGCCTACCCACGCCGAGACGATGCGGCGCTGGGTCTTGCCGGCATAGGCCAGGGCGTTGCGCATGAAGTGGACGCGGCAGCGTTGCCAGGCCGCACCGAGGATCTTGGTGATGGCGGCCTTCAATCCCTCATGGGCGTCGGAGACCACCAGCTTGACGCCGCGCAAGCCGCGCCGGGCAAGTGAACGCAAGAACTCGACCCAGAACGGTTCGGCCTCGCTATGGCCGACCGTCATGCCCAGCACCTCGCGTCGACTGTCACCGTTGACGCCGACGGCAACGATCACCGCAACCGAGACGATGCGGTGGTCACGGCGGGCTTTGACATAGGTGGCATCGAGCCAGATATAGGGCCACTCGCCTTCTATCGGCCGGTTCAGGAAGGTCTGAACCCGCTCGTCGATCTCGCCGCACAGTCGCGAGACCTGGCGTGGAGATACCTTGGATGTAGGCTTCCTGAACCACGGCGGTCAGCGCCTTCTCGGCCAGGCGGCGGGGTTCGAGAAAGGCCGGGAAGTAGCTGCCTTTGCGCAGCTTCGGGATGCGCAGCTCGACGGTACCCGCCCGGGTCTGGCAGTCCCGCTCGCGGTAGCCATTGCGCTGGTTGCGCCGATCAGCGCTACGCTCGCCGTGACCGGCCCCGCACAGGCCATCGGTCTCCAACTCCATTAGGCGCTGGGCGGCAAAGCCGATCATCTCACGCAGGAACGTCGCATCGGAGCCCTTCTCCAATAGTGCGCGAAGGGCGATAGTGTCCTCGGTCATCGTGGTGGTCCTTTGGGTTCAGGTTGCTGGTCTCGACAACCCAACCCTACCCGGGATCACCGCGCTGGCTGCTGACCGGCCCGCCATCGCCTGACTCGTGGCGGTCGCTCAGGCGGGCCGATCAGCGGCCTCCTACACCACCACCGGGGACACGACCCCTTCAATGAAGGAAACGCTGTCGGGTCGTTCTCTGCCGCACGGCACGCCGCGCGCCATGACATTGATCTCAGGCGCATCGGCGCGGTGACGCGTGTTCCGGAAGCGGGCGAGCAGGTCGAGGTGAGCGGGCTTCTCGCGTTTCCGCTCGGAACCCAGGGAGCGCTACCGTTGGTGTCCTGGCAGAACGGCACGATCCTGTTCTTCGACCAAGTCCCCTCGAACCTGATCCGGCTGGCGTCCGAAAGCTACAGACGTCGGTCCCTTCCACGCGATCTCTGACGCTTCGAGTCCCAGGGTGCGATCCGCATCGGGACCTCGGCCCATAGATGCTCCACTCTGGAAACCCGGACTCCGGACAAACAAACCCAGTGATCTGTTTTGCGCAATTAAAGCTTTCCGGGGCACCAGCACCAACAAGGGCAATGGCCGAACGGACTCAACAAGCCGGCGTTTGATAACTGGGGGAGCAGCTCAGACCACGTACAGCGGGGTCCACGGTCTCAGCCAGCGCCGAGCCTGCAGGCTGATCGGGATGGACGTGAGCAGCTACCGGTATCGGTCGCGGCGGGCTGACGATGGCCCGGTGCGCGAGAAGCTGCGCGCGCTGGCGGCGGTGCGCCGTCGGTTCGGTTACCGGCGTCTGGAGTGGATGCTCGAGCGGGAGCGCTCGAAGGTGAACCTGAAGAAGGTCTACCGGCTGGACCGGGAGGAAGGTCTGGCGGTGAAGCGGCGGCGTGGCCGGCGGCGGGCCACCGGCACCCGTGCCCCGATCGTCGTGGCGCAGGGGTTTAACCAGCGCTGGTCGCTCGACTTCGTCAGCGACCAGCTTGACAGCGGTCGACGGTTCCGTCTGCTCAACGTGATCGACGACTTCAACAGCGAGTGCCTGGCGTCCGTGCCGGACTTCTCGCTATCGGGCCTGCGGGTGATCCGCGAGCTCGAGGCCATCATCGCGGTCCGCGGCAGCCGGCGACGATCGTCTCGGACAACGGGACGGAGCTGACCCGTAACGCCGAGCTGCGCTGGGCAGCCGACCAGGACATCTAATGGCACTACATCGCGCCAGGCAAGCCGATGTAGAACAGCTTCGTCGAGAGCTTCAATGGCCGCATGCGCGACGAATGCCTGAACGAGCACGTCTTCATGACACTGGCCGAGGCTTACGGATCGTCGAAGCCTAGCGCATCGACTACAACACGATAAGGCCGCATGGCCGCCTCGGCAGGTTGCCTCCGGCGGTGTTCGGCGCTACGCGCAGACCCGGAAAGCAAGAGGACGGGGCGCTGCGCTCGATCGGGGGCTTCGCGCCCCGTCCTCTTGCTCCACCAACCATCAGAGCAAAACAGGAACAGACTCAATCTGACGACGTATGAAAGGCGGGGAGCAGGTCAACCGGGTAGGTTCGAAGACATCCACTCTAGGAAGTGTGGTTTCGAACGCGCATATTCACTCGGCACTAACGAGAGGCTATTTATAGGAGTAATTGTACGTTATTGGCAAGATCGGTCAGTCCGGCGAGGTGGGTGTGATGAAGGGTATCATCTTAGCCGGTGGTTCGGGCACACGGCTCTATCCGGTAACGGCGGTCGTTTCGAAACAGCTGCTTCCTGTTTTCGACAAGCCGATGATTTATTACCCGCTAACGACGCTCATGTTCGCTGGCATTCGCGACATTCTGATCATAACTACGCGGCCAGATATGGCGCTTTTCGAAAGGCTACTAGGAGACGGCAGCCAGTGGGGGATGCGCTTTACATTTGCGGCGCAAGAAGCGCCTCGAGGTCTTGCCGATGCCTTCGTCGTTGGCCGTGAGTTCGTGGGGGCAGATAGTGTTTCTCTGGTGCTTGGCGACAATATTTTCTATGGCAATGGCCTGCCCGAGGCCTTGGCGAATGCGGCGGCACGGGATCGAGGCGCCACGGTATTCGCTTATGTGGTGGCCCGCCCGGAGCAATATGGTGTGGTGGAACTGGATGCGGGCGGTCGTGCGATTTCGATCGAGGAGAAACCCAGCCAGCCGAAGTCTAATTTTGCAGTCACAGGGCTCTATTTTTACGACAATCGTGTGTTAGACATTGCAGCAGCCCTGAAGCCCTCCCCCCGGGGTGAAATCGAGATAACCGATGTCAATCGGGCGTACATGGAGGAAGGTCGGCTCTTCGTCGAGATCTTGGGGCGTGGCTTTGCCTGGCTCGATACTGGCACCCACGAATCGCTGACCGAGGCAAGCCAGTTCGTCCAGATCCTGGAGCAGCGCCAGGGGCTTCGCGTATCGTGCCCGGAAGAGATTGCCCTACGCTTGGGGTATATCACGCTCGACGTCTTTCACCGGCTTGCCGTTGCAGCGAGCAAGAGCCGTTATGGCCTCTATCTTTTGGGCGTGCATCGCGCTGTCGCTGCGGAGCGGGAAAAACTTGAGGCGGCCGGAGCCGGATTGCCATAGTGGCCCAATGATCAGGGGGCCTTTGCGGCGACGCGACAATGGCGCCGGCTTCACCAAGATGGCTAACTTGCGCTCTTGGACTGCTTTCATCACAAGCGTCGATGGCCAGCTGCACGACGCAGGCGCCGCACTCTGTGAAGAGGAGTGATCAATTGCTCGACGTCGCTCACCGATTGACACATCTCCAGCGGCTTGAGGCCGAAAGCATCTTCATCATGCGCGAGGTGGTCGCGGAGTGCGAGAGACCGGCGATGCTCTATTCAATCGGCAAAGACTCATCCGTCATGCTTCATCTCGCGATGAAGGCATTCTATCCCGCGAAGCCCCCGTTTCCAATTGTGCATGTGGATACCACCTGGAAATTCCGGGAAATGATAGCGTTTCGAGATGAGATCGCGACCAGGCTCGGCCTGGAGCTGATCGTGCATGTAAATGCCGATGGCATCCGGCAGGGCATCAGTCCCTTCCGTCACGGATCGTCGATTCACACGAACGTCATGAAGACGGAGGGGCTTCGCCAAGCGCTCGACCGGCATGGCTTCGACGCCGTCCTTGGCGGGGCGCGCCGCGACGAGGAGAAGTCGCGTGCGAAGGAACGTATCTTTTCCTTCCGGTCGCAGCACCATCGTTGGGATCCGAAGAGCCAGCGCCCCGAGCCATGGAGCCTCTACAACACCTGCAAGAACAAGGGCGAAAACATTCGAGTTTTCCCGCTGTCGAACTGGACCGAGTTCGACATCTGGCAATACATTTACCTCGAAAAGATTCCCGTGGTGCCGCTTTACTTCGCCAAGACGCGCCCGGTCGTGGTGCGCGACGGTATGCTCATTATGGTGGACGATGATCGCCTGCCGCTGGAGCCCGGTGAGAGACCGCAAATGAGAAAGGTCCGGTTCCGCACCCTGGGTTGCTATCCTCTCACCGGCGCGATCGAAAGCGGTGCGGAGACCTTGCCGGCGATCCTCGAGGAAATGCTGCGCACCCGGACTTCGGAACGCCAGGGGCGCATGATCGATCGTGACAGCGCTGGTTCAATGGAGAGGAAGAAGCAGGAAGGCTATTTCTGATGAGCGGAGAGCCGTCCGACCTCAAGGGCTACCTGCTTGCTCAGGAGAATAAGGATCTTTTGCGTTTCATAACTTGCGGCAGTGTGGATGACGGCAAGTCCACGCTTATCGGCAGGCTGCTCTACGAAGGCCGGATGTTGCTGGACGATCAGCTCGACAGTCTCAAGGCCGAGAGCGCACGTGTGGGTATGCAAGGCGGTGATCTCAATTTTGCCCTTCTCGTCGACGGGCTTCTCGCGGAACGCGAGCAGGGGATTACCATCGATGTGGCCTATCGCTTCTTCGCTACCGACAAGCGTAAATTCATCGTTGCCGATACGCCCGGTCACGAACAATACACACGCAATATGGCGACGGGCGCGTCGACGGCGGACCTTGCCATCATCCTGGCCGACGTCCACCGCAGCGGTGAATTGCTGACACAGACGCGCCGGCATTCCTACATCTGCTCGATGCTCGGTATTCGGCACATAGTGCTGGCCGTCAACAAGATGGACCTCGTCCATTACGAGCGTGCCGCGTTCGATTCCTATACTGACAAGTATAGGGCATTCGCCAGAGGGCTGGGCCTGACGCAGGTGCAATGCATCCCGATGTCGGCATTGCTCGGCGACAATGTCGTTGCGCCGAGCAGTCATATGAACTGGTACCGGGGGCCGGCCCTGCTTCCGTACCTCGAAACCGTGGACGTCGCCCGGATGTCCTCGACGCGGCCACTGCGGATGCCCGTACAATGGGTCAATCGACCCAATGCCGACTTTCGCGGTTTCTCCGGGACCATCGCCAGCGGCAGGGTGAAGAAGGCGGACCGTATCAAGGTCCTTCCCTGTGCCCAGGAAGTCGAAATTTCCCGCATCGTAACCCACGATGGAGATCTCGAGATGGCGGTCGAGGGCCAGGCCGTGACGCTGGTGCTGGATCGGGAAATTGACATAAGTCGAGGTGACGTCATCTGTGCAGCCGATGCGCCAGTGGCTGTCGCGGATCAGTTCGTTTCGCATGTGCTGTGGATGGCACCGGAGGCGCTTTTGCCGGGGCGGACCTACATGATGAAATCCGGCACGGTGATGGTGCAGGCGACCGTGACGGCGCTCAAGCACAAGGTGAGCATAAACACGCTCGAACATTCTGCAGCCAGGACACTGCAACTCAACGAGATCGGGCTCTGCAACATTTCCCTGGATAGGCCGATCGCATTCGAACCCTATGCGGAAAACCGCTCCCTCGGCAGCTTTATTCTGATCGATCGCGTAACTAACCAAACCATTGGGATGGGCGTCATCGAGTTTGAGCTGCGCCGGGCCAGCAACATTCACCGGCAGCGTCTCGCAGTCAGCCGGACGGCTCGGGCGGCCCTGAAGGGGCAGAAATCCGCAGTGATTTGGTTCACGGGTCTTTCGGGTTCCGGAAAGTCGACCATTGCATCGGCCTTGGAGAAGAGGCTCTTTTCGCTCGGCCGACATACATACGTTCTGGACGGCGACAATGTTCGCCATGGCCTCAATCGCGATCTTGGTTTTACTGATGCCGATCGTGTCGAGAACATCCGACGAATCTCGGAGGTAGCACGGTTGATGGTCGATGCCGGCCTGCTGGTGATCGTATCGTTCATCTCGCCGTTCCGAAGCGAGCGCGATGCCGCGCGCAATCTCATGGGTGAAGGCGATTTTGTCGAAGTCTTCGTCGATGCGCCGCTGGATGTTTGCGAGGCGCGCGATCCCAAGGGGCTCTACAAGAAGGCTCGACAGCGGGAGATCATGAATTTTACCGGCATCGATTCTCCCTATGAACCGCCTGAGAATCCGGATGCCTATCTTGATACGGCACATCTTTCCGTTGATGCAGCGGTCGACGAGGTGCTTCGCTTGCTCGAAGCTAAGGGTCTTACAAAGGCTTAGTTCCGTCCGCCCGGATCGCGACGTCGCCCAGCAGTGCGATGGGACAAGCCGGCCTTCGTCGACTAGCCACCCGCTCCCTTTGTCGCGCCGGGACGCGCGTCGATCAGGCGGCGGTCAAGCCGAGCCGTTCGCCGCGATATTCACCGCTCATCACCCTTTCCCACCAGCCGCGATTGTCGAGGAACCAGCGCACCGTGTTGAGCAGGCCGCTCTCGAAATCGTGGCGCGGTCGCCAGCCGAGCTCGGTCGCGATCTTCGAGGCATCGATGGCGTAGCGGGCATCGTGGCCGGGGCGATCGGTCACGAACTTGATCAGCGATTCGTGCGGACTATGGGCGGCGCCGGGCTGCATCTCGTCGAGCAGGCGGCAGATGCCGCGCACGACCTCGATGTTCCGGCGTTCGCTGTTGCCGCCAATATTGTACGTCTCGCCGGGCCGTCCCTTGCGAAGCACCGTGACGAGCGCCTCGGCGTGATCCTCGACGTGCAGCCAGTCGCGCACGTTGTCGCCCTTGCCGTAGACCGGCAGGCTCTCGCCGCGCAGGGCGCGGATGGTGACCAGCGGGATCAGCTTTTCCGGGAAATGATAGGGGCCGTAATTGTTGGAGCAGTTGGTCGCCAGGGTCGGCAGGCCATACGTATGATGCCAGGCGCGCACCAGATGGTCGGACGCGGCCTTGCTGGCGGAGTAGGGGGAGTTGGGCGCATAGGGCGTGGTCTCGCTGAAGAGACCGGTGGCGCCCAGCGAGCCGAAAACCTCGTCGGTCGAGATGTGCTGGAAGCGGAAGCGGCCGCGCGCCGCTTCGTCGAGGGTCCGCCAGTAGGCGAGCGCCGCCTCGAGCAGGGTGAAGGTGCCGTTGATGTTCGTCTCGATGAACGGCGCAGCGCCGGTGATCGAGCGATCGACGTGGCTCTCGGCGGCCAGATGCAGCATGGCATCCGGGCGGAATTCCGCGAGGATGGCGTCGATCGCCGGACGATCGCAGATGTCGGTCTTGTAATGGCGGTGACGATTGCTGGTCCGCGCCTCTCCCAGCGACTCGAGGTTTCCCGCGTAGGTCAGCTTGTCGACGTTGGCGACCGTCCAGTCGGTATCGCGGATGATGTGACGCACGACGGCTGAGCCGATGAATCCGGCGCCGCCAGTAACAAGAATTCTCATGGGGCCATTACGAAGCGAGCAGGCTCGCCCCTCCTTGCTGCAGGGAACGCCCGAAAACCGGGAACTTATCCCTAACTACCATATGTTCCGTTTCGATTTCTAACCCCCGCGGTGGGTGGCACGGGAGCGAGCAGGACGGCCGAAAGGCGGCTAGGATGGCGCCATTCCCGAAGCTCGATCACAGGATATTGGAAGCATGAGCGACGCATCCGACTACACCCCGCCCAAGGTCTGGACCTGGAACAAGGCCAGCGGGGGCCGGTTCGCCAACATCAACCGGCCGATTGCCGGCCCGACCAGCGAAAAGGAGCTGCCGGTCGGCAAGCACCCGCTTCAGCTCTATTCGCTGGGTACGCCGAATGGCCAGAAGGTCACCATCATGCTCGAGGAGCTGCTGGCGCTGGGTCACAAGGGCGCGGAATACGATGCCTGGCTGATCAAGATCGGCGAGGGCGATCAGTTCAGCAGCGGCTTCGTCGCCGCCAACCCCAACTCCAAGATCCCGGCCCTTGTGGACCGCAGCGGACCCAAGCCGGTGCGTGTGTTCGAATCGGGCGCGATCCTGCTTTACCTCGCGGAAAAGTTCGGGGCGCTCGTGCCGACGGACAGCGCCAAGCGCGCGGAATGTATGTCGTGGCTGTTCTGGCAGATGGGCAGCGCGCCCTATCTCGGCGGCGGCTTCGGCCACTTTTACGCCTATGCGCCGACCAAGATCGAATATGCCATCGACCGCTTTGCGATGGAGACCAAGCGACAGCTCGACGTGCTCGACCGGCGCCTGGCCGAGAGCAAATATCTGGCGGGCGACGACTACACGATCGCCGACATCGCGGTCTGGCCCTGGTACGGCGGTTTGGCCAAGGGACTGCTCTATGGCGCGGGCGAGTTCCTCGCCGTGCACGAGTACAAGAACGTCCAGCGCTGGGCCGATGAGATCGGCGCCCGCCCGGCGGTCCGTCGCGGCCGTATCGTCAATCGCCTCCAGGGCGATCCCGCGAGCCAGCTCCACGAGCGCCACGACGCCAGCGACTTCGACCTGAAGACGCAGGACAAGGTAGCCGCCAAGGGCTGAGCCCGCTCCCGTCGTTCCCGCCGCGATGTCGTCGATCGGCGACATTGCGGCGGCATCGATCTTGCGTCGCTCTTCCGGTCGATGACAATCGCGGGAGCATAGGGTGAGCAGCACGAACCGGCCCAAGGTGGCCTTCATCGGCACCGGCGGCACCATGGCCTCGCTGGGTGTCCATCCGCTCGAACTGCAGGATTACGGCGTGCATGAAAACCGCATGCACGCCAGCGAGATCGTCGCGCGGTTTCCGGTCGTCGAGGAGATCGCCGAGATCATTCCCGTCGATTTCCGCAATGTGCCGAGCCCGGAGATCTACTTCGCCGAATGGAAGGAGCTCGCGGCGCTGTGCCATCGCGTGGTGGCGGAACATCCCGACCTGTCAGGCATCGTCATCGGCCACGGCACGGCGACGCTCGAGGAGACGGCCTGGGTTCTGAACCTCGTGCTCAAGGTCGATGTTCCCGTGGTGCTGATCGGCTCGCAGCGGCCGGCTTCCGGCCTGTCGACCGACGCCGCGATCAACCTCGTGAACGGCGTGCGCACGGCCGCCAGCCCGCAGAGCCGGGGGCGGGGCGTGCTGGTGCTGCTGAACGACGAGATCCAGGCGGCGCGTGAGGTCACCAAGACTTCGAACTGGCGGATGCAGACTTTCCGTACGCCCGACTTCGGCATCCTGGGCCACGCCGATGCCGACCGCATCGCCTACTACCGGCGGCCCGAGCGCCGGCATATGCCGGATACCGAGTTCGATTTCGCGGGCCTCGACGCCCTCCCGAGGGTCGACATCGCCTATGCCTATGCGGGCTCCGACGGCAGCGCCATGCGCGCCTTCATCGCCGCGGGCGCAAAGGGGCTGGTGTCCGCGGGCTTCGCGCCGGGCATGCCGCCGGCCGCCGATCTTGCCGCGATGGAAGAGGCGGTGAAGCAGGGCATCGTCGTCGTGCAATCCTCGCGGGCCGGGTCGGGCCGCATCTTCCGTGGCCAGAAGCTCGCCAAGGCCGGCATCCTGACCGCCGACAATCTCAACCCGCAGAAGGCGCGGCTGCTGCTCGCGCTGGCGCTCACCCGGACGGCCGATCCGGTCGAGATCGCGCGGATCTTCGCGACCTACTGAGTCTCATGCATTAGTATTGACTAATGAATTAGTTGTGGCTAATGGGTTGGTCATGAACCAGCCTGCTCCCATCGACGCCGTCATGCGCACCCTCGCCGATCCCACACGGCGGGCGGTGTTCGAGCGCGTGGTCGGCGCCTCGGAAATCACCGTCGGCGAACTGACGCGCGGAAGCGGGGTGACGCAGGGCGCCATCTCGCAGCACCTCAAATCCTTGAAGCAGGCCGGGCTCGTCGCCGAGCGCCCGGAGGGCCGCAACGTCTACTACCGCGCCGAGCCCAAGGGGCTCGAGCCGTTGGTCGACTGGATGAGCCACTACGGCGTCTTCTGGCGCGAGCGTTTCGATAACCTCCGAGCTCTCCTGAAGGAAATGGACCCATGAGCAACGTCGCTGCCCGCAAACTCGATAGTCATGACATCGTCGTCGAGGACGTCTTCCCGCACGCGCCACAGGCGATCTGGAAGGTCCTGACGACGGGGGCCCTGATCGGGCGCTGGCTGAAGATGCCGCTCTCCGGTTTCGAGCCGGTGGTGGGAACCCGCTTCACCTACAAGACGACGCCGGCCGGCGGATGGGACGGCAAGATCCAGTGCGAGGTTCTCGAAGTGGTTGAGAACCGCCGCTTCGTCCATTCCTGGAAGGGCGGGCACGAGTCGAACGTGGGTTACGGCGCGCCGCTCGACACCGTGGTGACCTGGACCCTGTCGCCGGTCGAGGCCGGCACGCGCCTGCGCCTCGTCCACTCCGGCTTCGTGCTGCCGCGCAACGAGACCGCCTTCACGGGCATGGGCAAGGGCTGGCAGCAGGTCGTCAAGACCATCGATGCCCTCTCGGCGGAAGAGACTACCGCTCCCAAGCCGCACTGATGGGGCGTTCCATGCAGCATCGAATCGTCTCGCGCGATGAATGGATGAAAGCCCGGCTCGATCTGCTCGAGGAGGAGAAGGAGCTGACGCGGCGCAGCGACGAGCTGGCGCGACGCCGCCAGGAGCTACCCTGGGTTCGGGTCGACAAGACCTACAGGTTCGACACGGAGGAGGGGAGTGCCACGCTACCGGACCTCTTCCACTGGCGGTCGCAGCTTCTCGTGTACCACTTCATGTTCGGGCCCGATTACCAGGCGGGATGCCCCTCGTGCTCGTCGGTTGCGGACGGCTTCGACGGCAGCGTCGTTCATCTCGCCAATCACGATGTGACGCTCATGGCCGCGTCGCGCGCGCCGCTTGGCAAGCTGCTGGCCTACCGGCAACGGATGGGCTGGAGCTTCCCCTGGGCGTCCTCGGGTGACAGCGACTTCAACTTCGACTTCAACGTCTCCTTCACCGAGCAACAGCAACGCGACGGCACCATCCAGTACAACTACCAGAAGGGCGGTCATGCGCTCGACGTCAGGCCGGCGCCGGATCCGGTCGTGAAGTTCGCCGGCATGTGCGGTGTCGATGCGTCGACCTACGGCCGCGACCGGCCGGGCCTCAGCGCCTTCGTGATGCAGGACGGTGTCGTCCATCACACCTATTCGACCTATACGCGCGGAGTCGACGGGCTGTGGGCCATGTACCAGTGGCTCGATCGCGCGCCCAGGGGCCGCAATGAGCAAGGGCCGCCGCGTTTCCGCCGTCACGACGAATACGGCACGCGCTGAGCCCGACCATGACCAGTCCTCTCGCCTGTGTTGCCGACGCGCTACGCTATGCAGCTCTGCCGACCTTCGCCGCCATGGCGTTCGTCACGACCGCGTCCGGTGGCGGGCCGGCCGAGGCGTTGTGCGGGCCGTCGGGGCTGAACGGCATGGCCGTGATGTACGGTCTGATGAGCGCCTTCCATGCCGGGCCCTGGTTGAAGCTGATCGCAAATCTACGCGCGGGAGCGCCGCACACCCGGGAAGGAGAGACGATATGAGCCAGGCCTATACCGGCGGCTGCGCCTGTGGCGCGGTGCGCTATGAAATCCCCGGCGAACCGATGGTGATGGCCGACTGCCAGTGCCGCGACTGCCAGCGCAGGAGCGGGACGGGGCATGGCTCCTATCTCACCTTCACGGAACGCCAGGACGTGAAGATCACCGGGCAGGCGGTTCACTGGGACATTGCGGCAGACAGCGGCAACGTGAAGACCCAGCCTTCTGTCCCGTGTGCGGAACGCCGGTCTATCTGACCTTCTCGTTCATGCCGGATCTCTTCACCGTGCACGCCGCGAGCCTCGACGAGCCGGGCCGGTACGCACCGCAGATGGTGTTCTACAGGTCGCGCGGTCATGCCTGGGATACGGTCGACCCAACCGTGACGACCTTCGACACGATGCCGCCAAGGTAGCGTGCCGTGAGGGAGCGGCCTCCTACAGCGCGCCCTCGTGTTCGAGCAGCCACTTCTTGCGCGGCAGGCCGCCGCCATAGCCGGTCAGCGTACCGTTGCTGCCGATGACCCGATGACACGGTACGACGATGCTGATCGGGTTCTGGCCGTTGGCGAGGCCGGCTGCCCGCACCGCGCGCGGACTGCCGATGCGCAAGGCCAGTTCGGCATAGCTGATCTTCGTACCCTGGCGGATCTTGCGCAGCGCCAGCCACACGCTTCTCTGAAGCGGCGTGCCGGTCGTCTCGACCGGAAGCGTGTCGATGACAGCGATGTCACCTTTGAAGTATGCGCTCATGGCCTTCGTCATGCCGCCCGGATCACGGGCCGGCGAAATCGTGTAGCGCCCCGTGCCGTAGTAGCGGTCGAGCAGGCGGCGCATGCGACTCTCATAGTCACTCCAGTCGACGGCCCGCAGCCGGCCTTCGGCATCGGCGACGATCAGCAGTTCGCCGACCGGTGTTGCGAGACGATCGAGCTTGAAGTCGAGAGGCTCAGGCATGGCTTGCCATCCGCAGGTGCTGCGCCGCATAGGCGTGCCACGGCCGCCAGGCAGGCGGTGCCTCGTCGTCGATGGAAATGTCCATTGTCTCGCCCTCCCAGTCGCCCGGCGCGCGCAGGCCGGGTCGCCGGGCGACCAGCGGCGCCAGCGCGGGATCGCGCGCGAGATGGCTGTCGATCGTCGCGATGTCGGCGCCGAGATCGAAGACGCGGCGCACGCGAGCCACGATCGCCGGCAGGGCCTTCACGGACGGGAAGCGGATCGTGACCGCCACGGCATAGCGATCCGGCAGATGCGCGACCGAGACCCGGCCGTGCAGGCCGTCGAGATCGAGGCGGCGATGCCACACCCCGGACTCGATCCACTCCAGACCGCACGAATCGCGGGCGGCGAGCGCCGCCAGCATGCCGGGCCAATCGTACGGCGGTCGGTAGGCCAGTCGCAGCGTGACGCCGTCGCGGGCAGAGGTGTCGGCACCGGCTCTGCGGCGCAGCATCCTCGGCGGCCGGTCGAACAGGTTCCGGAACGTCTCGTTGAAGCGCCGGACACTGCCGAAGCCGGACGCCAGGGCCACTTCGGCCATCGGCAGATGGGTGTCGTGCAGCAGCTGCTTGGCGAACAGCACGCGCCGCGTCTGGGCGACCGCGATGGGCGAGGCGCCGAGATGGCGCTGGAACAGGCGGCGGAGTTGCCGGCCGCCGACGCCCAGCCGCCCGGCCAGCGTCTCGACTCCGGCCTCGTCTTCGTCGAGGGCGCCGTCGGCGATCAGCGCCAGGGCGCGGCTCACCGTGTTGGCGCTGCCGCGCCAGGAGGCGAAGTCGGGGGCGATTTCGGGCCGGCACCGCAGGCAGGGCCGGAAGCCGGCCTCCTGGGCCGCCGCGGCCGAGGCGAAGAAGCGGCAGTTCTCGAAGCGCGGCGTGCGGGCCGGGCAGACCGGCCGGCAGTAGATGCCGGTCGAGGTCACGCCCACGAACACGCGGCCGTCGAATCGGGCGTCGTGGCTCTGGAAGGCGCGGTAGTAGGTGCCGCGGTCGAGCAATTCCATGGGGCCATCCTTCCACGCGCGTGCGGGCGGCGCTCGCGGTTTTCGGACCCGATAGTCACACGCCCTCTGGGGCCATCGTTTGACCGAGGCTCGGGAAAATGATCAGTCGCCGGCCATGTCGGTGACGGTCGGTTGGTCGGCGCTCCTGAAGCGCGAATGGTTGCCCCTTCTGGTGGCGCTGGTGGGCGGCGTCCTCCTGCATTCGATGAACGTGCTCATGCTGGCGACGGTACTGCCGAGCATCGTCGAGGAGGTCGGCGGCACGGCGATGATGAGCTGGCCGACCACGGCCTTCCTCGCTTCGTCGATCGTCGCGGCAACCTGCACCGGCCGCCTCACGGCGCAACTCGGTGCCCGTGCGGCCTTCTGTGCGGGAGCGGTCGTGTTCGGCGCCGGCGCCCTGATCTGCGCCGTGGCGCCGTCGATGGAAACGGTGGTCGCCGGCCGCTTCGTGCAGGGCTTCGGCGGGGGTGTGTTGTCGGCGATGGCCTATGTGCTGGTCGGCAAGTCGTTTCCCGAGCCGATGTGGCCGAGGGTCGCCGCGCTGCTTTCGGGCGCCTGGAGCATGTCGGTGCTGCTTGGCCCTTTGATGGGCGGGGCCTTCGCCACCTGGGGCAACTGGCGTGGATCCTTCTATGCCGTGACCGGTCTCGCGATCCTGCTGGCGATGGTGGCAGCCCGCGCCCTGCCACGGGCCACCGCCGGCACGGGAAGACCCGGACGGGCGATTCCAGTGGGACGCATCGTGCTGATCTGTCTGGCGATCGCCACCATGTCGGCGGCCAGCGTCGTCACCCTGGCGGCAGCCAAGGCAGGACTCTTCCTGACGGGGGTCGTGCTGCTCGTGACGATGATCCTGCTCGATCGCCGCTCCGGCGCTCCGCTCTTCCCGAGCGATTCCTTCTCGCTGGGGAGCATCACCGGCGTCGCCATGTGGTTCGCGCTGCTGGTCTCGATTGCCTACAGCCCGCTCTCGATCTTCGTGCCGATTTTCCTGCGGACCCTGCACGGCTTCGATCCGCTGGCGGCGGGCTACACCGTTGCCGGTGCCTCGATGGGTTGGACCGTCGCCTCGCTCGTCGTCTCGGGCTGGTCGTCTCGGCCCGCCGGCCGCTTGCTGAGCGTGGGGCCGCTGGCGATGGCGGTGGGCCTGGCTGGCGTGGCGTTGCTGATGTCGGCCCATCCGGTCGTCGTCCTGCCGGCGTTCATCGCCCTGGTCGGCCTGGGCATCGGGTCGTGCTGGGGTTTCGGCGTGCAGCGGTTGATGAGCGGCGCCAGGGCAGGAGAGGGCGATCTTGCCGCGTCCGCGGTCGCGACCGTGCAGCAGACCGGATTTGCGCTCGGAGCCGCAGCGGCTGGCATCGTCGCCACCCTGTCGGGGCTGACACGCGGGCTCAATCCGGAGGGCATTGCCAACGCGGCCTTCTGGGTGCCGGCAAGTTTCGTATCGGTCGCTCTCGTGGCGGTTGGCGTCGGCGCCCGCCTGGCACGGCTCGCCGGTCGCGCAGAGGCTGCCAAGGCGACAGCACGACGATGATCGCGAGGCAGGCGACAAGGCATGCCGCAGCGTCCGCATCGAGGTCGCGGCGCAGGATTTGAAGTCGTCGCTTCGACCCCGACCGAAGCGACAGCGCGGATTGCCGGCCTAGAACCTTCCCGTCAGCAACGACAGGAGAAGCACACATGGTCGATCTTCATTCCCTGAAAGACGGGCTCATCGTCACGGCGTTCTGGGAGGCCAGGCCCGCCGAGGCCGACGCCGTCGCGACGATCGTCCGCGAGTACCTGCCACAGGCCCAGCGCGAGCCCTGGGTGCTCGCGTTCCAGATCCATCGCTCGATCGCCGAGCCCCAGAAGTTCTTCTTCTACGAGGTGTTTCGCGACGAGGCGGGGTTCGCCTCCCACCAGGAGACGCCGCACTTCAAGGCGTTGATCGCCGGCCAGGCGCTGCCGAAGCTCGCGAAACGCGAGCGCACGCAACACCGCTTCGTCCAGTCCGGCGCATAGGGAGGGAGACGTGCGGCGGGCGGCTCAGGCCGCCGCCGCGTCCTTCCAGGCGGCGACCTCGAGCCAGGTGCTCTGGTAGGTCGCGCCTTCGCCCATGTCGGTGTAGCGGTCCGAACAGAGCATGTTGATCGTGCCCGACACGGCCTCGCCCACGGGGCGCTGGCCCGGGACCAGCAGGACACCCGGCTGGACCTCGTCGACGATCTTGAGGACCAGGCCGATCTCGCCGCGATCGTTGAACACGCGCACCGGGGCGCCATCCTCGAGGCCGCGCTTCGCCGCGTCGTCGGGGTGCAGGATGCAGAAGGGCTTGCCCTCGCGTTCGCGCAGGAATCCGACACCCGAGAACGCCGTATGGGCCTGGAAATAGCCGGGGGCCGTCAGCAGGCGCAGTGGCCACTTGGCGGCTTCCTCGGCCTCGACCGGATCGGTTTCCCAATCGGGCATCGGCGGCAGGCCCTGTTTGGCGAGTTGCTCGGAGTAGAATTCGAGCTTGCCCGACGGCGTTTTGAAGGGCTGGCCGTCCCAGTCGTGCCTGATGTTGAGCGGCACGCCGGCGAACAGCGCGTCGCGGTCGACCTTCGAGGCAGGGCCGGTCGAGCCTTTGAAGAACTCCTCGGCGGCTTCGCGCGGCGATAGGCTGAAGATCGCGTCGGTGACGCCCATGCGCTGCGCCAGCGCCTGCGCCACATGGAAGTTGGAGCGGGCCTCGCCCGCCGGCTCGACCGCCTTCTGGCCCCACTGCATCCAGTAGGCGCCGTAGGCCCGGTAGAGATCGTCGGTTTCGAGATAGTTCGCGGCCGGCAGCACGATGTCGGCGTAGCGCGCGGTGTCGGTCATGAACGGGTCGTGCACGACGGTGAACAGGTCCTCGCGCATCAGGCCCTTCTGCACCTTGTGGACCTCGGGGCAGGTCACGACCGGATTGTTGGCGGCCACGAACAGCGCGCGGATCGGCGGCTCCTTCATGTTGAGGAGTTCTTCGCCGAGGCGCAGGTGATTCACCATGCGCGCCGTCGCCGGCCCCGAAGGCTTACGTACCGCCGCATAGTTGAGATCGCAGGAGGCAGCCGTGAGCAGCAACGCACCGCCGCCCTTGACGCCGTAATGGCCGCTCACACCCGGCAGCAGCGCCACGGTGCGCAAGGCCTGGCCGCCATGGGTGAGGCGGGTCATGCCTTCGCCGAGGCGGATCAAAGCAGCCTTCGCCTTGCCGTACATCGCGGCGAACTTCTCGATGTCGGCGACGGGGAGGCCGGTGATTTCGGCCGTGCGCGCCGGCGTGAACTTCGGCAGTACCTCGCGCTCGACCTTGTCGAAGCCCAGCGTGTGTTTGGCGATGTAGTCGCGGTTGGCGAGGCCGTCCCGCACCAGGATATGCATGACGCCGAGCGCCAGGGCGGCGTCGGTGCCGATCCGGATCGGCAAATAGAGGTCGGCGGCCTTGGCGCTGCGCGTCCGCCGCGGGTCGATCACGACGATCGGCATGCCGGTCTTCTTGCGCTGGCTTTCAGCCAGAGCCCAGAAATGCACGTTGGTGGCGGCCAGGTCGGCGCCCCAGGAAATCACCAGGTCGGAATGCACGACCGATTCGGGATCCGCGCCGCCCACCGGGCCCACCGTCATTTCCCAGGCGGTCTCGCAGCACGTGTCGCAGACCGTACCGGCCTGAAGGCGCGACGTGCCAAGCGCATGGAACAGGCCGTTCACCAGGCCGCGGTTCATCAGGCCCTGATGGGCGGAGTAGGCGTAGCCCAGGATGGAAAGCGGGCCGCTCTCCTGGATGATCGCCTTCCAGCGATCGGCGATCTCGTCGAGCGCCTCGTTCCAGGTAATCGGCTGGAACTGGCCCGAGCCCTTGGGCCCGGTGCGGCGCAGCGGCGTGGCGATGCGCTCGGAAGAGTTCACCAGGTCGCTGTCGCGGTTGACCTTGCCGCAGGCAAACCCGGCCGTGTACGGCTGGTCGGGGTCACCCTGGATGCGCACGACCTTACCGTCGTCGACATGTGCGATGAGCGAGCACATGTCAGGACAATCGTGGGCACAAACAACTCTGACTGATTTCACTACGCCGCCTCCCGAAGGGTATCGCGGCCGTAGTTTAGCAGAAGTCGAAATAAGGAGCGGGTGCTACTTCTTGTCTGCAGCCGGCTTGGCGGGAGCAGCCTTCGCGCCCGCGCCGACACCGGCATCGCCGATCATGCCGAAGCGGTTCTTGAAGCGCTGCACGCGGCCGCCGCGATCGATGCTCTGGCGCACGCCGGTCCAGGCCGGATGCGTCTTCGGATCGATGTCGAGGCGCAGGCTGGCGCCTTCCTTGCCCCAGGTCGACTTCGTCTCGAAGGACGTACCATCGGTCATCACAACCGTGATCGTGTGATAGTCGGGGTGAATCTTCTCTTGCATACTATCTCTCCAGCGCTTCAGGGCCGATTCCGACCGGC
Source organism: Reyranella sp. (assembly GCF_052439685.1). Taxonomy (GTDB): domain Bacteria; phylum Pseudomonadota; class Alphaproteobacteria; order Reyranellales; family Reyranellaceae; genus Reyranella. The sequence goes on from NZ_JBQVQG010000002.1 coordinate 21,271, forward strand.
CGGCGCAACAAGGGCGCGGATATACAGTCCCTCGGGCGCGGCGACAAGCTGGTTGTACGGCCCCGTCATGGCTTGTAGACCGGCCGGCATGAGCGATTCAGCCTTCGAAACCCTCGCAGACAGCCTGCTCGCAACCCTTGAAGAGAAATTGGGCGACCATGTCGATGCCGAACTGCAGGGAGGCATTCTGACCGTCGAAGGCGATGCCGGTACCTGGATCGTCAATAAACATGCGCCCACCAAGCAAATATGGCTGAGCTCGCCGGTGAGCGGCGCGCGGCACTACGCTTTCGATGCGGATGGCCGTCGCTGGCAAGACACGCGGGGCGGCGACGACCTCTTGAGCGTCCTGGGAGCCGAACTCGGCGTCGAACTCGAGTGGCAGGCGCCATGAACCGGTTCGGCGGGCTGGCCCTGCTGGGGCCGTATCTCAAGCCCTACCGTGGGCGCACGGTCCTGGCCCTCCTGTCGCTGCTGGTGGCGGCAGGAACGGTGCTGGCGTTCGGCGCGTGCCTCCGCGCCCTGATCGACCGCGGCTTTGCCCAGGGCCGGCCCGACATCCTCAACTACGCCCTGGCTTCTCTGCTGGCCGTGGCCGTCGTACTGGCGATCGCCTCGGGCGCACGCTTCTACCTGGTCTCGTGGCTGGGTGAGCGGGTCGTGGGCGATCTGCGCCGCGATCTGTTCGACCATGTCGTGCGGCTGGGACCGGCCTGGTTCGAGGTCAAACGCTCGGGCGACGTCATGAGCCGCATTTCGGCCGACGCGCAGCTCATCGAGCAGGTGATCGGCTCCTCGGCCTCGGTGGCGTTGCGCAACACGCTGATGTGCCTCGGCGGCGTGATCATGCTGGTCGTGACCAACCCCAAGCTCGCTCTGTGGACGCTCGCCGTCGTGCCGCTCACCGTCGTGCCGATCGTCGTGTTCGGCCGGAAGGTTAGGGCGCTGTCGCGCGAGGCCCAGGCCCGCATGGGCGAGATGGTGTCGGAAGGCGCCGAGACGCTGGACGGGGTGCGTACCGTCCAGGCCTTCGCCCAGGAGGACCGGGCGGCGCAGCGTTTCGGCGAGGCGACGGAGCGGGCGTTCGATGCGGCGACGCGACGGGTGTCGCGCCGCGCGATCATGACCACGCTGGTCATCTTCATCGTCTTCTCGGCCGTGGGCTTCCTGCTGTGGATGGGCGGCCACGACGTGCTGACCGGCCGCATCAGCGCCGGCGACCTCTCGGCCTTCGTGTTCTACGCGGTCCTCGTCGCCAGCTCGGGCGGGGCGATCAGCGAGACGATCGGCGACCTGCAGCGCGCCTCGGGCGCCGCCGAGCGACTGGCGGAGCTGCGCGCCGAGCCGCCGTCGATCGCCGAGCCAGCGAACCCGAAAGCGCTGCCGAAGCCGGTGCAGGGAGCGGTGGCCTTCGATGAGGTTTCGTTCCGCTATCCGACGCGGACTGATGCGCTCGCGCTCGATCGCTTCGACCTGGCGATCGCGCCAGGCGAGACGGTGGCGATCGTCGGTCCATCGGGCGCCGGCAAGACCACCGCCTTCAATCTGCTGCTGCGCTTCTACGATCCCGAGAAGGGCACGGTCCGCCTCGACGGGATCGACATCAGGGACCTGACCTTCCGCGACCTGCGGCGGTCGTTGGCCGTCGTCCCCCAGGATCCGACCCTGTTCAGCACGTCGGTCACGGAGAACATCCGCTACGGACGGCCCGACGCGAGCGACGCCGAGGTACGGGCCGCCGCCGCCGCGGCCTCGGCGCTGGGCTTCATCGAGGCGCTGCCGCACGGCTTCGCGACCGACCTCGGGGCGCGCGGCGTGCGCCTCTCCGGCGGGCAGCGCCAGCGCATCGCCATCGCCCGCGCGCTACTCTGCGACCCTGCCGTCCTACTGCTCGACGAGGCGACCAGCGCCCTCGATGCCGAGAGCGAGCTGGCGGTGCAGCAGGCGCTCGACCGAGTCATGCGCAACCGCACGACCCTCGTCATCGCCCATCGCCTGGCCACGGTTCAGAAGGCCGACCGCATCGTCGTCCTCGACCAGGGGCGGGTGGTCGACGTCGGAACCCATGCCGAGCTGGTGGGGCGAGGTGGCCTCTACGCCCGGCTGGCGGAGCTGCAGTTCAACGTGTCGACGGCCGCCGGCTGAGAATTAATTGACCTAACGCAGTCGGACGACGTCGCCGCGCTCGGCCTCCCGGCGCCTCAGCTCGCGGCGCAGGATCTTGCCGGTCGTCGTCAGCGGCAGTTCCGGCACGAATTCGACCTCGCGCGGATACTCGTGGGCGGCCAGCCGGGTCTTCACGAAGGTCGCCAGGTCGGTCTTTAGCGAGTCGGTGGGCGCGATCTCGGGCCTGAGCTGGACGAAGGCCTTCACGATCTCCGTGCGCAGTCGATCGGGCACGCCCACGACGCCGACCATGGCCACGGCCGGATGCTTCATCAGGCATTCCTCGATCTCGCCGGGGCCGATGCGGTAGCCGCCCGAGGTGATGACGTCGTCGTCGCGGCTCTTGAAGAAGACGTAGCCGTCCTCGTCGATGGTGCCGAGATCCCCGGTCAGCAGCCAGTCGCCGGCATATTTGCGCTCCGTGGCCTCTTGGTTGCGCCAGTATTCCAGCATGACGATCGGATCGTGCCGCCAGCCCGCGATCTGGCCTTCCTGGCCGGGCGGCAGGACATTGCCGTCGCCATCGACGATCGCGACCTTGCGGCCGGGGCAGGCGCGACCGCACGAGCCCGCCCGGACCTCGAACCAGTCGGGCGAATTCAGCAGCATCAGGTTCATCTCGGTCTGGCCGTAGCCTTCCGAGATGGTCGTGCCGAACGTGTCGCGGCCCCAGCTCAGCAGCTCCTCGCCCATGGCCTCGCCGCCGGTGGAGATGGCGCGGATATCGTAATTCCAGCGGTCCTGTGGCTTGTGGACCTGGCGCATCATCTTGAGCGCGGTGGGCGGAATGAAGCTCACGCCGACGCGATGTTTCGCCAGCATGGCGAAGGCACGCTCGGGATCGAACTTGGCGAAGCGATGGGCCAGCACCGGTGTGCCGTAGTACCAGGCGGGGAACAGCGCGTCGTAGAGGCCGGCGATCCACGCCCATTCGGCCGGTGTCCACATCACCTCGTTGCCGCGCGGCCAGTGACCGAGCCATTGTTCCACGGCGGGGATGCAGCCCAGCATCATGCGATGCGCGTGGAGCGCCCCCTTGGGTTGGCCGGTCGTGCCCGAGGTGTAGATCAGCAGCGCGGGATCCTCGGCCGCGGTGTCGACGGTGGCGAAGCGGTCGGAAGCGGCGCCGAGCAGCCGGTCCCAGTCGAGGAAGGCGCTGCCATGGGCACCGGCGCCGATCACGATGATCGTCTTCAGGTGGGGCAGACGGTTGCGCACGGCCAGCAGCTTCGGCAGCTGGCTCATGTCGGTGATGACGGCCGAGGCCTCGGCATTGGCCAGGCGGAATTCGATCGCTTCCTCGCCGAACAGGGTGAAGAGCGGCAGCACCACGGCGCCCATGCGGTAGCCGGCGAGATGGCAGATTGTGAGTTCGGCGCCCTGGCTGAGGAACACCGCGACCCGGTCGCCTTTAGAAATGCCGCGCGCGACCAGCGCATTGGCGAGCCGCGAACTGCCTGCCAGGAGCTGGCCGAAGGTCCAGTTGCGCACCGAGCCGTCGGCATTCTCGACGATCATCGCCAGCGTGTCGGGCGCGTGGCGCTCGCACACGGCGCGACCGATGTTGAAGCGCTCAGGTTTGGGCCAGCGGAACTGCCGCATGGCGTCGTCGTAGCTGAGACCGCGAGGGATCATGCCCGGAGACCTTCGTTAGCGAGTGACGTGTTGCACGACGCGGCCGGCGAGCAGTTCCTGCGGCGTCGGCGTCCAGATTTCATTGGGCGGCGTGTCGATCACGCGTTGCGCGAACTCGGGCGCGACGCCGCTCGCGACCAGGAAGCGCCGCATGTCACGGTTGCTCTCGTACAGGTCGTTGGCGCCCAGGCCGGGAAAGCTGCCCTGGTGGAAGCCCAGGCGTCCGCCGGGCGCGATCGAGCGATCGTTGCCGCCGAGGAAGGCGATCGTGCAGGCGGAGGCGCAGGCCGTGTCGACTCGGGTCGCCAGCCGGCGGTTGCGGATCATGCGGTTGATCTCGAAGGCGGTGCCGATGCGCCCGCCGGGGCCGGCCAGGACGACGCGACGTACCGAGGGATGCTTGTCGAGCGCACGCCGCACCGTATCGGCGCTGCCGGTGCCGTAGGCGCCCTCGACGCTGAGCGCCGTGCCGTCGGGACTGACCGTGACGGCGAGCGTGTCGAGCGCTTCATCGCCGGAATAGATCGCCCACAATTCGCGGATCGAGGGCACGGCCCGTTCGTAGAAGAGGCCGCCGATGCCGGCGATCGACAGTGCCGCGGCGACGAAGATGCCGAGGGCGATCGGGACGGGCGCGCGCCGTCGCGCGGCAATCGCGATCAGGCAGACCTGCACGAAGGCGAAGGCAGAGGCGCCGAGGCAGAGCAGGGCGGGGCCGAGCACGTGGAGAAGCGTCACGTCGCCGGGACCGAACACGGCGAGGGTGATGCTCCCGAACCCGATCAGCAAGGCCATCGCCGCCCAGACGCCGCGATAGTAGAGCGTGAGATCGAACGGCGCGGCGCCGTCGCGCCACAGCGGCACGCCCAGCGCTTCGAGATGGTCGATCATGCGGGCGAGCTTGCCGGTGCGGATGCGCTTCACGCCGCCGCGGTAACCAAGCGAGACGGCGAGATCGGGGGACACGCTGCCATCGGCGAGCCGCACCTCGCGCAGGCCGATCGAGCGCGCGGCCATCTCGGCGAAGGCGATCAGCGCGTGCGCCACTGGAGAATGTTCGGCATCCGACGCAGTGGCCAGGGGACCGATGGCGAGATGGCCGGCGGCCTGTTCCAGCAGGCAGGCGCCGAGCGGTGCTGTTTCGCCGTCGATCACGAAGATCGCGCGCGTATCGCTCGTCGAGGCGAGAGGCGGCAGGCTGGGGAAAAGTCGGGCGATTCCGTCAGCATCGGCGGCGGTGGCGCGCCGAACGGCGCCCACGGAGACCCGATCCTGAGAAAACACGCTGACTCTCCACTCCCTGAGGCCGCTTTCACGGGCGGTGACCGGTCTGTATGCTGCGGCACTTCTCGTGGAGCGTCCAGATGTCCCCCGACGATCATGCCTACCCGCCGATCGCCCGTACCAGGAATGGGGAGTCGGGCACGACCACCGTCCCGTCGGTCTGCCCGCACGACTGCACCAGCACCTGCGCGCTCGATGTCGAGCGGCTGGGCAACTCGAAAATCGGCCGCGTGCGCGGCTCGATGCGCAACGACTACACGGCCGGTGTGATCTGCGAAAAGGTCGCGCGCTACGCCGAACGCATCCACCATCCCGACCGGCTGATGAAGCCGCTGCGCCGGGTCGGACCGAAGGGCTCGAAGCAGTTCGCCGAGATTTCTTGGACGGACGCGCTCGACATCGTGGCCGAGCAGTTCATCGCCAAGGCGCGCCAGCACGGCAGTGAGACGATCTGGCCCTATTACTATGCCGGCACGATGGGGCTGGTGCAGCGCGACGGCATCAACCGGCTGCGCCACGCGATGAAGTATTCGCGCTATTTTTCGACCATCTGCGTGACCCTGTCGGACACCGGCTGGATCGCCGGCGTGGGGGCCAAGCGCGGCGCCGACGTGCGCGAGATCGACGAGCATGCCGAGCTGGTGGTGATCTGGGGCGGCAATCCGGTGAACACCCAGGTCAACGTGATGACCCATGCGATGAAGGCGAAGAAGCGCGGTGCCAAGCTCGTCGTCGTCGATCCCTATCGCACCGGCACCGCCGACCAGGCCGACATCCATCTCGCCGTGCGTCCCGGCACCGATGGCGCGCTGGCGGTCGGCGTGATGCACGTCCTCTTCAAGGAGGGCTATGCCGACTGGGACTACCTGCGGAAGTACACCGATGCGCCGGACGAGCTGGCCGCGCATGTTGCGACCCGCACGCCGGAATGGGCGTCGAAGATCACGGGCCTCTCCGTGGAAGAGATCGTGTCGTTCGCGCGCCTCTACGGTCAGAGCAAGGCGTCGTTCATCCGTTGCCATCACGGCTTCAGCCGTAGCCGCAACGGGGCGGCCAACATGCATGCCGTGACCTGCCTGCCGGCGGTGACCGGCGCGTGGCAGTACAAGGGCGGCGGCGCCCTCTACGGCCACACCGGCATGTATCCCATCAACAAGACGCTGATCGACGGGCTCGACAGGGTCGATCCGTCGATTCGCGATCTCGACCAGTCACGCCTGGGTCCGGTGCTGACCAACGATCCGGAGGCACTGAAGAACGGTCCACCGGTCACGGGCCTGCTGATCCAGAACACCAATCCGGCGATGGTCTGTCCGGAGCTCGAGCTGGTCCACAAGGGCTTCAAGCGCGAGGACCTGTTCACCTGCGTGCACGAGCAGTTCATGACCGAGACGGCGGCCTTCGCCGACATCGTGCTGCCGGCCACCATGTTCCTGGAACACGACGACTTCTACACAGCCAGCGGCCACACTTTCTTCCAAGTGGCCAAAGCGGTGATTGACGCGCCGGGCGAGTGCCGCGAGAACCACTTCGTGATTTGTGAACTCGCCAAACGCCTGGGTGCCGAGCATCGGGGCTTCGACATGACGCCGTGGGAGATCATGGACGAGACGCTCAAGGTCTCGGGCATGTGGGACGCGGAGACCAACTGGCAGAAGGGCGGTCAGGACTTCCACCTGGGGTTCGAGACGTCGCACTTCCTCGACGGCTTCGCCTGGCCCGACAAGAAGTTCCGCTTCAAGCCCGACTGGGCGGCCTATGGACCGCGCGGCACGGAAATGCCGGTCCTGCCCGACCATTTCGACGTGATCGATAATGCCACCGACGCCAAGCCCTTCCGGCTCGTCGCGGCACCAGCGCGCACGTTCCTGAACTCGACCTTCACCGAGACGCCGAGTTCGCAGAAGCGCGAGGTCCGGCCGACCGCGTTGATGAACCCGGACGACTGCATCGCCATGGGCATCGTCGAGGGCGAGCGGCTGGAGATCGGCAACGAGCGCGGCAAGACCGTGGTCAACGCGAAGCCGCGCGCGGGCCAGCAGAAGGGTGTCGTCGTGGTCGAGGGCATCTGGCCCAACCGCAACTTCGAGACCGGCATCGGCATCAATGCGCTGACCTCGGCCGATCCCGGCTGGCCCAATGGTGGTGCGGTGTTCCACGATACCGCCGTCTGGATCCGTAAGGCCTCGTGAGCGAGGGCTTCCAACCAGCGCCCAATCCGAGCATCGCCCAGACCCAGGCACCTCGGATCGAGGGCCGCGGCCACGTCCTCGTGATCGGCAACGAGAAGGGCGGTTCGGGCAAATCGACGACGGCCCTGCACGTTGCCGTGTCGCTGATGAGGGACGGCGCGCGCGTCGCCACGCTCGACCTCGACGCCCGGCAGGGAACGCTCAGCCGCTACATCGAGAACCGGGTGAATTACTCGGCGAAGAAGGGCCTGGACCTGCCCATGCCGATGCATACGCCGGTGATGATCTCGACCCTCAACGATCGCCGCGAGGCCGAGGCAGACGAGCGCGCCCGGCTGGCGGCGGCGCTGGAACCGGCGGTCGGCGCGGCCGACTTCGTGATCATCGACACGCCGGGCAGCGACACCCATCTCAGCCGGCTGGCCCACACCTGGGCCGACACGCTGCTGACGCCGCTGAACGACAGCTTTATCGACCTCGATCTTCTGGCCCGCGTCGATCCCGACACGCTGAAGATCGTGCGGCCGTCGATCTATGCCGAAGCCGTCTGGAAGCAGCGCCAGATTCGCGCCGTCGAGGGCGGCCGGCCGGTCGACTGGATCGTGATGCGCAATCGCCTGTCTTCCCTGGCGGCGCGCAACAAGCGCGACATGGGCAATGTTATCGAGGCGCTGGCCAGGCGCATCGGTTTCCGGGTCGCCGCGGGCCTCAGCGAGCGCGTGATCTACAAGGAGCTCTTCCTGATGGGGCTCACGTTGCTCGACCTGAAGCGCGGCAGCGGCAGCGGGCCGTCCTTGACCTTGAGCCACGTGGCGGCGCGCCAGGAAGTGCGCGACCTCGTCATGGCGCTCAACCTGCCGGGGGTCGCGCCTGCAGAAGTGGACGCGCCCGTGACAGAAGAAGCCATAGAAGCCCTGCCGCCTGCAGAATGAAGAGCAGGCCGAACGACCAGCTGTAGCCGTCCGGCGAGTAGCCGGTGGCGGTGCGCGGCCACAGGTCGACGACTTTGCCGATCGCCCACTGGCCGCCGAAGATCACCGTGAAGACCACGAGATTGGAACTGGTGCTCACCCGTCCGGCATATTGCGGGGGAAACGACCGCGCCAGCAGCGGCATGTACTGGATCGGATAGGCGCCCAGGAAGCCGAATAGCAGCCAGGCGACGACGGGATAGAACGAGGGCACGAACGCCAGCCACGCGCAGACCAGCGCGAACAGCGTGCTGATGAGATTGGCCGAGGCGAAGTCGCTGACGCCGATGCGGCGGAACGCGCCGGCCAGCACGCCGCTCAGCGCAAAGCCCGCGGTCATCACCGCCGTCGTGTAGAGCTGGATGTCGGCACGGGTCTCGTTGCTGGCGAAGCCGCCGACGTCGCGCAGCCAGGGGCCGATCCACAGGGTGATGGCGGCGATGAATGCCATCTGCTGGAAGGTAAGCAGCGGCTGGATGCGCCAGAAGAAGCCGTTGGTCAGCACGATACCGGTGATGCGGAACTGGTCGCGCAGCGTTCCGGGTGCCGCCGGCGTGCCGCGCTCCGGCACGACGGTGAACAGGATCGCGGAGACGACGAGGCAGACCCCGGCCAGCCAGAAGAACAGACCTTGCCAGCTGATGACCGAGAGCGACCATTGGATCGGCAGCGTTGCGGCCATTGCGCCCAGCCCGCCCGCCATCATGTGGAAGCCGGTGATCAGGCCCCAGCGCTCGGGCGGATACCACAGCGTGATCGCCTTGATGGCGGCCATCAGGCCGCCGGCGAACCCCAACCCGATCAGCACACGCGCCACGATCAACTCGCCCAGCGAGAGGCTCAGCCCGAAGAGGGCGGAACCGATCGCCGCCATCGCCAGCAGCACCGCCTGCACGCGGCGTGGACCGTAGCGGTCGAGCATCACGCCGAGGATCGGCTGGCAGCCGGCGAAGAACAGGAAGAAGGCCGAGGTCAGGAGGCCGAGGTCGCCCGCGCTGATTCCGACGTCCCGTTCGAGATACGGGAAGATGACCGCGTTCACGCCGCGGAAGATGTACGAGAGGAAATAGGCGAGCGCGAACGGAACGAAGACGCGCAGCAGCAGCGTGGCGAAGGTGGGGGCGTTTCCGGTCATGCTTCAATGTTGGCGCGAACGCGCGGCTGCACCATATTGAACGCATCGCAGAGGGTCAAAGGACATGGCCGAGGATCGCGCCCGAGATCGCAACGTCCCGTCTACCGCAGGTGCGAATGCCGTGGATGCGTTCGTGCGCGAAGTCGGCAAGCTGCCGGTCGATCACAGACCGGGCGGACGCGGCCGGCTGCTGTTCGCCATGGATGCGACGGCGAGCCGGGAGCCGACTTGGGATCATGCCTGCGCCATCCAGGGCGAAATGTTCGTGGCGGCCGATGCGCTGGGCGGCCTCGACGTACGGCTGGCTTTCTATCGCGGCTTCGAGGAATTCAAGGTCAGCAAGTGGACGTCCGACGGTCGCGAACTCGCACGCCTGATGAGCAGCGTGCGGTGCGCGGCCGGACGCACCCAGATCGCCCGCCTGCTGCGCTATGCCGGCGAGCAACGCCGTGAGAGCCGTCTCGATGCCGTGGTCTTCGTCGGCGACTGCTGCGAGGAGGATGTCGACGCGGTCGGTCATGAGGCGGGCCAGCTCGGGCTGCTTGGCCTGCCGGTCTTCGTGTTCCAGGAAGGCCAGGATCGCACGGCCTCGCGTCTGTTTCCCCAGATCGCCAAGCTGACGCGCGGCGCCTATTGCAAGTTCGACCGGTCGAGTCCCGACCAGCTCAGGCGCCTGCTCGGCGCCGTCGCCGCCTATGCCGCCGGAGGGCGCTCCGCCTTGCTCAAGTACGGCAAGGACCAGGGCGGCGCCGCCGCCCTTCTCACCAACCAGATGAAATGACCGACGACCTGCTGGCTGCCGTCGAAAGATTCTTCGACGAAGAGATCCTGCCGCGCCATCGCGAATGGGCGGCTCATGTATCGGCCCGAAAGGGGACGCCTCCGTTCGTGGCCGACCTTAAGGCGAAGGCGCGCGCCGCCGGGCTGTGGAACCTCGGCCTGCCGGACCGGATGAGCAATCGCGCCTTCGCGCCGATTGCCGAGATCACGGGCCGCCTGCCGTGGGCGCCCGAGGTATTCAACGCCCAGGCGCCTGACGTTCCCAACATGATCATGCTGCAGCACGCGGCGAATGCGGAACAGAAGAAGTGCTGGCTCGAGCCATTACTGGAAGGGCGCATCCGTTCGGCTTTCGGCATGACGGAGCCAGACGTTGCTTCGTCCGACGCGACGAATATCGCCACGACCCTGCGGCGCGACGGCGGAGACTGGGTCGTGAACGGCCGCAAGTGGTACATCACGGGCGGCGCCCATCCCGACTGCGCCTTCGTGATCGTGATGGGCGTGTCGCGGCCCGAGGCGTCGCGGACCGGGCGGCATTCCTGTGTGATCGTGCCGATGCCGTCCCCCGGCTTGCGGGTCGTTCGCGAACTGCGCTTCCTCGGCTGGGAGGACAGTATCGCGCCCATCGCCGAACTCGACTTCAAGGACGTTCGGGTGCCGGCGGAGAATCTGCTGGGCGAGGAAGGCGAGGGGTTTGCCGCCGCGCAGGTGCGGCTGGGACCGGCGCGGCTGCATCACTGCATGCGCGCGATCGGCACCTGCGAGGTGCTGGTCGAACTCATGATGGCGCGGGCCGCCGAGCGCCGGGCGTTCGGCCGTGCGGTGATCGACTACGATTCGGCGCAGCAGGCGATCGCGCGCTCCCGTATCGAGATCGAGCAGGCCCGTCTGCTGGTGCTGCGTACGGCCGAGCGGCTGGATAGCGATGGGCACCAGGCCGTGTGGCGCGACGTCTCGATGGTGAAGGTTGCCGTGCCGGAGACGGCGCAGCGCATCGCCGACCGTGCGCTGCAGCTGTTCGGGGCGATGGGCGGCAGCGACGACGCGCCGATCCACCGGGCCTTCGCCGTCGCGCGCATGCTGCGCATCGCCGACGGACCCGACGAGGTCCATCTGCGGCAGATATTCCGGCAGGAACGGCCGGCCCGCTGGACGGTGTCGGACTCGCCCTATATTACGCCGGGCGATGACTGAGACCGGCCGCAAACGCATCTACGCGATCGTATTCGGCCTGATCCTGACGGGCGTCACGCTCGCGGGCCTCGAACTCCTGGCCTCGTTCGAGGCACCGTCCTGGCCCGCGCGCGCGCTGCGGTCGACTCCGCCGGTGAACGTCCAGTCGAGCGACTTCACCGGCCTCGCCGACAAGCCCTGGATCTTCGAACCGTACAATTCCTGGGGCATGCGTGACAAAGAGCGCAGCGTCGCCAAGCCGCCGGGCGGCGGCTTCCGGACCGTCTTCATCGGCGACAGCTATCTCGAGTTCCAGTTGACGCGTCTCACCCTGCCCAGGGAGGTCGAGCGGCGCTTCATCGAGGCCGGGCAGCCGAACGCCGAGATGATCAACCTCGGCATCTCTGCGACCGGTCCCCGCAGCTACTACTACCGCATGCGCGACGTTGCCTTCGCCCTGTCTCCCGATGCACTCGCGGTGTTTTTCTTCTCCGGTAACGACTTCGTCTTCGACGGTCAGGGCTACGGTCAGGGCCTGCTGCCTGATCTCGTCAGCGAGGCGCCGGGCGGTTCGATCATGGGCAACGTCATGCCCAACGCCAACTGGGTGCTGGTCAACCGCCTGCGTCTGTCGGAGATGCTGAGGACCAACAAGCCGCTGCCGCAGGAGTTCGACACGCTGGCGAAGATCGCCCGCCTGCCGCCGGGCGAGCGCACACCGGCGCTCGCCCGGCACGTCAGGCGCTACTACTACCCGGACCTCAGCGAGCAGCAGATCGTCACGATCTTCGGAAGGGATGGCGATGCCTTCTGGCAGGCCTATGCTTCCGGCAAGGCCGACGACGAGTCTTTGCAAGGCTGGCTTCTCAACCTCATGACCAAAGCCGAGGTCGAGAAGTCTCCCTATTTCGAGGCCACGACGCCGGAGCAGGCGGCGCGCCTGGTGAAGGACGGCGACATCCAGGCGACCCTGTCGTGGCTCACGGCAATGGACGGCGCGGCGCGGGAGCGCGGCGTGCCGCTGGTCCTGTTCATCGTGCCGCCCGGCACCGTCGACCCCGACTATATCGAGTATTGGAAGCGCTGGCCGCGCTTCTATGCGTTCAACGTGATCGCCGACTACAGGCAGGACCGGCTGCTGGAAGCCTTGGCCAAAACGTCCATTCGCTATGTCGACCTGCGCAAGGACTTCGAGGGCGTGCGCGGCGCCTACCGCCGGAGCGACGCCCACTGGACGGACAAGGGCGTCGAGATCGCGGCGAACCGCGTATTCCAGGAACTGCGCCGCCTCGAACGCCGCTAGGCGGCGCCGAGCAGCCGTGCCGTCCAGCTTCCGGGGAGGACCGATCCCAGCCAGACACCCGCCTTGGTGCCGATCGGGAAGGCGATGCGCGGCTTGTTGGCCGCGAGGCCGCGTCGGATGATGCTCGACGCCCGCGCGGAGCTCATCAGGAATGGCATGGGAAACGGGGCCTCGGCCGTGATGCGGCTGACGACGAAGCCGGGACAGATGACGCTGACGCCGATCCCGTCCTTCTTCAGCACGTAGCGGATGCTCTCGCCCCACACGCGCACCGCCGCCTTGCTGGCATTGTAGGAGGCGGAATAGGGCAGGCCGATGAATCCGGCCAGCGAGGAGACGATGCCGATCTGGCCTCGCTTGCGCGCGATCATCGGGCCGAGCAGCGGCTCGACGGTGTTCAGCACCCCGTTGATGTTGACGTCGAGCGTCTTGCGGATGATCGAGAAATCGTCGAGCGAGGAATTGTCCTTGTCGATCGAGATGCCGGCATTGGCGAGCACGAGGTCGACGGGATGCGCCGCGTCGAAGGCCGTCAGCCAGGGCAGGAAGCGCTCGCGGTCGGTGACGTCGATTGTCGCCGCGACGACGGTGGCGCCCTTTGCACGGCAGCCGGTGGCGACCGTCTCGAGGCGCTCGGCATCCCTTCCGGTCAGGGCCAGGGCCACGCCGGGACCTGCGTAGTCGAGCGCCAGCGCCTCGCCGATGCCGCTCGATGCGCCCGTGAGCACGATGCTGGAGAAGGTCTTCATGTCGAGCGCCCTCAATGTTGGGGTTTCGTGCGCCAGCCCCAGGTGCCGGCCATTTCCTGCGTCGAGAGGATCTCGAGTCCGGCCCGGCCGCCGACACGCCCTGCGCACAGGGCGACGACCCTGACGCTCGTTTGCCGTGAGGCAGGCCTGATCACCATGACAAACGTCGCCTCAATAGCCGATTGAATCGAATTGCCGATCCACTTAAGGGTTTACGGTGCCCACAAACAGGGCAGGGGGCAACTTGATCGCAAGTATGACGGGATACGCCCGGGCGCAAGGATCGGATGATCGGCGGCGCTGGGTCTGGGAAGCGCGCAGCGTCAACGGGCGAAACCTCGAGATCAGGTGTCGCGTGCCGCCCGGTTTCGACCGGCTGGAAAATCCCGCTCGAGTCGCCGTCGGTGGGAGGATGAAGCGTGGCAACGTCTCGCTCACCCTCACCATCACGAGCGAACGCAATGCCAAGCCTCTCACGATCAATCGCACCTTGCTGGCGGAACTCGCAACGCTGGTCGACGAAGTGCGCAGGACGACCGGGGCGGCCGCTCCTTCAGCGGACGGGCTCTTGCGGGTGCGCGGCGTGATCGAGGAAGAGGATACCGGCGAGGAGACCGAGCAGGCGCTCGCTCTTCTGGACAGGGAGCTTCAGGCGACCCTCGATGAGACGCTGAAGGCGCTCGTCGCCTCGCGTGCCGCCGAAGGCAAGGCTTTGGCCAGGGTAATCGATGGCCACGTCGCGGAAATCGAAGGCCTGTGCGCACGGGCCACGGAGCGTGCGTTGGCTCAGATCGGCACCGTGCGCGCGCGCTTCGAGACCCAGCTTGCGGAACTGCTCGGCCGCGTGCCGGCGCTTTCGGAAGAGCGCTTCGCCCAGGAAGTGGCGTTGCTGGTCGGCAAGGCCGACGTGCGCGAGGAACTCGACCGGCTGAGCGCCCATATCGCGCAGGCGCGGAGCCTGCTCGCCGACGCACGCGCCGACAACCCGGTGGGCCGGAAATTCGATTTCCTCTGCCAGGAGTTCAATCGCGAGGCCAATACGCTCTGCTCCAAGTCCGCGGACATCGAGCTGACGCGCATCGGCATCGATCTCAAGGGCGCCGTCGAGCGCATGCGGGAGCAGGTCCAGAATGTCGAATGAGGTGGATTCCGGCCAGATCCAGCGGCGGGGCCTGATGCTGGTCCTGTCGTCGCCTTCGGGTGCCGGCAAGACGACCCTGTCGCGGCAGCTGCTCGACAACGACAAGCAGATCCAGCTCAGCGTATCGGCAACCACGCGCGCGCGCCGGTCCGGTGAGAAGGATGGTATCGACTACAACTTCGTCGATACCGCGACCTTCAACAGCATGATCGAGCGCGAAGAGTTCCTCGAGCACGCGCGGGTGTTCGACCATTTCTACGGCACGCCGCGCGCTCCCGTTGAGGAAGCCCTGATGGCGGGGCGCGACGTGCTTTTCGACATCGACTGGCAGGGTACGCAGCAACTCAAGGAAAAGGCCGGCAGCGACCTGGTGACGGTCTTCATCCTGCCGCCCTCGACGCGCGATCTCGAGCGGCGATTGATCACCCGCGCCCAGGACTCGATGGAAGTCGTGCAGAAGCGGATGGCCAAGGCCGCCGACGAGATGAGCCACTGGGCCGAGTACGACTACCAGATCATCAACCGCGACATCGCGACCAGCCTGATGGAACTGAAGTCGATCCTCACGGCCGAGCGGCTCAAGCGCGAGCGGCAGGTCGGCTTGTCGAACTTCGTCAAGGCGTTGCGCGAGGGGCGCTGATCGGCGCGCCGATTCCGGTCTGTCCCTGCGAGCGCAGGACGAGCTGGCTCGGCTGGTAGGGACGGCCCGTGAACTCGGCGATCAGCCGGTCGCTCGCACTCTCGATCGTCTCCTCGAGACGGCGCATGAAGCTCTCCTTGTCGAGGCCGGTCTCGATCGCCGGGAGAAACTCGACCGCGGCGCGGCCGGGCTTCTTGCGCCAGTCGCGGCGATTCCACAGCAGACCGACCGACGTGGCGACCGGCGTCACGGGCAGGGCGAGATCGCGATAGAGATAGTAGATGCCCGAGCGATAGCGCTCGCGTTCGCCGGGCGCCATCAGGTTGCCCTCGGGATAAATCGCGATGTGCCGATCGCTCTCGTGGGCGCGCCGGGCGAACTGGGCGAGATTCTCGCGCTCGCGACCGCCCCCGCAGGTGTCGACCCGAATCATCTGCAGCCGGTAGAGGATCGCGCCGATCAGCGGGTAGCGGAACAGCTCCTGCATGGCGACGAAGGCGATGCCGCGGATTTGGGCTGCGAGCAGAATGCCGTCGCTCTCGCTGTGGTGCTTGTTGGCCAGGAGGGCGGGCCCGTCGGCGGGGAGATGTTCCAGCCCCCGGAATTCGATCTTCATGCCGCCGATCCAACGCATGCCCCAGACCACCGCGCGCGCCCAGTGGAAGAGCAGGCCGCGCAGGAGCACCGGGGTGGGAATTGGGACCAGCAGGATGCCGACGACTGCCACAAGGAGGGTGCCGGCGTAGAAATAGGCGTTGAAGGCCAGTGAGCGGATCATGGCCTAAATAATAGTGAGTACTCACTCACTGTCAAGGGCGCCCGCCAGTCTGACGAAGTCTGCGACCGAGAGTTCCTCCGCCCGAGCGGTGGGACGCAGGTCCAACCGCTCGAGCGTCGCCACGGGATCGGCAAAGACACTCGCCAGAGACCCTCGCAACATCTTCCGGCGCTGCCCGAAGGCGGCAGCCGTAACGCGCTCCAGCGGCTTCAGGTCGGTCAGCCGCTCCGTCGGCGGCCGGGGCGTGAGCCGCGCCACGGCTGAGGTCACCTTCGGAGGCGGCACGAAAGCGGTCGGCGCGACGTCGAACAGTCGGCGGACTTCGCATACATGCTGGGCGAGCACGGAAAGCCGGCCGTAGTCTTTGGTCCGTGGTTCGGCGACCAGGCGGTCGACGACCTCCTTCTGGAACATCAACACCATGTCGGCGATGTCGCTCGCCGCATGGAGCCAGCGCACCAGCAGGACCGTCGACACGTTGTAGGGAAGGTTCGCCACGATCCGCCGCGGCGCTGCTCCGAGATCGCGCGGCTCGATCTTGAGGGCATCGGCCTCGATGAGGTCCAGCCGCCCCGCGGCCGCGGCCTGCAATTCGAGCAGAGGGCCAAAGGCCCTGGTATCGACCTCGACGGCAACGACGTGACGAGCGCCCTCGAGGAGCAGCGCCCGTGTCAGCCCGCCGGGACCGGGACCGACCTCGATCACGGTCCCCTCGTCGAGCGGCGCTGCGGCGCGGGCGATGCGCCGCGTGAGATTGAGATCGAGCAGGAAGTGCTGGCCGAAGCGCTTGCGGGCATCGAGCCCGTGCACCGCGATCGTCTCCCGCAGGGGCGGCAGGGCCTCGACGCCGTCCATGCTCAGGCGCTGCGCCGGTGCGCCATATCGTCAGCCATGTCGATGGCCGCCAAAAGGCTCGCGGGATCGGCACGGCCGCTGCCGGCGATATCGAGCGCCGTGCCATGATCGGGCGACGTGCGCACGAAGGGCAGGCCGAGGGTCACGTTGACGCCGCCGGAGAAGTCGATCGTCTTGATCGGGATCAACGCCTGGTCGTGATACATGCAGAGCGCGACGTCGTAGGCGGGGCGCGCCGCTGCATGGAACAGCGTGTCGGCAGGAGCCGGACCCTGCGCCTCGATGCCCTCGCGCCGCAGAGCTTCGATGGCGGGCACGATGATGCGTCGCTCCTCGTCGCCCATGGCGCCCTGCTCGCCGGCATGCGGATTGAGAGCCGCCACCGCAAGGCGCGGCCTCGCGATGCCGAACAGGTCGCGCAATCCCATCGCGGTGATCCTGCCTGCGCGCACGATGGCGTCGGCGTCGAGCGAGTGCACGGCATCGGCCAACGACAGGTGGATCGTCACCGGAACGACCCGGAGTTCGGGGCAGGCGAGCATCATCGCAACTTCGACACCGCCCGCCAGTTCCGCAAGGAACTCGGTGTGGCCGGGATGGCGGAAACCGGCGTCCTGCAGCGTCTTCTTCTGGATCGGGTTGGTAACGATACCGGCCACTGAGCCGGCCATCGCAAACGCCGTTGCGCGCTCGATGGCCTCGATTGTGGCGCCGGCATTGGCGACATCCGGATGACCGGGCCTCGCCGGCACGGCGAGATGGATCGGGAGGACGGGAAGGGCCGCGGCAAAGCATGAGGCGGCGTCCTCGGGCCTTTCGATCTTCGCGACTGGAACGTTCAGTCCGAGCTTGGCGGCAAGGGCCGACAGCCGGTCCGGATCGTCCAGGACGAAGAACGGGCGGACGCCGGAGCGGCGCGCCAGCCATGCCCTGAGAGTGAGTTCGGCGCCGACACCAGCCGGTTCGCCCATTGTCAGGGCGAGCGGCGCCAGCGTCGTCATGGCTCGCCCGTCACGCGCGCGCCATCACGACTTGATGTCGACCGTGGCCTGGCGGCGCAGATCGCGCATGTAGCGCCGTCCCGCGGAGTCGAGCTTCTGGATGAGCAGCTGCTGCTGGATCGCCTCCCGGGTCGGCAGGCCGTCGCCACCGGCCTTGCCGCAGAGGGCGACGACCTGCAGCCCTTCGGCTACGCGGAACGGGCCGGCCGTCCCACCGATCGGAAGCCGCGGCAGCTGCTCGTACATTTGCGGGTTGCCGGCGAGGTCACCGACGCGAACGCCGTTTAGATCGCCCGACGTGCTGCCCTTGACCTGCCGGGCCTGCACGTGGAGGTCGCTGCAACTGCGAACGCCGCCCAAGGCCTTCTGGGCCTCCGCCGTCGCACGGCTGGTTTCTTCCGGCGTGGCATTCGGCGGCAGGGCGAGTGTCATCTGGACGAGATTGAGCTTCACATCGTCAGGCCGGGCGGCGGCGAAGGGCCGCCGATCGACGACGTAGAGAATGTGCCAGCCGGAGACCGACCGGACGGGCTCGGAAAAGGTCCGAGGCTGGGTCCGCTCGATGACCGCGTCGAGCGACGGGTCGAGAGCACCCGGCAGCACCCAGCCGAGGTCGCCGCCAGAGGCCGCCGACGCGCCTTGGGAGAATTGCTGAGCGACGGCGGCAAACGGCGCACCCCGACGAAGCTGCTCCATGATCCGGTCGGCGCTGCGCTTGCCTTCATCGACTCCGTCGGCGCGGTCGACCGGCACGAATATCTCCGCAACGCGCGTCTCCGTCTTGCCAACGTTCGCCCGCATCCGATTCATCGCATCGTCGACTTCAGCCTCCGAAACATCGACCTGGGAGCGAACCTTGCGGCGGATGATCTTGGACCAGGCGATCTGCGCCTCGATTTGCTGCGTGGCAATATCGGGAGAGATGCCGACGCTCTGAAGGTACTGCTTGAATTGTCCCTGGCCCAGGCCGGCAGCACGCTCGATCTCGGCATAGCGACCGGCAACCTCCGCCGCCGACGGCTTCACGCCCAGCTGCTTGGCGTTCTGGACCTGCAGGCGTTCGTCGATCATCTGTCGCAGCATCTGTGGCGCCATGCGCTGTCGCAGATCGGGACTATCCTGGAGTCCCGACGTGCGAATGGCGAACATGACCCGCTGCGCCAGGTCGAAATCCGTGATGGCATCGTCGTTGACGCGAGCCACGACACGCAGAGCCTGCCCAGCCTTGGGCTGGGCGGCTACACCCTGTGCGGCCGGCCGTTGGGCGGACGCAGCGGCTGGCAGCAACAGGATCGTGAGAACGACGAGAGCGCGGGGGAGAGGCGCGAACATATCACCGCAGGAGTTTGAGAGGGGTGGTCATTATATTTCCGCAGCAGGGAAGCTGCAACGCAAGGCATTAGAGATAGAAAGTGGCAACACACAGGCACGCTTGACGCTTGACGGTGGGTACGTTAGCCGAACTCGGCATAGTTGGGGGCAAACAGTTCAGGCATGACGACGGCCCGCCGTCCGATCAGCGTTGCCGGCACCTGGGAACGGGTTTGCTCGGGAATCGGCTATCATCTCGACAATATGGGGCGCTGGCTGATCGTGCGGGCGCCCACGATCGGCGCTGCCTATGCCGCGATCCTGGCTCCCGGTGCGCCGCGGCTGGAGCCGCGGCCCGGCTGGCGCTTCGCGGAAGAATATTACGACCAGCGGCAGTGGCTGGCCTGCCGACGGGGGGCGCTGTGGGAAGCCGCCCGCGAAAAGGACCTGGCGGTGCCGCTCACCGTGCGCTGGCATGGCGGCACGATGGTGGACGTGACCCTGGGCAACGACAACAGCCTCTGCCTGTATGTCTGCGGCTCGTTCGAGCCCAACGAGTTCGCCTTCGTCGACCGCGTTCTGAAGCCCGGCATGTCTTTCATCGATGTCGGCGCCAACGACGGCTACTACACGCTCTTCGCCGCCCGCCGCGTCGGGCCGGCGGGCAGGGTGATCGCCGTCGAGCCGAGTTCGCGCGAACGCGCCCATCTGCAGCGCAATCTCGGCCGCAACGGCCTCGAGAACGTCCAGGTGGTCGCGGCGGCGCTGGGCGCCGAGACGGGCTTCGTCGACCTGCATCTCGCCCATGGCGTGCATGCCGGCCACAACACGCTCGGTGATTTCGCCCACGACGACGTGGTGCGCGCGAGTTCGGAGCGCGTTCCCCTCGAGACGCTCGATGCGGTGGTTGCCAAACACGACCTGTCCCGCGTCGACATGGTCAAGATCGACGTCGAGGGCGGCGAGGCCGGCGTCGTCGCAGGGGCGCGGCAGCTTCTGACCACGGCACGGCCGGTGCTCCTCATGGAGTTGAACGAGCGGGCGTTGCAGGCGCAAGGCCAGAGTGCGGACTCGCTGCTGGGCGCACTTCGCCAGCAGCACGACTATCAAATCCTCTCCTTCTGTCCGAATGGCGGCTGGCCCGAGCGCGCGGTCGAGGGAACGCTGCTGTCGCCGAACGTCGTGGCGGTACCCGCAGAACGTGTTGAAGATCTGCTCAAGCGGTAGCGCGGCCGCCGCGGCCGCGGGGGAGAGCCGCCCCTGATGCCGCACGACGTGCGTACGGTCGCGGGGTTGATGGAAAGCTGGATGCGCGACCAGGCGCTGCCTCTGTGGGCGACGGCGGGGTTCGACGGCAGGGCTGGACGGTTCGAGGAAGGTCTGAGCTTCGACGGCACTCCCCGTCAGGAGATGCCGATCCGGCTGCTCGTCCAGGCCCGGCAGATTTTCGTCTTTTCGCTTGCGCAGCGTCAGCGATGGCACTCCGGGGCGGCGGCGCTGGCGGAACGCGCTTTCGGATCGATGTGCCGGGATTATTACCGTCGCGACGGTCGGGACGGCTGGGGCTTCTCGATCGCGCGGGATGGAACCGTCGTTGATGCCACGCGCGATCTCTATGCCCACGCTTTCGTGCTTCTCGCGATTGCCGCCCATGTCCAGGCGACCGGGAACCGGGAAGAATTGACGCTTGCCCATGAGACGCTGGTCTTCCTCGATCGCGAGATGACGGCGCCGTGGGGGGGCGGATACGTCGAGGCATCGCCATGGCGGGAGGGGCCGCGCCGGCAGAACCCGCACATGCATCTATTCGAGGCCCTCCTTGCACTGTGGGAGTGTTCCCGGGACCGGCGCTTTCTCGAAAGAGCCGCGAGCCTGTTCGAGCTCTTCCTGGCCAAGTTCTTCCAGGCCGGGCAGGGCGTGCTTTTCGAAAATTTCGACGACGCGCTGCGGCCAGTCCCCGGCAACGGCGCGATCGTCGAGCCGGGGCACCATTTCGAATGGTGCTGGCTGTTGCGTCGCTATGAAACGCAGGCGGACGACGGTCGGGTCGGGGCGGTCGTCGAGCGGCTATACGACAATGCCGGCCGCGCGGGTTTCGACGCCGACGGGCTGATCGTCGACGAAGTGCACCCCGACGGCACCATCCTGAAGCCATCCCGTCGACTTTGGCCGATGACCGAGGCCATCAAGAGCGATCTGGCCGAAGCGCGGCGCGGGCGGATGGGATCGGCGGAGAGGGCCGTCGAGCTGACGCGAGCCCTGTATCGTCGTTTCCTCGCTCCTGCGCCAAACGGCGGATGGGTGGACCGCCTGGGCCCCGACGGATCGCCGCTCGTCGACTTCATGCCCGCGACCAGCCTCTACCATCTGGCCGGCGCGGTCGACGAACTCTCGTCTTTCCAAGCCGGCGCGGGCCGTTGACGGAAGGCGACTAGCGTCCCTGGTCGCGCTCCGAAACGATCGGATCCTGGACCGGCCACCAGATATTCAGGGACGGATCGTTCCAGACGAGGGTGAACTGGCCCGAGCGATCGTAGTCCGTGGTCTGCTTGTAGTGGAAGATGGCCTGCTCGCTCATGACGACATGGCCATTGCCGAATTTCGGCGGCACCAGCACCTGAAGCCTGTTGCTGTCCGACAGGGTGAACGACGTCCACTTCCGGTATTGCGAGGACTGGGGATCGTTGTTGATCACGACCATGTAGAAGCTTCCCTGCAGGCAGGAGATGAGCTTCCAGGTCTTGCCGTCGCCGTGGATGCCGCGCAGCACATGCCGGCGCGAGACCGAAATGTCATCCTGGATGAAATGCTGGTCGATCCCGGCCTCACGGTACAGGCGCTCGTTGTAGGTCTCGACATAATGACCGCGGAAATCCTCGAAGACCGTCGGCGGCTTGATCAGCCGGACCGAGTCGAGTGTCGTCGGAAAAGTCTCCATGTGAATTCCCGTCGCTGTCAGGATTGGGGCAGGGTTTCGAGCTGGCGGTAGACGATGGTCGATCCGGTGAAATCGATTCCTGCCGGCACGTGAAGGAGATGGGCGAGCGCCGCCCGAACCTGCGGCTGCTTCTCGGGCGGCACGATGAAGGCCATGAAGCCCGCGCCGCCGGCACCCAGCAGTTTGCCACCGAGCGCCCCTGCGGACAGGGCCGCAGCGTAGACATCGTCGATGCTATCCGTCGTGACGCCATCCGACAGCTGGCGCTTGAGCTGCCATGCTTCGTTCAGGAGCCGTCCGAAGGAGTCCATGTCACCCGTTCGCAGTTGCTTCGCGGCGGGATCGACCATGGCATGCATCTGCTGGAGATGATCGCTCTTCGCGGCGAGATTGGAAATCAGCAACTTCGCGATGGTCGAAGAAAGCCGGGTTGTTCCGGTGTAGAAAAGAAGAAGCCAGTCCTCCAGCTTCCGCTGGTTCTGACCCGACAGATCCAGCGGCAAGATGTCGATGGCGCCGTCCGCTCCGAAACGGATGACGTTCAAACCGCCATAGGCGCTGGCCACCTGATCCTGGCATCCGACCGTTTCCTGCAGTATGTCGCGCTCCAGATGGATCGCGGCATTGGCGAGATCGCGCTTGTTGATCGTCTGCCCACGCATCGCGTGCAGAACGTTGATCAGTCCCACGGAGAAGGCGGAGCTGGAGCCGATGCCGGAGCGTGCCGGAAGATCGCCCTGGTGGTGGATTTCGACACCCCGGTCGTTGCCGAACTCCATGTACTGCAGCCCAGCCCGGACCGCGGGATGAAGGATCTCGGAGATCGAGTTGACGGTTTCGATGTGGGACCACACCACCCGGTGACGAGTCGCGAAGAACGGGGGGAGATGACGCCCGACGATGTAGCAGTATCTGTTGATGGCCATCGACAACACGCTGCCGCCATGGTCCCGATACCACTCGGGATAGTCGGTGCCTCCCCCGAAGAAGGACACGCGGTAGGGCGTTCTCGACATTGCCATCGACATGTTGTCGCTTGTCGGCGGGCGCTTCATCTTCGGATGCTCTGTTCGGGGTCTTCTGGCTATCGCGTGAGGAACCGGTTGCCCTCGACGGCGACGCGCTGGCGCCAATAGTCGAGCAGATCACGCATCGTTTGCTCGAAGGGAATCTCGGGCCGCCAGCCCGTATGCTTCTCGAACTTCGAAGTATCCGGCACCTGCAGGTCGGCATCGATGGGGCGAAGCCGGTCGGGATCGACCTCAACCTTGATCTCTGCGCTCTTCGACGACAGCGCGACGAGATGCTCGAGGATATTGCCGACGGTGCAGGAGTGGGTGCCGCCGATATTGTAGTAGGCGCCCGCGACCGGATTCTTCGTAACGAGAAGATAGTAGGCGCGCACGGCGTCGCGCACGTCGGCTACGGTGCGCAGTGATTCCAGATTGCCGACCTTGACCACCGGCGGAACCAGGCCGTGCTCGATCATCGCGATTTGCTTGGCAAAGGTAGACTCTGCGAAGACGTCGCCGCGGCGCGGGCCGGTATGGGTGAACATGCGCGTGGTCATGACCTTCATGCCGTAGGCCTCGGCATAGAAGCGACCGACGAGATCGGTACCGACCTTGGAGATCGCGTAGGGGGAGGCGGGATGGAAGCTGCATTCCTCCGAGATCGGCAGCTTTTCCTTCGGCACCCGACCGAAGACCTCGGACGAGGCGCAGACGTGGATGACGGCGTCTGCGGCCGTCGTGCGCAGAGCGTCCAGCACCCGCACCGTCCCGAGGATGTTGGTGTCCATCGTGTCGAGAGGCGAATCGAAGCTGGTGCGGGGAAAGCTCTGGGCGGCCAGATGGAACACATAGTCCGGCTTGGCCGATTCGACGGCGCGCTGGATGGACAGCGTGTCCCTCAGGTCACCGTAGACGAGCCGTACCCGCGAACCCGAATTGATCGGCCCGACGATGGCGCTGAGATTGTCGAGAGGGCTGCGCCAGCGCAGAAGGCCCACGATCTCCCAGTCGGTGTGCTTCAGGATGTACTCGGCAAGGTGCGAGCCGACCATTCCCGTGATGCCCGTGATCAGGGCGCGCTTGGCCGACATTTCGAGCTGCCTCTCGCTTGGCTTTGGACCTGGCCGGGCGCTCCTGCGCGCCGATGGGGCCTCATTAGCCCGTCTCGCCCGTGAATGCGACCCCGGGATTGGGGCCCGGCCCCCTCAGACCGGTTCCCAGGCGACCACGGAGAAGCACTCGTGGAAGCGGCTGCCGAACTTGAGGCGCTGCACCGTGAGGAGCCGGATGGAGCCGGCTTTTTCCAGGGAATGCAGATGAGGCAGGAGGCCGCTGAGATACTTGCGCTGCCGATGGTAGCGGATGGCCAGGGCGTCGTGCGGCAGCTCGGGGTCGTAGAGTTCCAGCATGGGCTCGACATGGACCACCCTCTGCGGCCGCTTCGCCAGGATGAAGTCCACGAACGGACGGAACCGGTCGCCCACCTGTTCGAGAGCGCACATGGTGAGCACGACACTCTTGGGGGCGAACTCGAAGCTGCTGTCGGGAACGAAGAAATCGAACCGCTGGCCGGCGATCTTCATTGCGTGCTGTTCGCCCAGCAGGTCGGCGATCTTGACCGCGGCGGGCGCCCAGTCGAGCGCGGTGATCGAGGTCCGGGGATAGAGCTTCGCATAGGCTGCGACGTTGAACGCGCTGCCGCTGCCGAACTCGTAGAGATGCGCCGCATCCGCAAGATAGGTCCGGAACAACCAGTCACGGAAGATCTCCAGGAAGGCCAGTTCGAACCGCTCGGTGACTCCCTCGACGTAGGCGCCCTGCCAGCGCAGCAGGGCGGTACCTCCCACGAAACGCGGATTGAGCGCCTCCAGCGCATGGCCCGACCTGATGAAATCGTCCAGATGATCCTGCCAGGCATCACGCCAGATGGACTCGCGATGCTCCCCGACGACCGTGAATCCGCGATCGATGTCCTCGGCCACCTTGATGCGGGCGTCTGTCTGGGCAGCCTCGTCCAGGGGTGAGTACAGGAGCGGAGTCTTCTCCAGCAGCGCCTTGGTGCGCTCGTCCAGGCTTCCTGTGGGGAGTCCGACCGCGACTTCAAACTCTCTCGGGCCCAGGCGCTGATGCGGCGACATTCCGTTTTCCCGTTAACTCATCGATCTTGCGGGCGCTCCTTAGCACGTCCCACGGCCCGGTCGTCCGAACTGTGCGACAATCTGCCGGCCGGCGGTTACGGTCCGCGCGACATGCAGGTGACGGGAGACTGAAGGAAGATGACGATCGCAGTGGCCGGCGCAACAGGGCTGATCGGACGATACGTGGTCGAGGTCCTGGCTGCTCCAGGCGCGGAGCCGGTTGTTGCCACCTACAGGTCGCGTCCGCCCTTTTCCGCCGAAGGCGTCCGGTGGATCCAATGCGATTTCAACGACCGCGCCCAGGCTTCGCGGGCTTTCGCCGGTTGCGAGGCGGTCGTCCTGTGTGCCGGCCGCGTGTCCACCAGCGCCGTGCTACGGGACGAGCCGGTGGAATCGGTCCTCGACAACCTGCGCATCGTCACGAATGCCATGGAGGCTGCGGCACGAGGCGAGGCGCGACGAGTCGTTCTCGTGAGTTCCTGCACGGGCTATCCACCGGCCACGGAGTTGCTGGACGAAGAGCAATACGAGACCGGCAACCCGCCCGGACACTGGTTCGGGGTGGGGTGGATGCATCGCTATTTGGAAAAGCAACTCGAATGGTACGTCCGGACTCTCGGCTGGCTGGAGTCCGCCATCGTTCTGCGACCGGCTCTCGTCTACGGACCGCATGACGACTTCGATCCGAGAACGGGCCATTTCCTGCCGTCGCTCGTCCGGCGTGTCGTCGAACGCGCCAATCCGATCCGGCTGGCCGGCGACGGCACCCAGACGCGGAACCTGATCCACGCGCGGGATCTCGCCGGTGCCGTGAAGGCGGCGTTGCAGCGGGAAGCGGGGTTTCAGGCCTTCAACGTGGCGACCGAGGACGAGGTCTCGGTCCGATCGATTCTTCAGGCTTTGCTTGAGGCCGATGGCTTCCGGGACGCGGTGGTCGAACTGGAAGGGCAGAACCTCGGCCCCTCGATGCTGCGGGTTTCGGGTCGCCGTTTCATGGAGGCGACGGGCTGGCGGCCGGCGACCTCGCTTCAGCAGGGGCTGGAGGAGCTTCTCGTCTGGTATCGGGCAAACCGGCGTGTTGAATAGTGGCAGGCGTATCGCTAGGAGAGGCGTCAGGGACGGCCGGACGGGCCGACTTTCAGGCCTGGGGAATGTAGTTTGATGGACAGCGACGAGCGCTACCGCCGACTTTTCCGGACAGCGCTGACGATCCGGCTGGTCGAAGAGCGCATCATCGAGCTCTACCCGTCCGACAGAATCCAAAGCCCCGTTCATCTGTCGATCGGCCAGGAAGCCGTGGCGGTCGGGGTTTGCGATGCTCTGAACGTCGACGATCTCGTGTTCGCGACCTATCGCTCACACGGCTTCTACATTGCCAAGGGTGGCTCGCTCGACAAGATGTTCGCCGAACTCTACGGCCGTATCGGCGGCGTCTCCAAGGGCAAGGCCGGCTCAATGCATCTCTCGGCCCCGGAAGTCGGCCTGATGGGCTCCTCGGCCGTTGTCGCCAGTTCCATTCCCCACGCCGTCGGGGCCGCGCTGTCGTTCAAGCGCCGGGGCAGCCCGCGCGTCGCCGTCGCGGTGTTCGGCGACGGCGCGACCGAAGAGGGCGTCTATCACGAGAGCCTTAACTTCGCGGCGCTCATGAAGGTGCCGGTGCTGTTCCTCTGCGAGGATAACGGGCTCGCCGTGCACAGTTTCAAGAATGCCCGGCAATCCTACAATCTTCTCGAACACGCCGCGACCTTCGGCATCGAATCGCGCCGGGTGGACGAGGGGTGGGACATGCTGGCGATCCGCCAGGCCACCCTCGATGCGCTATCCGTCGTGCGGGCTGGCCGGCCTTTCGTCCTGGAGATCGCGACGGGGCGCTACAAGGAGCATGTCGGCGTCGGCGACGATTTTCATTTCGGATACCGCAGCGCCATCGACATCGATGCGTGGAAAGCACGCGATCCGCTGCTGCTCGACGAGAAACTCGTCGCCGAGCTCAAGCCGGAGATCGAGCGGGAGATCGCGGCCGCCGCCGCGTTCGCCGAGAACAGTCCCTTCCCGGGGCGAGACGAATTGCTGACCGACATTATCTAGGCAGGGCTTGAGCATGAACGTCTCTACGAAAGAGCGTCCGTCGATGCAGACGCGCGTCCTGTCCTATGCCGGCGCGCTGCTGGAGACGATGGATGCGGCGCTGGCCGATCATCCGAACACTTTCATCATGGGCCAGGGTGTCGACGACTTTAAGGGCATCTTCGGCTCGACCACCGGCCTTGCGCAGAAATACGGCGCCGAGCGCGTGTTCGACGTGCCGCTGATGGAAGAGGGCATGACCGGCGTGGCGATCGGTGCGGCGCTGGTCGGGGATTATCCGATCACCACCCATATCCGCGCCGACTTCTCGTTCCTGGCGATGAACCAGATCATCAATCTGGCCTCCAAGTACCGCTACATGTTCGGCGGCATCATGTCGTGCCCTATGCTGATTCGCCTCGTGGTCGGCCGCAGCTGGGGGCAGGGTGCCCAGCATTCGCAGAGCCCGCAGGCAACATTTGCGCACTATCCCGGCCTGACGGTCGTCATGCCGTCGACCAGCCAGGCGATCCTCGACATGTACCCGCAGATCATCGCCCGGCATCCCGGCCCGGTGGTCAGCATCGAACACCGGTTGCTCTACAATCTCGACTTCTCAGTGTCGGCGGGCACCCCGTCGAAGCCGATCCCGCTGACCAGCTACGTCGCCCGCGAAGGGCGCGACGTGACGGTGGTGGCGACCTCGGTGATGGTGCTCGAGGCATTGCGTGCGGCCCAGTACGTTGCCGAGAAGGCCGGCATCGAGGTCGAAGTCATCGATCTCAATTCCATCAGCCATCCGGACTGGGACCTCGTCATCGACAGCATCCGCAAGACGGGCAAGCTGGTCATCGCCGATACGTCCTGGCTCGAATACGGCGTCACCGCCGAGGTCTGCCGGCAGATCATGCTGCGTGACCCGTCGATGCTGCGTCAGGCGCCGGCGATGCTCGGCATGGCGTCGGCGCCGTGTCCGACGGCGAAGAGCCTCGAAGACATCTATTATCCGAGTCAGCACGAGACCGTCGAAGCGATCCTGACTCAGGTCCGCGGCAGCGGCCACGGTATCGAGCTCCCCGTCGAGCGATCGATGACCGAAGGCTACAAGCGCTTCAGGGGACCGTTCTAGCGGCGCGCCGGGCTGGCCGGGTCGTCCCTGTACCAGCCCAGGGTTCGCCGCAGGCCGTCCGCCAGGGATAGTTTGGCCTCGAAGCCGAGCAGCGAGCGGGCGAGACCGTTGTCCATCAGCCGTACGGGAACCGTGCTGGGCTTCGTTGCATCGAACGTAACCCGGGCGTCGCCGAAGGTATCGACCTCCAGCAGCGTCTCGAGGACCTCGCGGACGGCGTAGCCGCGGCCGGCGCAGATGTTGATGGCGAGGAAGGGCAGATCCGTCGAGACCGCCGCAAGCGTGCCCTCGACGAAGTCGTCGACGTAGATCAGGTCGCGTATGTCCTCGCCGGTGCCCCAGACCAGGAGTGGGTTCTGCCTCTCGGCGACCCGGCGCACCAGCGCGGCCGTCACGTGGCTCACGGCGAAGTCGAACTTGTCGTAGGGGCCGTAGACGTTCGAGGGACGGATGACCACGGTGGACATCGGATTCGCGATCTTCTCGGCATAGGTTCGACAGAGGATTTCGGCATAACGCTTCATCCATCCCGCCGGGAAATAGACTTCCTCCGGATCGCCGTTGAACATCTCAGGCTCGGTGACGGGGCGGGCTCCGGTCCCCGGATAGGCGGCGCCGCTCGAGATGAAGCAGACCTTCTTCACCTGCGCCTGGTAGGCAGCCTCGAGCAGCAGGCTGTTGATCAGTACGTTCGGCGTCACGTGCACGAGAGGGGTGGTTCGGATGACGCCCGCTCCGGAGGTCTGTGCCGAGCAGATGAAGACGATATCCATGCCCTCGACGGCGCGGGCACAATCCTCGGGCCGTCGCAGATCGGCTTCCAAGACCTCGGCATCTGGGAACGGAATCTGGAGGGGTTTTCGGTGGATCGTCAATCGCAGTCTGGCGCCGAGGGCGGTCAATTTCAGAGCCAGGTTGGTTCCCAGAAAGCCGGCCCCACCGGTGACCAGAACCTTTTTGCCTGCAAACTGCATTCCACCCTCGAGACACCGAAAATCCCTGCTGGACCGCGGGATTACGCCAGTCAATCCTATTGCAATGCGAAGTGGGGGGCTCTACCTCTCGGGGCGACTTCCACCGACATATCATCCACTCCTTTGGCTGGATTCCGCCAAGGGACCGAGGACAACGGGGCGCAGCGAATGTCGACGCCACACGCCGAACAAGCCACCGTGCAAGCGACGCCGCCGACGAATCCGTTGGTTGTCGGCCTGGTCCAGATCAACAATTCCTTCTCCGGCCAGAACTATCTGCCCTATTCGGTCGCCTTGCTGCAGACTTACGTGAAGAAGTTCGCAGCCCGGCCGGAGCTCTACCGGTTCCTGCCGTCTCTCTACAAGCGCGTGCGCATCGCCGATGCGGTCGAAGCCCTGAAGGATGCCGATATCGTTGGCTTCAGCAGCTATGTGTGGAACGGCCGGATTTCGCTTGAGATTGCCCGTCGCCTGAAGGCGTTGAAGCCCGGCATCGTCATCATCTTTGGCGGGCCGCACGTGCCCGATCAGCCCGAGGCCTTCATGCGGGCCAATCGCCAGATCGACCTCGCGGTTCATAACGAGGGTGAGCGGACTTTTCTGAAGCTCCTGGAAACGTTCCACGACCG
The DNA here is from genome assembly GCF_052439685.1 of Reyranella sp. Lineage (GTDB taxonomy): Bacteria > Pseudomonadota > Alphaproteobacteria > Reyranellales > Reyranellaceae > Reyranella. Next base: position 51,276 of record NZ_JBQVQG010000002.1, read on the forward strand.
GTCGACATGGGATGCCCTTCCGGGCGTCAGCCTAGTGAAGGCCGACGGCAGCTTCGTCCGCACCAAGAATCTCGACCGCGTTCGTGACCTCGACGAGATTCCGTCGCCGTTCCTCGAAGGCGCCTTCGACGAGATCATGGCGGCGAACCGGACGGAAAGCTGGATCGGTCTCTGGGAAACCAACCGCGGCTGTCCCTTCCGCTGCACTTTCTGTGACTGGGGCTCAGCCACGGCCGGCAAGGTCACCAAGTTCGGCGAAGAGCGGCTCTATCGCGAGGTCGACTGGTTCGCCGAGAAGAAGATCGAGTACATCTTCTGCTGCGATGCCAATTTCGGCATCCAGAAGCGCGACGTCGACATCGCGAACTACGTTGCCGACGTGAAGAAGACGACCGGGTATCCGGTGGCCTTGTCCGTCCAGAACACCAAGAACGCGACGGAACGGGCCTACGAAACCCAGAAGATCCTGTCCGATGCCGGCCTGAACAAGGGCGTGGCCCTGTCGATGCAGAGCGTCGACATGCCGACGCTGGAGGCGATCAAGCGCGACAATATCTCGCTTGGCACGTACATGGAGCTGCAGCGCCGCTTCACGCGCGACAAGGTCGAAACCTACTCGGACCTGATCCTGGGCCTGCCCGGCGAGACCTACGAGTCCTTCGTGCGCGGCGTCGACCAGTTGATGGAGAACGGCCAGCACAACCGCATCCAGTTCAATAACCTGTCGATCCTGCCGAATGCCGAGATGGGCGATCCCGCCTATCAGGCGAAGTACGGCATGGTTACGGTCGAGTCGAAGATCATCAACATCCACGGCGAGCGCATCGAGCTCGATGACGACGTGCCGGAAGTGCAGGATCTGGTCATCGCTACCGCGGCGACGCCGCTCGACGACTGGCGGCGCACACGCATCTTCTGCTGGATGACGGCGCTGCTCCACTTCGACAAGCTTTTCCAGATCCCGCTCATCCTGGCGCACGGAATTTCCGGCATGTCCTACCGCGACATGATCGAGGCCTTCATGGCCGCCGACGCCAAGAGGTTCCCGACGATCGCGGGGATCAATGCCTTCTTCGAGAGCGAGGCCCGATCCATCCAGCAGGGTGGTTCCGAGTATGTTTTCTCCAAGGAGTATCTCAACATCTTCTGGCCGGCTGACGAGTACATCTTCGTGAAGCTCACGGCGGAGGGCCGGTTCGACGATTTCTACAAGGAAGCTGGTGAACTCCTGTCCGAGACCGTGCGCGCGCGCAGCGACGGTCTTCCCATCGAGATCGTCGAGGAAGCCGTCAGGTTGAACCACGCGCTGGTGCACCAGCCGTTTGCCAAGGGCGACGTGAGGGTGAAGCTCGACTACGACCTGCTCGATTACTGGAACAAGGTACGCGGCGGCGAGCCCGCGCTGCTGCGCAAGGTTCCGATCGTCGTTGAAGTGGACCGCACCAGCCGGCCTTACGATGACTTCCAGAAATGGTGTCGCGAGATCGTCTGGTGGGGCAACAAGAAGGGCGCCTATCTTTACGCGCCGCGCGCCGTCGAGATCACGCCCGAACTCGCCGGTCACTACTGAGCCTGCGGCCGATCCGATGAAATATCGTAAGCTGGGCGAGACCGGAATTCTCGTCTCGGAGGTCGGCTTTGGTGCCTGGGGCATCGGCGGAAGAACGGCCGGCGCGACGTCTTACGGCGATACCGACGACGTTCAATCCCTGAGGGCTCTGCATCGGGCGCTCGATCTCGGCATCACCCTGTTCGACACGTCCAGCGCCTACGGGTCGGGGCACAGCGAGGTCCTGATCGGGCAGGCGGTGGCGGGAAGGCGGGACAAGGCTGTCATCGCCAGCAAGGCCGGCTACGACGATTGGACGAAGCCACCGGATTTCTCGGCAGCCGCCATCAGGCGCTCGACCGAACGCAGTCTCAAGCGCCTTGGGACGGACTATCTCGACGTTCTGCAGCTCCATAATCCGCCCTCGGACATTCTGGCGGCCGAGGAGACGACGGAGGTGCTTGCCGCCCTGGCCGCCGAGGGGAAAATCCGCTCCTGGGGTGTTTCCGCGAAAAATCCCGCCGGCGCGGTCGACGCGTTGCGCGTCGCCGGCGCGCCGATCGTTCAGGCCAACTTCAACATGATGGACGTTCGCGTCGTCACGGAAGGTTTGCTCGACGAGGTCGCCCGCCGCGGGGCGGCCTTCATCGCCCGGACGCCCCTTTGTTTTGGCTTCCTGACGGGGACCATCGAGCGGTCCACCGTCTTTGCTGCCGGGGACCATCGGGCGGCGTGGTCGCGCGCCCAACTCGACAACTGGATCGACGGAGCGCGCGATCTTATTGCGGCGGCCTCGGCGACCCCAGGACGCGAGGCCGTGCTGCGTGCGCTGCGCTTCTGTCTTTCGTTCGATGCCGTTTCGAGCGTCATCCCGGGCGTCCTGCACCCGGCCGAGGCCGAGACGAATGCCCAGGCGAGCGAGCAGGGGGCTTTGCCGGCCGACGTCGTTGAAAAGGTGCTGGCGATCAACGCGACGCGGGATTTTTTCGTCTCGCCGGTACGTGCGTCCTGACGAAGTCGAGGAGGTTGCCGCCGGGAAACCGGTGACCGGCGATGCCGGCAGCCGCCGCGGCCTGCAGGTCGATGTCGCGGTCGCCGATCATGAACGATTCGTCCATGTCGACAGGCCACTCGTCCCTGACCTTGAGGATCATTCCAGGACCGGGCTTGCGTAGGTCCGAAACCCGGCGATAGCGCTCGACGGCGCCCTCGGGGTGATAGGGGCAATACTCGAAGCGATCGACGTGAGCCCCGGCACCCTGAAGCTCGCGCTGCATCCAGGCATGGAGCGTGTGGACCTGATCCTCGCCATAGTGTCCGTGCGCGACGCCGGCCTGGTTCGTGATGACGAACACGTAATAGCCGGCATCGTTCAGCCAGCGGATGGCATCCTTCGCGCCGTCGATCCAGCGGATCTGCTCCGGCCGGTGGACGTAGTTGTCGTCGTGGTTGATCACGCCGTCGCGGTCGAGGAACGCCGCGGGCCGGCGGATGAAGGCCGGCATGGCCTCCTGTCCGCGCGCGAAGTCTTCCGGGATGCCGATATCGATGAAGGTGCCTTCGGTTGCGAACCCGAGCAGGGCGCCTTCCGAAGCGAGCTGAGGAAGGATGTCGTTTTCGAGCGAGCAGGGAACGCTGTGGATCCTGTCGATGATTCGACGCCGGACGAGATAGATGCCGGCGTTGATGGGCAGGTCGCTTTCCCCCTTGGGCAGGAAGCGCGTTATCCGAGCGCCCTCGGTTTCCACGCGCCCGTACCGTCCACCCCGGACGCCGCGCGCGAGCGCGAGTTGCATGGTCCAGTCCTCCCGGTCGAGCGGGGACACCAGAGAGAGCCAGTTGAAGCCGAAGAAGGAATCGCCGTTGAAGAGAAAGAAGACGGGATCGAGGGCTTCCGCTGCATTGACCAGCGCACCGGCCGTGCCGGCCGGTGTCGCTTCGACGATCACCTCGACCGACAGTCCGCCAACGATTTTGCCGTCATAGTTCCGCACGACCTCGCCGGCATTGTGTCCGGCCAGCAACAACAGCCGCTCGAGACCGAAGCGACTGGCCTCGCCGATCAGATAGTCGAGAAATGGCCGGCCGCCGACGTCGAGAAGCGGCTTTGGTGTGCTCTGGGTGAGAGCGCCCAGTCGCGTCCCGCGGCCCCCGACCAGGCAGACGGCCTGCCGGACCGTCATGCAGTGTCCCAGGTGGCCCGCAGCACGGTGTGCTCGGACAGGTGTTCGCGCGCCAGGCCCCAATCGGCGTCGTTCGTGACGAAGGAGGTGTCGTTTCGCGCGTATCGAGCGGCCTTCGCCACGAAGTTACGCTCGATCGAAGGCGCCAGGATCTCCTCGAGACCGCGGACGCGCCGGCGGGGATAGTCGAGCCACACCCGGAGCGACATGGCCAGGTCGCGCCGCTTTCGTCCCATCAGATGCTGGTCGAGGCGAAGCTGCCAATCCTTCCAGACCGTCGCCGTGCGTTGGGCGTGGGTGTTGCCATGGACGACCTTGTAAATGCACTCATCCAGCCAGTGGATTTCCGAGGCACCATGCGCTGCCGCAGCATGAAGCGCTATGGAGTCGGAATCCAGGCAGAGCACGCTGGCGTCCTTCTGGTAGCCTCGGATCTCCGACCACCTCTCGGCCGTCATCAGCAGGAAGTCGCCGCACGCATTGGTATGCAGGTCGCGCATCTTCCAGTCGATGCTGTGCGTCAATCGTCCGTGCCTTTGGACGGTGTGGCGCGCGAGTGCCGCCAGGAGCTCTTCGTCCGGAAGGTTCAGCCAGCTCTCGTCCTCCATTCGCGCGTCGAGACGGTCGCACCGATAGACGCAGCCATCATCCAGATTTAGCTGGGCCAGGCGCGACACGAGCTGCTCGGAATAGAAGGTGTCCAACGCCTTCGGCGTGACGTACCGGCCGCGGGCTCGCCTCATGCCGACATTGGCGGCGTTGTTCACATGCATGCCACGCGTCTGCCATCCTCGCGGACCCTCGTGATGCTTCGGAGGAACCACGATGAAGCGAACGGTCACGTGGCCCGCCCCGCCCAGCGGCCCCATTTCCTCTGCAAGCAGCGGCCGGTCCGGGGGCGGGTTCCATTCGACGACGATCAGTTCGGAAGGAACCTTGTGCTTGTCCAGCTGGCGGACGAGAAAGCCCAGAGCGTGCTCCAGGCGATTCGCGTAGTTCGGCGTGTAGCCGTCGTTCCGGGCCCAGCCGACGATACTGAGATAGGGCTGAGTGATCATTCGCCTGGACGGCCTCGATCCGGGCCGGCCTGGCGCGGGATCGGCGATGCTTTTCTGGCTGTGCTTGTTTGCACAATGTCGTTACCCGTGAGTAACTTATCTTGAAGGTAAATTGCCCGGTCGGGGGTGCCAGAGACGCTTGCTGCAAAGGCTGTGTTCATCTGCGGGCTTGTTATCGATGCGCCGGGAGTCCGTCAAATTCCCGCAGTCTCCGACCAATATAGAGGAGAGCAGATCGGGTGCCTTGACGGGGCCTCGACGCTAAGTTAGCGGACAGGTTTACGGGTGGATTGCCGGCAATCGGAGCTTTCTGACACTTCTGCGAGTTGCCCATGCGCGGGGTAAGCTCTAGGCCGTCTTGGGTGTGTCTGGTCGCCTTACCGTGCAGGAGCAATTGAGTGAGTAATTCAGGGATGTTGGTGCGGCTGTCGGGAAGCCTGCGGGGGACTCTGGGAGCGCGGCGGCGGCAGCCGGCCGATGACTGGTCTCCCGGCGCCAACGGAAGCGAAGCCGAGCATCTCTTCCTGCGCGCGTTGGCGCTCTGTCGCATGGGTGACAGCCAGGCTGCGATCAATCTGCTGCGCCAGGCGACAGCGGTCGCGCCGTCCTTTGCCGATGCCGTCGAAGCCGAAGGCGAGGTGCTCGACATGAGCGGGGACAGCGCCGCGGCCAGAGGCAGGTACGAGGAGGCGCGCCAGCTCCGGCAAAAAGGCCGTGCAGGGGCGCCGGACCGGCATTTCGTGCTGCGCCAGATCGGGTCGCATACGGCGGAAATCGTCTCCTACACGAGGGTGCTGAAATCCCTCAAGAAGTACGCTCTGCCCAATCTCGCGCGTGGGAATGCGTATCTGGCCGATCGGCAGCCCGAACTGGCACTGGCAGACTATGAGCGGACCCTGAAGCTCCATCCAGGCTCCATGGACGCTCTCGCTCTGAAGGCGGAGGCCCTGTCCGCGCTGGGCAAGTATGCAGCAGCCATCGAGGATCTCGACAAGGTCATCGCCGCCAATCCGAAGTCTTCAGACTCTTTGAGTGCGCGAGGCATCGCGCACATGGCCCTTGGGCATGTCGACCAGGCCAACACAGACTGGCGTCGACAGCTCGAGTTGCTGGGGGGGCGTCCGGCGGCGAGTGCTTATGTCGCGCTGCGTCTTGCGGACTACGAACTCGCGCTCCCGAATCTCGAGACGATGGTGCGGAACGACAGGCGCGATCCCTACTGGGAGCTGTACCTGCGCACGGCTCAACTGCGGCTTGGAAAGGCCCCGAGCGCGATGCAATCCGCTGTTGGCGACGAATGGGTCGCCTCCCTCCTGGCCCTGCAGTCCAAATCGGCCTCCCAGGAAGATGTGATGGCCCGGGCCAACACCGCCGGTCGTCGCGCCGAAGCGCTTTTCCAACTCGGCGTGGCAAGCCACGCCAGCGATCGAAACGCTGCTCGTGCCTATTGGCAGCAGGTCCTGGACCTCGGTCAGCCGACGTTGGTGGAACATGCGGCAGCCCGAAACGAGTTGTCGCGTTCTGCTTCCTGAATGATCGCCCCTCACGCGAGGTATCATGTTTTCCGTCATTCTGTACGGTCGTAACGACACCCACGGGTACAACCTGCACAAGCGGGCGGCCATCAGCTTCAACGCGCTGGCCGAGGTGATGTCGGATCCGGAAGACGAGATTCTCTTCGTCGATTACAACACCCCGGACGACCATCCGACGTTTCCCGAGGCGATCCACGACACGCTGACCGAGAAGGCCAAGAAGGTTCTGCGGGTGCTGAGGATTCGTCCCGAACAGCACGCGCATCTCAAGTCCAAGACTCATCTGGTCGCGCTCGAGGCGCAGTCGCGCAACGTTGCGCTGCGCCGGTCGAATCCCAGGAACCGCTGGGTCCTCTATACCAACACGGACATGCTGCTCGTGCCGCGGACGGACGGGGAATCGCTCAGCGACATCCTGGGCGCGGTGCCGGACGGCTTCTATCAGATACCGCGCTTCGAGTTGCCCGAGATGCTGTGGGAGGCGGCCTTCGACCGCCGCGATCCTGCCGGCAACCTCGCCAAGCTGCGGGACTGGTCGGTGCGCTATCACCTGAACCAGGTCGTCCACAATTTCATGCCGATGAAGTACGACGCCCTGGGCGATTTCCAGGCCGCCCTGCGCGAGGACATGTTCGCGATCCATGGTTTCGACGAATCGATGCTGCTGGGCTGGCATTGCGATTCGAACCTGGCCGCGCGTCTGGCTCTCTATCGTGGGCGTGTGGATACGCTGATCGACAAGCTGTTCGGTTATCATTGCGATCACACCCGCGTTGCCGCCGCCAACAACAAGGGCCGGCAGACCCGGATGAACAACCAGGACGACTACATCTGGAACGTGTCGACTCCCTATGTGCCGGCCCAGGCCGACAATTGGGGTTGGCCCGACGTCGAGATCGAGGAGATCAAGCTCGATCGCGAAACGTCCTACGAGCGTTTCACGGCGGGTCTCGACGCGGCCCTGAAGCCAGCCACGGCGCCCTACACGGCGACCAGTCTCGAATGGCATCTCTACGAAGACCTGACGTACGATCTCGACCATACACTGCCCTTCGTGACCGATCAGATGTTGACCTATCCGCGGTCGACCGCGGTCATGATCGTGGCGGCGCGGCGGACCTTCGTGGACCGATTCCTGACAGCCTGGAGGGCGATGGGATTCACCGGCCCCGTCCTGGTGCCGAACGAATGCGAAGGGCTCCCGACGGATTTGCCGGGGCTGGTGAGGGGCTCGTTCGAGGAACTGCTGCCGAAATCCGAGATGTTCATCTTCGAGTTCGGCCTAGCGACACAGCATGCGGACGAGCCCGTCAGGACGGGTCGTCTGGCCGGTCCGCTCGATAACAAGCGGCTCAAGGTGATCGCGAAGCTGTTCAAGCAGGCCGCCGCGACGGAGGCCGAAACGCGGCCGCCGGGACGGCGGACGGCGCGGCGCTTCGTCGGCGTGAACGTCATCTACAACAAGTTCTGGCCGCTCTTCACCGACTATGTCGGCGCCAACATCAACCCGTTCTGCAGCCAGGTGCTGGCGGGTTTGCCGCGCATCGATCCGAGCCTTCGCGGCAAGGTGCTGCGCTTCCGTGGACGGCGCGCGATCTGACGGGGCGTCACAGCCGCGTCCAGCCTCGGTTCACCTGCGGGAGACTTCAGGCGAGCCGGGGAAGAGGCGCGATGGAGAGCCGAGGGCAGGGACGGTCGTCGTTCCGGCGAAGTTGACATGAAAAAGCCCGCTCTTGGCGGGCTTGGTCACTTGGCGGATGCCGAAATCGGGCTCAGCGACCGGAGCCGAGATAAAGAAGGTCGGCGACCGCCTCGAACTTGTCGGCGGGAAGGGTCCGCCACAGGTCGAGAACGGTCAGGCGCTGGCCTTCGCGCTTGCACCAGTCCGGCGCGATCTCCTTGTACTCCGGCCAGCCGGTCGCGACGATCAGCAGGTCGCTTTCGCGCACCGCGCCCTCGATCGAGGAGGCGCCCACAACCTTGTCGCCCAGCACGGCCAGAGCCGCATCCTGGGCCAGCGGATCGTGGACCGTGACGACGTAGCCTGCGTCGGCGAGCTTGGCGGCGAGCTTCACGCTGTGGCTCTCTTCGACCACCGGCGTATGCGGCTTGTAGGAGAGACCGAGGATGGCGATGCGCGTCCCCGCCTTGGCGAACTTCGAAACGAGGGCGGAAAGACGCTCCACCTGGAAGTTGTTGATGCGGTCGGTCGCTTCGGCCACGTCGGCGCGGGCGCCGATCTTGCGAGCGAAGGCGGCGAACGCCACGTTGTCGCGCGGGAAGCAGGGGCCGCCATAGCCCATCGCTCCCTTGAGATACTTCGCACCGATGCGGGTGTCGGCGCCCAGCGCCTTTGTCACCGCGTCGACGTCGGCGCCCGGGATCCGGTCGCAGATGTCGGCCAGCATGTTGGCGTAGGAAATCTTCGTGGTGACGTAGGTGTTCACCGAGATCTTGGTGAGCTCGGCATTCACGAAGTTCATGCGCTGGACCGGCGGCTTCTTCTCGCACATCTGCAGGTAGATGGTCTGCAGCATGTCGCCGGCCTTGGTGTCGCTCTCGCCGATCAGGATCGAATCGGGGAAGAGCATGTCGCGCACGACGCTGCCCAGCGCGATGAATTCCGGATTGTAGCAGAGGCCGAGGTCGGGACCGACCTTGCGGCCCGAGGCGGCCTCGAGCGCGTCCTTGATCTCGGTGCCGGTCGTGCCTGGCATCACGGTGCTGGTGATGACGACCATGTGGTAGCCCTGCTTGTTCTTCAGGGCCTTGCCGAGGGTCTCCATCGCTTGGAGCACGAAACGGTTGGAAAAGAAGCCGGTGCTGTCGGACGGAGTCGGGACGATCACGAAGCTGGCGTCGCTCTTCTGGATCGCCTCGTTGGCGTCCATGGTCGCCGTGAGGCGCTCCTTGCTGGCGGCGATCAGCTCGTTCAGCTGCGGCTCGACGATCGGCATCTTGCCGGCGTTCATCGCGTCGACCAGCGTCTTGTTCACATCCAGGCCGATGACGGTGAAGCCGCGGCTGGCGAGAACGGCGGCCAGAGGGGCACCGAGTTTGCCGAGACCGACGACCGAGACGCGAGGCAATGTTCCTGTGGTCATTTCCATGTCCGTTTTGAAGGCCGGTACTGATACTGGCGCTTGCGTCCCGATGCCACCCCGATTTTGCAGGGGCTTGGCGGGCAAACACAGCTTGCGCGGTCCCGTCGCAGGGGCGAAATATCGGGTCAAATCAGGCGCCAGGCGCAGGGGATGTAGATGAAAGTGGAGTTTTTGGCCTTTCCGAAGGCCTTTGCCGGCAATGTCGCAGTGTTCGTCGGGGCCGAAAAGCAGCTCCTGGCGACGGCCGAGGCCGTCGACGCGGCGGCCGACGGGGCCGTGACCCGCGCCCTGGAGGCAGGGCGCTTCACCGGCGCCAAGGGCCAGACCCAGACCGTACTCGGCCACTCCGGTGATGTTGCACGTCTTCTGCTGATTGGTGTGGGCAAGGGACAGGACCTTGATGCGCGGGCAGCCGAGGAGTTGGGCGGTGTCGTCGCCGCCGAGGCCAATGCCGCCGGCCACACCGCGGTGACGGTGGTCGTCGATCCGGTCAAGGGAAGCCGCCTGTCGCCGGCGGAGATGGCTGCGCATCTGGCCCTGGGCGTTCGCCTGCGCAGCTACCGCTTCGACAAGTACAAGACCAAGGACAAGCCGGAGCAGAAACTGTCGCTGCAGCGGCTTACCGTCGTGCTGGCCGCGCCCGCCGACGCCCGCAAGGCCTATGGCCAGCTCGAGCCGGTGGTGGACGCTGTGTTCCTGACGCGCGATCTGGTGAGCGAGCCGCCGAACGTTCTCTTTCCGGTGGAATTCGCCCGCCGCGCCAAGGAGCTCACAAAGCTCGGCGTGAAGGTGGAGATCCTGGGCGAAGCCGAGATGAAGAAGCTCGGCATGGAGACGCTGCTGGCCGTCGGGCACGGCAGTGGGCGCGATTCGCAGCTCCTCGTCATGAAGTGGATGAACGGCCCGAAGGGGCAGGCGCCGGTCGCCCTGATCGGCAAGGGCGTGTGCTTCGATACCGGCGGAATCTCGCTGAAGCCGGCCGCCGGCATGGAAGACATGAAATGGGACATGGGCGGCGCCGGTGCCGTCACCGGGGCCATGAGGCTGATCGCCGGCCGCAAGGCCAAGGCGAACGTGGTGGCGGTGTGCGCGCTCGTCGAGAACATGCCCGACGGCAATGCCCAGCGTCCGGGCGACGTCGTGAAGTCGATGTCGGGACAGACGGTCGAGGTCATCAACACCGACGCCGAAGGCCGGCTGATCCTGTGCGACGCCATGTGGTACGCGCAGGAGAAGTTCAAGCCGCAGGCGATGGTCGAGCTTTCGACCCTCACGGGTGCAATCATCGTCGCACTCGGCCACGAGCGGGCGGGACTGTTCTGCAACGACACCGAGCTGTCCAACCGGCTCCGTGCGGCAGGTGCGGGAATCGGCGAGAAGCTGTGGCGCATGCCGCTCGGCCCGAAGTACGACAAGCTCATCGATTCCGAGATCGCGGACATGAAGAACGTGGGCGGCGGTCGCGATGGCGGCTCGATCACGGCCGCGCAGTTCCTGCAGCGGTTCGTGCAGGACGGCGTCGCCTGGGCGCATATCGACATCGCTGGCGTCGCCTGGTCGGGCAAGGGCGACACCATCACGCCCAAGGGTGCCACGGCTTTCGGCGTGCGCCTGCTCGACCGGCTGATCGCCGAGAATTACGAAGGCTGACCGAGCCGATGGCGACCGAGGTCAACTTCTATCATCTGACCCGATCGTCGCTGGAAGACACGCTGCCGCGCCTGCTGACCAAGACGTTGCAGGCGGGGGAGCGGGCGGTGGTGCTGCTCGGGTCGCCGGAGCGGGTGGATGCGTTGAACACCCATCTCTGGGTTTACGATCCCGACGGCTTCCTGCCGCATGGAGCCGCCCGGGACGGTGAGGCCGACCGCCAGCCCATCTGGCTGACGCATCTCGATGAGAATCCCAACGGCGCCGGCTTTCTCTTCGTCGCCGATCGGGCGAGATCGGGGAGAGTCGGGGACTACAAGCGCTGCTTCGAACTGTTCGACGGCCGCGATGAGACAGCGGTGGACGACGCGCGCGAGCGCTGGAAGGCCTACAAGACCGCAGGCCACGCCGTCGCCTATTGGCAGCAGACCGAGACCGGCGGCTGGGAGAAGAAGGCTTGAGCTAACGCCTGTCGCGGGGGCGCAGATAGGCACGCCAGGCGGCGGCCAGCCGCTCGCGCAACGGGATCGGCCCTTCCGGCCGGTAGAAGTCCGGCGGATCGGATTCGAAGCGGGCCATGTAGCGGCGATAGTCGAGCGGCCGGGCGCGATCGCCCTGCGCCTGGGCCGCGAGCAGATCGAGGCCGCGATCGACATCGATCACTGCGGTCAGCCTGTCTCGACAGCCGAGCAACAGTTCGGCCGCGGCATCGGGCACGTCCCAGCCCGAGAGGATCGCGGCAAGCTTTGCGACCTTCTCGGCGCTCAGCGGTGAGAGGAGGGCCGGACCGTTCGGGCCAAGCAGATCGAGGGCGTAGTAGGCCTCGCCCTGGAAGGGGCGACCGGAATGGGTCTCGGCAGGCGTCGGCCAGATGTAGCGGGCGGGTAGCGCCCGCGAGGAATAGTTGCGCACGTCCAGTCGGAACAGATCGAAGCCGTGACGGCGCATGAAGCGGTCGGTGTTGTGGAAGGAATGCTCGTCGGGGGTGCCGTCGCCCACGAAGTTCACTTCCATCTGCACGGCCAGCAGGTTCGCCGGCAGCCGTCCCTCGAAGCTCTGCAGGATCTGCCAGTCGATGCCGTCGGTATCGATCTTCATGTAGTCGAGATCCGTCCAGCCGCGCGCCGCGAGCAACTCTGGCACGACCACGGGCTTCGAGGGATCGGCGAGACCGGTCAGCTCCCAGGCATTGTGCCGGAGCTGCTCCTCGGTGGAGGCCATCCTGAGTTTGGCGTCGCGAATCTCGCGTGTGCGCATGAAACTCATGCGATCGCGCATCTTCATGATCAGCGGTGCCGCGGGGCCGGCCGACAGGTCGATCGGTGCATCGGCGCGAGGGCTCACGAACGCGGCCACGTAGGAGACGTCCGGGTTTTTCTCCTCCGAGGTGAGGCGTTGGCATTCGCTGGCGCTGGCGTCGATTCCCAGCGCCTTGAGCCTGTTGCCGAAGGCACGCCATTTCGGATCGAGGCCCCCGGAACAGCCGATGTCCAGCAACGCGAATCGCTCCGCCTTCAGCCCTTGGGCGACGAACGCCGTGAACGACATCGCGACGGCCGACCTCAGACCGTGGCGACGGGAGTCGCGGGCGAACCGACGGCGCCGGGCAGGCGGAGCGGTGGCGCCGTCAGCAGGAAGCGCGAGCGCTGCCTCTCGCGCAGCCAGAGTGCCAGGTCCTTCAGCCACCAGATCTCGCCGAGATTGAGCCCCAGCTTGAACAGGCAGTGATTGTGGAGCGGCAGCGACGGATGGTCGGCATCGTCGGGACCGGGCTTCGCCGGCACGGCCTCGACGCCGTAATTGTCGGCGATCAGCGCCGAGATCTGGCTGTCGGTGATCCACTGCAGCAGGCGCTTGTCGCGGCCGTCGAGCACGCAGCACATCGCATGTGCGCGGGCCGGGTCGACGTTCTTGTTCATCTTCATGATCTCGTCGGTGAAGCCCGTGTACAGCAGCATCATGTCGCCGGGCTCGACCACGACCTTGTCGGCGTCGAGTACGCGCTTGAAATCGTCGTAGCTCACATACTTGTGGTCGCGCCCATAGTGCTTCTCCAGATCGACCAGGACGGCACGGCCCTGGATCGCCTTGGCGGCCATGTTCTCGACGCCGAGCTTGTGGGCATAGCTGAGATGGCCGCAGCCATCGCGGCCGGCGTCGGGCAGCGGACCGACCACGTCGGAGCCGGCCTTGAAGCCATTGTAGTAGAGCGGCTCGGGCACGCCGTCGCCATCGGCATCGAACAAGCCGCCGACATGGGCCAGCGTGTCCCACTGGGTCGAATACTGCAGCGTCAGGATCACCCGGTCGTCGCTCGCCACATCGACGAACTGCGGGTTCAGACTGTTGGTCAGGAAGTTGAAGCGCCAGCCGTTCTCGTCGCCGGTGGGCGACAGGACGGGCGGCAGGCGGCGCGCGTTCAAGACGTTGCCGCCCGGAAAATCGAGCGGGAGACTAAGGCAGAAGGACAGGCCTTCCTTCACCTCGGCAATGCCCTCAAGCACCTTTTTCGGCGTGATCAGGTTGAGGCGGCCGAGTTGGTCCTCGTCGCCCCAGTCTCCCCAGGTCGAACCTTCGGGGCGATGCTTCCAGCGCTTCATTTGGTACTCCCTTTTGCGGCGGCGACACTAGCGCACGCGTGCCCGACGCGCCTAGTGTCGAGAAATGTCCGACGAATTCCTCAGTCTGTCGCGCGACAAGTGGCGCGAGTTGCCAGCGGGGGGTGAAACTCTCGGCCGCACCTATTCGGGCGATCTCCTGTCGCTCGACGGGGCCTCGCTGATGGCGCATTGGCGCCGGATGAACGAGGCGGCGGTGGTCCCCGATGTCCGCGGCTGGTTTCACTGTCTCTACGGCGATGTATTCGCCGGGCGGCGTGTGGTCGAAGTGGGCTCGGGCTTCGGCTTCGACGGCATCAGCTTTCTGGCGCGCGGGGCGCACTGGACGTTTTCGGACCTCGTCCTCGACAACTTGAACGTGGTTCGCCGTGTTGTGGAAAGTCTGGGTCTGGGCGAACGCGCCAGCTATCTTCACGTCGAGAACGAGCGGTCGTTCGCCGGACTGAAGGGCGGACCCTACGATGCGGTGTGGGCGATCGGTTCACTGCATCATGCGCCGTTCGACATCGCGCGAACCGAGACGCTCGACCTGCTGCGGCACCTGAAAGCCGGAGGGCGCTGGATCGAGCTCACCTATCCATACGAGCGGTGGCTCCGAGAGGGCTCGCTGCCCTTTTCCGAGTTTGGCAAGCGCACCGACGGTGAACGCACGCCGTGGGCCGAATGGTACGACCTCGAGAAGGTGAAGCGCCGGCTGTTTCCGTCCCGCACGACCACGATCCTGGACTTCACGACGGGCGGCGGCAATTTCGGGTGGGTCGATCTGCGGGTCGACGAACTCAATCCGGAGTCGGGGCAATCGCCCGAGGTATCGCTCATGGGATATCCTGCGACGGCGCTGAACCAGGCGTCGCTCAAGGCGCTGCCGGGCGAATGGCGACTGGTCTGCTCTCCCAACATCTGGTGGTATGCGATGTCGATCGGCCTCGAGCAGGCGACGCAGAAGCTTGGCTCGCTGCCGTTCCCCGGCCTCGGCTATGCCGTCGACCTGGAGATCGATGTCCAGAGCGGGAGTGTGGGCGTCGTCCTTGCCGATGAGAATCCGGACAGCTTCGTGGGACGCGAACGCATCCTGGATGCGAGGCCTTCGACGCATCGTGTCACCGTCTTGACCTACGACGCGACGAAGCCGGTACAGCTGCTGGTCCGCAACACAATTCATGGTGTGGCAAGCCAGATGCGCATACGGTCGGCGTCCCTGCGCTTCGCCGCATAGCTCGTCCACGCAATTCCGCCGCCGTTCGCGCTGCGGATCCCCTATGATGGGCATCACGAGGTGCCCATGTCCGCAGCCACCGCCACGCCGCTTCAGCATGATTTCCGGGTGATCAGCCTGATCGGCGTCGCCCACGGGGTGAGCCACTACTATCAGCTCGCCTTCGCGACCATGCTCCTGATCGTCCGCCAGGAAGCGGGATTGAGCTACGCCGATGTCGGCCTGCTGGCGGGAATGTTCTACGGCGTTTCCGGGGTGGCCCAGACCGCAGCGGGCTTTGCCGTGGACCGGTTCGGCGCCCGTCCGATCCTCGCCGGCGGCCTTTTCGTCGTCGGCCTCGGTCTTGCGTGCATCTCGGTCGCGCATTCCTTCCTGGGGTTCGCCTGCATCGCGGTCATTGCCGGGCTGGGCAACTCGGTCTTCCATCCCGCCGACTTCGCCCTGCTGAATTCGTCGGTGAACACGCACCGCCTCGGCCGCGCCTTCAGCATTCATGGGCTGGGCGGATCGCTGGGCTGGGCCGCAGCGCCCGTGATGTACTTCCTCGACAGCATGTTCGGCTGGGTCGGGGCGGCCCTGATCGGCGCGTTGCCCGGCATCGTGCTGTCGGGACTGGTGCTCGCCCATCGCGAGCAGCTGGTCGATCACAGGGTCAAGGTGCGTGCGGCCGCGGCGCAGGCCGGCGGCCGGCCGGGGCTGGCGCTGTTCCTGCAGCCCACGCTGCTGCTCTGCCTCGCGTACTTCGCGCTGATCGCCGCCAACACCGTCGGCATCCAGCAGTTCGCCGTGCCCGCCTGGAGCGGCATGTTCGGCGTCACCGAGAACTATGCCGCCTTCTGCCTGATCGTGTTCATCGCCGGTTCGGCCGCGGGCATTCTGGTCGGCGGCTATTTCGCCGACCGCGTCCGCCGGCACGATCTGGTGGCGGCGTTCGGCCTCCTGGCGGCGGCCGCGCTCACCGTGCCGATCGCGACCCAGACCGTGTCGTCCGCGGTGCTGCCGCTCCTGCTGGCGTTGGCGGGCGCCGCCGGCGGCATCACCAATCCGTCGCGCGACATGATCGTACGCGGTGCGACGCCTCCCGGCGCGTCGGGCAAGGTCTTCGGCTTCGTCTATTCGGGGCTCGACATCGGCTCGTTCGTGGCGCCGCCGCTGTACGGCGTGCTGATGACCAGCGGCCTGCCGGCCGTGATCTTCTGGATCGCCGTCGGGCTCTACACCTTCAACGCCGGGATGGTGATGCTGATCCGCAACAGCACCACCCGCAGGCCTGCCTATCCCGCGGCCGCCGAGTAGGACTCAGGCAGCGGCTTCCAGGGCTTCCTGGGCGGACAGCCAGCGCTTTTCGGCGTTTGCGACCTCACGCTCGAGACGCGCCTTTTCCTTCTGCAGATCGGTCACGACGCTGCCGGGCCCCGCATAGATCGCCGGATCGGCGAGCTTGGCCAGGACACCGTCCAGCTGTTCCGTGAGACGCGCCAGCATCTTCTCGGCGCTGTCGACCGCCTTCTTGAGCGGCGCCTTGTTGCTCCGGTTGTCGGCGGCGGCCTTGCGCTGGTCCTTCTTGCTGCCGGCGTCGGCCGGCTTCTCGGCCTTCGGCGGACGCGCGCCGCGCTCCTTCAGAAGCTTGGCCTGGTACTCGTCGATGTCGCCATCGAAGGCCTTCACCGTCCCGCCCTGGACCACCCACAGGGCGTCCGCAACCATCTTCACCAGATGCGTGTCATGGCTCACGAGCACGACCGCGCCCTCGAAGTCGTTGATGGCGTCGACCAGCGAGGCGCGCGCGTCCATGTCGAGATGGTTGGTCGGCTCGTCGAGCAGCAGCATGTGCGGCGCGGTGCGCGTGGCGAGCGCCAGTAGCAGGCGGGTCTTCTCGCCACCCGACATGACGCCGACCTTGAGGTTGGCGCGGTCGCGCGAGAAGCCGAAGCGGCCGAGCTGGGCACGCACCTTGGCCTCGCCGGCGCCGGGTCCGAGCGCACGAGCCATGTGGTCGAACGGGGTCGCCTCGAAGTCGAGGCCTTCCTCCTGATCCTGCGAGAAGTAACCGACCCGCAGCTTCGGCGTCTTCTTCAGCTGGCCTTCGCGCGCCTCGAGCCGCTGCGAGAGCAGGCGGATGAAGGTCGACTTGCCGTTGCCGTTCTGGCCGAGCAGGGCGATGCGGTCTTCCATGTCGATGCGCAGGTCTAGGTTGCGCAGCACCAGCGGCCCGTCGGGATAGCCCACGGAGACCTGGTCGAGCGTTTCGATCGGCGAGGCAAGAATCTCGGGTGAGGGGAAGTTGAACGAGATGCGCTCGTCGATCGGCACCGAGGCGACGGGCCCGAGCTTCTCGATCATCTTCATGCGCGACTGGGCCTGGCGCGCCTTGCTGGCCTTGGCCTTGAAGCGGTCGACGAAGGCCTGCATGTGCTTGCGCTGCGCGGCGACCTTGGCTTGTTGCGCGGCGTCATTGGCGAGGCGCTCGGCGCGCGTGCGCTCGAAGAAGTCGTAGTTGCCGGTGTAGGCGACGAGCTTCTGCTGGTCGATGTGGACGATGTGGTCGCACACGTCGTTCAGCAGGTCGCGGTCGTGGCTCACCATCAGGACGGTGTTGCGGAAGCGCTTCAGATACTCGGTGAGCCAGATCATCGCCTCGACGTCGAGGTGGTTCGACGGCTCGTCGAGGATGAGGAGGTCCGGGCTGCTGAACAGCGTTCCGGCCAAGGCCACGCGCATGCGCCAGCCACCCGAGAATTCGCCGCAGGGGCGGGATTGCTTCTCGTTGTCGAAGCCCAGGCCGTTCAGGATCGACGCCGCCCGGGAAGGCGCAGTCGCCGCGCCGATTTCCTCGAGACGGGCATGAATCTCGGCGAGGCGAACGCCGTCCTGGCAGGTCGCATCCTCGGCCAGCAACGCGCTGCGCTCGACGTCGGCCGCGAGCACCGCATCGATCACCCTGATGTCGCCTCCGGGCGGGTCCTGTGGGACCGAGCCGACGCGGGTGCGGCCCATCAGGTTGATCTCGCCGCTGTCGGCTTCGATCTGGCGCTGGATCAGGCGCAACAGGGTCGACTTGCCGGCGCCGTTGCGGCCGACGAGGCCGACCTTCCAGCCGTCGGAGAAGGCCGCGGAGGCGCGGTCGAAGAGCACCCGCTCGCCGTGGCGGAAGGAGATATCACTGATGTGGAGCATGGGCGCGGGCATTTACCATGCGATTTGGCCGCAAACCAAGCGTGTTGGGCCCGCTTGCCGGGTCCAAACCCCGCGTCTATAAGGCGCGCCCAAGTATTGAAAATCACTGCCTCCAAGAGGGAATTCATGGCCGTCGAACGTACTTTCTCGATTCTCAAGCCGGACGCGACTCGCCGGAACCTGACCGGCAAGATCAACGCCCGCTTCGAAGAGAAGGGCCTGCGCATCGTCGCCCAGAAGCGCATCCAGATGAGCCGCCAGCAGGCCGAGCAGTTCTACGGCGTCCACAAGGAGCGTCCGTTCTTCGGTGAACTCTGCGCGTTCATGACCTCCGGCCCGGTCGTGGTGCAGGTCCTCGAAGGCGAGAACGCCGTCGCGAAGAACCGCGAGATCATGGGCGCGACCAACCCGGCCAACGCCGATGCCGGCACGATCCGTAAGGACTTCGCCGAGTCGATCGAAGCCAACTCGGTGCACGGCTCGGACTCGCCCGAGAACGCGGCCATCGAGATCGCCTATTTCTTCGCGGGCTCCGAGATCGTCGGCTGACGCGGGGACGCCCAGCCAAACAAAAAGCGGCCCAACCGGGCCGCTTTTCTTTTGGAGCCGTGCCCCCGATGTCAGTCCAGGACGGCAAAGCCGATGAGGAGCGCGATCGAGCCGCCGACGCCGAGCACCACGCCCAGCAGCGGCAGGTGCGCGATCAAGCCGATGGCCATCGAGACCAGGAGAACGATGATCCAGAGGAGCGTGAACGTCACCAGCTTGCTGAACGCCGAGTAGGTCGCCGCGTGAGCCGGATAGTCATCCTTTGCTTCAGCCATATCTCATCCCCGCTTGAAATCGTTGGCGATCTTATATCGGACTAGGTTTCTCGGGAAAAGAGGAGCGTGGCGTCGCAGGTGACACCTTTGACCTCGATCTTTTCGCCATTGATCGCGATCCGGCCTTCGCCGAACCAGCGCACCACAAGCGGATACAGACGATGTTCCTGGCGCAGGATGCGCGCCGCAAGCGTCTCTTCCGTGTCGCCAGCCAGAACCGGCACCGCAGCCTGCGCAATGATCGGCCCCGAATCGAGATCCGGCGTCACCAGATGGGCGGTGCAGCCGCTCACGCGGACGCCGGCTTCCAGCGCCTGGCGCTGCACATGCAGGCCCTTGAAGGCCGGCAGAAGGGACGGGTGGATGTTGATCAGCCGGTCCGCCCAGCGCGCGGGAAACCACGGGCTGAATATGCGCATGAACCCTGCCAGCACGACCAGTTCGACCCGATGGCGCTCGAGTTCGGCCGAGACGGCCCGGTCGAAGGTCTCGCGATCGGGATGGTCGCGGTGGGAGACGGTGGCTGTCGGGATACCGGCCGCTGCGGCTATGGCGATGCCTGGCGCCTCCTGCCTGTTGCTCACGACGCAGCCGATCTCGGCCGGGTAGTCTTCGGCCTTCGCGGCCTCGATCAGCGCGGCGAGGTTGCTGCCGCGGCCGGAGATCAGAACCCCGACCTTCAGCTTCGCCATAGGCTTTCGGCATGGTCGACGACGCAGTCGGCCTCGTCGGTCTGCGCCTTCTCGATCACGCCGATCTCGCTTACCGTCTCGCCGGTCTCCGTCAGCGCGTGGACGACGCGAGCGGCGTCGTCGCTGGCGACGACCACGATCATGCCGAGACCGCAGTTGAAGGTCCGCAGCATGTCGTCGGTCGGGACCTGGCCAACCTCGCGCAGCCACTGGAAGACGCGCGGCGGCGTCCACTGGCGGGCGTCGAGGCGGGCACGCGTCCCGTCGGGCAGGCAGCGCGGCACGTTGCCGGGCAGGCCACCGCCGGTGATGTGCGCAATACCCTTGATCGCGCCGGTCGCCCGGATCACCTGCAGGAGCTGCTTCACATAGATGCGGGTCGGTTCGAGCAGGGCCTCGCCCAGCGTCGCGTCGGCGAACGGCGCGCGGTCGGCATATTTCAGGCCGCTGCGCTCGACGATCCGGCGCACCAGCGAATAGCCGTTGGAGTGCGGGCCGCTCGACGCGAGGCCAAGGACGACGTCGCCGGGCGCGATGTCGGTGCGCGGCAGCAGGGCGTTGCGCTCCGCCGCGCCGACGGTGAAGCCCGCGAGATCGTAGTCGCCGTCGGCATACATGCCGGGCATCTCTGCGGTCTCGCCACCGACCAGCGCGCATCCCGCACGGCGGCAGCCTTCGGCGATGCCGGCCACGAGGCGGCGCCCGACATCGACGTCGAGACGACCGCTGGCATAGTAATCGAGGAAGAACAGCGGCTCGGCGCCCTGGACCACGATGTCGTTGACGCACATCGCCACGAGGTCGATGCCGACCGTGTCGGGAACCGCGGCTTCGATGGCGACCTTCAGCTTGGTGCCGACGCCATCGGTTCCGGACACCAGGATCGGGTCGCTGAACCCGGCGGCCTTGAGATCGAACAGGCCGCCGAAGCCGCCGAGCCCGCCCATCACACCCGGCCGGTTGGTGCTCTTCGCCAACGGCTTGATGTGCTCGACGAGGTCGTCGCCCGCATCGATGTCGACGCCGGCGTCCTTGTAGGTGAGGGGGGGCCGATTGTGGCCGGGGGCGTCAGGCTTCAAGCCGGGCTCATTCATGCTAATACGGTGCGCGAACATAGCCAAAAACCGGACCCCCGCAATGCCGATAGGCCGCGTCTTTTCCACGATAGCTGCCGTGCTCCTGGCGGTGCTCGCCGCGAACGTCACCCTGGCGCAGTCCCCGGGAGGGACCGGCTACGATGTCACCGGCGTGGATGTCGACGTGAGCGGGGCCGATCCGGTGCAGGCCCGGGCACAGGGAATCCGCGAGGCGCGGCGCAAGGCCTTGGGCCTTCTCGTCGACCGGCTGGTGCCGGCTGAAGATCGTGCACGGCTACCGCAGATCGACGATGCGCAGCTCGAAAGCATGGTTCGCGGCATCGAATTCGTGCGCGAGCGCCCGGCGCCCGGCCGCTACAGCGCCACCCTGAACGTCGTTTTCGTGCCCGATGCCGTGAAGGGGTACCTGAGCGGGGCGGGCGCCCGGGTTGTGGAGACCGTGCCGCGGCCGGCGCTGGTGATCCCCTTGTGGAAGGGGCCCGCCGGGGTGGAGCCGCTCAACGACCGCAATGCCTGGCGCGAGGCCTGGCAGCAGCTCGACAGTGCCGGCAGCGCCGTGCCGGTCACGCTGGTTCGCGGCGATCCGACCGACCAGGGCGCTCTCTCGGCAGAACAGGCCTATGTCGGCGACGTCTCCGCGCTGGCGCGGCTCAACCAGCGCTATCGGGCGCCGACGATCATCGTGGCCACCGTCGAGGGCGACAAGGCGAGCGGCGGCCTCACGGTCGGCGGCCTGCGCTACGACACGCAAACGGGCGCCCGCAGCGAGATTCCGCCCATCCCGGTCGCCAGCGCGGCGGATCTCCCGGGGGCTGTGAAGGCGATCCATTCCAAGGCCGATCAGGACTGGCGCAGCATCGGCACCGTCCGCCGCGATTCGCAGGATTCGCTGGACGTCGTCGTGCCCATCCGCGCGCTCAGCGACTGGGTCCAGGTGCGGCAACGGCTCGGCGCCATTCCCGCCGTAAAATCGGTCACGGTGAAGACGCTGGAATCCGACCGTGCGGAACTCCGGCTCGACTTCTTCGGCTCGCCCGAGGAACTGCAGCGTACGCTGGCCCAGGCGGGGCTGAACCTGTCCCAGGACATGGGGCGCTGGCAATTGCAGCCGCGCTAGTGCGCGCTCGGGAGTCAGATCGAATGGGGCAGACCGCCACGGGACGCTGGATCTTCTGGGTCGCGGCCGCTGCAAGCTTCCTGCTGCTCATGTGGCTGTTGAACGACATTCTGCTACCGTTCGTCGTCGGCATGGTGGTCGCCTACTTCCTCGACCCGGTCGTCGTGCGGCTGCAGCGGGCTCGCCTGTCGCGCACCATGGCGACCGCCCTCGTGACGATCGTGGCGGTGCTGGTGGGCGTGGGTGTCGTGATGGCGATCCTGCCGCCCCTGTTCGGGCAGGTCCAGTCGCTGATCACCAGCGCCCCCGAGTACATCGTGAAGGCGCTCGGCCGTATCCAGCCCCTGCTCGAACCGCTGCGCGACAGGCTCGGGCTGGAGCCGATGAGCATGCACGATCTGCAGTCGGAGGCAACGCAGTGGGCGGGTAAGGGGCTTGCGGTCGCGGGTGGCATTGCCGGGGCGCTCGCCGAGCGCGGCGTGGCGATCATCAACCTCCTCGGCCTGCTCTTCATCACGCCTGTGGTGACCTTCTACATGCTTCGGGACTGGGAGAAGCTCGTCGCGGCAATCGACAACTCGCTGCCCCTCGAACACGCCGACACGATTCGCAAGCTGACGGCGGAATCGAATGCCGCCATCGCCGGTTTCGTGCGTGGCCAGGCCCTGGTCTGCCTCGCCCTCGGAACTTTCTACGGGATCGGCCTCACGCTGGTGGGATTGCAGTTCGGCCTCGTCATCGGACTGATCGCGGGCGCCATCTCCTTCATCCCGTTCGTGGGCACCTTCGTGGGCGGGGTCATGGCGCTGGGCATGGCGCTGGCGCAGTTCCCGCCGGACTGGATCGGCGTCGTGAAGGTCGCGGCGGTGTTCGTGGTGGGGCAGATGCTCGAGGGGAATTTTCTCTCGCCCAAGCTGGTCGGCGACCGCGTCGGCCTGCATCCGGTCTGGATCATGTTCGCGCTGCTGGCCGGCGGCTCGCTGTTCGGCTTCACCGGGGTGCTCATCGCCGTTCCCGTGGCGGCGATCCTCGGCGTGGTCGCCCGCCACTTCATCGCCCGCTATCGCGACAGCGATCTCTATCGCGGCGGCGCTCCCAGTTGAGCTGACCCATGGCAAACCAGCTCACCCTGGACCTCGCCCTGCCGCCGCCGACCTACGCCCGGGAAGATTTCGTCGTGGCGGACGGAAACCGCGAAGCCCTGGCCTGGATCGACCGCTGGCCGGACTGGCCGGCGCCCGCCCTGTCGCTCAGTGGCCCGACCGGTTGTGGAAAGACCCATCTCGGGCGCATCTGGGCCGCGCGCAGCGGCGCGACCCTGATGGCGGGTCGCGACTTCGAGGGCAGGAACGTCGCCGACCTCACAGACCTCGCGACGGCCTCGCCTGCCATCGTGATCGAGGAGGCGGATCGAGCCCCCGAGCGCGCGCTCTTCCATCTCTACAATCTCGTGCGCGAGCGCGGCGGCCACATGCTGTTGATCTCAGGCGAACCACCCGCCCGCTGGTCGATCGACTTGCCCGACCTCGCCTCGCGCCTCCGTGCCGCGCCCGCCGTGGCCGTGGCACCGCCGGATGACGAGCTTCTGGGCTCGATCATCCTGAAACAGCTGGCGGACCGGCAATTGCACGCGGGCGCCGGCGTCGTGCAGTATCTCGTCTCGCACATGGAGCGGTCGGCCGATGCGGCCCGCCGCGTCGTGGCGGGCCTCGACCGGCGCGCCCTGATCGAGCGGCGCGAGATCGACCGCCGCTTGGCGACGGACGTGCTGGCCGACCTCGCCGGTACCTTGTGAGAGGGAGGAAGTGATGAAGACGATCCTCGCCGTTTGCGCGCTCAGCCTCGTGGCGACGGCGGCCTCGGCACAGCAGGGTACGGTCATGGGAACCTGGCTCTCGGAGTCGGGCGTGGCCCAGATCAAGATCGGACCTTGCCCGGATGCGGCCAGCGGCCCGATCTGCGGCTATGTCGCCAATCTCATCGATCCCAAGGGGCCGGACGGCGCGGCGGTCGCACCGGCTTCCGCCACCGATTATCGCAACGAGAACCCCGCCCTGCGCACGCGGAAGGTGATCGGCATGCCGCTGATCTGGGGCTTCAAGCAGGCCGCCCAGCCCAATACGTACGAGGACGGCAAGATCTACAACGGCGAGGACGGTAAGACCTACAGCGCCAACATCAGCCTCCAGCCGGACGGCAAGCTGCGCCTGCGCGGTTTCGTCGGCACGCCGATGTTCGGCAAGACACAGATCTGGACACGCGTGAATTAGGAGAGGAAACGCAAATGGACATGGGCATCAAGGGCCGCAAGGCCATCGTCTGCGCGGCGAGCAAGGGATTGGGGCGCGGCTGCGCCGAGGCGCTGGCGGGTGAGGGCGTCGATCTCGTGATCAACGCGCGCACGAAATCCGAACTCGAGGCGACGGCCGAGGAAATCCGCAAGAAGTACGGCGTGAACGTCACGGCGGTCGCCGTCGATGTCACGACCGACGAGGGACGCAAGCAGGTGCTGGCCGCTTGTCCCGAGCCCGACATCATCGTGAACAACGCCGGCGGCCCGCCGCCGGGCAACTTCCGGGACTGGAACCGCGAGGACTGGATCAAGGCGCTCGACGCCAACATGCTGACGCCGATCGAGTTCATCAAGGCGAGCGTCGACGGCATGATGAAGCGCGGCTTCGGACGCATCGTGAACATCACGTCGAGCTCGGTGAAGGCGCCGATCGACATCCTGGGCCTCAGCAATGGCGCGCGCTCGGGTCTGACCGGCTTCGTGGCCGGCGTCGCGCGCACCACGATCCGTCATGGCGTGACGATCAACGGCCTGCTGCCGGGACCCTTCGACACCGACCGGCTGCGCGGCACGACCAAAGCGCGTGCGGCGAAGGCAGGGCGCAGCTTCGAGGAAGAGTACGCCGCCGGCGCCAAGGCGCATCCCGCCGGCCGCTTCGGCACGGCCGAGGAGTTCGGCATGATGTGCGCGTTCCTGTGCAGCGTCCACGCGGGCTACATGACCGGCCAGAACATCCTGATGGATGGCGGCCAGTATCCTGGTACCTACTGACGGAGTCGGCGTCGGTCGAGACGTACGAGCAGAGAGCCTCGCCCTCAGTCTATCCGTAAAGCTCCGAAGCGGATGGGGGCTCGACACCTCGGCGACAGGAATCATTATCCAAGGCCCTGTCGCCGGGGCTCCATTGCTTGCGCGCATCACCAACGAAGCGCCTCCGCAAATCTGGGCGGCGCCGGTTGGCGGTTGGAACGCTTTGACGATCGCATGAACGACTTCGTCGCCCAGGGGCGAGCACCTTTCACACCAATTACAGCTACAGCTACTGAGTAGGAGACAACTTATGGAACGTATCAAAGTCCGTGACTTCGACGATGGCGTCACGCTGTTCACGATCAATCGCCCGGAACGGCGCAATGCGATTTGTTCGAAAACGGCTATCGAGCTTCAACAGGCTTTCGCCAAGTTTGATAAGTCGACCCAGCGCGTTGCAGTCATCACGGGCGAGGGCAACGAAGCGTTCAGCGCGGGGGCCGACGTCAACGATGTCCCGGAGCTCTGGCGCTGTATTCCGACGGCAGGCGTGGGGACCGAAAAGCCCGTGATCTCCGCCGTGGCGGGTTGGTGTGTCGGCGGTGCGATCCTGCTGCCCATGATGAGCGACCTCGTCGTGGCGGCGGACAACGCGAAGTTCTCCTATCCCGAAGCAAAGCTCGGGTTGACGCAGGGAATGATCGTCGCAATGGCGGCCCGCATTCCTCATAAGATCGCAATGGAAGTGATCATGCTGGCGCGCATTCTCGATGCCAAGCGTGCAAAGGAAGTCGGTTTCATCAATGACGTCGTGCCTGTCGGGCAACACGTAGACGCGGCTTTGTCCATGGCGCGAGAGCTTGCTGGCATGGCGCCGCTCGTCTTGAAGACGCTCAAGCGCTTTGTGACCAACTCCATCCTGCCGCTGGGACCCAGCGAACAAATGGCGCGTGCCCGGCGGGACCTGGAGGTCGTCAGCAGCAGCCATGACTACCAGGAAGGATTCGCCTCCTACAAAGAGAAGCGTACTCCGGTCTTCGAGGGGCGGTAGCCGCCGCGAGTGACGACATCCCTTTAATGGGATGTCAGCGACTGTCGAAGTCGCGGGGCCGGACAAAGGCCAGTAGTTCGCAGGTTCCCGGACAGAGGTTGGTCCAGGGGCCCGAGGGTAGGCGGAGGGTGGCCAGGGCGCCGGTGGGATACTTCTCCCGCAGGCGCTCCAGCAGGTCCCGCGGGCCGTGTCCGGCAAGGGTGACTGCCAGTTCGCCGATGCCCTCGTTGTGGCCGATCAGCAGGACGGTTTCGACATCCTCGGGCAAGGCCTGCAGTCGCTCCAGCAGTTCGCTCTCGGAAGCGAGGTAGAGTTGCTTCTCGAGCGAGATCGGTGGCGCTGGACTGCCGAGAGGCTTCACCAGCGGCGCCAGGGTCTGGCGTGTCCGCGCTGCCGTGGAACACAGGATCAGATCGGGGCGGGGCGCCTTGGCCGCAATGTGGTCGGCCATGAGCCTGGCCGCGCGTTCGCCGCGATCGTTGAGCGGACGGTCGTGGTCGCTCTGGTTCGGCGTGTTCCAGGCGGATTTTGCGTGGCGAAGGAGGAGAATGTTCTTCACACTCGTCATTCCAATAAACGCAGTGAAAACAATGGTTTAGTTAAATGCCATGACAGGGTCATGTTGAGGCGCTACCGTTCCTGTGCATAATTTCAGGGAGAGTGCCCCTTCAGGGGTTCACATGGACGCGCTCAACTCCGCCGATCCGGCTTCGCTCGAAATACCACCCGACAGCCCGCGACGCTTCATCAATCGTGAACTGTCTTGGCTCGCCTTCAACACACGGGTGCTGGAGGAGGCGACCAACAAGCGCCATCCGTTGCTGGAGCGGGTGCGCTTCCTGTCGATCTCGGCGGCTAACCTCGACGAGTTCTATATGGTCCGGGTCGCGGGACTGGTCGACATGCTGCAGACCCGGTCCACGATGCTGAGCGATGATGGCATGACGCCGGCCGAACAACTCGTGGCGATCCGCGAGCGCGCCTCGATCCTGATGGCCCATCAGCAGGATGTCTGGGCGTCGCTGCAGGACGATCTCCGCGAAGCGGGGATCGCCGTGCTGGACGCGGGCGAACTCACGGAGGCGGAGCGGACCTGGCTCGACACCTATTTCATCGACCAGGTCTTCCCGATCCTCACGCCGCTGGCGATCGACCCGGCGCACCCGTTTCCGTTCATTCCCAATGGCGGCTTCTCGGCCATCCTAAAGCTGCAGCGGCGTGACGATCGCCGTCCGCTGATGGCCCTGCTGCCGTTGCCGCCGCAGGTCGACCGCTTCGTTCGGCTGCCGGGACCGGACATTCGCTTTCTTCCGCTCGAGGATCTGATCGACATCTACCTGCCGCGCCTGTTCCCCGGTTACGAGGTGATCGAACGGGCCTTCTTCCGCGTGATCCGCGACAGCGATGTCGAGATCAACGAGGAGGCCGAGGACCTTGTCCTGCTCTACGAGAGCGCGCTGAAGCGCCGCCGGCGGGGCGACCTGATTTCCATCTCGGTCAACAGCGCCATGCCCGCCGAGCTGCGCGACTTCCTGTTCGACCAGCTCGAGATTCCGGAGCAGACCCAGACCGTCCATGTCTTCCACCTCGACCGCATGCTGAACATCGGCGACGTGAAGGCGGTGATCGTCGACGACCGCGCCGATCTGAAGTTCGCGCCCTACAATGCCCGCTTTCCCGAGCGTATCCGCGATTTCGGGGGCGACTGCTTCGCCGCGATCCGTGCCAAGGATATCGTCGTCCATCATCCCTACGAGAGCTTCGACGTCGTGGTGCAGTTCCTGCGCCAGGCGGCGCGCGATCCCGCGGTCGTGGCGATCAAGCAGACGCTCTACCGAACGAGCGCCGATTCGCCGATCGTCAAGGAGCTGATCGCGGCGGCCGAGGCGGGCAAGACGGTTTCCGCGCTGGTCGAGCTCAAGGCCCGCTTCGACGAGGAGGCGAACATCCGCTGGGCGCGCGATCTCGAGCGCGCCGGCGTGCAGGTGGTCTATGGCTTCATCGACCTGAAGACGCACGCCAAGGTCTCGATGGTGGTCCGCCGCGAGGCGCAGTCGATCCGCACCTACGTGCATTTCGGGACCGGCAACTATCACCCGATCACCGCGCGCATCTACACCGACCTGTCGTTCTTCACCTGCGATCCCGCGATGTGCCGCGATGCGGCGCGCCTGTTCAATTACATGACCGGCTATGCGCGGCCCGAGCAGATGGAGAAGATCGCGTTCGCGCCGGTGACGCTGCGACCGACCCTCTACGGCCTGATCGATGCCGAGATCGCCAACGCCAAGGCGGGCAAGCCGGCGGCGATCTGGGCCAAGCTCAATTCCCTCGTCGATGGCGCCTTGATCGATCGCCTGTATGCGGCATCGAACGCCGGCGTGCAGATCGATCTGGTCGTGCGCGGCATCTGCTGCCTCAGGCCCGGCGTTCCGGGCCTCAGCGAGCATATCCGCGTCAAGAGCATGGTCGGCCGGTTCCTCGAGCATGCGCGGATCATCTGCTTCGGCAATGGCCGCGCTCTGCCGTCGATGGAGGCCAAGGTCTTCCTGTCGTCCGCCGACTGGATGCCGCGCAACCTCGACCGTCGCGTCGAACTGCTGTGTCCCGTGGAGAACCAGACCGTGCGCGAGCAGGTCCTCGACCAGATCATGGTCGCCAACCTCAAGGACGACGGCCAGAGCTGGCTGATGTCACAAGACGGTAACTATCATCGGCCGCCGACCGGCAAGGAACCGTTCATCGCGCACCACTATTTCATGACGAATCCGTCGCTCTCCGGGCGCGGCAGCGCGTTGAAGCTGAGCGGAGCCGTGCCACGGCTGGTTCTGAGCTCCTGAGCGGCCAGCGGCGTCGGGTCGCGGCCGAATTGGCGCTGTAATCCATCCCGGTTTCGGCTAGAGGGAGCGCGCATGGACGGCCACCCGACCGCAGGCGCCACCGCCTCGCGCACCCCTCTCCGGAAGGGCCGCGTTGGCATCATCGACGTCGGCTCGAATTCGATCCGGCTCGTGGTCTACGAGCGGGCGAGCCGCGCCCCGCTGCCGGTCTTCAACGAGAAGGTCCTGTGCGGGCTGGCGCGGGGCCTCGACGCCACCGGGCGCCTCAATCCGGAAGGCGTCGAAATGGCGCTGGCCAACATCGACCGCTTCGCGACCCTGGCGCACAACATGAAGGTGACGTCGCTCGACCTGCTGGCGACCGCCGCCGTGCGCGATGCCGCCGATGGTGCGGATTTCATGCGCGAGCTGGCCAGTCGGCCCGGCATCGTCGCCCATACGGTGAGCGGCCAGGACGAGGCGCGCTATTCGGGCTATGGCGTTATGTGCGGCATGCCCGGTGCCGAGGGCGTCATGGGCGACCTGGGCGGCGGCAGTCTCGAACTGGCCTCGCTCTCGCAGGGGCGTCTCGGCTCTTCCACCACCTTGCCGGTCGGTCCACTGCGGCTGATGTCGTCAGGCAAGGGCGACCCCCGCAAGGCCGTCGTCGATGCCATCGAGGGCGTGCGCTGGCTGCGCGAGGAGCAGGGCAAGACGTTCTACGCGGTCGGTGGCGCCTGGCGTGCCTTCGCCCGACTCCACATGGAACAGGCGGGTTACCCGCTGCACATCATCCATCAGTATGAGATTGCGGCCGACGAGGCGCGGGCGGTGGCCCGGCTGATTGCCGTTCAGAGTCCCAAGTCGCTGGAGAAGATGCCGGGGGTGTCGCGTCGCCGCGTCGACACGCTGCCGCTGGCCTGTCTGGCGCTCGACAGACTGCTGGCGGTCCTCAAGCCCAGGGCCGTGGTCTTCTCCGCCTTCGGCCTGCGCGAAGGGTTCTACTATTCGCGGCTGAGCGAGCAGGAGCGGGCGCGCCATCCGCTGATTGCCTTCGCCGAGGAGCAGGGCGAGAGCTGGCATCGCTTCGATCTCTCGCCGCGGGAAATCTTCGATTGGCTTTCGTCCGCCTTTGCCGACGAGAGCGAGAGCGAGCGGATCCTGCGCACGGCCGCCTGCCATCTCAGCGACATTTCATGGGACGACCATCCCGACTACCGCGCCGACCAAGCCTATTTCCGCGTCCTGCACCTGCCGGCGCCGGGGATGAGCCATCGCGAGCGCGCGATCCTCGCGATGACGCTGACCTACCGCTACAAGAGCGAGCCCAAGGCGGCGATGATCGATACGGCGCTGCGCCTGACCGACAGCAAGGGGCGCAGCTTCGCCCGGCGGCTCGGCGCCTGCCTGCGACTGGCCTACAATCTGAGCGGCGGTGCGCCCGGGCTGCTGCCGCAGCTGCAGCTGCGGCGGACCGAGCGCGAACTGCGCCTCCTGGTGCCGACGGCGCTGAAGCGGAGCCTGGGAGACGTGACCGCGCGGCGGCTCGAGACCGCCGCGCAGGCCTTCGACCTCAAGCCGATGATCGTGACTGCCTGAGGAAGGCCCTTACTCGTTCGGAGGGAGCTGGATCAGCTTGGGCTGGTCGCCATTGAGCGCCAGCGCCAGCCGGCCCTCGATCAGGTCCACCGCATCCGCCCCGAAAACTTCGTTTCGCCAACCCTTCAAGGCCGCGATGTCGCGCTTGCCGGCGGCCAGCCGGTCGAGTTCGTCAGCGCTGGCCACCAGCCGGCCCGCGACGCCGGCCTGTTCCGCCTTCAGCCGCAGGAGGGTGCGCAGCAAGTCGACGATGGCGCCGGGCGCGCGAAGTTGCTCGGGGGCCTTGTCGCGGACCGGTAGATCGGACTCCGGCAAGGCACGCGCACGCTCGATCGCTTCCATGAGCTCGCGTCCCTGCCAGCCCTCGGCGAAGCCTCGCCCCAGCCCGCGGGTCGCCGCCAGTTCGTCGATCGATTTCGGGGCGTGGCTCGCGATCTCGAGGAGCTGCTCGTCGCGCACCAGCCGCTGGCGCGGAATGTCGATCCGCTGTGCCGTCCGCTCGCGCCACGCCGCGATCTCCTTCAGCACGGCCATCATGCGCGGGGAGGCGCCCCGGGGCTTCAACCGGCGCCAGGCCTGTTCGGGATCGGCGCGATAGATGCCGGGATCGCTCAAGACGGCCATTTCCTCGGCGATCCAGGAGAAGCGGCCGGTCTTGTCGAGCTGCTTCTTGAGCTTCTCGTAGACCACCCGGAGATGGGTGACGTCCGACAGCGCGTACGTGATCTGGCGTTCGCTGAGCGGCCGGCGGCTCCAGTCGGTGAACCGGCTCGACTTGTCGATCTTGGCTTTGGCAAGACGCGTCGCGAGCGATTCATAGGAGGCCGCTTCGCCGTGGCCGCAGACCATGGCTGCGACCTGGGTGTCGAACAGGGGACCCGGCACCTTCTGCAGACGCAGATAGAAGATTTCTAGGTCCTGGCGGGCCGCATGGAAGACCTTGAGGACCTTGGGATTGAGCATCAGCTCGTCGAGCGGGGCGAGGTCGATGCCTTCGGCCAGCGTGTCAATCGCTGCCGCGTCGTCCGGACCGGCAACCTGGGCCAGGCAGAGCTTGGGCCAGTAGGTCCGCTCACGCATGAACTCGGTGTCGACGGCAATAAACTCGGTATCGGCGAGGGGCTTGCAGAATGCCGCCAACTCGTCGGTCGTTGTGATGAGCTTCATTGGGAACGATCTATAGACCCCACAGCGCGTTCGGCAAAGTTGTCGTGAACGGAAACCGGCCGTTCCCTTGACTTGCCTCGGCTTTCGGTGCCTTTTGCCGGGCCTCCAAACCCGGAAAATACGTCATGTCTTCAGTCTACCGAACCCATACGTGCGGCCAGCTTCGGCCCGAGCATGTCGGCCAGCAGGCCCGTCTTTCAGGCTGGGTGCAGCGCAAGCGCGACCATGGCAATCTGCTGTTCATCGACCTGCGCGACCATTATGGCGTGACCCAGGTGGTGGTGGACGTCTCGAGCCCGGTCTTCAAGTCAGCCGAGGCCGTTCGCACCGAGAGCGTGATCACGGTGACCGGCAAGGTTGTGGCCCGCGAGGCCTCGACGGTGAACGCGAGGCTGGCGACCGGTGCCGTCGAACTCGATGCCGCCGACCTGATCGTGCAGTCCATGGCCGATCCGCTGCCGATCCCGGTCTACCAGGAAAACGACACCACCCCTGAGGAACTGCGGCTCAAGTACCGCTTCCTCGACCTGCGCAAGGAAAAGCTGCACAAGAACATCATTCTGCGCAGCCAGGTGATCGCGAGCCTGCGCCGGCGGATGATCGACCAGGGCTTCACCGAGTTCCAGACGCCGATCCTGACGGCCGACAGTCCCGAAGGCGCGCGCTCCTATCTGGTGCCGAGCCGCCTCCACCCCGGCAAGTTCTACGCACTGCCGCAGGCGCCTCAGATGTTCAAGCAGTTGCTGATGGTGTCGGGCTTCGACCGCTACTTCCAGATCGCGCCCTGCTTCCGCGACGAGGATGCTCGCGCCGACCGTTCGCCAGGCGAGTTCTACCAGCTCGATTTCGAGATGAGCTTCGTCACCCAGGACGACGTGTTCGAGGCGATCGAGCCGGTGTTGGGCGGCGTCTTCCAGGAATTCGCTTCGTTCAACCGCGAGACGCCGCGCAAGGTCTCGGCCTTTCCGTTTCCGCGCATCCCGTTCGCCGAAGCCCTCCTGTCCTTCGGGACCGACAAGCCCGATCTGCGCAACCCGCTGCGCATTTTCGAGGTGGGCGAAGTGTTTGCCGGCTCGGAGTTCAAGGTCTTCGCAGGCATCGTCGCCAAGGGCGGCGTGGTCCGCGCCATCCGCGCACCGAAGGCCGCCAGCCAGCCGCGCAGCTTCTTCGACAAGCTGAACAGCTGGGCCCAGAGCGAGGGCAAGCCGGGCCTCGGATACATCACCCTGGAGAACGGGGCCGGGAAGGGGCCGATCGCCAAGTTCGTGGCCGACGAGCGTCTGGCCAAACTAAAGGAGCTGACCGGCGCCGAGGACGGCGATTCGGTTTTCTTCGTGGCCGACACGGCCGACACCGCGTGGAAGTTCGCCGGACAGGCGCGAACCAAGGTCGGCCAGGAGCTCGGCGTGATCGACGAAGACCAGTTCGCTCTGTGCTGGGTCGTCGACTTCCCGATGTTCGAGTACGACGACAAGCTGAAGAAGATCGACTTCAGCCACAACCCGTTCTCGATGCCGCAGGGCGGTCTCGAGGCGCTGGAGACGCAGGATCCGCTCACCATCAAGGCTTGGCAGTACGACATCGTCTGTAACGGCATCGAACTGTGCTCGGGCGCGATCCGGAACCACAAGCCGGAGATCATGTACAAGGCGTTCGGTATTGCCGGGTACAGCAAGGAAGAGGTCGAGGCGCGCTTCGGCGGCATGCTCAACGCCTTCAAGTTCGGCGCTCCGCCGCACGGCGGCGCCGCGCCGGGCGTGGATCGCATCGTGATGCTGCTGGCCGACGAACCAAACATCCGGGAGATCATCACCTTCCCGATGAACCAGTCGGCGGTCGACCTGATGATGGACGCACCTGCCGAGGTGCCGGCCGAGAAGCTGCGCGAATTGCATATCGGATTGCGCCTGCCGCCGCCGCGGAAGGACTAGATCCCGCAGGGAAGAGTGCAAATTGACTGAGCCGGCAAGGTTCAGTACAATCAATGAGTTATAGTCTTTTTATAAAGAAGATTATGAGCTCATTTCAGCTCTCTTCCCTGTTCCTGCTGCCTCTGGTGGCGGGAATGGCGCTCCTCACGAGCGCTTGCGGGGTGCCCGTCGCCGTTTCGGCGGCGAGCTACGCCGCCGATGGTGGACTGCTGGCAACTTCCAACAAGACCTCGACCGACCATATCGCTTCGGTGGTCACCAAGAAGGATTGCGCAATCTGGCGCGTCTTCCGTGGCCGTCAGATGTGTACCCAGCGCGCGGACGGCGAAGACCCTTACGATACCGACTATACCGAGCCTCAGCGCTCCGTCTCGGAAAGCGGCGTCTCCTATTCCTCGCCGCTGCGGCCGCAGTCCGACATGCCGGCCGTGAGCTGGGATGCGGCGACCTACGAGGCGCCGGCGGCCGCCCCGCCTGCACCGACGCCGGCCGCACGACAGGAACCCGTCGCGGCAACCGTCGAGCCGGTCCCGGCGCGGGTTACGCCTGCGCCAACCGTATCGTCGACTCCGAGCAAGTCCAAGAAGGCGAGGACAGCCCAGCGTTCGGCTAAGAAGCCTTCACGAGGTCCGGCGGCGCCTGCCCCCTGAGCAGGAAGGCCTCGAGATTGTCGAGCGCCTTGAAACCCATCGCGTTGCGGGTTTCGACGGTGGCCGAGCCCATGTGCGGCAGCAGGAACGCGTTCTCGAGCCCGTAATAGCCCTGATGGATGCGCGGCTCACCGTCGAACACGTCGAGACCGGCCGAGGCGAGATGACCGCTCTTGAGGGCCGCGATCAGCGCCTCGTCGTCGACCACGCCACCGCGAGCCGTGTTCACCACGATCGCGCCCTTCGGCAGCCTGGCGATGCGCTCGGCATTGACCCATTTTGTCGTCGCCGGCGTCATCGGAGCGTTGATCGAAAGGAAGTCGCAATGCGGCAGCATCTCGTCGGGATCGGCATGGAAGATCGCGCCCTTCTCGAGTTCGGGCGCCAGCCTGCTGCGATTGGAGTAGTGAATCTGCATGCGGAAGGCGCGGGCGCGGTCGGCCGTGGCCTGTCCGATACGGCCCATGCCGAGGATACCCAGTCTCTTGCCGGTGACATGGGTGCCCATGAGCTGCGTCGGCGTCCAACCGACCCAGTTGTGGGTCCGAAGCATCGTGGAACCCTCGTGCGCGCGGCGCGCGGCTCCCAGCAGGCAGAGCATGGTGATGTCGGCGGTGGCGTCGGTCAGCACGTCGGGCGTGTTGCTCACGACGATATTGCGCTTGGCCGCAGCCGCCACGTCGACATGCTCGTAGCCGACGGAGAAGGTGGCGATCATTCGGACCGAGGCGGGCAGGGCGGCGATGGTCGCGGCATTCAGGGCGTCGCCGGCGGCGCACATGATCCCGTCGAAACCGGCTGCAGCCTTGGCGAGTGCCGCCCCGTCATACAGCCGATCTTCCGGGTTGAGCTGCGCGTCGAAGTTCGCCGCCAGGCGCGCCTCCACCTCGGGTGGGAAGTGGCGTGTGGCGATGACCCTGGGCTTGCCCTTGCTCATTGACGATTTCCTCCCTGTGCAGCCCTGACGCAGGCGATCATTCTGGTGTTCCGCGCGCATGGATATTACGCTTGCCAGCCCGGCTACAAGGTCTGGCATTTCAAGCCATCGTCAGTTGACCACGTATAGTATTCGCCGTCCTCCCATCCAAACAGCGGTTGTCGTCGCCGCCGTCGGCGTTCTCCTGTTGCTGGGCCTGTGGATAAACCACGCCGATGCGCAACAGCAGGACCAGCCGCTGGTGCCGCATCGCGCGACTTACGACATGAAGCTAGCGGTGGCCCGACCCAACAGCGGCATCGTCGAGGTCAGCGGCCGGATGGTGCTGGAGACCGTCGAGGCTTGCGAAGGCTGGGAGGTCAAGCAGCGGATCAAGCTCACCTTCCTGCGCAATGACGGCGACGAGTTCACCACCGATTCGAGCTTTACCAGCTACGAAACGAAGGACGGTCTCTCGCTTCGCTTCAGCGTCCGCAATATTCAGGACAACGAGGTCGAGGAGGAGTTGCGCGGCCATGCCGATCTAGAGGCGCCCGGTGCGAAGGGGCGGGCGAGCTTCACCTTGCCGGAGGCCCGGAGCTTCGAACTGCCTGCCGGAACGCTCTTCCCGACGACGCATCTCATGCTGGTCCTTCGTCATGCCCGCGACGGTGACAAGTCGGCCTCCTATCTGGTGTTCGATGGGGCCCGCCTCGACGGCGCCTTCCAGGTGAATGCCGTGATCGGCCGGCCACCGCGCCAGACGGGTGCGCCGGTAGTGCGCGGTGATGTGGCGCTCCTGCGCAACCAACCCGCATGGAGCGTGCGGTTCGCCTTCTTCGCCACCGGTGACCAGGGGGCCCCGCCGGAGTACGAATTGGCCCTCGACTTGCTGGGCAACGGTATCGCCCGTTCGATGCTGCTGGACTACGGTGACTTCGCCGTGGATTCCCGTCTCGTTCAACTCCAAGCCCTGCCGAGGCCACGATGCTGATTCGCCGCCTGCTCGCGCCCGTTACCGGTTTCCTCGTTCTCGCGGCTCCGGCGATGGCGCAGGAGATGGTGCCTCATCGCGCCGTCTACGAAGTCGGCGCGATCGAGAACGGCAAGCCGACCGGCGGCGCGCCCGGCACCTATGCCTACGAGTTGAAGCTCACCTGTGACGGCTACGTCATCTATCAGCGTCTGCGCCTGGAGACCGCCGGCCAGCGGTCGACGGTGGTGAGCGAGCAGCAGACCCAGATGACTGAAAGCAAGGATGGCCGGAAGCTGACCTTCGAGCATCGCACCGTTACCGGCGGAAAGCAGACGAGCCTGATGAAGGGCGAGGCGACCATGTCCGACGACGGCACAGGGGAGGCGCGCTTCAGCGATCCGCCGAACCAGACGGTCGCGCTGCCGGCGGGGACGATGTTTCCGGTCGCGATCGCACGCGCGACCATCCGCGCCGCCAAGGCCGGCGAGAACGGCATCGATGCGCGCTTCTTCTTCGGCGACAAGGTGAAACCGCCCCAGCAGGTCAATGCCGTGATCGGCAAGGTGCCGAGGCGGCTCGCCGACGTGAAGATCCCGGAGGGAGCGGAGGAACTGGTCGACGGCCGTACTCGCATCTATTACCGCGCTGGCTTCTTCGACACCGAGGCGAAGGGACAGGGCGAACCCGCTTTCGAAATGAGCAGTGTCACGCTGGATAACGGCATCGAACTCTACGGCACACACGAGCAGGGCGAGGGTGGCATCGAATACCGTATCACCCGCCTGGAGCCGCTTCCCAAGCCGGAATGCAAGTAGGCTTTGCCTGGAGGCGCGCTACTCCAGTAGCGCGTTCAAATGATCGGCTGCGCCAGCCACTTCGAGTCCCGTAGTTCCGCGACGATCAATTCGTGACATCTCTCTGTCGCCCGCTGCACACGACGGGAAACCAGAGACGCGGCGGCATTGTCGACGTTAGATGACCTTCTTCAGGAACGGCAGTCCGTTTCCAATGGCATCAGTTTCTGGTCGTCCTTCATACGGCACAAAACGTCATCCGCCCGGTCGCCGTACCTGGCAAGCATTTCGGCGGTATCTCTCGTCAACGTGCGAAGCGTCCCCGGACGGGGCGCTGTCCGGGGCCGTCAGGATGGCCCTCGGATGGTGAGCGGCAGCACTATGCGGGATTCTATCGGGTAAGCCGGTCTCCGATCTCGGATTTGAAGGTGCGGTATCGGTCTACGTCCTGGTGGAGGTAGGTGCTCGTCTCTGCGGGAGAGGCCGGCTTGTAGACCTCGATGCCAGCCTGGAGCATCCGCTCCATGACGTCGGGCTCGGCGATGACCGCATTGATCGCATCGTTGAGTCGCTTGACGATCGGGGCGGGAATTCCCTTCGGCCCGATCATGATCACCCACGAAGTAATCTGCGAATCCTTCGATCCGGTGCCGCCACCCATGAGCGGAACATTGGCAACCGTCGGCGTGGCGCTTGGCGCCATGAGCATCAACGGTCGCACAGCCCCCGACGAGATCATGGGTATTGCGGACGCAAGCACGGCGACGCCGAAGTCGGCTTCCGCCTTCGAGAGGGCTTCCATCATAGGGGCGCCACCGCGATAGGGGACGTGCAGGGCGGACAGATCGCCGGCCTGCTTCAGGTAAACCTCGGCGCCGAACTGCGTGATGGATGCCGGCCCGGACTATGCATAGGTTGCACGCTCGCCGTTGGCCTTCAGAAAGGCATTCAAGTCCTGGATTGTCTTGAACGGCTTCGCAGACGGAACCGCAACGACAAGCGGCGACTGTCCTACCAGCGCAATCGCCGTGAAATCCTTCATCGGATCGTACTTCACATTTTGCGGCTGCATGATCGGATTGATCGAGAAGGCGCTGGGGTCGGCGAGCATGATCCGGTAGCCGTCGGGTGCGGCTGCCGCCGTGGCTGCTGCGGCGATCGAGCCGGCTGCACCGGGCTTATTGTCGACGATCACCGCCACGCCCAAGGACTTGGTCAGGCGCTCGGACAGAATACGGGCGGCGACGTCGCTTGTGCCGCCGGCCGCGAAGCCAACGGTGACAGTTACAGGACGTTCTGGATAGTCGGCGAGGGCCGGGCTCGAGAACGCGACAAGAGCGGCAAAAAAGGAAGCCGAACGGCGCATTAGTTGAACATCTCCGGGAGGGTTACGATCTGGCAGTCGGAAGCTTCGAGGCCTCGACGCACATGGCGGGCCAAGTCGACTGCAGTGGGCTCGTCGCCATGCACGCAGATCGATTCAACCTCGACCTTGATGACGTTGCCCTGGCGGGAGGTGAGACAGCGGTCCTTGACCATGCTGAGGCACTGGTTCAGGGCCTTCTCCGGGTCCTTGAAGACGGTTCCCGGAATGGAGCGAGGGCTTAGGTTGCCATCATCCTCGTAGTGACGATCCGCAAAGCCTTCGCGTGCGAGCCTCAGGTTGAGCTTGCGCGCTGCCCTCTCCATTTGGGAGCCGGCCAGGGCCACATAGATGATCTTGTCGTCGACGGTCTGGATGGCTCGACCGATGGCTAGCGCATAGTCTTCGCGAACGGCCGCCATATTATTGAGTGCGCCATGCGGCTTCAGATGGGTCACGGGAAGACCGGCGTACCGCGCCATGGCCTGCAGGGCACCGATCTGGTAGGCGACCATCAGTTCCAGGTCCTTGGGGTCCATCTCGATCTTGCGCCGGCCAAAGCCCCAGAGATCGTTGAAACCGGGGTGAACGCCGAGGCTGACACCATTCTGCCTGGCCAGCATGGCAAGGCTGTGCATTGTGTTTGCATCGCCCGCATGAAAGCCGCAGGCGACACTGGCCGAGCGGATGACCGTCATGAGATCGGCGTCATTGCCGATGTCATAGGCCCCGAAACCCTCGCCGATGTCGGCGTTTAGATTGATTTTGTAGCTCATGTCTGCCTCTCCACATGCGGCTGCTGGGGATCGCTGCTTGTCTAGATGGCCGGCTCGGCCAGTGCTGTTCCATGCGAAGACTGAGCCAAGTCATCGGCATCGCGTTCGGTGACGACGAGCAGAACTCGGGCCTCGGGCGGCAATGGTCGCATTGCCAGGGCACCCGCAAGCCCGGCGGCGCCCGATGATGTCGTGTTAATGCTGCACATTTTCCGAACGGTCGTTGCCGCTTCGTCGAGAGCTTGTTCCGAGACAAGAACGGAGGTGACGAGGTGCCGGCGAAGCACAACGATGGCTGGCGCACTTGCCTCACCGCAGGACAGCATTTCGGCCGTCGTTTGGAGATCGCCAGACACCCGAACGGGCCGGCCGCCTTTCAGAGCGGCAGCGACAGCGGGAGCTTTGTCGGGTTCAACCACATACAACCCGGCAGGCGCTGCGAGCCAGTCTGCAAGCCCCTCCGCCAGCGCGGCGGCAAGCCCGCCGACGCCGGCTTGGACAAACAGATGCGTTGGGCGCCGGTGTGCCCCGGCGAGCTGAGTGCGAATCTCTTCTGCAATTACCCCATAGCCCGCCATGACATCGCCAACGGTCGCATCGTCGGGATCATCGGTGGTATCGGCCACGAGGATCCCGCCGCCCTGCCGGGCGTCCGATGCCGCGGCGTCCACGGCGTCGTCGTAGGTCCCACGGACCCACTTGATGTGAGCTCCCTGCCTTTCAATGCGGCTAGCGCGAGCCCTTGGGACGGCGGTGTGCAGGTAAACCCTGGAGGGGGCGCCAGCCAGACGGGCTGCCATGGCAACTGCAAGGCCATGGTTGCCGTCACTTGCGCAGATCAGCGTCTGCTGGCTTCGTGGCTTTACCGCCACAAGCTCTTCGATACATTTCCCTGCTGCGAGCGCCAGCGCCCGGAGGCCGGCGTAACCGCCACCTAGCGACTTGAAACTGCCCAGCAAGCGATGGCCCTCGTTCTTCACCAGAACTTGGGACACACCGAGTTCGCGTGCCAATTCCGGCGAGGCCATCAAGGGAGTCGGAGCGTATTGCGGCGAGAGTCGGACAAGCTGGGCCGCGACGTCAGCGGTAGTCGGTATCGAGCCTGCTTCTTTCATGCCCGACATTATCTTCAGGGCTAGCGGCGGTTGGCGCCCAAATGCGGGCAATGTATGACTGTTTCCACTACTTCAATGGTCACAATGATGAAATCCGCCAAACTCGACGACTTTGATCGCGCGTTGCTTGATCGGCTGCAGGTGAGCAATCAGACCTCGGCGCGAATTCTCGCGGAGCAGGTAGGCCTTTCGGAAAGCGCTGTGCTTAGGCGCATCCGCGCCATGCGAAAGAACGGAGTGATAGTCGGCGATGTGTCGGTCGTGCATCCGGCTATTCTGGGAAAACCACTGACAATTCACGTCTTGGTGTCGCTCGAGCACGAGAGGACGTCCGATCTGGATGCATTCGAAAAGAAGCTTCGTTCCAGGCCCGAGATTCGCAGTTCGTGGTACGTCACAGGTGAGGTCGATTTCATATTGCTGCTTCAGGTCAGCAGTATGGAGTCGTACGAGACCTTCGCTCGGGAGGTCTTTCACGACGACTCGAATGTGAAATCCTTCCGGACGATTGTGACCCTCCGGGAGGCGGTGAACCCACGCCGCACATTTTCGGAGGGAAGGCGTCAGGCCGGCGCTCGGCGTCTTCGGCGTCCACGCTGAATGTGGTGCTGCGGAGGCTTCCCTCCGAGTGGTCGCCGCGTCATTCCGAGCGCAGCGAGGAATCCCTCTTCCAGTCTAGACTGGCCACAACCACGCGGCGCCGCGGACGCCGCTCGAGTCGCCGTGTTGGGGCGGGCGTAGCTGCGTGGCGATGCTGTCGCGTTCGGAGAAGATGTAGTCCTTCCATAGTTCCGGCACGCGTTCGTAAAGCTGGCCCATCTTCGAGAGCCCGCCGCCCAGGACGATGACGTGCGGGTCCAACAGGTTGACGACGTTGGCGAGCGAACGGGCGAGACGGTCGCAGTAGCGCTCGAAGCATTCAGCCGCTGCAGCGTCACCGGCCGCTGCGGCTTCGGCGATGTCCGTGGCGCGCAGTTCGCGGCCGGTCGCCCTCGCATATTGTGCCTGGAACGCCGGACCGCTGAGCCATGCCTCGACGCAGCCGTTGCGGCCGCAGTAGCATTGTGGGCCGGGGCGCTCGTCGTCGCGCGGCAGGGGCAGGGCGTTGTGGCCCCACTCACCGCCGATCGCCTGTGCGCCGACCAGCGGCCTGCCGTCGATCACAATGCCGCCGCCGACGCCGGTGCCGAGGATCACGCCAAACACCACCGGGGCGCCGGCGCCGGCGCCGTCGGATGCTTCCGAGACGGCGAAGCAGTTGGCATCGTTCGACAGGCGCACGTCGGCGCGGCCCAGCGCCTTCTTGAGGTCCACATCGAGAGGATGGCCGTTGAGCCGGGTCGAATTGGCATTCTTCACCAGGCCGGTTGCCGGAGAGACGGCCCCGGGGTGTCCGATGCCGACGCGGCAGCGCGCGCTCACTCGGGCTTCCAGCTCACGGACCACGCCGACCACGGCCTCGACCGTGGCTTCATAGCTCTCCCGCGGGGTCGGAACGCGCAACCGCCCCCGCTCCGAGCCGTCATCGCCGAGGACGATGCCTTCGATCTTCGTGCCGCCGAGGTCGATACCGATGCGCATTACATTACCGCGGAGTCGCTGGGAGGAACTTGAAGGGCTCGGCCGGCTTGAACTGGCCCGACGTCTCGCCCGAGAAAACCTCGCCGCCCTGGATGGTGAGCTTCTTCACGGGGGCGCCGGCCTTGAGGTCGATCTTGTCGAAGGACACCCAGAAGGTGTTGGGCCGTGTCGCAGAGTCGAAATAATAGACGAGGTTCTTCTGGTCCGAGACGGTGCGCCAGATCGTCGACGAGATGTTTGGCTGATCCGGTGTGGTGATTCCGAGCGGCACGCTGACGGCCCGCATCACGCTCAGGACGCTCGCGACCGCCTGATACGTGAACGACTGCTCCGGCACGCTCTGGATATAGTTCTTGTCCTTCTCTCTCGGGATCGCGCCGAGCAGGAAGGAGGCGCGGGCGAACCTGTCGGCCGCGCGGTTCGTACCGGGCAGGAAGGTCAGGCCGCCGATACCCTTCCAGTAAGCGTTGAGAGCAAGCTGCTCGCTGTAGATCGGCGAGTTGGTCATCACGACGTATTGCTTGCCGTGATGGATCACGAGCTTGCCGTTCACATACTCGAGGATCGCCGAATCGCCCGAGGCGTCCGACAGCGAAAGGTGCAGCGTCGACGGCGCGCCGTTCGGCAAGGCCGGGGCGAAGACATTGAATGGCTCGCGGCGTAGCGCCTCGACGGCTTCCGCAACTGTCGCGAAATTGTCGAGCGCGTACTGCAGCCAGGTCGAGAGTGAGAGGTCGGGCTTACCTTGAACCGGCTTGGGATACTGCGACTCCGCGAGATAGAGCAGGTTGGCGACCATACCTTTCTCGTTCATGCCGTCGGTGCTGCCGGCTTCGTAGCCCGACACGACGACGCTGCCGTACTTCGACGTCCATTCGGCCGAGTTCGGCCCTGCCGCGCCGTTGCGCGTCATGCCGGACGGAAGGATCCAGAGGTTCGAGGACATGTCCTCTTTCCAGTCCATGTTGCGGCCGGTGAGCACGAGGTTGCCGTCGCCGACATAAAGCGTTCTCGTGCACGCAAGTGCGGGCCCAGCAAGCAGAGCCGCGGCCACGGCGAGTGCGGATATCCCGGAGAGAAGACGCTTCATATTATTATTGTCCTTGTTTCCTCGATTCAGATCTCACAGGAAGCGCGCGCGTAT
Source organism: Reyranella sp. (assembly GCF_052439685.1). Taxonomy (GTDB): domain Bacteria; phylum Pseudomonadota; class Alphaproteobacteria; order Reyranellales; family Reyranellaceae; genus Reyranella. The sequence continues at coordinate 94,021 of NZ_JBQVQG010000002.1, forward strand.
GTCGATGCTGTTCTCGACGCCGACCTTATCGAACGTCGACGCCAGCCAGGCGGTTGCGGAGGTGCGACCGGCCTTGAACAGATGGTCGAGGAATTCCGGCTCGATGTTGAACTTGCTGACGGCCCCCAGCGGCGCCAGGGTCGCCGGATCGCCGATCGAGTGGATGAGCAGCTTCTTCAGGCGGTCGCCGAATTCACCGGTGAGAGCGCCGTTGTCGATGAGCTCCTGCACGAAGGCGATGGCGCGCATCTCCGCCATCAGCGCCCCGCCGAAGGTGATCTCGTTCAATCGATCGGCGATCTCTGCGTTGGAACGCGGAATGTCTTCGCGGTGCGGTGGGTCGACCTCGACGATCACCACGTCGGCGCTATCGCTGTTGTAGATGAACGGCCAGATCGGCGGGTTGCCGCGGAAGCCGCCATCCCAGTAGGGCTCCCCGTCGATCACAACGGCTTCGTGGATGCTGGGCAGGCAGGCCGAGGCCAGAAGCGCGTCGATCGACAGCTCCTCGCGCGTGAAGATGCGCACCTTGCCGGTCGCCACGTTGGTCGCGGCGATGAAGGCCTTGATCTGGTGACAGGCACGGACGCCTTCCTGATCGAAGTGCCGGCTCAGGAGCTCTCGCAACGGGTCGAACTTCAACGGATTGCGCTGCCACGGCGTGAGGGTGCGCTGGATCAGATCGGCCCAAAGCGCGCCGGGTGATTCATCGAGGTTCCAGTTACCCTGCAGCCGGTCGAGCGGGGTGCGCCGGATCGGACTCGCGATCGACATTTGCCCGAGTTCGCCCCAGAAGGCGGCGAGGGCTGCGCGTGCGCCGGCCGGACCGCCCTTGGCCCAGCCCTGCAGGAGAATGGCGGCGTTCATCGCGCCGGCGCTGGTGCCGCTCACCGCTTCGATCTCGAGGCGTCCATCTTCGATCAGTGCGTCGAGCACGCCCCAGGTGTAGGCGCCGTGGCTACCGCCGCCTTGCAGAGCGAGGTTGATGCGTTTGGTGTCGGTCATGCGCCTATCCTCGCGGCCCGTGCGGCGTTAGGGTCATCGTTCTGTAAAGAAGCGGACAGAGCTGGCGGCATTATGGCGAAGGATGAAATAGGCGGAGCGTGGCGAAAGCGCCCGTCGACGATCCTGTGGATGCTCTCGCTGGGTCAACTCGTGACGTGGGGCATCGTCTACTACACCTTTCCGCTGTTCGTCGTGCCGATGACCGAGGAGCTGGGCTGGACGCGCAGCGCGATGTTCGGTGCCCTGTCGGCAGGACTGCTCACCGCCGGTCTCTGTTCCATCGCCGTCGGCGCCTGGATCGACCGCGGCCATGGGCGGCTCCTGATGACGGCCGGGTCCTTGCTCGCGGCGTTGCTCCTGTTTCTCTGGTCGCGGGTCGAGTCATTGCCGGTTTTCTACGCCTTGTGGATCGGACTCGGCGCCTGCCAGGCGGTGACGCTCTACGAGCCCGCCTTCGCGGTGATCACCCGTGTCTATGGACCACGCTACAAGCAGGCGATCCTGCTGATGACCTTCCTCGGCGGTCTGGCCAGCACATTCGGCATTCCCTTCACGCAGTTTCTGGTGGAGCGGATCGGATGGCGGCCCGCCCTCGACGTGCTGGCGATCATCGTTCTCGGCGTCGCGTTGATGCACTGGCTGATCGTGCCGGGCCCGGAGGTCGAGCCGGTGCCCATCGCAGCCGCCAAGCCGCCGGCCGATGGCGTGGCGACGAGGAGTCCGCTGGCCATGGCCATCCGCGTGCCGGCTTTCTGGGGACTCGTCGTGGCTTTCGCGGGCTACGGGCTCGCCTTCTCGGCCATGAGCTTTCATCTCATCCCGTTGCTCGACGATCGCGGCGTGCCGACCGGGGTGGTCATGGCGATCATTGCGCTGATCGGACCCATGCAAGTGGTCGGACGGGTGCTGCTGATGGTTGGGCAGCGTCACATCACGACCATCCAGCTGGGCGCCCTGATCTATTTCGCCTTCCCGCTCGCGATGGGTTTCCTTGCGACCGGCATCACCGATGTCTATCCGCTGATCCTGTTCGCCGTGGTCTACGGCGTTGCCAACGGTCTCGTGACGATCCTGCGGGGCATGGCCGTCCCGGAGTTCATCGGTCCCGAGGGCTACGGCGTCGTCTCCGGGGCGCTCACCATGCCCACCAATGTCATGCGTGCCGCGGGGCCCGTGCTCGCGTCGCTCGCCTGGGGCGCGTTCGGTGGCTACACGCCCGTTCTCTGGGGATTGGCTGGAATCATGCTGGTCGCCGCCATCGGATTTGCGGCGGCGGCATTTCTTTCGGAACGAGCCTGAAAACGCCCGGTTTTGCCATAATTGCACATCATCTGACCTCGCAAGTTAACTACTAGGGCGAGGCGTCATGTTCGATGCGAAGCGTTTGCTGGAACAGTTTATGGGCGGGCAGGGCGGCGGCCAGGGTGTCGGCCCGGCCGGTAGCCAGGGCGGCGGTGGCGGCTTTCTGAGCGGGGCCGGCGGCGGAGTGCTCGCCGGTGGCCTGGCGGCCCTGCTGATGGGGAGCAAGACCGGCCGCAAGATCGGCGGTGAGGCTCTCAAACTGGGGGGCATGGCCGCGGTCGGGGCGCTTGCCTACAAGGCGTATAATGACTGGCAGGCCGGCAAGCAGGCGGCACCCGTCGGCCAGGCACCCCAGGCTCCGGTACCGATGTTGCCGGCGCCGAGCGGAACGCCGTTCAATCCCACGACCGAATCTGGTCAGCAGACGCTGGCGCGTCATCTGTTGCGCGCCATGATCGCCGCCGCCAAGGCGGACGGTCATGTCGATGCGCAGGAACAGGCGCGAATCTTCGCCGAGATGGACAAGCTGCCGCTCGGTGCCGACGACAAGGTGTTCGTGATGGACGAGCTTCGCGCCAAGCTCGATGTCGATGCGGTCGCGGGCGCGGCGGCGACGCCGGAGGAGGCGGCCGAGATCTACACCGCGTCCCTGCTGGCCATCGACGTCGACAATGCCGCCGAGCGCGGCTACCTCTCGATGCTGGCGGCTCGCCTCAAGCTGGACGACGCGCTCGTGGCGCATCTTCACAACAGTGTTGCCTCGGCGACCGGCAAGAGCGTGCCGGTCGCGGCCTGACGGGACGGCGGGCGGCAGAGCTACTCTGCCGCCAGTCTTTCCATCTTGGGCTTGAGGTGCTGGACCTTGGGCATCACTTCCTTCGACAGCAGCTCGAGGGAATGGCGCCAGGCCTGCGGATTCTCCACATAGTCGAAGCCGAAGACGAGAAGCTGGCCGAAGCCGCCGACCTCGTCGTAGATCTTCTCGATCTTTTCGACGACCGTTTTCGGCGAGCCGATGATCCAGTTGTGCTCGGCACAGTATTCCGGCGTCACATCGGAGTCGGCCGCGTTGGCATCGTGCTTCAGGTACTCGAAGAAGCCGAACTGTGAAAGCAGGGGCAGGAAGTACTCCCGCATCATGCGGCCCATGTGCGAGCCGACCGACAGGCGCATCGCCTCTTCGTCTGTGTCGGCCACGAAGACCTCGCGCACCAGGCGCCACTGGTTGCGGTCGGGTGTGCGACCCGACCTGGCGGCGCCGGTCTCAACCGACTCCCAATGGCTCTTCACGTAGGCCGGATTGAGATTGAGGCTCATCGGGATGTAGCCCTTCTCGCCCGCGAGCTTCAGCGTGTCGGATCCCTTGGACAGACCGGCGACGCCGATCGGCGGATGCGGGGTCTGCAATGGCTTGATGTGCGGCTTGAGGAAGCCGAACATCGTGTCGGGCTTGGTCACGTGCCAGTACTTGCCCTTGTAGTCGAAAGGCTCGGCCGAGGACCAGAGCTTCAGGATGATGTCGAGGGCCTCGCGCGTCATCTCGCGGTTCGTCCCCGACATGCCGTCGACGTTGAACATCGCCCAGTCGCTGGGCAGGCCGGACGCGGCAATGCCGAAGTTGAGCCGTCCGCCCGAAATGTGGTCGAGCATGGCGACCCGGTTCGCGAGCTCGGCCGGATGGTGATAGGGCAGCAGGAACCCGCCCGGCCCGAGGCGGATGTTCTTGGTCTGCATGAGCGCCTGCGCCACCAGCAGGTCGGGCGAGGGATGGGGCTCCCACGGTGCGGTGTGGTGCTCGCCGATCCAAGCCTCGGTGAAGCCCAACTCGTCGAGCCAGCGGATCACTTGGAGATCCCATTCGTGCCCGTCCTTCAAGGAGCGCTCGGGCGGATGCGAGGGCATGGTGAAATAGCCGAATTGCATCGTTTCCTCCTGTTTTCGTTAGGGCCAACTCCACTACCATTGCGGGCGAGGCGCAAGGGGGCACGCATGCATGGCTGAAGACGTCTTGATCGTGATCGACCAGCAGAAGGCCATGGATCACCCCAAGTGGGGACCACGCAACAATCCGGGTGCCGAGGCCAGTATCGCCCGGCTGTTGGCCGACTGGCGCCGCCGTGGAGCCGCCGTGGAGCCGATCGTGCATGTGAAGAACGATGGCACCAGCGCGGATTCACCGTTCCGGCCGGGCCAGGAAGGCAACGACCTTCTGCCTGATATGCCTAGATCACGACGGTCGGCGGGATTTTCGCCGGCATGCGGTGATGCGGCTCAGCCGAGTTCGTCGGTTATGACCTTGAAGCTCACCAGCGTGTTGGGGCCGAACGTGTGGGTGATCGGCACGTCGGCGGCGTCGCGGCCGCGGCCGATCAGGATGCGGCCGATGCGCGGCGCGTTGTTGCGCGCGTCGAACGGGTACCACTGACCGCCGAGATAGGCTTCGAAGGAGCCGGCGAAATCCATCGGCGCGTCGACCGCCGGCACCCCGATGTCGCCCAGATAGGCGGTGCAGTAACGTGCGGGAATGTTCATGCACCTGCAGAACGCAATGGCCAGGTGAGCGTAGTCGCGGCACACGCCATTGCCTTCGTTGAAAGCTTCCCAGGCCGTCTTGGTCGGCCGGGCATGCTCGTAGCCGAAGGCGATGTGATTGTGCACGTAGTCGCAGATCGCCTGGACCCGCGCCCAGCCCTGCGGCCCGTTGCTGAACAGGGTCCACGCAATCTCGGACAGGCGATCGGTGTCGCAGTAGCGGCTGCCGAGAAGATAGACCAGCGTATCGGCGGGCAGGTCCTCGATCGCATGCTGCGGTGCCGAGGGGACGACTTTTTCGGGTATGCCCGAATCGCGGACGACACCGTTGCCGAAGAGCCTGACGCGTCCGGCCGGCGCAACCAGGCGGCTGCACATATTGCCGAATCCGTCGCGATAGCGGGTGATCGGGACGGCCGGATCGGTTTTCAGCCTGTCGGGTTCGATGAGGTCGCCGGACCGTGTCGGGTGGACGCCCAGTATCGCGATCATCGGCGTGGGCTGAGGGAAGTTGTAGACGATCTCGTACCCAATGCGGATCTTCATCCGGACGCCCCTAGAATCGCAATCGGCGAAGATCGATCAGGCCGTCCCGGCCGGCTGGGGCGTGACGCTGACGTGGACCTCCATGCCAAGAGTGTCGGCCCAGGAGCCGACGAAGGTGCCGTGCAGCGGTAACGCCTGCTCGGGATCGCGCACGACCGCCACCGTAACGAGACTGGCCTTGCCGACGTTGCCGCTGGTCGGATCGAAATCGACCCATCCGGTGCCGGGCAGGTAGATTTGCGCCCAAGCATGCGTCGCGCCGTGCGCTTCCGTCGGCGCCACGTTCGGCATGGTGGCGAGATAGCCGGAGGCGAAGCGGGCCGCGAGGCCCAGCGAGCGCGCGGCATCGATCATCAGCAGCGCGAAGTCGCGGCAGCTGCCGTGGCCGAGTTCGAGCGTTTCGAGCGGCGCCTGCACGCCCTTGGCCTCCCGGCGGCGGTAGAGAAAGCCTTCATGGATGCCGTTGCAGAGACGCTTCAGGAGTTCGAGGGCAGGGATCCGGCCGTCCACGGGCAGGAACCGGCGAGCCCACTGGGCGACCGCGTCGTCGGACCCGCTATCGCGTCGATGGATGCAGTGGGCGAGGTCGGCCATCTCGTCGGCGTAGTCGACGGGAAAGATGGCGGCGGCATCGTCGAGATCGGGATGAGCGACACCGGCGGGTGAATGTTCGAGGCTGACGACGCTCGCGAAGGTCAGCTCGGTGGCGACACCGGCGAACTCGGCGATGGCGACGTGGTTGCCGAAATCGTCCTTCTCGTAGCGCAGGCTGGAGGGAGCAGGGTTGATATCGAGGCTAACCTCGATCACGCGCTGATCGTGCGAGTCGCGAGGCCGCAGCATCATGCGGTGTTCGCCGAAGGCAACCGGCTGCCGGTATCGGTAGGTCGTGACGTGCCGGATCGTCAGTGACGTCATGAAGCCTCCCTTGACCTCATCAAGAAGCACGTTTCGAGCCAGGCCGATACCGCAAACGAAACAAGGCGGCCCGAGGGCCGCCTTGCACGTATCCGATCGGAGACAGATCAGCCGAGCTGGATCCAGGTCGTCTTCATCTGCGTGAACTTGTCGAAGGCGTGCAGCGACTTGTCGCGACCGTTGCCCGACTGCTTGTAGCCGCCGAACGGCGTGGTGATGTCGCCGCCATCGTAGGTGTTCACCCACACCGAGCCGGCGCGCAGGGCCTTGGAAAACTTGAAGGCCTTGTTGATGTTGGAGGTGAAGATCGCCGAGGCGAGGCCGTAGATCGTGTCGTTGGCGACGGAGAGGGCCTGCTCGGCATCCTTGACCGGGATGACCGAGAGGACCGGCCCGAAGATCTCCTCCTGGGCGATCTTCATCGTGTTATCCACGTTGTCGAACACGGTCGGCTGGATGAAGGAGCCGGCATTGTCGATGTGCACCTGCTTGCCGCCCATGGCGAGCGTGGCGCCTTCCTTCTGGCCAGCGTCGATGTAGCCCATGACGCGCTTGGTCTGGGTCTCGTCGACCATGGCGCCCATCTGTGTCTTCGGGTCGAGCGGGTCACCCGGCATCATCTTCTGGCCGATCGCCATGACCTTGGCGAGGAACTCGTCCTTGATCTTGTCCTCGACGATGAGGCGCGAGCCGGCGGTGCAGACCTCGCCCTGGTTGAACCAGATGCCGAAGGCGGTGCGGCGGGCGGCGATGTCGAGGTTGGGCGCATCGGCCAGCACGATGTTCGGCGACTTGCCGCCGCACTCGAGCCAGACCTGCTTCATGTTGGATTCGCCGGAATAGCGGAGGAAGTACTTGCCGACCTCCGTCGAGCCGGTGAAGGCCAGCACGTCGACGTCCATGTGACGGCCGAGTGCCTGGCCCGCGGTCTCGCCGAAGCCGGGGAGCACGTTGAACACGCCCTCCGGAATGCCGGCCTCGGCCGCGAGTTCGGCGAGACGGAGCGCGGTGAGGGGAGACTGCTCGGCCGGCTTCAGGATGACCGAGTTGCCAGCGGCCAGCGCCGGCGAGATCTTCCAGCAGGCCATCAGCAGCGGGAAGTTCCACGGCACGACGCAGGCCACCACGCCGGCGGCTTCGCGGGTGATCATGGCGATGACGTTGCCGGGGGTCGGGGCGACCTCGTCGTAGATCTTGTCGATCGCTTCGCCGAACCACTGCACGGTGTTGGCCGAACCCGGGACGTCGACGGTGGTCGAGAAGGCAATCGGCTTGCCCATGTCGAGCGTCTCGAGCAGGGCCAGCTCCTCGCGGTTCTTCATCATGAGGTCGGCGAGCTTCAGCATGATGCGCTTGCGCTGGGCCGGCGCCATGTTGGCCCAGGTGCCCTTCTCGAAGGCGGCGCGCGCGGCCTTCACGGCGGCATCGACGTCGGCCTGCTCGCAGGCAGCGACCTTGGTCAGGACCTGGCCCGTCGCCGGGTTCACGCAATCGAAGGTCTTGCCGGTCAGCGACGCTACGAACTTGCCGCCGATGAAGGCCTGGTTCCGGTAGCTGAGGCCGCCGATGCGGCCTTTCCAGTCGTCGCGCGAAAGCTGGGCGCTCATGATTTCTTTCCTCCTCGTTGGATTGCGCGGGAGACTATCCCACGAAAAAGCCGCCCGGAAGGGCGGCTTGGTCGTCGAGCCTGCAGAGCGACAGGCTACTTGATCTTCGATTCCTTGAACACGACGTGCTTGCGCGCGACGGGGTCGTACTTCTTGAGTTCGAGCTTCTCCGTCTTGGTGCGCGGGTTCTTCTTGGTCACGTAGAAGAAGCCAGTGTCGGCGCTGGAAATCATCTTGATCAGGATCGAGGTCGGCTTGGCCATGGCAATTGTCCTTATGCCCTGGGGGGCGAATTCGCAGAGGCGCGCAAAGTAGTCGGCAGGGCCGCCGTGTCAAGCGCCCTGCCTCAGGAAAAGGCTAGGGCCGGGCGGCCGCCTGGAAGGTCGCCGACTGCACGGCATGGGCATAAAGAGGCCGGTCACGCAGAAGCCGGATGGCGAGGTCGATGTCCGCCTCAGGGGCGGCTTCGCCCGGCGGGCAGATCTTGCGCAGGTCGGACACTTCGTGCGGCGTCGGATTGCGCAGCGCGTGCCAGCGGATCAGCGAGTTGTGGTTCGAATCGACCGACGCGACGCCCAGCTTGTTCGCATCACCCACCTTGGAGGTGCAGATATTGGGAAGCACGCCGAGCTCGTTCCACGTGTACCCCGAGGGTGCCTGCAGGCGCGACCAGGTGAGGATCAGTTCGCCCTCGTTGGCCAGCCGGACGACGGTCTGGACGGTGCCCTTGCCGTAGCTGGTGGTGCCGATCACGACGGCGCGACCGCGATCCTGCAGCGCCGCCGCCACGATCTCGGCCGCCGACGCCGAACCGCCGTTCATCAGCACGACGATCGGAAGCTGGGTGCCGCCCGCGCGGCCATTGGAGCTGCGGTAGGTGCGCTTGCTGTCGGGATGGCGACCGTTGGTCGAAAAGATCGTGCCGTCGGCGATGAACACTTCCGAGACCGTCTGGGCCTGGTCGAGCAGGCCGCCGCGGTTGGAGCGCATGTCGATGATGAGGCCGGCGAGATCCTTGCCGATCTCGGCCTTGGCCTTGTCGAGGGCGGCGCGGAGATTGTCGGTCGTGGCCGTGTTGAAACCCGTCAGGTGGATCAGGGCCACGTCGCCGCGGCGTTCGTAGACCACCGTGGTCGGAACGATGCGGCCGCGCTTCATCGCCAGGGTCAGTTCGGCGCCCTGAGAGGGGCGGAGCACGGTCATGTTCACGGGGGCACCGACCGCGCCGCGCAGCTTCGCCACGACATCGGACAGGGGCCGGTCGATCATGGACTCGGAGTCGATCGCCAGGATCTGGTCGCCGATCTGGACACCCCCCTTGGCGGCTGGAGAACCCTCCTGGACGGCGCGGATCAGGATCTTCTTCTCGTCGGTGCGCTCGACGGTGATGCCGATGCCGCCGCCGCCGTCGCGCTGGAAGCGGTTGTCCTTGGCCTCGTCGGGGTCCGCGTAGCGGCTGTTGCGGTCGAGCTGCTTGGTGGTGGCCGTCATCGCCTGGCGGATGAGCACTTGGCGGTCGACTTGCTGCAGAGCGGGTGAAGCCTCGATCGAGCCGGCCATCAATTCGGTGAGCGTGCTGCCCCAGGCGCGGCCGTCGGTCGTGTCGGCGGGAGCGGGCCGGCTCACGACCTCCTTGCCATCGCGCTTCACGGTCAGGCTGCTGTCGCTGGCCTCCAGGACCAGAGTGGAATCGCTGCTGGCGAAGCCCCGGTATGCCTCGACCGACAGGTTGCGGAAATTCGGTTCGTAGAGATGGCGGTCGCCGATTGCCCGGTAGGCCTGAAGAACGACCCGTTCGATGCCGGCATCGGCAGCGGCGGCAGGCGGCCGAGCGTCGGCTTCGGCAGCCGGCGAGTCCGGCGCGGTGGCGCAGGACACGACGAGACACGCCGCCAACAGCGACAGGGCCGCGCGCGGCAGCATCAAGCGCAGAAAAGGGTATCGAGACACATCCATATCCGGCGGCAGCACAATAGCACAGGCCGTCGGCGGGCGGCCACGCCCATCAGGCCGAGCGATCGAGGCTTCCGGTCGCCGCAGCCTTGGGTGCCCCCATCTTCTGGACCCAAAGCAGCGCAATTACGGCGCCCTTGATGCGCGGCAGCAAAAAAAGCGCGAGCACGACCGACAGCGGGAGCCACAGGAGCGCGTGGACCCAGAGAGGCGGTTCGGTTCCCCAGCGCTCCACCAGGAGGACCAGCGGCACGACGATATGGCCCACCACGAAAATGGTGAAATAGGCCGGCGCGTCGTCGGCACGATAGGGTTCGAGCGGCAGGTCGCAGACCTCGCAATGGCTCTTCATCTTGAGGTAGCTGCTGAACAGGCGGCCTTGGTTGCACCGCGGGCAACGGCCGCGCCAGCCCCTCATGAGGGCGGTCCAGAAATCAACCGGAGCGTGTTCGTCATCCATGGTGAACAGGATGCGCTCCACGGCTACTTGCGTCGGCGTGACCCTTTGTCCCGTGGCGGGCCGCGATGCGCGACCGGACGCCGCGGCGGCCCCGTGCGCTCCTTGCCGTAGGCGGGGCGCGAATGACGCGGCGCCGGCTGCCGTTCGACCCGTTCGATCACGTCGACGATCTCGAACAGCAGGCCGCCGGTGGCCAGATCTGCCTCGATCAGCTTCAACTGCAGCCGATCGCCGAGGCCGAAGGTCTCGCCGGTCCGTTCGCCGATCAGGACCTGCCGTCCCTCGTCGTGGCGGAAGAATTCCTGGCCCAGCGAGCGGATGGGGATGAGCCCGTCGGCGCCGGTGCCTTCGAGCGTGGCGAACAGGCCGAAGCGGGTCACGCCGTTGACCCTGCCGGGGAAGACCGCACCGACATGGCCGGCCATGAACGCGGCGACGTAGCGGTCCATGGCGCCGCGCTCGGCGGCGACGGCGCGACGCTCGCACATCGACAGATGCTCGCCGAACTCGGTGAAGCGGCCCCTGTCCTCGGAGGAGAGGCCGCCGTCGCCCAGCCCGTAGGCGGCGATCAGCGCCCGGTGCACGATCAGGTCGGGGAAACGCCGGATCGGCGAGGTGAAGTGGGCATAGCGGGCGAGGGCGAGGCCGAAATGGCCGAGATTGTCCGGACTGTAGACTGCCTGGCTCTGGCTGCGCAGGACCGTCTGGCTGACGAGCTGGGAAACCGGCTTGTCGGCGACCTCGTGCAGGACCCGGTTGAGGTCGGCCGGGCGGAGCCGCTGGCCGGTCGGGACCTTGATGCCGAGCGTGCCGAGGAACTCGCGCAAGGCCTCGAGCTTGGCGAGGTCGGGCTGGTCGTGGACGCGATAAAGGCAGGGCATCTGGCGCTGCTCGAGGGCCTGCGCCGCTGCCACGTTGGCCAGCACCATGAATTCCTCGATCAGCTTATGGCTGTCGAGACGCTCGCGCACGCCGATCGTGGCGATATGGCCGTCCTTGCCCAGCGTCACCTGCCGTTCCGGCAGGTCGAGGTCGAGGGCGCCGCGGGCTTCGCGCGCCGCCAGCAGGACGCGATAGGCGCCGTAGAGCGGCCGCACCACCTCGTCCATCAAGGGCTCGATCTCAGCGTCCGGCGTGCCGTTCATGGCGCGCTGCACCCGGTTGTAGGTGAGGCGCGCGGCCGAGCGCATCATCGCGCGGTGGAATTTGTGACGCTTCAGATGGCCTTCGGCGTCGATCCACATCTCGGCCACCAGCACCGGCCGGTCCTCGTGCGGCACCAGCGAGCACCAGTGATTGGAGAGCTGCTCGGGCAGCATCGGCACGACGCGATCGGGGAAGTAGACCGAGGTGCCGCGCCGGTAGGCGGCGCGGTCGAGCGGCCGGTCGTGGCGCACGTACCAGGCGACGTCGGCGATCGCGACGAGGAGGCGCCAGCCACCAGGATGATCGGGATCGGGCTCGGCGAAGACGGCATCGTCGAAGTCGCGGGCATCCTCGCCGTCGATCGTGACCAGCGGCACGTCGCGCAGGTCGAGGCGGTGGCCCATCGGCGCGGCCTTGGCCCTGTCGGCTTCCTCGATCGCCGCTTCGGGAAAATCGACGGGGATGTCGTTGGTGGCGATCGAGATCAGGCTGACGGTGCGCGGGTCGCTCATCGGCCCGATGCGCTCGACGATGCGCGCGCGCCGCGCGAGAGCGCCTCCGATCTCCTCGATCCAGACGATATCGCCGGGCAGCGCGCCGTTCTTGTCGCTGGGGCGCACGTCGAACTCGCGGCGCAGCTTGCGATCAGTCGGCGTGACGAGGCCGAGCCCGTTGCGGCCGGGCGGTTCTTCGTAGAGCCCGAGGATCTTCTTCGGCCCGCTGCCCAGCCGGCGGACGACTTTCGCCTCGTAGGTGTTCTTGCCGCGGCGCTTCATGCTGGCCAGCACGCGGTCGCCGACCGCCGGGGCCGGCACGTTGCGCGAGGCCGGTGCGGTGACCTCGATGCGCGGCGGCGGACCGTCCTTATCGTCGTCGTGCCGCCGCGGCACGGCGAGCAGATGGCCGTCTGCGTCGACCGAGACGATCTCGAGCACGACCATGTCGCTCAGCGACTCGGGGTGACGGAAGGTCTTGGCGCGGTCCGGCGCGATCTCGCCCGTGTCGCGCAGGTCGCGCAGCAGTTCCTTGAGTTCGATGCGCTGGTCGCCCTTCAGCCCGTAGGCGCGGGCGATCTCGCGCTTGCCGACAGGCGTCTCGCTGTCGCGGATGAAGGCCAGCAGTTCGTCGCGGGTCGGGACCTTGCCCTTAACCATCGGTACCGGTGCGGGGCGGGGCGTCGTCCGTGTCCTTCGCCTTGCCCGCCTTCTTCTTCTTCTTCGCGGCGGGCTTCTTCTTTGCCGCCGCCTTCTTTGCCTTGGGCTTGGTGCCGGCGTCGTTGGCAGTCCCGGAGGCTGCTTTCTTCGTTCGGGCGGCCTTGGGTTTCTTGCCGCCGCCCTTTGCGGCGCGTTCGGCCAGCAGGGCGACCGCCTGGTCGAGGGTCAGTTCCTCCGGCTTCACGTCGCGTGGCACCGTGGCGTTGATGCTGCCGTGCTTCACATAGGGCCCGTAGCGGCCGTCGTAGAGTTCGACCGGCGCCTCATCGGACGGATGGTTGCCGATGCTGCGGATCGGCTTGACCGCGGCCCGACCGCGCGGAGTCTTGGCTTCGGCCAGCAGCGCCACGGCGCGGTTCATGCCGATGTCGAGCACGCTCTCGTCGGATGGGACGGATTTGTATTTCGGCCCGTGCTTCACATAGGGGCCGAAGCGGCCAACGCCCGCAAGGATGACCTCGCCGTCCTCGGGATGCGGCCCGAGTTCGCGCGGCAGGGACAGCAGCGCCAGCGCCTTCTCCAGAGTGAGGTCGCCCGGTGTCATGTCACGCAGCAGCGACTGGCGCTTGGGTTTCTCCTTGCCCTCCGGCTCGCCCAGCTGGACGTAGAGGCCGTAGGGACCCTTGCGCAGGGTGACCTGCTTTCCCGTGACCGGATCGATCCCGAGGATCTTGGGGCCGTCAAGATTCTCGCCGCTGGCCGCATCGGCGTCGGCATCGACGATGCCGAGCTTCCGCGTGAAGCGGCATTCCGGATAGTTGGAACAGCCGATGAAGGCGCCGAACTTGCCGAGCTTGAGGCCGAGGCGGCCGTTGGCGCATGAGGGGCAGTCGCGCGGGTTCTTGCCGCCATTGTCGTTGGCCGGGAAGAAGTGGGGGCCGAGCTCCTCGTCGAGTTTGTCGAGCACCGCACTGACGCGCAGGTCCTTGGTCTCGCCGACCGCGGCGGAGAAAGCCTTCCAGAACTCGCGCAGCACTTCGTGCCAGTCGATCTTGCCGCTGGAAATATCGTCGAGCTCTTCCTCGAGGTGAGCGGTGAAGCCGTATTCGACGTAGCGCGGGAAGTAGGTCTGCAGGAACGCCGTGACGATACGGCCGCGATCCTCCGGGATGAAGCGCTTGCGGTCGATGCGCACGTAGTTGCGACGCTGCAGCACCTCGATGATGCTGGCGTAGGTCGAGGGACGGCCGATGCCGAGTTCCTCGAGCTTCTTGACCAGGCTGGCTTCCGAATAGCGCGGCGGCGGCTCGGTGAAATGCTGCTCCGGCACGACCTCGCGCCGGTCCATCGCCTCGTTTTCGGCAACGTCGGGCAGGATGGCGCCGGTCTCTTCGTCGTCGCTCTTGTCGTCCTGGCCCTCGTCGTAGAGCGTGAGGAAGCCGTTGAATTTCACGACCGAGCCGGTGGCGCGAAGCTGGACAGTCTTGTCGCCGCTGGCGATGTCGACCGTCACCTGGTCCAGCACGGCGCTCTCCATCTGGCTGGCGACGGTGCGCTTCCAGATCAGCTCGTAGAGGCCGAGCTGGTCCTTGTCGAGATAGGCGGCGACGTCCTGCGGCGTCCGGAAAAGGTCGGTGGGACGGACCGCTTCGTGCGCTTCCTGGGCGTTCTTGGCCTTGGACGTGTAGACACGCGGGCTCGCCGGCACGTAGTCGGCGCCGTACTTGGTCTCGATCAGGCGCCGGGTCTGCCCGATCGCCTCCGGCGCGAGTTGCACGCCATCAGTACGCATGTAGGTAATGAGGCCGACCGTTTCGCCGCCGATGTCGACGCCCTCGTACAGGCGCTGGGCGATGCGCATGGCGGTCGCCGCTCCGAGACCCAGCTTGCGCGAGGCTTCCTGCTGCAGGGTCGAGGTGATGAAGGGCGGCGGCGGGTTGCGCCGGACCTGGCGGCGGTCGACCGAAGCGACGGCGAAGGCGCGGCGCTCGATCTCGTGCTTGGCCTGCTCGGCGCGCTCCTTGGTGTTGAGATCGAACTTGTCGAGCTTGCGGCCGTCGAGATGGGTCAGGCGGGCCTTCAGCACCTGCTTCTTGGCGGTGCCGAAATAGGCATCGACCGTCCAGTATTCGCGGGTCTTGAAGACCTCGATCTCCGATTCACGCTCGCAGATCAGGCGCAGCGCCACCGACTGGACGCGGCCGGCCGAGCGGCTGCCCGGAAGCTTGCGCCACAGGACGGGAGAGAGGGTGAAGCCCACGAGATAGTCGAGTGCGCGGCGCGCCAGATAGGCGTCGATCAGCGGCTGGTCGAGATCGCGCGGATTGGCCACCGCGTCGAGCACCGACTTCTTGGTGATGGCGTTGAAGGTGACGCGTTTGACGTCGACGCCGGCCAGCACCTTCTTGTGCTGCAGGATGTCGAGCACATGCCAGGAGATGGCTTCGCCTTCGCGATCCGGGTCGGTGGCGAGGTAGAGCTTGCCGCCCTTGCTGACGGCCTGGGCGATCGCATCGATGCGTTTCTGTGACTGGGCATCGACCTCCCAGTCCATGGCGAAGTCTTCCTCGGGCCGGACCGAACCGTCCTTGGGGGGGAGATCGCGGACATGACCGTACGAGGCCAGCACGGTGTAGCCGGGGCCAAGGTATTTCCCAATGGTCTTAGCCTTGGCCGGGGACTCGACGACCAGTACGTCCATCGCCGGAAAATGCTCCAGGTTCGACAACAAAGACCGGAGCTAAACCTCTGATTTATATCAGAGATACACGGTTTCCCCGGTGCCTCTCTAAGCGGCCCTCCAGCTCGAGAGCCATGAGAACCTCCGCTACGAAGGCGGCGGACACTTGGCACCGGCGTACCAGTTCGTCAACCGCAGTGGGGACGGCGCCCAGTTCTTGCACGATGCGTGCGGTATCTGTGTCATCCGAGATTCGAGCTGTTTTTTCAACGGGTTGCCGGTCAGTCGCGGGGCGACCCAGGACGCTCAGAATATCGTTGGCGTCGCGGACCAGAATGGCCCCATCTTTTATCAGGCTGTTCGATCCGGCATATCGCGGATCCATGGGCGAGCCCGGCACCACGAATACTTCGCGGCCTT
Source organism: Reyranella sp. (assembly GCF_052439685.1). GTDB lineage: Bacteria > Pseudomonadota > Alphaproteobacteria > Reyranellales > Reyranellaceae > Reyranella. Next base: position 109,744 of record NZ_JBQVQG010000002.1, read on the forward strand.
GTTCTGCGGCGCGCTGGGCGGTGATCAGAGAGCCCGACCGTGCCGCTGCCTCGATGACCACGATGCCGGCCGAGAGTCCGCTCACGATGCGGTTGCGCCGGGGGAAAGCGCGTGCGACGGGCGGGGCGCCCAGCCCCGCCTCGCTCAGGATCAGGCCGCGTGCGCCGATGGCCTCCTGGAGGGCCGCGTTCTGCGGCGGGTAGACCTGATCCACGCCGCAGGCCAGGACGGCGACCGTGCCGGTGTCGAGCGCCGCCTCGTGGGCGGCCGCATCGATGCCTCGGGCAAGACCGGAGGCGACGACGAAGCCCGCGGCACCCAGGGCGGCAGAGAGGTCGGCGGCGAAGCGTCGTCCCGCCAGTGAGGCCTCGCGGGCACCCACGATCGCCAGGGTCGGACGGCCCAGCAGGGCGGGATCGCCGAGCATCGACAGGACCGGCGGCGCGTCGGGCAGAGCTGCCAGCGCCGCTGGATAGAGGGCGTCGCCGATCACGAGGAAGCGCCCTCCCAGCGCCGCGAGCGCCTGCTCTTCGCGTTCGGTCGTGGCCTCCGATACCGTCGCCAGGGTCGCGCAGGCCGCGCGGGCCGATCCGAAATGCGCCAGCGCCTCGTGAAAGGTGATGGGCCCCACCCGCGCGCTGCGCGCCAGCCTGAGCCGGGCCCGGCGCTCAGCCGAGGCGATGTCGCTAGGGTCAGAACCGTCGAACATGCGGCCGACCTTATGCGAGTGGTATTCGAGTGTAAAACAACCGATAGTAGAAATCGACCGGTCAGGAGCGGCTGCGCCGGCTGAGCAGGGCGCCCGCCGCGCCGAGCAGCGCCAGCAGGGCAATGAGCGGGCCGAAGCCTTCGAAGCCGCTCCATCCGATCATGACGGCGCCCAGGGCGGCCGCGCCGATCCAGCCCACGCTGGCCGAGGTGCCGTTGAGGCCGAGCACGGTGCCCCGGACATCCTCCGGGACCGAGGCGAGGGACGCCATGTACGAGGGCCGGCCGAGCGCATTGAGCAGCACATAGAAGAAGCCCACGGTGACCGAGACGAACGGGCCGGGATGCCAGGTGAAGAGAAGCAGCGCCGCGATGCCGGACAGCGCCATGGCGACGGCGAAGGTGAGCAATCGGTCGCGCAGCCGGTCGGCGAGCTGGCCTCCCAACACGGTGCCCGCGACATTGCCCAGCGCGAACACGACGAGGGGCAGCGCAAGTTCCAGCAGGGTCATGTGATAGGTGACCTGCATGAAGGTGGCGAAGTAGACGACGGCGAGCCCGTAGCAGATGCGCTCCGCCACTCCGGTGCCGAGCAGGCTCAGGACGCGCGGCGACAGGGCCGAGCGCATCGAAGGCCGTTTTGCCGCGCCGCGCGTATGACCGGCGCCGCCGCGTCCCAGGGTGAGAACCAGGCTCAGCACAGCGGCCACCGAGAGGCCGGCGACGCAGAGAAGCCAGCCGCGCCAGCCGATGACGGCGCCGACGGCCGCCGCCATGGGGATTCCGACGACGAGGGTCAGCGACTGGCCGCTCATGACCCATCCCAGGGCGCGGCCGCGCTGACTGTCGGGCACTCGCGCGGAGACCTCGGCGAAGACGACCCCGGTGAAGGCGCCGGCGCAGCCGCCCCCCGCGGCGGCCCATACGGCGACCCAGAAGAACGAACCGGCGGCAGCCTGCGCGACCAGAGTGAGGGCAAGCGCAAAGGGTGCAGCAATCAGAATCGACCGCCGACCGACGACGTCGGACATCCAGCCGCCCAGCGCCGAGGTGAGGCCCCAGGCCGTCGCCGTCAGGGAAACGAGGTTGGCGACGAGCGGCATCGCGACGCCGAGGTCATGCGACATTTCCAGAAGGAACGGCGCCCGCGTGGTCCCGCTCGACGTCGCGGCGAACGACCCCAGGCAGGCGGCGCCGATCAAGGCCCAGGGCAGGCTGCGGGACGGGGAAACGCTCATGCGCCGCTGCTATGACAGGAATGGCGGCGACCTGCACCGGCCGGATGGATATATGAGCCATGTGGCGCCGGGAGCTTCGAGGGAACGGACGATGACGAGATGGTGGGCGGCGATACTGGGCGTGCTGGCGGCTTCGGCGGCGACGGCGCAGGACCGCACGCGCCTCGATGTCTATTCGACCCTCGAGATCGAGAACCTCAACGATTTCAAGAAGACGTTCGAGGCGGAGAATCCCGATATCGAGATCCAGTGGAACCGTGATTCCACGGGCGTGGTCACGGCGAAGATCCTGGCCGAGCAAGGGCAGCAGCGCGGCGACGCGATCTGGGGACTGGCGGTCACCTCGATGCTGCTGCTGGACCGGCGCGGCCTGCTCGAACCCTATGCGCCGAAGAATCTTGCTGCCATCAAACCCGCCTTTCGCGATCCCTCCACTCCGCCTGCCTGGGTCGGGATGGAAGCGTGGGTGGCCGCCGTCTGCTTCAACACCATCGAGGCAGGGAAGCTCTCGCTGCCGAGGCCGCAATCCTGGTTCGATCTGCTGGACCCACGTTTCAAGGGCAAGCTCACCATGCCCCATCCGGCGTCCTCGGGGACGGGGTACTTCCACGTCTCGGCCTGGATCCAGATGTTCGGCGAGGCCAAGGCGTGGGACTTCATGGACAGGCTCAATGAAAACATCGCCGTCTACGAACATTCGGGCACGCGGCCCTGCCGGCAGGCGGCGTCGGGCGAGTTCCCCGTGGGCATCTCCTATGAACTCGCAGCGGCCAGCGCCCGTCAGAAGGGGGCGCCGATCGAAGGCCTGATGATGAAGGAGGGCGGTGGCTGGGACATGGATGCGGCCGCCATCCTGCGTGGCACGAAGAAGCCGGAGGCCGCCCGCCGGCTCATGGACTTCGCGGCCAGCCGGCGCGCCAACGAGCTTTATGCGTCGTTCGTCAGCCAGGTCGCGATCGCGGGTATCGCCAGCACCATTCCCGACTATCCTGCCGGCGTCGCCGAATCGATGATCAGGAACGACTTCGCCTGGGCGTCGGAAAACCGGGCGCGCATTCTCGCGGAGTGGACGAAGCGCTACGAGGGCAAGGCCGCACGGAAGTGATCAGGCGGCCTTCTTGCCCTGGCCGATCTTGGACTCCGTGCCATTGAGCAGGCGCGCGATGTTCTCGTGGTGTCGCGCCCACACGAGCGGTACCAGCAGGGTGAGCAGCATCGCCGCGCGCGGATCGGTCAGGAACCAGGCGGCGATCGCGGCGACCACCACGCTGAGCAGAGCGGCCAGCGAGGAGTAGCGGAAGGCGGCGGCCAGCACTAGCCAGGCGGCGCAGGCGATGGCGCCGACCGGCCACGAAAGGCCCCACATGACTCCGAGCGTCGTCGCGACGCCCTTGCCGCCCTTGAAGCCCAGCCAGACCGGGAACATGTGACCCAGCACGGCGCCCGCAGCGGCGCCAACCGCGGGAAGCTGCCCCACCTGGTCGGCGATCAGCACGGCCGCGACGCCCTTCAGGGCATCGAAGAGCAGGGTGGCGGCGGCCAGGCCCTTGCGCCCGGTTCGGAGCACGTTGGTCGCGCCGATATTGCCGGAGCCGACGTTGCGGATGTCGCCCAGCCCGGCCGCGCGCGTCAGCAGCAGCCCGAAGGGGATCGAGCCCATCAGGTAGCCCATCAGGAAAGGGCCGGCCATCAGGATCAGGGTCGAAATCATCGCCGCGTCCTACGGGCTGAGCAGCCTGCAGTTCGTCGAGTCGACATAGGCCGTGGTCGGCGGTCCGATCAGTTCCGTTGAGATCTGTTCGCCAGGCTGGATCAACACCGGGCCGTAATAGGCGTCCTCCAGTGCGCGACTGCCGTTCATGAAGGTGCAGACCGCCTGGGTTTCGACCGCGCGCTGGATGTTGGATTTCAGCACGATCGTGACCTGCCAGTAGCGCGACGGCCCGTAGGTCAGGTTGTTGGCGCCGATGGTGACCAGCGGCTGAGGCGTCGCGAAATTCGGCACAGGCCGCGGTCCGCTGCGTCGGGCCTGAGGCTGGGGCTTCGGACCCATCGCCTCCGGGGGCCGGTAGGTCGACCGGCTGGGATCGAACGCCGCGTTGGGATCGTAGGGCGCCGGCCCGGTGGATGGCGGCGCGCCGAGCGGCTGGGGACTGCCAAGCGTCGCCGTGCCGCCACCAGGCACGGCCAGGGGCTGCGGTGACAGCGGCGCGCCGCTGATCGAGGAGCCGGTGCTCGGCATCGGCGAAAGGGGTGTCGGGGTTGCCTGCAGCGGCGTCGGCGTCGGGACGGGGGCCGCCGCAGGCGCGGAGGCCGGAGCCTGCACGCCGCCGACCTGGGTTTGCAGGCGGTCGTAGCAGGACAGCCGCGCCTGGGTTTCGGTCATCTCGCTGCAGATCTGGATATGGCGTGTCAACGCATCCAGAAGGTCGTCACGCGACCCGCCGCGCTGCTGGGCCTGTGCCGTGCCGGCGAGCGCGACAGAGGCGACGCCGAGAAGAAGTGAGTGCCGAAGCATCATCGGTTCCCCGTTTGAAAGACGAAACGACCATATCAGACCAAATGGCCGATTGAAGGCGGCCGTCAGGCGAAAGCGGCCGCCGTCGTGAAGCTGTCGTCGCGGTAAATAGTCCGCCCGCCGACGATCGTCGCCAGGACCCGGCCCTGCACCGGGCGCTCGTCGAACGGCGAGTTCTTGGTCTTGCTCCAGAGATCGTCGCGATCGATTTTCCAGGCGTAGTCCGCCTCGAACAGGACCAGATCCGCCGGCGCCCCCTTGGCGAGCCTGCCGGCGGGCAGGCCGAACAACGACGCCGGTTTGGACGAGAGGAGCTGGAACAGCCGCGGCAGGGTGAGATGGCCGGCGTGGACCAGTTCGAGCGAGATCGGCAGCAGGGTCTCAAGCCCGATGCCACCCGGTTCCGCCTGGGCGAAGGGCACGCGCTTGCTGTCCTGGTCCTGCGGCCGGTGATCGGAGACGATCGCGTCGATCGTGCCGTCCTTCAGCCCTTCCACGATGGCGAGCCGGTCCTTCTCGGCCCGCAGCGGCGGCACCAGCTTGCCGAAGGTGCGATAGTCGCCGACCGCGAGGTCGTTCAGTGCGAAGTAGGGTGCGGCGGTATCGCAGGTGATCTTGAGGCCGCGCGCCTTTGCGGCGGCGATCACCTCGACCGACTCCGCCGTTGAGATCTTGGTGAGGTGCATGCGACCGCCGGTCATCTCGGCCAGCCGGATGTCGCGCTCGACCATCATCACCTCCGCGAGCGGCGGGCTGCCCGACAGGCCCAGGCGCGTCGCCATCGCGCCGCTGGTCATGGTGCCGCCCGACAGCGCAGGCTCCTGCGGCAGGTGGACGATCAGCGCATCGAAGGTCTTGGCGTAGTAGAGCGCCCGTCGCATGACCTGGGCATTGGCGACGGCATGATCTGCATCGGTGAACGCCACGGCGCCGGCCTCGGCGAGCAGGCCGATCTCGGCGAGTTCCTTGCCTTCGAGGCCCACGGTCAGCGCGCCGTAGGCGTACATGTTGGCGAGCTTCACCTGGCGGGCACGGCGCGCCACGAACTCGATCAGCGAGGCGTCGTCAAACGGCGGCTCGGTGTCGGGCAGCAGCACCATCGAGGTGATGCCGCCCACCGCCGCCGCGGTGCCAGCGCTTTCCAGAGTCTCCTTGTGCTCCTCGCCGGGCTCGCCCGTGTGCACGCGCGTGTCGACGAGGCCGGGCGCGAGATAGTGCCCGCGGCAGTCGACCGACTGGATGCCGTAAGGTGCGCCGGAGGCGAAGAGGTTGGGACCGAAGTCGGCGATCTTGCCGTCGCTGATCAGGACCGCACCGAGATACTCGGTGTTTCCGGTCGGATCGACGATGCGGGCGTTGATGTAGGCGGTCGAGCCGGCATGCGGCGGCGCGGTCTTGTCGATCTTTCCGCTCACGCGACGGCTCCGAACTGGTTGCGCTGTCCGCCGATCAGGGCATCGAGACAGGCCATGCGAACGGTCACGCCCATCTCGACCTGCTCGTGGATGACGCTGCGGTCGAGATCGTCGGCGACTTCCGAGTCGATTTCGACGCCGCGGTTCATCGGGCCGGGGTGCATGATCAGCGCATCGGGCTTGGCATATTGCAGCTTGGCGCGGTCGAGGCCGAAGAAATGGAAGTATTCGCTGATCGAGGGGACGAACGAGCCCTGCATCCGCTCTGTCTGCAGGCGCAGCATCATGACGATGTCGACGTCCTTGAGGCCGGTTTTCATGCTGTAATGCACCTCGACGCCCATTTTCTCGACGTCGGTCGGCATCAGGGTCGGCGGACCAACGACCCGAACGCGGGCACCCATGATCTGCAGAAGGTGGATGTTCGAGCGGGCCACCCGGCTGTGCATGATGTCGCCGCAGATCGCCACGAGAAGACCTTCGAGGCTGCCGCGTCGTCGTCGGATGGTGAGCGCGTCGAGCAGCGCTTGTGTGGGATGCTCGTGCTGGCCGTCGCCGGCGTTGATGACAGCGCAGTTGACCTTCTGCGACAGGAGATTGACGGCGCCGGATTCGTGGTGGCGCACGACGATGGCGTCGGGCCGCATGGCGTTCAGCGTCATCGCCGTGTCGAGCAGGGTCTCGCCCTTGCGCACGGAGGAGGTGGCGACATCCATGTTGATGACGTCGGCGCCGAGCCGCTTGGCGGCGACCTCGAAACTCGTCCGCGTGCGCGTCGAATTCTCGAAGAACAGGTTCATGATCGTGCGGCCGGCGAGCCTGTCGCGCCGCTTGTCCACGGACCTGTTCTGGTCGATGTAGGTTTCAGATAGGTCAAGCAAGCCCGAAATCGTTTCAGGCGAAAGACCTTCGATGCCGAGAAGGTGGGGCAACCTCGGCACGCCCGCGCGATTGTTTGTCACTAAAGCGCGACGTTAAGCACGCACGCACGGCGCTCGCAAGGAAGCGTTTTGGTGGATAACCGACGAGCCCGAAATCAGGCGGTCGGGCGCGGCCCCGTATAGCGCGCACGAGGCCTTATAAGCGCACCGTGTGCGGCTTGCTCGATGGCGTGCGCGATCCAACCGACGGTGCGTCCAAGAAGGAACAGGGCCAGCGCCGACTCCTTCGGCAGACCGAGGACGCGGGCCAGTGTGACCGTCGCGAAGTCGACGTTCGGCTTGCGATCGATCTGCTGCTCGACGGCGGTTGCCACGCGTTCGGCGAAGGCCAGTTCTGCGGAGCCGGGGACGAGCTCCCGCATCATGACGAAGAGGGCGACGGCCCGGACGTCGCCGTCCGGATAGAGCCGGTGACCGAAGCCAGGGATGTAGACACGCTCGCTCACCCGGCGTGCGATCTCGGCGTCGATGTCGGGCACTTCCGCAAGATCGGCAAGAAGACCCGCCACGCGGCGCGTCAGGCCACCGTGACGCGGACCGTTGATCGCCACCAGGCCTGCCATCGTCGAGGCATAGAGGTTGGCGCCCGTCGAGGCGACGACTCGCGCGGCGAAGGCGGAGGCGTTGAACTCGTGATCGGCCGACAGGACGAGCGCGGCCCGGATCAGCGGCGCGTGCTCGGTCGAGACGTTCCACGCCGCAGCGACCTGCTCGTGGACGGGGCGATCGGACAGAGGCTGGCCAGCTACAGCCGCCGCCAGCAGCCGCAGGATGCGCACGCCGGTCTCCAGCATGGCGGTGCGATCCTCGACCCAGCTCGGATGATCCCAGCGCGACGCGGCAGGGAGGAGGACGAGGCAGGCATCGACAGGTGGCAGGGCCGACGCGGCCTGCCAGGCACTTCGGAGTGCGGCCGACAGGGGTGGCAGGTTGCGGGCGGCGAAAGGCCGGTCGTCGCAGTCCCACAGCAACTGGGCGACCTGTTCGAGCGAGTTGTTGCGCGCCAGCCGCGCCGCGTCCTGGCCACGATAGAAGAGGCGGCCGTTCTCGATCAGCGTCAGGGAGGATTCAAGCACGGGCGTGCCGAAGTCGAGCGCATTGGCGGCGATCGACTCCGCCTTGCGCCCGACGTCGCGGCGACGTTTGAGCTGGGCGACGTCGTCGGCCCTGTAGCGCCGCTCACGCTGGCCGTTCGTGCCTTCCGAGCGCAGCAGGCCGCGGCTGACATAGGCGTAAAGGGTCGCCGCCGAAACGCCCAGACGCTGCGCCGCTTCCCTGGAGGTGAGCCATTCGATTGCCATGTCTTAGTATGTATTAATTCAGTCAATATTGACAATACATTGCCTCGATCGAATGTTGGGCCCGAACAGCAAGGGGATTTGCGATGCTGCAGACACGGGTGGACAGCGGGCTCGACGGTGTGATCGTGGCCGATACGGTGATGAGCGAGGTGGACGGGGAGGCCGGCCGGCTGATCGTCCGCGGGCAGGCGATCGAGGACCTCGTTCGGACGCGCGGCTTCGAGGGCGTCGCCGCGCTGCTCTGGGCAGGCTTCGCCGTGGGCGGCGGAGACGAGGCGGCGGTGCGGGCGGGGATGGCGGCGGCACGCGTGCGCGCCTTCGCGGATGTCCCGAAGCTGCTCACGGCAGCCGCCGGCCTGAACCCGGTGGAGGGGCTGCGGGTCGGCCTCGGCATGCTGGCCGATTCGAATCCGATACCGCACCATTATCTCGTCTGCGGCGCGCTGCCGGTCTTCCTCGCGGCATTGCTTCGGACAGCCGACTCCAAGCCGGCCCTGGCGCCCGATCCGACGCTCACGACGGCGCAGGATCTCCTGCGCATGATCCGGGGCAGCCGCGCCGACGAGGCCTTCGAAAAGGGTCTCGATACCTATCTCGCGACGGTGACCGATCACGGCTTCAACGCCTCGACCTTCACGGCAAGGGTCGTCGCCTCGACGCGAGCGGGGCTGATCTCGTCGGTGCTGGCGGCGCTCTGCGCCCTGAAGGGTCCGCTGCATGGGGGCGCGCCGGGGCCGGTGCTCGACATGTTCGACGAGATCGGATCGCCCGACCGCGCCGAAGCGTGGCTCGACGATGCCTTCTCCAAGGGCACGCGCCTGATGGGCTTCGGCCATCGCGTCTACAAGAAGCGCGATCCGCGGGCCGATGTGTTGAAGAACGCGGTGGCGGCGCTGCCGCAGACGGCAGGCCGCCTGGCCTTCGCGGTCGAGGTCGAGCGCAGCGCCATCGCCTCGCTGCGCAAGCACAAGCCGAAGCAGCGGCTCGACACCAATGTCGAATACTACACGGCACTCCTGCTGGAAGCGCTCGATATGCCGCGCAGTGCGTTCACCGCCTTGTTCGCGGTCGGTCGCGCAGCGGGCTGGTGCGCACACATTTTCGAGCAGGAGAAGGGCGGGCGCCTGATCCGGCCTCAGTCGACCTATGTCGGACCGCGACCGGACTGAGCCTCAAGCGCGACGCACGGTGGTGCCGCGCCAGGTTCGGGCGCGGGTTCCGGTGGCGTCGAACACCCAGAGAATCACGTCGGCGCCGCCCGACGTGAAGGTGGCCGTGAAATACCGTCGCCAGAAGCTGTCGTCGGCGTGGGCGAACAAAGCCTCCGTCCCGAGCTGGTTCGGCCGCACCGTCAGACTCGCCGAACGCGGCAGGGCGCGCGCATCGGCCGAACGCAGCAAGGCCACGCCGTTCGTCAACGGGCCGAAGAACATCGTCTCGCCCACCTCGTCCGTCTGCATCGGCCCGCCATCGATACGAAGCCACACGGCGGGCCTGTCGTCGACGCGGCGGACAGCGAATTCAACCGCAAAGGGTGTGGCGTCGCCGAATTCCTCTCGCGGCGACGCGGGTGGCGGGAAGATATCCTCCAGCGGGATCGAGCGGTAGAAGCGGGCGCTGCCCGCGTAGGTGCCGAGCCAGTCGGTCCATTGAACGGGTTGAGCGTGCGCACGCGTCGTGGCGAGCAGCAGGCCGGAGGCGGCCAGTGCGTGCCGCCGGGTGATCATGAGCGCGTGATCCTAACCGGCAAGGGCGGGCTGCTCCTCGTAGGTGGCAAAGAACCGGCGACCCGAACCGCGCTGGTTCTCGTAGATCGAGCCCTGGTGATCGGCTGCTGGCAGGGGCATGCGCACCGGGGCGGGGCGCACGCGCGGCTCGATCGTGGGCTCGCCCAGCACCATGCGGCTGTTGAACTCGTCGAAGTCGGCGACGCCCATCAGGGGCCAGGCATCGGCAGCCGCATATTCGTGTAGCAGGAGGCGGCGCTGGCGATTGGAGCGGTTGAGCGCCGAACCATGGACCAGCCGCGCATGATGGATGGTCATCGAACCGGCCGGGCCCATCAGTGGGACGGCCTTCGTGACATCGACGCCGGCCGCCTGCGGATCGAACGCGCCACAGAAGCGGCCATTGGCGTGATGGTCGTGGACCGGGCCGTGATGGCTGCCCGGGACAACCATCAGCGGCCCGTTGGCCTCGTCACAATCGTCGAGATAGATGCCGGTCGCCAGCACGTCGTCGTTGCTGTGCGGATAGAACGCCCAGTCCTGGTGCCATTCGACCGGCGAGCCATAGCCCGCCGACTTCATGTTGAGTTTGCCGCCGTGCAGGCGGATCGACGGACCGATGAGCTGCGCGAGGAGGGACGTGATCCTGGGGTCTCGCGCGAGCGCACCGAAGAAAGCGTGACGCTTGAAGAGCGCGGGCTTCAAGCGGCGCACTCTCGGCATGGTGGCGCTGTGGCTGGGCTCCAGATCGTAGAGTTCGTCGTTGGTCGAGACACCGCGCGCCTCCGCGACCAGCCGGTCGGTGAGCGCGCGCAGTTCGGCGAGCTGCTCTCCCTCGATCAGGCGAGGGATCACGAGATAGCCGTCGCGGCGGTAGGTCTCGATTTGAGGATCGGTCAGCATGCGGAAAACATAGCACGCGATGGCCGCATCATCGATAATCGCGGCATGACGAGCCGCGCCCTTTTCCCGACCCTGGTCTATCGCGAGTCGCTGGTCGACCGGCGCTGGCCGCGTTTCAACCAGGATCTCGCCGACGAGTGCCAGTCACTGGCGGCGTCGGACGCGGCGGGGCAGCGGTGGTCGGCACGGCACTATCTCGGCGGCTATACCTCCTATGGCTCACTCGACCGTCTGCACCTCGTCTCCTCGCTGTTCGACCGGCTGCGCCGTCGTATCGACCCGCATGTGAAGAGCTTCGCGCGCGACCTCCACTACGATCTTTCCGGGCGGACACTCGCGATGACGGATTGCTGGGCCAACCTCATGCCGGCCGGCACCGTCCACTCCATGCATATCCATCCGACCTCGTTCGTCAGCGGCACCTATTACGTGTCGGTGCCGAAGGGCGCGGGGGCGATCAAGTTCGAAGATCCCCGGCTCGGCTACCAGATGGCGGCGCCGCCGCGGCGCGTCGATGCGCCGGAGGCCTATCGCGCCTTCGTGAGTATTGCGGCGCATGGGGGCGATCTGGTGCTGTTCGAAAGCTGGCTGCGCCATGAGGTGCCGCCGGCGCACTTCTCCGGCGAACGCATCTCGATTAGCTTCAATTATGCCTGCCAGCCGAAGGCCGGCCGCTGAAGGAACGACGATGCGCCTCCTTGCCCTGGTCCTTCTTCTCGTTTCCGCTGGCCTGTCGACCGCGCAGGCCGACGAGCTGCCGATCTTCGACGCGCATATGCACTACAGCCACGACGCCTGGTCGGTCGTACCACCCCGGGAAGTGGTCGAGATCCTGAAGAAGGCGGGCATCAAGCGCGCCATGGTGTCGAGCTCGAACAACGAAGGCACCAAGATGCTGCAGGAGGTGGCGCCGGACATGATCGTGCCGGAGCTGCGGCCCTATCGTTCGCGCGGCGAGATCTCGACCTGGGCCAGGGACCCCACCCTGATCCCGTATCTCGAGGACCTGCTGTCGAAGCGCCAGTACAGGGCGATCGGCGAGTTCCACATCTATGGCGCCGATGCCGACCTGCCCAATGTGCGCCGGGTGGTGGAGCTCGCGAAACAGTACGGGCTCTACCTTCATTCGCATTCGGATGCGGATGCCGTGACGCGGCATTTCCGGCAGGACCCGAACGCCAAGGTCCTGTGGGCGCATTCGGGCTTCGAGCGTTCGGAGAAGGTGGGGGAGATGCTGCGCCGCTATCCGACCCTGTGGTGCGATCTCGCCTTTCTGTCGGCGCACGTCTCCAACGGCAAGGTGGTGCCCGGCTGGCGCGAACTGTTCATCGAGTTTCCCGACCGCTTCGTTCTGGGCAGCGATACCTTCACGCCGGAGCGCTGGCACTATGTGGTCGAGAATGCGCGCTGGTCGCGGCAGTGGCTCTCGGACCTGCCTCCCGCCGTCGCGCGCAAGATCGCATACGAGAATGGCGACCGGTTGTTCGGAAGCGGCCCGTGAGATTCGTCGCGGCTTTGCTGGGAGTTTTTCTGGCGACGCCGGCCTTGGGAGATTGTCCGCTCGATCTCGGCCGTGGCACCGGTTGGGTCGTCTTTTCCGGTCAGTATCTGATGGCTTTCCGGCCCGATCCGCTGCGCATCGAAGTGGGCGAGCCGTTCGCGCTGATCGTCAATGTGTGCACCCGGAGCGGCGATTCCGCCGAGTTGCTGGCCGTGGATGCCAACATGCCCGAGCATCGACATGGCATGAACTACCGCGCCAGCATCGTGGACAGGGGGGATGGCCGCTTCAGGGCCGAGGGGCTCGTGTTTCATATGCCCGGCCGCTGGGAGATCACCTTCGACGTGCGAGGGGGCGAGGATAGCGAGCGCCTGACGCACGACATCATCCTCAAGTGATCGTGCGGGCGCTGCTGGTGCTGCTCATGGCGCCGGTGCTCGCGGCAGGCACGATCGGCGTTCAGGCGCAGCAGCTGCTCGACTGGTCGCCCGACGAGATCAGGGCGATCGGGCAGCACGGCCCGTGGCCACCACCGACGGCGCGCGATCCCTCGAACCGGGTATCGGGCACGCCCGCCGGGATCGCGCTGGGCGAGCGCCTGTTCGACGAGCCGCGCCTGTCGGGTGACGGACGCATGAGCTGTGCCTCCTGCCATCAAGCCGGTCGCGAGTGGAGCGACGGTCTCGCCAGGGCGCGGGGAACGGTCGAGCTCGACCGTCGCACGCCCTCGCTGTGGAACATCGGCTATCTCCACTGGTTCGGTTGGGATGGCGCAGGCGATTCCCTGTGGGCTCAGACCATCCGGCCCTTGCTCGACCCGAGGGAAATGAACGGCGGTCCGACGCGGGTCGCCGAGCTGTTGCGCGGCGATGCTGCACTTGCGTGTGGCTATGAAAGAGCCTTCGGCAGCAAGCCCGGTACCGACGACGAGCGATTGCTGGTCGATGCCGCCAAGGCGCTGGCGGCTTTCCAGGCGACACTGGTGAGCCCGCGCACACCGTTCGATGAATTCCGCGATGCTCTGGTGGACGGCGATGGCGATCGCGCGTCGCGCTATCCGCTGGCGGCGCAACGCGGTCTCCGACTGTTCATCGGCGACGCCAATTGCAATCTCTGCCATCTCGGGCCGCGCTTCACGAGCGGCGAGTTCGGTGACATCGGCATCCCGTTCTTCGTCAGACCGGGAGAAGTCGATCCCGGTCGCCTCGGCGGGTTGCAGCGCCTGTCAGTCAGTCCGTTCAACCTGCTCGGCAAGTACAATGACGATGCAACCGGCAGCAGCACCCGCCGTGTACGGCATGTAAAGCGGCAACATTCCAATTTCGGAGAGTTCCGTGTGCCCGGCCTGCGCCAGGTAGGTCGAGCCGGCCCCTATATGCACAATGGCAGCCTCGCGACGCTCGAAGACGTCGTGAGGCACTATTCGGAGGTAAGTCCCGATCGACTCCACAGCGACGGCACCCCGCTGGTGCGGCCACTCGGCTTGGCGCAGCAGCAGAGCGCGGATCTCGTGGCGTTTCTCCGCTCGCTCGACGCCGAGCCACCATCGCGTTCGGTTCCAGCGTCGCTTTGTCCTTAAGGGGCCGGCGCCGGGAAGCGATGGCTGGGTTTCACTTTTGTTTGATGAGAAATGACTCCAGCTTCTTACCGCTCTTGAGTGCGGCCGTGAGCCATCTCGGCCGATTGCCGCGACCAGCCCAGGTTTCGGCGGCGTTCTTCGGATTGCGATAAAGCGGCGCAAGCTCTCTTCCTTTGAGCGGATGCGTCTTGCCCCGGCGCTCAACGCCGTTCTTGCCTGGGACCGTTCCACGAATTTCGGAAATGGCCTCTATCAACTTCATGCGCTGCTTTGAGATGCGTGTTTCGATCTCTGCATCAATCTGCGCACGCATCACGACCAAATCATCAAAGGCCATCGACTTTATCTTCATGCTTACCAGCCCTCTGTCATTGCGTAAGTCACGAATGAAGTACGCGCGAAGAGCGAGCAGTGCAATATGATTGCCTACATTAAGCCTGCCCTGATCATGCAAAGATTTTTGCTGCAATATTGTGGCGATCGCAGTTTGTTTGATCAATGTCAGCGCAATCGCGCGATCAGACTTTCGAGGATCCAGGCCGCTGCTGCCGCATCAACACGTTCGGCGCGCTTGGAGCGTGTCATGTCGTAGTCGTCGATCATGCCGCGTGTCACCGCGGCGGTGCTGAGCCTCTCGTCCTGGAAGACGATCGGCAGGGCGGCAAGTGATGGTGCGCCGTGATTCTGGATGTTCGTCACGAATTGACGCACTGACTGGCAGCGCGGACCTTCGGTGCCGTCCATGTTGAGCGGGAGACCGACCACAAGCGCCGCGGCCTCGTGTTTGCGCGCGAGTTCGCCGAGGGTGGCGAGATCCGCCGCCAGCTTCGTGCGCTTCAGGGTGGTGAGAGGGGTCGCGAGCATTCGCATCACGTCTGACGTCGCGATACCGATCGTCTTGGTGCCGAGATCGAGCGCCATCAACCGGCCGTCGCGGACGAGCAGTGCTTTGAGTTCGGGCAAGTCAACGAGCGGCATTCTCAAAGCACCTTGCCTGTAAGCCAGGCCTCGGCATGCTCGGCAGCACGCTCCCAGCCCGGTTGACCGAGGACCCAGTGTCCCTGGCCGTCAAACTCGACATAGTCGGAAACATGGTCGAACCGCTTTGCGGTTCGCCGCACCACGTCAGGCGGCACCAGCCTGTCCCGTTCAGCGGCGACGAAGAGCAGGGGGACGGTCACGCACCGCGGATCGACGGTCGCCGCCTTCACCCGGTCGAACCAGGGCAGGGCGATCTCCAGCAAAGCCCGTCCCGATTCGTGGACGAATGCCGAATGCTCTTTCACACCCATCGCGCGATCCGCCGTATTAAAAGTGTAGGAAAGTGCTTCGCCGAGGGTTGCCCTGTGCGGTTTCCGCCACCAGCCCCAGCGCGCCTGGATCCGGGCGAAGGCCAGCAGATTGGACGGCCTGATCGCAAGGACGCTCGCGGGCGGGGCAGGGGTGAGCAGGACGCCAGCCCGGGCGAGACCCTTGGCGCACAGGAGGAGCGCCAGCAATCCGCCCATCGAGTGGCCGATGACCACGGGCTTTTCCGGCAAAGCGACGATCGTCCGCTCCAGATCGGCGACATAATCGAGGAGGCTCGTTTCGCCAAGTGCTTCCGGCGGCGCGTCCGGCGGTACATCATGGTGACGGAGCGAGTGTGCAATCGTATGCCAGCCACGTCCCTCCAGGAACGGCCGCCAATGATGCCACACCGCGGATGTTCCCCACATACCGTGAATCAGGACTGCCAAGCGGGCCATTGACAAGGTTATAAGGCGTGAAGCGGAGCGGGTCGACACGGCCCCGATGGAAAGGTGTTCGGACAAGGTGACAGATACTCTCTACGCCATTCTCGCGATCTCGATCGTCCTCACCGTCGTCAGTCTGCTGGTGCCGCTCGCCGAACGCTTTCGACTGCCACACACGGTGCTGCTGGCCATTGCCGGCATGGGCATGGGCTTTCTCGGTTCGTGGATCATAAGCCGCGGCATAAACCTTGGGGTCCTGACCGACGCCTTCGTAGGCCTCGACAAGCTCGAGGTCGGCACCGAGGTCTTCCTTCCTCTCTTCCTGCCGCCGCTATTGTTCACGGCCGGCCTCACGATCGACGTCCGGCGCCTGATGGACGAGATCCACGCCGTGCTCCTGCTGGCGGTGGTCGCGGTGCTCGTCTGCATCGCCTGCGTGGCGGGGGTGGTTCATTTTGCGACCGGCATCGATATCGTGGTCTGCCTCCTGCTCGGCGCTGTCGTCTCGACGACAGATCCGGCGGCGGTCATCGGCATCTTCCGCGACGTCGGCGCTCCCAAGAGACTGTCGATTCTCGCGGAAGGCGAGTCGCTGTTGAACGACGCCGTGGCCATCGCGGCCTTCGGCCTGTTCATGGGCATCCTGGTCGCGCGGGCCTCGGGCGATTCCGCCATGCCGGCCGATGCCACATCGGCCGTCGGCGTTTTCCTGCGCGAGTTCGTCGGCGGCCTCATGCTGGGTTTCGCCATGGCCCGAGTGGCCATGATGATCCTGCCGCGACTGGGTGATTCCGATGCCGCAATCGCCTCGGTCACGTTGAGCCTGACCTATCTCAGCTTCATCGTGGCGGATCGCTACATCCACGTTTCCGGCGTCGTTTCGGTGGTGATGGCTGCGCTCACCGTGGCGGCCTACGGTCCGACACATCTTCACCCCCGGCAATGGACGGCGTTGCGCCAGGTCTGGGCCCAACTCGAGTTCTGGGCCAACTGTCTCATCTTCGTGTTGGCCTCGATGATCGCGGCCGACGTGCTGCTCAAGATCAACTGGCTCTACATCTGGGGGGTTATGGCCGTCGCCGTGGGCGCCTTCTCGGCCCGCGCGCTCGTCGTGTTCGGCATGTTTCCGATCCTCGAGACCCTCAAGCTCGTGCAGCCGGTCAACCGCCGCTACAAGACGATCCTGGTCTGGGGAGGCTTGCGCGGCGCGGTGACGATCGTCCTGGCCATGGTCGCGGCCGGCCACCAGCAGCTCCCCGAGGAGACCCGGGACTTCATTGCCATCTCGGCCGTCCTGTTCGTGCTGTTTACCCTGTTCGTGAACGCAACGACCCTCGGCCTCGTGATGCACACGTTCGGGCTGGACAAGCTCAGCCGCCTCGAACTGGCGCTTCGCGATCGGGTCCTCGCACTCTCGCGCATCAACGTCGACAGGCATCTCAAGGACATCATCCGTCAACACAACGAGCGGACGGACGGCTTTGCCGTCGATCCCGCCTCGGCAGGCGACCCGGCCGTGGAACCGGTGCCACCCGACCTGGCGCTCGACCTGGAGGAGAGGGTCAAGATTGGCCTGGTGACGCTCTGCACGCGGGAAAAGGAACTCTATCTCGAGCTGTTCCAGCAGCAGATCCTGTCGCGCCGCATGGTGGCGATCCTGGCGGCGAATGCCGACCGCCTGATCGACACGGTGCGTGACAAGGGCGTGCAGGGCTACGAGGAGTGGCTGGAGGAGATATCCAAGCCGAATTACGGCTTCCGCATTGCCCTCTGGCTCCACCGTCGGTTCGGGCTGGAGCGCGTGCTGACGGATCGTCTGGCCGACCGGTTCGAGATCCTGATGGTGTCGCTCAGCGTATTGGGCGAACTCGCCGTGTTCAATGCGAATTCCATCGCCGACCTGCTGGAACGCGACGCCGAGAAGCGCCTCGCGGCCCTGATCGCCGCCCGCCAGTCGGGTGTGGAGGGCGCGCTCAAGGCGCTCTCGCTGCAGTATCCGGGCTATTCGGAATCGGTGCAGCAGCGTCAGCTCGAACGCGCTGCGATCCGCTTCGAGGCAGAGGAGTATGTTCGCCGGCTGCACGAGGGCATCATCAGCCGTGAGGTCTACAACGACCTCCGGGACAAGCTCGCCGAGCGGCGCAGTGCGGTGAGCCAGCGTCCGGCGCTGGACCTCGGCCTCGAATTGCAGGCCATGATCGGCCGCGTGTCGCTGTTCGCGGCGCTCGACCGGGAGACCATCGTTCAGGTCGGCCGGCGGCTGCGTGCGCTCGTCGCCTTTCCAGGGGAGAAGATCATCCGGGTCGGCGGGCCGTCCGATGCCATGTACTTCGTCGCCGCGGGCGAGGTTACCGTCCATGTGCGGGGACTGCAGATCACGCTGAAGGAAGGCGACTTCTTCGGCGAGATGGGGCTCCTGAGTTCCCAGCCGCGTAATGCCGACGTGGTCGCCAACGGTTATTGCCACCTGCTGGTCCTCTATAAGAAGGACTTCGACCAGCTGCTGTCGCGCAAGCCCGAGGTGCGGGCGGCGATCGAGGAAGTGGCGGCCCGCCGCGCCTGATGCGGCCCCGACGGTTCGGTTGCCCGCGAAGGGCAAACCGGCTACCAACCGCGAATATTGCTTTGTTTCTGGGCGTTTTGGAGTGCTGTGATGTCGCTCGACAAGGAGACCGTGGCGCGGATCGCGCGACTGGCCCGTCTGAAGGTTCCTGAGGAGGAGCTGGCGCCGCTGGCCGGCGAGCTTTCGGGCATTTTTGCCTGGATCGAGCAGTTGAACGAAGTCGATACCAACAATGTCGAGCCGATGTCGTCCGTCTCCGACGTCACGCTACCCATGCGCGCGGACAAGGTCACCGACGGCGGCATCGCGGCCAAGGTGCTGGCCAATGCGCCGGGTGGCGCGGTCTTCATCGATCCGTCGGACAAGAATGCCGGTGGCTTCTTCACCGTTCCGAAGGTGCTGGAGTAGACGATGGCCGCTCTTACCGATCTCACGATCGCCCAGCTCACCTCGACGCTGGCCCAGAAGGAAGCGAGCGCCGTTGAGGTGGCCGATGCGCACCTCGCGAAGCTCGACGAGCATCGCGCGCTCAACGCCTTCATCACCGAGACGCCGGACAAGGCCCGCGAGATGGCCAAGGCCTCCGACGCCCGCCGGGCCAAGGGCGAGGCGGGCCTGCTCGAGGGCGTGCCGCTCGCGATCAAGGACCTGTTCTGCACCGAGGGCGTGCAAACGACTGCAGCGTCCAACATCCTCAAGGGTTTCGTGCCTCAGTATGAGAGCACGGTGACGGCGAACCTTTGGAAGTCGGGCGCGGTGATGGTCGGCAAGACCAACCTCGACGAATTCGCGATGGGCTCCTCGAACATGACCAGCCATTTCGGCGGCGTCGAGAATCCGTGGAAGCGCAAGGGCGACAACCGCAAGCTGGTGCCGGGCGGCTCGTCCGGCGGCTCGGCGGCGGCCGTCGCTGCCTACATGGTGCCGGGCAGCACGGGGACGGACACCGGCGGCTCGATCCGTCAGCCGGCGGCCTTCTGCGGCATTGTCGGCCTGAAGCCGACCTATGGCCGTTGCTCGCGCTGGGGCGTCGTGGCCTTCGCAAGCTCGCTCGACCAGCCGGGCCCGTTCGCGCGGACGGTCGAGGACACGGCGCTGCTGCTGCAGGCCATGTCGGGCCACGACCCGAAGGATTCGACCTCGGCGCCGCTGCCGGTGCCGGACTTCGCCGCCGCGGCGCGCAATCCCGACATCAGGGGCATGAAGGTCGGAATTCCGAAGGAGTACCGGGTCGACGGAACGTCCGACGAGATCGTGGCGCTGTGGGCCAAGGGTATGGAGATGCTCAAGGCCGCCGGGGCGGAGCCGGTCGAAGTCTCGCTGCCGCA
Organism: Reyranella sp.; assembly: GCF_052439685.1. Classification (GTDB taxonomy): domain Bacteria; phylum Pseudomonadota; class Alphaproteobacteria; order Reyranellales; family Reyranellaceae; genus Reyranella. Next base: position 129,202 of record NZ_JBQVQG010000002.1, read on the forward strand.
CACCAAATACGCCCTGCCGGCCTATTACATCGTAGCGCCGGCGGAGTGCTCGTCGAACTTGGCACGTTATGACGGCGTCCGCTTCGGCCTGCGCGTACCGGGCAAGGACCTGACCGAGTTGTATGAGAACACGCGCGGCGCCGGCTTCGGCAAGGAAACCCGCCGCCGCATCCTGATCGGCACCTACGTTCTGTCGGCCGGATATTACGACGCCTATTACAAGAAGGCGCAGCAGATCCGGGCGCTGATCGCGCGCGACTTCAAGCAGGCCTTCGAGACGTGCGACGTGCTGCTGACGCCGACCGCGCCGACGGCGGCCTTTGCGGCCGGTGAGCAGATGGATGATCCGGTGAGCATGTACCTCAACGACATGTTCACCATCCCCGCGTCGATGGCCGGCCTGCCGGGTATCTCGGTGCCGGCGGGACTCGACAAGGACGGGCTGCCGCTCGGGCTGCAGCTTATCGGCCGTTCCTTCGACGAAGAGACGTTGCTGCGTGCTGCGGCAGCGCTCGAGAAAGCGGCCGCCTTCGGCGCGAGGCCTGCCGGATATTGAGCGCGCGGCGGCGACAGGGCCGCCGTCACATGCCAGTCTTCCCTCAAGAAGCCGTCACGCCTCGAATAGGCGGACGGAAGAACGAGGGGGATTGCAAATGAACACGAAGACGGGTCCGGCGCGCCGCGCCCTTCTGGCAGGGGCCGTCGCGGCACCCTTTCTGATGGCCTCGGCCCGCGCCCAGGCTTGACCCGCCCGGTCGATCACCCTGGTCGTTCCTTTTGCGCCCGGCGGCGGGACCGACACCTTTGCCCGTCCTTTCGCGGCCAAGTTGTCCCAGGAACTCGGACAGCAGGTCGTGATCGACAACCGGGCCGGCGCGGGCGGGACCGTGGGCGCAGCTATGGTCGCCAAGGCGAAGCCCGACGGTTACACGTTCCTGCTGGGCTCCGTGCACCACGCCGTCGCGGTCACGGCCTACAAGCAGTTGTCGTACGACCTGCTGAAGGACCTGGCGCCGGTCACCAGCGTCGCCTCCGTCCCCGACGTTCTGGTCGTCTATCCCGGGATACCCGCCAACACGCTCCAGGCGTTCATTGCCTACTGCAAGGCCAACCCGGGCAAGGTGAACTACGGCTCGGCCGGACTGGGCACGACCCGCCATCTCGCGGGCGAGATCTTCAATGCGAAGACCGGCGCCGGCATGACGCACGTTCCCTACAAGGGATCGGGGCCGGCAACGGCGGCCCTGATCAGCGGCGAGGTCACGGCGGTCTTCGAGGGGCTCGGCAGCGCGGCGCCCTACATCCGCAGCGGCAAGGCACGGGCACTGGCAGTGTTCGCGGCCGAGCGCTCGCCGGCCTTTCCCGAGATCCCGACGGCCGCGGAGGCCGGCCTGCCAGGTTTCGAATCGCTTTCGTGGTACGGGCTGTGGGCGCCGGCGGGCACCGATGCCGCCGTCATCGCCCGCATGCAGGCCGCGGTCTCGACCGCGTTCGCCTCGGCCGACCTGAAGAAGATCTGGGGCGAGCAGGGAGCCGCCCCGGGCGGCGCGCCGACTGCGCGCTTCGCCGCATTCGTCCGGGAAGAGATCGGCAAGTGGGGCAAGGTGGTCCGCGACGGGAACATCACCATCGAATGAGGCGCCAGCCGATGGAACGACGTGGCGTCTCGATCGGATCGCAGGGCGAGAAGCCGGCCCTGCTTCGGGCCGTATGGCGGCATTTCAGCCCGACGTTCCTCTCGTCGCGCCGCCAGTTGCGTTAGACTTCGGGAAACACCGGAGGAACGAACATGGCGGACTTCGATCTCGTAGTGCGTGGCGGCAACGTGGCGGACGGCACGGGAGCCGCGATCAGGGAAGCAGATGTCGCGGTCCAGGACGGCAAGATCGCCGCCGTCGGCAAGGTGAGCGGACAGGGCAGGGAGGAGATCGACGCCAAGGGCATGCTGGTCACGCCCGGTTTCGTCGACATCCATACCCACTATGACGGCCAGGCCACCTGGGATTCCTACCTGCAGCCTTCGAGCTGGCACGGCGTCACCACGGCTGTGATGGGCAATTGCGGCGTGGGTTTCGCGCCGGTGAAGATCGAGGACCGCCAGCGCCTGATCGAGCTGATGGAAGGCGTCGAGGACATTCCCGGCGCGGCGCTCGACGAGGGCCTCAACTGGTCGTGGGAATCGTTCGGCCAGTATCTCGATGCTCTCGATGCCAGGCCGCGTGACATGGATCTCGGCGCGCAGCTGCCGCACGGTGCGCTGCGCGTCTTCGTGATGGGCGAGCGCGCTGCCCAGCTCGAGGAGGCGACTTCGGAGGAGGTGGCGCAGATGCGCGCGCTGACGGCGCAGGCCATGCGCGACGGCGCCATCGGCTTCTCGACCTCGCGCACGCTGAACCATCGCACGGTCAAGGGCGATCCGACGCCGTCGCTGCGTGCTTCGGAAGAGGAGCTGCTCGGCATCGCGCTCGGCATGAAAGATGCCGGCCGCGGCGTCATCGAGTTCATCTCCGACTTCAATACGCCCAATCCCGAGAGCGAGTTCGAGATGCTCGACCGGCTGCTCACCGCGTCGGGGCGTCCGTTCTCGGTGTCGCTGGCCCAGCGGCACTCGCGTCCCGATGGCTGGCGTCGCCTGCTCGGGTTGGTCGAGGGACTGGTCGCCAAGGGCCACAGCGCCAAGGCGCAGGTTGCGCCGCGGCCGATCGGCGTGCTGCAGGGGCTGCAGGCGAGCCGCATCCCGTTCTCGATGTGCGCGGCCTATAAGGAGATCCAGCACAAGTCGGTTGAGGAGCGGCTCGCGATCATGCGCGATCCATCCTTCCGCGCCCGCATCCTGAAGGAGAGCAACGAGCCGCTGCGCTCGGAGATGGCGGCGCGCCTCACCGACTTCGACCGCATGTTCCCGCTGGGCGATCCGCCCAACTACGAGCCACCGCAGGAGAGCTCGTTCGGCGCCCGCGCCGCACGCGAGGGCCGCGATCCGCGCGAGCTGATCTACGACTATCTGATCGAGGGCGAGGGCCGGAACTTCATCTTCGCGCCGTTCGCGAACTACGCCGCCTACAATCTCGACTGCTGCAGCGAGATGATGCAGAGCCCGCACACGCTGATCGGCCTCGGCGATGGCGGCGCGCATGTCGGCCTGATCTCCGACGGCTCCTATCCGACTTACCTGCTGCAGCACTGGGGCCGCGACCGCAAGCAGGGCAGGCTCGACGTGTCGTGGCTGGTGAAGCGCCACACGCAGGATAATGCGAAGGCCGTCGGCCTTGGCGACCGTGGCGTCGTCGCGGTCGGCAAGAAGGCCGACCTCAATGTCATCGACTTCGACAGGCTGCGCGTCGAAGCGCCGATCATGAAGTGGGACCTGCCGGCCGGCGGCAAACGCCTGCTGCAGCGCGCGACGGGTTACCGGGCGACGATCGTGAACGGTCAAGTCACGTATCGTGACGGCGAGGCGACGGGTGCCTTGCCGGGGCGTCTCGTGCGCGGCGCGCAGGCCGGCTGAGCGGCCCGCGCGCAATCGGCATCGAGGGGCGATCAGTCGCCCTTGATGTCGTTGTCCTTGATGACCTTGAACCAGCGCTCCTGTTCGCTCTTCTGGTAGGCGGCGAACTCCTCGGGCGAGGTCGTCAGGATTTCCATGTTGAACTGGTCGATGAACTTCTGCGTAACGTCGGGCGCGAGCACCGCCTTCTTGATCTCGGCATGCATGCGGTCGACGATCGGGCGCGGGGTGCCGGTCGGCGCATAGACGCCCCACCAGGAGTAGGAAGGGAAGGCCTTCACGCCCTGTTCGATCAGGGTCGGCGTATCGGGCAGCGCCGGGGTGCGCTTCTCACCGGTGACGGCGAGCGCACGCACCTTGTTGGCGCGGATATGCGGACTGAAGGAGGTCAGGCTGCCGATCGCGACGTCGGTCACGCCGGCCAGTATGTCCTGGTTGAGCGGTCCGCCGCCCTTGTAGGGGATCAGGTTCAGGTCGACGCCGTTCTCTTTCTTGATGAGCGTCATCAGCACCAGCGCCTGGCTGGCGCCGAGCACGCCGACATTGACCTTGCCCGGCCGCGCCTTGGCGTCGGCGATCACCTCGGCAAAGGTCTTGTAGGGTCGGTCGGGATGGGCGCAGATGGCCTGCGGTGTGCGGCCGATCAGCATGACGTTGAAGAGTTCCGAATCCTTGTAGGGCAGGCTGGGCGCGAAAGCGGGATTGAGGATGTGGCTGTCGAAAGTCAGCATCCAGGTCTGGCCGTCGGGCGGTGCCTTGGCGGCGATCGCCGAGCCGACCGCTCCGGTGCCACCCGGCTTGTTGTCGATGAGGATGTTCCACCCCGTATTCTCGATCATCTTGGCTTGGATGATGCGTGCGACCGGATCGGTCGAGCCGCCCGGCGGGAAGGGGACGATGATCCTGAGGGCCCCCTTGGGCCAGTCGGCCGCGCCCTGGGCACGGACAAGGCTGGGTGCGCCCAGCGCGGCGGCGGCAGTGCCGACCAGCAGCGTACGGCGATTGAACGTGGTCATGGAATTCTCCCTGTAGATACGTCTTGTTTTGGGCGATCCCCGGCGGCGACCGCTCCTTGTCCAAGCTTTTACTTCAGCTGCTTCAAAGACGGAAAGGACGATGTTGTGCCGGAAATGCGGCGGGCCAATGGGCGCGCCGGCGGCCTGGCTGGACTTCCGATTTTTTTGCCAAGCGACGCGTCATTGGCTATTTAGCCCCCATGTCGCTCATCAAAGGTGAAACCGGCGAGTGGGAGATCGTTCTGGGGCTGGAAGTCCATGCCCAGGTGATTTCCGACGCCAAACTCTTCTCCGGCGCGCCGACCACGTTCGGAGCCGATCCCAACACGCAGGTGTCGCTGGTTGACGCCGCCATGCCCGGCATGCTGCCCGTGATCAACGAGCGCTGTGTGGAGCAGGCGATCCGGACCGGTCTCGGCCTCAATGCCAAGATCAACCTGCGCTCCATCTTCGACCGCAAGAATTACTTCTACCAGGACCTGCCGCAGGGCTACCAGATCTCGCAGTACAAGGATCCGATCGTGGGCGAGGGCGTGGTCGAGATCGATCTCGACGGCGGCGTCACCAAGAAGATCGGTATCGAGCGGCTGCATCTTGAGCAGGACGCGGGCAAGAGCATGCACGATCAGCATCCCAGCCAGACCTATGTCGACCTGAACCGGTCGGGCGTGGCGCTGATGGAGATCGTCAGCCGGCCCGACATGCGGTCGGCCGACGAGGCGGCGGCATATCTCACCAAGCTGCGCTCGATCGTTCGCTATCTGGGCACCTGCGACGGCAACATGGATGAGGGCTCCATGCGCTGCGACGTCAACGTGTCGGTGCGTCGGCCGGGCGGCGAGTTGGGCACGCGCTGCGAGATCAAGAACGTGAACTCGATCCGCTTCGTGAAGCAGGCGATCGAGTACGAGGCGCGCCGCCAGGTCGAGGTGATCGAAGGTGGCGGTACGATCAAGCAGGAAACCCGGAACTTCGATCCGGGGCGCGGCGAGACGCGTTCGTCGCGTTCGAAGGAAGACGCGCAGGACTATCGCTACTTCCCCGATCCAGACCTCCTGCCGCTGATCTTCACGCAGGACTATGTCGACCAGATCCGCGCGACTCTGCCGGAGCTGCCCGACGCGCGGAAGAACCGCTACATCAAGGATTACGGTCTCTCCCCCTATGACGCGGGCGTTTTGACGGCCGAGAAGGCCACGGCCGAGTTCTTCGAAGCCGTCGCCAGGGGCCGCGATGCCAAGCAGGCCGCCAATCTGGTGACCGGCGATTTCTTCGCCATGCTGAACCGTCGAGGCGCCACCTTCGAGACCTCGCCGATCAGCGCCGCCAACCTCGGCAAGCTGCTCGACCTGCAGGCGGACGGCACCATCTCCGGCCGCATCGCCAAGGATCTGTTCGTCGCCATGGAGGAGACGGGCAAGGACCCGGCCGTCCTGGTCGAAGAACGCGGGCTGAAGCAGGTGACGGACACCGGCGCGATCGAGGCCGCCATCAAGGCGGTGATCGACGCCAACCCCGGCCAGCTCGCGGCCTACAAGGCCAAGCCGACCCTGTTCGGCTGGTTCGTCGGCCAGGTCATGAAGTCGACCGGCGGCAAGGCCAATCCGAAGGTCGTGAACGAGCTGCTCAAGAAGGCGCTCGACGCCTGACGTCGGCATCGGTCCCCGGTGCGCCCGGTTCGGCCATTTCCGGGCCGCTCCCGGGGCGCCGCGGCGTCTGCGGTTTGGCCGGCGTCTGGACGTCCGAGCCTCGGGCCTTCGCCCGCTGTTCGGCGGGACGGGTGGCTCTCGTCAGGTTGAAGGCCGTGTTGATCAATCCGACATGGCTGAAGGCTTGCGGAAAGTTGCCGACGAGTCGGCGATTCTTGCTGTCGTACTCCTCCGCCAGGAGGCCCAGGTCGTTGCGGGTGGCGAGGAGCCGGTCGAACAGGAAGCGGGCATCCTCGTCGCGGCCAATGGAAATATAAGCGTCGGCAAGCCAGAAACTGCAGGCTAGGAACGCACCTTCGCCAGCGTCCAGCCCGTCGTCGGTGGAGGCGGTATCGTAACGCATGACGAAGCCATCGACGAGGAGTTCGCGTTCGATGGCCTCGACGGTACCGACATAGCGCGCATCGCTCGCCTCGACGAAGCCCACCTGGGCCAGGAGCAGCAGGCTCGCATCGAGGGTCGTCTCGCCATAGGCGGCACGGAACGTGTTGCGCGCCGGGTCGAACCCTCGCTCCCATATTTCGGCGCGGATCGCGTCGCGCGTGTTGCGCCACCGTTCGTGCGGGCCCGTCAATCCATGGCGTTCGACCGCCCGGATCGCGCGGTCGAATACCACCCAGGCCATGACCTTTGAGTAGGTGAAATGGAGGGGAGGCCCTCGCGTCTCCCAGATGCCGTAATCGGGATTCCGCCACGACCGTTCGACGTGGTTCACCAGCTGGAGCTGCAGCGCCCAGCCACTTTCGGTCGGGGCGAGTGCCCCCTCGCGCGCCTGTTCGAACGTGTCCATCAGCTCGCCATAGACGTCGAGCTGGAACTGACCGTGCGCGGCGTTCCCGATGCGCACCGGCTTCGACTCGAGATAGCCCGGGAGCCAGTCGACTTCCCATTCAGTCAACCGACGCTCACCCATCAGCCCATACATGATCTGCATGTCGGCCGGATTGCCGGCGACGGCGCGCTGGAGCCAGTCGCGCCACGCCGTTGCCTCGTCGTAGACACCGGCATTCATCAGGGCGAGCAAAGTCAGGGTCGAATCGCGAATCCAGCAGAAACGGTAATCCCAGTTTCGCCCACCGCCGACCTGCTCTGGCAGCGAGGTCGTGGGGGCCGCCACGATGCCGCCGCTGGGCGCATAGGTCAGCGCCTTCAAGGTGATGAGGGAGCGCTCGATGGCTTCGGAGTGCAACCCGTCAGTCCTCGTGGCATCGGTCCATTCGCGCCAGAAATCCTCGCAGTCGGTCAACGCCCCATGGCAGTCGATTGGCGGTGGCACAGGCAGGTGAGAGGGTGCGTAGCTCAGCGTAAACGGCACGGTCTGTCCCGCCTTGACCATGAACATGGCGGAAGTCTTGAAGTTCTCGCCCCATGTCACGACGGGCGTGCGCAGGATCACCATGTCGGGGCCGGCCACCGCCCTGAGGGCTCCATCCTCGAGGCGACTCACCCACGGAACCGTGGCGCCGTATCCGAAGCGGAGGGTGAGTTCCATGCACATCGGCACTTCGCCCTCGTCTCCACGCACAAGGCGAACGAGGTCGGAGGTGTTCCCGCGCGGCAACATGAAGTCGATCAGCGTGACCGCTCCGTCGTCCGTCCGGAAGGTGGTCTCGAGAATGAGCGTGTTGGTTCGATAGCGGCGCGTCACCTCGACGTTTCCGCACGAGGCCGCGATCAGCCACCGCCCGTTGGAGGGTTTGCCGAGAAGTGCGGCGAAGCAAGCATCCGAATCGAAGCGGGGCCAGCAGAGCCAGTCGATCGAACCATCGAGGCCGACCAGGGCGGCGGTCTGGCAATCGCCGATCAGCCCGTAGCTCTCGATCGGTGCGCTCATGAGCCGGCTGGCTCGAACTCTACCATGACCTTGATGTCACCGTTGCGGCGCTCGAAGGCCTCGCGCCAATCCGTCAGCGGAATCCGGCGCGTCAGCAGTCCCGCCAGCCAGGCGGGATCCGCGGCCGCCAGAGCACTCGCGCCAATCTCATAGTGGCGCCGATTGGCGTTGACCGAGCCGAAAACGACGTCGTTCTGCAACACCATGCTTCGGTTGAAGTTACCGGAGTCGAAGGGCAAGGTCCGCCCCCCGCTCGAGACGCCGGTCAGGCAGACGATGCCGTTGCGGCCGCCGGCGCCGCACATCACGTCGATCACGAGTTGCGGTGCTCCGGTACATTCGATCACGATGTCGACGGCGAGATCCTTGGGCAGCTCCCGCGTATGATAAGTGCCTCCGAGGGCCCGCGTTAAGTCTACCTTTGGCCCGTCCTCGGCGCGATCGAGCACGTGCAGGTCGAGCCCACGTTGCGCGGCCATGAGGGCCGCCAGCAATCCCACGGGTCCGGCTCCGGTGATCAGCGCGCTCTTCGGCTGCCAGCTGCGGGTCCGTTCGCCGATGCGATAGATGTGATCCCACGCTTTGGCGAGAACGCTGGCCGGTTCGAGGAGTACACCGAGCGTACCGAGGCGCGGAGCGACCTTCACGGCGTAGTCTGGCTCGAGCAGAAACCGCTCGGCGCCGTAGCCGTCCAGCGACTTGATTCCACGCTCGACATAGCGGCCGTTGAGACACATGTCCCACTCGCCGGCGCCACACGCCCGACAGGGGAGGGGATCGGGGCGTCTGACGATGCCGACGACATGGTCTCCGACCGCGAAGCCCGACCCCGCCGGCGCCTGCAGGACCCGGCCCAGCGATTCATGTCCCAGGACGAGGCGTTCGTTGCTCTCAGGCGCCCAGCCGTAGCTACCGGAGATGATTTCGCGGTCGGTGCCGCAGATCCCCAGCGCGATCGCCTGAACCAGCAGTTGATCGGCACGAACGTCTGGTTCCGGCCGTTCCTCCAATTGTACTGAGCCCGCTACACCGGGTTCGACGGTTATGACTTTCAAGACGGCTCGTCCCTGGCTGGACACTGGCGGATCAGAAGGGAACGATGGCGCGGTCGTCCGGTTCCCCGTCGAAGATCCGCCAACGTCTCAGTCAGATCGGAGAAAAGATGAGCGCGAAGATCTACGCCATGACCTGCGGCCGCCTCGTGGGCCGCCTGAAGGACATGATCGAAGGCGAAGACGGGCAGGTCGCGCTGCCCATTCCATCCTACCTGATCGAGCATCCGAAGGGTCGGGCAGTGTTCGACACCGGTATGCATCCGCAATGCCGGACGGACGCGGCCGGCCGCATGGGCGCCAGCGTGGCGCGGATATTCGGCTTCGAGCAATACGGGCCCGAGGACGACGTGAAGTCACGCCTCGAATCGATCGACCGCGATCCCGGCCGGGTCGACTTCATCGTCAACAGCCACCTGCATTTCGACCATGCCGGCGGCAACGAGCTGGTGCCCAATGCCACGGTCGTGGTGCAGAAGCGCGAATGGCAGGCCGCGCAGGATCCCGAACTGGCGGCCAAAGTCGGCTTCTTCCGCGCCGACTTCGACCATGGGCATCCGGTGAGGCAGGTCGACGGCGAGCACGACCTGTTCGGCGATGGCTCCGTGGTCTGTATCCCGACCTACGGACACACGCCCGGGCATCAATCGCTCAAGGTGCGAACCGAGGCGGGCGAGATCGTGATCACGGGCGACGCCTGCTACTTCTGCCGGACCTTGCGCGAACGGCGCCTGCCGCGCTTCGTCTACGACCGCGAGCAGATGCTGGCCTCGCTCGACCGGCTCGAAGCTCTGGAGAGAGGCGGCGCACGCCTGTTCTTCGGGCACGATCCCGAATTCTGGAAGGACGTGCCGCAGGCGCCCGTCCCGGTGTTCTGAGCGCCCGCGCGTCAGTTCTGCGGGATGAACTCGATCATGAGGCCCCCGGTCTGTTCCGGTGCCACGAGAACCCGATCTCCCTCGGCGAGGGCGAAGGGCACGTTGTTGGCGCTGAGCAGACCCTGCAGCGGGCGCGCGCGTTCGATGGCGATGGCCGCACCGACGACGACGGGGAGTTCGGTCGGCGGCATCATTTCGAGCGCCTTGTATTCAAGCTGGAACGCGAGCGGCGACCAGATCAGCAGTTCGACGGAACCTGCCTTCACCATGGTGCAACCGTCGAAAATCTCCTCGACGGTGGCGCCCCAAGCGGCCTTCAGCGCCTTGGCGGTGTCGGTGGGCTTTTCGGCGATGGCGTGGATGGCCATCATGCCCAGCGCGCCGTTGGGATGAACGATCCATTCCGGCTCCATGAAGGCATCCGGCGTCTCATGCTTCACGGGGAACCAGGGAAGGGGGCCGCCGCTCTCGCCGACCACGACACCGGCATCGACCTCGAAACCGTCCTCGGTTTCCCAGGCATGCGTGCGCTCTTCGCCCTCGAGTTCGGCGACGTTCAGCGCCAGTGAAATCAGTGCTGGGTGCCCCTGGAGAAGCTCGACGTAATTCGGCACGTCGTCGCTGTCGGGCTGGAAGCAGATGCAGCGCGGCTCGACCCCGTCCGGTGTCAGATTGAACCCGATCTGGCCCAGCCGGGCTGCGGTATCCGCAGGGTCCGAGACGGTCAAGGAAAGGTGATCGATATCGCGCGCTGAAATTTTCATGCTCGCTCATATAGGGTTACCCCCACCTCGCTCAAGTGCGATGCTGGGAGGCCTGTATCTCTGGAGGGATCGATCCATGTCGAAGATGACGCTTTACGGTATCTGGCTGAGCGGCCCGACCTACAAGGCAGGGCTCGCGCTCTCGCTGATGGGGCAGCCGTTCGCCTACAAGCATGTCGACCTGCGGGCCGGCGCGCACAAGCAGCCGGACTATCTCGCCATCAACCGTTTCGGCCAGGTGCCGGCGCTGGTCGACGGCGATCTGAAGCTCTGCCAGTCGGGCTCGATCCTGCTCTATCTCGCCGACAAGTTCGGCAAGATGGGCGGCAAGACGGCCGAGGAGAAGGCACGGGTGCGCGAGTGGCTGTTCTGGGAGTTCGACCGGCTGGCCTCCAACATCTATCGCCCGCGCGCGATCAAGCGTGGCTTCATGAAGGCCGACGACAACGTCCACCAGATGTACGTCAACCAGGCGGGTGACGCACTGAAGGTGCTCGACGCCGCGCTCGCCAAGTCGGAGTTCCTGGTCGGCAGCGAGCCCACGATCGCCGATGTCGCGGTCTATGGCGACGTGGCCTATGCGGAGGAAGGCGCTATCGATCTCGCACCCTATGCCAACGTGAAGGCGTGGATGGGTCGGGTCGAGAAGCTGCCCGGTTTCAAGAAGTACGAGGACGTGCTGCCGAAGCAGGACGCGGCCTGAGCGACCCTTGGATCAGGCGGACAGCGTCTTCTGCACGGCGCCGGCCGCCTGGTCCATCATCGCGCCGACGATTGGCGCGAGCTCGTCTGGCAGCAGGTCGATCGTCCAGACCAGCCGGTTGCCTTCTGGTCCCGCGGGAAAGACTTCCAGCGCGGCGTTGTAGTGGCTGGCACGGCCGTCGACGACGGCATAGACCAGCCGCCGGCCCTGCGTCTGGCGATTTTCGGACGTGATCGGCCCTCACGCCATCGCCGTCATCTCTTCCCAGCTTTCTTCGACGCTCTTGCGCTCAAGGTCGCGCGTGATGAATACCAGCCGGGACCGGCGGTCTTCGTCGGGCCAGCGGGCGAGCAGAGTGGGCGGATGGAAAGTGCGGTGAACGCCGTGGATCACCAGCGGCCGCTCCTCGCCCACCACGGCGAGAACGCCCTTCACACGGAGCAGCCGGTCGCCCCACGCCGCGCGCACGGCCATCAGCCAGCGATTGAAAAGATCCCAGTCCAGCGGCTCGTCGAAGGTGAGGCAGAACGAGGCGATGTGCGCATCGTGCCGTGACCGGTCGTGGTGATGGGTATGATTCGCATGATCGTGAGCCTCGGCGTTCAGCCATGCCTGCACCTTGACGCTCTTGCCCGAAGGATCGAACGGGCCTGAGTCGAACAGAAGAGCTGGATCGACGTCGCCCTGCACGATCTCGAAGAGAGAAGCGCCGGGATTGAGCCCGGTCAGGCGTGAGCGCAGGCCGGCGCTGGCAGCGATCTCGGCGAGGTCGGTCTTGCTGATCAGCAGGCGGTCGGCGACGGCCGCCTGCTTCACGGCCTCCGGATGTTCGTCGAGTTGTCGCGCGCCGTTCACCGCGTCGACGGTCGTCACGACGCCATCGAGCCGGTAGTCGTGGCTGATCATCGGATGATTGAGCAGGAGCTGCAGGATCGGCGCAGGGTCGGCAAGGCCCGTCGTTTCCAGGAGCACCCGGTCGAAGGGCGGGATCTCGTCCTTTGCGCGGCGGCGGGCGATATCGCGCAGGGTTTTGTCCAGATCGCCCTGGATGGTGCAGCATACGCAGCCCGATTGCAGCAGCACCATGTCGCCGCCGACCTGCTCGATGAAGAGATGGTCGAGCCCGACCTCGCCGAATTCGTTCACCAGCACCAGGCTGCGGGCCATGCGCGGGTCGCCGAGCACGCGGTTGAGAAGGGTGGTCTTGCCGCTGCCGAGGAAGCCGGTGATCAGCGTCACCGGCAGACGCTCCGCCGACTTGTCGGGATCGAACAGGCTCATCGGTGACGCCTTCACATCTGCATATGTAACAAAGTAACGATGCCGCTTCCGCTTGACGATGCAACCTGAGGGTATGACGCTTTCCAGATCAACAAGGAAAAGGAGGAGCGTCCATGGACTCGAGATATCTTCAGGACAAGGAACACCTCAAGCAGCCGCAGGCGATCGACGAGGACCGCCGTTCGTTCCTGACGGCCGGCCTGCTCGGCGGTGCGGTCGCCGCGGGTACGCTGGCGGCCGGGGTCGCGCATGCGCAGCAGGTCGCCCAGGCACCGGCGCTATCGGATAAGGTCTGGTGGCCGCATCCGAAGTGGGGCAAGGACGACCAGGCTGGCGCCTCCAACTACATGACGCCGGCGAAGGTCCTCGACGCGGTGAAGTGGATCAAGGACGGCAAGGTCTACCGCATCGGCCGCATCTACGAATCGGCCATGCCGAAGTTCGGCGAGCGCGCCTTTACCTTGCGCATTCCCGGCAGCCCGACCGGTGGACCCTTCGGTATCAACAAGCTCGTCTACAACGACGAGTATCTATCGACGGAGATCGGCCAGACCGGAACGCAGTTCGACGGGCTGGCGCACATCGGCATCCAGATGGGCAAGGACGGCGACAAGAACGAGATGCGTTACTACAACGGCATCACCGACCAGGAAATGAACAGCGCCACGGGCATGAAGAAGCTCGGCATCGAGAACGTGAAGCCGTTCTTCACGCGCGGACACCTGTTCGACGTCGAGGCGGTCAAAGGCGGCATGATTGAAGCCGGCCAGGAAATCACCATCGCCGACCTGAAGGCTGCGCTGCAGAAGCAGAACATGCAGGAAGCCGACATCAAGGAAGGCGATGCCGTGTTCTTCAATACCGGCTGGGGCAAGCTCTGGATGAGGAACAACGACAAGTTCAACGGCGGTGAACCCGGCATCGGGCTCGAGGCCGCCAAGTGGTTCATCGACAAGGGTATCGCGCTCACCGGTGCCGACACCTGGGGCACCGAGGTCGTGCCCAATCCGAACAAGGATCTGGCGTTCCCGGTCCATGCCGAACTGATCACCAAGAACGGCATCTTCAACCACGAGAACCTGGATTTCGCCGGGCTGATCGCGGACGGCAAGTACCAGTTCGCCTACATCTTCTCGCCCGCCCCCATCAGGGGCGCGACGGGGTCGAATGGCGGACCCATCGCCGTGACCTGATCAGCGGCCGAAGGAGCGTGCGCTAAGCAGGGTAGTCGCCGGCGGCGAACTTCGACTTGGCATGCGTGCGGCTCAGCTTGCCGGAGGAGGTGCGGGGCAGGCCGGGTTGGCGCTTGATCAGGACGACACGGCCGTCGACTCCGGCGGCTTCCTTGACAGCCTGCTTTATGTCGCCCACCAGCGCCTCGCGTTCCGCGGGTTCGCTCGGATAGGCCTGAACGATGACCACGACGGTCTCGCTATCGCCGTCTTCGATCGAGAAGGCGCAGGCGTCGCCGCGGCCGACCTGCGGCAACGACTCGACCGCCCACTCGATGTCCTGCGGCCAGATGTTGCGGCCGTTCACGATGATCAGGTCCTTGGCGCGGCCGGTGATCACCAGCTCGCCCTTGTGCCAGTAGCCGAGATCGCCGGTGTCGAGCCAGCCGTCGCGAAGCACGCGCGCGGTTTCCTCGCTCTTCTGGAAGTAGCCCGGCATGACGCTGGGGCCGTGGACAAACAGGCGGCCGACATGGCGTTCGCCGAGAGGCCTGCCGTGCTCGTCGCGGATTTCGACGCTGTGTCCGGCCATCACCTTGCCGCAGACGACGAAATCACGCGATCGGCCCGACTGCGGATCGGTAAAGCTGTCGATTTTGACGCCGCCGAACGACGCGCCGAAGCTCAGGCCGACACAGACCTCGGCCATGCCGTAGCTCGGCATGAAGGCACGCTCGTCGAAGCCCGCCGCCTTGAAGGCCTCGGTGAAGCGCCGCAGGACGGGAAGTTGGATCATGTCGGCACCGACGCCGGCGAGACGCACGCTCGACAGGTCGAGTTCGCCTACCGGTGCAGTCAGCGCGCGCCGCGTCAGGAGGTCGTAGCCGAAGCTCGGACTGTAGGTGATCGTGGCGCGGCGCCGCGAGATCAGGGAAAGCCACTGCATCGGCCGCCGGGCGAAGTCACGGGGCGCCAGCAGGTCGACGCTGCGCTGCGCGCACATCGGCGCCAGGATGAACCCGATCAGGCCCATGTCGTGATAGAGCGGCAGCCAGCTCACGCCGGAATCGTTCTCGTCGAGTCCCTGGGCGGAGATCGAGCCGTCGATGTTCGCCATGAGCTGGTCCTGGCGGATGTCGACGCCGAGGGGCGCACGGGTGCTGCCGGAGGAGAACTGCACGTAGCAGGCCATGCCGGCGCCGAGCGGCTGCAGTTCGACCTTGGCCTCGGGAAGGGCGGTGAAGATTTCCATGCCACCGGCGAAGCGCGCGGTCGTGCCTTCGGCGGCGCTGCGGGCGAACTCTACCAGCTCGTCCGGGGCCAGCACGCCCACGGCCTGCGCCGCGGTGATCTGCTTCCTGAGCTGGAAGATGTAGTGCGCCTTGGCGCCGAGCCCGACCGGCACTGGCACGGGAACAGGGACGATGCCGGCATACTGGCAGCCGAAGAAGGCGACACAGAAGCCCGGCCAGGTGTCGGCAATGAGGATGAGCCGGTCGCCCGGCTCGATTCCGGCGCCGATCAGGCGGCGGGCGAACGACAGTGCCTCGGCACGGAGATGCCGGTAGGGCAGGCGGCTCAGGAGCTTGCCGCGGGCATCGAAGAAGTTGAAGCCGGTCTCGCCACGGGCGGCATAGTCGAGCGCCTCGGTCAGGCTGGCGAAGCCACCGCGGCGGAAGGGCAGCGAGACGTTATGGGTCGGGGTCGGGACCGTGACCCAGCGATCCGGGCTCGAGTGCAGGGTGGATGCATAGCGTTGCATGCGCCCGGCGGGCCCATCGGCCGGGGTGGCATTTGAAAGAAGCGCAGGCAGGATTCCACGGATCGACGTCATCGGACGATCTCCCAAACGGTTCGCACTAAGCGCGTCACCGCTCGGTTGACCGTCCCGTTGGATCATCCCGTCCATCGGAAGAGCGACGCTATCGCCGGCAGGTCTTCTGGCTCGCGGGTCGCAGCTCCTGCCCGTCTTCCCAGACCGAAGTCCAGTGACATATGGGCTCTCGCTCGCCGCTTACAGCTGCGGGTACAGCTGCCGATTGGCTCCAAAGGGAGCGGCACGGCATTCCCTGTTAGCCTCCGGTTAAGGAGGACCGTCGATAGGCTCTGGTTAAGCTTGCGCTCGCCCTCGGTCAATTGCTTTGATGCTTCAAATATCGGGAGGAGACTGCAAAATGTCGATGATTCGGATGGCCGCCGCGGCGGCGCTTGGCATGGCCCTGGCCTGGCCGGCTGCGGCCCAGGGTATTCCCAAGGTGCAATCCCCGGAAGAGGTGGGGTTTCTCTCGACGCGCCTGAAGCGTCTCAGCGACCGGCTGAACGAGGGAGTGAAAAATAACGAACTGCCCGGCGCCGTCGTGCTGATCGCCCGCAACGGCAAGATCGTGATGTTCGAATCCTATGGCTTCCGCGACAAGGAGGCCAAAGTCGCGATGACCAACGACACGATCTTCCGCATCGCTTCCATGACCAAGCCGATCGTCACTCTGGCGGCGATGATGCTGATGGAGGAGGGCAAGCTCACGCTCGCCGATCGCGTGTCGACCTACATTCCGGCCTTCGCCGACACCAAGGTCGCGGTCCCGAAGAAGAAGGACGACGGCACCACGGAGATGGTGCTGGAGCCGCAGTTCCGGCCGATGACGGTGCATGACCTTATGCGGCACACGTCGGGCCTGACCTATGGCGCGGTGGGTGCCAATCCGGTGAAGCAGTCCTATCTCGACATGAAGGTCGCCGACCGCAGCCAGACCAACGCCGAGATGGCCGACAAGCTGGGCAAGCTCGCGCTGCTCTATCAGCCGGGCACGACCTGGGAATACTCTATGTCGACCGACGTTCTGGGCAGGGTCGTCGAGGTCGCTTCCGGTATGCCGCTCGACAAGTTCATCGAGGAGCGCATCACCAAGCCGCTCAAGATGGGCGATACCGGCTTCGAGGCGAGTGCTGACAAGAAGGCACGCGGAGCCCGGCCGATGAAGGAGGGGCCGAAGAACGAACTGCCGGCGATTCCCGACGTCACCGAGAAGTTCACCTGGCGCTCGGGCGGCGGCGGCATGGTCTCGACGGCGGCCGACTATGCCCGCTTTCTGCAGATGTTCGCGAATGGCGGCCAGCTCGACGGCGTGCGCCTGGTCTCACGCAAGACGATCGACCTGATGACTGCCGACGCGCTGCCGCCGGACATCAAGATGGGCGCCGATATGTTCCGCTTCGAGGCGCTCGAGCCGAGCGCGCGGATGGGGCAGGGGTTCGGCCTCGGCTTCGCGGTGCGCAACGTGCAGGGTGTCAATCCGCTGCCGGGCTCGCCTAACGACTATTACTGGGGCGGCGCCTACGGCACCTACTTCTGGCACGATCCACGGGAGCGCCTGTATGTCGTTTTCATGATGCAATCGCCCCAGGCTCGTCTGCGCTACCGCTTCCTGATGCGGGACCTCGTCTACCAGGCGATGGTGAATTAGCCGCCTTGACGCTCCGCCACCGGACAACCACGTTGGCGGAGCCCAACGTGAGAGGGCGGGAGGCAAGTCATGCAGCAGCAGGAACGCGATCTGATCTCGGGTCTGTTCGATCGGTTGAAGCCGTTCGAATCGCAACCGCGCGATGGTGAGGTCGAACAGTTCATTTGGGGCCTGGCGGCGAAGCAGCCCGCTTCCGCCTATCTGCTTGTGCAGACCGTGCTGGTGCAGGAGCAGGCGCTCAAGGCCGCGCAGGACCGCATCGCCGAACTGGAGGCGAAGGTCGCTGCCGCGCCGCAGCCGGAGGCCGGTTTCCTGACCAGCGCACCGAAGATCGGCCCATGGGGCGCGCCGCGCTCATCGGTGCCTCAAACACAGGCGGCTCCGGCTCCGGCGCCGGGGGGCTCGATGGTTCCGTCCTCGCGCTCGCCCTTGCAGGCCGCCGTCTCACCGCAGCAACAGCCCGCAGCGGGCGGGAGCTTCCTGCGCACGGCCATGATGACTGCGGCGGGCGTGGCCGGCGGCGCGCTGCTGTTCGAAGGCATCCGCGGTCTGATGGGTAGCAACCCGTTCGGGCAGCAACAGGCCGCCATGGGCGGCACCACGCCGCCGGAACTGCTCCCGCCCGATGCGGCGCCAGAGCAGCAGGCCTTCGCCGACGATCAGGCGGGGGCGGGGGACTACGATACCGCAGTGGTGGACGATGGCGGCTTCGGCGGCGGCGACGACGATAGCTGGGCCTGAAGACCGGCGGACTGATGTGAATTCAACAAACGGGGGACCGAGGAGATGATCGAGCTTCACACGTGGGGCACGCCGAACGGCCGCAAGGTCTCAATCATGCTCGAAGAGTGCGAACTGCCCTATAGCGTGCACAAGATCGACATCTCCAAGGGCGAGCAGCACAAGCCCGAGTTCCTGCGCATCAGTCCGAACAACCGCATCCCCGCCATCGTCGATCCCGACGGTCCGGGCGGCAAGCCGTACAGCCTGTTCGAGTCTGGCGCGATCCTGATCTACCTCGCCGACAAGACGAAGAAGTTCCTGCCCGCCGACGGGGCCAGGCGCTACGATTCGATCCAGTGGCTGATGTGGCAGATGGGCGGCTTCGGCCCGATGCTCGGCCAGGCTCACCACTTCCTGCGCGCGGCGCCGTCGAAGATCGAATACGGCATCAAGCGCTATGTCGACGAGGCCAAGCGGCTCTATGGCGTCCTCGACAAGCAGCTCGCCGGCAACGCCTTCGTGGCTGGTGAAGAGTACACGATCGCCGACATGTCGATCTTCCCGTGGGCGGCGCGTCACGAGTGGCATACCGTGAACCTCGACGAGTTCCCCAACGTGAAGCGCTGGTACGACATCGTGAACGCCCGGCCTGCCGTCACCAAGGGCATGGCCGTTCCGTACCTCAACTAGGATGTTGAGCGGATCCTGGCGTGGCGCGCTCGGGGCGGCCTTGCTCTGCCCGGCGCTCTTCGCCTGTGCACAGCCCGGAGCGGCTCCGGTTTGCGCCGCTCCGCTGAAAGCGGCTGTCGAAGTGAACCTCTATTTCGGCCGCGACAAGCCGGTGGGTGGGGAGGTGAGCGACGCGGAATGGGCATCGTTTCTCGCCGACACCGTGACGCCGCAGTTTCCGTCCGGCCTCACGGTAATCGACGCGCGCGGACAGCATCGCGATCCGGCAGGCGTCATCGGATCGGAGCGTACGAAGCTCGTGGTCGTCGTCGTCTTCGATGCGCCGGCGCACCGGGCGAGGGTCGCCTCGATCGTCGAGACCTACACGAAGCGGTTCGGTCAGCACGAGGTGTTCCGGGTCGAGCAGCCGGTCTGCGCCGGCTGACGCATTCGCCGGAGCGCGCTACATTTCCGATGGATTCCCTTTGAGGAGTGTCAACCCATGAGCAACGACGTCAAGGAACGCAAGAAAGCCGCGCTGGCGACGCCGACCGATCTCGGCGAGAACGCCACCAAGGATCTGAGCGGCGGCTTGAACATCCTGCTGGCCGACGTGGCCGCGCTCTACTGGAAGACCAAGAACTTCCACTGGCACATGTCGGGCCCGAACTTTCGCGACTACCACCTGCTGCTCGACGAGCAGGCGACCGAGATCGATGCCATGACCGACGTGATCGCCGAGCGCGTACGCAAGCTCGGCGGCACGACACTGCGGTCGATCGGCCATATTTCCCGCCTGCAGCGCGTGCTCGACAACGATGCCGACTATGTGACGCCGCTCGACATGCTCGCGGAGCTGCGCGACGACAACAAGCAGCTCTGCGTCCACATGCGCACGCTCCACGAGCTCTGCGACGAGCATGGCGACATCGCCACGGCGAGCCTGATCGAGAACTGGATCGACGAGACCGAGAAGCGCGTCTGGTTCCTGTTCGAGACGACGCGCCGCACCGAGGGGTGAGGCGAGGGGCTGAGACGGGCGCCTACGGGCGCTCGGCCCAGCCGATCATCTTGCCGATGAAGGCGTCGCAGGCATCCATCTGCGACTTCGCGACGAATTCGTTGGGCTGGTGGGCCTGCGAGATGTCGCCCGGTCCGCAGATCACGGTCGGGATGCCGTGACTGCGGAAGATGCCGGCCTCGGTGCCATAGGGCACGGCATAGGTGCGATTGCCGCCGGTCCACTGCAGGGCGAGCTTGGCGGCTTCCTCGTTCTCCTGCGGCATCAGGCCGGGCACGAAGGAGCGGCGCTTCAGCTTGATGTCGGCGTCGGGATGCTTGGCCTTCATCTTCGGCAGCAGCAACTCCGCGACATAGGCCTCGGCGCGGCGCTGCACTTCCCACGGATCGTCGCCGGGCAGGGTGCGGTAGCCCCAATTCAAGGTGCACTCGCGCGCGAGGATGTTGCCGGCCGTGCCGCCGGTCACGATGCCGACGTTGATCGTCGTGTGGCCCGGCACCGTGTCGATGTCGGTCCGCTTGCGCCCGGCCAGCTCGACCTGCAACTCGTTCAGCCAGTGGATGAAGTCGCCGGCGAAGTGGATCGCGCTGACGCCGAGATGCGTCATGGAAGAGTGGGCCTCGACGCCGGTGAAGGTGGCGATGATGCCGCCGCCGGCATTCTGCGCGTTGACGACGCCCATCATGGTGGGCTCGCCCACGATCACGGCCTGTGGCCGCGGCACGTTGCCCACCAGTTTCTCGACCAGCGAATGCGCGCCGAGGCAGCCGATTTCCTCGTCGTAGCTGAAGGCGAAATGCATCGGCACCTTGAGCTTTGCCTTCTTGAGCGCCGGCACATGGGCGAGGCAGGCGGCGATGAAGCCCTTCATGTCGCAGGTACCGCGCCCGTAGAGGTTGCCGTCGGCTTTCTCCGTCAGCGTCCACGGATCGGTCTCCCAGGCCTGTCCGTCGACCGGCACCACGTCGGTGTGGCCCGACAGGACGATGCCTCCCTCGGCCTCGGGACCGACCGAGGCGAACAGGTTGGCTTTGGTGCCTTCTTCGTTGGGGACCAGCGTGCTCCGGATGCCGTGCTCGTCCAGATAACCCTGGATGTACTTGATCAGGTCGAGATTGGAGTTGCGCGAGGTGGTGTCGAACGCCACCAGGCGCTGGAGCATGTCGATGGAGCTGGAAGTCATGGTCGCAGCGTCGCACGCTTCAGGCCACCACGCCAAGAGCCTGTAAATCCTTGAGAAATCCCGACCTCGTTTGACACTCCCGAGCCCGAACGCTAGAACCGCCCAGCATCCGTCGTGGTTATGGTCGCCGGGGTCTTAACGGGTCTGCGGAGGGGTGGCCGAGTGGCCGAAGGCGGCGGTTTGCTAAACCGTTATAGGGAGATAATCCCTATCGTGGGTTCGAATCCCATCCCCTCCGCCATTACCTGACCGATCGAATGGTTTCCCGGCTTTGGCGAGGACGCTGAAGCGTCTGGCGTCTCCGGGCGGTCGCAGCGGGGCTCCCATCCTAGCTTGCTTTTCAAAGCGCCGGTTTTGCACCCCACCAATCGCGTCGTGGCATGGACTTCGTCGCAATGAACGGATGACTGCGCTGACTATCCGGGAAATCCCGGATAAAAAGAGAGACGGAATGACAAGGCAGCGGAGTCTTCTATGCTCAGGGGCGCGACTCTACCGATTCTCGATCACGAGCTGGCAGATGACGAGATTGAATGGATGAAGGCCGTATATGCGGATTTCAGCAAGGCCCGCGCCGCAGCCGGTCCCGAATTCAATCCCAAAGACGCCTTGCGCGCCATCCTGGCTCGCACGGAGTATCATTTCTCCGCCGTGCCGGATTTGACCGGACCCGGCCCGTGGCGTCTGGGCCAGAACCGGCACGGACGTGGTGTCGCCGCGGTGTTTCTGCGGAAAGTCGAGCTGCATACACACATTGCCAGCCGTACCGATCAGTTCCCGATGTATGTCGTGGGCGAGGCGGACGGTTTTTCCATCGACGAGAATGGCAAGCCTGTGGTGACGCCGGTGATTGACGGCGGCCATTTCCACAACGCGCCCGGCGCGCCGCACGCCTTCCTGCCGAAAGTCGGTGTGCCCAAGCCGGACAACTGGGAAATCGCCTTCATCGCGATCACGCCGCGCAACCTGAAGGAAGACACGCACCGCGTCTCGGACGAGGTGCGTGCGCTGTATAAACAAGTTGTCGGTCAGGACGCCCCTCTGGGCGTTTGAGGAGGACAAGCCACTTGCAAGTGACCCGCCGCGTCATTATCGCGACCACAGCTCTCGCCGCTGCCTATCCGGCTGGCGCGCAAACCCGAGGAAAAGCCATGACGACCGAAAGCGGCCTGAAAATCATCGACACCACCGTTGGTACGGGCGCGAGTCCCAAGACCGGCCAGACCTGTGTCATGCACTACACGGGATGGCTCTACGAAGGCGACGTGAAAGGCAAGAAGTTCGATTCTTCCGTCGATCGCGGCTCGCCTTTCGAATTTCCCATCGGCATGCAGCGAGTCATCGGCGGCTGGGACGAGGGTGTCGCAACCATGAAGGTCGGCGGCAAGCGAACGCTGATCATTCCGCCGCACCTTGGTTATGGAGCGCGCGGCGCTGGCGGCGTCATTCCGCCCAACGCTACGCTGATGTTCGACGTCGAGCTGCTGGCGATCAAGTAAGCATCGTCTGCGTGTCCAGCTGCTTCGAGACGGCGCTGGTGGAATGGCGTGAAGATCGGGCCTGGGCCGACGGCGTCACTCGAATGCCCTCCGGTGAATAGTCGCGGGGTCTTCACGGGGCTGCGGAGAGGTGGCCGAGTGGCCGAAGGCGGCGGTTTGCTAAACCGTTATACGGGGATAACCCGTATCGTGGGTTCGAATCCCATCCTCTCCGCCATTACTCAGAGCCCAATGAAATCAAGATTTCATTGAGGTCTCACAACACGCCGCAGAAGATTGTTCCCCACTGGGAGGGTTGTCTGCTTCCAGCCTTGTGCTTGGCGGCGTCTATTGTGAAGCCATCGCTCACAACGCTTTGGACTTCGGATCGATCTTCGATTGGTCGTTCATTGGCGGGAGCGCATCAGCGCCCGCAAACCGCATCTATCAGCCTTCTGGGCTTCAACGTGCGAACCCTATTGAAGCTATCGCCCTTCAAGAAGAACGAAGACTTCTGTCGGGGAACCAGACTGTGCCATCCAAGCAGGGCGTCCAGTGATGGGCGGCTCCTGAGTTGAGTCGAGAATTCCTGCTTAAAGGAACAACGGGCTTTGCGCGGTGCGGACCGTATCGACCACTTGAGAGAGAGTAGAATTTGATCGACCGGGCCATGACACGAACTGCTGTATCAGACAGGCCGGATTGGATCTGAGTTACTAGCAGCTCTCTCCGTGGCGCGTCGGGCAAGGAATGCACTGGCACATCGCGGCAGCCACCCCTCGCGAGATGAGGCCCATGCTGCCGACCGATCCGTGATCGCACACTTGGCGGCGAGCAGATCCAGTGAAGCGCCCAGGCGGTGTCGGCTGATCCATCGAGACATCGACGACAAAAAGCTATTTACGGAAACATTTTGGGGAGATCGCCGCTGCGATTCAGTGACTTTCCCTCGATGTTCGTTGTTCCAGTGTTACCGCCATGCAAGGTTTTTCGACAGCGCCGGGGGAGATCACATCCGATGACGAGCGGGGGCGAGCATGCGGACCTGATGACGCTCCAGCCCGGTGAGTTCGTCGGTCGCTATCGGATCGTCGAAGTGCTCGGGCAGGGCGGATTCGGAATCACCTATCGGGTGGTCGACGCCGAACTCGACCGTCAGGTCGCCATCAAGGAATACCTCCCCGCGGCTCTCGCTATCCGGCAGGACAGGGTCACCGTGGTGCCGCGCTCGCTGAGTGCCGCCAAAGACCTCGCCTGGGGACTTGAACGCTTCATTGCCGAAGGCCGCACCCTCGCGGCTCTCCATCACGCACCCGGGATCGTGAAAGTGCACGATTACCTTCAGGCGAACGGAACCGCCTATCTCGTCATGGAACTGGTCCAGGGCGAGACGCTGCAGGAGCGTATCGAGCGAAACGGAACACTCGACGCGGCAGCGATCGAGCTGATGCTGCATCCGCTCCTGGACGGGCTCGAGCAGGTCCACGCGGCGGGCTTCCTGCATCGGGATATCAAGCCGGCGAACATTCTCATCGATGCTCGCGGTCGGCCGACCCTCATCGACTTCGGTGCATCTCGGGCCGCGGTCGCAGGGAGGTCGCAGGCGATGACAGCCGTGTTCACACCGGGGTACGCACCGGTCGAGCAGTTCACATCCGCTCCCCAGGGGCCCTGGACGGATATCTACAGTCTTGCTGCCACGCTCTATCACGCGATTGCAGGAGCGCCGCCGCCCAATGCCGTCGACCGCATGCTCGATGACGCCTATGTCGCGCTTGCGACGTCTGCTCGCCCTTTCCGGGCCGCGCTCCTGTCCGGCGTGGACGCCGCCCTGGCGATCCGTTCGGCCGATCGTCCGCAGTCGATCGCAGCCTGGCGGCAGATCCTTTCCGGCGCAAAACCTTCTGCTGCGACCGTGATCATGCCGAGTGCCCGTCCGACCGAGGCTTTGCCTTCGGCCGCGACGCCGATGCTGCCGGCGGCAGGACCGGATCCACCACGAGGCGGACGGCCGATCCATACCGGCATGGCGGTTGCCGCCGGCGCCGCACTTCTACTGGCGGCGGCAGGGAGCTGGTTTGCCTGGGGCCCGGCGACAAAGCCCGTGGCTCTGGCCCCTGTGGCCGCGGTCGCGTCTCCCCCGAAAGCCGGGGACGACGTCCAGCAGCAGCTCGAGCTGGCGCGCAAGGAACAGCGGGAGGCGCAGGAGGAGACTGCACGATTGCGGGCCGCGGCCGAAGCGCGGCAGAAGATGGAGGAGGACGCCGCACTTCGAGCCCGCATCGAGAGTGATGCGCGAGAGAAGGCGGCGACGGATGAGGCCGCCCGGCGACTGGTCGCGGTGGAGACGAATCGGAAGGCCGCAGAGGAAACCGAAGTCGCGTTGGGCCTTGCTGCGCCGGACCGGCAGCGCGTTCAAGTGGCGTTGACGGCACTGGGTTTCCCAACCGGCAGCGTGGACGGCGTGCTCGGGGCGCGCTCGCGCGAGATGATCGCGGCATGGCAGACGAAGAAGGGCAGGGCTGCGACCGGCTACCTGACGCAGGATCAGCAGGCGGCCCTCCTGAGCGATGCCGCCCCGGCCCTGGTCCGCTACGATGAGGAACAGAAGAGGCTTGCGCAGGCTCCCCTGCCGCCTTCCGGATCCGGGTCGCCTCCGGGCGTCCAAGCGACCCCGTCAGTCCCGCAAGGGACCTCACGGATGCAGTGCGAGGGCAGTTTCCGTTCGCAATGGTGCAGGGCCGCCTATCAGGGGTTCCCTGCCAACTGCTGGAACTCGACGATGACGATCAGGAACGGCGTTGTCGCCGACGGGTGGGCATCGTCATCGGATACGACCAAACGCAATGTCGTCACGGGCCGTGTCGACGCAAATGGGAGCGTCGCTCTGACCTACGACGGTCAAGGCCAGCAGACCCACATCAACCAGCGCTTTACGGCAGTCATGTCGGGCAAGGTCGAAGAGGGCGTGCTGCGTGCCGCTGGTCGTGCCGGCGCCGCCGGCCGGGAGTTTTCCGTCACGGTGGCCTGCCGCTGATGATCGCCTCCAGCGCGGCGAGTCCGTCGGTGAGGGCGGCGGGGCCGGGCTGCAGGATCAGCGGCGATTTGATCTCGTGAAGACGGCCGTTTCGCACCGCCGGCAGCGACTCGAAGCCCGGGCGCGCGATGAATTTCTCGCTCTTGAATTTCTTACCGCACCACGAGCCGATGACGATGTCGGGGGCACGGCGGATCACCTCGTCTGGGGTGACGACGCGGTCGCGAGCGGATTTGCAGACAGCCAGTTCCGGAAAGATGTCGTCGCCGCCCGCGGCCTGGACCAGTTCCGAGACCCAGGCAATGCCGGAGATCATGGGCTCGTCCCATTCCTCGAAATATACCTTGGGGCGAGGGGCGGCGCGGCCGGTTCGCCGCCGCGTCGCCTCGACGTTGGCGGCGAGTTCGTCCGCCAGAGTTTTCGCGCGATCCGGGGTGCCGACGAGCGCCCCCAGCAGGCGGATCATATCGAGTATCTCCGCCACCGTGCGCTGATTGAAGGCGTGGACGCTGACGCCGGCGCGGACGAGCGACGCCACAAGCTCGGCCTGCAGGTCGGAGAAGGTGAGAACCAGGTCGGGCTGTAGGGCGAGGATCTTCGGCATGTCGGCCGAGATGAAGGCCGAGACGCGCGGCTTCTCGCGGCGTGCCTGCGGCGGTCGCACCGTGTAGCCGGAAATGCCGACGATCCGGTCCTGCTCGCCCAGCAGGTAAAGCGTCTCGGTGGTTTCTTCGGTCAGGCAGACGATGCGCTCGGGCGGGTACATGATAGCCGGCGAAGGAGCTGGTTTGGGCTGGATCGCAAACTCTGCGGACGTCCCCTACGCCCACAAGTTTGCAATGTCCATGAGCGCGGCATAGTGGCTGAAATGCAGGCTCTTCCCCATGCCGATCGCTTCGGGCCCAAAACTACCGTGGAAGAGCCTTCAACTGTTCGTTGGCCTTCTGCAGTTCTTCGGTTCTCGCGGAACGTTCGGTCTTGAGTTCGCCGACTCGGCGGCTCAAGTACATGCGGCGACGACGGATGAGGCCGGCCGCCTTGCTGTCGGTGCTCCCCTCCAACTCCGCTTTTAGCGACGTGCCTTCCTCCTGAAGTCGGTTCAACTCCGTCTTCAATTCGGCAAGCCTGTCAGTGCAATAATTCTTGGATTGCATCAACTCACGCCGCAACTCGTCAGCCATCACTTCCCCCGATCATTCGGCAACTCACCTAAAAGATACTATGCAAGAATTCTCGGGTCGACCAATGGACAAGGCGACACAAGGCGTGGGCCCTTCACTTTAAGGGGATTGACCGAAAGTATCAGGTCTGTAGGGATTGGCCGCACTGGAAAACAGAAAACAGACCGACAGGAGCGAAACCTCAATGACACAAAAGGCAGCGGCAGCGACCCGGAAGCCGGTCCGTCCCGATCTCGAGGCCGAACTGAACAATCTCGCCATGTCGAAGGAGGCCCAGCCCTTGTTCGATGCGGTCAAGGCGCATATCGCCGAGAACGTCGCGCCGATCCTCGAGGAGTTCAATCGCCTGGGCGAGGGCCGCAAGGATCGCTGGAGCTGGGCGCCAGGCCAGCTGGAGCTGCTCGAGGGCGCCAAGAACAAGGCCAAGGCGTCGGGCCTGTGGAATTTCTTCCTGCCCCATTCCGAGATCGGCCGCGGGCTCACCAACCTCGACTACGCCTATATCGCGGCCGAACTGGGCAAGTATCCGCTGGCGTCGGAGTCGCTGAACTGCTCCGCGCCGGACACTGGCAACATGGAAGTGCTGGAGAAGGTGGGTACGCCGGAGCAGAAGGAGAAGTGGCTGAAGCCGCTGCTGAACGGCGAGATCCGCTCGGCCTATGCGATGACGGAGCCGGGCGTCGCCTCCTCGGACGCCAAGAACATCACCACGCGCGCCGAACTGGTGGGCAACGAGTGGGTGATCAACGGCGAGAAGTATTACATCTCCGGCGCCGGCGATCCGCGCTGCAAGATCATGATCGTCATGGTCAAGACCAGCCCCGATGCCTCGCCGCAGTTCCAGCAATCGCAGATCCTGGTGCCGATGGGCACGCCGGGCCTCGAGATCGTGGGCCCGATGACCGTGTTCGGCCACGACCACGCGCCGCGCGGCCACATGCACCTCAAGTTCAACAACTGCCGGGTGCCCGCCGAGAACATCCTGCTGGGTGAGGGCCGTGGCTTCGAGATCAGCCAGGTCCGCCTCGGACCGGGCCGCATCCATCACTGCATGCGCTCGATCGGCGCAGCCGAGAAGGCCATTGAGCTGATGGTCAAGCGCGGCTCCTCCCGCACCGCCTTCGGCAAGCCGCTGATCCAGCTGGGCAAGAACCTCGAACTCGTCAGCCGCGCGCGCATCGAGATCGAGGCGATGCGCCTCATGGTGCTGAAGGCCGCCAAGGCGATGGACGTGCTGGGCCATCGCGAGGCCCGCGTCTGGATCAGCATGGTCAAGGCGATGGTGCCGGAGAAGGTCTGCCTGATCATCGACCAGGCGATGCAGATCCACGGCGCCACCGGCCTGTCGCAGTGGTCGCCGCTCAGCGAGATGTACGTGAACCAGCGGCACCTCAGGTTCGCCGACGGTCCGGACGAGGTTCATCACATGGTGGTGGGTCGCGCCGAGATGAGCCGTCACTAGAACGATCGGAGCGGGCCCGGCCTTGACAGGTCGGGCCCGGCCCCTTTTGTTGCGGGCGGATGGAGAGACTGGAAGAGCGATGACGGTGACCCGGATTTCCCTGCGAACGGCCCTCGTACTGCTGCCGCTTCTGCTGGGTGGCTGCGAGGCCGCGAGTTCCCTGCGGGCCGCGGGTCTCTCCGATCCGCAGCGGATGAAGAGCATCAACGACGCTTTCGAGGCGCGCGACAACTGCCTGGTCGCGAACATCCACCTGGCCGATGTCTATGCCGGCAGCGCCCAGTCGCTCGCCGCGACGGCCGCAGCCTCCTGCCAGACCCAGACGGACGTCCTGATCTCCTTCAGCAACCCCCAAGGCGATCCGCGGGTCACCGCGGCGATCCAGAAGGATTCGAGCTTCCGGGCGATGGGCTTCGTGCTGAAGGCACGCGGCGAGGGCTGACGAGCGGCTAGACCCGCCGCCACATCGGCGCGCGCTTCCGTACCGGATCGAGCAGCGACCAGTCGCCCTGTTCGACGACATGACCCTTGGGGAAGGGCGAGCGCGGCTCCTGGCCCAGCGCGCGCATCACGCGGTCGTCGCGGTAGTAGCAGAGCAGCACCACGCGATTGAGCGCGAAGAGCGGCGTACCGCCCTCCTGCTTGAAACGCAGCGCGACTTCGGGTCGGCGCTCGGACGCGAGCTCGGCGAACGCGCCGCCGGACAGCTCCCTCAACTGCTTCAGCGCGATCTGCGCGTCCGCGGTATCCCTTTCCAGGCTCTTCAGGATATCAGCGAAGATCAGCGCGTCATCGGCCCCCGGCACGCCATGGGTCCTGCTCGCGGGGATCATAATGCCGGCCAGGAGGCGCAGGTCGTGGGCTTCGGCGTCCGTCAGGGTTCCGTAGGTCATGTCCATGGCCTCAGTCGAAGAGCGTGGCGTCGGCGAGACGCCGCTTGATGTTGTCGGCGATGTAGAGCGCCAGCGCCTGGATGGTCGAGGTCGGGTTCACGCCGCCCGAAGTGACCCAGATGCTGCCATCGACGATGAACAGGTTCTTCACATCGTGGCTGCGGCCCCATTCGTTGACCACCGACCGCTCGGGATCGGTGCCCATGCGCGCCGTGCCCATGAGGTGCCAGCCGGCATTGAGCATCGGCGCCTCGCCGCCGATGTTCCTGGCGCCGGCTGCCTCGAGAATCTCCTTCGAGCGCGCGACGCCGTGGTCGATCATCTTCTTCGTGTTTTCGCCCAGCGTGTAGTCGATCCGGGGGGCGGGGATGCCGTTGCTGTCCTTCAGCACCGGATCGAGCGTCACCCTGTTGTGCTCTTCGGGCAGGTCCTCGCAGATCGCGGAGAGGCCGAGCTTGCGATTGACGATGGTGCGATAGACGTCGTGATGCGCCTCGCCCCAGGGCAGGAAGCCGCGCGCGGTATTGGTGATCGCATCGACGATCGTGCCGGCGCCGCGGTGAAGCTGCAGCGTATAGCCGCGCACGAAGCCGCGCGACGGGTCGGTCTCGTAGAACTCCTTGCTCCAAAGCGGAAGCTGCGCGCCGGTATTGCCGTCGATCGGCTCGTCGACATAGCCGTAGGTGTGGGCGAAAGGATGGAACATCAGGTTCCGGCCGACCAGCCCGCTCGAATTGGCGATGCCGTTGGGGAAGCGGCCGGACACCGAGTTCAGCAGCAGGCGCGGCGTGCCGATGCCGTTGCAGGCGACGATGACCATCTCGGCCGGCTGGAAATGCTCCTTGCCGTCGGCATCGTAGTAGATCACGCCGTTCGCCAGACCGTCGGGGCCGAGCGTCACCTCGCGGACCCGCGCGCGCGTGCGCAGCTCGACCCCCGCCCGGATCGCATGCGGCCAATAGGTGACGTCGGCACTGGCCTTGGCGCCCTGGGCGCAACCGGGTGTGCAATGGCCGAGATTGATGCAGGGCGCCCGACCGTCATACTCGACGGTGGCGATGGCCGAATCCGATGGCCACCAGTGCCAGCCCAGTTTGTTCAGCGTCTCGCCGAAGCGCTTGCCGGTCTTCCCCAGCGCCACGGGGGGCATCGGCGGCACGTGGTGGGGATAGGCGGGGTCACCCTCGAGGCCGGCGACGCCGGTCATGCGGTCGTTCTCGGTGAAGTACGGTTCCAAGGTCGCATAGTCGACCGGCCAATCGTCGGCGACGCCGTCTAGCGTTTTCACCCGGAAATCCGAGGGATGCAGGCGCGGATAATGCGCCGTGTACATGATGGTGCTGCCGCCGACGCCATTGAAGTTCACGACCTGGATCGGCGAGGTGCCGTTATTGATCGGATAGTCGGTCTCGCGCGCCCGGCGGTTGGGGTTGATGGCAAAGTCGCCGAACAGGCGGGCCTCCCAGTCGCGCCCATTGGTCGGGTAGTCCGTGGGCTTCACCCAGTCGCCCTGCTCGAGGCAGAGGATCCGCATCTTCGTTTCGGCGAGGCTCCAGGCCACCGCCGCCCCCGAAGCCCCGGAACCGATGATCAGGACGTCGACCTTTTCGTGCATGGCGTTCTTCCGTTAGCGGGCGAGATGCTGGCTGATGGCATGGGCGACCAGGGCGTGACCGCCCGCCGTCCAGTGTCCATCGTTGGCAAAATAGTAGGACAGGGGAGACCCTTGTGCCTCGAGGACGGGCTGAAGGTCCAGAACATCGATGCCGCGCCTCTGCAGGGCGACCGTGAAAGCGGTGTTGACCCGTTCCTCGACAGATCGATCGTCACCCATCCAGAGAGCGCGCGACGGGATGAGCACCACGGTCATGCGGTACTGCTCCGCGATCTTCTCGAGCTCGTTGGCCGCTCGGTCGATGTTTGCGGGGTCGTACTCGTTGGGGGTAACGCCAAGGCCGCTGGGCTCGGCCCTGGGCGAAAATGCACCCTCGAAGGCCCTCGATGCGAGCAGGTAGAGCGCCGAATGCCGCGTCAGCCAGGCTCCGAGGGGCGAGCCGCTGGCCGGGGACGGCATGGCCCGCCCGGCGGCCTGAAGATCCTTTTCCATGTCGACGATGACGACGACGCGGCCGGCTCTGGAGCCGAGCTGTTTGGCGTAGGCCAGCAGGGCGGCATAGCCCTCGATGTCGGTGGGCGTCGCGAGATTGAAGGTCCGCCGGCCGCTCAGGACCTGGAGCTGGTCGGAGAAGCGGTCCTGGGCTTCGACGCCCCAGCCCCAGGCGAAAGCGTCGCCCACGACGACGATATCGTCGGCTCCGGCCGTCGCCACGTCGTTCACGTCGCGTAACCCATGCGAATTGATCCGGACGGCGACGTCGTAGTCGCCGGCCTCGGAAATCTGGCGGGTCTGCGTTTCCGGCTGGGCGAGCAGAAGCGGTCCTGCAGAGTAACTGAATTCGACCTGGCTGGACGGGGCGAAGGTCGGGAAGAACAGGCGGACGAAGCCCTCTGCGAGGCCGAGACCGGCGACGAGCCCGGCCGCGATCAGCAGGGCGCCAAGGGCGAGCCGTCTCCGGCGGGCGGTTTCGGATCGTGGATTCTGGGGGCTGGCTTCGGCGCTCATGTTCGCGCAAGACTGGCGTGAGTTGATCAGCGAGGAAAGAGCCTTCCCATGCCGGATACCACCCTTGCACGGCCTGCAGCCGCCATGACCGAGCATTTCGACGTCCTGATCGTCGGCGCCGGCATCTCCGGCATCGGCGGCGCGTATCATCTGACCCACCAGATGCCCGACCGCAGCTTCGTCATCCTGGAGACGCAGGAGAGCTTCGGCGGCACGTGGCTCACCCACAAATATCCCGGCATTCGCTCCGACAGCGACCTCCACACGTTCGGCTATCGCTTCAAGCCGTGGAAGGGCAAGCCGATCGCGACCTCCCAGGAGATCAAGACCTACATGGGCGAGGTCATCGAGGAGAACGACCTCGCGCGGCACATCCGCTACCGGCATCGCATCGAATCCGCCACCTGGTCGAGCGAGGACAATCGCTGGACCATCGACGGCGTGCGAACCGATACAGGAGAGGCGGTCCGCTTCACCGCCAACTTCCTGTGGATGTGCCAGGGTTACTACCGCCACTCCGTGGGCTACACGCCGGAATGGCAGGGCATGGACTCCTTCAAGGGCCGGATCGTCCATCCGCAGACTTGGCCGGAGGACCTCGATTACACGGGCAAGAAGATCGTCGTGATCGGCTCGGGTGCGACGGCCGCCACGGTCATCCCGGCGATGGCCGACAAGGCGGAGCACGTCACCATGCTCCAGCGCTCGCCGACCTATTTCATCCCGGGCCGCAACGCTATCGAACTGGCCGAGACGCTGCGCCAGCTCGAGGTCGACGAGGAATGGATCCACGAGATCGTGCGCCGCAAGATCCTGCATGATCAGTCGGTGTTCACCCGGCGCGCGTTCGAGGAGTCGGACAAGGTGCGGAGCGAGCTGCTGGCCGGCGTCCGCGCCCATGTCGGGCCGGACTTTCCGCTGGAGCCGCATTTCACGCCGAGATACCGGCCCTGGCAGCAGCGCATCGCCTTCGTGCCCGACGGCGACCTCTTCAAGGCGATCCGCGCCGGCAAGGCCTCGGTCGAGACCGACGAAATCGACCGCTTCGTGCCGGAGGGCATCCTGCTCAAGTCGGGCAAGGTGCTCGAGGCCGACATCATCGTGACGGCGACGGGCTTCGACCTGTCAGTGATGGGCGACATCGCCTTCGCAGTGGACGGCAAGCCGGTCGACTTCGCCGACACGGTGACCTATCGCGGCATGATGTTCACCGGCGTGCCCAACATGATCTGGGTGTTCGGCTATTTCCGCGCGAGCTGGACCTTGCGCGCCGACCTGGTCGGCGACTTCGTCTGCCGGCTGCTGGATCACATGGACAAGCACCAGACCCGCAAAGTCGAGGTCGCCTTGCGCCCGGAGGACAAGGACATGGCCTTGTTGCCCTGGATCGATCCGGAGAACTTCAATCCGGGCTACATGATGCGCGGCATGCATCTGCTGCCCAAGCGCGGCGACAAGCCCGAGTGGCAACACACCCAGGATTACTGGAACGAGAAGAACGTCTTCCCGGCCATCGATCTCGACGACCGCGCGTTCGTCTACGGCTGATCGCTTCGCATCGATCTGAGGCTCGGGGGAGCGGGATGAGTCAGGGCAACACGCGCCGGGTCATTGCGGCCGGCGCGATCGGCAACGTGCTGGAATGGTACGATTTCGCGGTCTACGGCTACTTCGCCGCCGCGATCGGCCGCGCCTTCTTTCCCAGCGAGGATCCGGTCGCGCAGGTTCTGTCGGCCTTCGGCATCTTCGCGGTCGGCTTCCTCATGCGGCCGATCGGCGGGGCGGTCATCGGGGCGATCGGCGACCGGCTCGGCCGCCGCGCGGCGCTCACCTTTTCCGTGGCTGCCATGGCCGTCCCGACTTTCCTGGTCGGCGTATTGCCCGACTACCAGACGCTGGGCATCGCGGCGCCGATCCTGCTCACGTTCCTGCGCATGGTGCAGGGCCTGTCGGTCGGCGGCGAATACACGACCTCCATTATCTTCATCATCGAGCAGTCGCCGCCCAATCGGCGGGCATTCGTCGGAGCGCTGGGCTGCTGCGGTGCCGTGGGCGGCATTCTGCTCGGCTCGGCCACCGGCGCGCTGCTCGCTTCTGTCATGTCGGAACAGGCACTCGAAAGCTGGGGCTGGCGGGTGCCATTCCTGCTCGGGCTGCTGGTGGGCATTGCCGGCGTCGTGTTGCGCCGACACGTCCATGAATCGCCACGCACGGCAACGGCCAAGTCGCCGCTCCTCGATACGATACGCAACCATGGCCCGTTGCTGGCCAGGCTGGCCGCGCTCTCGGTCTTCAACTCGGTCGGCTTCTATCTGATGTTCGTCTACATCGTGAGCTGGCTGCAGTTCGCCGACGACATCGCGCCGGCGACGGCGCTGGGGATCAACTCGACCAGCATGGCCCTGATGCTGCCGGTGATGGTGCTGATGGGCTGGCTGTCCGATCGATATGGCAGGCGCCCTGTAATGCTGGGTGCTGCGGCGCTGGGCTTCGCGGGCGCGCTGCCCTTCTTCTGGCTGATGCACCAGGGCCAACCTGAACTCGTCCTGCTGGGACAGTTCGGCTTCGTGGTGGCCATCGGCGCCTTCATCGGCGGCCAGCCGGCCCTGATGGTCGAGGCGGTGCCGGCTGCGATCCGTTGCACCGCCATCGCGCTGGGCTACAACGTGACCCTCGGCATCCTCGGTGGCTTCAGCCCGCTGGTCGCCACCTGGCTGGTCCATCGGACCGAGAACGACTACAGCCCCGCCTTCATGATCATGGCGGCCGCTGCGGTTTCGTTCGCGGCCATCCTGAAGTTCGACGAGACCTACAGGCTGAAGCTTCAGACGGCCTAGAGAAGGGTGACACCGGTTCGAGCGTCTGCCGCTTTTGCGACGTCGTTCTGGCTTCCATCTGATTTGACGGCTGGAAGCAGGGCGATGCCGTCCCCGCTGCGCGTTGCGGCTTTGTGCAGGCCGAGCCGACGCCATCCGCGATGTGCCTGCACCGATCTCGGCGGTATCCAGCCACCGAATACCCGAGAATGGCTACCCGGGCGTGTTCGCTTCGTTGGTTTTCGATTATTTCGCTTTCACTGCTTGACGATGTGCCCGGGGCGCAGCGTTGCAACGAGCCCCCGATCGATGTGGAGGCGAAAGCTGTCCGCGGTGCCGAGTCACGCAACGGAATCGATCAACCCATCAAGGGGAGATTCCTTTCGATCCTTTTCAAATCATGACACTCCAGCGTTGGCCCGGGAATACAGGACTACCGAAGGACCACTTTCGTCTCTCCGTGAAGCGGGGAGAAGCTACGGATCGCGTCGGGCACGACAAGCTCCGGTCGGGCGAAGGTCGACTGGAGCTGCACGAGTTCGTTCGGCGAATCGAGGACCTGCGCAAGCTCGTCGAGCATGGGCAGTTCCTCTTCCGGCAGTGCGTCGATCGGTGTTCGGTCGGCCACGCCCCAATAGTCCCAGGGAAGCATCTCGACCTTGTTGAGTGCGGCGAGGTCCCGCATCAGGCTTCCGCGGATGAACCAAAGGCCTTGGATATCGATGCTCGGAACACCGAACCGGTCGGGCGCGACCTTCCCGTCGCGGGCAAGGCGCCAGCCGTCGGCAGCGACGACGAACTGGTCGCGCTCCAGGTCCAGCGGATTGGCGGTCACGCCCAGCCTCCCTTTCACGACTGGATCGACGTTCGGATCGACGAGCACCCAACGTCTCTGCGCTTCGTTCCAGTATTCGCAGACGCAATGGTCGCTGTACGTGTCCGGCTTGCCGGAGAAGTATGTCGCGAAGCCGAAGCGCAATCGAGCCGGCACGCCCCCGTGGCGAAGCATCGAACAGAGAAGGAGTGCGTAGTCCCGGCAACTGCCGACGAAGCGCGCGCCCGGTTCGCGCGACGTATCGAGTGGTCGATCATCCTTCTCGATCAGCCGTCGGTAGATGTCGGAGGCATAGCGGGTGTCGACCTCGCCGAGCCGTATCCGTCCGTCGAGTTCCAGCGCGTACAGCCCGATGAAATCCTTGTCGATCAGGAGGCCCTGGACGATCGCGGCAAGCGCCTCGATATCGGACGGCAGGTCGATATCGAGTGGCGTGCGCTCGCCCGCATCGGTCGTTGCACTCTGTGCACTGTAGTAGGCAAGAGCGGCTGGTCGCATCTCCGGCTTACTGCAGCTTGATGCCGGCTTCGGCGATCAGCTTGCCGAGCAATTCGCGCTGGCCGGCGATCCAGCTCTTGAACTGGGCCGGCGTGTTGGCGACGAGATCGGCGCCGGTCGGATCGAGCCGTTCCTTGACCTTCGGGTCCTTGATCGCCTCGGCCACGACGGCCTGCATGCGATCGACCAGGGCCGGCGGCGTGCCGGTGGCGGCGAACAGGCCGTTCCAGTCGTTGAGGTCGAAGCCCGGATAGCCGCTCTCGGCGAGGGTCGGCACGTCGGGGAAGGCGACGGAGCGCTTGAGGCTGGTGACGGCCAGCACACGCGCGCGGCCCGCAGCGACCGGCGGGCGGATCGAATTGGTGGTGATGATCACTGAATCGATGGCGCCGGCCCCGATGTCGCGCGCGGCGTCGGCACCGCCGCGATAGGGCACGTGGATCAGCTTGATGCCAGCCCGGCGCTGCAGTTCCTCGCCGGCCATGTGGGCCATGCCGGCCGCCGGCGGGGTTCCGTAGCTGATGGTGCCGGGCTTGGCCTTGGCTGCGGCGATGAATTCCTGAATGGTCTTCGAGGGGAAGTCCTGCTTCACGGCGACGACCTGCGGGAAGCTTGCCATCTGGGTGACCGGCACCCAGGTCTGCGCATAGTCGAAGGGCAGGTCCTTCATCAGCAGCGGGTTGGTGATCTGGTTGGCGGCGTCGACCAGAAAGGTCTGGCCGTCCCGCGGCGCCTGAAGAACGGCATTTGCCGCCACGACGGCATTGCCACCGGTGCGGTTGTCGATGATCACCTGCTGGCCGATGATCTCGGCCACGCGTACGCCGATGTTGCGCGCCACCGTGTCGGCCGCGCCGCCGGCCGCGAAGGCCACGACCCAGCGGACGGGGCCCTTGGGCCAGTCGCCCTGGGCGAAACCCTCGCGGGCGATGAAGGGGGCCGCGAGGCCCCCCGCGAGGATGCTGCGTCTTGAAACTCGGCTCATGTCTTGGATTCCAGCAGTTCGGGCACCACCCAGAGCGCGGGCTCGCCGCGGGCAACTCTCTGGACGTTGTCGAAGCCGTTGCGCAGGCGGGTGATGTTGCTCTCGAAGGTGGGGCCGGCGAGATGCGCGGTCAGGATGACATTGTCGAGCTTGAGGAGCGGATTGTCCGGCGGGGTCGGCTCCTCGTCGAACACGTCGAGACCGGCGCCGAACAGGTTGCCGGCGGAGAGGGCGGCGATCATCGCCTTCTCGTCGATCACGGGGCCACGCGAGGTGTTCACGATGATCGCCGACTTCTTCATGGCGGCGAGCTCGTCCTTGCCGATCATGTGGCGGGTCGAGGCGTTCAGCGGCACGTGCAGCGAGACGATGTCGGAGTGCTTCAGGATCTCGGGCAGCAGGCGGAAGCGGACGCCGAGCGCGTCTTCCTCTTCCTCCTTGAGGCGGGCGATGTCGTAGTAGTGGACGGTCATGCCGAAGGCGAGCGCCAGCTTGGCAACCTTCTTACCGATCGTGCCGAGGCCGATGATGCCCAGCACGCGGTTGCGAACCTCGTGGACGGTAGGCGGGGAGTTGCCGTGCCAGCGGCCGGCCGTGACGTTGTTGTGCTGGGTGATCAGCCGGCGCGATACTGACAGCATCAGGAGCATCGCGTGTTCCGAGACGGCGACCGAGTTGGCACCGCCATTGGCGCACAGCGGAACGCCGCTCGCGCGCGCCGCCTCGAGGTCGGCGCGGTCGTAACCGGCGCTCAGCATCTGGATCAGCTTGAGGTTCGGCGCATCCTTGAAGAGCTGCGGCGTCACATACTGCTGGATGAATCCCACGAAATAGTGGGTGCCGGGCAGGGCGGCCTTCTGCTCCGGTGAATTGTGCAGCGCCTTGACGATCTCGTAGCCCTTGGGGGCGAGGTCGTCGACCATGGACAGGGTGTCCTTGGGCCCCACGACGAGTACGCGTTCAACCATAACCATTCTCCTCAGACGACTTTCTCGAGTTTCTGCAACGAGCGCAGGTATTTCGGCACCGGAGTGCCGGGGAAGGTGCTCGGCCAGTTGGTGTAGCTTACCTCACCAACATAGATGTCGCCGCGCGAGTCCACGGCCAGCCCGTGCGGCGACAGGAACCGGCCGGCCTGTTCGCCGGGGCCGTCCTGGCCGCCCAGCCGGGCCAGCGTCTTGCCCTTGGCGTCGACGATCGACAGGCGAGGGCCGAGATTGGTGTGTTTGCTATTGACTGGCATGCCGGGCCCCAGCTCACCGATGATGAAGGTCGGGTTCTTCGCGCCGCCGCAGCAATAGAGCGCACAAGGCCGGTGCATGTTGTTCCACTGCGCTTCGTACCTGCCGTCGCCGTCGAATACCTGCACGCGATGGTTCTCACGGTCGGCGACATAGACCCAGCCGTCGGCGTCAGTGGCGATGTTGTGCGGAATGTTGAATTCGCCCGGATCGGTGCCGGTCGTGCCCCAGCACATCAGGTGCTTGCCATCGGGCGAATATTTGTGGACCCGGCTGTTGCCGTAGCCGTCGGAGACGTAGATCTCGCCCTTGGGCGAGAGGGCGGTGTGGGTGCAGCGGTTGAAGGGCCGGCCGCTCAGGAAGGGCGCGGGTTGGTCCGGCACGCCGATGGTCATCAGCACCTTACCGTCGGTCGAGACCTTGCGGACTGTATGGTCGCCGTCGTCGGTGCAGAAGAGATTGTCGTCGCTGTCGATGTGGAGCCCGTGGGCTCGGCTGAACAGGCCTTCACCCCAGGAGCGCAGGAAGTTTCCGTCCCGGTCGAACACCAGCATCGGATGATCGCCGCGGTTGAACACGTAGACGCGGTCCTTGCTGTCGCAGGCGACGGCGGCGACGTCGCGGAACTCCCAGCCGTCGGGCAGCTTCGCCCAGTTCTCGACGACGCGATAGCGGTGCTCGCCGCTGCCCAGCACGACCGACATGGAACGGCTCCTCAGTGTCCGGCGAGGACGGTGTCCGAGATCTTCTCGGCCGTCATCAGGGTGGGGAAGTTGGTGTTGGCGCAGGGCACCACCGGGAAGATCGAGGCGTCGACCACGCGCAGCCCCTGCACGCCGCGCACCCGTCCCTGGGTGTCGACCACGGCCATTGGATCGTCGTCGCGGCCCATGCGGCAGGTACAAGAGGCATGCCACACACCGATTGCGGCCTTGCGCACGAACGCCTCGAGCGCATCGTCGTCATTCAGCACCTGGTCGAAGGTGAAACCCTCGACCACGTAGTTGTCGATCATGTAGCGGCGCAGCGCCGCCGGCCCGTCGAGCATCGTGGCAACCAGCCGGGTCAGCCACTTGTTCTTGTTATTGACCACGCCGATCTGGCGCACCCGGTCGCTATAGGAGGCCGGGAAGGGAACGTCGGTCACCGCGCGCAGCGCGTCGGTCATCTGCACCGCGGCCATCAGCTTGAAGCCGCTCATCAACCGGTCGAGGTCGCGCGTGTCGGACAGCAGGTTGAACTCGACGAGAGGCTCGCTGCGCCAGTCACGCGAGGTGAGCTTGACTTGCCCCGTTTCGGAATAGGTCTTGTTGATGAAGGTGAGCAGCGAGGCGATCTGTACACCCACCGCGTGCCAGGCCGACTTGCTGACCACGGCCACGAACATGTCGCCCTTGGGAATGCCGGGCAGACCCGACGAGTAGCGCAGGCCGACATGGATATGCCGCCGCGTGTGCTCGCGCAGGCGGGCGCCGCGCTTGATGAACGACGACAGCGCGATCGAGGGATGGTCCATCAGCCGCTGGCCGACGCCGGGCAGGGCGGACACGACCGGAATGCCGAGGTCGGCGAGTTGCCCGACGGGGCCGATGCCGGCGCGCATCAGGTGTGCCGGCGAATGAATGGCGCCGCTCGACAGGATCACCTCGCGGGCGCGGAATTCCTGCTCCTTACCGCCGACCCGGGCGGTGACGCCGACGCAGCGCGTACCCTCGAACAGCAGCGACATGACCTGCGTGTCGGTCGAGAGGGTGAGGTTGGCGCGCTTGCGGGTCTCGGCGTCGAGATAGCCCATCGCCGCCGACACGCGCCGTTCTTCGGCATTGGAATGGGTCACCGGGAAATAGCCGTCGACGAATTCGCCGTTCTGGTCAGGCAGGTACTTGAAGCCCTTCTCCTCGAAGGCCCGGCCGACGGCCTGGGCGTGGCCGGCCCATTTCTCGCGCGGAATGCGGCGTACGGGGATGCGGCCGTCCTTGCCGTGCAGCGGCCCGTCGAAATCGAGGTCGCGCTCGACCTTCTTGAAATAGGGCAGCACGTCGTTCCAGGCCCAGCCGGCAGCGCCGCGGCTTTCCCATTCAGCGTAGTCGGTCGGCGCGCCGCGATTGGCCATCTGGCCGTTGATCGAGGAGCCGCCGCCCAGAACGCGCGCCTGCTCGTACTTGCGCAACGGCGGGCGATTTTCCTGCGGATTGTTGTGGCTGACGACCTGCGTGTGGACCTTGAGGTCGGTCCAGTGGAAACGCGGATCGAAGTAGGCGGTGCCGGAATAGCTGTCGGCGATTTCCTTCGGCTCACGGCCGGGCGGCGTGTCCGGACCGGCTTCGCACAGCAGCACCTTGTTGGCGCTGCGGGCGGACAGCCGATGAGCCATGACCGAGCCTGCCGACCCGCCGCCGACGATGATGTAGTCGTACACTTGGCGTTTCCCCGTTTATTGCGGCCACGCTAGCACGGCCAGGACGGTGTGTCCGTCCGCTTGCCGGAAGCGAGCGGGCCTGCAATCGTTGGCGAAAGCATCGAAGGCGGTTTCGTATGCCGAACGTTTCAGCCGCGAATTCCGCCTTCGCCAAACTCAATCGATCCGGGGAGGGTTGGTGATGGCTTACGATCTCGTCATTCGCGGCGGCACGGTCGTCGACGGTTCCGGGGCCAGGCGTTTCACGGCGGATGTCGGCATCCGGGACGGGATGATCGCCGAGGTCGGGCACATCAAGGCCACCGCTGCGCGCACGATCGACGCCGACGGCTTGATCGTCTCGCCGGGTTTCATCGACGGCCACACGCACATGGATGCGCAGGTCGCCTGGGATCCTCTCGGCAGCTGCTCGTGCTGGCACGGCGTCACGTCGGTGGTGATGAGCAATTGCGGGTTCGCCCTGGCGCCGTGCAAGCCCGAGGATCGCGACCTCTATGCGCGCTGCCTCTCGGCGGTCGAGGACATCCCGACCGAGGCGATGGCCGCCGGCATCGACTGGACCTGGGAAACCTTCCCGGAATATCTCGCAACCGTCGAGCGCCTGCCCAAGGCGATCAACTACGGCATGTATATCGGCCACTCGGCGCTGCGCATGTATGCGATGGGCAAGCGGGCCTTCACCGAGACGGCGACCGAGGACGAGATGGTCCGGATGGCCGATCTCGTGAAGGAAGCACTGCGGGCGGGCGCCATGGGCTTCTCGAGCTCACGTGCCTCCACACACGTGACGCCGGACAATACGCCGGTCGCCAGCCGGATCGCCGAGTGGGAGGAGATCGATCGCATCGTGGCGGCGATGGCCGAACTCGATGCTGGCATCTTCCAGGTCGGCCCCGACATTGCAAGCGGCGCGGCGCACCGCGCTTTTCTCGCGCGGCTGCAGGAGGTGGCTCTGGCCTACAAGCGTCCGGTCATGTTCGGCGTGCTGGCGACCAAGCAGGGCGACGATCCCACGGGTTGGGCCTATCAGACACGCTACATCGACGAGACCGTCGCGGCCGGCGGGCGCATGTTCGGTCAGGGCACGACGCGTTCGATCAACGCGATCTTCTCGCTGAAATCCTATCTGCCGTTCGACGTGCTGCCGGCCTGGCGCAAGGTTCGCGAGCTGCCGCTCGACGAGCAGAAGCGACGGCTGGCCGATCCCGAGGTGCGCCGCGAACTGGTGGCAGCCGAAGAACGGATGAAGCCGCGCGACAATGTCTTCCAGGGAGGAGGGGCGGCGACCACCGATCCGCGCAAGCCGGACTATTCCAATCTGTACGCGCTGAGCGGCGTCGACTGGGACGACCCCACGGTCGAGCAACTCGCCAAAGCGCGCGGACAGCACCCCGTCGAAGTCATGATCGACCTGTCACTGGCCAATGAGAACCAGGTCTACGTCCAGCCGCTGGTCAACGAATCGCCGGACGACGTGCTCGGCATCCTGAAACACGACCGTACGCTCGCGACCTTCTCCGATTCCGGTGCCCATGTCGCGCAGGAGATGGGCTCGTCGCTGCAGACCCACCTCCTCAGCTATTGGGTGCGCAAGCGCGGTGCCTTCACGCTCGAAGAGGCGGTGAAGAAGATCACCCGCGACAACGCCGTGGCCTGGGACCTGACCGATCGCGGGCTCGTCCGCGAGGGATACCGGGCCGATCTCGTACTGTTCGAAGAGGATCGTATCCGGCCGGCACTGCCCACGGTCGAACGCGACCTGCCAGGCGGCGCCCGGCGCCTCGTACAGAAAGCAGAGGGAATTCGGGCGACCCTGGTGAACGGCGCCTTGGCCTTCGAGAACGGGCAGGCGACAGGCGCCTATGCCGGCACCGTCCTGAAGGGACGGCTTGCGCGTTGACGGGCTCTTGCCACGTCATCTGTCACGGTCCAAGACGTTCCCGACGGTGGGGCGGGATCGACGGTCCTGCGACCCGTCTGTATGCAAGGCCGGGAGAGCCTGACGAGCCGCGATGGAAGACGCCGTCTACGACTATGAGAAGGAAATCCCGGCGGGATTCTACGACGCGGTGTATCGGCAGAAAGTCGGCGTACGCTTTAGCTGGCATGACCTGAAGTTCCGGACGGTCGCGGCAGAACTCGGTACGCCGCGGCGGCTTCTCGATATCGGATGCGGACCCGGCACCTTTATCGGCAACTATCTGCCGGACGTCGAAGCACTCGGTCTCGACATCAGCGCCGCACAGATCGACTACGCGACCCGGACCTATGGGACTGCGACGCATCGCTTCTCCACCCGGTCGCCCGCCAGCCTTTCGGAAGCGGGCGAGCGTTTCGATGCGGTGACCGTGATCGAGCTGATCGAACACCTGTCGCCGGACACGGCGGTCCGGTTGCTCTCCGAAGCCCGCGGGCTGCTGGCGCCCGGCGGCATCCTCGTCGTAACGACACCCAACTACCGGTCGCTCTGGCCACTGATCGAACTGGGCGTCAACGCGGTGTCGCCCGTGACCTATGTCGAACAGCACATCAACAAGTACCGCCGAAGCCTGCTGGGCGGGCATCTCGCCGCCGCAGGTTATCGCGACGTCTCGATCGGGACCGCGGTCGGCTTGGCCCCGTTCGCGGCCGTATTCGGCCTCGGCGCGGCCAAGGCCCTGCATGGTCTCGAAGCGCGTCTGAAGCATCTCGGCGCCGGCAATCTTCTGTTGGCCACGGCCCGGTCGTGACACGCCTGCAGGGGCTGATCTGCCTCGCTGCGGCGGCACTGATGCTGTGCGAGGTCGCCGTCCTCGGGTCGAGGACTGGCTTCCTGCTTGCCGGCCTGTCCACGGCGGCGATGGCCCTGGCGCTCGTGCATCTGACGGCGAATCGACGCGGGGATGGGCACGGTGCGCTGCTCTACGCCGTGGGAGTGCTCGGCGCCGTTGCGGGATACTGTTATCTGGCGCTGGCGCCCTCGAGCGCGATCGGACCGCAGGATGAAGTCATCGACTGGGGCCGGATGGACAAGCGTCCGCTGGTCTTCGGCTATCTCGGCATCGCGGCCTTCATCGCTTTTCACTGGCTATGGGTAGCCGTCGTCCACGGTACGCCGGCAGGCGCGCGCCCGATGATGGTAAGATCGCCGCAATGGCCGGGACGGCTTCTGGGTGCGCTCGGCATCGCGATGCTGGCCTATTGTTGGCTCGGCCTGCCGGCACTGCGGGGCGTGGGCATCGTCAGCGAAGACGGCCTGGCGAAGTTCTATGACATCCACTCGCACGTCCACCTGAGCGCGCTACAGCAGATCAGGCTCGGCGCGATTCCTTACCTCGAGGCACAGACACAGTACGGACCGGGCAACCAGCTCCTGATGGGCGCCCTCACGGACTTCGTGCACTTCAGCAATCACGGCTTCTTCGCCGCGAACCTTCTGCTCAATGTCGTCTGCGTCATCGTCTTCTTTGTCGTCCTGCAGCAGTTCCTCGGCTTCGGCTGGGCGCTTGCCGGGCTCGCCGGCTGGGTCCTCTGGCCGAGCCCCGCCGAGCGGATCGATCTGGCGGGGTGGGCCGTCTTCACGCGGTGGATCGTGGTCCCCATCCTCGCGCTCTGGCTGGCCTGGCTGCTTCTGGGGGTGGGGGCCGCGCGACGCGGCTGGCCGGCGGCGGTGCTGGCCGGAATGCTCTGGGGGGCGGGCGGCTTCCTCAGCCAGGAGAACCTGAGCGGCGGTTTTCTCGTCTTCGTCTTCTCGCTCGCCTTGTTCGGCCCGGCATCCGGGATGACAGCGAAGAGAC
The DNA here is from genome assembly GCF_052439685.1 of Reyranella sp. Classification (GTDB taxonomy): domain Bacteria; phylum Pseudomonadota; class Alphaproteobacteria; order Reyranellales; family Reyranellaceae; genus Reyranella. The sequence continues at coordinate 173,423 of NZ_JBQVQG010000002.1, forward strand.
TCACCGCCTTCGTGGGGCTGTTCGTCCTCGCGGGCAGCGTGACCTTCGTGGCGCTGGTCTCGGCCTTCGTGGGACCATCGCACCTCTTCGAGGTCGTCGCGCTCGCCAATGCGAAGTCGAGCCTCGTGATGGCCGGTGTCTCCAATTCGATATGGTCGGACAATCTCGGCCTGCAGTTCACCGGGAACATCGTCGACGGACGGCTGGAAACGCAACTGCTGGCATCTGGCGAATTCAGGGACCTCATCCTCACTTACGTTCTGGTTGTGCCGCTCCTCCTGGCGATCGGACTGCTGGCCGCGTTCCTCGGACGGCGGTGGCGAACCGCCGACGAGCCGACACGGGTGGTCTGCCGGAAGTTCGCGGGCGTGGCGGTGGGGGCCTTCGCCCTGCATCTCTTTTCGCTGATGCGCTCCGACACCTCGCATCTCGCGGGACCGTCGTTTCTGCTGGCGTCGTTCCTGCTGATGCTGCCGGTCTTCTTCTGGCGCTGCGGCGCGCCGGGCAAGGCACGCACGGCGCTGATGGTCGTGTCGGTTGTCGTCATCGCCGAGGCCGTGGTTTCCGGGCGGACCGGGGTCGAGCGGCGTGTGGCCGGTCTCGGCGGCATCTGGCCCGATACAGTGGCGGCGCTCGATCTCTATCGGGAACTGCGCCGCCACCGGGATGAGACCGCCGATCTCGCTAGCCTCTATTCACCGCTTCCCCGGTTCCAGTCAGCCTTTCGCGATCACCCCGATTTTGCCGAGGCGGACGAGTTTTTTCGCTTGCTGCGCAACCGCCTCGAAGGGCGGCGTGTCGAGTTGGGATCGTACAAGTTCGACGACCTCGTCGCCCAGCCCGACACGGCCTATTTCCTGGGCGGGCTGCGATCGCTCTCGGGGATCACCTCGCCGAAGAACAGCCTCTGGCTGCGGTCGGAGCAGGAGGCCTGGATCGCCCGGGTCGCGCGCGTGCGGGACGGCTGCCTTTTCTTCGATGCCAGTTCGAACCGGCAGCTGGTCGATGCCTGGATGACGTCGGTCAAGCCGCCACAGACCATGGACATCGAGCCGATCACAGGCCGGCGCGAGTACGGCATACTGGCCTGCAAATCGAATTCCTAGGCCCGAAGAGGACGCGGATGGCACGTCAGCGCACACAAGTGGGGATCATCGGCGCGGGGCCGGCAGGGTTGCTGCTGGCACGGCTGCTGCACTTGAACGGGATCGAGAGTGTCATCCTTGAAGACAGGTCGCGTGCCTACGTCGAGGCGCGCGTCCGTGCCGGTGTTCTCGAACACGGCACCGTCAAGCTGCTGGAGGAGGCTGGCGCCGCCGGGCGACTGCACCGCGAGGGGCTGGTTCACGAGGGGGTGGAGCTCGGACTCGACGGCGGGCGCTTCCGCATCGACCTGGCCGGGCTCGCGGGCAAGACCATCACAGTCTATGGCCAGAGCGAGGTGGTGCAGGACCTGATCGCGGCCCGCCTGGCCGGAGATGGATCGATCGTCTGGGAGGCGGCGGACGTTGCCCTGCATGACATCGAGACCGACCGGCCGCGGCTGACCTATCGGGCCGACGGCGTCGAGCAGGAACTGGCCTGCGATTTCATTGCGGGCTGCGACGGCTTCCGGGGCGTGAGCCGTGCCTCCCTGCCGGCGTCGAGCCTGCGCGTCTATGAGCAAGACTACCCCTTCGGCTGGCTGGGTATCCTGGCCGACGTGCCGCCGTGCTCCGAGGAGCTGATCTACGCCAGCCATCCGCGTGGCTTTGCGCTGGCCTCGATGCGCTCTCATACGCGAAGCCGTTACTATATCCAGTGTGGCCGCGACGAGAAGCTGGAGGACTGGCCCGACGACCGGCTGTGGGATGAGCTGAAGCGTCGCCTCGGGCCCGACGTCGCGCCGCATGTCACGACGGGACCCGCGCTGGAAAAGAGTATCACCGGTCTGCACAGCTTCGTGTGCCTGCCGATGAGACACGGCCGGTTGTTCCTCGCCGGCGACGCAGCCCACATCGTGCCGCCGACTGGCGCGAAGGGCCTCAACCTGGCGGCCTCCGACATCCACTATCTGTCGCGTGCGCTCGTCTCGCACTACGCCCGGAACGACGGCACACTGCTCGGCGCCTACAGCGACCAGGCTTCGGCGCGCGTGTGGAAGGCCGAGCGCTTCTCGTGGTGGCTGACCTTGCTGATGCACAAGGTGCATCAGCAAGATAGCTTCGCCGAGCAGATGCAGCGGGCCGAGATCGACTACCTGCTGTCATCGCCGGCCGCCCAGAGGGTGTTCGCCGAGAACTACATCGGCCTGCCATTCTGATTGGCGAAATAGGCTAGGCGAGCTCCCGTCGCACGATCGCGGCGCCTTCGCTCAGAGCCTTCAGCTTTCCAAAGGCCGTCGCGCGCGGCAGGTACTTCATGCCGCAATCGGGCGCGGGCAGAAGCTTGTCGGGGCCGACATGCTTCAGGCCCGCGCGGATGCGCTCGGCGACCTTTTCCGGTGTCTCGATCCCGGGATCGCTGAGGTCGATCACGCCCAGCATCACCTTCTTGGGTGCCAGGTCCTTCAACACACCGAGGTCGAGCTTGGGCTGCGCCGATTCGATCGAGATCTGCTGCGCGATCGTGTCGGAGAGTTGCGGCAGGAAGGAATAGCCGGTGGGCTTCAGGCCGGTCACCACGGCGGCGTAACCGAAGCAGAGATGGATGACGGTCGGCACGGTGATGCCTTCGAGGGCCCGGTTGATCGCCTTCACCGCATAGCGCTTGGCCTCCTCGGGATTGTTGCGCAGCCACGGTTCGTCGAGCTGGATCACGTCGGCGCCGGCCTTGACGAGCGCGTGGGCCTCCTCGTTCACGGCGGCGGCATAGTCCATGCACATCGCCTCGGCGTCTTTGTAGTACTCATCCTGGACCTGCTGGCCCATGGTGAAGGGGCCGGGCAGGGTGATCTTGGCCAGCCTCTCCGTGTTGGCGCGCAGGAACTGCATGTCGCGCAACTCGACCGGCCCGGTGCGCCGGATCTTGCCAACAACCCGGGGTACGGGCGTACGGTTGCCGGTGCGGTTCACGATCTCCGCCGGGTTCTCGTCGTCGATGCCCTCCAGCGCTGTCGCGAAGCGGTTGGAGTAGCTCTCGCGGCGCATCTCGCCATCGGTGATGACGTCGATCCCGGCGCGCTCCATGTCGCGGATGGCGAGCAACGTGGCGTCGTCCTGCGCCTGCTCGAGCCAGGGTTCGGAGACGCGCCACATGTCCTTGACGCGCGTACGCGGCACGCCCTTGCTCAGCAGCTGGCGGTCGACCAGCCAGTCCGGCTGCGGGTAGGAGCCGACGACGGTGGTCTGCAGAAGCGTTTCGCCCATTGTGAATTCCATTTCTCGCGAAGCTGTGATTGCGCGGCAGTCTGCGACCCGATTAAGTCCCTGTCCATGTTCGCACGCATCCTGTTGCTGCTGGTTCTGGTCGTCGTCGGATCTTGCAGCGGGGACCTGCCCAGCAGTTCGGTAGATGACGGACAGGTCGAGCGCACCTTCGGCCTGCTGCGGTCGTCGACCTCGCTCGTGGCGCTGATGCGCGACCGTGACATCCGCCCGCCGGACCTGTCGATGCCAGACCCGCTGCAGCAGCTCCAGCACGAGCTGGCGAAGAGCGATCCGGCCGGCACCTTCGCCGGGGTCACTTACGACCTGACGCGCGGCAACACGCTCACCGTCGACTGGCTGGTGCAGACGCCCAACCGCTGGGGGCGGCGGGCCGACGATCTGACCTGGTTCGCCATGGGCTGTAAGGATTGTGAGCCCGACGTCTCGCTGCCGGCCTGCGCCACCGATGCCGACTGCAACGGCGGCACCTGCACCGCAATCTGGCCGCGCACGCCGGGACGCCGAAGCGCCGTCGCGCGCCGAGTGTGCCTCGGTCATTCGGACGCCTTGCCGGTCAGGATCCACGACCTCGTCGCGAGCGCGCGCAAGAGCGTCGACATCGTCGAATTGCAGCCCGCGCCGACCGGGCGTTTCACTGCGGCGCTCCGGGCCGCGATCGCCGAGCTGGCGCTGAGCCGCCGCAAGGTCGAAGTGCGCGTCCTGATCGGACAGTTCCCGCCCAAGGGCGTCGAAGCAATGGCGTTCCTCAACGAGCTGGTCGAATCCGCGCGCAACGTCTCGGGGTCACGGGTGACGGTCAGCGTCTCGGCGATGCGGAGCTGCACGGTGCTCGAGTCCTGCAACAGCTTCTCCTGGAACCATGGCAAGTTCATCGTCGTCGACGGGCAGGAGGCGATCGTCGGGGGGCACAATCTCTGGACCGAGGATTATCTCACCGACAATCCGGTCCACGATCTCTCGATGCAGGTGCGGGGGCCGGCGGCGGCCAGCGCCTCTCGCTTCGCCGACCGGCTGTGGCGCTACGTCTGCGCCAATCGCGACCACAAGGAGTCCATCTCGCTGGTGAGTTACGCGCCCGGCACCAGCGAGTTCGCGCAGAGTTGCCCTGCAGCGCTCGCCACGAGCCCCGCGCCCGCCGGCGCGGGAAATGTGGAGATCATGGGTATCGGGCGGCTGGGCGCGGGCATCACGGAAGACTTCGCCAATCAGAGCGAACTGGCGCGCGACCTGATGTTCGGGGCCGCCCGCAAGACCATCCGTGTCTCGCAGCAGGATCTCGGCTTCCGGCTCGGCCGCTCGGACACGCTCTTTCCCGAAAGCGCGCTCGACCGCATGATCGACCTGATGGAGCGGGGCGGCGACGTGTATGTCGTGCTCTCCAATCCCGGTTCGATCGGCAATGGCGGCAGCCCGTACTACAATGACGTGCCGCTGCAGGCTCTCGCCAAGCGCCTGAAAGACAATGTCCAGAAACGCATAGACACCGCCGACCCGCGCGCGCGCTACGCCATCCGCAAAGGGCCCGACCCGGTGAACGAGCTGCTGTGCAGCCGCTTCCACCTCGCGCCCTTCCGCTTCGGGCCGGATGATTCCTGGCCTGGCAACAAGACCATCGCCAACCATTCCAAGCTCTGGATGGTCGATGACCGGGTTTTCTACATCGGCTCCGACAACATGTACCCGGTGAACCTGCAGGAGTTCGGCTACATCGTCGGCGATCCGAAGGCCGTGGACACGCTGACCAAGTCCTACTGGAATCCGCTGTGGCAGTGGTCGAGCCGCGTTGCCGTCTCGGGTGAAGGTGTCGAGAAGTGCATCTTCCGCGACATCATCAAGTGATCGGAGGTCAGGCGGCTGTCAGGCAGGCCGTCCACCTTCCGGGTATGAAGAACCAGATGAAGATTCTGATCTCGAGCCTGCTCCTGATCCTGCCGATCGCCGCGTCGGCGGCACCGGACGACGCCGCTTACTGCAAGGCGCTGGCCGCGACGTACGAGAACCTCGTCATGAAACGGGGCGCCGCTCGCGGTGGCATCCAGGCGGGGGTAGAGACCAGTGTTGCGCTCGACCAGTGCAAGAACGGCAATCCGGCGGGCATTCCGGTCCTCGAGCAGAAGCTGCGCGACCTCAGGATCGACCTGCCGTCGCGCAACTGAATGCCAATCTAAAGTCTAGCGGTTTTGAGCGACGGCCTGACCGTCGTCGGGAGACTCGGCTGAACCGAGTTGTGGCGTCGGCCAGCGTGACTCTCGAGGGGCCGGCGTCAGGCGCTCGTCATGTGGGGCAGCCATGATCCTTGGATGAAAAATCATGTGAAGCTGCTGATCTCCAGCCTCCTTCTTTCCCTGCCGATGGCAGCGTCGGCCGCCACGGACGACGCCAGTTACTGCAAGGCTCTGGCTGCAAAGTACGACGACCTCGTCGCCAACCGGGGCGGCGCGCGCGGCGCCACCCAGAGCGGGGTCGAGACAAGCGTGGCGCTCGACCAGTGCAAGAACGGCAATCCCGCCGGCATTCCCGTCCTCGAACAGAAGTTGCGCGACCTCAAGATCGAGTTGCCGCCGCGCAGCTGAGGGCCGGTCTAGGCGCCGACCGGATCGATCGGCGTCACGATGCCTTCGGCCGCCTCGATCACCTCGCCGGCGTCGAGGCAGAGATCCTCGCGATTGCGCATTGCCATGATCTGGACGCCGGTCCGCAACCTGCCGTGGCTGCCCACCGGCACCGCGAGACCGGGCAGGCCGAGCAGCGGGGCGATCAGTGCCGAACGCATTGAGTCCAGCACGTCGCGCTGACCGTCCGGCGTGATGTCGGCCACCTGCTTGGGCGGCAGGTCGCACAGGGTTGGGAAGATAACCAGTGGCCATTGCTGGAAGAACGTCATCCAGCGGAAGGCGAGCGCCTCGCGTTCCGTCAGCGCCGAGACGTAGGTCGCGAGGTCGACCGGCTTGTGGATCGAGAGCCAGGCCTGCATGGCGGCAATGCCGTCCGGATCGCCCATCTTCTGCATCGCGGGCCATAGGCCGCCGAACACGTCGGTGACGCAGATCTGGTGCCACAGTTCGACGCCACGCTCGATGTCCGGCGGCAGAACCTCCTCCACGACGTAGCCGGCGCCGCGGAGATGCCTGCCGGCCAGTCGTACCGCCTCGACCTGGGCCGGATGGCTCTTGCCGCCTGGCACTTCGGGTACGATCGCGACCTTGATGGGGCGAGCGGGCGCGGGGCCGCGCATCGGCACGTCGTTCCAGCGCCAGTCGCGCCGATCGCCGCGCGCCATCACCTCAAGAGCGAGGCGGGCGTCGCGCACCGTGCGGGTGTGGGGCCCCTGCGTGGCCATCAGGACGGCGCCGATCGGACGACCCGCCGCGGCTCCTGTCGGATTGAAGGCGGGGATGCGCGCGAAACCCGTTCGCAGGCCGACCACGCCGTTGCAGTAGGCCGGAATGCGCACCGAACCGCCGATGTCGTTGCCATGCGCAATGGCGCCGATACCGGTCGCCGTCGCTGCCCCGGCGCCGCCGCTCGAACCGCCCGGCGTCACACTGGGATCGCGCGGGTTGAGCGTGCGGCCGTGCAGGGCGTTATCGGAGAAGATGCGCATCGAGAAGGCCGGAGCGTTGGTGCGGCCGATGATGATCGCCCCTGCATGCTTCAGGTTGGCGACGACCGGGCTGTCTTCCTGGGCAATCAGGTCCTTCAGCGGAATGACCCCGTTGTCCGTGGGAAGACCCGCCTGATCGACGTTGATCTTGGTGGTGACGGGGACGCCATGCAGCGGCGGCAGGGCATGACCGCGCGCACGGGCGGCGTCGGCTGTCTCGGCCTCGGCGCGGGCTTCGCTCTCCAGCACGCGGACGACGGCGTTGATGGCCGGGTTCACCTTGTGCAGGCGCCCGAGGACGGAATCGACCGCCTCCCGCGCCGAAGCCTGTCCCGTGCGGATCAAGCGCGCCAGGTCGGTCGCGTCATACTGCCAAAGCTCCATGATACCCTCGCTCAACTCTTACCCAGTTCGATGCCGAAGAAGATCATGTTGCCGTCGATATCCGCAATGCCGAAGTCGCGAAGCCCGTAATCCTGGTTTCTCGGCGCATTGAGTATCTTCGCGCCACGTTTCACGAGATCGGCGTGCAGCGCATCGACATCGTCGACGTAGACGCTGACGGCGCCATGGCCGGGCGGCCGCGGGGCCTGCGCCGCGGCGATCAGGTGCAGGGACACCTCACCGGAGCAAAGGCCGACATAGGAGGTCGGTGTGCCGTATTCGAAGGCGACATCGAAACCCACGCAATCGCGGTAATAAGCGAGGCTCGCGGCCACGTCCTGGACGGTGAAAATCGTGGTGCTACCGCGCATCATTTCGCTTGCCCCTTGTGATGTGTTTCTGAAAGGCGAGGAGGGCGCTGGAGGGGAGCATGTCGCGCCGGCGCACAAAGACGGTCTGGACGCGCGCCTCGTCGGCGGGCAGCCGGTGCGCGCGAACCTGTCCGCCACGCCACGTCGGGCCGATCAGGGCGCGGGGCATCAGCGTGATGCCAAGGCCGGCGGCGACGGCGCCCAGGATCGCCTCCAGCGTGCCAAACTCCAGCCGCCGCAGGCCCACGACTCCGCGCCGCGCCAGAAGCTCCTCCAGCCGCTGGCGATAGGAACAGCCGGCCCGCAGGATGACGAGGCGCAGGTCGGGCCGCCGCAGCGCCACCGCCAGCGTCGTCTCCGTCGGCGCACTGAGCAGGGCCAGTTCCTCGGTGAAGGCTGGGGTCGAGACGAGTTGCGGATGAACGACCGGTCCGCAGACGAAAGCGCCTTCGAGTCCACGATCCAGTACACGCTCGACCATTTCCGCGGTCGTGCCGGTCCGCAGCACGAAGTCGACCCCGGGATGGGCCTGCACGTAAGAGGCGAGGAGCCGTGAGAGGCGCAGCGCCGCCGTGGTCTCCAGCGAGCCGACCGTGAGTGTGCCGCGCGGTGCGCCGTCGTCACGGGCGGCGCGGCTGGCTTCCTCAAGCAGTGCGTCGACCCTCGTGGCGTAGGGCATCAGCCGTTCGCCGGCGGCGGTCAGGCGGGCCCCGGCGCGGCTGCGCTCGAACAGCGAGACGCCCAACGACTCTTCGAGCCGGCGCACGCGCTGCGTTACGTTGGACTGGACGGTGTTCAGCTCGCGCGCGGCGCGGCCCATGCCGCCCAGGCGTGCGACGGCTTCGAAGGTGGCGAGATCCCTAGCATCCATTCCATCAGAATATCAGATGACGTCGATTAGGATAAATCGCTGATTGGAATGCCAAGGCATGGCCTAGACTGGCGGCACAACAAGGAGAGAACAGCCATGCAATGGCAGGACCGACGCCTTCTCGACCTCTTCGGAATCGATCACCCCATCCTCCAGGCACCGATGGCGGGTGTGACGTCGCCGCAAATGGCGATTGCGACGTCCGAAGCCGGCGCGCTCGGGTCCATTGCCGGCGCGATGCTGAGCCTGGACGGCCTGCGCCAGGAATTCCAGTTGGTGAAGCAGGGAACGTCCCGGCCGTTCAACGTGAACTTCTTCGTGCACAAGCCGCCGACGGTGGACGATGCCCGCGATGCGGCCTGGCGGCGGAAGCTGGCGGGTTACTACAGCGAACTCAGCGTGGCGGCCGATGCGAAGGGGCCGTCGCGAGCCGCCTTCGACGGTGCAGCCTGCGAGCTGGTGCTGGAGTTCAAACCCAAGGTCGCCAGCTTCCATTTCGGCCTTCCCGACAAATCGCTGATGCAGCGCCTGAAGGCGGCCGGCATCCTGGTCATCGCCTCGGCGACGACGGCCGAGGAAGCGCGCTGGCTGGAAGGTGAGGGCGTCGATGCCGTCATCGCACAAGGCGCCGAAGCCGGTGGCCATCGCGGCATGTTTCTCACGCACGACGTCTCGCGCCAGCCTGGGACCATGGCGCTGGTGCCGCAGGTCGTGGACGCAGTGAAGGTCCCGGTGATTGCCGCCGGTGGCATCGGAGACGGTCGCGGCATCGCGGCGGCGCTGGCGCTGGGCGCGGCCGGCGCCCAGATCGGCACGGCCTTCATGCTGGCGCCGGAAGCACGCACCGGCGCGCTGCATCGCGAGGCGCTGAAGAAGGCCAACGACAACAGCACGACACTGACCAATGTCTTCACCGGCCGCCCCGCACGCGGCATCGTGAACCGGATCGTGAGCGAGATGGGACCGATGAGTGCAGAGGCGCCGGCCTTTCCACTGGCCGCGGAGGCGACCCAGCCGCTTCGCGGGCCGGCCGAGACCAGGGGCTCCACCGACTTCACGCCGCTGTGGAGCGGCCAGGCGCCAACGCTGGCACGCGAGATGCCGGCCGGCGAACTGGTGAAGACGATGGTGCGCGAGACCGGGGCCGTTCTGGACCGCATGCGCAGATGACACCGTCGAAATCAGGCGATTCCGGGCGGTCGTCTGCGTCTTCTTGATGTGGCAAGCGATTCCGCAGCCTGCGCGGCGCGTATATGCTTGCGAATCAGGTTGATGAAGGCGCGGGCTGCCGGCAGCAGCGTCCTCTCCCGCTTCCAGGCGACGCCCATTTCGACAGAGGGCAGCTTCTTCATCCACGGCAGGTGCAGCAAGGCAAAGTGGCCGGCGGCCAGGCCGTCGGCAATCTGCGTCGGATGGCCGAGGCTGATCGCGTCCGTTGCCGCCACGATGTCGCTGGCGCTGCGGAAAGACGACACGGCGATCGAGGGCAGCACGCCGCCGCCTCGCTCGTCGATCCTCATGCCGCTGTCGATCTCGGCAATGAAGGACATGCGCGACAGGGAGATGCCCGGCATCACGAACGGATATTCGCGCAGGTCGTCCGGCTTCGGTTCGGACTTGGCCAACAGCGGATGGTCGCCGCGGCAGAAGTAGACGCCCTGAAGGACACCGAGGTTCTCGACGCGGAGCGACGACATGTCCCGCAGAGCGAGAATGTCGGCCACGGCGAAGTCCGCCTGGTCGGACATCAGGGACGACAGTGCCGCCGTCCATTCGCGCTCCAGGATCTCGAGTCGGAGCGAGGGATTGGCCTTGATGAGCTCGATCGCGGCGGGCTGGACGGCGATGTCGTCGATGTAGGCACCGGCAACGACGCGCAACCGGCCGCCGCGGCCGTCCCTCAGGAGTTCGAGGCGGTTCGATAGCGCCTCGGCACGACCAACCAGTTCGTCGGCGATCTTCAGAACGTCTTCTCCCGCCGGCGTCACCACCACGTCACGGTGCGACCGCTCGAACACTTTCATGCCGAGTTGCTTCTCGAGGGCGGCGATGTTCCGGCTGAGCGTCGGCTGGCTGATATTCAGGACCGCTGCGGCCTGGCCGAAGTGGCGGTGCCTCGCGAGCGCGAGGGCGTGGTGCAGCAACTTCAGGTCGATGGTCATTCGGAAACTGTATCGTTCCCCGTCTTGTTTTGCATCGTCCGTGAGAACAGTTTCGTTCCATGTGCAAATGGGGGGAGACCATGACCAGGACCAGGAACAAACTCGGGCGGCTGCTCTCGGCCGCAGCACTGATGGTGGGGCTCTCTGGCGGGGTGGTCCCGGCATGGGCCCAGGCGCCCGCGAAGCCCAACATACTGGTCATCATGGGGGACGATATCGGCTACTGGAACATCAGCGCCTACAACCGCGGCATGATGGGCTACCGCACGCCAAGCATCGACCGCATCGCCCGCGAAGGCGCCATCTTCACCGACTATTACGGCCAGCAATCCTGCACCGCCGGGCGCGCGGCCTTCATTACCGGTCAGTCGCCGATCCGCACCGGCCTGCTGAAGGTCGGCCTGCCCGGCGCTCCCGAGGGCCTTTCCGAAAAAGACCCGACCATCGCTGACCTGCTGAAGCCTCAGGGCTACACGACCGGGCAGTTCGGCAAGAACCATCTGGGCGACCGCAACGACTTCCTGCCGACCGTGCACGGTTTCGACGAGTTCTTCGGCAATCTCTACCACCTCAACGCGGAGGAGGAGCCCGAGAACATCGACTATCCGAAGGATCCCACCTTCAAGGCAAAGTACGGCCCGCGCGGCGTGTTGAAATGCGTCGCAACGGCGACCGAAACGCCGGGCGAGGATCCGCGCTTCGGCAAGTGGGGTAAGCAGAAGTGCGAGGATACCGGCCCGCTGACGAAGAAGCGCATGGAGACGGTGGACGAGGAATTCCTTGCAGCATCACTCGACTTCATCGACCGCGCCAATCGCGACAAGAAGCCGTTCTTCGCCTGGGTCAATTCCAGCCGCATGCACATCTGGACTCATCTCAAGCCGTCGTCCGAGGGCAAGACGGGTCTCGGCGTGGTCGCCGACGGCATGGTCGAGCATGATGGTCAGGTTGGCCAGTTGCTGAAGAAGCTCGACGATCTCAAGATCGCCGACAACACCATCGTGATCTACACGACCGACAACGGCGCCGAGGTCATGAGCTGGCCCGACGGTGGCACCACGCCGTTCCGCGGCGAGAAGAACACCAACTGGGAGGGCGGCTATCGCGTGCCCGCCATGGTGCGCTGGCCCGGCCTGGTGAAGCCCGGCACCGAGATCAACGAGGTGTTCTCGGCCGAGGACTGGCTGCAGACCCTGTTGGCTTCGGTCGGAGAGGCCGATCTCGCGGCCAAGCTGAGACAGGGCGCCACCTTCGGGCCCAAGAGCTTCAAGGTCCATCTCGACGGCTACGACCAGCGCGAGCTGCTGAAGAACGGCACGGGCAGCGCCCGCAAGGAGTTCTTCTACTGGACCGACGATGGCGGGCTGGCCGGCTTGCGCTACGACAAGTGGAAGCTGGCCTTCATGGAACAGCGCAAGCATGGCTTCGACGTGTGGCAGGACCCGATGGTGACCCTGCGCGTGCCGAAGCTGTTCGACCTCAGGGCCGATCCGTTCGAGCGCGCCGACCACGAGGGCATGGGCTATGGGCGCTGGCGCATCGACCGCATCTACCTGCTCGTGCCGGCGCAGGCCTACGTCACCAACTTCATCAAGACGCTGGTCGAGTTCCCGCCGCGCCAGAAGCCGGGTTCGTTCAACCTCGAAGGCGTGCTGAACAAGCTCACGTCTCCGCCGCAGGGCGCGAACTGAGAGAGTAAATGCCGGGGAGAGGGCATCCGGCCGTCCGCGCATAGCGGGCGGCCGGCGGGGCGTGTAGGACTGGGGACCATGAATAGCGTCGCTGGAACCGTTTCGCCGCACCCTGGGATGGTCAGGATTCCCGGCGGCACGTTTCGCATGGGCTCGGATCATCATTATGCCGAGGAAAAGCCCGCTCACACCGTGACGGTCGACGGGTTCTGGATCGATGCGACGCCGGTCACCAACGCGCAGTTCAAGGCCTTCGTCCAGGCGACCCGTCACGTCACCTGGGCGGAGATCGATCCCGACCCGAAGGACTATCCTGGCGCGCGCCCCGGGATGCTCAAAGCCGGCGGACTGGTCTTCACGCCGCCCTCCAAGGCGGTCGATCTCCACGACTGGAGCCAGTGGTGGCGGTTCACCTTCGGCGCCACCTGGCGCCGGCCCTACGGCAAGGGCAGCCATATCGGCGGCCTCGACGATCATCCGGTAGTGCAGGTCGCCTTCCGCGATGCCGAGGCCTATGCGAAGTGGGCCGGCAAGGAGCTGCCGACCGAAGCGGAATGGGAGTTCGCGGCGCGCGGCGGGCTCGACGGCGCGGAGTTCGCCTGGGGCGAGGAACTCACCCCAGACGGCAAGCACATGGCCAACACCTGGCAGGGCGCCTTTCCGCACGAGAACACCCGGGCCGACGGCTTCGCGCGCACTTCGCCCGTGAGGGCCTATCCGGCCAACGGTTACGGCGTGCACGACATGATCGGGAATGTCTGGGAATGGACGGCCGACTGGTATGCCGCCCAACACGCGCCCGATGCCGCCAAGGCCTGCTGCGTGCCCGAGAACCCGCGCGGTGCGACCCTGGAGCAGAGCTACGATGCGCACGACCGGGTGCAGATCCCGCGCAAGGTGCTCAAGGGCGGCTCGCATCTCTGTGCCCCCAGCTACTGCAAGCGCTATCGCCCGGCCGCGCGCCACGCCGAGCAGATCGACACGACGACCAGCCATGTCGGCTTCAGGTGCATCGTACGGGTACCGCCGGCGGACAGCCTCGCATCCAATCCGGGCATCAGCGGCGGACGGGGATGACCGTATCAAGCAGCTGGTCGACGAAGCCGCGCGTGATCGGCGCGTGGCCCATCAGCAGGCGATAGAAGAGGGGACCGAAGACGAGATCGAGTGTGAGCTCCATGTCGTCAGGCGCATCGATTGCCCCGTCGTCAATGCAGCGCTCGAGCAGAGCGCGCGTGGCGTCGCGATTGCGCGCGATGAACTCGTTGCGGAAGGCCTTGGCGAGTTCGGTCTCGGACTGGGCCGCTGCGACCATGGCCGCGACGCTGCGTCCGGTCGGCGCGGCGAAGGCATCGGCAAGCGCATGCAGCTGCGCGCGCAGGCCGGCGAGTGCGCTTCGCGGTGACTTCGCGGCCTCGTCGGCGCCCGTTGCTTCCAGGAACGCGGCCATCGCAACCGCGGGCGCATTCGGCCAATAGCGATAGATCGTCGGACGGCTCACTCCCGCCTTCTGTGCAATCGCTTCGATGGTGACGGCCGTCAGCCCGCCGCGTCCCAACAGATCGCGCGCCGCGACCAGGATCGCGGCGCGGGTGCGCGGATCGCGGGGACGGCCGCGCACCGGTGAGGCTGAAGAGGGTTGACGGGGCATCTATTAACGTTACGATACGTAACGTAATATAACACAGGTGATGCCATGGCCGCAAAGTCCGCGACATCGGGTCAGACCGTTAAGGCCCACATGACCGTCCACGATGCGAAGGCGGCGATCGACTTCTACGTGAAGGCCTTCGGCGCCGTGGAACTGTTTCGCCTGGTCGAGCCGGCGGGCCGGGTCGGACATGCCGAGATCCGCATCGGCGACTCGGTGCTGATGGTGAACGACGAGTATCCAGACTTCGGCGCGCGGAGCCCGGGCGCCATTGGTGGATCTCCCGTAGCCTTCCACATCGCCGTGCCCGACGCCGACAAGGCTGTTGAGAGGGCCGTAGGAGCCGGGGCGACCCTGGTCAGGCCGGTGCAGGATCAGTTCTACGGAGACCGCTCCGGCATGGTCGCCTGTCCCTTCGGCTATCGCTGGTTCCTGGCCGCGTCGAAGGAAGTCGTCAGTCCGGAGGAAATGCAGAACCGCTGGACGAAGATGCTGGAGGGCGGCCAGGCCTAGGTCGCGACGCTTTCCTCGATCCAGGCGGCATAGGCCGGGGCGACATGCATCATCGGGAAGGCATGGATCGCCGGCACTTCGTAGGGATGCAGGTCGAGGATCGCGCGCTCGACAGCGGAATAGTGCTCGTCGAGCGTCTTGAACAGGACGCGATATTCCTTGCCGGTCTCGAGGGCGCCCTTCCAGGTGTAGACGCTCTCGATCCGGGATATCTGGGCGCAGGCGGCGAGCTTTGCTTCGACGAGCGCCCGGGCGAGCGAGCGGGCATCCTTGCGGCTGGCGACGGTCGTGACGACGGCAATGGCGGTCATGGCGATCTCTTCCGATCCCGGCGTTACGCTTATGGGCCGGCTGACGTAAACTGAGAGAGGCACTGGGTAGACCATTTTCCGCTCAGGCGGAAAGGGTGCAGCGGGACGCAGGCGGAGAAATCCATGGCAAGTTCGGCGGAGCTGGAACTGTTCGAGACGGCACTGGCCGAGGCGCAGCGGGGCTTCGACGAGAAGGGGATCCCCATCGGCTCGATCCTCGTCGAGGACGGCCGGATCGTCGGCCGCGGTCACAACAGGCGCGTCCAGGAGGGCGATGCCATTGCCCATGGCGAGATGGATTGCCTGCGCCAAGCCGGCCGCCGTCGCAGTTACCGCAACACGACGCTGTTTACGACGCTCAGCCCCTGCATGATGTGCTCGGGCACCATCGTGCAGTTCAAGATTCCGCGGGTGGTGATCGGTGAGAACCAGACCTTCGGCGGCAACGAGGATTTCCTGCGCTCCCATGGCGTCGAAGTCGTGGTCCTGAACGACCTGCGCTGCGTCAGCCTGATGAAGCGCTTCCAGGACGAGTATCCCGACGTCTGGGCCGAGGATATCGGCGAGGACGGCTGAGACTCAGAACAGCGAGAAATACTCGCGCTGCTCCCAGTCGCTGACCTCGAGTTCGAAGCGGGCGATCTCGGCCTGCTTGAGATGGAGATAGTAGTCCACGAAGAAGTCGCCTAGTCCGGAGCGCAGCACCGCGCTTTCGTTAAGCGCCGCCAGCGCCTCGCCGAGCGACCGCGGCAGCAGCGGCGCCTTGGCCTCGTAGGGCGTATCGGCCGAGGGACCTGGATCGAGCTTCCGCTCCAGCCCGTCGAGACCGCAGACGATCTGGCTCGCCATGTAGAGATAGGGATTGGCGGCGGGCTCGCCGACGCGGTTTTCCAGATGAGTTGCGGGATCGCCCGGTCCACCCAGCACCCGCACCATGACGCCGCGATTGTCATGGCCCCAGATGGCGCGGTCGGGCGCCAGCGAGAAGGGACGATAGCGCTTGTAGCCGTTCAGCGTCGGCGTGCTGAAGGCCGCGGCGGCGCGGGCATGCTCCAGCAGGCCGGCCATGTAATGGCGGCCGGTCGCGGAGAGGGGCTCGGCGCCATCGGTAAAAGCGTTGGCGTGCGTCTTACGGTCGGTCAGCGACTGGTGCAGGTGCCAGCCGCTCGACATCACGTTGGCGAGCTTCGGGCGGCACATGAACGTGGCGTGGAAGCCGTTGCGCTGGGCGATCTGCTTGGTGGCGCTGCGGAACAACACCATCGTGTCGGCCGGGTCGAGGCCGGTGCCGGTGCGGAAGGTGAACTCGACCTGGCTGGGGCCGAACTCGACTTCCAGCGTGCGCAGCGGCAGGCCGAGATCGACGAGGTTGGTGCGCAGGATCTCCAGGATCGGGTCCATCCCGTCGTAACGCTGCTCGGTCAGGTACTGATACCCCTGGTTCAGCAGCGACACCTCGGGCGGCTCACCGGGCTGGCCGGCATCGCCGACGCCGAGCCTGGCTTTCTCCAGCTTGAAGAGATGGAACTCGACTTCGAGGCCGGCGACGAAATCGTAGCCGCGTTCGGCCAGCGCCCCGAGCGTCCGGCGCAGGACGTGGCGCGTGCAGAGCGGTATCGGCCGGCCGTCGGCGAAGTAGATGTCGCACAGCATCCAGCCGGAATGCGGCGCCCAGGGGAGCGCCCGGAAGGTCGTGGGATCGGGCAGCATCACCACGTCGGCCGCGCCTTCCAGCTCCTTCATGCCGAAGCCGCCGCCCGGCTGCCAGACCGGGAAGACCGTGCGGTGCGACGTGTCCTTCAGCAGCATGGTCGTCGTGAAGCCGACGCCGTTCTTGAGCGCTGCATCGACTTCCGAGGCCATCAGCGTCTTGCCGCGCAGGACGCCGTGCTGGTCGGCGAAGGCCAGCCGCACGACCGACATCTCGCCGGCCTTCATGCGCCGCTCGGCTTCGCGCGTCGCGGCTTTGCGGTCCTCGGTCCAGAGGCCCGCGCGTTCGACCAGGCTCATCGGCTCACGCGACAAGCGGCGGGACGGTATCGGCCGCCCAGCTCGAGCCACGGCGGCGGCGCACGTCGACATCCTTCCAGTAGGCTTCCCAGCCCTCGGTCGGCCCCATGCCGTCGATAGCGACAGGACCGCGGATCGTGGCGGCGCGCTGCCGATCGAGCCACATAATGGGCCGTTCGCCATTGCCGACCTGCCCGATCGCCGACAGCAGCATACGCCGGTAGGCGACGATCGCCTTGTCGGTGGTGCCGAGATGCTCGCGCGTGCGGTCCTGGATGCGGCCCTGGCTCTCGACCGCCCATTGGTCGTGGACGTTGATGTCGAAGCCCATGCCGGTGAAGGTCTGGTTCTTCTGTTCGGCGACGCTGTAGCCGTAATCGTTGTGGCGGCCGATCAGCGGGCGATAGTCGGGAAGCTGGTAGAGTTTCAGCCGCTGCTCGCGCATCGCGGCATGGTCGACCGGTTTACCGAAGCTGGTGAAGATCGCGTACCAGTAGCAGCTCGTATCGTCGATCGGCACGTGCCATTGCGTGATCGTCATCTCCGAACTCATCGGGATCACGAAGGCGTAGGGGAAGACGAGGTTGGTCACCCGCACATGGGTGTGCTGCTCGTTCAGCTTGCGCAGCGCGAACAGACGCAGCCCGTAGTCGGTCGCCTCGACGTCGAGCTTCGGCCGCGGGAACTCGCGCAGCAGGCGGGTCATCGGGATGTCGGAGTCGGAGGAGGCGGAGCGGAACTGCTTGCCGTAGGCCGCGCCGGTATCCTCATCCTCGTAGAAGCGGTGCAGGTAGGAGGCGTGGGCGGGATCGATGCCGACCTCCAGCGCCTGCAGCCAGTTGCACTCGATCAGGCCCTTGAAGGCGAAGGCGTGCGTGCCGGGCGCGAGGAAGCAGTCGAAGTCGGGGAAGGCGGGGGCCTCTCCACCCTCTTCAATGGGCCCGAGATAAGCGAAGACGATGCCGTTCTTCACCACCACCGGATAGCTGCGCTGGCGCACCCTCCGGCAGAGCACGCTGCCTTCCGGCTCGGCCGGCGTCTCCAGGCACTTGCCGTCGACATCGAACAGCCAGCCATGGAACAGACAGCGCAGGCCGCCATCCTCGATGCGCCCGAAGGCGAGGTCCGCGCCGCGATGTGGGCAGTCGCGGTCCAGTAGCCCATGCCGGCCGCGCTCGTCGCGGAACAGCACGAAATCCTGGCCCAGCACCCGCACCGGCTTGGCCGGCCGCTCCGCGGGCAGCTCGTCGGCGAGGGCGACAGGATGCCAGTAATGGCGCATCAGGGCGCCGCATTTCGTGCCCGGACCGACCCGGGTCATCAGCTCGTTCTGCTCGGGGCTCATCATGGCCCGAGAGTGACGCAAAGCGCCGGGATTCGCTATAGGGAGCGCATGACCTCCTCTCTGAACGGCATGCCGGGGCCCACTTCCCGCGTCTTTTTTTCCCAGCGCCTGCGTTTGCACTATGTCGACTGGGGCAACCCCGAAGCGCCGCCGCTTCTGCTGGTCCACGGTGGCCGTGACCACTGCCGGAACTGGGACTGGGTTGCACAGGCTCTGCGCAAGGACTGGCACGTGATCTGTCCGGACCTGCGCGGGCATGGTGACAGCCAGTGGTCGCCGGACGGCAACTATTCGATGGCGGCCTACATCTACGATCTGGCCCAGCTCATCCATCAGCAGAACCTGGCGCCGGTGACGATCGTGGCGCATTCGCTCGGGGGCAACATCTGCCTGCGCTACACCGGCATCCACCCCGACAAGGTGCGCAAGCTGGTGGCGATCGAAGGGCTGGGGCCGTCACCCAAGGTCATCGCCGAGCGCGGCAACAAGCCGATGAGCGAGCGCATGACCGACTGGATCGACGAGCAGCGCAAGCTGTCGGCCCGCGCGCCGCGCAAATATCCGACGATCGAGGATGCCTTCAAGCGCATGCAGGAGGAGAACAAGCATCTCTCCGCCGCGCAGGCGCGTCACCTGACCGAGCAGGGCGTCAACCAGAACGAGGACGGCACCTACAGCTGGAAGTTCGACAACTATGTGCGCGTCAACCAGCCGTATGACATGAGCTATCCCGACATTGAGACGCTGTGGTCGCGCATCACCTGTCCGACGCTGCTGGTCTACGGCAAGGAAAGCTGGGCCTCCAATCCGGAGAAGGACGGCCGCATCAAGCACTTCAAGACCGCGAAGGTCGTCGAGTTCGAGCGCGCCGGCCACTGGGTGCAGCATGACCGGCTCGACGATTTCGTGGCGACGACGCGGGAGTTCATCAAATGAGGGCAGCGGTTCTGCGTGGCGGCGAGATGCTGGTCGGCGAAGTGCCGGAGCCCGTGCCGGCGGCCGGACAGGTGCTGGTCAGGACGCTGTGCTGCGGCATCTGTGGCTCGGACCTGCACTATGCCAAGCACGCGCCGCACATGGTCGAGATGTCGAAGCGTATTCCCGGCCGCCAGCCGCTCGATCTCTCGCGCGACGTCGTGTTCGGCCATGAATTCTGCGGCGAGGTGCTGGACTACGGCCCCGGCACGGAGCGCAAGCTGAAGCCGGGCACGCTCGTCTGCTCGATGCCGGTGATCCCGCAGGCGGACGGCCATCGCACGGTCGGCTACTCGAACGATTTCCCCGGCGGCTATGCCGAGCGGATGGTGCTGGCGGCACCGCTGCTGCTGGAAGTGCCAAACGGCTTGTCGGCCGATCACGCGGCACTCACCGAACCGCTCGCCGTCGGTATCCACGCCGTCGAGAAGGCGGCTCTGCAGGACAACGACGCGCCGCTGGTCGTGGGCTGTGGGCCGGTCGGTCTCGCCGCGATCGTCGGGCTGCGGCTGAAGGGCATCCATCCGATCATCGCCGCGGATTTCTCGCCCAAGCGGCGCGAGTTGGCGGCGAAGATGGGCGCCGACATCGTGATCGATCCCCGGCACGAATCGGCCTACGCGAAACTGCCGCCCGGCAGACGCGCCGTGATCTTCGAATGCGTCGGCGTGCCGGGCCTGTTGCAGCAGGTGTTCGAAGCCGCGCCGCGCGACGCGCGCATCGTCGTGGCCGGTGTCTGCATGGAGCCCGACCGGATCGAGCCGCTGTTCGGAATCCTGAAGGAACTCTCGCTCCAGTTCGTGCTGGGCTACACACCCGAGGAGTTCGCCCGCTGCCTTCGCCTGCTGGCCGAAGGCAAGGTGGACGCCGAGGCGCTGATCACCGGCAAGGTCGGGCTCGATGGCGTGAAAGCTGCGTTCGAGGAACTCGGCAATCCGGAGAACCACACCAAGATTCTCGTGGAGCCGTGGCGCTGACTTTGATAGCGCTGCACAACATCAAGGGAGGAAAAGCAAAGTGAAATTCTACAATTCGGTCGGTCCCAACCCGCATATGGTTCGCATGTTCATGGCCGAGAAAGGCTTCGACGTGCCGAAGGTCGAGGTCGACCTGCGCGGCGGCGAGAACCGGCGCGAACCCTTCCTCAAGCTCAATCCGGCGGGACAATGCCCTGCGCTCGAACTCGACGACGGCACCGTGCTGGCCGAGATCACCGCGATCTGCGAGTACATCGACGAGGTCAAGAAGGACACGCCGTCGCTGATCGGCGACACGCCGGAAGAGCGTGCCAACACCCGCATGTGGGTGCGCCGCATCGACCTCAACATCCTCGAGCCGGCGGCCAACGGCTTTCGCTTCTCGCAGGGGCTGAAGTTCTTCCAGGACCGCGTGCACTGCATTCCCGAGGCGGCCGACGGGCTCAAGGAAACGGCGAAGAAGAAGCTGGTCTGGCTCGATGAGCAGATGGGCTCGAAGCCCTTCGTCACGGGCGACAAGCTCACAATGGCCGACATCCTGCTGTTCACCTTCCTCGAATTCCTGGGCAAGGTTGGCCAGCCGCTCGATCCGGCGAACAAGAACCTCACTGCCTGGATGGAACGCATGAAGGCCCGGCCGA
This sequence comes from Reyranella sp., assembly GCF_052439685.1. Classification (GTDB taxonomy): domain Bacteria; phylum Pseudomonadota; class Alphaproteobacteria; order Reyranellales; family Reyranellaceae; genus Reyranella. Next base: position 194,297 of record NZ_JBQVQG010000002.1, read on the forward strand.
GCGCCGCGGCCTGATCGAACGGCGGGAAGTGCGCGCGTGAAGGACTGGACCCTCGCGGCGGCCCTCAACAACGCCCGCTGGTGCGATGCGGTCTGTCGCGTCCACGGTCAGGCCGGCCGCTTCCTGCCGCACATGTGGGTGAACGCCGACGTCGTGCCGCGCTTCTATCCCAATGCCGTGACGCTTGCGGTCGGTGACACCGCGCTCGATGAGCAGCTCACCACCGTCGAGATCCTGCAGAAATCGAACCTGCCCGGCCGCTGGTCTGTGAAGGACAGTTTCAACACGCTCGACCTGTCGCGCCGCGGATTTGACCTGCTGTTCGACGCAACGTGGATCCGCAGCGTCATGCCGGCCGAAGGGCCCTCGACCGACATCGTCTGGACGCGCGAGGAAAAGGGCGAGGGGTGGCCGGTCGACGATCCGGACTTCGCGATGTTCAAGGGGCGGCGCGGCTTCAAGGTCGTGGCCGGCTTCATGCTCTATCGCGCTGAGGAGATGGTCGGCGTGTCCAATGTCGTCGCCGAGGCGGCCGATGCGCCGGCGGTCTGGCGGTCGCTGACCCTGCTTGCGGCACAGACGTTTCCGCGCCTGGCCCTGGTCGGCTACGAATCGGGCGATGAGCTCGTGGCCGCCGTAAAGTCGGGTTTCGAAGCCGGCGACAAGCTCAGGGTGTGGGTGACGGCCCGGGACTGAAGCCACAGGCCACCAGCGCCTTCAGCATATGGGCGGGCGGCGGCGCCGTGACGACGACCGGCGGCTTGCTCTTCGACAGAGGCAGGACGATGCCGTGCGACTGCAGATGGAGCTGGCTGTCCGGCCTTGCATGTCCATAGAGTCGGTCGGCGATGACCGGGCAACCGGCGGCGGCGCAATGCACGCGAATCTGATGGGTACGGCCGGTCTCCGGCTTCAGCTCCAGCCAGGTCATGCCGGGCGCACGGCCCAGCACCTCGTAGCGTGTCACCGAGGGTTGGCCCTTGTCGGAAACCTTCACCGACCAGCCGCTGCGCGTGTTCACCTTGAGCAGCGGCATGTCGAACACGCCTTCGTCGGCTGGGGGTGATCCCTCGACCACCGCCCAATAGGTCTTCTCGGTGTCGCGGCCGGAGAACAGGCGCCCCAGCTTGGCGAGTGCCTTCGGGTGGCGCCCCAGAACCAGAACGCCTGCCGTGTCGGCATCGAGCCGGTGGGCCAGCGCCGGCGGCCGCGGCAGGCCGTAGCGGAGATCGTCGAAACACTCTTCCAGGTTGGGCGCGCCGCTCGGCCCGGCATGCACGGCGAGGCCGGCCGGTTTGTCGATCACCAGGATCAGCCCATCGCGATGCAGCACGCGGATCTGGATCTGCTCGGCCGTCAGCGGCGGCGGCCTTTTAGGCGGCGCCTTGGATGATCCCTGGCGCGACGCCGTATGCGGCCTCAAAGGTCGGGCCATCGATCGAGCCAGCCCTCGCTCGCCTCGTAGAGCGCGGCGGCGCGCAGCACCGAAGCCTCGTCGCGGAAGCGGCCGACAATCTGCAGGCTGGTCGGCAGGCCTTCGGAATCGTAGCCGTTGCAGATCGAGAGGGCGGGGTGGCCGGTGATGTTGAACGGCATGGTGTAGGGGAACCAGTTGCGCCGCAGCTCGCCGGCCTCGACCCCGTCGATGGTGATCGGATCGAACAGATCCTGGTCGATCGGCAGGGCGGTGCGCGACACGGTCGGTGTGACCAGGAAGTCGGCGGCCTCGAACCAGCCCTGAACCATGCGGAACAAGTCGCTGCGTTGGAACATCGCGCGCTGATAATCAGCGCCCGACCAGTCGGCCGCCTCGGCGACCTGGCGCACCAGCGACGGCGTCATCCGGTTGCCGTCGCGGCGGATCATCTCGTCGAAGCGCGCCTTCCAGGTCGTGTGGTTGATGACCTTCCATGCCGAGCTGAGGTCGGGCAGCTCCTCGGTGAGTTCGACCAGCTCGGCGCCCAGTTCGCGCAGCCGCACCAGCGATTGCTCGAAGGCGGCACGGACGTCCTTTGCCACGAGCGTGTTCCCGAGCGTCGCGCTGTAGAGGATGCGCTTGCCCTTGAGATCGCCTTCGGTGCGGGCAGCGGCCAGATAGTCCGGCGGTTCGATGCCGATCGACCACGGGTCCGACGGATGCGGGCCGGCCATCGCCTGCAGCATCAGGGCGGTGTCCATCACCGTGCGCGTCATCGGCGTTACGTAGGTGTAGTTGCCGAACGCATCGGCCACCTGGCTGTGCGGGATGACGCCGTTGCTCTGCTTCAGCCCGACCATGCCGTTGATGGCGGCGGGAATGCGGGTCGAGCCGCCGCCGTCGGTGGCGATGCCGATCGGGCCGATGCCGGCGGCGACTGCGACCGCCGCGCCGCCGCTGGAGCCGCCCGACGTATGCGCAGCGCTCCAGGCGTTGCGGGTGCGGCCGAACAGCGGTGCATCGGTCAGCGACTTGTGGCCGAACTCCGGGGTCGTGGTCTTGCCGAACAGGATGGCGCCCGCGCCCTTCACCCGCGCGGCGCAGACCGCATCTTCCTTCGGCACGTTGTTTTCGTACAGAAGCGACCCGAAGGTGGTGCGCACGCCCGCCGTGTTCACCAGATCCTTGGCGGCGAAGGGAATGCCGTGCAGCAGGCCGAGCGGTTCGCCGCGCATCACGGCGTCTTCCGCCGCCTTCGCCGCCGCCCGGGCCTGGTCGGGTATCAGGGTGACGAAGCAGTTCAGCACCGGCTGCAGCTTCTCGGCGCGCGCCAGCACGGCATCGGTCAGCTCGACGGGCGAGATTTGCTTGGCGGCGATGTGCTCGCGCAGGTCGGAAGCGGGCAGGCGGGTGAGGTCGGTCATGGTCTTCCTTGGCTCGCTACCCAAGGACCTCATCCTGAGGAGGTCGCGAAGCGACCGTCTCGAAGGATGGGATACGCAGGCGCTGTCTGTTGCCCATCCTTCGACACGGCCCTGCGGGCCTCCTCAGGATGAGGTTCTGGTTGTGGTGACGGTTATTACCGCAGCAACCCCCGTGCCGCGAGGTTTCGCATCAGGGCTCCCGCACCGAAGGTCCACGGCGCGATCTTGTCGCAATGGGCCACCTTGTTGGTGAGCGTGCCGAGCTTGGGCGAGCGGATGGACACCAGGTCGCCCACCATGTGGGTGAAGCCGGTGCCGCCGGGCTTGCGTGGTTCGGTCGGCGCGAAGAGCGTACCGGTCATCAGCGCCATGCCGTCGGGATACTGATGCGCGCTCATCGCCTGGGCGACGAGATCGGTGGGATCGCGGCTGATCTTCGAGAGGTCGCTCGACCCGCGCAGGCGGAACTGGTCCGGGCCGGTCACTTCGAGATCGACCTTGGCCTGGCGCACGTCGTCCAGCGAGAAGGTGTCGTCGAATAGGCGGATGAAAGGACCGAGCGCGCAGGAGGCATTGTTGTCCTTGGCGATGCCCAGCAGGAGTGCGCTGCGCCCCTCGATGTCGCGCAGGTTCACGTCGTTGCCCAGGGTCGCGCCGACGATCTTTCCCTTGGCGCTGACGATCAGCGTCACCTCGGGCTCGGGATTGTTCCAGTCGGAATCCGGCCGGATGCCGATCTCGGCACCGTAGCCGACCGCAGCCATGGGCGGCGCCTTGGTGAAGATCTCGGCATAGGGGCCGATGCCGACTTCGAGGTAGGGCGACCACGCACCGCGCGCCATCAGCGTCTTCTTCAGCGCCTCGGCCTCGGGCGAACCCGGCTTGATGGCGCTGACATCGGCGCCGATGATCGAGTTCAGCTCGCCGCGCACCTGCTCGGCGCGTGCGGGATCACCCTTGGCATGTTCCTCGATCAGCCGCTCCAGCAGGCTGACGGCGAAGGTGACGCCGGCGGCCTTCAGGGCCTGCAGGTCGACCGGCGCCAGGAGGTCGCCGACGAGGTCCTGCAGCGCGCCGATGCGCTCGCCCGGCGTATTGCGCGCGAGGCCCGTCGGATCGGGCGCATTGCAGAGATCGGCCATCGTGGGGACCGTCGCGGAGAGGTCAAAAACCCCGTCTTCCCGGATCGCGACGACCGAAGGCCCCGCCGGATGGCCGGCCCGCCAGAGGCGGCCGACCAGGGTGCCGGACGTGCCGTCCTCGGGCAGGATTTCGCTGAGAGATGCTGACACTGGACGTCTCCGGCGCTTCGTTGCAGAAAGGCGCGCCATTCCCGGGAGAAATAAGATCATGGCCGAAGCACGGATCAAAGGCGTTCTTTCGCCCGTCGTCACGCCCTTCAAGCGCGACCTGTCGCCAGATGTCGGCCGCTTCATTGCGCACTGCAAGTGGCTGATCAGCCAAGATTGCGGCCTCGCGGTCTTCGGCACCAATTCGGAAGCCAATTCGCTGTCGGCCAAGGAGCGGATGACCCTGCTCGAAGCCGTCGTCGCCTCCGGCGTGCCGACCGCACGCATGATGCCCGGCACCGGCGCCTGCTCGATCACCGAAGCTGCCGAAGTCAGCGCCCATGCGGTGAAGCTCGGCGTCGGCGGCGTGCTGATGCTGCCGCCATTCTATTACAAGGGTGTTCCGGAGGAGGGGCTGTTCCGCTTCTACTCGGAAGTCGTGCAGCGGGTCGGTGACGACCGCCTGCGCGTCTACCTCTATCACATCCCGCCGGTCTCGGCCGTGCCGATCACGCACAAGCTGGTCGAGCGGCTGATGAAAGCCTATCCGAAGCAGATCGCCGGTATGAAGGATTCGTCCGACGACTGGCCCCACACCAAGAGCATGATCGACGCCTTTGCCAAGGACGGCTTCGACGTCTTCTCCGGCAACGAGAAGCCGATCCTGGAGAATCTCAAGGCGGGCGGCGTCGGCTGCATCAGCGCCACCGCCAACATCAACCCGGGCAAGATCGCCGAGACGATCAAGGCCTACGGCACGCCGGAAGGCGACAAGCTGCAGGCCTGGATCAACGAGGTCCGCGGCGTCATGCAGGGCTACGTAATGATCCCGGCGCTGAAGTACGTGATCGCGCACTACGGCGCTGATCCGCACTGGACCCCGGTCCGTCCGCCGCTCGTCGAGATCGACGAGAAGACCGGCCGCGACATGATCGAGAAGCTCGACAAGCTCGGCTTCACCATGCCCGGCCTCAAGCAGGCGATGGCCGTCGCGGCGGAGTGACCGCGGCCTCGGCGCTTGCCGCGTGATTCTGCCCGGCTGGAGGAGCGTGCGAGCCGCGGCGTTCGGGGTCGCATTTGCCGTGCCGATGGCTGCTGCAGTTGGGCAGTCGCCTCCGTGGACTGACGTGGAGCGATGCGGCTCGATGATCGTGCAATCCAGGTCGGGATTCAGCGCCGACTGGCGCATGACCATCCATGACTTTCAGGTGCTTCTCGGGTGGGACGGGAAGCGCTTGTTTGGACCGCGGGTCTCCGCCGGAGGCCCACGCCCCGTATGCTTGGACGGCGTTGCCGTTGCCACGCGCACGATTGCTCCCGGCTCTGGGGACGTGTTCCTCGACATCGTCGGAGAAGATGGCGCCGTGACGAGCATCGCGGACGGCTACATCAAGGGGCGCCATTGGGAGAACGTCCCGGTCGTCATCGACTCGGCTGCCCGCTCACATGTGCAACCTCAGCATCTGAAATACTTCGTATTCGAGGACATCAGGTGAGGGCGGTCAGCGCGATCCTCGACGGAGTCGCTTCACTGGTGGAGCGACTGCTGCCGGGGCGCGCGACGAGAATCATCGTGTCGATATTGCTCGCGGTCGCAGTCGCTTCGATCATCTATGCCGTCAATTCCGTCAAACTCGCGAGATGGCTCTAACAGGCCGGTGAAAAGGGGGGAGTCATGCGAATAAACGAAACAAACGAAATAATCGAAATAAATGAAGCGAATGTCGCAGCCCCCGAAACCTGTGCCGCGGTGACCGTTGACAAAGTTGCAGTCGCGAGCCTATAAAATTGCTATGCTCAAGACCCAGTCCCACAATGCTTGGTATTTTACGCCCCTTACATAGGCGGCGCGAAGGGTCATGACTCAACGAAGCCGCCGCATCCCGGCGGCTTTTGTGTTCTAGGACTTGGCCTCCGGGCCGCGGCGGAACCCGCAACCGGAGGACGACATGTCGATCATCGAAGCAGAAATTGAACCGCACCAGTTGCCGCTCGCCATCCGTGTGAGGCTGGCGGGCCCGCGCGACATCGAGGAACTGTGCGCGCTCCTCGACGATGGCGAGACCGCGCGCGAGCAGGTGCTCACCTGGCTCGAGACGCCCGGCACGACCCTGCTGGTCGCGCAGAGCGAGATCGGTGTCCTCGCCGTCGCAGTGCTGATGACCCGGCTTGTGCCGCTGGAGGGGATGGGCGCCCACAAGGTCATCGAGGTCGACAATCTCGTGGTGCAAGCCGAACATCGCGGCCGTCGGGTCGGCCGGCGTTTGCTGGCCGCCGCCGTCGAATGGTCGCGCCAGCGTCGCGCCGTGCAGGTCGAGGCCGTGGTGGGTGAGGGGCCGGCCAAGCGCTTCTACGAGAATTTCGGTTTCGCGGCGGCAGCGGATCGCTTGGTGCTGGCGGCCTGACACCTGATTTGCAGTGCAACTGAAGCAGCCAAGGCTGCGGGTTTCGCGATGTGAACAATGAGAGGTTCACGTCGGACAATGTGATATGGTCCGAACTCTTGCACATCCAGTGCCGGACAATTGTGCAGGAGTAATCGTGGCCAAACATACGAAGCAAGCGCCGGTTGCCAAGGCGAAGGCGCCGGTCGGGGTCAAGCAGACGATGGCCAAGCCCATCTCGAGCTACACCGATCCCGAGCATCTGCGCACCTTGATGCAGAATGCCAAGCGCATGGGGCGCGACGACATCTGGCGGCAGGCCTTCGACCAGCTTTGCTCACTCGAAGGCGCCGACAAGGAAGATCCGCTGGAACGGGCCTTTTACAGCACGCTGGCGGCTTATGAGCAGCTGCTGACGCAGAAGAACGGTCGCGCCACCCGCGCGAGCCGGACGCGTCTCAAGCTCAAGGGCAAGGGCGTGGTCGCCTGCCTGGAGGACTGGGCGAAGAGCAAGGAACCGCCCGAATCCTTCGAACTGCTGGTCGCGAACGGCATGGTGGAGATGACGGGCGAGCAGCTGGTGCTGACCTATCCCGACCGGTTCTCGGCCGAAGCGGTCGCGGGCGCCACGGCGCGTCTTGCGACGTTGACCGCGGCGGCGCCCGCAAGCTGACCTCTAGGCCGGCTCGGCGTCGCGGGCGGCCCACATCTTCTTGAAGGCGGGGCGGGCCTGGCAGGCGGCAAGCCAGGCCTTGACGCGTGGCGCGGCCTCGAACAGTTCCGGGGCCGGCTGGGCATAGCGCACGATCTCGGCGGCGTTGAGGTCGGCCACGGTGAAGCGGTCGCCCACCAGCCAGCCGCTCTTGGTCAGCGCCTTGTCGAGCACGGCGAAGGGTCCCTTGAGCGCTTCGACCGCGGCGTCGGCGATCTTCGGGTCCTTCACGCCGTTCGGATTGCCCATGCGGTGATAGAGGACGTTGATCGCGTGCGGCTCGACGCCGGTCGCGGCCCACAGGCTCCACATCGCGATCTGGCCTTCCTCCGCGACGGTCGCGCCGGCGACCGGGCCTCCGTGCTTGCGCGCGAGATAGAGGTTGATCGCGAGCGATTCATGCAGCACCAGCCCGTCATCGTCGATCGAGGGAATGAGGCCGTTCGGATTGATCTTCAGGAATTCCGGCGACTGGGTGTGCAGCATTCCGGTCGGTACGGTGCGATAGTGCTGGATCACCGGCACCTGCCTGAACGGGATGCCGAGTTCCTCGGCCAGCCAGATGTTGCGTGACGCGCGGGACCGGTAGACGCCATAGATCGTGAGCATGAAAGACCCTATTTGATCGAACTGTTTTCTTGACGGGATCGCGCCCGTTCTTAAGGCTTGCGACGTTCAAGACACAGTGAAAACCGGACCGGGCACTCCAGCAAGGAGGATCGACGATGACGGCACCGAGGACACTCGAAGCGGTGAAGGATGCCAGCCACCTCTACGAGGTCGAGCGGCGTGCCTACCACCTCCAGCGGCCGGGCTTCCGGGTCGCCGAGCTGCAGCTCTCGCCCACGCAGAAGGTACCCTGGCACTTCCACAACAACATCAGCGACACGTTCTATGTGGTCGAGGGAACGATGCGGCTCTTCCTGCAGCAGCCCAAGCAGGAGGTGATCCTGACCCCCGGCGAGAGTTTCGTCGCCGCGCCCGGGAGGCCGCACCTCGTGACTAACGGCGGAACCGCGTCGCTCACGTTCCTGATCATGCAAGGTGTCGGCGAGTACGACTACGTGCCGCTGGTTTGACCTTCATGTCGTCCTGAGTGACGCGAAGGATCTCGCGCCGGCAACGGAGTCCTCTGGTCGCTCCGCAAAGTCCTTCGCGCTGCTCAGGACGACAACGAGCGAGCCGCCCTAGCTGATCGCCGGGGCGTTCTGCCCGACGAACTGGACGCGCAATTCCCGCTTCAGGACCTTGCCGGTGGCGTTGCGCGGGAGGGCATCGACGAAGGTTACGGACTGCGGGACCTTGAACTTGGCTAGCCGTCCGAGGCAGTGGCGGATCACGTCGCCCTCGGCGAGGTCCTGATCGGGCTTGCGCACGACGATCGCCATGCCGACCTCGCCCCAGCGCTGGTTGGGCACGCCGATGATGGCAGCGTCGGCGATGGCGGGGATCTGGAACAGCACATTCTCGACCTCGGCGGGATACACGTTCTCGCCGCCGGAGATGTACATGTCCTTCCAGCGGTCGACGATGTAGACGAAGCCTTCCTCGTCGAGCCGCGCGGCATCGCCGGTATGCAGCCAGCCGTCGGTGAAGCTGCGCTCGGTCGCGGCGCGATTGTTCCAGTAGCCCGGCGTGATGTTGGGACCTTTGATCAGCAGCTCGCCAATGCCGCCCGCCGCCACGTCGCGACCCTCGTCGTCGACCACGCGGATCGCGGTGTGCATCATCGCCTTGCCGGCCGATCCCAGCTTGCGGATCGCGTCGGCGGCATCGAGCATGGTGCCGGCGGGGCTGGTCTCGGTCATGCCCCAGCCCTGCACGAGCGGCACGCCGCGGGCGGTCCAGGTTTCGAGGATAGCGAGCGCGCAAGGGGCGCCGCCAACGCCGGCGATGCGCAGCCGCGAGAGATCGGCCTCCGCGAACTTCGGATGCTGCATCATGAACTGGTAGGGCGCCGGCACCGCGAAGAAGTGGGTGATGCCGAGCGCTGGATCGGAAAGGCAATCGAGCGCCTGGCCGGGATCGAAGGTGCGCATGATCACGATGGTGCCGCCGGCATGGAGCACCGGATTGGCGTAGCAGTTGAGACCGCCGGTATGGAACAGCGGCAGCACCACGAGCTGCACCGTCTCGGGCGTGATCAGCGCCGGAATGCCAAGATTCACGCAGTTCCAGAACACCATCCCGTGCGTGATGATCGCGCCCTTCGGGTGCCCGGTCGTGCCTGACGTGTACATGACCATGCCGATATCGTCGTGCGTCAGCGCCGCGGAAGGGGGCGCCGGTCCGTCCTCGGCAAGCGCCCGCTCGTAAGCGCCGTCGGGCCGCTCGTGGTCTATCTCGAGCAGGTGCTCCGACAGCGCTGCGGCTGCTTCCGCAAAGCCCTTGTCGTGGATCAGCAGCTTTGGGCTCGAGTCGCTCAGTATGTACTCCAGCTCCGGCACGGTGAGCCGCCAGTTCAGCGGCAGCATGATCGCGCCCAGTCGGCCGCAGGCGAATTGCAGCTCGAAGTATTCGGCGCAGTTGGGCGCGAGCAGGGCGATGCGGTCGCCCTTCGCGATGCCCCGTGCCGCCAGCGCTGCGGTCAGCCGGCCGATTCGGGCATCGAGAGCGGCGTAGGAGAGTTTCCGTCCCATATGGAGGTCGTGAATGGCGAGGTGGTGAGGACGCCGGCCCGCATGGTGGGCGATCCAGTCGAAGTAGGGAATCGTCGGCATCAGTTCACGGCCTCGGTGAGGTTCTTCCAGTACGGCTCGCGCAACTCGCGCTTCAGGACCTTGCCGGCGCCCGACAGCGGCAGAGGCGTGTCACGGAAGTCGACGCTGCGTGGGCATTTGAACCCAGCGATCTGGTTGCGGCAATGGTCGATCACGTCTTCGGGCGTAAGCGACGCGCCCTGCCGGAGCACGATGATGGCATGGACCCGCTCGCCCCATTGGTCGTCGGGCACCCCGATCACCGCCACCTCGGCGACACCTGGCATCGTCGAGATCGCGTTCTCGACCTCGGCCGAATAGACGTTCTCGCCGCCGGAGATGATCATGTCCTTCAGCCGGTCGACGATGAAGACGAAGCCTTCCTCATCCATGGTGGCGCCGTCGCCGGAATAGTACCAGCCGTCCTCCAGCACCGCCTCGGTTTCGGCCGGCTTGTTCCAGTAGCCCTTCATCACGTTGGCGCCGCGGACGGCCAGCTCGCCGGCTGTGCCGCGCGGCACTTCGAGACGGTCGGCATCGACGATCTTGACCTCACAGGCGAGCACCGCCTGGCCGCACGATCTCAGGCGACCGGCAAAGGGACCGTCCAGCACCGTGTAGCGCGGATCGAGCAGGGTGACGATGGGCGAGGCCTCGGTCATGCCGTAGCCGTGCATCAGGCGAACCTGCGGCATCCGCTCGATCGCCTTGCGCACGATACCTTCCGGCATCGGCGAGGCGCCGTAGAGGATGAAGGACAGGGTGCCGATGTCGAATTCGTCGAACCGCTCGTGGTTGACCAGCATGTTGATCATGGTCGGCACGAACTGCGCGTGCGTCACCTTTTCGGTCTGGATGGTGAGCAGCACCTCGACCGGCTCGAAGCGCGGCACGAAGGCATGGCGTCCGCCCGACAAAGTGACGCCGAAGGTCGAGGCGCCGTCGGCAAGATGGAACATTGCCCCGGAATGGAGATAGGCGGTGTCGGCATCGAAGCCCATGCCGGCGACGCCGTTCAGCGCGTTGACCACCAGGTTGGTGTGGGTGAGCATCACGCCCTTGGAACGCCCCGTGGTGCCGCCGGTATAGAACAGTCCGGCGAGATCGTCGTCATGGGCACCGACATCCTCCATCGCCTCATAGCTGGTGAGGTCCTCGTAATGGAGGATGCCGTCGGGCCCCGCGAGATCGTCCAGCCACACGACCTCGCGCACCGACGGCGTGCGGCCGTCGAGCGCCTTCAGATGGTGCGACATGCCGGTGTCGACGAACAGTGCGGCCGCGCCGGAATCGTTCAGGATGTATTCGATCTCGGGCGCCGCCAGCCGGGTGTTCACCGGCACCATCACCGCACCCATCCAGGGCAGGGCGTACATCAGTTCGAGATAGCGATCGGAGTTCAGGGCGAGGATGGCCACCCTGTCGCCGCGGCGCACGCCCAGTGCGGAAAGTGCGCCGGCCACCCGGCTGATCCGGTCGGCGCTCTGCTGCCAGGTGCGTCGGCGGCCGGCGAAGGATGTGGCGATGCCGTTGGGGCGGGTCTGGACGGCGCGGCGGAGTCCCTGGGTGAGTGCAAACATGGAGGGATGCTAGGGGCTCGCTCGTTCGCGCGGCAAGGGGCTTCGTGGTAGAGGGGAGGGATGGACATCATCGCCCAGCCGACCGCCCCTGCGAAGGACCTCGAGTTCAATCCGCTCGACCCGGCCTTCATCGCCGACCCCTATCCCTTCTACCGGCGGCTGCGCGAGGCGGCGCCGGTGCTGAAGACGCCGCAGGGCTTCTGGCTGATCACGCGCTACGACGACGTGGCGCTTTCGCTCCGCGACAAGCGCTTCGGCAAGGACTTCGAAGGCAACATGCGCCGCCGCTACGGCACCGACCGGATGAACGAGCCTGCGGTGGCGAGCCTCGCGAAGACGATGCTGGTGCAGGATCCGCCCGATCACACGCGCCTGCGCGGCCTGGTCACCAAGGCCTTTACCGCCCGCCGCGTCGCCGACATGCGGCCGCGCATCAAGGAACTGGTGGACGAGCAGCTCGACCGGGTCGCGGACAAGGGCGAGATGGACGTGATGCGCGACCTGGCGCACCGGCTGCCGGTCATCGTGATCTGCGACATGCTGGGCATTCCCGAAGAGCATCGCGCACCCTTCCTGGCGGGGAGCAACGTTAACGGCCGCATCCTCGAACCGGTTCCGATGACCCGCGAGGAGCTCGACCAGGCCAACCGCAACACCCAGATGGCCGGGGTCTATTTCAACCAGCTGTGCGAGCTGCGCCGCCGCGAGCCGCGCGACGATCTCACCACCGAGCTGGTGAAGGCGGAGGAGGCGGGCGACAAGCTGTCGGCCGAGGAACTGCAGGCGAATATCGGCCTGCTGTTCGGCGCCGGTCACGAGACCACCACCAACCTGATCGGCAACGGCCTGCTGGCGCTGCATCGCAACCGCGATCAGTGGGAGCGACTCAAGGCCGACCCGTCGCTGATCCCCAACGCGGTCGAGGAGCTGCTGCGCTACGACTCGTCGGTGCAGATCACTGGCCGCGTCACCCACGCCGAGGTCGAACTGGGCGGCGTGACGATCGGCGCGGAGCAGAGCATCGTCGCCCTGCTGGGCGCGGCCAACCGCGATCCGGCGCAGTATCCCGATCCCGACCGGCTCGATGTCGGCCGCGAGCATATCCGGCCAATGTCGTTCGGCGGCGGCATCCATCACTGCCTCGGCGCGCAGCTGGCGCGACTGGAAGCCGAGCTGGTGTTCGCGGCGCTTATCGAGCGCATGCCCAACCTCACCCTGCCCGAAAAGGACGCGCCCGCCTGGCGCCGCAGCTTCACCCTGCGCGGCCTCAGCAAGCTCCCGGCGGTCTGGCACTGAAGGACTTTCGAAAGACATGACGACGCGGTGGCGGGGCGAGGGCGGCCAGCATCAGGGCGCCCGTCCTTACCAGGAAGACAGTTGGCGTCTGGTGACGCTGGGCGACGGCTCGCTGCTGGCGGTGGTGGCCGACGGCATGGGCGGCCATGCTGGCGGCGCGGTCGCGAGCCAGCTCGCGGTCGATGCCTTCATCCATGCGATGGAGCAGGGCGGCGGGCTGGACGACGGGCTGAACGACGCCAACCAGGCGGTCGGCCGCGGCGCACTCGCCCGGCATGAACTCACCGGCATGGGCGCCACCCTGGTCGCGGCTCAGCTGCGCGGCGACGAGGTGCGCTGGATCAGCGTCGGGGATTCACCCTTCTATCTGGTCGAGGCGGGCAAGATCGTCCGGCTCAATGCCGATCATTCGATGGCGCCGCAGATCGACGCGCTGGTCGCCCGCGGCATGCTCTCGGCCGAGGACGCCGAACATCATCCCGGCCGGCATACCTTGCGCGAGGCGGTGATGGGCGAGCCGCTCACCCTGATCGACCGGGGCAACCGCCGGCTGGGCCCCGACGCCCGCCTGCTGGTGTGCAGCGACGGCGTGCACAGTCTCAGCAGCGAACAGTTGCTCGCGCAGGCCGCCCTTCCCGCAGAGCGCATCGTCGCCGCGGTGCTGGCGGCGGCCAAGGAACATCAGGACAATATCACCGTGGTAAAGCTGGAGCGCGCGCGATGAGCCGAGGTCCTGTCGTCATCGAAGTCACGCGCGGGCCGGTCGTCGAGAGCCGGCACGAGGGCATCGCCGCGGTGGTGAAGGCCGACGGCACCGTGGTCGAGTCGTGGGGCGACATCGAGGCCGCGATTCTGCCGCGCTCGGCCAACAAGCCCATCCAGGCAATGGCTTTCGTCGAGAGCGGCGCGGTCGAGCGCTTCGGCCTCGGCGACGAGCATGTCGCGCTGTCCTGCGCCTCGCACAACGGCGAGACCCGCCATGTCGAGACGGTGCGCGCCTGGCTGGCAAAGGTCGGGTTGAGCGAAGCCGATCTCGAATGCGGCACGCATGCGCCGCGCCTGCAGTCGAGCATCGAGGCGCTGGCCCGCACCAATACGCTGCCGACGGCGGCGTTCAACAACTGCTCGGGCAAGCATAGCGGCTTCCTGACGACGGCCGTGCACTATGGCGAGCCGACCAAGGGCTACATCCAGTACGACCATCCGGTGCAGCGCCGGCTGCGCGAGACGATGAGCGCGCTGTGCGGCCTCGATGCCGACGCCTTTCCACACGGCACCGATGGCTGCGGAATTCCTACGCTCGCCACACCGCTCAAAAGCCTGGCGCAGGCGATGGCGTCGATGGCCGATCCGTCGCGCCTGTCGAGCAAGCGCGCCGACGCCGCGAATCGCATCCGCAAGGCGATGAACGCCGAGCCCTTCATGGTCGCGGGCAGCGGCCGCTTCTGCACCCGCATCAACGAGGCCGCGCCCGGCGTCATCCAGGTGAAGACCGGCGCCGAGGGCGTGTTCTGCGGCATGCTGCCGACCCTGGGCCTCGGCGTGGCCCTGAAGGTCTGGGACGGCGCGGGTCGGGCGGGCGAGGTCGCGATGGCGGCGCTGCTGGATCATCTCGGCGCGCTGCCGGCGGCGCAACGCGAAGACGTGCTGCATCCGCAGATCAAGAACGTCGTCGGCCTGCTGGTCGGCGAGATGAGGCCGGCCAGGAGCTGGCTGGGCTGAGACCCGGCGGAAGGTTCATCGTGAGCATCACGCTCGACATCCTGGAAGTCGGCGCCCGCGGCGACGGCGTCGCCGATCTCGAAGGCAAGCGCTACTTCGTGCCGTATTGTCTGCCGGCTGAGACGGTCGAGGCCGAGCCGCTCGACAAGCGCGGCGACGGCATCGCCTGCGAACTGGTCGAGGTGCTGGCGCCGTCGCGCCACCGCGAGACGCCGCCGTGCCCGTATTTCGGCACCTGTGGCGGCTGCGCGCTGCAGCATTGGCGGCGCGACATCTATACCGGCTGGAAGAGCGAACTGATCGCCAAGGCGCTGGCGCAGCGCGGTGTGAAGGCCCCGCGCTTCGAGGCGCCAGTCGGCTGCGAGCCGGGCGAGCGCCGCCGCGCCGACATCGTGCTGCGGCGCGAGGGCAAGCGGATCCTCGCCGGCTTCCACGAACGCGCCAGCCAGACCGTCGTCGACATCGACACCTGCGTCGTGGCGAGTGCGAAGATCAACGCCGCCCTCGCGCCCCTGCGATCGGCGATGGCCGCCATCCTGCGCGACGGCACCTCGGCCGATGCCGTGGTCAACGAGACCGACACCGGCCTCGACGTGCTGATCCGTCCGCACCGCCGCTTCGACCTGACGCTGCCGATCCGCGAGACGCTGATCGCGCTGGCCGAAAGCGCCGATATGGCGCGCGTGAGTTGGGGCGACCGAGCGACGGCCGAGCCGGTGCTGGTGCGCCGCACGCCGCGGCTCATCCTGGGCGACGTCACGATCGAGCCGCCGCCGGGCGCGTTCCTGCAGGCGACCAAGCGCGCCGAGCTGGTGATGCGTGCGGGCGTCAACGCCTGGGCCGGGGAGGCCGCGCATCTCGCCGACCTTTTCGCCGGCATCGGTGCGCTATCGCTCGGCAAGCCGGGCAAGCTCAGCCTTTTCGAGTATGACCGTCCGTCGGTTGCCGCCGTCGATGCAGCGGCGCGCAAGCTGGGCGGCAACCGCGTGACCGTGCAGCTGCGCGATCTGTTCCGGCGGCCGCTGAGCACAAAGGAACTCGATGCCTTCGACGCCGTCGTGCTCGACCCGCCGCGCGCCGGTGCGGCCGCGCAATGCGCCGAACTCGTGGCCTCCAAGGTGAAGCGCATCGTCTACGCCTCCTGCGACCCTGCCAGCTTCGCCCGCGACGTCCGCACCCTGCAGGATGGCGGCTACCGGCTGGAGAAACTCATGCCCATCGACCAGTTCCTGTGGTCGGCACACGTCGAACTGATCGCGCTGCTGACGCGGTAGGGGCGTGTCGGCGCACGGCTGCCGTTCGTGTCATCCTGAACGAAGCGAAGGATCTCTCGCCTGCCAGGGAGTCCGTTGACCGTTCCATCAGATCCGTCGCGCTGCTCGCGTCACACCGACTCTTGCGACAAGACGAAGACTCTCGCTGAGATTCCGCGATGCCCATCGACCAGTTCCTTGACCGGCATCGATCAGACGGTGTGAATTTGCCGACCGAACGAAGCGGGGACGACCGGTGATGGTCGATTTCCTGCGGTTGCACCTCTTGAAACTCTTCACTCCAGCGGTGCGATGAATTTCCCTTTTACCTTGCGGCATGACCGCAATGATTTTGTAACGCTTTCGCTTTTCGAGTGCGCCCATGACGACACAGATCGACAACTCGACGTTTCTGCAGGCCACCAGCTATGGCCTGCTACCCGAAAGCACCGTGGAGTCGAGCAGCCTCGAGCAGATCAAGGCAGCGTTCCAAGCTGACCACTCCTCCGGCGACCCGAACGCGTCCCTGATCGTCGCCGTGGTGCTCAACCGCGCCGAGGATGCCTCTTCGATCCTCAATGGCAGCTGGGGCGAGCGCCAGACCGCCATCCAGCAGGCCGATTTCTGGTCGCAGTACGGGGCAGACACGGCGACCTACGATGCGGTCAAGACCGAACTGGTCAATCGTGGCGCGGTGGTTCTGGACACCGGGGGCTACATCTCCACGGCGGAATCGCGGACGATCTGGGTGAAGGTCGACAACGCCGCCTTCCAGAGTATCTTCGGTCAGGAACTGCACGTCCTGAAGGACGCCCAGGACAACAAGATCGCGACCGTGTGGGCCGGTTCGCTCACACTTCCCGATAGCATCGCCACGGATGTCGGCGGCTTCTGGGTCGACCAGAACGTGGCTGCCGTTCCAGTGCAGGTCGGCGGGAGCGGGGTGGTCCTGGAGGAGGGGCAGCAGGGCACGGCCAACTACGACTACGGCCAGGACAAGTACGGCGTCACCGGAACGCCGATGGCCATCGCCGACTACTACAACTATCCGTTGAACGCGAAGGATCTGCAGACGGTCATCGAGACTCCGAACATCGGTCTCGTCGAGCCGCAGCTCGATGACGCGACCTACGAGTCGCTGCTGACGCAGCTGAACGCCTACCGGACGGACATCCTCAAGATCGCCCCGCTGACCCGGGACGAACTGCTCCGAACCATCGCCACCGACGGCAAGGGCTACACCGAGTCGGAAATGACGCTGGACGTCTCGATCGTCTCGGGCGCGGCCCCTACCAGCGACATGATTTTCTACAGCAAGCTGAAGGGTGATGCGACCACCTTCGCGGCGACCCAGCAGGCGATCTGGGACGAGGTCAATAAGCCCGTGGCGCTGACCTCGTCGTTCTCGGACATGGTCCGCTATGCGGCCGACAGCCCCTTCGCGTGGGCCTACGAACAGCTGATGCAGGACGCGGCGCTGCGCAACGTCACCATTGCCATGTCGGCCGGCGATGGCGGCTCGGGCCAGGAATATGCCAACGGCGTCACCAACGGCCGCGACACCCATCTCAACAGCTGGTCGCTCGTGGTCAGTGCGACCTCGCTGTCGCCCATCAACACCGCCATGCTGGATTCCAGCATCGCGACGCTGGTGAGCAATGCGCTGAACCTCGATCCCACCACGTTGTTCGGGTTGGCGCAGTCCGGCCTGAAGGTCTTGCCGACCCAACTGCCGTCGCTCCCGCTGATGCAGCCGCTGGCCGGCGTAGCGGCCCTGACCGAGGCGATCTGGAACCAGTACGTCATCACCAACGGCCAGATGGGGGCGCAGGACTATTCGAGCAACTATTCCGGCTCCGGCGGCGTCGATACCACCCAGGCGATTCCGCAGTATCAGCTCGATTTCGGGCTGATGCCGGTCGACGTCTCCAACGGCAGGACCGGTCGCGGCGTTCCCGATGTGGCAGCGCTCGGCGGCGGCAGCATGTTCTACTACGTGCTGTATTATCTCCAGGGCGACCCGACCTACAGCGCCAATGCCGGCACCAGCTCGGCCACGCCCATGTGGGCTTCGCTTACGGCCCAGATGGACGCGGTCTTCCACGACATCGGCCTGCCCAATCTCGGCTTCTACAACGACATTCTCTATCAGGCCGCCGCGATCTCCCCCGGCGCCTTCAACGATGTGACGCTGGGCAACAACATTTCCAGCTACTTCATCGCCGACAAGGACACGCCCTACGCTATCTTCGACCAGGGGCTGAACGCGTACATCGTGCCCACCGGCCTCGGCTATCAGTCGGGCGAGGGATACGACCTCACGACCGGTCTCGGCACGCCCGATGGTCTGTTGCTCACCCGCGCCCTGGCGACCATCGCCAATCACGAGCTCTACGGCGTGGACGATCGGGTCTTGTCGTCCCACAACACCGTCTCGGGCACCGTGAACACCGACCAGACGCTGCTGGTCCAGTCCACGCTGGCCAACGGAGCCAACGTGGCGGTGAACGGCGTGGGCGCCCTGTTCGAGTTCGGCGGTTCGTCCAGCATCGCCTGGGACGCCCGTCTCGCCGAGAAGGTGATGCAGTTCGATTTCTCGCCGGACCTGGTCCGGCTGCTCGATGGCGCATCGCAGGCCACGCCGGGGTCGATGCAGGTCGCCGCGGGCGAGTTGATGGGCATGTCCTTCAACAATTCGCAAGCCGGGCTGTATCAGGCGAACGATACGAACGACTACGGATTCGTCACCTGGGGTTCCTCGAGCGGCGGCGTGACCGTGGCGCGGCCGGTCGTGGTTGCCGAGACGCCGCTCGGTCAGGACGACGTCAACGCCGTCGTGCGGATCCGCCAGAACGGCGTCTACGACCAGCATCTCACGCTCTATCGTGTGGACGACCTGAGCGGGCACATCGGCGGTCTGGCGCCAGGCGATGCAGGCTATGCCGCCGCCGCCGCCGGGCGCGCCTATTCGGTCGCAGGCGGCGGCACCGTCATAAACGGTCCGGGCTACGGGCAGTTCTCGCAAACCCAGATCACCAACGTCGACCGGGGCGATATCATCGCCTTCTCGCTGACATCGCACGGCCAGACCTACTGGGGCTTCTCGGGCGGCAACGAGGTGATCAGCGGCCAGCCGGTGACGCATCTGTGGAGTTACGGCGCTAACACGTTCGGCTTCGAGGACACGTATGGCGGCGGCGACCGTGATTTCAACGACCTGCTGGTCCAACTCGACCTCATGAGCCACGCCGGCAGCGGCTTGCTCGTCTGACGCCGATCGGCGTATCTCAACGGGTGCATCGTTAAGCAACCCGAGGGAAGAGAGACGCCGACATGACCAACGCAAGTATGTTCGACCTCAGCGGCAAGGTGGCCGTGGTAACCGGCGGTAGCCGTGGCATCGGCCGCTCGATCTGCGAACAGATGGCAGCCCACGGCGCGAAGGTCGTGGTGTCGAGCCGCAAACTCCCGGCCTGCGAGGAGGTGGTGAAGGCGATCAAGGACAAGGGCGGTGAGGCCACGGCGGTCGCCGCCAGCATCTCCGACAAGGCCCAGCTCGAGAACCTCGTCGCCGAGGCGCGCAAGGCCTATGGCCGCATCGACATCATGGTCTGCAACGCCGCTTCCAACCCGTATTTCGGCCCGCTCAGCGGCCTGAAGGACGAGGTGTTCCAGAAGATCATGCAGAACAACGTGATGTCGAACCTGTGGCTGATGAACATGATCGGCCCGGAGATGGCCGAGCGCCGCGACGGCGCCTTCATCATCGTCTCGTCGATCGGCGCCCTGGTCGGCTCGGCCCATATCGCGGCCTACAACATGAGCAAGGCCGCCGATCTCTCGCTGGTGAAGTCGCTGGCCATGGAGTGGGGCAAGCACAACATCAGGGTCAACGCCATCGCGCCCGGCCTGATCCAGACAGACTTCGCCAAGGCGCTGTGGGACAATCCGCAGATCCGCGCGGCACAGGAAGGCAAGGCGGCGCTGAAGCGCATCGGCCAGCCCGACGACATCGGCGGCGTCGCGGTATTCCTCGCCTCCAAGGCCGGCAACTTCATCTGCGGCCAGTGCATCATCGCCGACGGCGGCGTCATCGGCGCCGGCGCGGAGTAATGCTCATGGGAGCGCGCCAGTGGCGCGCTCCCTTGACGACTAAGCCGCCACGTCCAGTTCGCACCAAACCGGGACGTGGTCCGACGGTTCGGTCTTGCCGCGTTCGGCCTTGTCGATACCCACCGCGGTGAGGCGGTCGGCGGCTTGCGGGGACAGGAGCAGGTGGTCGATGCGCAGGCCGTTGCCCTTGGGCCAGGCGCCGGCCTGGTAGTCCCAAAACGTGTACTGCTCGCTATCGGGATGGAACGCCCGCACCGCGTCGGTCAGGCCGAGATTGAGCAGCTTGCGGAACGCCGCCCGCGACTCAGGCTGGCACAGTGCGTCGCCGGCGAAGGCCTTCGGATCGAACACGTCCATCTCGGTCGGGCAGACATTGTAGTCGCCGCACAGCACGAACATCTCCTCGCGCGCCAGCAGCTCACGCGCGTGGCCGAGCAGGCGCTCCATCCACGCGAGCTTGTAGGCGAACTTCTCAGTGCCGACCGGATTACCGTTGGGTAGATAGAGCCCGCCGACCGTCAGCGGCCCGCGCGGCGTATAGACCTTTCCCTCGACATAGCGCGCCGGCTCGTCCTCGGCGGCACCGGGCAGGGCGCGCGCCGTCACGTCGAACGCGTGATGGGACAGGAAGGCGACGCCGTTGAAGCCCTTCTGGCCCACGATCGCCGCCTTGTAGCCCGCGGCCTCGACCTCGAGCGTGGGGAACTGCGGCTCCTGCGCCTTGATCTCCTGCAGCACGACGATGTCGGGCTTGGCCTCCTGCAGCCACGCCACCAGATTGCCGGTGCGCTTGCGGACGGAGTTCACGTTCCAGGTCGCGATTTTCATGAGTTCAGGCTGCCTCTCTTCCCGCCCTCATAGCACGCCTCACTCCTGCGGCTCGATCTTCGCCTCCAGCACAACCTGCCGCCATTTCTCGCTGTCGGCGCGCACGAAGGCTGCGAAGTGGGCGGGGCTGTTGTCGGTGAAGGTCTCCAGACCCTGTTCGAGCAGTTTGGCCTGCGCCGTGGGAATAACCGCCCGCACGACGCCGTTGAGGCGATCCACGATCGGACCCGGTGTTTGTGCCGGTCCGAACAGGCCGACCCAGCCGCCGGCATCCATGCCGCGCAGCTCGGGCAGGCCCGATTCGGCCAAGGTCGGCATGTCGGGCAGGGTGGGCGAGCGTTTCAGGGTCGAGACGGCGATGCCCTTGGCCTGTCCACCCTTGATGCGGGCGAGCGCACCGGGGGCGCCGTCGAACAGGAACTGGATGCGACCGGCAGCGAGGTCGAGTTGCGCCGGGCCGCTGCCTCGATAGGGGACATGGACCATGTCGAGGCCGAGGCGCAGCCGTAGCATCTCCATGATCAGGTGGTTGAGGTTGCCCTGGCCGAACGAGCCGTAACTCGTCTTGCCGGGATTGGCCTTCACATAGGCCACGAACTCGGCGGTCGTGCTGACCGGCACGTCGGAGGCGGCGAGCAACACGAGGGCGCCGCGCGCGATACCGGCGATCGGCGTGAAGTCGCGCTCGACGACATAGGGCACGTTCTTCGTCACCCAGGGGCCGCTGGCGATCGGCGAATTGGACGTGAGCAGCAGGGTGTAGCCATTGGGCGCCGAGCGGGCGACAGCGGCGCTGCCCATGATGCCCGAGGCGCCGGCGCGATTGTCGATGACCAGACGCTGTCCGATCTCGGTCGACAGCGGTTCGAGGAGGAGGCGGCCGCTGATGTCGGCGGCATTGCCTGGCGGATAGGGAACCACGAGGGTGACCGGCCGGGAGGGCCATGCCTCCTGCGCTGTCACGGGGAAGGCAAGAAGGCTCGCGGCCGAGAAGGCGAAGGTACGGCGTCCGATGTTCATTGAAGCTCCCTGTCGGCCGGGACGCTACCAGCCTGCCCGACGGGGAAGAAGAAGCCGCAGCCGCAACGCGGACGGGATCAACCGCTTCCCATTCGAATGGGAGGGCCCCGTCTTGCGGGGCGATAGGGTCAGAGTGGTCGTTCGTTCTTCGGCGCTCCCAGACATCGCTGAGCGATGTCTGGCCGATCAGCAGCCGAGCTTCGCTCGGCTCACACGCTGAAAGAGTTGCCGCAGCCGCAGGAGGAGGTGGCGTTCGGGTTCTTCACCTGGAACGCCGAGCCGACCATTTCCTCGACATAGTCAAGCTGACTGCCCTTGAGGAACTCGAGCGAGGTGGCGTCGACCAGGACGGCGGCGCCGTCATGCTCGATGACGAGGTCGTCCTCGTTGCGCGCTTCCTCGAACGAGAAATTGTACTGGAAGCCCGAGCAGCCGCCGCCGAGGACCGCCACCCGCATCATGACGGGCTTGGGCTCCTTGGAGGCCAGGAAGGCGATCCGCTTGGCCGCGTTGGACGTCACGGAAAAGGTGGTGTCGGTCATGCCTACAAGATGTGGTGGGCGAGGCGATTCGTCAATCCCGACAAAAACCCTAGGAGATTGGGGTTTTCCGGAGGGCCCGCGCCCGAACCCGCTCGCGGTGGAGGATGTAGAGGCCGGAGCCGGTGACCAGCGGCAGGCCGTACCACACCGTCCAGGACGGCTCCTCCCTGAACCACAGGTAGCCGTAGGCCATGGCGAGCACGATGGCGGTATAGTCGAACGGCGCCAGGATGGCGGCCGGGGCGAGTCGCCAGGCCCGGGTGATCAGGACCTGCGCGCAGCCGCCCAGCAGGCCAAGGGTGAGCAACCAGACCCAGTCGAGCAGAGGCGGCCACTTCCATTCCGGGATGGCGCAGCCGATCGAGACGACGGTGCCGACGATGGCGAACCAGAACAGCGTCACGACGTCGGGATCGTGGCGGCTGAGTTTGCGGACCAGCACGGTCGAGAGCGCGTAGCAGAAGGTCGCGGCCAGGATGACCAGCGAGACCAGGTGGAACTCGATGGCGAAGGGATCGAGCATGACCAGCACGCCGGCAAAGCCCACGCCGACCGCGGTCCAGCGCCGCCAGCCGACCGGCTCGCCGAGAATCGGCACCGACAGCGCCACCATGAACAGCGGTGCCGAAAAGGAGATGGCATAGGCATCCACGAGCGGCATGCGCGGGAAGGCGTAGAAGAAGCCGAACATGCTGCAGAAACCGATGCCGACCCGTAGCGCCTGCAGGCCGGGCCGGGTGCTGCGCACCACACGCACGCCGCCAGCATGCCAGATCAGCACCGCGACCGGCACGAGGGCCACGGCGCTGCGGAAGACCATGAGCTGGAACGAGCCGTAGGTGCCGCCCAGCCCCTTGACCATCGCGTCCATCGTGCAGAACAGCACGAGCGCGCTCATCTTGAAGTAGATGCCGTGCAGGGCGGTCTGGCTGGGGGCGTGCGGCAAGGTCGCGCTATTTGGCTCGCGCTGCATACTCTGTAAAGTGAAGTTCTCGGGGGATCAGGGGAACGTGGGCGCGTGAGCTGGCTGTTGCGCTGCATCAATTCGCGACGGGCGCCGGTCGTCGTTGCCATGTTCGTGCTGCTGGGCGCGCTCGTGCTGCGCATCGCCGACCCGGGTGCGGTGACGCGCATCCGCGATTTCGCCTTCGACGGCTACCAGCGGATCGAGCCGCGCCGCTACAATCCGGAAACGCCGGTGCGCATCGTCGACATCGACGAGGCGGCGCTGCGGGAATACGGCCAGTGGCCGTGGCCGCGCTCGATCATCGCGAGGCTGGTCGACAAGCTCACCGAGAAGGGCGCGGCGGTCGTGGCCTTCGACGCCGTGTTCGCCGAGCCCGATCGCTCGTCGCCCAGCCGCATGGTGCAGGACCTGGCGGCCTTAACCGATGCCGCGACGCTGGAGAAGCTCGCGGCCGCGGCGCTGGACAACGACAAGCTGCTGGCCGAGGCGATGGCCCGGTCGCGAGTCGTCACCGGCTTCGGCTTCGACCTCAAGGGTACGGGCAATCCGCCGCGCACCTTCCACGGCGTGGCCTTCGCCGGCGACCAGCCCAGCCAGTTCCTGCCGCAACAGGGCGGCACGGTGAAATCCATCGAGATTCTCGAAGCCGCGGCCAAGGGCAATGGCAGCGTCAACACCGACCTCGACACGATCGTGATCCGCCGCGTGCCGATGCTGTTCCGCGTCGCCGGCTACGAGGGGCTGTTCCCGGCGCTGTCGATCGAGGCGCTGCGGGTGGCGCAGGAGGCCTCGTCCTATCTGATCAAGTCGTCGGGGGCGAGCGGCGAGCTGTCGTTCGGCGAGAAGACCGGGATCGTGGCCATCAAGACCGGCAATCTCGAAGTGCCGACCGACGGCCGCGGCCGGGTCATCCTCTACGATACCGGCCCCCGGGCGGAGCGCTTCATCTCGGCCCGCGCCGTGCTGAAGGACGAAGTGCCGGCGGAGAAGCTCGAAGGCCAGGTGATCTTCGTCGGCACCAGCGCCATCGGGCTGAAGGACCTGCGCAACACGCCGGTGCAGGACGGCGTGCCGGGCGTCGAGGTCCATGCCCAGCTCGCCGAGCAGATGATCGAGCAGCGGTTCCTCGCCCGGCCCGACTATGCCGACGGCGCGGAATTCCTCTATCTCGCGGCGGTCGGCCTGCTGATGGTGCTGCTGCTGCCGCGCCTGTCGGCTGGCAAGATGGCCTTCGTCGCCGCGATCCTGATCGGCGCCGGGCTGGTCGTGCCATGGCTCGCCTATTCGCAGTACCACCTGCTGTTCGATCCGATCTATCCGCCGGTGACCCTGGCGGCGATCTATGTCGGCGGCACCTCGCTCGCCTTCATGCGTACCGAGCGGGAGCGGGCAGAGATCCGTGGCGCCTTCGGCATGTACCTGTCGCCCGACCTCGTGGAGCAGCTCGCGCGCAACCCGAGCCTGCTGCAGCTCGGCGGCGAGCAGCGCCAGATCACGGTGATGTTCACCGATGTGCGCGGCTTCACCACCATCTCCGAGCAATTCGATCCGCAGGGGCTGACGCGGTTCATGAACCGCTTCCTGACTCCGATGACCGACCTGATCCTCGGGCTCAAAGGCACGATCGACAAATACATGGGCGACGCCATCATGGCGTTCTGGAACGCGCCGCTGCCGGTCGAGCGCCATGCCGCGCGCGCCTGCGACGCGGCGCTGGCCATGCAGGCAAGGCTGGTGGTGCTGAACGAGGAATGGAAGGCGGAAGCGGAGGCCGAGGGTCGCAAGCACATCCCGGTGAACATCGGTGTCGGGCTCAATACCGGCCCGGCCTCGGTCGGCAATTTCGGCTCGACCCAGCGCTTCACCTATTCCTGCCTTGGCGACGACGTGAATATGGCGTCGCGCCTGGAAGGCCAGTGCAAGACCTACGGGGTCGGCATCATCATCGGCCGCAAGACGCGGGAGGAGGTCGATGACTATGCGACGCTGGAGATCGACCTCGTCACCGTGAAGGGCAAGACCGAGCCCGAGCGCATCCATGCGCTGCTGGGCAATGCCGACCTCGCAAAGGCGTCGGCCCATGCCGCGCTGGTCGAACGGCAGGCGGCGTTCCTGAAGCTCTACCGCTCCGGCGCCTTCGCCGAGGCGCTGGGGATGATCGATACATGCCAGGCGGCCGCCGATGCGGCTGGCTGGCGGCAGACCTATTACGCGATGATGCGCGGCCGACTCGCCGAGCTGATCGACGATTCGCCGGTGGATTGGAAGGGAGTTTATGTCGCCAAGGACAAGTGAGCAGGATCGCCGCCTCGAAGCCATCGAGGCCCTCGTATGCCGCGACGTCGGTCGCAAGACCCAGGCCCTGATCGACGCCAATCGCGGCGGCCTCGCCGGGGCGGCGGCGTCGCTGGCGACGGCCACGCGGGTCGGGCTGATCACGGGCTTCTTCGTGCCGCGTGGCGACGTGGCGGCGCCCGAGACCGACGGGCCCGTGGGCACCGCGCTGCTCGCGGCAGCGCTGGCAGCCTGCGGCGTGCCGGCCCGCATCGCCGTCGACACGCCGAGCGTCGAGGCCGTGCGCTCGGCCGTGCGCGCGACAGAGGAGATGGTGACGGTCGACGAAATCGTGCTGGGGCAGGAGGGCGCCATCGAGGAGACGATCGCGCTCTGGCGGCGGGACCGTCTCTCCCACGTCGTCGCCATCGAGCGCTGCGGGCGCAGCGCCGACGGCAAGCCGCGCAACATGCGCGGGGTCGACGTCTCGCCCTGGACCCTGCCGCTCGATTCTCTGTTCGAGGGCGGGCCATGGGCGAAGCTCGCGGTCGGCGACGGCGGCAACGAGGTCGGCATGGGCAAGCTGCCGGCCGGCCTGATCGCCGAACATGTACCCAACGGTGCCGAGATCGCCTGCGTGACTTCGTGCGACCACCTCGTCGTCGCCGGCGTTTCGAACTGGGGCGCCTACGGGCTGATGGCGGCGCTCGCCGTGCTGCGTCCCGACTGGCGTCCCACGATCGCGAAATTCCTGACCGCGGAACGGGACTTCTTCGTCACCGATTCGATCGTCAAGGAAGCAGGCGCGGTGGACGGCGTGACCGCGCAGCGTGTCGCCACGGTCGACGGATTCGGTCCGGAAATCCACGGTCCGCTGGTCGACCGCCTCGGCCGGATTGCGTGGGGAGAGGGCGCGCATTAGCTTGCGCGCCATGGAAAATCCCTACGCTCCGACGCACCCCGAGATCCGCGACGCCGTTCGCCAGCTCTGCCTGAAGTTCGATGGCGCCTACTGGCGCGAGCTCGACCGCGAGCGGGGTTATCCGACGGCCTTCGTGAAGGCGCTGACCGAAGCGGGCTGGCTGTCGATCCTGATCCCCGAGGAATATGGCGGCGCCGGGCTCGGCATTTCGGCGGCCAGTGCGGTGCTGGAGGAGATCCACAAGGCCGGCTGCAATGCCGCCGCCTGCCATGCCCAGATGTACATCATGGGCACGGTGCTGCGGCACGGCAGCAAGGAGCAGAAGGAACGATACCTGCCCAAGATCGCCACCGGCGAACTGCGCCTGCAGGCGTTCGGCGTCACCGAACCGTCGAGCGGCACCGACACGCTGAGCCTCCGCACCACGGCGGTGAAGAAGGACAACAGCACCTACGTCGTGAACGGCCAGAAGGTCTGGACCAGTCGCGCCGAACATTCCGACCTGATGCTGCTGCTCGCCCGCACCACGCCGCGCGACCAGACCCAGAAGAAGACGGAAGGTCTGTCGGTGTTCCTGGTCGACATGCGGACCGCGCTGGGCAAGGGCCTGACCATCCGGCCGATCCGTACGATGATGAACCACAACAGCACCGAAGTGTTCTTCGACAACATGGAAGTGTCGGCCGAGAACCTGATCGGCGAGGAGGGGCAGGGCTTCCGCTACATTCTCTCCGGCATGAACGCCGAGCGGGTGCTGATCGCCTCGGAGTGCATCGGCGACGGCAAGTGGTTCGTCGAGCGGGCGGTGAACTACGCCAAGGAGCGCAAGCTGTTCGGTCGACCGATCGGCCAGAACCAGGGCGTGCAGTATCCGATCGCGCGCGCCTACACGCAGATCGAGGCGGCCGACCTGATGGTGCGCAAGGCGGCGGCGATGTACGAGGCCGGCATCAACGCCGGCGCCGAGGCCAACATGGCCAAGATGCTCGCGTCGGAAGCCTCGTGGGTGGCGGCCGAGATGTGCGTGCAGACCCATGGCGGCTTCGGCTTCGCCGAGGAATACGATGTCGAGCGCAAGTTCCGCGAGGCGCGGCTCTACACCGTGGCGCCGATCTCCACGAACATGATCCTGAACTTCGTCGCCGAGCACGTGCTCGGGCTGCCGCGGTCGTATTAGATCGGAATAGAACGGGTCAGCAGGCTGTTGGAACGGGTTTTTGCAGGTGCCGACGAGAAACATCGACCCACCAACGGTACCAGGATACCTGTTCCAGGGGTGCGACTCTCATTTCGTCTGATTCGTTTATTTCGTTTGTTTCGTTTATTCGCCAAGACTATTCGCCAAGACCCGGCTTTCTCGACGGCCTGTTAGAGACGACGGAAGCTAGGACTCGCCCACGGCCTCGACGATCATCTTCTGGAAGTGGATGACGAGGTGTTCGCTGTTGGTCAGGAAGCGGCCGGTGTCGGGGAGCCCGCCCAGCAGGCCGCGCTGAACCGAATCGGTCAGCGCATCGTCTTCGGCCGCGACCTGCTTGTTGAAGGCGACGAGCGACTTTGCGAACGCCTCACTCACACCAGGACCGAAGAACTGCTCGGAAACACCCCTCGTCGCGTTGGGCCCGTCCGGCGTCCACACGTCGATCGACAGGTTGGGAAAGCCCGGATTGATGTTGATGGTCACGTTCGGCCACAGGAAGTGATACTGCGACTGCGTCACCGCACCCGACACGTCGTACAGTTCGATCTTCGCCTTGCCGGCGAGCGCCGCCGGTCGCACCGGTCCGGTCTGGCTCGAGAAATAGCCGTGCGTCTTCAGCGTGTAGACATCCGGGCGCACGTCGATGGCGGCGTTGAAGCCGGGATGGGCGACGGCGCAGTGGTAGCATTCGAGATAGTTCTCGAGCATCGTCTTCCAGTTGGCGTTCGACTGCCATTCCTCGCGGCTGTAGGGCACGAGCGTGTCGAGCACGACGCCGCTCTCGGCGATCAGGTTCAGCACCGGCCCGTAGCGGGACGCGGCCGTCGGTGCCTCGGGGTCGAGGTTGACGAAGACGAACGGGCCCAGAGCCTCGGCGCGGATCGGCAGCAGGGGAAAGTCGGCGAGACTGAAGTTCGGCTCCGACTGCGAACGCGGCACGCGCTTGAGGCCGCCGTCGAGATCGTAAGTCCAGGCGTGGTAGCCGCATTGCAAGCTCTTGGCATTGCCGCGACCCTTCATGACTTCGTGCCGGCGATGGCGGCAGACGTTCACGAAGCCGGCCAGGCCCTGCTCGTTGCGCAGCACGACGACGGGCACCCGGCCGGCATAGCCGGTTACGTAGTCGCCGATCTCTTTCAACTGCGAGAGCGGGCCGATGTAGTTCCAGCTCTTGCGGAAGACGTGCGCGATCTCCCGTTCGGTGATCGAGGGATCGGTGTACCAATGTGCCGGCAGCGATTCTCCCCGGTCGAGGGCGGCAAGCAGGCTGCGGGAAGTGTCGACATGGTTCGTCATCAGTCGAACATGGCGGCCCGCAGCGTCGAAATTGCGGCTGAGATGGCGGCGTGGCCGACCATCAGGAGGAACACGGTCCAGCAGGCAGTGACCCCCGTCATCGCCCAGCCGAACATCGCCATCACGCCGTCATCCTCGATCAGGGCGAAGCAGAAGAACAGAATCGCCCAGGCCGGGAAGAAATTATCGAAGGGGATCGGCAGGGCGAGAATCAGCACGTCGATCGACAAAGCGACGAGCAGCAGCCGGCGCGGCACGCCGTTCACCCATCCCTCGTAGCGTGCATGCACGGTGTTCTCGAGCCAGCGGATGAAGCGCCGCGCGCGGTTCAGGAAATCCTGCAGCTTGCCGCGCGGCAGGCCGCGCTTGCCGATCGTGGCGGGCAGGCACGGGACGGGATGGCCGGCGAAGTATTGCGCGAGCACATAGAGCATCGGCACGCCGGTGATCGTCGACAGCCAGGGAATTCCCGACGGGATGATGTTCGCGATGTTGATCGCCAGAACCGCGAAGGCGTAGGAGCGGCCTTCGAACCCTTCGAGGAATTCGTTCAGCGAGAGGACCGAATTGCGGTCCCCCGCGAACAGCCGGTCGAGGGTCGCGAGGAGGCCGAAATTGTCCTTCATCCCCCTTTCCGAGAGACCAGGCGGCGCGCCAGGACGAGATGCGGCTTGTCCAGCATCTTGCCGTCCATCGTGAGGACGCCGGCACCGGGATTGCCCTCGAACGTCGCAATGACCCGGTTGGCCCAGTCGATCTCGGCCTCGGTCGGCGTGAAGACCTCGTGGATGATGGCGACCTGGTCGGGATGGATGGCGATTTTGCCGCCATAGCCCATGCGCCGCGCGTCGTGCGCCTCGGCGCGCAACCCCTCGACGTTGCGGATGTCGGGATAGACCGTGTCGTAGGCGGTGACGCCGGCCGCGACCGAGGCCATCAGGTTGACCGTGCGCGCCATCTTGAACGTGTCGTCGTAGACGCCGGGCGAGGGGCCCTTCGCCAGCGCGCCGAGATCGGCCATCAGGTCCTCGCCGCCCCAGGAGTGACCGATCAGGCGGGCGTGCCTGGCCGGCGCGGCGGTGAGGGCCAGGATCGCCGCCGCGCTCTCGGTGGCGATGGTCAGGATACGGGTCGCTCCGGCTTCGATGTCCTCGCGCGCTTCGAGCGCGTCGAGATAGTTCGACAGAAGGTCGAGATCGGCCTGGCCGACGCATTTCGGGAACACGATGCCGTCGGGCTTGCCCTGCATGACGGTGGCGAGGTCACCCAGCGTCAGGCCGGTGTCGAGCGCGTTGACGCGGACGTAGAGCTTCGGGCCGGCGCGGTCGGCGCCGTTCAGATAGGCCAGCGCCATGTCGCGCGCGACGGTCTTGCGGTCGGTGGCGACCGAATCCTCGAGGTCGAGGATCAAGCCGTCGGCGCCGGAGGCGGGGCCCTTGGCGAGCTTGCGCTCGGAATCGGCGGGAACGAACAGGAAGGATCGCATCGGTCTCAGTCCTTGGGTTTCTTGCGCATCAGCGCCTGGCGGGTGCATTCGGCCACGATCTCGCCGCGCTGGTTGATCGCGGCGTGGGCGAATTCGACGATGCCGGCATCGGGCCGCGACCTGCTCTCGCGCAGGCTCACGACCCTGGTCCGCACCCGCAGCGTGTCGCCGTGGAAGACCGGCTTGGGAAAGCGCACGTCGGTCATGCCCAGATTGGCGATGGTGGTGCCGAGCGTCGTGTCGTTCACGGTGATGCCGATCATCAGGCCGAGCGTGAACAGACTGTTCACGATGCGCTGGCCGAACTCGGTCTTGGAGGCGAACTCCTCGTCGAGATGCAGCGGCTGGACGTTCATGGTGAGCGAGCTGAACAGGACATTGTCCATCTCGGTGACGGTGCGGGTCCATTCGTGCTCGAACACGCGGCCGACGGTGAAGTCCTCGTAATGAAGTCCTGCCATCTTTCTCCTCGCGGAAGGGAGCCTTCCTAGCATGGATGGACGCTGGCCGGCTCGTCATCGTATCAATGCCGTCACAGGATGAAACACCGGAACGGGGAGTAAGACGATGCGCGCGATGCTGAGCGAAACGCCGGGCGGGCCGGAGAGCCTGAAGCTGGTGGAACTGCCGTCCAGGCCGCTGGGCAAGGGCCAGGTGCGCGTCGCTACGAAGGCGGCCGGCGTCAACTTCCCCGACACGCTGATCATCCAGGACAAGTACCAGTTCAAGCCGCCGCGCCCCTTCGCGCCGGGCCACGAGATCGCGGGCGACATCACCGAGGTCGGCGAAGGCGTCACCGGCTACAAGGTCGGCGACCGGGTGATCGGCATGATCGGCCATGGCGGCTATGCCAGCGAAGCCGTGGTCGACGAGATCCAGCTCCTGCCGATGCCCAATAACATGAGCTACGAGGATGGTGCGGCGTTCACCATGACCTACGGCACCTCGTACTACGCGCTGAAGCAGCGCAGCAGCTACAAGCCGGGCGAGACGCTGCTGGTCACCGGCGCCTCGGGCGGCGTCGGCCTGACCGCGGTCGAGCTGGGCGCGCTGATGGGCCTCAAGGTCATCGCGGCCGTCGGTTCCGACGAGAAGATGGAAGTCTGCAAGAAGTACGGCGCCACGATGTTCGTGAACTACGCCAAGGAGAAGATGCGCGACAAGGTCAAGGAACTGACCGGCGGCGCGGGCGCGGATATCATCTACGACGCGGTCGGCGGCGACGCCTTCGACGAATCGATCCGCTGCATCGCCTGGTACGGCCGCCTTCTGGTGGTGGGCTTCGCGGCCGGTCGCATCCCGTCTCTGCCGGCCAATCTCGCGCTGCTGAAGAGCTGTGACGTGCGCGGCGTGTTCTACGGCGCCTGGCGCGGCCGCGAGCCGGCCGAGGCGCGCAAGAACTTCGACGAGATGCTGGCCTGGTACGGCGAGGGCAAGCTGAAGCCGCACATCTCCATGCGCTTCCCGCTGGAGAAGGCGGCCGACGCCATGAATGCCCTGCTGTCGCGCAAGGCGACCGGCAAGGTCATCATCGAGGTCGCCTGACAACACGGAGGCTCGCATGGGCAGACTGACCGGCAAGATCGCCATCGTGACGGGCGCCGCCTCGGGCATCGGGGCGGCCTCTGCGAAGCTCTTTGCGGAGGAGGGCGCGCAGGTGCTGGCGGTCGACCGGCCCGACTCGGCGATCGAGACGGCGCATGCCGGCAACTCGGTGATCGAGCCTTTCGCCGCCGACATCACCGGCGACGATGCGCCGAAGAGGATCGTCGCCGCAGCCCTCGACCGGTTCGGTGCGCTCGACATCCTGTTCAACAATGCCGGCGTCAGCGGCCGCGCCTTCGTCGAGGAAATGACCGACGAGATGTGGGACAGGGTCAATGCCGTGAACGTGCGCGGCATGTTCCGCCTGTGCCGGGAGGCCATCCCGGCGCTGAAAGAGCGCGCCCGGGAGAAGGGGCGCGCGCGCATCGTCAACACCGCCTCGGTCATGGCCTTCGACACCGACTACGGCCTGGCGGCCTATTGCGCCTCCAAAGCGGGCGTTGGCGGGCTCACGCGCACGCTGGCGCTCGAACTCGGCAAGTTCAACATCACGGCCAACTATGTCTGCCCGGGCGCGATCTACAGCGGCATGACGCAGACCAACTTCGACAAGCCGGAAATCCGCGAAGTCTGGGAGAAGAAGGCGGCGCTGCGCCGCCTCGGCCAGCCGATCGACATCGCCCGCGGCGCGCTGCTGCTGGCTTCCGACGACGCCGACTTCATCACCGGCCACGAACTGGTGGTCGATGGCGGCCTCACCTTGCGCACCTGAGACGCAGGCCAGAAGAATTTGAGGCCGGCGCGCTGGACACTTCTGCCGTTCGAGTAAGCCCGGGCATCTCGTGAGCCGTCGCAATAGGCATCACGAACTCGCGGCGCCACCACGACAGGTGAGCTGAGCGGCATCGCGACCAGCAATAGTAAGCAAACACACGGCTACGAGGACGGCGAAACTTTCCCAATAGCCTGCTGCGCGGTGCCAGCCTTCCTAGGGTTATGGGCGCGCGGTTGCAGTCACATCAGGCCCATCCGCTGCAGCATCCTGCCGACCGTGCACTCATCGAGGCAGCGCCATCCGCTTACGCCATGGAGGGCCGAGTCGGGGCCCGCAATGACCGGCGCCTTCAACTCCTCCACTTCCTCCAATTGATCCGCCGAAAGAGCCAGCGGACGACCGCTGCGCCTAGCATCGCTCAACCCTCCGACGCCGTCGTGATTGTAGCGGCGCCCCAGCCATGCTGCGTCCACGCTCCATCCCGCAGGCCTCAGCCGCTTCCGCACGTCACGCAAAGCGGCGATGGCGAATCCCAGACATAAGAGCCTCGGGAATTTCAGCCGCTGATACGAAATACATAGCCGATAGCAGTATCGAGTCCGGTCGGCAGTTCGCATCGGAATTGGCGCTTGCAGGTTCAAAGTCCGGCTCATCAGTAACTCAAGGGCTCGCTTCTCGCAGGAGAGATGTCTTTGAGAACATTTGACGCCCCTGGCGATGACACTGCCGATCCCTCGGCCTCGTCGCCGCTGTTGCCGCGTGCCTTGTCGCGGCCATTGAGCACCGATCGCCCGGAAGACTGACCTCGTGGCGTAACTGCCCACCGTCGCGTCGACCGTGGCCAGCGCGCCGAAATCACCAGCACTAACGAGCGGACGATGACCGGGGCTGTCCGGGCATCGGAGCCGCTTTCCTTTTCGATGCGGAACGCGACGGCAGGAACGCCCTGCAGGCCCCGATGGGCCGCTGAACGGAGACCAACATGGCAAGCATCATGACAGAAGGGCTGCTCTCGGCAGCGCCTGCCGCGGAACCATGGCCGCGCAACGAGCTTGAGGGCGACAGCCCGCTTGGCCTTCAGGCCGACGAGATGTTCGCGCG
This sequence comes from Reyranella sp., assembly GCF_052439685.1. GTDB lineage: Bacteria > Pseudomonadota > Alphaproteobacteria > Reyranellales > Reyranellaceae > Reyranella. The sequence continues at coordinate 228,143 of NZ_JBQVQG010000002.1, forward strand.
GCAGCTCGACACCGGGTTCGCGGGCGAAGTGCGTGGCCTGGTGACCGATCCGGTGACGGGGCTCGCGGGCCGAGACCCCGAGGGCGTGCTGGCCGGGATCACCGAGACCACCCGGCTTCTGGGCGCGCTGAAGGACCGCTATCTGGCGCAGGCGATCGGGCCCCGCCAGAAGGCCATGCTCGAACCGGTGATCGACCGGCGTCTCGACCGCGCCGGCGGCGACCTGGCGCGGATCGCAGAGCAGGCGACGTCGGTGCTGGACGACCGTATCGTGGCCGAGCGCCTCGCCGACTTGGCGCGTGACGCGTCGCTGTCCTGGCAGGACCCGGCCCATCTGCGCACGCTGGGCCGCACCACGGTGGGCGAGCTGCGCTACCAGGGCGAACGAAAAGGCTGGGACGCGAGCCGGACCGATACGGCGGTACGAACCGGCCTGAGCGATCTCTATGCCGGCGCGGTCGAGGCCGCGATCGGCCAGGATCCCGAGCGCGCGGCGAAGCTCTACGACCACGCGCGCGACGTGATCCAGCCGGAGCGGCAGGTCGCGGTCGAGCGCAGGATCGAGCGGGCACGCGAGGAGCGTCGCGTGACGGAGATCGTCGGCGGCCTGGCCGACACGCCGGACGATCCGACGCGGCGCCCCGACCTCGACGACTACCAGGCGCGCGCCGCCGAACTGACGCCGCCGGACGCCTCGCCCGAGGTGCGGGCGCAGGTGACCCGGATGGCGCGGATCGAACAGGCGCGCGCCGACCGGGCCTGGCAAGCGGCGCGAGGTCGTGCAGCCACGGGCGCGCTCGAATCGCTCGGCGCCAATCCCGCGGCGCCGCTGATGGCGATGCCGGCGGACCTGCGCGACGGGTTGAGCCCGGAGCAGAGTGACGCGCTCGACCGGACGGCCATGAACGGCGGCCGCGTCGTCACCGATCGCGACCTTTACGGCAAGCTCGACGACCAGGCCGTGCACGAGCCGGAAAGCTTTGTTGGCCTCGACCTCACGCAACACCGGCTGTCGCTCGGCGACAGCGACTACAGCCGCCTGACCAAACTCCAGAAGACTCTCGCCGAAGGCAATCCCGATCCGGCCTTCGAGCGCCACCGTCTCGGCCGCCTGTTCCTGGGAGAGGGGCTGCGCGCTGCCAACCTCGATCCCGACGGCGAGGAGGCCCGGACCGCGCGGCAACGGCTCGACTGGCTTTTGGACGCCTTCGAGCCCGTCGAGGGCAAACCGCCGACGATGGCCGACATTCGCGGCTTGGTCGGCGACGTGCTGCCTCGCGCGGAAGGCGATCCGGATAGCGTCCGGACGTCGGGCGGCGAGCCCGGCGAAGCGCTGCCGCCAGAGCGTGTGCCGAAGGGCGTGTTCGATGGGGCGCCGGTTAATGCCGGATCGACACCCTCACCCAGCGACGCAGGGGTAGTCGAAGAATCGACAGGCCCCAAGGCGGTAGAAGCGGCACCTACGACGCCCCCTGCGCCTGAGATCACGCGGTTCGACGACGGCACAAAGTGGGTGAAGCGTCGCGGCGTCGATACCGAGCGCGGCAAGGTCGACGTCCAGGAAGCGTACGACGAGCAGGACCGCATCGTCTCGAACGATGCGACCTTCATCGATGGCCACCGTGTGGAAAGCCGGTGGTCCTATGCCGCCGAGGGCCACTGGTCGCAGGTCGATACCATACGCGACCCCGAGGGCAAGACGCTGGGCGCGATCACCACGACTTTCGACGGTGAGCGGGTGACGCGCACCGTCGAGCCGACAAACGGACCGCCGCAGACCGACATCTGGGATAGGGATGGTCCAGTGCCAACGATTCAGAACGTCGTTGCGCCCGCCTTGGCCATTCCCATCCTGCTGGAACTCGCAGCGGCGGCGATCGGGGCCGTGATTGTCGGAAAGGCGATAGACGACACGATCGCGCGCCAGAGCACGGCCGGCGTTCTGGGCGGTAGTGAAATGGCCCGTCCGCCCGGCAAGGACCCGGGTCCGGACGACAACGGCCCGCCGGAGCGGGTGGAGCGCGACAAGCCACCGCAGTCCGGACCTCCGGTGCCGCCATTCTTGCCAGAGCCGCGTCCTAGTTCGCGGCAGAGCGAGCTCGACTATGGAACAGGACGGCCGGACTTTGTTCCGCAAGTCTCTTTCAAGAACGGCAAGGAGGTAAGTTGGGGGACGGCTGGTTCGGTCCGTCCCGACGGCGTGTCAGCGGATAAGCGCCGTGCATCGTTCGAGGTGAAGAATTATAATATCAATACCAACAAGCACGGATTGGTGAGCGACGTCACTCGACAGGTATTGGAGCGGGCGCAACACCTGCCGCCGAGCATGCAGCAGCAGATTGCGATCGACGTTCGGGGTCAGCAGGTATCTACGGAACAATTGAATGACATAGCCAGGCGAATTGTCCAGCGGTCGAATGGCCTTCTCAGGCGCGAACATATCGAATTTATACGGAAGGATTAGCCGATGAGTGATGTTGGAATCTCCGCGGGCATGATTCGCCAGCATATGGGCACCCCGGCGGAAGTCGCTGCATTCTTTGCTCTAATCGAACGTCACAAATCGGAGTCGATCAGCGGTACACTCGATCTCGTCACTGACCGTCTTTACAGGCGCACCGTGCCCGGCGAGCAGTATGATGCACTTGTCGACCAATTGGCGGAATGTCGGCGGCTACTTCAGAAGATTCAAATAACTGAAGGCTTCTGGGACGAGTTTAAGCTGGGTGATCGGACGGAAGGCATCGATCGGTCGGCGAAGACGGCGGCTGATGCGTGTCAAAAGATTTTCAAGTCGCTCGACAAAGCGATCGACTACGCTCGTGATGACAAAGAAAACATTGGCTACTTCCGCCCTTTGCGTCTCATGGCATGGGAAGGACCCAAGTCTCACCAACATAAGTTCATGCCGCTAGAGGACTTCGAAAAGCCTGACATACGACCGATCTGGCTGGAGTGAGTTGGCTCCGTCTACTGACTTTGATGACGCTCTGATAACCGTCGGGACCTCTTCGAAGTGGTTCCTACACCGAGATGGCGTTGTGCCGGAGCGATCTACCACTACAGCAGCGTCACGTGGGCGCCGGAGGAAACCATCCTCAAGTGCTACGACACGATGACCGGGGTCGAGAAGCCGGCTCTCGCCAAGATCTGACGTAAGGAAGAGTGTAGGAAGTGGCTTCGCCGCCTTCTCGCCACCGCTGAAGTATGCTCGGTCCACCTAACTGGAAGGATCGCGGTGGGCGGATCTCTCCAGATCGCACGCTACGACTGGAGATGGCGCGGAATTGACCGGGCACACACGACCTTCAGGATGACAACCCACTAGACCTCTAGGCCGACGGGCCCCGCCAGAAGGCCCTGCTCGAACCGGTGATCGACCGGCGTCTCGACAGCGCCGGCGGCGACCTCGGCCGGATCGCGGAGCAGGCTGCGTCGGTCCTGGACGACCGCATCGTGGCCGATGCGCCTCGCCGACTTGGCGCGTGACGCGGCGCTGTCCTGGCACGACCCGGCCCGCTGGGCCGCACCGCGGTGGGCGAGCTGCGCTACCAGGGCGAACGAAAGGGTCACCGGCCTCGACCTCACGCAATACCGGCTATCTCTCGGTGACGGCGACTACAACCGCCTGACCAAACTCCAGCAGACCCTCGCCGAAGGCAAACCCGATCCGGCCTTCGAGCGACACCGTCTCGGCCGCCTGTTCCTGGAAGAGGGACTGCGCACCGCCAACGTCGACCCCGACGGCAAGGAGGCCCGGACCGCACGGCAGCAACTCGATACGCGCTTGGGCGCCTTCGAATCCGTCGAGGGCAAGCAGCAACTATGGCGGACATTCGCGGCTTGGTCGGCGACGTGCTGACGCGCGCGGAAGACGATCCAAATATCGGCCGCGTCTCGGGCGGTGACCCCGTCGAAGCGCTGCCACAAGAGGTCGAAGCGGAGAACGCGCTCGATGGAGGGGAACCCCGGATTGTCTATAACGACGGCGGCAGCAGGGAGGTAGGCGAATCCTTCGATCCGCAGCACATCATTCTCGCGCAAGCCGGAGGTGGCGGCGCTCGCGGTGGCGGAGGCGGTCGCGTTCCCCCACCGCCCCGCCCATCTGCGGCACCAGGCCAACAGCCCGCACCAGGCATCGGGCACAACCGGCCGCCGGTGATGCCTGGACTGCCACAGGCAATCGAGAATTACCGGAGTTGGTTTTGGCCTTCACCCCAGCCATCGGGCACGCAGCCCGTACCCGATACGGCTGGAGCGGCAGCCGCTGCTGAACAGAAGCCATCGGCTCAATCTCCCAGTGCCTGGCTGGATGAGAGAGCACAATTGGCCAAAAGGGACGAGTATGTCGGTCCTAACGGCATCGACACGGCAGTCGAGATCAAACTCGATCCCCGCGTCGGTGAACCGGCGGCAGGGCGCGATTACTTGCCCGACAACGAGAACCATCGGAAGGGATTGCGCGGAGAGTACGGGCTGGCCAACGACATCGCGCGGCATTTCCCGCATCACACCGTGATCGACTTCGGCAGGAAGGCAGGCCAGCGAGGGCCGGACGTGATCTCGGTCGATCGTAACGGCGAGATTCACTTCTGGGATTCCAAATGGCGCGGCTCTGATACGTCGATAGGTCCGGGCGGCCGGGCGCATCAGACACGGCGGTCTCTGGGTGGCGCCCTGCAACACGCTGAAGACACCGTTAATGCGGCGATGAAGAGTGGACGCTTGTCACCTGAAGCTGGCGCCAGAGCATTGGAGAATTTGGCCAGTAGGAACGTGCCATTGTCACGGTGGGGATTGGAAGTGCACGCAACGGTGTGGTTGAACGAATCGCAGGTGACGAACGCGCTGTCGTCTATCCGTAAGGGAGGCCGTGATGCCGAGAATTTTCGAGCCCGAAAGCGATCGCCAGTTCTACCTGGATTTTCTTCTGGCGATTGCAACTAAGTTCGAGCCGGAAAAGACCGGGCCATTTAATCGCTCGCACTACATGGCTACTAAACTGGGAAACCTGGTCCACGCCCATCTCCTGGGCTTGCGCGAGCAGGTTTTGCCGATAGCACGGGCGCTCGCAGCCTGGATGGAGTCACAACCGGCGCCGCCGGAGGGCAAGGATACCGACGAAGCCTTTGACGCCTATCAATGGTGGCAGACGCTGGGCCTGTGCAAGTGGCTGATCGATGGCGATTCAGCGGTGGCCGAGTTCGACCGCTTCGAGCCCAACGGGACTAAGTTGCTGATGCGGGAGGGGCTCGAACTCGCCCTGCCGCTCAACCTGGCGGCGCGACGCTATGACGTCGGCCTGAAGCTCTGTCAGGAGGCTGGACTCACCACCAAGCCGTCGTCGGCACCAGCCATCGTGCGGGCGGAACTGATGTATGGGCAGTGGGCTTGCCGTCACCTCGCCGCCGGTGGCAAGCCCGACGCTGCCTATGTCGCCAAGGGCGAAGAAATGCTGCGCAAGGTCATGTCGGAAAGCTTCATCATGAACGGCTATCATACGAAGATGGCAATGTGGCTGAAGGCGATCTACCACGACAGCGGTGTCACGCGGACGCCGGAGGAGACGATCCTCAAGGCCTACGACACCATGACCGGTGTCGAGAAGCCGGCTTTCGCCAAGATCTGACGTTGGGAAGAGTTTGGCTAGCAACGGCATGAATAGAAGCGATGCAGGTGAGCCGGGCAATGGCCGTCAGCATCCACAAGCCCGGCCGTGTCGATGGCACGACGGCACGAACGCGCTTCAGGCCGCGATGGGCCGTTGACCGGAGACGAACATGACAAGCAGCTGGTGTTCCGCAACGTCATGCTCAAGCCCATCGATTTCCACCCATAAACCAGGCTAATTTGTTATGTGTTCGCCATGTCTCCGTCCCAAACAACAGGGAGGAGTCCGACGGCGTCTTTTGAAATGTGTGAAGCTTTGAACGAGGTATCGTCGACCATGAACAACATTGCCTCCTTCGCCGCCGACTACAGTGAGGCGCGCGAAAAGTTCCTGGCCGCCGCCCGGCTCACCGACGCCCAGACCTTTCGCTACGACAACCCGACCAAGGGCCCGAAGGGTGAGTCCCTGTCGACGGATGTTGCCTGGGTCGGGCCGACGGATGCGTCGAAGGTGATGGTCACGATCTCGTCCACCCACGGCGTCGAGGGCTATTGCGGCTCGGGCTTCCAGGTCGACTGGCTGGCCGGTGTCGGTGCCTCGGGGCTGCCGAAGGGCACCGCGGCGCTGTTCGTGCACGCGATCAATCCCTACGGCTTCGCCTGGACGCGGCGCGTGACGGAGGAGGGTAACGACCTCAACCGCAACTATGTCGATCACTCCAAGCCCTATCCGGTGAACGAGGGCTATCTCGAGATCGCCGACGATCTGGTGCCGGCGGATTTCAGCGACGCGGGGCGGGCGGCGGCCGATGCCAGGCTGGCGGCCTTTCGCCGGAAGGTCGGCGACGTCGAGTTCTTCCGTGCCGTCTCGGGCGGCCAGTACAGCCACGCCGACGGCATGTTCTTCGGCGGTGGCGGACCGGCCTGGTCGAACCGCACGCTGCACGCCATCGTCGAGCGCTATCTCAAGGGCCGCGAGGACGTGGCCGTGGTCGACTTCCATACCGGCCTCGGGCCCTACGGCTATGGCGAGCCGATCACGCATTACGACATCGGCACCGGTGGATCGCGCCGGGTGCGCAATTTCTGGGGTGAGTCGGTCACGGAATCGAAACGGGGACAGACGGCCTCGCAGGCGCGCGACGGGCTGGGCCACTACGGGCTGAATCGCGTACTGCAGGAGCCGCAGACCAGGCTGACCATGTGCACCCTCGAATACGGCACCTTCGACCGTGAGAGCGGCCAGAAGGCCTTCCGCGCCGACCACTGGCTGCACAAATACGGCGATCCGCTGGGCAAGGAAGCCGAGCCGGTGCGCAAGGCGATGCGCCGCCAGTTCTATCCGGAGACCGACGACTGGAAGGAGGCCGTGCTGTTTCGCGGCCACCAGGTCGTGCGGCAGGCCATTGCCGGTCTGCAACGCGGGCCGCTGTAGCTTTTGGGGACAAGCCCTCGAAAAGCCATACGTCCGCTCAGCGATCCTGCTACAAGCCTCCCCATGCGTGCACTCGTGGCGCTGCTGGCTTTCGTGGTCGTGGCGGCTCTGAATTTCCTGTGGTGGTGGGTTCCGAACCGGCCGGTCGATATCGCCGGCTGGAGCGCCGCGCCTCTCCAGAGCGTTTCCTTCGCTCCCTACCGGCCGGGCCAGAGCCCGCTCACCCGAACCTTTCCCACACCGGACCAGATCGAGGCCGATCTCAAGCGCCTCCAGGGCAAGGTCGGGGCGGTGCGTACCTATTCCTCGGGCGAAAACCTCGAGACTGTGCCACAGCGGGCCGGCAAGTACGGGCTCAAGGTCTGGCATGGCGCCTGGCTGAACAGCAACGAGAAGGAAAATCTCGAGCAGATCAACCTGCTGATCGACCATGCCAACAAGTACAAGGACACGGTCGAGCGGGTGATCGTCGGCAACGAGGTGCTGCTGCGCAAGGACCTCACGGCCAACGAACTGCGCCGCTACATCCGGCAGGTGAAGCAGCGGGTGACCCAGCCGGTGACCTATGCCGACGTCTGGGAGTTCTGGCTGCGCAACCCGTCGCTGGCCGACGAGGTCGATTTCATCACGATCCACATCCTGCCTTACTGGGAGGACGAGCCGATCGGGCTGGACCGCACCGAGGCCGACGGCAAGCTGTCGATCGAGAAGCATCTCGTGGACATCTACAAGAAGGTCCAGGCGCGTTTTCCCGGCAAGAAGATCGTGATCGGCGAGACCGGCTGGCCGAGCGACGGCCGCATGCGCTCCGACGCCCGGCCCGGCCGGGTCGAGCAGGTGAAGTACTTCTCGATCTTCCGCGGCGCGGCCGAGCGCGAAGGCTTCGACTACAACGTCATCGAGGCGTTCGACCAGTACTGGAAGGCCCGCCAGGAGGGCACCGTGGGCGCTGAATGGGGCCTGCTGGACGCCCAGCGCCACGACAAGTTCGAACTCGGCAAGCCGGTGAGGGCGGAGCCGCACTGGCAGATCCTGTTCGCCATCTCGACGATCGGCGGCGCCCTGCTGCTGCTCGCCTATGCCAGCCGCCGTAAGGCCGGCAACTGGAAGGGCATCTGCCTCTTCGCTTTCTTCGCCCAACTGGTGGCGACCTGCTACGTGCAGGCGACCTGGGTCGACGTGACCCGCAATTTCTACTTCGAGAAAACCCTCGGTATCGCCTTCTGGGCGGTTCTGCTGGCCCTGTTCAGCTACGCGCTGCTGCGTGGCATCGCCGACAGCCTGACCGGCCAGATGGCCGATCCGTCACTCTACGGCGCGCGCGTCCGTGAATCCTGGCGGGCCTGGCGCGAACTGCCGCGCTACCGCATCGCGCAGCGAGCCGACCTGCTGGCGCAGATGCTCTATCTCGTGCTGACGATCCTCTGCATCTTCTACCTGATCGTGATCAGCATCGACTGGTACGACGGGGTGATCCGGATCGGCGACTGGTTCCGCCAGATCGCCATCGACGGGCGGTACCGCGACTTCCCGATGTGGAGCTTCGTCATCCCGAGCATCGTGCTGATGCTGTGGAAGACCACCACCATTCTGCGCACCGATCCGGTGGCCCGCGACCATCGCATCGCCAAGGCGCTCTCGTTCGGCCGCCTGCTGGGTTACGACGGCAGCCGCGGCGTCGTGCGCATGGACCGGCGGATGAGCCGCTTCGGCCCGGTCATGCCCGAGATCGTGCTGGCCTCGCTGCTGGTGTTCTGGGCGATCGTGATGGTCGTCACCGAAGGGGCGATCAAGCTGCACGATGGCAGCGCCGGCGGTTTCGCTTCCGCCGATGGCGGCCGCTGGGTCATCCGCACGTTGCTCTGGAACACCCAGGCCAACTGGTTCGCCTTCATGGCGCTGCTGATGGCCGTTCCCTATATCGCCACCATCTATGTCTCGGTGCGCGAGCCGCTGGCAGAATTGCCGCCGGACTCCTATACGAACAAGTGGTAGGCGCTGAGCCGGGAGTTACGATATGGAAATCAAGGGCGAATACAGGATTGCGGCGTCGCGGGAGAAGGTCTTCGCGGCGCTGAACGACCAGGCCGTGCTGCAGGCCTGCATTCCCGGCTGTGAATCGCTGGAGATGCTGTCTCCCACGGAGATGACGGCGAAGGTCCGCCTGCGCATCGGACCGGTGAGCGCCGCCTTCTCGGGCAAGGTCACGCTCTCGGACATCGATCCGCCGAACGGCTACCGGATTTCCGGCGAAGGGCAGGGCGGCGTCGCAGGCTTCGCCAAGGGCGGCGCGGTCGTCGCCCTCACCGAGGATGGCGGCGACACGATCCTGAAGTACGAGGTAGATGCCCAGGTCGGCGGCAAGATCGCCCAGGTCGGCGCGCGCCTCATCACCGGGACGGCCAAGAAGCTCGCCGATCAGTTCTTCGGCAAGTTCGCCGAGAGTGTCGGCGCGCCGCCGCCGGTCGCCACCGCTTCGTGACGATGGCGTCGCTCGATCCGGCGGGAGAGCCGCTACCACCCGTGCCGTCTGCTGCAGCGCAGCGTGGCTATCGTCACTGGACCGTCATCGGCGTCGGTGCCGCGGTGCTGATCCTCGTCTTCCTTGCGAGTCGTTAGCAGCTGGCGGTTCACGCCAGCAATTCCCTTGACCGCAATGCGGAGGGCTTGTCAGAGTCCCGGCCAACGCCCGGCGGCCGTGTGTAGTTGCGGCCGCGCAAACCAATATGTGAGGGGAGATTGAGTATGACCATATCCGTCGCCATGACCGTCAACGGCAAGTCCGTCTCGGGCAAGGTCGAGGCGCGCACGCTGCTGGTTCAGTTCCTGCGTGAACATCTCGGCATGACCGGCACCCATGTCGGTTGCGACACCAGCCAGTGCGGCGCCTGCGTCGTGCATGTCGACGGCCAGTCGGTGAAGTCCTGCACCATGCTCGCGGTCCAGGCCGAGGGCGCGCAGGTGATGACCATCGAGGGCCTCGCGCCGAGCGCCGACAAGCTGCATCCGATGCAGGAGGCGTTCCGTGACAACCATGCCTTGCAGTGCGGCTTCTGCACCCCCGGCATGGTGATGAGCGCCATCGACATGGTGAAGCGCCACAACTACGAGCTCGACGAGGCCACGGTGCGGCGTGAGCTCGAAGGCAACCTCTGCCGCTGCACCGGCTACCACAACATCGTGAAGGCGATCCTGGCCGCGGCCCCGGCCATGAAGTCTGCAGGAGTGTAGTCCCATGACCTCCGCCACCGGAATCGGTGCCCGCGTCCTGCGTACGGAAGACAAGCGCTTCCTGACCGGGACCGGTCGCTATGTCGACGATCTGCCCCTCGCCCGGGCGACCTACGCGTATTTCCTGCGTTCGCCGCATGCCCATGCGAAGATCAAGAGCATCGACATTTCGGCAGCGGAGAAGAGTCCAGGCGTCGTCAACATCTTCACCGGCAAGGATCTTGTCGACGCCAAGGTGGGCGGCTTGATCTGTGGCTGGGTGGTGAAGGACAAGCACGGCGAGCCGCACAAGGCGCCGCCGCATCCGGTGATGGCGGTCGATACCGTCCGCTATGTTGGCGACACCGTCGCCATGGTCGTGGCCAACAGTCATGACGAGGCCAAGGATGCGGCCGAGGCGATCAAGGTCGACTACGAGGTCCTGCCGGCCACCATCGATCTGGCCAAGGCCTTCGACAAGGATGCGCCGCTGGTCCATCCCGAGGCGCCGGGCAACCTGATTTACGATTGGGAGATCGGCGTAAAGGCCGATGTCGAGGCGGCGTTTGCCAAGGCGGCGCACGTCACCAAAATGGACATCGTCAACAATCGCCTGATCCCGAACGCCATGGAGCCGCGCGCCGCGGCGGCCGAGTACGACAAGGGCACGGGCAACTACACGCTCTGGTCGACCTCCCAGAACCCGCACGTGCTGCGGCTGATCCTGTCGGCCTTCGTGCTGGGCATTCCCGAGCACAAGCTGCGGGTCATCGCGCCCGACGTCGGCGGCGGCTTCGGCAGCAAGATCTTCTGCTATGCCGACGAGACGATGGTCTGCTGGGCGGCCTCGCGGGTCGGCCGGCCGATCAAGTGGACGGCCGAGCGCAGCGAATCGTTCCAGACCGACTGCCACGGCCGCGACCACGTCACCCATGCCGAACTGGCGCTCGACAAGGAGGGCAAGTTCCTGGCCCTCAAGGTCGAGACGATCGCCAACATGGGCGCCTATCTCTCGACCTTCTCGACGGCGGTCCCGACCTATCTCTACGCGACCCTGCTGGCCGGCCAGTACACGACGCCGGTCATCTACGCCAACGTGAAGGCGGCAGTGACGCACACCGCGCCGGTCGATGCCTATCGCGGCGCGGGTCGTCCCGAGGCGACCTTCGTCATCGAATCGATCGTCAGCAAGGCAGCGGCCGAGCTGAAGATGGATCCGGCGGAGCTGCGCCGGAAGAACTTCATCCCGTCGACGGCGTTCCCGTATCAGACGCCGGTGGCGCTGCAGTACGATTCGGGCAACTACCCGCCGATCATCGACGAGGCGATGAAGATCGCCGACTATCCGGGTTTCGAGGCCCGCCGGGCCGAGGCCAAGGCGCGCGGCAAGCTACGCGGCATCGGCTTCTCGTCGTACATCGAGGCCTGCGGCCTCGCGCCCTCGCAGGTGATCGGCCAGCTGGGCGGTGGCGTGGGCCAGTGGGAATCGGCGCAGATCAAGTTCAACCCGACGGGCAACGTGCAGGTCATCACCGGCTCGCACAGCCACGGGCAGGGGCATGAGACCACCTTCGCGCAGCTCGTCCACGACCGGCTGGGTGTACCGATGGACCAGATCGAGGTGGTCCATGGCGATACCTCGACGACGACCTTCGGCATGGGCACCTACGGCAGCCGGTCGCTGGCCGTCGGCGGCTCGGCGATCATGAAGGCCACCGACAAGATCATCGCCAAGGGCAAGAAGATCGCGGCCCATCTGATGGAAGCCGACGTGGCCGACGTCGTGTTCGAGGACGGCACCTTCAAGGTGGCGGGCACGGACAAGGCGGTGCCGCTGGCCCAGGCGGTGTTCGCCGCCTACGTGCCGCACAATTATCCGCTCGCCGAGATCGAGCCCGGCATGGACGAGAACGCCTTCTACGATCCGGCGAACTTCGTCTATCCCTCGGGCACACAGATCTGCGAGGTCGAGATCGATCCCGAGACCGGCATCGTCGAGGTCATCGCCCATACCGCGGTCGACGATTTCGGCAACATCATCAATCCGATGATCGTCGAGGGGCAGGTCCATGGCGGCATCGTCCAGGGTGTCGGCCAGGCGCTGTTCGAGGGCGCGGTCTACGACAAGGCGACGGGCCAGCTGCTGAGCGGCTCGTTCATGGACTACACGATGCCGCGTGCCGACAACTTTCCGTCGTTCAAGCTCGGCTACAAGGTCACCCCGTGCCCGCACAATCCGCTGGGCGTGAAGGGATGCGGCGAGGCGGGGGCCATTGCGGCGCCCGCGGCCGTGATGAATGCGGTTCACAACGCGCTGGCGCCGATCGGCGTCAAGCACGTGGAGATGCCCGCCACGCCACTCAACGTGTGGCAGTCGATCCAGGGCGCCCAGCACGCGGCGGCCGAGTAAACGGAGGAAATCCAGATGTACGATTTTGCCTATCATCGTCCGAAGTCGGTTGCCGACGCGATCGCCCTGCTCAAGGGCAATGAAGAAGCCCGTCCGATGTCGGGCGGCATGACGCTGATCCCGACGCTGAAGCAGCGCCTGGCGCGGCCGAGCGACGTCATCGATCTCGGAGGGCTCAAGGAACTCGCTGGCATCAAGATCGAGGGCGACAGCGTCGTCATCGGCGGCATGACCAAGCATGGTGACGTTGCCACGTCGGCGGACGTGAAGAAGGTCATTCCGGCGCTGGCCGATCTGGCGGGCCATATCGGCGATCCGCAGGTCCGCAACCGCGGCACGATGGGCGGCTCGGTTGCCAACAACGATCCGGCGGCCGACTATCCGGCGGCCGTGGTCGCGCTCAATGCCACGGTGACGACCAACACCGGCAAGCATGCGGCAGACGCCTTCTTCAAGGGCCTGTTCGAGACGGCGCTGGCCGAGGGCGAGATCATCACCGCCATCAGCTTCCCGAAGGCCGAGAAGGCCGCCTACATGAAATTCCCGAACCCGGCTTCGCGCTACGCGATGGTCGGCGTGTTCGTCGCCAAGACGGCGGCGGGCGTGCGGGTCGCGGTCACCGGCGCCGGCCCCAGCGTCTTCCGGGTGAAGGCGATGGAAGAGGCGCTGTCGAAGAACTTCTCGTCGGATGCCATCAAGGACATCAAGGTCCCGGCCGACGGCCTGAACAGCGACATCCACGGCAGCGCCGAATATCGCGCCCATCTGGTCGGTGTCATGGCCCGCCGTGCGGTCGACAAGGCCAACAAGTAGCCGATCGGCTCTCTTGGGGTTAACGTCAGGGCGCCCCTGGTCGGGCGCCCTTTCGTTTGAAGCGAGTACGACATGAAGGCTCTGGTCACCGGCTTCGATCCGTTCGGCGGCGACGCGGTCAATCCGTCGTCATTGGCGGTGAGCCGGCTGAGGAAGAAGATCGCGACGGTGAGCGTGGTGACCGCGGTGCTTCCGACGTCCTATGCGAAGTCCACGAGTGTGCTGCGCGAGGCGATCGACGAGGCGAAGCCCGACATCGTGCTGTGCGTCGGCCAGGCCGGCGGCCGCACCGAGCTCAGCCTCGAGCGGATCGGCATCAACGTCCAGGACGCGCGCATCCCCGACAACGATCGGAACCAGCCGATCGACGTGCCGGTGCGCGCGGAGGGCCCCGCCGCCTATTTCGCGACCCTGCCGGTCAAGGCCTGTGTCGCCGAGATGCGCAAGGCGGGTCTGCCGGCCAGCGTGTCCAACACGGCCGGCACCTTCGTCTGCAACCACATCCTCTATTCTCTGATGGACATCATCGCGAGCCATCCGGCGCAGATGCGCGGCGGCTTCCTGCACATTCCCTATGTGCCCGAGCAGGCGGCCCGGCTGGGCGGGGCGCCGTCCATGTCCGTCGACGACATCGTTCGCGGCATCGAGATCATCGTCGCGACCAGCGCCGCCCGCACGGCCGACATCCAGACCGCCGAGGGCCGGATTTCTTAAAGTACGTCCACTCCGTCGTCTCGACCGGAGCCCCGCGCAGCGAGGCGAAGCTGAGAGAGCTGCTCTCTACGATTTTCCGGCTTTTGGTGGAGAGAAGATCTCTCCACTCCGCGCTGCGCGCTCCGGTCGAGATGACGGAGCCGGTGAGTTCGGTCTGCTACTCCGCCGCGATGGCGAGCGGCGGCGGGGCGTGGCGGGTCGGCTGCTGCGCCTCGGCCGCGGCGTCCGGCTTCTTCACCCGGAACCACGCGGCATAGAGCGCCGGCAGGAACAGCAGGGTGAGGGCGGTCGCGACCAGCAGACCGCCCATCAGCGCGACCGCCATGGGACCCCAGAAGACGCTGCGCGACAACGGGATCATGGCGAAGATCGCGGTCCCGGCGGTCAGCAGGATCGGCCGCGCCCGGCGCACCGTGGCGTCGATGACCGCGTCCCACTTGCTGTGGCCGGCCGCGATGTCCTGGTCGATCTGGTCCACCAGGATCACCGAGTTGCGCATGATCATGCCAGCCAGCGCGATGACGCCCAGTAGGGAGACGAAGCCGAACGGCTGATTGAACAGCAGCAGGAACAGCGACACGCCGATCAGGCCGAGCGGGGCGGTCAGTAGCACCAGCGCCAGCTTCGAGAAGCTCTGGAGCTGAAGCATCAGGAACAGGATCATCAGGAAGGCCATCAACGGCATCATCTTGAAGATCGAGGCCTGGCTCTTGGCCGATTCCTCCTGGTCGCCGCCGACCTCGATGCGGTAGCCGGGCGGCAGGCTGGCGCGCACTGGCGCCAGCGCCTTGTCGATGCGGGCGGCGACATCGGGGCCCTGCACGCCGTCGGCCACGCCGGCGCGCACGGTCATCAGCAGGTCCTTGTTGCGCCGCCACAGGATCGGCTCCTCGAGCTCGAACTTGAGCGTCGCGAGTTGGGCCAGCGAGACGACACCGCCCGTGGAGGTGCGGAGGTTGATCGCCTCCAGCCCCTCGACGCTCAGCCGTTCCGGCGCGACGGCCCGGGCGACGACGTCGATCGACTCGGTGCGGTCGCGATATTGGGTGACGGTGATGCCGGTCAGCAGGGTCTGCAGCGTGTTCCCCAGGGCCTGCGAATCGACGCCCAGCGCGCGCGCCTTCGCCTGGTCGACCTCGAGACGCACGGTCTTGGCCAGTTCGTTCCAGTCGAAGTTGATGTCGCGCGTCGCGGGATCGGCCTTGAAGACCTGGCGGACCCGTTCGGCCACCTGCCGCACCTGCTGCGGGTCGTCGCCCAGCACGCGGAACATGACCGGGTAGCTGACGGGCGGGCCGTTCTGCAGGCGCTGCACGCGGGCGCGTACGGCCTCGAAGTCCTTCTTGAAGAGGCCGTCGAGGGCGGCGACGACCCGCTCGCGGGCGACCAGATCCTTTGTCATCACGATGATCTGGCCGAAATTGGCATTGGACAGCTCAGGGACCGTCGGCAGGTAGAAGCGCGGGCTGCCGGCGCCGACATAGGCGGTATAGGAGGCCACGTCGGGGCTGTTGCCGAGCCAGGCTTCGAGCTTGCGGATCTCGGTGTCGGTCGCGGCCCACGAGGCGCCCTGCGCCAGCTTCATGTCGACGATCAACTCCGGCCGGTTGGCCGTCGGGAAGAACTGCTTGGACACCAGGCCGAACGCCGCCAGCGAGCCCACGAAAGCCAGCGCCGTGATCACGATCGTCGTCTTGCGCCAGGTGACGCACCACACGACGACCTTGCGGAAGAGCGTGTAGAGGCGGCCGTTATAGGGATCGTGGTGCTGGACCTTGGGCGTCGGCAGCAGGTGGTAGCCCATCCACGGCGTGAACAGGACGGCCACGAACCACGAGATGATCAGCGACAGGCCCACCACCCAGAAGATCGAGTTGGTGTATTCGCCGGCACCCGAGCGCGCGAAGCCCACCGGCACGAATCCCACGGCCGTCACGAGCGTGCCGGTCAGCATGGGGAAGGCGGTGGAGGTGTAGGCGTAGGTCGCGGCCTCCAGGCGGCTGGCGCCCTGTTCGAGCCTCACCATCATCATCTCGACGGCGATGATCGCGTCGTCGACCAGCAGGCCGAGCGCGATGATGAGCGCGCCGAGCGAGATGCGCTGGAAGTCGATGCCCAGCAGCAGCATGCCGACGAAAGTGATGGCCAGCACCAGGGGGACGGAGAGCGCGACGATCACGCCGGTGCGGACGCCGAGGCTGAGGAAGGACACCACCAGCACGATCGCCAGCGCCTCAAGCAGGGCCGAGCTGAACTCCTCGAACGACTTGGTGACGACCTCGGGCTGGTTGGCAATGCGATGCACCGTGATGCCGACCGGCAGACCGGCCTCGACCTCCTTCATGGTCTTGTCGAGGGCGGCGCCAAGCTTTTCGACGTTGCCGCCCGGTGCCATGACGACGCCGAGGCCGATCACCGCCTTGCCGTTGAAGCGCATGGCGAGCTGGCGCGGATCCTGGTAGCCGCGGCTGATCTCGGCCACGTCGCCCAAGGTGAGCGTCTGGCCGTTGGCGGTGAAAGGCAGCGACATGAGCTGTTCAGCCGAAGTCGGGGCGCCGTCGACGCGCACGGCCACGCGCTCGCCCTTGGTTTCGACCGTGCCGGTGGCCACGATCGCATTCTGCCGGCGCACGACATCAAGGATCTGGTCAACGGGGACGCCCAGCATAGCCAGGCGCGTATGGCTGAACTCGATGTAGATCTTCTCGTCCTGCAGGCCGAACAGGTCGGCCTTGGTGACGTCGGGCACGCGCAGCAGGCGCTGGCGCACCGCCTTGGCGATCTCCTTGACCTCGGCCGGAGAGAAGCCGTCGGCCTCGAAGGCCCAGATCATGCTGTAGGTGTCGCCGTACTCGTCGTTGAAGAAGGGGCCGACCACGCCCTGCGGCAGCGAGCCCCGGATGTCGCCGACCTTCTTGCGCACCTGATACCAGAGGTCTGCGACCTTTCCCGGCGGCGTGTCGTCCCGCAGCGAGACGTAGATCACCGTCTCGCCGGGCTTGGTGTAGCTCTGGACGTTGTAGAAGTAGGGGAGTTCCTGCAACTTGGTCTCGATCTTCTCGGTGACCTGCTGCTCGACCTCGCGGGCGGTGGCGCCGGGCCACGCCGCCGACACGACCATCTGCTTGATGGTGAAGGGCGGGTCTTCGGCGCGGCCGAGATTGAAGAAGGCGTAGAAGCCCGCCAGGGTCAACGCGATCATGAAGAACACGGTGAGCGTGCTGTACTTCAGCGCCAGCGCCGACAGATTGGTGCGCGTCGTCATGGATCTGTCCTCCGAAGGCCGAGCCGCTAGCGCGCCGCCTGCTGCTGCGGCTGGAGCGGTTTCACCTTCTGGCCGGTCTCGAGCTTGTGCACGCCGGCGGTGGCGATCAGCTCGCCCTCCTTGACGCCCGACAGGATCGCCGCCGTGTCGTCGCGCCAGCGCGCGATGGTGACGGGGCGGAGCTCAACCATCCCGGTGTCGCGATCGACCACCCAGACGGCGGGCTGTGTGCCGCGCTGGAAGATGGCGGAGAGCGGGACTTCGGCGACCGGCGTGGAATCGGGCCGCTCGAAGCCCAGGGTCGCCGTCATGCCCAGACCGATGAACTGCGGCGGCTCGAGGACACTGAAGCGCGCAGCATAAGTGCGGGTGACCGGATCGGCGCTGGGCGACAGTTCACGAAGCCTGGCGGCATGGTGCCGGCCGGGATCCGACCAGAGCTCGAAAGTCGCGCCCTTTGCCTGGCGCACGGCCTTCAGCCGGTGCTCGGGGACACCAACCAGGATTTCCAGCTCTTCCGTGCGGGCGAGCCGGATCACGCCCTGGCCCTGCGCCATGACCTGTCCCACCTCGGCCTGGACGGAGGTGACGACACCCGCCGCGTCGGCGCGCAGCACCGTGTAGGCGAGATTGTTCTCCGCCGAGGCGAGTTGGCTCTTGGCCTGGTCCATGCGGGCGAGGGCCGTCGAGGCCAGCGACTGGCGCTGGTCGAGCGTCTGCGGGACGAATGCCATACTCCCGCGCAGGTTGAGGTAGCGTTCGTGGTCGGCCTTGGCGCGCACATAATCGGCTTCGGCCGAGGCGAGGGCGGCGCGCGCATTGTCGACGGCCAGCTGGTAATCGGCGGGATCGAGGGCGGCGATGACATCGCCCGGCTTCACGACCGCGCCGACATCGACCGAACGTTGGATGATCTTGCCCGAGACGCGGAAACCGAGGGTGCTCTCGATGCGGGGCACGACCGTGCCGGCCAGCAGCAACGTCTGGCCGTGTGTCTTGTAGGAGATTTCTGCGACCCGGGCCGGCCGGACGACCGGCTCGGCGTTGGCCACGGCGGCACCGTGAGTCCTCGTGAACGAGTAGGCTGCGAAGGCGCCGCCTGCCAGCACCACACCGGTCGCACCGATAACAACGAGCTTCACGGGAAACTTGGCGAGAAGCTGAACGTTGGGGAGACGCATGGCGGGGCTTCCTTCGGACGTCTACAATGAGCTGAAGAATAAACGTCGTTAACTTACCGTTGATAAGTTATCGTCGTTAATATAATAGTCAAGGGTAGGAGAACCCGGTGAGCGCTTTTTCGACAGCGGCGACGGGCGGCCGGAAGAAGCGCGGCGAGGGACATACCCGCCGCGAGGAGATCCTCCAGGCCGCCAAGGAACTGTTCCTGGAGCAGGGTTACGAGGCCACGACGATCCGGCGGATCGCCGATCGGGTGGGCGTGTCGGCGCCGGCGCTCTATCTCTATTTCCTCGACAAGGAACAGATGATGCTCGCGCTCTGCGATCAGACCTTCGGGTATCTGGTCGAGAGCATCAAAGAGATCGAGAGCACCGTCAGCGACCCGCGCGAGCGCATCCGCCGCTTTGGCGAGGCCTATCTGAAGTTCGGGCTGGCCCATCCCGACGAGTACAAGCTCGTGTTCCTGGGCTCCAACATCCCCGAGTCGGTGCGCAAGCTCGGACACAGGATGCCGACGGACGATCCGACGCGGCCGGGCATTGGCGGTGCGATCGTATTCCAGCGCCTCGTGGCAATTCTCGCCGACGCCGAAGCGTCGGGCCTCAAGCTCAACTACCCGGCGGACACCTGCGCGGAACTCTGCTGGATGGCCATGCACGGCGTCGCCTCGGCCCTCATCCTGAAGGCCGACTTCCCATGGTCCAACCGCGACCTGCTCGGCACGGGCATGCTCGACATCGTGATGAAGGGCATCATCCGCGCCGACTGAAGATCAGGTCGCCGGACGCGCGGCCTTCTTCGCTTCGGCCCGCGTCCGCAGCAGCCGCGTCAGGCTCCAGGTCGCCGCGGCCCCGACCGCCAGCACGCCGATCCCGATCAGCGGCCGATGCCACAGCCATCCGAACGCGATCACGATCGGCGCGATCGCCACCGTGCAGACCAGCGCCACGAGGAAGGTGCCGGCACCGATCACGTCGCCCAGCAGCGGGATCACGCTGCCCGCCACGGCCAGCGGCCGCAGCACGAAGTTGAATCCGATCAACATGAAGATCACGCCGATCAGGCGCAGGATCCACGTCATTGTGACGTTCTCCTCCTCGGCATGCTGGAACATCACCTTGGCCGGCACGGCGCCGGCTGCGATCAACTCGACCGTCGTGCCGGTATGGGTAGGGAAGGGTGCGAAGCCTGACCCGGCCTGGGCGGCGACCACGCTGGCCGTCTCCAACGGCACTTCAGAGAACGAGATGCGCATGTCGCCGATCGCCGGCTGGGACGGGTCGCGGCCGACGTAGAGCACGCCATCGTTCACGGCGACCGGCTTGTTCACGCGGATCTGCAGGGCATCGGCCTGCACGTCCGTTGCCGCGAGTCGTCGGGGCTCGCCGAAGCCGCGCAGCAGCGGCTCGGGAACGGCGAAGGCGCCGAGCCGCGTGCCCGGCGCCAGCGATTCGCGCGACTGGTAGGTCATCACCGGGTTGGTATGGCCGCGCGGCTCCTTGAAGCGGTCGGAGTCGATGGGCTTGTCCGACCAGGTGCGCACATACTTATAGGTCGTGGTCCGCTCCTCGCCGCCGCCGAACCGGGTGCGGGTCTCGCTGTGGGTCTCTTCCTTCCATTGATAGACTTCGACATGGCGCACGAGCCGCACGCCATTCACCTGCAGCGCGAAGTCGGCATCGGACGCGGGGCCGGCGGTCGAGAGCATGCCGCTGACATGCACCAGCCGGCCGTCGTTTGCGGGATCGACCCGGTCGGCCGGGACGCTGCGCACGATGCCGGCGCCTTCGGCCAGGCCCTGCGCCGTGCGGATGGCGCGGCCTTCGTTCCAGAACAGCACGCCGATCGACACGACGACGAAGATGACGCCGATCAGGACACCGACGATCGCTTGCCCGAGGCGCGCGAACCACGATGTGTTGGTGACCTCCGTCACCTGATCGATGCCACGCTCTTCCATGAACTGCCCTCGGGAGTGGGCGGGGAGCCTAGAGCCTTTCGGAGCGAAGTAGAATCACCTTCCTCGCCACTTTCAGTGAGGCGCCGAGGGATCAGTCGTCGGCGTGGCCCCGTAGCCGCAGCTTGAGTCCACCAGCGCTCTCCACGCTCACGTCGACTGCCTTGCCGTCGAATACGTGCGTGAGCCGGGCGGCATCGTCATTGCCAGGTGTCTGTATATCGACGACGAGACTTTTGCCGTCGGCAAGCCAGACGCCTCGGGCGGCGCTGACTCCGTAGGGCATACGGCCGCCGACGCGATAGTAGCCATCGAACCCAATCGGCCCGCCGTACCGGCCGGGCGGCACGACAAACCGGTTCCCATCGATCTCGTACTCGTAGGATGGCTGAGGAGTATCGAGTTTCAGTCTGAGGGACTTGACGCCGAGTGGGTTACCGTCGAGTCGGTAAATCCGGCCGGAGACCGTTTTTGCCAGCTCTGATTGGCCTCCGGCCTGCGCCGGCTTTTCGCGGGCCGCATCGCGGAGGCGTTCGGCAAGAGAGTTCATCGCCTGGGGATTTGCAGGCAGCGCGGTCTCGGATTTCGCGGCGGCCTCGACGTGATCTACCAGACTGTCAAAGCGATAGACTGGCGACGTCGGCGAGCCGCTTGAGTTGGAAAAGCGCGATGAGCCGGTGGCGACCACCACGATATCGAGCTTGGGCATGACGATGACGAGCTGCCGGTGAAAGCCGACCATGAGATAGGCGTCGCGGCGCGGCATGATCCAGAACTGGTTGCCGTATCGCAGAGTCGACGCCCAGCCGCCGGGAATGACGCCATCCGCCTTGCGTACCGCTTCTATCCATGACCGCGGTAATATCTGCTTTCCCTCCCACAGGCCGTTACGCAGGTAGAGATAGCCAAGCTTCGCCATGTCTCGCGGTTGCAGGTAGAGGCCGGCGCCGCCGCCCGAAATGCCCTGAGGGTCGTGGCGCCACAGCACGTCATCAATTCCGAGGGGAGCAAACAGCTTTTCCCGTGCATAATCGTGCGCACTCTTGCCCGTGGCCTTGCTCAGGATGGCCGATAGAAGATGGGTATTGCCGCCGCTGTAGTTGAAGGTCGTGCCGGGCGCATTCTCCATGGGATGGTCCAGGACAAACTGCTGCCAGTCGGGACTGCGCTCCATGGCGTTGAATGAGACGCCCAGGCTGTCCTGCCAGGCGAGACCCGATCTCATGTCGAGTAGCTGGCGGATCCTGATGGCCCTCTTGGCGTCGTCCAAGTTGGCAATGGCTCGACCGGGGAAAAAATCCAGGATCTTCCTGTCGACGCTATCCAATTTGCCCTCGTCGAGCGCCATGCCAATCAAGGTGCTGATGACGGACTTGGTGACAGAGTAGACCCGGTGCTTCAGCTCGACACGATAGGGTGCGTAGGCAACCTCAAGAACGATCCTGCCATGGCGAGTGATCAGGAAGCTGTCCACGTTGTTGTAAGTGCCGAAATCGATCAACTGGGCGAGTGCATCGGAACTCATGCCCTGCTCCTCCGGCGAGGAGGTGGCCCATGCTTTGGTCGGCCAAGGGAAATATTGTTCCTGAGCGGCTGCCGGTAACGCGGTCAATGCCATCGTCAGCAGGAGCGCGAGAAGCGTATTCGACAGCCGATGCATCGCCCGCACCTCCGTGAGTATGGCGAGACTAGCAGGGAACCAGTGCTTTACGCTTTTCCTAGAGTAACGAGGTCCTTCAAACACGCCACCTTCGAGGGCATCGCTCAGGGCGGCCGATTCTCTTTGGCATGAAACGCTAACGCCTCGGCCAGACTCTCGGGAAGAGGTCGCAGGTCATCGGGGCGCCGGCGGCGAGATCGGGGGTGTGGGGGAACTGGAAGGTGCCGGGGCGCGGGTCGTAGCGGGCATCGTCGCCGGTATAGCGCAGCGACAGGCCGCGGCGCCGCGCGCCCGGCGTATCGTTGCCCGGCGCACCGTGCACGATCATGGCGTGGAAAACGAGACAGTCGCCGGGCTCCATCGTCCAGGAGCGGATGTCGTACTTGCTCCGGTCCGCGTCGATGTCGGGAATCTGCTCAAGGTCGCTCGACGTGAACTTGGCCTCATGGCCCTTGCGGAACGGCGTCGGCCGGTAATTGATTCCCCAGCGATGGGAGCCGGCGATGAATTCGACCGCGCCGTTGCTGTGGTCGATATCGTCGAGGGCGATCCAGACCGAGGTGATCTGCCGGCCGGTAACGGGCCAGTAAGGCTGGTCCTGGTGCCACGGCGTCGGATGCGCCGTGCCGGGCTCCTTCACGAAAAGCTGGTCGTAGAAGAAGTCGACCTTCTCCGACTGCATGAGGGCGGCGGCGATTTCGCCGGCCGGCGAGGTGAGGGCGGCAAGGCGGAAATCGTTGTCCCGCCGCCACATGAACATGTCGCCGAAGAATTTGCCCGACGAGCTGCCTTCCGCGAAGTTGGTGGCGTGCGGCCCCGGCTTCAGGAGGTCGCGCTCGACGGCCTCGCACAGGATTCCGACCCACACGGCATCGAAGGCGCCGCGCAGGCAGACGACGCCGTCGCGTTCGTACGCGGCGACGTCCGTTTCAGCGACGGTGATCAAGCGTTCTGCAGGACGTGGACGGCGCGATCGGCGAGCAGGTCCTTGTTCTTGGCCGCATAGGCCTTCATGTGCTCGGACGCGCCGTGGGCCTTGAGGTGGTCCATGCTCTCCCACTTCTCGATCACGACGAACGTGTCGGGCCCGAACTTGGCGAAGGGGCCGCCCTCGATGTCGACGGCCGCGCCGTACTCGATGCAGCCCTTCTCGGCATGAACCGCCGGGACGTTGTCCTTGAAGTTCTTGAGGACTTCGTCGCGCTTGCCGGGCTTGGCCG
This sequence comes from Reyranella sp., assembly GCF_052439685.1. GTDB lineage: Bacteria > Pseudomonadota > Alphaproteobacteria > Reyranellales > Reyranellaceae > Reyranella. The sequence goes on from NZ_JBQVQG010000002.1 coordinate 251,619, forward strand.
TGATGATGGCGATGACGTGAATCATGACTGTCTCCCTCTGGTCTTGTTCGTGGCCTCAGGCGGCTCGGCCGTGTCTTAGCAGACGACCGGGCAGCTTGTCGTCGGCCGCGACGGTGTCCTTGTTGTTCCGGCGAATGACCTTGCCGTTGACGACGACGGCATCGATGCCGCTCGCTTCGGAGACGAGACGGTCGGCGCCGGCCGGCAGGTCGTACACGCGCTTGAGCGGGCCGGGATTGACGGTCTTCGGATCGAAGACCACGACATCGGCCGGGCGGCCCTCGGCGAGTACGCCGCGATCGGTGATGCCGAACATCTCTGCCGGGCGCTGCGTGAGATTGTGCACTGCCTCCTCGAGGGAGAAGACCTTGCGCTCGCGCACCCAGTGGCCGAGCAGGTGGGTCGAGTAGCAGGCGTCGCACAACTGGCTCGCATGAGCGCCTGCGTCGGACAGCGCGATGATCGTGTTGGGATCGGTGATCAGCTCGGCCACTTCCTGCTCGTCGAAGTTCATGACGGCCATGCGGAAGCGGGTCTGCAGATCGTCGGCCAGCGAGATGTCGAGCGCGAGGTCCACGGGGTCCTTGCCGAGCTTCGCAGCAGCCACCGCGAGCGGCTGTTCCTCGAGTTCACGATGCGACGGCGACCAGGCGATGACGACGCGGTCCCACCAGTTACGGAACAGCGGCGTGACTTCGCTGCGCAGCTTCTCGCGCCACGCCGGATCGGCGTAGGCGCGGCGGCGGGTGCCGGGCTCCTTCGCTTCGGCTTTCGCCAGCTCATTCATGAACGGCATCACATCGAAGATGAACGGCTCGGCAAAGGTGACCTCGAAGTTGAGCGGCCGGCAGCTCACCTGGGGGATCACCAGGGCGCCGGACTTGCGCTGCTCGGCGGCGAGATCGAGCTGCTTGCGATGCCCGCCCGGTCCGTAGAGGTGGGAGAGCAGCGCGGTCCAGGTGACCGGGATGCCGTACTTGCGGCTGACCTCGGCCATGTGGCGGGTCGAGAAATCGCGGCCGATCGTGATCTGCATCAGGCCGCGTTTCATCTCGCCCATGACAGAGACGAGGGCGTCCATCTCTTCGGGCGTCGCCTGGCGGCTTGGCACCGGCTTGCCGGCATAGCCGTTGTGGCTGACCGAGACGGAGGTGCCGAAGCCGATGGCGCCGGCCTCCATGGCCTCGCGCACGAGCTTCTTCATCGCCCCGACCTCGTCGGGAGTGGCCGCCCGCTCGGTCGATTCCTCGCCCATCACGTAGAGGCGCAGCGGCGTGTGGCCGAACAGGGCCGCCACATTGATCGCCGAGCCGCGCTTCTCCAGCGTGTCGAGATATTGCGGGAATGTCTCGAACGGCCAGGCTGTGCCGAGGCCCGCTTCAAGCGCTTCCAGGCTCATGCCCTCGACCTTTTCGAGGGTCTGCATGATCATCTTGCGATGGATTTCCCGGGTCGGCGCGACGCCGAAGCCGCAATTGCCGATCACCGTGGTGGTGACGCCGTGCCACGGGGAGATAGTGAGCATTCGATCCCACAGAATCTGGGCGTCGTAATGCGTGTGCACGTCGACGAAGCCTGGCGCGACGACCTTGCCTGTTGCATCGATGGTCTGGGTCGCATCGCCATCGGCCTTGCCGAGCGCGACGACCTTGCCGTCCTTGATGCCGACATCGCCAGTGAAGCCTGGCGTGCCGGTGCCGTCGACGATGGTGCCGCCGCTAATCTTGAGGTCGAAGGTCATGGCCACTCCGAGGTAAACGAGTGTTCATATTGGCGCGGGCGTTCCGCAGGGGCAATGCCGCGCTTGCATGGCAAAGGCGCGCTGCTAGGGTCCGCGCGGTTCGGGAGGATTGAAGATGGCTAAGCATAAGATTGCACTAATTCCGGGTGACGGAATCGGTAAGGAAGTCGTGCCGGAAGGCGTAAAGGTTCTGGAGGCCGCGGCGCGGCGCTTCAACTTCGAGCTCGAGTTCACTGATTTCGACTGGTCGTGCGATCGTCTGGTGAAGACCGGCAAGATGATGCCGGACGACGGCATGGAGCAGCTCAAGGCCTTCGAGAGCATCTTTCTCGGTGCGGTGGGCTGGCCGGGCGTGCCCGATCACGTCTCGTTGTGGGGCCTGCTGATCCCGATCCGCCGCGACTTCGACGAGTATGTGAATCTTCGTCCCGTGCGCCTGTTCGAAGGCGTGCCGTCGCCGCTCGCCAATCGCAAGCCCGGCGAGATCGACTTCTGGGTGGTGCGCGAGAATACCGAGGGCGAGTACAGCTCGATCGGCGGCCGCATGTTCCAGGGCACTGACGACGAGATGGCCATTCAGCAGTCGATCTTCACCCGCAAGGGCGTGGACCGCATCCTGAAGTTCGCCTTCGACTTCGCCAGCACGACGAAGAAGAAGCACGTGACCTCGGCCACCAAGTCCAACGGCATCATCCACACCATGCCGTTCTGGGACGAGCGCTTCGCCGAGATGTGCAAGAAGTACCCGAACATCAAGGCGGACCAGTATCACATCGACATCCTGACGGCCCACTTCGTGCGCAACCCGGACTGGTTCGACGTGGTGGTGGGCTCCAACCTGTTCGGCGACATTCTCTCCGACCTCGGCCCGGCGTTGACGGGCTCGATCGGCGTGGCGCCGTCGGGCAACATCAACCCCGAGCGCAAATATCCGTCGATGTTCGAGCCGGTCCACGGTTCGGCCCCCGACATTGCGGGCAAGGGCATCGCCAATCCGATCGGCCAGATCTGGTCGGGCGCCATGATGGTCCGGCACCTGGGTTATCCGGAGGCTGCGGAAGCCATCGAGCGGGCCATTGCGGCTTCGCTGGTCGAAGGCGGACCCCGCACCAAGGACCTGGGCGGCAACGGCGACACCAAGACCGTCGGTGCAGCCATTGCAGAGCTCGTGAAGACGGTGTAGCAGCCGCATCATAGTGATTCTTGGGAGGTAACCCTGTGAAGAGACGCAACCTATTGTCGACCGTTGCCGCCGCCGCCCTGGCGGCCGCACCCCTGGGCGCGATGGCGCAGACGGCCTATCCGACGAAGCCGATCACGGTCATCGTGCCGTTCGCGGCCGGCGGACCGACCGATGCGCTGGCCCGCGTGCTGACCGCCCGCATGGGTGAGGCACTCGGCCAGACGATGATCGTCGAGAATGTCGGCGGCGCCGGCGGCACGATCGGCGTCAACAAGGCGGCGAAGGCGACGCCCGACGGCTACACGATCCTGTTTGCGCACATGGGCACCCTCGCGGTGAACATCGCGCTCTACAAGGCGCTGCCCTACGACAGTCAGAAGGACTTCGAGCCGATCGGGCTCGGCGGCACGAACCCGATGGTGCTGGTCACCAAGAAGGGACTGCAGGCCAAGGACTTCAAGGAGTTCGAGGCCTACGTGAAGGCCAATCAGAAAAAGGCGCAGTACGGCATGGCCGGCATCGGCGCCGCCTCGCACCTCGGCGGCCTGATGCTGAACAGCATGATGAAGGTCGACGTGCTGGAAATTCCCTACAAGGGAACCGGCCCGGCGCTGAACGACCTGGTGAGCGGCCAGTTCGACTACATGGTCGACCAGGCGGTGAACGTGCTGCCGCAGATCAAGGCCGGCACCATCAAGGCGCTGGGCGTCAGCACGCTGAAGCGCCTGCCGCAGCTGCCCGACGTCCCGACGATCGACGAGTCGGGTCTCAAGGGCTACGAGGTCACGATCTGGAACGGCTTCTTCGTGGCCAAGGGCACGCCGAAGGATGCCATCGATAAGCTCAACAAGGCGTTGGTTACCGCCCTCGGCGACGAGAAGGTGCGCACCCGCCTGATCGAGCAGGCGGTCGATCTGCCCGAGCCGAAGGACGCGACGCCCGAGGCGTTGCGGGCCCAGCTCAAGGCCTCGATCGACAAGTGGGTGCCGGCGATCAAGGCGGCCGGCGTCCAGCCGCAGTAACGACTTCGACGATCGTCGATTGGGGGCCGCCCTTAGGGGCGGCCCTTGTCGTTTCTAGGCGATGCCCAGGGCGTCGAAGCCGACATCGACCGCACGCCGCGTGTCACCGCTTTCGTCGCGCAGTGCCAGCAGAATCTTGCGCGCCGGCCAGTCGATCTCGACCACCCCGAAGTTGGCGGCGGCGAAGAGGGGACCGAGGCGGTTGGGGCCAGGCTCCTTGGCGGCCCAATAGACCATGTTGAGACCGCTCGAGGTGACCTCGTACAGCGGATAGAGGGCTTCGGGAGTCTCGCGGTAGAGCGCGCCGATGTGACGGTCGCCGGACAGGAAGACGACTCCCTTGGCGCCGCTCTCTCGAACCGTATCGACGAGCTTCTGCCGCTCCAGCGGCATGTTCCCCCAGCGCTCCCAGCCATGGCCTTCGGCCAGGACCTGCGTGCTCGACACGATCAGGCGCAGCTCGGCCGGTTTGCGCAGTTCCGCCGCCAGCCATGCCCATTGCTCGGCGCCCAGCATCGTCTTTGCCGGATCGGGGTCGGGCAGGTAGCGCTGCTTGCCCGGCGCACCGCGCTTGTCGGTGATCTTCAGCGGCGAGCGGAACCACCGTACGTCGAGCAGGATGACCTGCACCCGCTTTCCCGCCGGACCGATGATCCGCGAATCGTAGATGCCGCCGCGCGTGCGGCGGACGTCTCCCGCCGGCACCTTCCAGAAATCGAAGAAGAGGTCCTTGGCGAGCGCCTTGTGGGCGAACGCCGCGCCACCGTCGTTGACGCCGTAATCGTGGTCGTCCCAGACGGCGAGGTGCGGCACCGTCTCGCGCAGCTTCGCGTATCCTTCGATGTGCTTCGCTTCCTCGTAGGCCCGCCTCAGATCGGCTGCATCCGGCGAATGGAAGTCGCCATAGACGTTGTCGCCGGCGAAGATGAAGAGGTCCGGCCGGTAGGCGAGGATGGGCTCCCAGATCGGCTGAGGCAGGGTCTGCTTCGCGCACGAGCCGAAGGCGACACGCGACAGGGGCTTTCCGGATTGCGCCAGGGAGGCAGCGGGGGCCAGCGAGGCGGCGCCTACAAGTCGGGCGAACGTGCGGCGGGTGAACATGGTAAACACCATAATGACATTTTGTGTGGATTGGATGGCGGCAGCATGAAGCGCCATTTGAAGCGTGCCCTGGAACTGCTCCTGATGCCGCTGGCTGCGGCGATCGTCTTCTTCGAAGACGTATTGCTGCACTATCTGGGCGTTGCCATGGCAGCCTTTGCCAAGTGGCCGCCGGTCGCCCGGCTGGAGGCCTGGTTTGCGCGCCTGCCACCCTGGGGGGCCCTGATCGCCTTCGTCGCACCCTCGGCGCTGGTACTGCCGATCAAGCTGGCTGCCTTCGGCTTCGCCCTGCACGGAAAGTTCGCCCTGGCGACGGCCAGCATCTTGGTCGGCAAGATGCTGGCGACCGCTCTGGTCGCGCGCCTCTACAAGATTCTGCGGCCGACCCTGGTCACGATGCCTTGGTTCCTCGCTTCCGAGACTTGGGTCTTCAGATGGCGCGACAGGCTCTATGCCTTCGTGCAGTCCCTGCCGCTCTGGCAGAAAGCGAAGGCCATGGTGCAGCGTCTGCGCCGCTGGTTGTCGGATCTGATGGCCGGCCTGCTGGCGCGCTAAGCCGGCGCGAGGCGGGCGCCGGCTTCCCTGGCCGAGCGGCGCAGGGACTCCAGAAATTGTTCGACCGACCGCGATGGCGGGATCAGCGCCGGCAGCAGCACGCCGACGTGAAACAGGGTTCGGGGACGCCAGGGCACCAGGACGAGTCGACCCGCGCCAAGGCTGGCCGGCGTGAGCGAATCGGCGATCGCGACGCCGGCACTCTGAGCGACGAGACGGCAGGCGAATTCGAGCGAGTCGACGACAATTTTCGGCCGGATGGGAACGCCTTCGGCTGCGAACATGGTCTCGACGTCGTCGCGCAACTGCGTCCCCGTGCCGAGCACGATCAGGGTCTCGGCGGCAAGATCGCGCGCGCCGAGCGCCTTGCGCCGGGCGAGGGGATGCCCGGCCGGCAGGACGACCACCGCGGGCAGGCTCAGCAGCGGTTGGGCCTCGATGCCGGGATTGTCGAGCGGCAGGGCGCCGATTCCGAGGTCGAAGGATTGGTTGGCGACGGCCAGTTCGAGTTCGCGTCGATGGATGATCGCGACGTCGACTTCGACCTCGGGATGATGGCGATGGAAGTCGGCAACGGCTGGCGCCAGCAGGCTGGTGGCGAAGCGCGGCATGCTCACGATGCGGAGACGGACGCGCGTGCCGCCCGCCACGCGCTGGGCGACGCGGGGCAGGTCGTCGATCGCCACCAGGACGCGCCGGACCTCGGCGAAGAAGGCGGTGCCTTCGGTCGTCGGGACGAGGCGCATGCGGTCGCGATGGAAGAGCCGCAACCCAGTGCCGTGTTCGAGCCCCGCAAGCAGGCGGCTCGCGGCGGACTGGCTCATGTTCAGGGACTGGGCGGCGGCACCGAGGCTTCCCAGTTCCATGATGCGCAGGAAGAGCCGGAGCGCCTGCAGTTTCACCTGACACCTCTTGCGGGAATCGCAACAAGCGGTCCGCTATTTGCATTTTAAACATGATCGGGCGCCTGTCACTCTTTGCGAACCCACAGAGGAGCGTGACCCGTGACCGTTCGCCCGCCCAACATCCTGCTGATCCTCGCCGACAATCTGGGATGGGGGGAACTCGGCTGCTACGGCGGCGGCGTGCTGCGTGGCGCCCCGACGCCGAGGATCGACGCGCTCGCGGAACAGGGTCTGACCTGCCTCAACTTCAACGTCGAGAGCGACTGCGTGCCGACCCGATCGGCGCTGATGACCGGCCGCCATCCGATCCGTACCGGCGCGATGCAGTCGGTGCCGGCCGGACTCCCACAGGGGCTGATCCCCTGGGAGATCACGATGGGCGAGGTGCTGCAGGGCGCCGGCTACGCGACGGCCTGCTTCGGCAAATGGCATCTGGGCGATCGGGAAGGGCGCCTGCCCAAGGATCGCGGCTTCGACGAATGGTATGGCATTCCACGCACCTCGAACGAAGCCATGTTCACGGCGGCGCCGGGCTTCGACCCGACGATCGTGCCGATGCCCTACGTGATGGAGGGCGTGAAAGGCGAACCGGCGCGCGACCTCGCGGTCTACGATCTCGAACAGCGTCGCCTGATCGACGGCGAGATCACCCGCCGGACGATCGACTTCATGGAGCGGCAGTCCACCGCTCGGCGCCCGTTCTTCGCCTACGTGCCGCTGACGCAACTCCACTTCCCGACCCTGCCGCATCCGGACTTCGCCGGTCGCACAGGCGCCGGCGACTTCGCCGATGCGATGGCCGAGATGGACCATCGCGTGGGCGAGATGCTGGACGCGATCGATCGGCTCGGCCTGGGCGAGGACACGCTGGTGCTGTTCGGCAGCGACAACGGACCGGAGTTCCGGCGGCCCTGGCGCGGCACCGCTGGTCCCTGGCGCGGCACCTATCACACGGCCATGGAGGGCGGGCTTCGCGTCCCGTTCATCCTGCGCTGGCCGGGCCGGATCGCGCCGCGTCGCACGACCGACGTGCTGCACATCACCGACCTCTATCCCACCCTGGCCAAAGTCGCCGGCGCCAGCCTGCCCGAGGACCGGCCGATCGACGGCATCGACCAGCTCGGCTTCTTCCTGGGCGAGCGGGACAAGTCGGCACGCGATGGTTTTCCCTATTACATCAAGACCGAGCTGCGGGCCGTGAAATGGCGCGACTGGAAGATGCATCTTATGTGGGAGGTCGAGCCCAACGAAGGGCCGATCAAGCTGGAGACGCCGTACCTGTTCAATCTCGTGAAGGATCCGAAGGAGGAGACCGACGCGAACATGGAGGAGGGCTGGGTGCGCGGCCCGATCCGCCGTCTGATCGAATCCTTCCAGGAGAGCCTCAAGGCCCATCCGCCGATTCCGCCGGGGGCGCCGGACGGGTTCGTGCCGGGCGGGAAGGCCGGAGCATGAGCCGCGCGCTCCTGCCGCTTCTCGCGGGCTGCCTCGCGCTGTCGGCCTTCGCGGCCGCGGCACAGGACTGGCCCAGCAAGCCCATCCGCATCGTCGTACCGTTTCCCTCGGGCGGGACCACCGACACGGCAGTCCGGCCGTTGGCGGAACGCTTGTCGCAGCAACTCGGCGTGTCGGTGGTCGTCGAGAACAAGCCCGGCGCGGCCGGCCGCATCGGCTACGATTTTGCGGCCAAGGCTGCCCCGGACGGCTATACGCTGCTGGCGGGCACCGACAGTCTCGGCCTGCAGCCCCATCTCGATCCGCCGCCCAATTACGATCCCATCCGCGACTTCGCGCCGATCGCCCAGCTCTCGTCGCAGCCTCTGGTGATCGCCGTGCATCCCTCGCTCGGCGTCACCACGCTGCAGCAGCTCGTCGAGCTCGGTCGCACGAAGCAGGAGCCGATCGGCTATGCCACGTCGGGCATCGGCTCCTCGCAGAATTTCGCCGGTGAATGGTTCGCCCGCGTCTCCGGTCTCAAGATGCTGCACGTGCCGTATCGCGGCGGCGGCCAGGCGGTGAACGATCTCCTGGCCGGTCAGGTCCAGCTCGCGGTCCTCGGCATCGCGCCCCTGATCCCCTACCAGAAGGCCGGCCGGATTCGCATCCTGGCCGTGACCACCGCCGAGAGATCGCCGGCACTGCCCGACGTGCCCACCTTGAAGGAGCTGGGCTACGACGTCGTCGTCGACCAGTGGATGGCGCTTCTGGCACCGGCGAAGGTGCCGCCTGCCATCCTCGATCGGCTCAATGCCGAAACGAACACTGCGCTGCGCGATCCGCGGCTGCGGGAAATCTATGCGGGGGTGGCGATGCGGCCCGTCGGTGGCACCGCCCAGGACCTCGGCGCGTTGCTCCGGAGCGACTATCGCCGGTTCGGTACCCTGACCAAGGAACTCGGTTTCAAGGCCGAGTAGGGCGCCTTCCGCTCTCCGGCTCTTGCCTTTGTGCGGCCGCCCGCTCTTGCGTTAGGCTCATCCGACGCAGTGAACCGACGGGAGCCGCAGGACCATGCCGGAAGTCGTTCCCAACGAAGCCGCCCTGGGCGCGCGGATCGAGGGACTGGATCGCACCACGGCGAACCAGCCCGCCGTGGCCGCGATGTTGAACCAGGCGCTCGCCGAGCACCTGCTGGTCGTGATCCCGGGCGATCCGATGACGCCGGAACAGACGCGCGAATTGTCCAAGGCCTTCGGTGCGCCGCAGAAGCAGCTGCTGCGCTACAAGCGCAGCGGCGCCGTGCCCGACGTGTCGGTCATGGTGAGCACCCTGATGGCCGACGGCACCACCGACAAGACCGCCATCCGCGCCGAGGACTGGCACACCGACGATTCCTATTTTGCGGTGCCTGCCAAGGCGACCCTGCTGCACGGCATCGAGATCCCGAGCAAAGGTGGCGCCACCTGGTTCTGCAACATGCACTCGGTCTATGAGGCGCTGCCCGAAGCCACGAAGAAGCGGATCGACGGCCGGCGCGCCATTCACGGCTACGACACGCCGCGCGCCCGCAACCGGCCGTCGCCGCGCACGCCGGAGGAAATCGCCGAGACACCGGACGTCGAGCATCCGCTGGTCCGCACCCATCCCGTCACCGGCCGCAAGGCGCTCTACCTGAACCCCAACCGGCTCGACCGCATCGTCGGGCTGGAGCGGGAAGAGAGCGACGCGCTGCTCGACGAGCTGGCCGACGAGGCGCGCAAGCCGCAGCACCATTTCGGCCATGTCTGGACGAAAGGCGACATCGTCGTCTGGGACAATCGCGCCACCATGCACCGAGTGGTGATCGACTATCCGATGGGCGAGAGCCGCATCATGCACCGCGTCCTGATCGAGGGCGACCGGCCTTACTGAGGGCGGGCGGCGCGTGGCGTCAGCGCACCGCGCCCGACGTCCGCATCGTCTCGATCTCGGCTTCGCCGTATCCGGCCTCGGCGAGAATCTCGGCGGTATGCTCGCCGAGCCTGGGCGCATGCGTTTCGGCTGCTCGCTCGCCGCCCGAGAACTTGTTGGCGCGGCGCGAACGGCGGATGCGGCCTTCGCTGGGATGGTCCTCGGGCTGGAAGAAACCCACGTCGCCGAGATGCGGGTCGGTGAGCAGGTCGTCGATCGTGTTGTAGCGCGCCGCCGGCACATCGAGCCGGTCGAAGATTTCCAGCCATTCCGCCGTCGTCTTCTGGGCGAGGCCGGTCTTGCGAACCTCGAAATAGGCGGCGGCATTGTTGGTGCGGGCGAAGGCGCTGTCGAAGCGCGGGTCGGTCTTCAGTTCGGGCCGGCCGATGGCGTCGAAGAAGGCGAAGGCCTGCTGGTTGGTGTTGGGCCCGACGGTGATGTAGCCGTCCCTGGTGGGCAGCGGTCGATAGTCGGGGCTCAGCAGCCTTCCGTCGCCGCTGGGACCGATCGGCGGATCGAAGGTCGCGGCGCCGAGATGCTCGCTCGACACGAACGAGGCCATGTTCTCGAGCATCGGAACGTCGATCGCCTCGCCGACGCCGGTCTTCTCGCGCCGGTAGAGGGCGAAGCCGATGCACTGGGCGGCGATCAGGCCCGTGGTGTGGTCGCTCATCACCATGGGCACGAAGCGCGGCTCACCGGTGGCGCGCTCCAGGGTGCCGGCGACGCCGGACAGGCTCTGCACGATGGGGTCGTAGGCAGGGCGGTTGTAGTAGCGGCCGCCGCGCCCGAAGGCCAGGATCGAGCAGTGGATCAGCTTCGGGTTCTTCTTCGCGAGGCTCGCATGATCGAGCCCGGCGCGGGTGAGGGCCTCTGGCCGGACGTTGCTCACGAACACGTCGGCCTTTTCGATCAGGCGATGGAGCGCGGCGAGCCCGTCCGGCTGCTTGATGTCGAGCACGATCGAGCGCTTGTTGCGGTTGAAGTTGATGAACTTGCCCGACATGCCGGGATTGCGGCTGCCTTGCGCCATGGTGCGCAGCAGGTCGCCGCCCGGCGCCTCGACCTTGATGACCTCGGCGCCGTAGTCGGCGAGGGTGCGCGTGCAGATCGGCCCGACGACCACCGTCGTCAGGTCGACCACCTTCACGCCGGAGAGCGGACCACCGCTCACGCCGCGAACTCCAGGTCCATCTCGCCGCACAGCACGCCGTTCTTGTCGGCGGCCCACAGCTTCAGCTTGCCGTCCTTCTGTTCCTCGCCGCGCACCTCGATCAGGTCGCCGACCCAGAGCGGATGGACGAGGCGGGCGCTGTAGCCCTTCAGCTCGCCTTTGGCATGCTTCAGCGCGGCGTCGACCATCAGATGCATCGACAGGCCGCCGTTGGACACGATGGCGGGATAGCCTTCCTCGCTGCGCGTGTAGTCGCCGTCATAGTGGATGCGGTGGGCGTTCCAGGTGATGCCGCCGTAGCGGAAATTGAGCGTGTTGGTGAGCGACGTCGTCTCGGTCCAGGCGTGGCCGGTGCGTGCCGGGGTGGCGACCGTGGCGGTGGTCTTCTGGCCCGGCGGCACGGCCGGGCGATAGATGGCGTCGAACGTGTCGGAAGCGATGGCCCGGCCGGCCTGTTCGATCGTGTGGCGCATCGTCAGCACGAAGATGTCGCCCGAGCGGCCGGTCTTGGGGACGATGTTCGCGACCTCGGCCTTCTTCAGCGCCGGCTCGCCGGCCTTGAGGCGCCCCATGATCTCGACCCGGCGCCCGGCGCCCATGCGGCGCGGCATCGGGATCGGCGGCAGGACGATGCCCTTGTTGGGATGGCCGTCGGGACCGAGCTCGCCCTGGCGGACGGTCTCGGCGAAGAAGACGGTGAACCAGTGCGGCGGCAGCTCCTGGCCGCGCTTGATGCTGTCGGGATCGACGTCGAAGGTCGCGGCGACGCGGCGGACGGCCATCATGCCGATATCGTCCTCGACCGTGCGCACCCGCCCGATCCAGGGCCGCAGGGTCTCCATCGCTTCGTCCATCCAGCCCATGTCGAACTTCCCTCGAAGGTTTTGCGGCGCGCATCCTCCAACAAAAGAAGGGCCCGCAACAGCGGGCCCTTCCATGATCCGAAAGATCGGAAAAGATCAGATCGAGTAGTACATCTTGTACTCGATCGGGGCCGGCTGGTGTTCCCAGTTGTAGACCTCTTCCCACTTGAGCTCCATGTAGGCGTCGATCTGGTCGTCGGTGAACACGCCGCCCTGGGTGAGGAACGAGCGGTCGGCGTCGAGCGAGTTGAGGGCCTCGCGCAGCGAGCCGGCGACGGTCGGAACCTTGGAGAGTTCTTCCGGCGGCAGGTCGTACAGGTTCTTGTCCATCGGGTCGCCCGGATGGATCTTGTTCTTGATGCCGTCGAGGCCGGCCATCAGCATCGCCGCAAAGGCGAGGTAGGGGTTGGCCGACGGATCGGGGAAGCGGACCTCGACGCGCTTGCCCTTGGGCGAGGACGCGTAGGGGATGCGGCACGAGGCCGAGCGGTTGCGCGACGAGTAGGCCAGCAGCACCGGCGCCTCGAAGCCCGGGATCACGCGCTTGTAGGAGTTGGTGCTGGCGTTGGTGAAGGCGTTCAGCGCCTTGGCGTGCTTGATGATGCCGCCGATGTAGTACAGCGCCGTCTCCGACAGGTCGGCATAGCCCGAACCGGCGAACAGCGGCTTGCCGTCCTTCCAGATCGACTGATGGCAGTGCATGCCCGAGCCATTGTCGCCATAGAGCGGCTTCGGCATGAAGGTCAGCGACTTGCCGTAGCTGTGGGCGACGTTGTGCAGCGAGTACTTGTACTTCTGCACGTTGTCGGCGGTTTTCACGAGCGTGTCGAACTTGAAGCCGAGTTCGTTCTGCGCCGGGGCAACCTCGTGATGGTGGATTTCCATGACCAGGCCCATGTCGGTGCAGACCGACATCATCTCGGCACGCAGGTCGTTGTGCGTGTCGACCGGCTGGACCGGGAAGTAGCCGCCCTTGACGCCCGGACGATGGGCCAGGTTGCCGCCTTCGACGGCAACGCCGGTGTTCCACGGCGATTCGTTGGAGGAGATGCTGTAGAAGCTGCCCTGCATCTGCACGTCGTAACGGACGTCGTCGAACACGAAGAATTCAAGCTCGGGGCCGAACACGGCGGTGTCGCCGATGCCGGACGACTTCATGAAGGCTTCGGCGCGCTTGGCCGTCGAGCGCGGGCAGCGGGCGTAGAGCTGGCCCGTCGAGGGCTCGACGACGTCGCAGCTCACGATCAGCGTGGTCTGTGCCGAGAAGGGATCGAGCACGGCGGTGGACGTATCCGGCATCAGGATCATGTCGGACTCGTTGATCGCCTTCCAGCCGGCGATCGAGGAACCGTCGAACATCACGCCGTCCTCGAAGGTGCCTTCGTCGGTGGCGGACGCCATGCGGGCCGTGTGCTGCCACTTGCCGCGAGGATCGGTGAAGCGGAAGTCAACGAACTTGACGTCCTTTTCCTTGATCAGCGCGAGAACCTGTTTGGCATCCATAGTCGGTCGTCCCTCTACTTGTGGTTTACTGCTTTCAGCCCCCAAAAGGCCGGGTCCTCATACGGCGGCGTCACCACGCTCACCAGTACGAATTCGAATCGCGTCGTCGATGCTCGACACGAAGATCTTGCCGTCGCCGATGCGACCGGTATGGGCGGAGGCGCGGATCGCTTCGACCGCCTTTTCCACCATCTCGTCCTCGATGATGAGTTCCAGCTTCACCTTCGGCAGGAAGTCGACGACATACTCTGCGCCACGATAAAGCTCGGTATGGCCTTTCTGGCGGCCGAAGCCCTTGGCCTCGAGAACCGTGATGCCTTTCAGACCGATCTGGTTGAGGGCATCCTTCACCTCGTCCAGCTTGAAGGGCTTGATGATCGCTTCGATCTTCTTCATTTGGCTTGAGACACTCCGCACGAAGGCACCGGGCCCCTCCGATCAGAAGAGCCCGTATGAGGATAGGGAAGCACATTTCATGCCAGAATTTTCCACAGGACTCTGCGGGAAATCTGGCTTCAGTCTGTCTGTTTTGAGGGCGGACTGATTAAAAGACAATCAAAATACAGCGCAAAAATTAGACACCAAGAGAAGCTCCCATGAAATCCGCAAACTCCACCATGGCCGGGCTCGGCACGACGGTCTTCGAAGTCATGTCGGCGCTGGCCCGCGAGCACCAGTCGGTGAATCTCGGGCAGGGCTTTCCCGACGACAAGGGGCCGGAGGAGGTGAGGGCGGCCGCGGCGGACTATCTCCTGAATGGGCACAACCAGTATCCGCCGATGATGGGCATCCCCGAACTGCGCCAAGCGGTCGCCGAGCATGCCGGGCGTTTCCAGGGTCTCGACATCGACTGGCAGGCTGAAGTGCTCGTTACATCCGGGGCGACCGAGGCGCTGGGCGACTGCCTGTTCGGCCTGATCGAGCCGGGCGACGAGGTCGTGCTGATCGAGCCACTCTACGATTCCTATCTGCCGATCGTACGGCGGGCGGGCGGAGTGCCCAAGCTGGTCCGCCTGGAGCCCCCGACCTGGCGCCTGCCGCGGGAGGAGCTGGCGGCCGCGTTCGGACCGAAAACCAAGCTGATCCTGTTCAATACGCCGATGAATCCCTGCTCAAAGGTATTCGACCGCGAGGAGCTGGAGTTCATCGCCGGTCTCTGCCTCGAGCACGACGTCTACGCGATCTGCGACGAGGTGTACGAGCACATCATCTTCGACGATCGGCGCCACATCTCGCTGATGACCCTGCCGGGCATGCGCGACCGCACGGTCCGGATCGGCTCCGCGGGCAAGAGCTTCAGCCTGACCGGCTGGAAGGTCGGCTACATCACGGCGGCGCCCGAGCTGATGAAGGCGATCGCCCGGACCCACCAGTTCATGACCTTCACGACGCCTCCCAACCTGCAATGGGGCGCGGCGACCGGTTTACGTCTGGACGATCGCTATTTCTCGACACTCGCCGCCGACATGCAACGCAAGCGAGACCATCTGGCCGGGGCCCTGGCGGAGATCGGGTTCGAGGTCCTGCCATCGCACGGCACCTATTTCGTGACGACCGACTTCCGGCCGCTGGGCTTCAACGGAACCGACGAGGATTTCTGCCGGCACATCACGGTCGAGGCCGGGGTGACCGCGGTGCCAGTCAGCGCCTTCTATCAATCTGAAGCTGCGCCAAGGCATTTCGCGCGCTTCTGCTTCTGCAAGAACGACAGCACGCTCGAGAGCGCAATATCTCGACTGGCGAAATATTTCGGGCGCTAATCATCTGGTATTTGCATTGATCCGGACATAAGGTGCAATTGTTACCCTGTTTTGGCGGGGCAGAGCCAGCGTCCGAGGTGTTAGCGTTGATATTGCTTTTAATTCGCTCTGGGTATTGCGGCAACGCAACCTGGCCCCGGCTGGCGGGCATGCTGCCGGGATGAGCTGGATCGACCCTTCCGCCCGCGACCCGTCCTCCCCGAAAAACATCCGGGTGGACGGTCGCCGGCTTCGCAGCGAGCGAACGAAGCAGCTGATCATCGAAGCCTACCTCGCGATCATCCGGGAAAATCGCCAAACGCCAGTGCCGACGGCGGCGGACATAGCGAAACGCGCAGGATATTCGGTGCGCTCCATCTTCGAGCGGTTTCCCGATCTTCACACCTTGCGGGTGGCGGCGGCGGACTACGCACTCGCACACGCGGCGGCGCTGGCGCCGGCACGCGACATCGACGGCGACCGGGCCACCCGCATCCGGTCGTATGTCGAGACCAGGGCGGGGACCTGTGAGCGCGGAATCTCGCTATGGCGGGCGTTGCTGTTCAACGTCGACGAGAACGACGACCTGAAGATTCGCATCAAGGTCGCCCGCAACCGAACGATCGAGCGCATGGAGCTCATGTATCGGCCCGAGCTCACGGCACTCGATGCGGCGGAACGCCGGAAGACCCTCATTGCCCTCGAGGCCATCACTGACATCGAGAGTTGGGCGCGGCTTCGCGATATGTACGGGCTCTCGTTTGCAGATGGCTGTGCGGCCTGGATCGCGGCAATCGACCGGATCCTCCCGCCGACGCCGGAAGGCGCGCCCCTCTCATGAGTGTGCGCCCGATTAAAGTGGATGGTCGCCGGCTGCGCAGCGAGCGGACGAAACAGCTGATCATCGAGGCCTACCTCGTGCTCGCGCAGGACCTGTCCCCACGCGTGCCGACCGCGGCCGAGATCGCGGCGAAGGCCGGATACTCCGTGCGATCGATCTTCGAGCGCTTTCCCGATATCCTGGCTCTCCAGGTAGCGGCCGTCGATTACTGTTTCGCCCAGGTTTCGGCTCTGGCGCCGCCTCGAGGGGTCGAGGGCAACCGCGAGAGCAGGATCGAATCGTATGTGCAGACGCGCGGGCAGACCTGTGAGCGATGGGTGCGCCTGTGGCGGTCGCTGGTGGTCAACCAGGGCGATTCGCCGGAGCTGAAGGTCCGTATCCGCCTGGCGCGCGAACGCGTAACACAGCGCATGGAGCTGATGTTCGCACCGGAGTTCGCGATGATGCAGCCGGAAGAGCGGCGGCAGACGCTGATCGTGCTGGAGGCGCTGACCGACGTCGAAAGCTGGGAACGCATGCGTGAATTCTTCGGCCTGTCCGTCAACGAGGCCTACGGTGTGTGGATCCGGACGATCGACCGGCTGCTGCCCAAGAGTTCGAGCGAGGCTGTGTGACCGCGGCGGGCGGAGAAATTCCCACACCGTCCGGCAAAACGGAGCCCATGGATGGCCGAAGGGCGCGCAGCGCCCGCACGCGCCAGCTCATCATCGATGCCTACCTCGCGCTCCTGCGCGAAAGGCCCCAGATTCCGACGGCCGCCGCGATCGCGCAGCGCGCCGGCTACTCGGTGCGATCGGTCTTCGAACGCTTTCCCGACCTACACGCGCTGCGGGTCGCGGCGACCGACGAGGTGCTGCTGCGGGCATCCAGCCGCGTCGCCGCGCGGGCGGCGACCGGGAGTCGCAGCGAGCGAATCAGGGTGCACGTCGAGATGCGCGGCCAGACCTGCGAGGAATGGCTGCCTTTGTGGTGTGCCCTCAATGCCAACCAGGCCGATTCGCCGGATCTCAAGGCTCGAATCCGCGTGATCCGCGAGATGGTCGTGAATCGCATCGAGGAGGTCTATGCGACCGAGCTGTTGACCCTGGAGCCTCGCCAGCGCCGCCATACGGTCCTTGCGATCGAGGCCCTGGTCGATTTTGAAAGCTGGGCACGTCTGCGCGGCCAGTTCGAACTGTCGTTCGAGGAGGCCTGCGCCGTCTGGATGCACGCGATCGATCGACTGCTGCCCAACACGTCTGCTGATTGTTGACGCTCCGGCCGCCGGAGCGTAGGAAGGCGCGCTTCGTCGGGAGCGATCCGCGATGGCGGCCGTAGCTCAGTTGGTTAGAGCGCCAGATTGTGATTCTGGATGTCGCCGGTTCAAATCCGGTCGGCCGCCCCAATCGCCCCCGTTCCATGCCGCCAAGGCCTGACGTGCACGATCTCATTCCCAACGACTCACTGGCGCTTCTCGGCTGCTCTCAGATGGGCAAGGCCGATGCCTTCGCCATCGCCGCCGGGATTTCGGGACAGACCCTCATGGAGGCCGCCGGCAGAGCGGTGGCCGTCGCTGCGATGGAGTGCCATGCATGTCGCCCCGTGATCGTGCTCTGCGGGCCGGGCAACAATGGTGGCGACGGCTTCGTCGCGGCACGACATCTGCAGGCGGCGGGCTGGCCCGTCCGCGTGGCTCTGTTCGGCGACATCGGGAGCCTGAAGGCAGATGCGGCCTGGGCCGCCGGAACCTGGAAGGGCCCGATCGAGCCGTGGTCGCCGGCGCTGCTGGAAGGCGCCCCCCTCGTGATCGACGCGATCTTCGGCGCCGGCCTCAGTCGCCCGGTCGAGGGAGAGATTGCCGCCGTGATCGATCTGGTGAATGAGCGGGAACTGCCCGTGGTCGCCATCGACGTGCCGAGCGGCCTCCATGGCGACACAGGAGAGATCCTCGGCCGCGCCTTTCGGGCAGAAGGGACGGTGTCGTTTTTTTGCGCCAAGCCGGGCCACTACTCGCTAGAGGGCCTGCGTCGCTGCGGTGCTCTCCGGATCGTCGATATTGGTATTCCGGCGGCCGCGTTGAATTCGATCGGCCCGCGGACCTGGCTGAACGCGCCGGCCCTGTGGGCGCACCTGCTGCGCCGCGGCGATATCGGCGACCACAAGTATGCGCGGGGCCATCTCACGATCCTCGGCGGGCCTCATGCCACGGGGGCGGCACGGCTGGCGGCGTTGTCCGCGCGCCGGGTCGGGGCAGGGCTGGTGACGATCGCGGGCTTCCGGTCGACGATGACGACCTATCAGGCGGCCGAGCCCGGCAATCTCGTGGTCGAGGTCGACGATGGCCCGATGTTCGCCCATCTGCTGCAAGACGAGCGGCGGAACGCGGTTCTGATCGGCCCGGGATCGGGTGTGATCGACCGGACGAAGGATGCCGTCCTCGCGGCCCTCGGCGCCCGGCGCCGGGTCGTGCTGGATGCCGACGCGATCACCGTCTTCTCCGGCGATCCCCATGTCCTGTTCGGCCGCATAGCCGGGCCGACGGTGCTGACGCCGCATGAGGGAGAATTCCGGCGGCTGTTCCCCGACCTTGCCGGTGAGCCCGGCAAGCTGGACCGGGTGAGGCGGGCGGCGGCGCGGAGCGGGGCGACTGTCCTGCTCAAGGGCCCCGACACGGTGATCGCCGAGCCCGATGGCCGCGCGGTGATCAACGTCCATGCCTCTCCGGCGCTGGCGACGGCCGGATCTGGCGACGTCCTGGCCGGGCTGATTGGCGGGCTTCTGGCGCAGGGCTTCACGCCGTTTGCCGCGGCGTCGGCGGCGGCATGGCTGCACGGGGAGTGTGCGCTGCAGTTCGGTCTTCACGGCCTGATCGCCGAGGATTTGCCCGCTCAATTGCCGCGCGTCCTTCACTCCCTGTCGTCCTTCAATTGACCGCTCATCGGGGTCGGGCTAAGAGGCGCGCGATTCGGCCTTCGCGGCACGCCCCGATGGCTCAGGATGTCGTTTGGGCAAGCTTCGGGCGGGCGTGGTGGAATTGGTAGACACGCGAGATTTAGGTTCTCGTGCCGCAAGGCGTGGGGGTTCGAGCCCCTCCGCCCGCACCAGGAAATGGAAGTGAGACAATGCAAGTTACGGAACTCTCGGCCGAAGGCCTGAAGCACCAGTTCAAGATCGTCGTCCCCGCGAGCGACCTGTCGACGAAGATCGACGAGCGCCTGGCCGAAATGGCGAAGACTGCGGCCCTGCCGGGCTTCCGTCCCGGCAAGGTGCCGGTCAGTCTCCTCAAGAAGCAGTATGGGCAGGCGCTGTTCGGTGAAGCCGTCGAGGCGGCCGTCAATAGCAGCACGGCGAAGGCGATCGAGGATCGCGGCCTTAAGCCCGCGCTGCAGCCGCGCGTCGACCTGAAGCAGCTCGAAGAGGGCAAGGACGTCGAGTTCGAGGTCGTCGTCGAAGTGCTGCCGGAAATCGGCAAGCTCGACTTCTCGGGCATCGAGCTCGAGCGACTGAAGGCGGAAGTGCCGGACAAGGACATCGACGAGGCGCTCGAGCGCATCGCCAAGGCCAACCGTGAGCAGAAGCCGGTGGATCCGCCGCGCCCGGCGCAGACGGGCGACGCGATCAAGCTCGACTTCGTGGGCTCGGTCGACGGTGTCGAGTTCCCCGGCGGCGCCGCCAGCGATTACACGCTGGAGCTCGGCTCGGGCTCGTTCATCCCCGGCTTCGAGGATCAGCTGATGGGCGCCGAGGTCGGCAAGACGGTCGACGTCAAGGTGACCTTCCCGGCCGAGTACGGCGCACCCGAACTCGCCGGCAAGGACGCCGTGTTCAAGTGCACGATCAAGGAAATCCACGAGTTCGTCGACAAGCCGGCAGACGACGAGCTGGCGAAGCGGAACAACTTCGAGAACCTGGAGGCCATGCGCAAGGCGATCGGCGAGCGCATTGGCCAGGACTACAACCAGATCTCGCGCACGATGATCAAGCGCCAGCTCCTCGACAAGCTTGCGGAAATCCACAAGTTCGAAGTGCCGGAAGGCCTCGTCGAGAGCGAGTTCAACGCCATCTGGCAGCGCATCGAGGAAGCCAAGGCGAAGGGCGAGAAGCTCGAGGACGACGAGGAGAAGATGCGCAAGGAGTACCGCGAGATCGCGGATCGCCGCGTGCGTCTCGGCCTGCTTCTGGCCGACATCGGCCGCTCCAACAGCATCGACGTGACGCCTGAGGAGCTCAACCAGGCGGTGATGCGCGAGGCCATGCGCTACCAGGGCCAGGAGCGCCAGGTCCTGGAGTTCTTCAGCAAGAATGCCGAGGCGAAGGAGCAGCTGCGGGCGCCGATCTTCGAGGAGAAGACGGTCGACTTCATCCTGGAGCTCGCCAAGGTTTCGGAGAAGCCGGTTACCCCCGAGGAACTGCTGAAGGCCGCCCGCGAGGCGGAAAACGACGAGCCTGCGGAAGCGGCGGCGAACTGATCCAGAGCCGGTGGCCTTGAATGGGGCCACCGGCGCTGCCACTTTCCGTAGCACTGTCACTCAAGGGGGCCCGCGATGATTCGCGACCGCGATGCGCTCGAAGTCTACAACAACTACTACGTGCCGATGGTGGTCGAGCAATCGGCGCGCGGCGAACGCGGCTACGACATCTGGTCGAGGCTGCTCAAGGAACGGATCATCTTCCTGAACGGCCCGGTCGAGGATCATGTGGCAGGCGTGCTATGCGCCCAGCTGCTCTACCTCGAAGCCGAGAATCCGACCAAGGACATCTCGTTCTACATCAACTCGCCCGGTGGCGTGGTGACGTCGGGCATGGCGATCTACGACACCATGCGCTACATCCGCCCGCACATCTCGACCCTGGTCTATGGCCAGGCCGCTTCGATGGGCTCGCTGCTGCTGACCGCAGGCGAGAAGGGCAAGCGTTTCGCGCTGCCGAACGCCCGCATCATGATCCACCAGCCCTCGGGCGGCGCTCAGGGCCAGGCCACCGACATCGAAATCCATGCCCGCGAGATCCTTGCGACCCGGGCGCGGCTTAACCAGATGTACGTGGAACATACCGGCAAGCCGATCGAGGTGATCGAGCAGGCCATGGAGCGCGACAAGTTCTTCGCGCCCCTGGAAGCCAAGGAGTTCGGCCTTATCGACGACGTCCTCGAGAAGCGGCCGACCCCCACGACCATCCAGGCGGCTGCCTCCTAAAGGGGCAGCAGCGACCAATTGTTTCCCGTTCGCACGGCGACACACCATATTTTGATGTTGTCGCCGTCCGGGCGGCACGTTTAACATAGGCTTGTGTGCGGGCCCGCAGGTCGTAGGGCCCCCCAAGCGGAGGTGCGTTACCGACATGCCAGCCGCCAAGTCCGGGGGTGATTCCCGCAACACCCTGTATTGCAGCTTCTGCGGCAAGAGCCAGCACGAAGTCCGCAAGCTCATTGCCGGTCCGACCGTGTTCATCTGCGATGAATGCGTCGAACTCTGCATGGACATCATCAGGGAAGAGAGCAAGACGACTCTCGTCAAGTCGAAGGATGGCGTGCCGTCTCCCAAGGAGATCCGGCAGATCCTCGACGATTACGTCATCGGGCAGGACCGCGCCAAGCGCATCCTTTCCGTCGCCGTGCACAATCATTACAAACGATTGAGCCACGGCGGCAAGGCGAACGAAGTCGAGATCGCCAAGTCCAACATCATGCTGATCGGGCCGACCGGCTGCGGCAAGACGCTGCTCGCCCAGACCCTGGCGCGCATGCTGGACGTGCCGTTCACGATGGCGGACGCCACGACGCTCACCGAAGCCGGCTACGTCGGCGAGGACGTCGAGAACATCATCCTGAAGCTGCTGCAGGCGGCCGACTACAATGTCGAGCGGGCGCAGCGGGGCATCGTCTATATCGACGAGGTCGACAAGATCAGCCGCAAGTCCGACAACCCGTCGATCACCCGCGACGTGTCGGGCGAGGGCGTGCAGCAGGCGCTGTTGAAGATCATGGAGGGCACCGTCGCCTCCGTGCCGCCGCAGGGCGGGCGCAAACATCCGCAGCAGGAGTTCCTGCAGGTCGACACGACGAACATACTGTTCATCTGCGGCGGCGCCTTCGCCGGCCTCGACAAGCTCATCTCTATGCGCCGCCAGGGCACTTCGATCGGCTTCGGCGCGGAAGTGCGCGGGCCCGAGGATCGCCGTACCGGCGAGATCCTGAAGGATCTCGAACCGGAGGACCTGCTGCGCTACGGCCTGATCCCCGAGTTCGTCGGCCGCTTGCCGGTCGTGGCGACGCTCGAGGACCTCGACGAGGTCGCGTTGATCGAGATCCTGACCCGGCCGAAGAACGCACTGATCAAGCAGTATCAGCGCCTGTTCGACATGGAGAACGTGAAGCTCAAATTCTCCGACGATGCCCTGCGCGCGGTGGCCCAGAAGGCGATCCTGCGCAAGACCGGCGCCCGCGGGCTCCGGTCCATCATGGAGACTGTCCTGCTGGACACCATGTACGATCTGCCGTCGCTGGACGGGGTCGAGGAAGTGGTGATCAACCGGGAAGTGATCGAAGGTCGCGCCCAGCCACTTTATGTGCACGGCGAGCGCAAAGAAGGCGTTGCGGCTGCCCCGGCCTGAGTTTTGCTGCGTCGGCGGCAACCGTCGCCGGCGGTCTCCCCGACGGGGCTTGAACAACCCTCTGTTCAGGCCAATCTCTGATAACGAGTGCGCGCGTTCGCGTGCCGTGGATTGCCCAGAAGGGGATCCCCGGCCGAGGCACGGGTAGCTCTAACAGCGTACGTTGCGAGGCATCATGAACGCCCCCATTCAAGGAACCGTCTATCCCGTCCTGCCGCTGCGCGACATTGTCGTGTTTCCCGGCATGATCGTCCCGCTCTTCGTCGGTCGCGAGAAGAGCGTCAAGGCCCTCGAAGAGGTCATGAAGGACGACAAGCAGATCCTGCTGATCGCCCAGAAGAACGCGAGCCAGGACGATCCCGGCCCCGAGGACATCTACACGATCGGCACACTCGGCACCGTGCTGCAGCTCCTGAAGCTGCCCGACGACACCGTCAAGGTGCTGGTCGAGGGCGGCCGCCGTGTGAAGATCACCGGTTACAATGATCGCGTCGACTTCTTCGAGGCGCGCGCCGTCGACATGGAGGAATCCGCCGGCGAGAGCGCGGAGTTGCAGGCGGCCGCCCGCACCGTGGTCTCGGAGTTCGAGAACTACGTGAAGCTGAACAAGAAGGTGCCGCCGGAGGTCGTTGTCTCGATCAACAAGATCGAGGAGCCGGCCAAGCTCGCCGACACCATCTCGGCGCATCTCGCGCTCAAGGTCGCCGAGAAGCAGCAGCTGCTGGAACTCGATTCGGTTTCCAAGCGCCTGGAGCGGATCCTCGGCCTGATGGAGGGCGAGATCGGCGTCCTGCAGGTCGAGAAGAAGATTCGCAACCGCGTGAAGCGTCAGATGGAGAAGACGCAGCGCGAGTACTATCTCAACGAACAGATGAAGGCGATCCAGAAGGAGCTTGGCGAGACCGAGGACGGTCGCGACGAGGTCTCCGAACTCGAGAAGCGCATCAAGAAGACGCGCCTCAGCAAGGAAGCGCGCGACAAGGCCAACGCCGAGCTGAAGAAGCTCCGGACGATGAGCCCGATGTCGGCCGAGGCGACGGTGGTGCGCAACTACCTCGACTGGCTGTTGTCGATCCCGTGGCGCAAGCCGACGAAGATCATCAAGGACCTGAAGTACGCCGAGGAGATTCTCAACGCCGATCATCACGGCCTCGAGAAGGTGAAGGAACGCATCCTCGAGTATCTCGCGGTCCAGCAGCGCGTGAACAAGATGAAGGGCCCCATCTTGTGCCTCGTCGGCCCGCCCGGCGTCGGCAAGACCTCGCTCGGCAAGTCGATCGCCAAGGCAACGGGGCGCAACTTCGTTCGCATGTCGCTGGGCGGCGTGCGCGACGAAGCGGAGATTCGCGGCCATCGGCGGACCTATATCGGCTCGCTGCCGGGCAAGGTCATCCAGAGCATGAAGAAGGCGAAGTCTTCGAACCCACTCTTCCTGCTCGACGAGATCGACAAGCTCGGTGCCGATTTCCGTGGTGACCCATCGTCTGCGCTGCTCGAGGTCCTCGACCCCGAACAGAACACGTCGTTCAACGATCACTATCTCGAAATCGACTACGACCTGTCGGACGTGATGTTCATCACAACGGCCAACTCGCTGCGCATGGCGCAGCCGCTGCTGGACCGCATGGAGATCATCCGCCTCGCCGGGTACACCGAGGACGAGAAGGTCGCGATCACGCGCAAACACCTGATCTCGAAGCAGATCGAGGCGAACGGTCTCAAGGAGAACGAGATCGAGATTCACGACGACGCGGTGCGCGACCTCGTGCGCTACTACACGCGCGAGGCGGGCGTCCGTAACCTGGAGCGTGAAATCGCCAACCTGGCCCGCAAGGCGACCAAGGAAATCCTCATGAAGGGGGCGACCAAGGTCAAGATCGGCCCCAAGAACCTCGAGAAGTATGCCGGCGTGCGGCGCTTCCGCTTCGGTGAGGCGGAGCTCGAGGATCTGGTTGGCATCACGACTGGTCTGGCCTGGACCGAGGTCGGCGGCGAGCTGCTGCAGATCGAGGCCGTGCTGGTTCCGGGACGGGGCCGCATGAGCGTCACCGGCAAGCTGGGCGACGTGATGCAGGAATCGGTGCAGGCGGCCAACGCGTACGTGCGCTCGCGCGCCCACATGTTCGGCATCAAGTCGAGCATCTTCGAGAAGCGCGACATCCACATCCACGTGCCGGAAGGCGCGACGCCGAAGGACGGTCCGTCCGCCGGCGTCGGCATGGTCACCTCGATCGTGTCCG
This sequence comes from Reyranella sp., assembly GCF_052439685.1. Lineage (GTDB taxonomy): Bacteria > Pseudomonadota > Alphaproteobacteria > Reyranellales > Reyranellaceae > Reyranella. Next base: position 276,464 of record NZ_JBQVQG010000002.1, read on the forward strand.
CCCTCACGGGCATCGCGGTGCGCAAGGAAGTGGCCATGACCGGCGAGATCAGCCTGCGCGGGCGGGTCATGCCGATCGGCGGCCTCAAGGAGAAGCTCCTGGCGGCATTGCGCGGCGGTCTCAAGACCGTGCTCATTCCCAAGGAGAATGAGCGCGATCTGCCGGAGATCCCCGACAACGTGAAGAAGGGGCTGGAGATTGTCCCCGTGTCGACGGTGGACGAGGTCCTGGCCCGGGCGCTGGTGAAGCCGCTGGTTGCCATCGAGTGGGTGAACGATCTCGATGCGGTGGCCGCCAAGCCGGTCGAGCCGGCAGAGGCCGCCCGCGCACACTGACACGCTTCATCGAACCGAATGCGAAGCCCTGGCCTGTCCGGGGCTTCGTCGTTTCAGCCCAAATGCTGCGATCCGCTTCGGCAGGGCTACAAAATATGGTATAAGCCGCTCAGGACTTGAGTTGCCGGACCATGGAGAGGCTCGCCCGTGAACAAGCACGATCTGATCGCCGCCGTCGCCGCTTCGACGAACCTTTCCAAGACGGATGCCGCCAACGCCATCGACTCGATTCTCACGGTCATCACCAAATCGCTGAAGAAGAAGGAAAAGGTCCTTCTGGTTGGGTTCGGGACATTCCAGGTGACGAAGCGCCAGGCGGGCGAGGGGCGTAATCCCCAGACCGGCGAGAAGATCAAGATTCCCGCGGCCATCGTGCCGCGCTTCAAGGCCAGCAAGGCCCTGAAAGACGCGATCAACTAGGCTTTTCCCTGGTTGCTGTGCTAGGACCGGCGGCGGGCGATTAGCTCAGCGGTAGAGCATTCCCTTTACACGGGACTGGTCGGCGGTTCGATCCCGTCATCGCCCACCAACTGCCATGGCAGACCAACCGCGTGACGCGGAGCGAAGGCGTCGCTGTCCTTCCCAGAGCCCGCTGGCGCACTGCGTTCGCTCTTCAGAGCGAGGTCAAAGCCGGGATAGTCGGCTCCGTCCAATCTCGCGCAAAAAAAGACTCTGCCGGACGCCTGCTTGCAGTCTGAAAACCGCGAAGGGCAAGAGATCGCGACGCGTGCGGCTCCCTGGGAGGCAGGGGAGGGGGCCGCAATCCAAGCGGGCCAACGTTTTGCGCTTCCCTCGCATACGCCAGAGGATGGTCGCGTCATGGATTGCACGCGTGCGAGTGACTCTCAATTGGCCACTGCCTTTCGCGCCTCGCGATGTCGCCACGTGGCATGCGGAAATTCTCTGAAAAATCCGGCACTTACACACGCATTCGCGGCTGCGGTATGCTTGACACCTACTAGGGGCTCCTATATTTCTCCGCGCGCCGTTTGGGGCTGAAAGCGGGCGTAGTTCAGTTGGTTAGAATGCCGGCCTGTCACGCCGGAGGTCGCGGGTTCGAGTCCCGTCGCTCGCGCCAGCCCAAACACTGGCGGCCCATAATAACCGGGCGCAAGGGGTGGCGATGGAAGCTCTTCTGCGGGAATACCTGCCAATCCTGATCTTCCTCGGACTAGCCTTCGGGCTGGTCTGCGCCATGCTCGGCGGGTCATATCTGATCGCCCGCCAGAATCCGAACTCGGAGAAGCTGTCTCCGTTCGAATGTGGCTTCGCACCGTTCGACGATGCGCGCGGGCAGTTCGATGTCCGCTTCTATCTGGTCGCGATTCTTTTCATCATCTTCGATCTCGAGGTCGCGTTCCTGTTTCCGTGGGCGGTGGCGCTGGGTGATATCGGCCTCTTCGGCTTCTGGTCGATGATGCTGTTCCTCGGCGTGCTGACGGTGGGCTTCATCTACGAGTGGCGTAAGGGAGCCCTGGAATGGGAGTGATCACTCCGGCCAAACCCAACACGGCGGCCGAAGCGGCGCTGTCACGGGCGCTGAACGACGAGCTGGCCGACAAGGGATTCGTCGTCGCCCAGCTCGACAAGCTGGTCACCTGGGCGCGTACCGGTTCCATGTGGGGCCTGACCTTCGGTCTGGCCTGCTGCGGCGTCGAGATGATCCACTGCTGGATGAGCCGTTACGATCTCGATCGCTTCGGGTTCGCACCGATGCCGAGTCCGCGCGCTGCGGACGTGATGATCGTGGCGGGAACGTTGACCAACAAGATGGCCCCGGCGTTGCGCAAGGTCTACGACCAGATGGCCGAGCCGCGTTACGTGATCTCGATGGGCTCGTGCGCCAATGGCGGCGGCTACTATCACTACAGCTATTCCGTCGTGCGCGGCTGCGACCGCATCGTTCCGGTCGATGTCTACGTGCCCGGCTGTCCGCCGACCGCCGAGGCATTGCTCTACGGTGTGCTCCAGCTCCAGAAGAAGGTCCGTCGCACGGGCACGCTGGTGCGCTGATGAGCGAGGCTCTCAAGGAACTCGGCGGCCATATCGTTCAGGCTCAGGCGGGGGTGGTTTCGACGGCTGAAGTTCGCCTCGGCGAGCTGATACTCGAAACGACGCCGGACAAGGTGATCGCGCTTCTCGCGTACCTGCGGGACGATCCGAAGTGCCTGTTCAAGCAGCTCGTCGACATTTGCGGCGTCGACTGGCCGGAGCGCGAGAAGCGCTTTGACGTCGTCTACAATCTGCTCAGCGTAAAGAACAACCAGCGTGTCCGCGTGAAGCTGATGACGGACGAGACGACGCCCGTGCCGTCCGCCGCCTCGGTCTACAGCTCCGCCGGCTGGTTCGAGCGCGAGACTTATGATCTTTACGGTGTATGGTTCTCGGATCATCCGGATTTGCGGCGCATTCTCACCGACTACGGTTTCGAGGGCCATCCGCTGCGCAAGGACTTCCCGCTGACCGGCTTCGTCGAACTGCGCTGGGACGATGTCCAGAAGCGCGTGGTGTACGAGCCGGTGAAGCTCGCCCAGGAATTCCGCCGCTTCGACTTCCTGAGCCCCTGGGAGGGCGCGCCCAAGGTTCTTCCCGGCGACGAGAAGGCCCAGGAGACCGCACCGGCACCGGCGAAGGCCAACTGACATGTCCGACGTCGAAATCAAGACACTGACCATGAACTTCGGGCCGCAGCATCCGGCGGCCCACGGCGTGCTTCGCCTCGTCGTCGAAATGGACGGCGAGATCGTCGAGCGATGCGATCCCCATATCGGTCTGCTGCACCGCGGCACCGAGAAGCTGATCGAGTACAAGAGCTACCTGCAGGCGGTGCCGTACTTCGACCGGCTCGACTACGTCTCGCCGATGAACCAGGAACACGCCTACGCGCTGGCGGTGGAGAAGCTGCTGGGCATCGAGGCGCCGGAGCGCGGTCAGTACATCCGCGTCCTGTTCTCCGAGATCACGCGCATCCTCAACCATCTGCTGAACGTCACGACCTTCGCGATGGACGTCGGTGCGCTCACGCCGCCGCTCTGGGGGTTCGAGCAGCGCGAGCTGCTGATGGAGTATTACGAGCAGGTGAGCGGCTCGCGCATGCACGCGGCCTACTTCCGGCCGGGCGGCGTCCACCAGGACCTGCCGGCGGGCATGCTCGATTCGATGGAAGGGTGGATCAAGCAGTTCTATCCGTTCATGAAGGACGTCGAGAACCTGCTGAACGAGAATCGCATCTTCCGCCAGCGCACGGTCGATATCGGTGTCGTCTCGGCGGAGCAGGCGCTCGACTGGGGCTTCTCGGGCCCGCTGATCCGCGCCTCCGGCCTGCCGTGGGATCTGCGCAAGTCGCAGCCCTACGACGTCTACGACCGCATGGATTTCGACATTCCCGTCGGCAAGACCGGCGATTGCTACGCGCGTTACCTCGTGCGCATCGAGGAAATGTACCAGGCCGTCCGCATCATGGAGCAGTGCATCGCCGCGCTGCGCAAGGTCGGCGGGCCGGTGCGGGTCGACGATCGCAAGATCTCGCCGCCGCGACGCGGCGAGATGAAGGGCTCGATGGAAGCGCTGATCCATCATTTCAAGCTCTACACCGAGGGCTACAAGGTGCCGGCCGGCGAGACCTACACGGCGGTCGAGGCGCCCAAGGGCGAGTTCGGCGTCTACCTGGTGTCCGACGGCACCAACAAGCCTTACCGCTGCAAGATCCGCGCTCCCGGGTTTCCGCACCTGCAGGCGCTCGACATGATGACCAAGGGACACCAGCTCGCCGACATGTCGGCGAACATCGGCTCGCTCGACATCGTGTTCGGCGAGATCGACCGCTAGGAGACGATGCGATGGCGATGATCACCGCCGACCCCAAGGACGTCCCGCAGGTCGCGAGCTTTTCCTTTACGCCCGAGTACATGGCGAAGGTCGAGGAGCAGATTGCCCATTACCCGCCGGGCCGGCAGGCGAGCGCCGTGATCGCGGTGCTGGATCTGGCGCAGCGCCAGCAGGGCTGGCTGCCACGCGCGGCGATGAACGAGGTGGCGCGTCTCCTCGGCATGGCGCCGATCCGTGTCTACGAGATCGCGACCTTCTATACGATGTTCCAGCTGCGCCCGAAGGGTAAGTACTTGCTGCAGGTCTGCACCACGACACCGTGCTGGCTGCGCGGCTCCGACGCGGTGATGAAGGCCTGCCAGCATGCCGCCGACGGCGAGACGTTCAGCGTGCAGGAGGTCGAGTGCCTCGGCGGCTGCGTCAATGCGCCGGTCGTGCAGATCAACGACGATTTCTACGAGGATCTCGACGAGGCCTCGATGAACAAGGTGCTCGACGCGTTTCGGCGCGGCGAGACGCCGAAGCCCGGACCGCAGGTGGATCGCCAGACGTCGGCGCCCGAGGGCGGCCTGACAACGCTGAAGGGCGAATAGAACGATGCTCGGCGACAAGGACCGCATCTTCACCAATCTCTACGGCGTCCAGGACTGGCGCCTGGCTGGCGCCCGCGCCCGCGGCGCCTGGGACAACACCAAGGCGATCCTCGACAAGGGTGTCGACTGGATCATCGACGAGATGAAGAAGTCGGGCCTGCGCGGCCGCGGTGGCGCAGGCTTCCCGACCGGCATGAAGTGGTCCTTCATGCCCAAGGAAGTAAAGGACCGTCCGCACTATCTGGTCGTCAACGCCGACGAGTCGGAGCCGGGCACCTGCAAGGATCGCGACATCATGCGTCACGATCCGCACCTGCTGATCGAGGGCTGCCTGGTCGCAGGCTTCGCGATGCGCGCCCATGCCGGCTACATCTACGTGCGCGGCGAGTTCTACAACGAGGCGCAGCACCTGATCGCGGCGATCAAGGAGGCCTATGACGCCGGCCTGCTCGGCAAGAACGCCTGCGGCTCGGGTTGGGATTTCGACCTCTACGTCCATCGCGGCGCCGGCGCCTATATCTGCGGCGAGGAAACGGCGCTGCTCGAGAGCCTCGAGGGCAAGAAGGGTATGCCGCGCCTGAAGCCGCCGTTCCCGGCCGGCGCCGGCCTCTATGGCTGCCCGACCACCGTGAACAACGTCGAATCGATCGCCGTCGCGCCGACCATCCTGCGCCGCGGCGCGTCCTGGTTCGCGGGCATCGGCCGTCCCAACAACACCGGCACCAAACTCTTCTGCATCTCCGGCCACGTGAACCGGCCGTGCAACGTCGAAGAGGAGATGGGCATCCCTCTGCGCGAGCTGATCGAGCGTCACTGCGGCGGCGTGCGCGGCGGTTGGGACAATCTCCTGGCAGTGATCCCGGGCGGTGCCTCGGTGCCGCTGCTGCCCAAGTCGATCTGCGACACGCAGTTGATGGACTTCGACTCGCTGCGCGACCAGCGTTCGGGGCTCGGGACCGCGGCTGTCATCGTCATGGACAAGTCGACCGACGTCGTGAAGGCGATCGCGCGGCTCAGCTATTTCTACAAGCACGAGAGCTGCGGCCAGTGCACGCCGTGCCGCGAGGGCACCGGCTGGATGTGGCGCGTGATGGAACGCATGGTCACGGGCAACGCGCGGATCGAGGAGATCGACGCGCTCGAGGACGTCACCAAGCAGGTGGAAGGTCACACGATCTGCGCGCTGGGCGACGCGGCGGCGTGGCCGATCCAGGGCCTGATCCGGCATTTCCGGCCCGAGATGGAGCGCCGCATCCGCGCGCGCACCGAAAAACTGGCAGCCGAGTAGGCGGGGGCGGGGAGCAGGCAATGCCCAAGGTCAAGATCGACGGCGTCGAGATCGAGGTGCCCGCCGGCATCACCGTGCTGCAGGCGTGTGAGCTGGCAGGCGTCGAGATTCCGCGCTTCTGCTACCACGACCGTCTGTCGATCGCCGGCAACTGCCGCATGTGCCTCGTCGAGGTGAAGCCCGGCCCGCCCAAGCCGCAGGCGAGCTGCGCGCTGCCCGTCGCCGACAAGCAGGAGATCTTCACCCAGACCCCGACCGTGCAGAAGGCGCGCAAGGGCGTGATGGAATTCCTGCTGATCAACCATCCGCTGGATTGCCCGATCTGCGACCAGGGCGGCGAGTGCGATCTGCAGGATCAGGCGATGGCCTACGGTTTCGACCGCAGCCGCTATCACGAGAACAAGCGCGCGGTGCCGGACAAGGAGCTCGGCCCGCTCGTGAAGACGTCGATGAACCGCTGCATCCATTGCACGCGCTGCATCCGCTTCGCGACCGAGGTCGCCGGCGTCGAGCAGCTCGGCGCCACGGGCCGCGGCGAGAGCATGGAAGTCACGACCTATGTCGAGCAGGCGCTGTCGACCGAACTCGCCGGCAATCTGGTCGATCTCTGCCCGGTCGGCGCGCTGACCTCGAAGCCCTACGCTTTCGAGGCGCGCCCCTGGGAGTTGACCAAGACCGAGTCGGTCGACGTTCTGGACGCGCTGGGCTCCAACATCCGCATCGACACGCGCGGCGCGCAGGTCATGCGCGTCCTGCCGCGTCTCAACGACGACGTGAACGAGGAGTGGATCTCCGACAAGACGCGCCACGCGATCGACGGGCTGCGTCACCAGCGGCTCGACCGGCCGTACGTCCGCATCAAGGGCAAGCTCGTCGCATCGACCTGGGACGAGGCTTTCGCCGCCATCGCCGCCAAGTTGAACGGTCTGGACGGCGGCAAGATCGCGGCGATCGTCGGTGATCAGTGCGACGCCGAGTCGATGGTGGCCCTCAAGGATCTCATGGCGGCGCTGGGTTCGCCGAACCTCGACTGCCGTCAGGACGGCGCCAAGATCGACGGGCCGCGCGGCAGCTACATCTTCAACGCCGGCGTCCGCGGCATCGACCAGGCGGATGCCATCCTCTTGATCGGCACCAATCCGCGCACCGAGGCGCCGGTGCTCAATGCCCGCATCCGCAAGCGCTATCTCCACGGCAAGTGCCCGGTCGCCAGCATCGGTACCGCCGAGGACCTGACCTATCCGGTCGAGCGGCTGGGTGCCGGCCCGGCGACCTTGCGGGAACTTGTCGACGGCAAGCTCGGCTTCTTCGAGAAGCTCAAGGACGCGAAGAACCCGCTGATCGTCGTCGGCATGGGCGCACTCGCCCGCGAGGACGGCGCTGCAGTGCTGGCGATGGCCTATGAGCTGGCCGGCAAGCTGAACGCGGTGCGAGACGACTGGAACGGCTTTGCCGTCCTTCATACGGCGGCGGCGCGCGTCGGCGGCCTCGACCTCGGCCTGGTGCCGGGCGAGGGCGGCCGCGATGTCGCCGGCATCCTGGAAAGCTGCCAGAAGAAGGAGATCGAGGCGGTCTTCCTGCTCGCGGCCGACGAGATCGACACGACGAAGCTCGGCAAGGCCTTCGTGATCTACCAGGGCCATCACGGCGACGCCGGTGCCCATCGCGCCGACGTGATCCTGCCGGGCGCCGCCTATACCGAGAAGCCCGGTATCTACGTGAACACCGAAGGTCGCGTTCAGGTCGGCCGGCGCGCCGGCTATCCGCCGGGCGATGCCCGCGAGGACTGGGCGATCCTGCGCGCGCTCTCGGAGCGGCTGGGCAAGACTCTGCCCTACGACACGCTTCACCAGGTCCGGTCGCGGCTCGTGGCCGTGAACAAGGTCTTCGCCGCGATCGACCAGCAGGCGCCCGGCGCCTGGGGACCGGTCGGCAAGCCGGGCGCGACCACGGATGCACCGCTCAAGTCGGCTGTCCCGAACTTCTACATGACCTGTCCGATCAGCCGCGCGTCGAAGACCATGGCCGATTGCATGGCCTCGCGGGTGCATCTCATGGCGGCGGAGTAGGGCATGTTCGCCGAAATCCACACCTTCTTCACGACCAACTGGCTCGGCATTGCGATCCTGATCCTGCTCCAGTGTCTCGCAGTCACGGTGCCATTGCTGCTGGCAGTCGCCTACATGACCTATGCCGACCGCAAGATCTGGGCGTCGATCCAGCTGCGCCGCGGTCCCAACGTGGTCGGTCCCTTCGGCCTCCTGCAGCCGATGGCCGATGGGCTGAAGCTGGTGCTCAAGGAGACCATCGTCCCGTCGAGCGCCAACGGCGTGCTGTTCATCATCGCGCCGATGATCGCCTTCATGACCGCGCTGGTCGCGTGGGCGGTCGTGCCGTTCGACAACGGCTGGGTCATCGCCGACATCAACGTCGGCATCCTCTATCTCTTCGCCATCTCGTCGCTGGGTGTCTACGGCGTCATCATCGCGGGATGGGCCTCGAACTCGAAGTACGCGTTCCTCGGCGCCCTGCGCTCGGCGGCGCAGATGGTGTCCTACGAAGTCTCGATCGGCTTCGTGCTGATCACCGTCCTGCTCTGCGTCGGTTCGCTCAACCTGTCGCAGGTCGTGCTGGCCCAGTCCGGCTGGTTCTGGAACTGGTTCTGGCTGCCGCTGTTGCCGATGTTCGTTATCTTCTTCATCTCCGCGCTGGCCGAGACGAACCGCACGCCGTTTGACCTGCCGATGTCGGAGGCCGAGCTGGTGGCAGGCTTCCAGACCGAATACTCGGCCATGACCTTCGGCCTGTTCTTCCTCGGCGAATACGCCAACATGATCCTGCTCTCGGCCCTGGGCGCGATCCTGTTCCTGGGCGGTTGGCACTCACCGATTCCCTACGCACCGTTCACGCTCGTGCCGGGCGTGATCTGGTTCGCCCTCAAGATTGCGTTCCTGCTGTTCATCTTCAGCTGGACCAAGGGCACGCTGCCTCGCTACCGCTACGACCAGCTGATGAGGCTGGGCTGGAAGGTGTTCCTGCCCGTGTCGCTGGGCTGGGTCGTCCTCACCGCTGCCGTGCTGACGTTCGGCGGCTGGCTGCCGAAGCCCTAGGAGCAAACGCCAAATGGCTTCCCTCGACCGTACCGCGCGCGCCTTCCTGCTCTCCGAGCTGGTGGCGGGCTTCGCCCTCACCCTGAAGTACATGTTCAAGCCCAAGGTGACGGTGAACTATCCCTACGAAAAGGGTCCGCTCAGCCCGCGCTTCCGCGGCGAGCATGCGCTGCGCCGTTATCCCAACGGCGAGGAGCGCTGCATCGCGTGCAAGCTGTGCGAGGCGATCTGCCCGGCGCAGGCCATCACCATCGAGGCCGAGCCGCGCGACGACGGCAGCCGCCGTACCACGCGCTACGACATCGACATGACGAAGTGCATCTATTGCGGCTTCTGCCAGGAAGCCTGCCCGGTCGATGCGATCGTGGAGGGCCCGAACTTCGAGTTCTCGACCGAGACGCGCGAGGAACTCATGTACGACAAGGACAAGCTGCTCGCGAACGGCGACCGCTGGGAGACCCTGATCGCGGCAAACCTCCACTCCGAAGCGGCGTATCGCTGAGCCGGGCGGGGGAGAGAAACAGATCATGATACTCCAGGCCCTGGCCTTCTACGTCTTTGCCGCGATCACGGTGGCTGCCGCCGCCATGGTCGTGGTCTCGCGCAATCCCGTCTATTCGGTGCTCTTCCTGATCCTGGCGTTCTTCAACGCGGCCGGATTGTTCCTGCTGATCGGCGCCGAGTTCATCGCGATGATCCTGGTCATCGTCTATGTCGGCGCGGTCGCGGTGCTCTTCCTCTTCGTGGTCATGATGCTCGACATCAACCTCACGGAGTTGAAGGAGGGCTTCCTTGCATACTTCCCGGTGGGCGCACTGATCGGCGCGGTGCTGTTCGCCGAGCTGCTTCTGGGCGTCGGCATCATCGGCGCCGGGTCGACGACGATCGCAGGTTTGAATGCGCATGGCGCGCAGGTAATGGCGATCGACAATACGCGCGCCATCGGACGGGTCCTCTACACGCAGTACTTTTATCTCTTCCAGGTGGCCGGGCTGGTACTGCTGGTCGCCATGATCGGCGCCATCGTGCTCACCCTGCGCAGCCGCCCGGGCGTCCGCCGCCAGAAAGCGGTCGAGCAGATCAACCGCACCAAGGAACAGTCGATCACGGTGGTCAAAGTGCCGACCCGGGGAGGGGTGTGATGACGATCGGGCTGGGCCACTACCTCGCCGTAGCCGCCGTGCTGTTCACGATGGGCATCCTCGGCATCTTCCTGAACCGCAAGAATGTCATCGTGATCCTGATGTGCGTCGAGCTGATGCTGCTCGCCGTGAACATCAACCTGGTGGCCTTCTCGGTCTTCCAGGGCAATGTCGTAGGGCAGGTCTTCGCCCTCCTGGTGCTGACCGTGGCTGCCGCCGAGGCGGCGATCGGGCTGGCGATCCTGGTGGTCTATTTCCGCAACCGCGGAACGATCGCCGTCGAAGACATCAATGCGATGAAGGGCTAGGGGCGCGCTCATCATGGATCTCGCCATCAAGCTCATCGTCTTCCTGCCGCTGGTCGCGGCGGCGATTGCCGGGCTCTTCTGCCGCGTGATCGGCGCGCGGCCCGCGCAGATCGTGACCTGCGCGGCGCTGCTGATCGCGGCAGCCCTCTCGGTCTTCGTCTTCGTCAAGATCGGGTTCGGCACCGAGAAGCTGATCGTCGTCAAGCTGTTCTCCTGGATGGAGTCGGGCACGCTCGACATCTCCTGGGCGCTGCGCGTCGACACGCTGACCGCCGTCATGCTGATCGTGGTCACCGTCGTGTCGTCGATGGTGCACGTCTATTCGATCGGCTACATGGCGGACGATCCCAGCATCCCGCGCTTCATGTCCTATCTCAGCCTGTTCACCTTCTTCATGCTGATGCTGGTGACGTCGGACAATCTCGTACAGCTCTTCTTCGGCTGGGAGGGAGTTGGCCTCGCGTCCTACCTGCTGATCGGCTTCTGGTACGACAAGCCCTCGGCCAACAACGCGGCGATGAAGGCGTTCATCGTGAACAGGGTGGGCGACTTCGGCTTTGCGCTGGGTATCGCGGCCGTCTGGATGCTGTCCGGCTCGGTCGGGTTCGAGGAGATCTTCGCCAAGGCGCCGCAGATGGCGCAAATGCGCATCCAGTTCCTCGGCATGGACCTGCCGGCGCTGGAGACCGCCTGCCTGCTGCTGTTCATCGGCGCCATGGGCAAGTCGGCCCAGCTCGGCCTGCACACCTGGCTGCCGGACGCGATGGAAGGCCCGACGCCGGTGTCGGCGCTGATCCATGCCGCCACGATGGTGACGGCCGGCGTGTTCATGGTCTGCCGCCTGTCGCCGCTGTTCGAGCTGGCGCCCACCGTGTCGATGATCGTCACCATCGTCGGTGCCGCGACCGCGTTCTTTGCTGCGACCGTCGGCATGACCCAGTTCGACATCAAGCGGGTCGTCGCCTATTCGACCTGCAGCCAGCTCGGCTACATGTTCTTTGCGTGCGGCGTCGGCGGTTATTCGGCCGCCATGTTCCATCTCACCACGCACGCCTTCTTCAAGGCGCTGCTGTTCCTGGGGTCGGGGTCGGTGATCAACTGTCTCCACCACGAGCAGGACATGCGTAAGATGGGCGGCGTGAAGGAGAAGGCGCCGCAGACCTTCCTCCTGATGTGGGTCGGAACCCTGGCGCTGTCGGGCATCGGTATTCCGTTCATCTTCGGCACCGGGCTGGGCTTCGCGGGCTTCTATTCCAAGGACATCATGCTGGAATCGGCCTTCGGCGTGCACACGACAGTTGGCGTCATCGCCTACTGGCTGGGTGTGATCGCGGCCTTGATGACGGCCTTCTATTCGACCCGTCTGATGTTCATGACCTTCTACGGCGAGTACCGCGGCGACCATCACACCTGGGATCACGCTCACGAATCGCCTGTGGTGATGCTGATCCCACTGTACGTGCTGGGTATCGGCGCCGCGTTCTCGGGCCTGGTCGGCTACGACTGGTTCGTCGGCCACGACTGGCACGCCTTCTGGGGCAACTCCGTGGCCGTCAAGGCAACGGAAGAGGTGCTTCATCACGCGCACGAAGTGCCGGTGTGGGTGAAGCTCGCGCCGCTGGTGTTCGCGCTGGTGGGCATCGCCATCGCCTACTATTTCTACGTCGTGCGGACCGACATGCCGGCCCGCACCGTGAAGCGGTTCCCGGGCCTGCACGCCCTGTTCTACAACAAGTGGTACTTCGACGAGCTCTACGATGCGGTGTTCGTGAAGCCCTCGCTGGCCATCGGCCGCTTCCTCTGGAAGAAGGGCGACGGCGCCACGATCGACGGGCTCGGCCCCGACAATGTCGCCGCTCGAGCGCAGGACATGGCGGGCATACTGATGCGCTTCCAGAGCGGCTATCTCTATCACTACGCGTTCGTGATGCTGGTCGGCGTCGCCGGCCTGGTCACCTATTTCATGCTGTCGGCGAGGTAAGGCCCCCGATGTCGAGCTGGCCTATCCTTTCCCTGATCACGTTCCTGCCTCTGGTGGGAGCGCTGTTCTGCCTGATCGTCAACGGCCCGAAAGAGGCCGTCGAGCGCAACTGCCGCAGCGTGGCCCTGGTCACGACGCTGGCGACCTTCCTGATCTCGCTGCTTCTGTGGATCCGCTTCGATCCGACGAAGGCGGGGTTCCAGTTCGAAGAAAAGGTCGCCTGGGTGCCGGCCCTCAATATCGGTTACCACGCCGGTATCGACGGCATCTCGTTGTTCTTCGTGCTGCTCTCGACCCTGCTGACGCCGATCTGCATTCTGGCGAGCTGGGAGTCGATCAAGGTCCGCGTCAAGGAATACATGATCGCGTTCCTCGTGCTCGAGACCTTCATGGTCGGCATGTTCTGCGCGCTCGACCTGGCGCTGTTCTACATCTTCTTCGAAGGCGTCCTCATTCCGATGTTCCTGATCATCGGCGTGTGGGGCGGCAAGCGGCGCGTCTACGCAGCCTTCAAGTTCTTCCTCTACACGCTGCTCGGCTCGGTGCTGATGCTGCTGGCGATCATCGCCGTCTACGGCCAGGTCGGCACGACGGACCTGCCGACGGTCATGGAGAAGCTCGACCTGCCGTTCACCTGGCAGTGCTGGCTGTGGCTGGCCTTCTTCGCCTCGTTCGCGGTGAAGGTGCCGATGTGGCCGGTCCATACCTGGTTGCCGGACGCCCACGTCGAGGCGCCGACCGCGGGCTCGGTCATCCTGGCCGGCGTGCTGCTGAAGATGGGCGGGTACGGCTTCCTGCGCTTCTCGATCCCGCTGTTCCCCGAGGCGACGCAGTATTTCGCGCCAATGGTCTTCGGCCTCTCTCTCGTGGCCGTGATCTACACCTCGCTGGTCGCGCTGGTGCAGGAGGACATGAAGAAGCTGATCGCCTATTCGTCGGTCGCCCACATGGGCTTCGTGACGATCGGCGCCTTCGTCATGAACATGCAGGGCGTCCAGGGCTCGATCTTCCAGATGCTGAGCCATGGCATCGTGTCGGCCGCGCTCTTCCTCTGCGTCGGCGTGGTCTACGACCGCATGCATACGCGTGAGATCGCGGCCTATGGCGGCCTCGTGCATCGCATGCCGCGCTATGCCTTCACATTCCTGTTCTTCACCCTGGCGAGCGTCGGACTTCCCGGCCTGTCGGGCTTCGTCGGCGAGTTCCTGGTTCTGCTGGGCGCCTTCAAGGCCAACACGTGGGTGGCGTTCCTGGCCGCGACCAGCCTGATCCTGGGCGCCGCCTATGCGCTGTGGCTCTATCGCAAGATCGTGTTCGGCGAGCTCACCAAGGACTCGCTGAAGGGCATCCTCGACATGAACAAGCGGGAGATCGCGATCTTCCTGCCGCTCGTGCTGCTGACGATCTGGATGGGCGTCTATCCCAATTCCTTCCTCGACCCGATGGCGCCGGCGGTGGACAAGCTGATCGGCGACTATCAGGCGGCTTTGAAGCTCGCCCGCACCGCGGCGCTGGTCCCGTGAGCGGCCGGGAGTAATGAACATGATCGTCGGTCTCGAATCCTGGACCCTGGCCCGGCCGGAAATCTTCCTCGCGGCGGCCACTGCGCTGCTGCTCATCTACGGCGTCGTCCGAGGTGAAATCGCCACGCCGTTCGTCTCTGTGGCGACCTCGGTCGCCTTGCTCGTGACAGCGGCGCTGCTGTTCCTCCCATATCGCGAAGGGACGGCCTTTTCCTCGCTGTTCATCGTCGACCGGCTGACGGCGACGATGAAGGCGATGGTGCTGGCAGGCTCCGCCATCGCCATCCTGATGTCGCGCGCCTATTTCGAGCAGGCCAAGGCGTGGCGCTTCGAGTATCCGCTGGTGGTCGCCCTGGCCACGCTCGGCATGATGCTGATGATCTCGGCGAACGACCTGATGGCGCTCTATGTGGGTCTTGAACTGCAGTCGCTGGCCCTCTACGTCATCGCCGCGTTCCAGCGCGACAGCGTCCGGTCGACCGAGGCCGGTGTGAAATACTTCGTCCTGGGCTCGGTCGCCTCGGGGATGCTGCTGTTCGGCTCGTCGCTGATCTACGGCTTCTGCGGCGGCACGGCCTTCGTGCAGATCTCCGGCGCGCTGGCTGACGGCCGCGCGACCGAGATCGGCGTGATCATCGGTCTGGTGTTCGTCGTCGCCGGTCTCGCTTTCAAAGTCTCGGCCGTGCCGTTCCACATGTGGACGCCGGACGTCTACGAGGGCGCACCGACGCCGGTCACGGCCTTGTTTGCCGTCGCTCCGAAGATCGCCGCCCTGTCGCTGCTGGTGTCGGTTCTGATGGGCCCGTTCAAGCCGCTGTTCGCGCAGTGGCAGCAGATCATCATCGTCGCCTCGGTGCTGTCGATGGCGCTGGGCGCCTTCGCGGCGCTCCGCCAGCAGAACATCAAGCGTCTGATGGCCTATTCGTCGATCGGCAATGTCGGCTACATCCTGCTGGGCGTCGCCAGCGGCACGGAGATCGGCATCCAGGCGGTGGTCTTCTATCTCGCCATCTACCTGGTCATGACGCTGGGCGTCTTCGCTACCATCCTGATGATGAAGCGCCGCAACATCATGGTCGAAGAGGTAGCCGATCTCGCCGGCCTCGCGCGCAGCCAGCCGATGATGGCGCTGGGCATGCTGATCTTCATGTTTTCGATGGCCGGCATCCCGCCGCTCGCGGGATTCTGGGGCAAGCTCTACATCTTCATGGCAGCGGTCGAGGCCAAGCTGTTCGTACCGGCGGTGCTGGGCGTGCTCGCCTCCGTGGTCGCGTCGTACTACTACCTGCGCATCGTCAAGGTGATGTACTTCGACGAGCCGGCCGAGGCGATCGACCGCCCGGCCTTCGGCGTCAATCGCGTGGTGGCGCTGGTGGCGGCGTTCCTGATCGCGATCTTCTCGCTGGTTCCCCAGCCCCTCAGCCTGATCGCCGAAGCGGCAGCCAAGGGCCTGTTCCAGTGACGTCGCTGCCCGTCCTTCCGGACGGGTGGACGCTGGTGGCGCTGGAAAGCGTCGGCAGCACCAACGACGAGGCCACCCGCCTGGCCGACACCGGCGCCCTGGAGGGTACCGTCGTGTGGGCGCGCGAGCAGTCGGGCGGCCGCGGGCGCCGCGGCCGCAACTGGGCTTCGCCGGTCGGCAACCTCTACAGTTCCACGATCCTGCGGCCCGGCTGCATGGCACCTCAAGCCGCCGAACTGGGCTTCGTTGCGGCGCTCGCGGTGGGGGATCTCGTGCCGGCGGATCGTAGCGTGCGCCTGAAATGGCCCAACGATGTGCTGGTCGACGGTGGCAAGGTCGCCGGCATCCTGCTGGAAAGCGCAATCGGCCAGGACGGGCATGTCGAGCATGTCGTGGTAGGCATCGGCGTGAACGTCGCCTTCGCACCGCAGCTTCCCGAGATGCGCTATCCCGGCGCAGCGCTGGGCGGCACGGTCGAAGCGGCGCTTGAGGGGCTGACGCGTGCGCTCGCGGCCCGACTGGCGCAGTGGCGCCGCGAGGGGTTCGAGACGGTACGTCGCGAATGGCTGGCCAAAGCGGGACCGCTGGGTGCAGAGGTCGACGTGCGGCTGGGCGAGGGCCTCGTCCGCGGCCGCTTCGCCGGGCTCGACCAGGAGGGCGCCCTCCTGCTCGATACGGCGGAGGGCCCGCGCAAGATCGTGTCGGGTGAATTGCTGGGCCGGGCGGCCTGAGGAGGGTGGGAATGCTGCTGGCCATCGACGTTGGCAACACCAACTCGAAGTTCGTCGTGTTCGACGGGGACAGGATCGTCGCCGCGTGGCGCCTGCGCACCGAGTCCAAGCGCACGTCCGACGAATATGCCGCCTGGGTGACCCAGCTCATGCACCTGCAGGGCTTCGATCCACGATCGATCAAGGGCGCGATCCTGGCCAGCGTCGTGCCGGCGGTAAACACCCACCTGCGGCGCCTTTGTGAGAATTACTTCCACGCCAAGCTGCTGATCGTCGGCGAGCCCGATTGCAATCTGGGGATCAAGGTCCTGATCGACCGGCCGGCCGAGGCGGGCGCGGACCGCCTCGTCGGCGTGATCGCCGGGCATACCAAGTACGGTGGGCCGCTGATCACGATCGACTTCGGCAGCGCCACGACCTTCGACCTCGCCGACAAGGACGGCAATTTCATCGGCGGCGTGTTCGCGCCGGGCGTCGAGCTGACGATCGAGGCCTTCTACCTGATGACGGCCCGCCTGCCGCGCATCCGGGTCGAGAAACCGGCCCACGTGATCGGCAAGAATACCGTAGCCAATATGCAGTCCGGCATTTTCTGGGGGTATGTCGGGCTGATCGAGAGCCTGATCCGGCGCATCCGCGAGGAGTATGGCGAGCCCATGAAGGTGATCGCCACCGGCGGCCTCGCCAGCGTGTTCAAAGACGAGATCGGCCTGTTCGACTTCATCGAGCCCGACCTGATGTCGCTCGGCCTGCTGGAGATCTGGCGGCGCAACAGCCGATGACGGTTCCTTCGAACGACGAGCTGCTGTTCCTGGCCCTCGGTGGGGCCGGCGAGATCGGCATGAACCTCAACCTCTACGGCACGGCCGGCAAGTGGCTGATGGTCGATCTCGGCATCGGCTTCGCCGACAGTTCGATCGCCGGCGTCGAGGTGGTGATGCCCGATCCGGAATTCATCGTGGAGCGCCGCGACGCTCTCGTGGGCATCGTCCTCACCCACGCCCACGAGGATCATCTCGGCGCCGTCGCCGATCTGTGGCCGCGGCTGAAAGCGCCGGTCTATGCGACGCCGTTCGCCGCATCGGTCCTGAAGCGCAAGTTGATCGATGCCGGCCTGCGCGACCAGGTGCCGGTCACCGAGATCCCGCTGGGTGGCAAGTTCAGCCTCGCGCCGTTCGAACTCGAGATGATCACCATGACGCACTCGATCCTCGAGCCGAATGCCATGGCGATCCGCACGAAGTTCGGCA
The DNA here is from genome assembly GCF_052439685.1 of Reyranella sp. Classification (GTDB taxonomy): domain Bacteria; phylum Pseudomonadota; class Alphaproteobacteria; order Reyranellales; family Reyranellaceae; genus Reyranella. The sequence continues at coordinate 294,015 of NZ_JBQVQG010000002.1, forward strand.
CGATCTTCCACACCGGCGACTGGAAGATCGATCCGGAGCCATTGCTGGGCGAGCTCACCGACGAAGCGATGCTGAAGCGCATCGGCGACGAGGGCGCGCTCGCCATGGTCTGCGACAGTACCAACGTGTTCGTCGAAGGCGAGGCGGGCTCCGAAGCCAAGGTTCGCAGGAATCTCGAGACGCTCGTGCGCGGGCATGCGGGCAGGGTGGCCGTCACCTGCTTCGCCTCCAACCTCGCGCGGGTCGAGAGCATTGCGCTGGCCGCGGTGGCGGCTGGCCGTCACCCGGTCCTGTCGGGTCGCGCGCTCACGCGCATGCTCGAATCGGCGCAGGAATGTGGCTATCTGCTGGATTTCCCCGAATGCGTGCCCGAGAAGCAGGCGGGCTACCTGCCGCGCGACAAGGTGCTGTTCATCTGCACGGGCAGCCAGGGCGAGCCGCGCGCCGCCATGTCGAAGCTGGCGGGTGGCGAGCATCGGGACCTCGTCCTCGAGGCGGGTGATACCGCCATCTTTTCGTCGAGGGTCATTCCCGGCAACGAGCATTCCGTCGGGCGCCTGCAGAATGCGCTGATCGCCCGCGGGGTGAAGGTCACCACCGACCGCGAGGCCGAGATCCACGTGTCGGGCCATCCGGCGCGCGACGAGCTGGTGCGGGTCTATCAATGGATTCGGCCGAAGATCGCCCTGCCGGTCCATGGCGAGGTCCGGCACATGATGGAGCATGCCGAGCTGGCAAAGACCTGCCAGGTCCCGGAAACAATCGTGGCGCCCAACGGCACGCTGGTGCGGCTGGCGCCGGGACCGGCCGAGATCATCGACCACGTCTTCTCCGGGCGCCTGGCCCGCGACGGTGACACGCTGATCCCGCTCGACGGGGAATCGCTGCGCGAACGGCGCAAGCTCCTGTGGAACGGCGCTGCCGCGGCGACCCTGGTGGTCGACCGGCGCGGTAAGCCGCTGGCGCCGCCCAAGGTGTCGCTGCGGGGCATCGACGACGCCGACGGCGAGCTTCAGGAGGCGATCGAGGATGCGCTGTCGGAGATGCTGGCCGACCTCAAGAGCGTCGAACGGGCCGACGACCGGCGCATGGAGGAGGCGGCCCGCCAGGCCGTCCGGCGCGTCGTGCGGGCGCACCTCGGCAAGAAGCCGTTGACGGACGTGCACATCGTCCGCATCTAAAGGCCGCGCAGCCGCCGGAGAAGACCATGATCGGACGCCTCAACCATATCGCGATTGCCGTGCCCGACCTGGACAAGGCGAGTGAGCTCTACCGCACCGTGATGGGCGCCAAGGTGAGCGCGCCCAAGGAACAGCCGGCGCATGGCGTGACGGTGGTCTTCGTCGAGCTGCCGAATACCAAGATCGAACTCCTGCATCCGCTCGGCGAGAAGTCGCCGATCGCCAATTTTCTCGCCCGCAATGCCGACGGTGGAATCCACCACGTCTGCTACGAGGTCGAGGACATCTACGCAGCTCGCGACAAGCTGAAGTCGCAGGGTGCGCGCGTCCTGGGCGACGGCGAACCCAAGATCGGCGCCCACGACAAGCCCGTGCTGTTCCTGCATCCCAAGGACTTCACCGGCACGCTGATCGAACTCGAACAGGTCTGAGGAGCGCGCGCCATGGGCTGGGCTACTGGCATCATGGTCTACCTGGTGATCTGGTGGATCGCGCTGTTCATGGTGTTGCCGCTGGGCGTGAAGCGCGTCGAGAATCCGGGGCGGGGCCAGGAGACCGGGGCGCCGGAACGGCCCGAACTGCTGCGCAAAGCCATCATCACGAGCATCGTCGCCGCGGTCCTATGGCTTGCCTTCTATGGCTTCTACCAGCTCGATCTGCTGAGTTTCAGGCGTCTCGAAGGATCCTGAGCCTCGGTATCGCGCCTCGATAGCGCCAAAAGGAAACGGCGGACCAATGGTCCGCCGTCCTCTACCCCCGAAACTCGTCATAGGCGGCTTCCGCCGCTCTCCTCCCTAAACTCGGGCTACGCCCAACGCGTAGGCTGTTTAGCGTGTCGCATGGGTGTTGCCAAGACCTTTTCTTTCGATCCATGCGCGCCGGACAGAAGAATCTTCAAGAGCAAGGTCGTTCGACGACAAACTAATGTCCGCACCATTTCACTGTTCATCCAATGACCACATATTTGATCACGAATAGTACAGCCAGGATTGCGACGGCCGGATGGATGTCACGAAGCCGGCCGGCGGCAAGTTTGATTCCGGCGTACGAGATGAAACCGAAGGCGATGCCGTCGGCAATCGAAAAAGTGAAGGGCATGGCGATCGCGGTGATCACCGCCGGCGCCGCCTCGGTGATGTCGTTCCATTCGATCTCGGTGAGCCCGCGCGCCATCAGGCACGCGACATAGAGAAGGGCGGGCGCGGTCGCATAGGCCGGGATCGATCCGGCGAGCGGCGAGAGAAAGAGAGCCAGCAGGAACAGCACGCCGACCGCGGCGGCAGTGAGGCCTGTTCGCCCGCCGGCATTGATGCCGGAGGCGCTCTCGATATAGCTCGTCGTCGTCGAGGTCCCCAGCGCTGCGCCGATCATCGCGGAGGCGCTGTCCGAAATGAGCGCGCCGCGCAGGCGGGGCACGGTACCGTCGGGCCGCATGAAGCCGCCGCGGTGGGCCAGCGCGATCAGTGTGCCGGTATTGTCGAACAGGTCGACGAACAGGAAGGCGAAGACCACCGTCACGAGCCCGACCTTCAGCGCGCCGGCAAGGTCCATCTGGAGGAACACAGGCGCGATCGAGGGTGGCGTGTCGAAGATGCCGGTGAATTTCTGATGCCCGGCCAGGATCGAGATCACCGTCACGACCAGGATGCCGATGATGACGCCGCCCATGATGCGGCGGTGTTCGAGGGCGACGATGATGGCAAAACCCAGGACCGCCATCACCACCGGCCAGCTCGTCATCTTGCCATGGGCCACCAGCGTTGCCGGATTGCCGACCACGATGCCGGCATTCTTCAGGGCGATCAGTGCCAGGAAGAGGCCGATGCCCGCCGCAATCGCCATCTTGAGTGATTTGGGGATCGCATTGACGATCCATTCGCGGATCGGCAGCACGCTGACGATCAGGAAGATTATGCCGGAGATGAAGACGCAGCCCAGCGCGACCTGCCAGGTGTGGCCCATGCCGCCGACCACGCCGAAGGCGAAGTAGGCATTGAGACCCATCCCGGGCGCCAGGGCGATCGGGTAGTTGGCGAGAAACGCCATCAGGAAGCAGCCGACCGCCGCCGCCACGCAGGTGGCGGCGAACACCGCACCGAACGGCATCTTGGCTTCGGCAAGAATGGATGGGTTGACGAAGATGATGTAGGCCATCGTCAGGAACGTCGTGAGTCCGGCCACGAGCTCGGTCCGGACGTTGGTCTTGTTCTCGCTCAGCTTGAAAAGTCGCTCCAGCATTCCGCTCCCCCGAAAGTCGCGCCCAGTGTGCGTGCAATTGTGCGGGCACATGGCTGTGAAAAGCCAGTCGTACCGTCCCGGTTTGCCTTTGGCCGACCCGTTCCCTACAGTCCGCCGCCATCCCGATACCCCGACCGAGGACCGATTTCGCATGCGCATGAGCCAGTACTTTCTGCCGACGATGAAGGAGACTCCGTCGGAAGCGCAGATCGTTTCGCATCGGCTGATGCTGCGCGCCGGCCTCGTCCGCCAGACCAGCGCCGGCATCTACGCCTGGCTGCCGCTCGGCCTGCGGGTCTTGCGCAACATCGAGCGGATCGTGCGCGAGGAGCAGGATGGGGCGGGGGCGCAGGAAGTGCTGATGCCGACCATCCAGTCGGCCGACCTGTGGCGCGAGAGCGGCCGCTACGACGCCTACGGGCCCGAGATGCTGCGCATCAAGGACCGCCACGACCGCGAGATGCTCTACGGCCCGACCAACGAGGAGATGATCACAGTGCTCTTCCGCGACGGCGTGAAGAGCTACCGCGACCTGCCGAAGAACCTCTATCACATCCAGTGGAAGTTCCGGGACGAGGTCCGTCCGCGCTTCGGCGTGATGCGCGGCCGCGAGTTCCTGATGAAGGACAATTACTCATTCGACATCGACAAGGCCGGCGCCATCCATTCCTACAACAGGATGTTCGTGGCCTATCTGCGCACCTTCGCCCGCATGGGCCTGAAGGCGATCCCGATGCGCGCCGACACCGGTCCGATCGGCGGCGATCTCAGCCATGAGTTCATCATCCTGGCCGAGACCGGCGAGAGCGCCGTGTTCTGCCACAAGGGGCTGGTCGACAAGGACATCCTCAGCCGCAAGATCGACTATTCGTCGGACCTGCAGGGCATCGTGAACGAATGGACGTCGCTCTATGCGGCGACCGACGAGATGCACGACGCCAAAGCGTTCGAGGCGCTGCCGGAGGCAGACCGCCTGGCCGCGCGTGGCATCGAGGTCGGCCACATCTTCTATTTCGGCACCAAGTACTCCAAGCCGATGAATGCCGTTGTCGCCGGTCCTGGCGGCGAGCAGATCACCGTCGAGATGGGCTCCTACGGCATCGGCGTCTCGCGTCTGGTCGGCGGCATCATCGAGGCGAGCCACGACGATGCCGGCATCGTCTGGCCGGACGAGGTGGCGCCGTTCAAGGTGGCGATCGTCAACCTGAAGCCGGACGACGGCGCCGTCGGCGGCGCCTGCCAGAAGCTCTATGACGCGCTCTCGGCCAAGGGCGTCGCGGTGCTCCACGACGATCGCGACATCCGGCCGGGCGGCAAGTTCGCCGACATGGACCTGATCGGCATCCCCTGGCAGGTCATCGTCGGCCCCAAGGGGCTGGCCGCGGGCAAGCTGGAGGTCAAGAACCGCAAGACCGGTGTCCGCGAGGAACTGGCGCCCGAGCAGGTTCTCGCGCGGTTCGGCTGAGCCGCGGACAGGGCTCTGCCATGTCCTTCGCCGCCGAACGCCTGATCGCCTTCCGCTTCCTGCGGGCCCGCCGCGAGGAGGGCTTCATTTCGGTGATCGCCGGCTTCTCGCTGATCGGCATCACGCTGGGAGTCGGTACCCTCATCGTCGTGATGTCGGTGATGAACGGCTTTCGGGTCGAGATGCTGGCGCAGATGTCGAGCATCAGCGGCCAGCTGGGCGTCCAGTCCAACGGCGGCGCCCTCGAACCCACGCCCGACTTTCTGAAGCGCCTGGCGGCGGTGCCGGGCGTCCAGTCCGCCACGCCGACGGCCGAGGGCCAGCTGATGGCCGTCGCCGGCGACCACGTGCGCGGGATCGTGCTGCGCGGCATGCGGCCCGACGACATCCGAAATCGCCCGCCGCTCGCCTCGGCTATCGAGGGATCGCCGGAGGACCGCGAGCGATATCGCACTCTCTGCAAGGCCGACGACGATAAGCCGATCGACTGGGGCACCCTGAAGGGCTTCGGCGACGATTTTACCGTGGTGATCGGCCGTCGCCTGGCCGATCTCATGAACCTGAAGGTCGGGGACAGGCTGCAGCTCGTGTCGCCGGTCTCCGTCGCAACGCCGCTCGGCGTGATGCCGCGATCGGCCGCGGTGAAGGTCGCCGCGATCTTCTGCACGGGCATGTACGACTACGATTCCAACTTCGTGTATGCGCCGCTGCAGGACGCCCAGCACATGCTCAACCTCGGTCCCAACGTCACGGGCATCGAGGTGTTCGTGTCGGACAAGGCCTCGACCGCGGAGACGCGGCGGCTGCTGATGCAGGCAGTGGGGACGCAGGGCTGGGTCTTCGACTGGTTCCAGGCCAATGCCGGTTTCTTCTCGGCCGTCGTCGCCCAGACCAACATGATCTTCCTGGTCCTGACGATGATCGTGCTCGTCGCGGCCTTCAACATCGTGTCCAGCCTGGTGATGCTGGTGCGGACCAAGACGGCCGACATCGCGATCCTGCGCACCATGGGGGCCAGCCGGGCCACCGTCATGCGGATCTTCCTGCTCGACGGGCTCTCGATCGGCGGCGCCGGGACGATCCTCGGCGTCGTACTGGGGCTGGCCTTCGCCCGCAACATCGAGGCGATCCGGCAGTGGCTGCAGCGGACGTTCGACATCGTGCTGTTCGACCAGACCCTCTACCTGCTGGCCGAACTGCCGTCGCGGATCGAATGGAGCGAGGTCGCGGGCATTGCGATCATGGCGCTGGTCTTCGCCTTGCTCGCCTCGATCTACCCGGCGGCGCGCGCGGCGCGCCTCGACCCGGTGGAGGGGCTGCGCCGTGAGTGAGCGCGCGCCCGTCGTCGAGCGCTGGCTGGCCTGGCGCTATCTCGCCACTCGCCAACGCGAGGGCTTCGTCTCCTTCATCGCCATGTTCTCGCTGATCGGCGTGGCGCTGGGGGTCGGGACGCTGATCGCGGTTCTCTCCGTCATGGGCGGCTTTCGCGAACAGCTGCTGGGCCGGATCATCGGCATGAACGGCCATGTCATCGTCGCCGCGCGCGGCGGACTGCTGCAGGCCACGCCCGAACTGCTGGCGAAGCTCAAGGACGTTCCGGGCGTGGAGGCGGTGCGTCTCACCCTGGAGCGGCAGGTCCTGGTGACCGGTCACGGGCAGACCCGTGGCGCCCAGCTTCGCGGCGTGCGGCGGGAGGATCTGCTGAACCGGGACATCGTGTCGAAGAACATCATCTTCGGCGATCTGGCGGAGTTCGGCCTGAAGCCCGGGCTGGTGATCGGTGAACGGCTGCGCCAGCAGATGCAGGTACGGGTCGGGGAGCCGCTGACCGTGGTCACCCACCAGCTGAACGAGGGCGGCACGATCGCGCCGCGCTACAGCGACTACGACATCCTCGCCACCTTCATGAGCCGCCGCTACGAATTCGACAGCACCCTGGTCTTCATCCCGCTGGCGGTGCTGCTGGGGGACCTCGAATACGGCAAGGAAACCGTGAGTTCGATCGATTTGTTCCTGCGCGACCCGCGGGCCGCACCGCGGGTGGCGGAGGAGCTGCGCCGGTCGCTCGGCCGCGAGGATCTGCGCGTGTCGCACTGGCTCGGCCTCAATGCGCGCTTCGTCGGCGCGCTGCAGGTCGAGCGGGTGATGATGTTCATCATCCTCACCTTGATCGTGGTCGTGGCCGCCATGAACGTGGTTGCGAGCTTCACCATGCTGGTGCGCGTGAAGCGCGGCAGCATCGCCATCCTGCGGACCATGGGCGCTGGGCCGGGCACGATCATACGCGCCTTCTTCATGGCGGCGGCCGCCGTCGGCGTCGTCGGCACGGCGATCGGCGCGGCGCTGGGCCTGCTGCTCTGCGCCAACATGCCGGCGATCGGCCGCGCGCTCGCGACCGTCACCGGCGGCGCCGGCACCGCCGGGGCCGAGGTCGACTTCATCACCTCCATGCCCGTGCGCGTGGACCCGGTCGAGGTGGCGTTCATCATCGCCGTCGCGATCGGGCTTTCGCTCGTCGCCGCGGCCTATCCGGCCTGGCGCGCTACCCGGATCGAACCGGTCGAAGGATTGCGACATGAGTGACACCGCCAAGCCGCTATCGCTGCAGGGCATCCGCCGCACCTTCGTCCAGGGCGACCGTCGGCTCGACGTGCTGCGCGGCGTCTCGGTCGACCTGCACGCCGGCGAGATCGTGGCCATGGTCGGTCAGTCGGGCAGCGGCAAGTCGACCCTGCTGCACATCGCGGGGCTTCTCGAACGGCCCGACGAGGGCGAGGTCGTGGTCGACGGCAAGGCGACGGTGCGGATGGCCGACAGGGAACGCACGGGCCTGCGCCGCAACTTCCTGGGCTTCGTCTACCAGTATCACCACCTGCTGCCGGAATTCTCGGCTGTCGAGAACGTCATGCTGCCGCAGATGCTGAACGGCGTCGCGCGCGGAGCGGCCCGCAAGCGGGCGGCCGATCTTCTCGGCATGGTCGGGCTCGGCGACCGGCTGGACCACCGTCCGGGGCGCCTGTCGGGCGGCGAACAGCAGCGCGTGGCGATCGCCCGCGCCGTCGCCAACGCGCCGCGGGTCCTGCTGGCCGACGAACCGACAGGCAATCTCGACTCCACGACCTCGGAGACTGTGTTCCAGCAGCTGCTCGCCCTGGTGCGGGAAACGGGCATGGCGGCGCTGGTCGCCACCCACAATCCCGAGCTGGCGGCGCGCATGGACCGCACGGTGCGGCTGAAAGATGGCCTGCTCGATGCCTGACAGTCCACAGGCTGCGGCGCGATGATGCTCCGTGGCAATCGCTGACTTCATCCATCTAAAAGTTCGTTCCGCCTATTCGCTCACCGAAGGCGCGAACAAGGTCGACAAGATCGTCTCCCTGGCGAAGGAGGCGGAGATGCCGGCGGTCGCGGTCACCGACCGCAACAACCTGTTCGGCGCGCTCGAATTCTCCCAGTACGCATCGAAGGCCGGCATCCAGCCGATCGTGGCATGCGACATCGGCATCCGGCGCGAGGAGGAGGGCGGCATCGCCACGGCGAGTAAGCTGCCGACCGTCGACTGGCTGACGCTTCTCGTGCAGAGCGAGGCGGGCTATCTCAACCTGATGCGCCTGGTGAGTCGCGCCCATCTCGAATTCAAGGCGGGATCGGTGGCTGCGATGCCTTTGGCAGAGCTCGAAGGCTCGACCGAGGGTCTCATCGCCATCACGGGCAGCAACGGCAGCGGCGTCGGCCGGCTGCTGGCGGCCGGCCAGACCCCGGCCGCGGAGCATCTGCTCGACCGGCTGCAGCACCTGTTCGCGGACCGCCTCTACCTCGAACTGCAGCGCCACGGCGAGGAGCTGGAACGCCGCATCGAGGTGCCGCTGATCGAGCTTGCCTATGCCCGCAACCTGCCGCTGGTCGCGACCAACGACGTCCACTTCCCGAAGAAATCGATGTACGAGGCGCACGACGTGCTTCTCTGCATCGAGCAGGGCGCGCATATCGAGGATCCGAACCGTCGTCGCCTGACACCGGAGCACTACTTCAAGTCCGCGGCCGAGATGCGCAGCCTGTTCTCGGACATTCCCGAGGCCTGCGACAACACGTTGGTGATCGCCCAGCGCTGTGCCTATATGCCGGCGCCGCGCAAGCCCATCCTGCCACGCTACACCAAGCTGGAAGGCCGCACCGAGGGCGAGGCCCTGCGCGACCTGGCGAAGACCGGACTCGACGAGCTCCGGACGCTGGGCCGGCTCGCGGACGGGATCGACTTCGCGCGCTACACGGAGCGGTTGACCTACGAACTCGACATGATCGAGCGCATGGGGTTCGCCGGCTACTTCCTGATCGTGGCCGACTTCATCCAGTGGGCCAAGGACCATGGCGTACCCGTGGGTCCGGGACGCGGCTCAGGCGCCGGCTCGCTGGTCGCCTGGTCCCTCAAGATCACCGATCTCGATCCGCTGCGCTGGGGGCTGCTGTTCGAGCGCTTCCTCAATCCCGAGCGCGTGTCGATGCCCGACTTCGACATCGACTTCTGCCAGGACAAGCGCGACCGCGTGATCCGCTACGTGCGCGACGAGTACGGGCACGACCGAGTCGCGGCGATCATCACCTTCGGCAAGCTGCAGGCGCGGGCGGTGCTGCGCGACGTCGGCCGCGTGCTGGGCATGCCCTACGGCCAGGTCGACCGGATCTGCAAGCTGGTGCCCAACAACCCGGCCAATCCGGTGACCTTGGCCAAGGCGCTGGAGACGGAGGACCTGCTCAAGGAGCAGTACAATGGCGACGAGGAGATCAAGCGGCTGATCGACCTCGCGCTGCAGCTCGAGGGCCTGTTCCGCAACGCCTCGACACACGCCGCCGGCGTGGTCATCGGCGACCGGCCGCTCGATCAGCTCGTGCCGCTGTTCCGCGATACCGACGGCGTCGATTCGCTGCCGGCCACCCAGTTCAACATGAAGTGGGTGGAGACGGCCGGGCTGGTGAAGTTCGACTTCCTCGGCCTCAAGACGCTGACCGTCATCGAGAAGGCCTGGGACTTCATCGGACGCGACAAGATCGACATTCCGCGGCTGCCGCTCGACGACCGAAAGACGTTCGAGTTGCTCTGCCGTGGCGACGGATCGGGCGTGTTCCAGCTCGAAGGCAACGGCATGCGCGACGTGCTGCGCAAGATGAAGCCCGACCGCTTCGAGGACATCATCGCCGTGGTGGCGCTCTACCGGCCGGGCCCGATGGAGAACATCCCGAGCTACATCAAGCGCAAGCATGGCGAGGAGGAGCCGGACTACCTGCATCCGCTGCTGGAAGGGATCCTGAAGGAGACCTACGGCATCATGATCTACCAGGAGCAGGTCATGCAGATCGCCCAGGTGTTGAGCGGCTATTCGCTGGGCGGCGCCGACCTGCTGCGCCGCGCGATGGGCAAGAAGATCAAGGCGGAGATGGATGCCCAGCGGGCGAGCTTCGTAGAGGGCGCCGAGAAGAACAACGTGAAGGCGGACAAGGCCTCGTCGATCTTCGACCAGGTCGACAAGTTCGCGGGCTACGGCTTCAACAAGAGTCACGCGGCCGCTTACGCGCTGGTCTGCTACCAGACGGCCTATCTCAAGGCCAACCATCCGGTCGAGTTCTTCGCCGCCACGATGACCCTCGACATGGGCAACGTGGAAAAGCTCAACGGCTATCGCCGCGACCTCGACAAGATCAACGTCCAGCTCCTGCCGCCGGATGTGAACAAGTCCTCGGCCGAGTTCACCGTCGAGCAGACCCCGGACGGCAAGAAGGCGATCCGCTACGCGCTGGCGGCCATCAAGGGCGTCGGCAAGGAAGCCATGAGCCGGCTCACCGAGGAGCGCGAGACGAACGGTCCCTTCAAGGACCTGTTCGACTTCGCCGAGCGGCTCGACCAGCGTGTCCTGAACAAGCGGCTGCTGGAAAGCCTCGTGAAGGCGGGCGCGTTCGACATGCTGAACAAGAACCGGGCCCAGACTTTCGCCACCGTCGAAGCGCTCACACGGCATTCCCAGGCGACGCACGAATCGCGTGGCAGCAGCCAGAACAACCTGTTCGGCGACGATACCGCCCAGCGCCGTCCGCAACTGCCCAAGGTGCCGGACTGGGCGCCGATGGAGCGACTGCAGAACGAGTTCGCAGCGATCGGCTTCTACCTGTCGTCGCATCCGCTCGCCGCCTACGAACGCAGCCTGCAGCGGCTCGGCGTCTGTCGCGCCGCCGACCTGTCGGCGCTGCTGGCGCGCGGTACGCCCGGGCGCATCAAGCTGGCCGGTACGGTCATCGACCGCATGGAGCGCACCTCGGCCAAGGGCAACCGGTTTGCCTTCCTCCAATGCTCCGACCAGTCCGGCGCCTTCGAATGCGTCGTCTTCAGCGAGCTTCTGAACTCCAAGCGCAATCTGCTCGAGGCGGGGCAGGCGGTTCTCATCTCGGTCGACGGCCGGCTCGACGGCGAGCAGGTCAAGCTGACGGCGCAGACCGTCGAGAAGCTCGACGATGCGGTCGCCAATTCGGCGGCGGGCCTGCGCATCGTGATCTCCGATCCCGTCGCGCTGGAGGCCCTGCGCAAGGCGCTGGAGGGCAAGCGCGGCCGGGGACGGGTCACGCTCGTCGTCCCAATGACGGAGGACTCCGAAGCCGAAGTCACCTTGCCCGGCGCCTATTCGATCGCAGGCGGGCTGCGCGACACGATCGGCAGCCTGCCGGGTGTCGCGCAGGTCGAGGAAATTTGAGCCGACAGCCCGGCCTCTTCGAAACCGGTGCGGCCCCGCCGCCCAGGCGGCGCGCGGCCGGCGCGGGCGATGTCCGGCCGGCGCGGGATTCGCCGCTGCTGGAAGCGCCGGTGCTGCCGCCCGACATCCGGCTCGGCACCTCTTCCTGGTTCTTTCCCGGTTGGCGCGGCCTCGTCTACGAGGGCGTCCATCCACAGGTGACGCTCAGCCGGAAGGGGCTGCAGGCCTATGCCCAGATCCCGCTGCTGCGCACCGTCAGTCTCGACCGGACCTTCTACGCGCCGCTCTCCGCAGTCGCCTATGCGCAGTATGCCAGCCAGGTGCCGGAGCATTTCAGCTTCGTCGTGAAGGCGCCGGCGCTCGTGTGCGACGCCGTGATGCGCGACGAGGAGGGCAGGGGCAAGGTCGCCAACCCACACTTCCTCGACCCGGGCCTGGCCACCCGCGAGTTCGTGCTGCCCTGCCTCGAAGGGCTGAAGGCCAAGGCTGGACCGTTGGTTTTCCAGATCTCGCCGCTGCCGCGTGGCCTCGCCGAGGAAACGCACCTCCTGATCGAACGGCTCGAGGCATTCTTTGGCGCGCTGCCGCGCGAACTGGGCAGCCAGACGCCCCTTTATGCGCTGGAGCTGCGAAATCCCGAACTTCTGACCCCGCGACTCATGCGCATGCTGGCGCGGGTGGACGTCCGCTACTGCGTCGGCCTCCATGACCGGATGCCCGAGGTCGAGCGGCAGGAAACCGCGCTCAGGGTCCTGGACGAGGACGAGCCGGGCCCGCTCGTGGTGCGCTGGAACCTGCACCGCGGCTTCCTCTATCAGGCAGCCAAGCAGCGCTACGAGCCGTTCGACCGGCTGGTCGACGAGGACGTCGAGACCCGCCAGGTGCTGGCCCGGATGGTCGCGACAGCTCACAAGGCAGGCCGCAAGGTGTGGATCACGGCGAACAACAAGGCCGAGGGCAGCGCGCCGCTGTCGGTCCTCGAACTGTCACGCGAGATCGCCAAAACGATCGCCTAAGGCCTTGATTTCACTGGCGCTTGCATTTTAGCCGCCAACCTCCTAGAAACGCGCCACTTCGCACGCGGGTTTGCGGTCGACGGGGAGACATCCCGCCGCTCGCTCCGGTGTTCCCATGTCGGGGACGACGCCCGCGGAGGCTCAACCGGAAAAGGAGAACGGCATGACCATGCCGACGTTTACGATGCGCCAGCTGCTGGAAGCCGGCGTCCATTTCGGCCATCACACGCGCCGCTGGAACCCGAAGATGAAGCCGTACCTGTTCGGGGTGCGCAACGGGATCCATATCATCGATCTCACCAAGACCGTGCCGCTGCTCGAGCAGGCGCTGCGCCAGGTTCGCGACGTCGTCGCGAGCGGTGGCCGCGTGCTCTTCGTCGGCACCAAGCCGGCCGCGGCCGAGCGGGTCGCCGAGGCGGCCAAGCGCTGCGGCCAGTACTACGTGAATCACCGCTGGCTGGGCGGCATGATCACGAACTGGAACACGATTTCCGCGTCGATCAAGCGCCTGCGTGAGCTGGACGAGCGCCTCAAGGGCGACGTCGTCGGTCTCACCAAGAAGGAACAGCTCGACCTGACGCGCGAGCGCGACAAGCTCGAGCGGTCGCTGGGCGGCATCAAGGAAATGGGCGGCACGCCCGACCTGCTGTTCATCATCGACACCAACAAGGAATCGATCGCGGTGCTGGAAGCCCGCAAGCGCGGCATTCCGATCGTGGCGGTGGTCGACAGCAATTCGGATCCCGACGGCATCGACTTCCCGATCCCGGGCAATGACGATGCGATCCGCGCCGTGTCGCTCTACTGCGACCTGCTCTCGAGCTCGGTGCTCGACGGCATCCGCGCCGAAATCGCCGCCACCGGCGGAGACGTGGGCGCGATGAGCGAAATGCCGGCCGAGGAATTTCCCGTCGCCGAGGCCCCCGCGGCCGAGGCAACGCCGGCCGAGGCAACGCCGGCCGAGTAGACCGGCCCCTCATCAACGCAAGACAAACGGGGCCGGTCGCAAGACCGGCCCTTATTGTACCAAACGGAGCAAGACATGGCTGAGATCACTGCATCGCTCGTCAAGGAACTGCGCGAGAAGACCGGCGCGGGCATGATGGATTGCAAGAAGGCGCTGGGCGAGACGGCGGGCGACGTCGAAAAGGCGGTCGACTGGCTGCGCACCAAGGGCCTGTCGGCGGCCTCCAAGAAGGCCGGCCGCGTCGCCGCCGAGGGCCTGGTCGGCGTGGCGGCCGACGGCACCCGCGGCGCTGTCGTCGAGGTTAATGCCGAGACCGATTTCGTCGGCCGCAACGATCAGTTCCAGAAGTTCGTGGCCGCCTCGACCAGGCTCGCGCTCGAGCATGGCGGCGATCTCGCCAAGGTCGCGGCGTCGCCGTTCCCGGGCACGGGTCGTGACGTCCAGGGTGAACTCACCAACCTGATCGCCACGATCGGCGAGAATATGAGCCTGCGCCGCGCCGCCTCGCTGTCGGTATCCGACGGCGTGGTCGTGGCCTACACCCACAACGCCGTCGCGCCGGACCTCGGCAAGATCGGGGTGCTGATCGCGCTCGAGTCGACGGGCGACAAGGCCAAGCTCGGGGCGCTCGCCAAGCAGCTCGCCATGCACGTGGCGGCGACCAATCCGCAGTCGCTCACCGTTGCCGACCTCGACCAGGCGGCGATCGAGCGCGAGCGCGCGGTCCTCGCCGAGAAGGCCGGCCAGCAGGGCAAGACCGCCGAGATCGTCACCAAGATGGTCGAGGGCGGCCTGCGCAAGTTCCACCAGGAGGTGGTGCTGCTCGAACAGGCTTTCGTGATCGACGGCAAGACCAAGGTCTCGAAGGTCGTCGAGGAGGCCGCCAAGCTGGTCGGCGCTCCGGTCCAGCTGACCGGCTTCCTGCGCTTTGCCCTGGGCGAGGGCATCGAGAAGAAGAACGAGGACTTCGCGGCCGAGGTGGCTGCCCAGCTCAAGAAGTAGTATTGAACTCCATCGGCGCGCGGACTGGGTCCGCGCGCCCAAAACCAACCAATCAGAGGCATCTGATGCCGTCGGGCCCCCAATATCGCCGCGTCCTTCTCAAGCTCTCTGGCGAAGGGCTCATGGGGAATCGAGAATACGGTCTCGACCCCGATATGGTCGGAATGGTCGCACAGGAAGTGAAGGCCGTGCACGACATGGGCGTGCAGGTCTGCCTGGTGATCGGCGGCGGCAATATCTTTCGCGGCGTGTCCGGAGCGGCCTCAGGCATGGACCGGGCCAGCGGAGACTACATGGGCATGCTGGCGACGGTGATCAATTCGCTCGCCATGCAGAGCGCCCTCGAGCGTCAGGGCCTGCAGACGCGGGTCCAGTCGGCGATCCCGATGACGACGGTGTGCGAGCCCTATATCCGGCGCCGCGCCGTGCGCCACATGGAGAAGGGTCGCGTCGTGATCTTCGCGGCCGGCACCGGCAATCCCTTCTTTACCACCGATACGGCCGCGGCTCTGCGCGCCGCCGAGATGGGGGCGGATGCCCTGCTGAAGGGAACGCAGGTGGACGGGGTCTATTCCGCGGATCCGCTCAAGGACAAGAACGCCCAGCGCTACGACACGCTCACCTATCTGGAAGTGCTGGCCCGCGACCTGCAGGTCATGGATGCTTCTGCCATCTCGCTTGCCCGCGAGAACCGCATTCCCATCATCGTCTTCGACATCCACAAGCCCGGCGCGTTCGCTTCGACGATGCGCGGCGAGGGAACCTTCACGATCATCAAGAACGAGGCCTGAACATGTCTGCCGACCTCAACGAGCTCGAGAAGCGCATGCATGGCGCGATGGATGCGCTGAAGAAGGAATTTGGCGGCCTGCGGACAGGACGGGCTTCGGTGAACCTGCTCGATCCGGTGATGGTGGAAGCCTACGGCCAGCGCATGCCGCTGAACCAGGTCGGCACCGTCAGCGCGCCGGAGCCGCGGCTTCTCACTGTTAGCGTCTGGGACAAGGGCCTTGTCACGCCGACCGCCAAGGCGATCCGCGAATCCGGGCTCGGCCTCAACCCGTCTCCGGATGGCCAGATGATCCGAATCCCGATCCCCGAGCTGACCACGGAGCGGCGCAACGAGCTCGCCAAGCTGGCACACAAATATGCCGAGCAGGGCAAGGTGGCTGTGCGCAATGTTCGTCGCGATGGCATGGATGCACTGAAGAAAGCCGAGAAGGACCACAAGATCTCGGAGGACGAGCATCGCCAGAAGGCCGACGAGGTCCAGAAGCTGACCGACCGGTTCGTCAAGCTGGTCGACGACGCATTGGTCCATAAGGAAAAAGAGATCAAGACGGTCTGATGCCCACGGCGCCGTTGCCCGCCAATCCCGACGCCGGGGCGGGACCCCAGCACGTCGCCATCATCATGGATGGCAATGGGCGATGGGCAAAGGCGCGTGGTCTGCCCCGGATTGCGGGGCATCGCCGGGGAGCCGACGCGGTGCGCCGGGTCGTGCGCGGCGCCGGCGAGTTGGGAATACCCGTCCTGACGCTGTTCGCCTTCTCGACCGAGAACTGGGCGCGGCCGGCGGACGAGGTTGCCGATCTGATGGGCCTGCTGCGCCATTATCTGCGCAGCGAACTGGACGAGCTGCGGAAGAACGGCGCCAGGCTGCGGGTCATCGGCAACCGGGACGGGTTGGCGGGCGACATCGTCCGCGACATCGCCGAAGCCGAGAGCACGACGGCAACCAACACGCGGATCGACGTCAACATCTGCATCAACTATGGCGCGCGAGACGAGATCCTGCGGGCGACGCGGCGTCTGGCGAAGCGCGTGGCGGCGGGAGAGATCGCGGCTGACAGCATCGACCAGGCGAGCTTCGAGGGTGAGCTGCTGACCGCGGGCCTGCCCGATCCCGACCTGCTCATCCGGACGAGCGGTGAGCAGCGGATCAGCAATTTCCTGCTTTGGCAGTGTGCCTATTCGGAGCTGGTTTTCGTCGACACGCTATGGCCGGACTTCGGCAAGGATCACCTGGAACACGCCATCGTGGAGTTCCGCAGGCGCGAGCGGCGTTATGGCGGCATCGGGAAATAGCCTCCCGGCGCCGGGCGGGCGCTTCGGCGGCCTGCTGCTGCGGGCGCTGTCAGCCGTTGTGCTGGGGCCGCTGCTGCTCGCGGCGGTCTGGTTCGGCTTTCCCTGGATCGACCTGGTGGCCGCCGTCGCGGCGCCCGTCATGATCCTCGAATGGACGCGGCTGACCCGTGGCGCGCCTGTCCTGCGCATCCTCGCCTGCCTCTATGGGCTCGCCGCCCTGGTCGCGCTTCTCTGGCTGCGCCACCAGCCGGCTTCGGGACGTGAGACCATCCTCTGGGTGCTCGCCTGCATCTGGGCCACCGACATCGGCGCCTACTTCGTGGGACGCACGGCCGGCGGTGCGAAGCTCGCGCCGAGCATCAGCCCGGGCAAGACGTGGTCCGGTTTGATTGGCGGCATGGCCTGGGCGGCCGTCGCCAGCGCCGGGGTCGGCTATGCGTTTGGCCTGGGGGAAACCGTTCATCTGGCACTCGCCGGCGCGGCGCTCGCGATCGTGGGACAGGCGGGCGATCTGCTCGAGTCGGCGGCCAAGCGGCGGGCCGGCGTCAAGGACAGCGGGCGCCTCATTCCGGGCCACGGCGGGCTGCTCGACCGGATCGACGGTCTGATGGCCGTCCTTGTCGCGGTGGCGATCGCCCGCCTGGTCGCCGGCGGCGCATGGCCCTGGACATGAAGAAATGGGTCGCGCCGTCCCACGATAACCCGCGTCATGTGACGATCCTGGGCTCGACCGGCTCGGTCGGGCAGAGCACCGTCGATCTCATCGAACGTGATCCGGCGCGCTACCGCGTCGAAGCGCTCGTTGCCCGCCGTTCGGTGGAACTGCTGGCGGAGCAGGCGAGGCGGCTGCGGGCGCGACTCGCGGTGGTCGCGGACCCTGATCAGTACCGTTCCCTCAAGGAGGCGCTGGCCGGCACCTCGATCGAAGTCGCGGCCGGCCCCGAAGCGGTCGTGGAAGCCGCATCGCGCCCGGCCGAATGGGTGATGGCTGCCGTCGTCGGATTCGCAGGCCTGGCGCCGACGCTCGTGGCGGCCCGCCGCGGTGCCATGGTGGCGCTTGCCAACAAGGAGGCGCTGGTCTGTGCCGGGCGTCTGCTGATGGACGCGATCGAGCAATCGGGCGGAGTCCTGCTGCCGGTGGATTCCGAGCACAACGCAATCTTCCAGGTGTTCGAGCCGGCCCAGCATCGCGCGGTCGACCGGCTCATCCTGACCGCGTCGGGAGGACCGTTCCGCAACTGGTCGCTGGCCGACATGGCCGAAGTGACGCCGGAGCAGGCCCTGGCCCATCCCAACTGGGACATGGGCGACAAGATCTCGATCGATTCAGCCACCATGATGAACAAGGGGCTCGAACTCATCGAGGCGCAGCTCCTGTTTGGACTGCCGGAAAGCCAGGTCGACATCGTCGTGCACCCGCAATCGGTGATCCATTCGATGGTCGCCTACTGCGACGGCTCGGTCCTCGCGCAACTCGGGACCGCCGACATGCGCATCCCGATCAGCCATGCGCTGGGCTGGCCGTCGCGCATCGACGGGCCGGCAGCGAAGCTCGATTTCATGGGCATTCCGGCCTTGACCTTCGAGCGGCCCGATTCCGGCCGCTTTCCCGCTCTAAGGCTGGCAAGAGAAGCGTTGATGACGGGCGGCTATGCTCCGATCGTTCTGAACGCGGCGAACGAAGCGGCGGTGGCGGCCTTCCTTGCGCGCCAGATCCGCTTCCTCGACATCGCCCGGACCGTCGAGGATGTTATGTCCGGTTGGAACGGCCTCTCGGAGCCGGTCGAAGGCCTGCAGCAGGTCGAGGCGGCCGACCTGGAGGCGCGCAGGCTGGCGGAGGACATCTGCCGGACGAGACTGCAGAGTGGTTGAAGTACTGTGAGATTTGAGGTCGAGTAGGGCATGCAGAGTATGGTCAGCCTGTTTACGACGTATCTGCCGTACTTCGTCCTCGTATTGACGTTGCTCGTCTTCGTTCACGAATACGGTCACTACTGGGTTGGACGTCGCTTCGGCATCCATGCGGAGGTCTTCTCGATCGGCTTCGGTCCCGAGATCTTCGGCTGGACCGACCGCAACGGCACCCGCTGGAAGATTTCGGCGATCCCGCTTGGCGGCTACGTCAAGTTCCTGGGCGACAGCGATGCAACGAGCGCTACGCCGACCGACGAGGCCCTGTCGCCCACCGACCGTCGGCGGGCCTTTTTCAGCCAGCCGCTCTATGCCCGCGCCGCGGTCGTGCTGGGCGGGCCCGTGGCCAATCTCCTGTTCGCGTTCGTCCTGCTGACGGGCGTCTATTTCTTCGCCGGCGAGCCCTTCACGCCGGCAACCGTCGCTGTGCAGGCCGATGGCCCGGCGGCCAAAGCGGGCCTGCGTTCGGGCGACGAGATCGTGCGTCTGGCCGACAAGCGCGTCGACCGTTACGAGGACATCCAGGAATCCCAGTTCCTCTACTGGGCCAAGCCGATGTCGGTCGAGTACCGCCGCGGCAACCAGCTCCTGCGCGGCGAGATTCAGCCGCATTACTGTGAGCGCACGGATCGCTACAACAATACGCTGCGCTACGGCGATCTCGGCATCGATCAGTATATTCGCCCGGTCGTCGGCGGCTTCACGGCCAACAGCCCGGCCGAGGCGGCCGGCCTGAAGGTCGGCGATCTCCTGGTGGCGATCGACGGCAAGCCGGTCGACTATTTCTCGCGCATCCCGGAGCTGATCGGCAGCCGTGGCGGCGAGCCGGTGACCGTCAAGTACGATCGGGACGGGCGCTTCGGCGAGACGACGGTGGTGCCGATCGTCGACAAGGTGGTCGATTGCGCTGGCAAGGAGCAGATCGTCGGCCGCCTGCGTATTCGTCCTGCCGCTGTGACCGAGCTCCGTGACCATGGCGTGATCGGCGCCATGGGGGCAGGGGTGCGCGCCGTCTGGGGGATGACGTCGATGTTCTACACGTCGATGGGACAGATCCTGACCGCGGCCCGACCTGTGGATGAATTGGGCGGGCCGATCCGCATCGCCAAGGCGGCGGGCGAGGCATCCTATGCGGGCTGGGCCGGAATCCTCAATCTCGTCATCGCCTTGTCTGTAGTACTGGGCATCTTCAACCTTCTGCCGGTCCCCATGCTCGATGGCGGCCATCTCGCGATGTATGCTTACGAAGCGGTGCGCGGTAAGCCTCTCAGCCTGCGGGCCCAGGAGATCGGATTGAAGCTCGGATTTGCACTGGTGATCGGCATGGCGCTGATCGCAACTTTCAATGACATCAGGCTTTTGCTGCGCTGAGTTGATGCGTTGTCGCGACTTCGGAACGGGGGACAAAAGGGGTGGCTTAGTCCCCTTTGCCGGTCTAGAAAGCTGCGTTCACGTCTTTGACCATCGGCAGGTCTGACTGGCGCCGGGGGTGAGTTTGATCGTTCGTTGGGCCGTACTGGCCGTCTTCGCAATCCTGGCCTTCACCGCCCCGGCACACGCGCAGCGTGGCGCTGCCGTAAGCGGTGCGATTTCCGGGATCCAGATCCAGGGTAATGTCCGCTCGGAGCCGGAGACGATTCGGTCGTACCTTCAGCTCAAGGTCGGCGAGCCGTTCGACGCGGCCGCGGCGGACCGTTCGCTGAAGGCGCTGTTCGCGACGGGATTGTTTGCCGACGTCGTGCTCGAGATGCAGGGCACGACCCTCGTCGTGAAGGTCACGGAAAATCCGATCATCAATCGCGTCGCCTTCGAGGGAAACAAGAAGATCGACGACGACAAGCTGCGCGACGAAGTGCAGTCCAAGCCGCGACAGGTCTTCACCCGCGCGCGCGCGCAGTCGGACGTCGACCGGATCCTGACCATCTATCGCCGCAGCGGCCGCTATAACGCCTCGGTCGAGCCGAAGATCATCAGGCTCGAACAGGGACGGGTCGACGTCGTGTTCGAGATCAACGAAGGCGATGTCACGGGCGTGAAGCGCATCAGCTTCGTCGGCAACGAGGCGTTCGGCGACGGCACCCTGAGAGGCAAGATCCGGACCTCCGAGAGCGCCTGGTGGCGTTTCCTGAGTTCGGATGACCGCTTCGATCCCGACCGTCTGAACCTCGATCGCGAGCTTCTGCGCAAATTCTACCTCTCCGAAGGCTATGCGGATTTCCGCGTGGTTTCGTCGGTCGCCGAACTTGCTCCGAACCGCGAAGGATTCTTCATCACCTTCACGATCCATGAGGGCGATCGCTACAAGTTCGGGAAAGTCGACGTCACCAGCCGCTTCCAGGGTCTCAACGTCGACGTCCTCAAGTCCTTCCTGACCATCGCCGAGGGCGACTGGTACGATGCCAACGCGGTCGAGAAGTCGGTCTCGAACATTTCCGAGGCGGTCGGATCGCTGGGTTACGCGTTCGTGGACGTGCGGCCGAACATCCGGCGCAACCGGGACAACAATACCGTCGACGTGACCTTCGATGTCCAGGAAGGGCCGCGCGTCTATGTCGAGCGCATCAACATTTCGGGCAATACGCGCACCCTCGACAAGGTGATCCGCCGTGAATTCCGCCTGGCTGAGGGTGACGCCTTCAGCACGGCCAAGGTGAGGCGCAGCGAGCAGCGTCTGCGCAACCTCGGCTTCTTCGAGAAGGTCGATATCGCTGCGGCACCGGGCTCGGCGCCCGACAAGACCAACCTTGAGGTCCAGGTCGTCGAGCAGAGCACGGGTGAAATCTCCCTCGGCGCCGGCTATTCGACCACGGCCGGAATCGTGGGCGACATCTCGGTCAAGGAACGCAACCTGCTCGGCAAGGGCCAGGAAGCGCGAGTCGGCCTGTCCATCGGTACGCTGAGTACCTCGATCGACCTTGGATTCACCGAACCCTACTTCATGGATCGGCAGCTTTCGGCTGGCATCGACGTCTTCAGGACATCGAACGATCGCCAGAACATCGCGAGCTATAGCGATCGGAGCGTGGGATTCGCCCTGCGTGCCGGCTGGGCCTACTCGGAGGAAATCCGTCAGTTGGTTCGCTATACGCTGCGGCAGACCGACATCTACAACGTCCAGCCCTGGGCTTCCTACATCATCCAGCAGAACCAGGGCACACAGGTCGTGTCCGAACTGTCGGAGACGCTGATCTGGGATACCCGCGACCAGCGCCTGAACGCCACCAAGGGCTGGCTGGTGCGCAATTCGATCGCCGCGGCGGGCCTCATCGGCACCGAGCAGTACATCCGCACCACCGCCGACGCGGTCTATTACAGGTCGCTTTTCGAGGATGTCGTGCTGTCGGTCGGCGGCTCCGCGGGTCTGATCTTCCCGTTCAACAACTCCTACATCCGCCTGAACAACCTGTTCTTCATCGGCGGCGACACCATGCGCGGCTTCACCGTGGGCGGCATCGGGCCGCGCGACGCCAACACGACGGATTCGCTGGGTGGCCAGTTCTACTACACGGGTACGACCGAGCTTTCTTATCCGCTGCCGATGGTTCCCAAGGAAGTGGGACTGCTGGGTAAGGCGTTCGTGGACGTGGGATCGCTCTGGGGCGTCCAGGCGCAAAGCTACGGTCTGGCGTCCGTCCTGACCAGCCAGCTCATGCGCGTCTCGACCGGCGTAGGCGTCCAGTGGATCTCGCCTTTCGGTCCCATCCGGATCGACTATGCGATACCCCTGCAATATGAATCGTGGGACAAGCAGCAGGCCGTGCGTTTCAGCTTCGGCACGCGCTTCTGAGCGGAGAGGCCACGGTCATGAACGTCCAGATTGAGAACAGCAGCCCCGCCACAGCCACCTCCGTCGACATCAAGCGGATCCTGGAGATGATCCCGCACCGCTACCCGATGCTGATGGTCGATCGTGTGATCGACATGCAGCTCGACCGGAGCGCGGTGGGGATCAAGAACGTCACCATCAACGAGCCGTTCTTCCAGGGCCATTTTCCTTCCGAGCCGGTCATGCCGGGGGTTCTCGTCGTGGAAGCGATGGCACAGACGGCGTGTGTGCTCGTCGTCTCGACATTCGGCGCCGAGTCGGAAGGCAAGCTCGTCTATTTCATGTCGATTGACGGCGTGAGGTTCCGTCGCCCGGTGGTGCCGGGCGACCGTCTCGAGCTGCACGTGACCAAGGTGCAGAGCCGCGCCAATGTCTGGAAGTTTTCAGGCAAGGCGATCGTCGACGGCAAGCTGGCGGCGGAAGCGACGTTCGCCGCCATGATCCGCGACCGCTGAACCGCGAACGAGCAGGGAGGGGATGATGCCCGATACCCAGTCCAATTTCCGCATGTTGCACACGATGATCCGCGTCGTGGATCTCGACAAGTCGCTGGCCTTCTACACCGGTCCGCTGGGCATGAAGCTCCTGCGCAAGCGCGACGTGCCGGACGGTAAGTACAGCCTGGCCTTCGTTGGCTACGGCGACGAGCCCGAGCATTGCGTCGTCGAGCTGACCCACAACTGGGATCAGGCGAAGCCCTACGAACTCGGTACCGGATTCGGCCATCTCGCGATCGGCGTCCCCGATGTCTACAAGCTGTGCGAGGACGTCACGAAGGCAGGCGGCAAGGTCACTCGGCCGGCCGGTCCGGTGAAATTCGGGACGACCGTCATCGCTTTCGTCGAAGATCCTGACGGCTACAAGATCGAACTGATCGAGCGCAAGGGCTGAGAGGGCCGAGCGAAGCTTAGCCGGCGGGAGCGACAAGACATTGTCTGCGGCAATGTCCAAGAGCGCCGAATGAAGAACGGCACACGAAGCTCGTAACCTTCCACACCCGCGCACAGAAAAAAGGCCCGCATCGCGGGCCTTTTTCATTGGAACGGCTCGATCCTAGAAAAATCGCCAGTTCGCGGCCACCAAGGCCACGGCTGCGCCGAGAAGCCCGGCCACGAACATCCAGGTCCGCACGCCCGGGCGGCGGAAATTGTCGTTGGCGGGACGGCCCACCCGCACGATGCGCGGCTGGGCCTTGGGTGTGTGGGTGGCCGCCCAGGATGTTTCCCCCTGGCGCGGCCCGAACGATGATCTTGCCATGTATTTCTCGCTTCCCTCCCGGACAGCGATTTTAGCCCCGCATATGAAGCGGCTTGTAGGGACGCTCGGTGTGGCCGTTGTAGAGCTGACGGGGACGGCCGATCTTCTGGTCCGGATCCTCGATCATCTCGTTCCACTGCGAAATCCATCCGACGGTACGAGCCACCGCGAAGAGAACGGTGAACATGGACGTCGGGATGCCGATCGCGCGGAAAATAATGCCCGAGTAGAAGTCAACGTTCGGATAGAGCTTCTTCGAGACGAAATAGTCGTCCTTGAGGGCGATCTGCTCCATTTCCATGGCCAGCTCGAGCAGCGGGTCATGGGTGACCCCCAGCGAGGTCAGGACCTCGTGACAGGTCTGGCGCATGACTTTGGCGCGCGGGTCGTAGTTCTTGTAGACGCGGTGGCCGAAGCCCATGAGGCGGGTGTGATCGGCCTTGTCCTTCACGCGCGACAGGAAGCCCGGGATGTTCTGCTTGCCGCCGATCTCGTTCAGCATGTTGATGACGGCTTCGTTGGCGCCGCCATGGCTCGGGCCCCACAGCGAGGCGATGCCCGCGGCGATGCACGCGAACGGGTTGGCGCCCGAGGAGCCGGCGAGGCGGACCGTCGACGTCGAGGCGTTCTGCTCATGGTCGGCATGGAGCATGAGGATGCGGTCCATCGCCTTTTCGACGATCGGGTTGACCTCGTATTCCTCGGCCGGAACCGAGAACATCATGCGCAGGAAGTTGGCGGCGTAGGACAGGTCGTTGCGCGGATAGACGAACGGCTGACCCACCGAATACTTGTAGGCCATCGCCGCGATCGTCGGCATCTTGGCGACCAGGCGATAGGAGGCGACCATGCGCTGATGCGGATCATGGATGTCGAGCGAGTCGTGATAGAAGGCCGACAGGGCGCCGACCACGCCACAGCAGATCGCCATCGGATGAGCGTCGCGCCGGAAGCCACGATAGAACTGGCTGAGCTGCTCATGGACCATCGTGTGGTTCGTGATGTCCTTCACGAACTTGTCCTTCTGCGCCTTGTTCGGCAGATCGCCCTTCATCAGCAGATAGGCGACTTCCATGAAGTCGCTCTGCTCGGCGAGTTCGGCGATGTTGTAGCCGCGATGGAGCAGCAGGCCTTCGTCGCCGTCGATGTAGGTGATCTTCGAGCCGCACGAGCCGGTCGAGGTGAAGCCCGGATCGTAGGTGAACATCCCCGACTCGCCGTAGAACTTACGGACGTCGACCAGGCGCGGGCCGAGGGTGCCGTGGATGATCGGCATCTCGTAGGTCTTGCCGGTTTCGTTGTCGGTCAGCGTCGCGGTCGATTTGGCCATTGGTGAACTCTTTTCCAGGCTCGATTCAAGCAAGGCGCGCGCATCCCGTTGGATGCCGTTCGCCGGTTCGGCGGCACCCTAACAAGCCCCTAAAGAAGGCGCAATTGAACAGCCGGGGCGCTATTTCGCGGGGCGTAGAAAACGCACGATCCGGCCGTCGATCGCGGCCAGCGAAAGGCCGATCAGGGCCATGCCGGCGAAGTGCCGGGGCGCCAGCCGCTCACCGAGGATGAGGGCGCCGAGCAGGATCGCGGTGACCGGTATCAGAAAGGTAACCAGCAGGAGGTTCGTTGCCCCGGCAGCCGCAAGAATGCGGAAATACAGGACGTAAGCGAGCGCGGTCGAAAGCAGGGCAAGTCCCGCGAGTGCAGCCCATGTCGCGGGGCCGGGAGGGACGGGCTGTATCCAGGGTTGGTCGACGACCAGCATGATCGGCAGAATCAACATGGCGCTCAGGGTGACCTGACCGGTGGCGGCCTCGAGCGGCGCCACGCCCATCCTCGCGAAGCGCCGTCCGTAGACACCGGCGAAGGCATAGGAGAGGGCGGCTCCGAGACAGGCGATCTGGCCTGCCGTGCCCCGGCTGGTGCCGATCGCGTCGGCTCCCATCAACACCGCGACGCCTCCGATGCCGATGAAGAGCGCGCCGAGTTTGAGGCCGCCGATCCGTTCGTCATGAGTGACGAAGTGCGCAACCAGCAGGGTGAAGAGCGGCGTGGTGGCGTTGAGGATCGAGGCCAGCCCGGATTCGATCTGCGTCTGGCTCCAGAAGATCAGGCCGAATGGGACGAGGTTGTTCAGCAGGCCCATCGCGGCGTAAGTGCGAAGAGGTGCCCCGGCGCGGAACAGGTTCCGGCCGGATGAGAGCAACACCAGATTGAGCGCGAGCGCGGCCAGCGCCACACGACAGAACACCACCGTGAGCGGCGCGAGCTCGACCAGAGCCACCTTGGCGAAGAAGAAGGAGCCGCCCCACAGGACGGACAGCGACACCAGCCAGATCCAGATACGCAGGCTCATGGGGGTAACCTGCCGGCATCGCGCGGACCGATCTATCCGGCTGCGGACAGCAATCGCGCTTCGTCTCGCGGCAGCGCTACTCCTAACTCTGGACCTGCACCTTTGCCCAGCTGTCGCGTAACTCGATCGTGCGGTTGAACACCAGAGCCGTCGACCGACTCGCGAGGTCCGGGCAGAAATAGCCCAGCCGCTCGAACTGCACGGCTTGCCCTTCAGGTATCTCCGCCAAGGAGGGCTCCAGCAGCGCGCCCGACACGACTTCGAGCGAGCCCGGATTCAGGTCGGCGTCGAGATCGCCACCGGCGCCCGGATCAGGACGGTTGAAGAGCATGCTGTACAATCGGACCTCGGCGGGAAGTGCATCCCGGGCGGACACCCAGTGCAGGGTGGCCTTTACCTTTCGACCGTCCGGCGCGTTGCCGCCGCGGCTTGCTGGATCGTAGGTGCAGCGCAGTTCGACCACGTTGCCGTCTGCGTCCTTGATCACCTCGCGGCAGGTGACGAGATAAGCGTAGCGCAACCTGACCTCTCGGCCGACCGCCAGCCGGAAGAATTTGTTCGACGGGTTCTCCATGAAGTCGTCGCGCTCGACGAAGATTTCCCGGCCGAAGCGAAGGGTACGCGTGCCGGCGGCCGGATCCCCCGGATGGTTGACGGCCTCCAGTTCTTCGACGTGGTCTTCGGGAAAGTTCTCGATCACGAGCTTCAGCGGCCGGAGGACCGCCATGCGCCGATGCGCCACCTGATTGAGCTGGTCTCGGATCGCGTGATCGAACATGGCGAGATCGACGACGCTGTTGGCCTTGGACATGCCGATGCGCCGAACGAAGTCGCGGATCGCCTTCGGCGGCACGCCGCGGCGGCGCAGGCCTGCGAGGGTCGGCATGCGCGGATCGTCCCAGCCGCTCACGATGTGGCGCCGCACCAGATCCGTCAGGTGGCGCTTGGAAAGGACGGTGTAGCCGATATTGAGGCGGGCGAATTCGGTCTGGCGCGGCCGCGCCGGCACCGGCAAGTGGTCGAGGAACCAGTCGTATAGGGGACGATGGTCCGCGAACTCCAGGGTGCAAAGTGAGTGCGTGACATGTTCCAGGGCGTCGGACTGGCCATGTGCGAAATCATAGGTCGGGTAGATGCACCACTCAGTGCCGGTGCGCGGGTGAGACGCGTGCAGGATGCGATACAAGACGGGGTCGCGCAGGTTCATGTTGCCGGACGCAAGGTCGATCTTTGCGCGCAACACGCAGGCGCCGTTGGGAAACTTGCCGGCGCGCATATCGCGAAACAAGCCGAGATTCGTTTCCACCGAGCGGTCGCGATCTGGCGAGGCGCGTCCCGGTTCGGTCAGCGTGCCACGCATTGCTCGCATCTCGTCGGGCGGCGTGTCGTCGACATAGGCGAGGCCGGCGCGAATGAGGTGCTCGGCCCAGTCGTACAGCGTCTGGAAATAGTCTGACGCATGGTACAGATGTTCGCCCCAGTCGAAGCCGAGCCAATTTACGTCCCGCTTGATGGCGTCGATAAATTCCTGCTCCTCCTTCACGGGGTTGGTATCGTCGAAGCGAAGGTGGCAGCGGCCGCCATACTCGGTCGCAATTCCGAAATTCAGGCAGATCGACTTTGCGTGGCCGAGATGCAGGTAGCCGTTCGGCTCCGGCGGAAAGCGAGTAACGATGCTTTGCACTTTTCCGCTGGCGAGATCCGACTGAACCAGGTCGCGAATGAAATCGCGCGCCTCTTCGTTCGCAGCGGCCCCCGGCATCGACTTCTTGTCATCCATTACCTGTCTCCCGTTCAAGCGGCGGCCGCCAGCAAACGAACCTTGCTCTCGGCAGGCCCCAGCACGGCCAGCACTTCGAAGATGCCGGGCGAAGCGGTCGAGCCGGTCAGCGCGACGCGGAGCGGCTGAGCGACCTGGCCGAGCTTCAGCCCGTTCGCCTCGGCGAACTCACGCACGGCGTCTTCGAGCGCCTTTTCGCTCCAGTCGCTCGCCTGCATCTCCAACGCCGGCGCGAGATTCGCCATCACGGCACGGGCGTCGGGTGTCAGCAGCGCGCGGGCCTTGTCGTCGGCGATCGGCGGCGCGCCAGCGCGGGCGTAGAAGGCAAGACTGTCCGCGAGTTCGATCAGGGTGCGCGCGCGCTGCTTCACGCCGGAGAGGCCGCGCACGATGCGCTCGCGGCCAGCAGCATCGACGGTGCCGAGCTTCTCCTCGATGCGCGGTAGCACGAGCGGCACGAGCTCGGCATCCGGCGTCTCGCGCAAGTAATGGGCGTTGAGGTTGGTGAGCTTGGCCAGATCGAAGCGCGAGGCCGAGCGGCCGACACCTGCGAGGTCGAACCATTCGATCGCCTGCGCCGTCGAGATGATCTCGTCGTCGCCATGGCCCCAGCCCAGCCGCAGCAGGTAGTTGCGCAGCGCCGCCGGCAGGAAGCCCATGTCGCGATAGGCGTCGACGCCCAACGCCCCGTGACGCTTGCTGAGCTTGGCGCCGTCGGGCCCGTGGATCAGGGGGATGTGTGCATAGACCGGCTCCGCCCAGCCCATCGCGCGGATAATCTGGAGCTGGCGAAAGGCGTTGTTCAGATGGTCGTCGCCGCGGATCACATGGGTCACGCCCATGTCGTGATCGTCGACGACGACGGCCAGCATGTAGGTCGGCGTCCCGTCGGCACGGAGCAGGATCATGTCGTCGAGCTGCGCGTTATCGACCGTGACCTCGCCCTGGACCGCGTCCTTGATGACCGTCTGGCCGGACTGCGGCGCCTTGAGACGCACGACCGGCATGACGCCCGCAGGCGCTTCCTTCGGGCCGCGGTCGCGCCAGCGGCCGTCGTAGCGCATTGGCTTGCCTGCGGCCTTCTGCGCCGCGCGCATCTCGTCGAGCTCCTGCGGCGAGGCATAGCAATGATAGGCATGGCCCTTGGCCAGCATCTCCAGCGCAACCTCGGCGTGTCGGGCGGCGCGCGAAAACTGGTAGGTGACCTCGCCATCCCAGGGCAGGCCGAGCCACGACAGACCGTCGAGGATCGCGGCGATCGCCGGCTCCGTCGAGCGCGCGCGGTCAGTGTCCTCGATGCGCAGCAGGTACTTGCCGCCGTGATGCTTGGCGAACAGCCAGTTGAACAGGGCCGTGCGGGCGCCGCCGATATGCAGGTAGCCGGTGGGTGAGGGGGCGAAGCGGGTAACGACGGTCATTGGCCTGGGATCATGCTCGGTAAGCGCGGGTTTTGCCGCAATTTGGGCGGAAAAGCGCGCCGTAGGTAGGGGAGCGTCCAGTTAGTGTCAAACCTGCGCACCTGGATCCTCGAACAGCTGGACGCCGAGCGCGGCCGATGGATGCTGTGGCTCCCGGTGGCGCTGGGTCTGGGCATCGCGATCTACTACGAGCTGCTCGCCGAGCCGGCCTTGTGGGTGGGGCCGGCGCTCGCCGCAGGGTCCTTGCTCATCGCCGGCTTCGCGCCGTCCGGCAGCTTCGCCCGTGCGCTGGCCATCGGCGCGGTCGCCGCCTCGGCAGGCTTCGGCCTCGTCGCCTGGCGTACCGCGAGCGTCGCCGCGCCGACGCTCACCCGGCCACTGTTCAGCCTTAACGTCGAGGGCCGGGTCGCCGACATCCAGCGTCTGCCCGAGGGCGTGCGGGTCGTGCTCGAAGCCGTCCGGCTCCGCGGCAATGGCGTGCCGCCGCCCGAGATGATGCCGGCCAGGGTGCGCGTAACCCTGAATCGCGGCGCGCCGCCGCTGGTGATCGGGGACCGTCTGCTCGTGCTCGCGAACCTGTCGCCACCGGCCGGTCCGGCGGCGCCCGGTGCTTTCGATTTCCAGAGGGTCGCCTGGTATCAGCAGCTCGGTGCGGTCGGCTACGCGCTGGCGCCCGCGACCGTGATCGAGCGCGGCCGGCCCGACGGTTTCGTGCGCACGATCGACTCGCTGCGCGCCGACCTTGCCGCCCGCATCCTCCATGTGTTGCCCGGTCCTGCAGGCGGCGTGGTCGCCTCGGTACTGGTCGGCGAGCAGACCGCCGTCGACAAGGACGTGGCGCAGGCCATGCGCGACTCCGGGCTGGCGCACATCCTGTCGATCTCCGGCCTGCACATCGTCTTCGCAGTCGGCCTTGTGATGGGGCTTGTGCGCTACGGCATCGCCCTCGTTCCGCCGCTTGCCCTTCGGATCGACGCCAAGAAGGTGGCGGCCGTGCTCGCCCTGATGGCGGCGGTCTTCTACACCGCGCTGGCCGGCGCCCCTGTGCCGGCGCAGCGCGCCTGCGCCATGGCTGCTTTTGCGCTACTCGCCATCCTGCTCGATCGCACGGCGCTGTCGCTGCGGCTGGTCGCCTGGTCGGCCGTCATCGTGCTCGTCATTGCGCCGGAATCGTTGACCGGCGCGTCCTTCCAGATGTCGTTCGCCGCCGTCGTGGCGCTGATCGCGGGCTGGGAAGCGGCGGCCCCCTGGCGTCGACGCCTGCATGAGCGGGCCGAAAATTCCCGCCACCGCTGGCTGTGGCGGCTCGGCGCGGGGCTGGGCGCCAGCCTGGTCACGACCCTGATCGCCTCGATCGCGACCGGCGCCTTCGCGGCCTACCACTTCAACCGCCTGTCGCTGCTGGGAGTCGTTGCCAACCTTCTGGGCGTGCCGCTCACCGGCTTCTGGATCATGCCGTGGGGCCTGCTCGCCATGCTCCTGATGCCGTTCGGGCTCGAGGCGGTGGCTCTGGTGCCCATGGGCTGGGGCGTTGATTGGCTGAACGCCATCGCCTTCCGCGTCGCGGCGTGGCCCGAGGCCGCTATGCTGGTGCCGTCGCTACCCGGCGCCAGCCTGTGGCTGCTGACCGCCGGAGGGCTCTGGCTCTGCCTGTGGCGGCGGCGCTGGCGCTATGCGGGAATCCCGGTCGTCGTGATCGGCCTAATGCTGGGGCCGCCGCCGGCGCCCGACCTGCTGATGAGCGAGGACGGTCGCGTGCTCGGCCTGCGCGACGAACGCGGCGTGGTGCATGTCGCCTCGGCCCGCATGGATCGCTATGTGACGGATGCCTGGGCGCGTCGTCAGGGGCAGGAGGGCGCAAGGCGCTGGACGGTCAGCGCCGAGCAGCAGGCCGCCGGTCTCGGCTGCAGCACGGGCCTCTGTCGCTGGCGAAAGGGTCCGTGGC
Source organism: Reyranella sp. (assembly GCF_052439685.1). Lineage (GTDB taxonomy): Bacteria > Pseudomonadota > Alphaproteobacteria > Reyranellales > Reyranellaceae > Reyranella. The sequence goes on from NZ_JBQVQG010000002.1 coordinate 325,196, forward strand.
GCATCGCGCTGGTGAGCGATGAAAAACGCCTCGCTGAAGCCTGCGGCGCGGCCGACATCGTCCTGTCGACCGTCGATGCTCAAGCCCGATGTCGCGGCCCGCGTCTCATCATCGACCGGCGCGATGCCTGGAAGGACGGCGCCCACGCGCTGTGGCTCGACGATCTCAATGTCAGGCGTGAGACCGCCAACGCCCGCCGCGGCGACAGGCCCTGGGTCCCCAATAGCTCGATGCGCCAGACCGCGCCGGTCAAGGCGCCCGGTGCCTGAGGTCAGTGATAGCGGCGGTATAGGCCAGCGAGACGGCCCTGTATCTTGACCCGGTCGGGTCCGAAGATGCGGGTCTCGTAGGCGGCGTTGGCAGGCTCCAGCGCGACCGACGCGCCTTTCTTGCGCAGCCGCTTCAGAGTCGCCTCGGTATCGTCGATCAGCGCTACGACGATCTCGCCGGACTCGGCGGTGTCGGAGCTCTTGATGATGACGATGTCGCCGTTCTGGATGCCGGCCTCGACCATCGAATCGCCCTGGACCTCCAGGCAATAGTGGGCGCCGGAGCCCAGCAGCGAGACGGGGACATCCACGGTCGTCGAGTTGTCGCGCAGCGCTTCGATCGGCGTACCGGCGGCGATCCGGCCATACAGCGGGAGGCTGAGCGCCTGCGCCTCGTTGGCAGCCATGATGGCGCCGGCCAACGGGACGCGGTCGGCCCGCACGATCTGCGGCACGAAGCCCTCGCGTGCTTCGGAAAAACCGGCGCGGCGGGAATCGGCCAGAAGCGGTGTGACGTTGGGCGCCGGCAAGGCGGCGCTCTCGGGCAGCTTCACGACCTGGAGCGCGCGCGCACGATGCGGCAGGCGACGCAGGAAGCCGCGCTCCTCGAGCCCGGTTATCAGCCGATGAATGCCGGACTTCGACTTTAGCCGCAGCGCTTCCTTCATCTCGTCGAAGGAGGGCGACACGCCGTCGTCGTTGAGCCGCTTGTTGATGAACAGGAGCAGTTCGTTTTGCTTGCGGGTCAGCACCGTCTTCTCCCCGGAACGCCTACCGGATTTAGGAACAAATCCTGAAACCCGGCACATGTTCTAGTTTGGTTCTTTCCTGCGGTCAAGTTATCCCGAGGAACGAAGGGGAGAATCGTGGGATCAGTACCCGCCCGGCAGGCCCTGGAGATCGACGACCTGCACCGTCTCGCCCGTCTTGCGCGCGGGATCGTGGGGCGGGCGGATCATCAGCCCGTCGCAGGCGGCCAGAACCGACAGCATCGAACTGTCCTGCACCGGGTGGGGATCGACGGTGAGGGCGCCGTCGGCGCTGCGGCTGAGGCGGGAGCGGACATAGTCCTCGCGCTGGTCGTTCTGTTTCACGTCGACGGCGAGGCGGGCGGGCTGGGTGCGTACCAGGTCGCCCGGCTGGCCGAGCATCCGCTCGAGGGCGGGCTTCAGGAACAGCAGCGCGCAGACCATGGTCGAGACCGGATTGCCCGGCAGGCCGAGCACGCGGGCGCGGTCGCGCGCGGCGAACATCAGCGGCTTGCCGGGGCGCATGGCGATCTTCCAGAAATCCATGTCGAAGCCCTGCGCCTTCAGCGCCGCCCGGACGAGATCGTGGTCGCCGACCGAGGCGCCGCCCAGCGTGATCAGCAGGTCGTGCTGCGCGCCGGCTTCGATGCAGCTCTCGATCAGCTTGGCATCGTCGCGCGCGATGTCGAACAGCGTGGGCTCGCCGCCCCAGCCTCGCACCAGCGCCGCCACGGCGATGCCTGAGGAGGAGACGATCTGGTTGCGTCCCACCGGCTCGCCCGGCATCACGAGCTCGTCGCCGGTCGAGAGGATGGCGACCCGGGGCTTGCGACGGACCGAGAGCCACGGATGGTTCATCGCCGCCGCCAGGGCGAGATCGCGCGTCGTCAGGGTGCGGCCTGCCTGCAGCGGTGTATCGCCGACCGAGAAGTCCAACCCAGCCCTGCGCACGTGGCGGCCGAGGCGCGGCGCCTCGAGGATGGTGATTTTCGCGCCGTCGGCTTGGGTGTCTTCCTGGATCACGATCGAGTCGGCGCCCATCGGTAGCGGGCCGCCGGTGAAGATGCGCACGGCTTCTCCCGGCTGCAGCGCCTGGTCGTAGGAGCCGCCGGCTGGTGCCTGGCCGACGAGCGTGAGCGTCGTCGGTGCGGCGGGCACGTCGGCCGCGCGCACGGCATAGCCGTCCATCGCCGAGAGATCCGCCGGCGGCTGTGTCAGCCGCGCCTTCGGCGACACCGCGAGCACGCGGCCCGCCGCGTCGGCGACGGAAACGGTTTCCGACGGCAGTGGAGAGAAGGCCGCGATCACGCGGGCATGGGCATCACGAACGGAAAGCATGCCAGGCTTCATCGAGCGTCCCACGTCCCCGACTTGCCGCCGGACTTGTGAATGAGCTTCACCTCGGAGATCACCATGCCGCGATCGACCGCCTTGCACATGTCGTAGACGGTGAGCGCGGCGACGGAGGCGGCGGTCAGCGCTTCCATCTCGACGCCGGTGCGGCCCTTGAGCTTGCAGGTCGCCTCGATGTCGACCGCCTTGCGTTTCGGGTCGAGCGACAGCTTCACGTCGACCGACGACAGCGCCAGCGGATGGCAGAGCGGGATCAGGTCCGGCGTCTTCTTCGCCGCCATGATGCCGGCGAGCTGCGCCACCGCGAGCACGTCGCCCTTCTTGGCCTTCTTGTCGCGGATCAGCTTCAGGGTCGCGGCCTGCATCGTAACGCAGGCCCGGGCCACGGCGACGCGCTCGGTGATCTCCTTGTCGCCGACATCGACCATGCGGGCATTGCCGCCTTCATCGAAATGGGTGAGCGCCGCCTTCCGCTTCATGCCGCCTCGCGCACCAGCATCTCGCGCACCGCCGCCTCGACGTCGGGCTTGCGCATGAAGCTCTCGCCGATCAGGAACGCCGAGGCGCCGACCTTCGCCATACGCGCGAGATCGGCGGGAGAACCCAGGCCGCTCTCGGCCACCAGCACGCGGTCCTTCGGCACCAGCGGCGCCAGCTTCTCGGTCGTGGCGAGATCGACGGCGAGCGTCTTGAGGTTGCGGTTGTTGACGCCGATCAGGTCGGCATCGACGTGGAGCGCGCGTTCGAGCTCGGGGGCGTCATGCACCTCGACCAGAACGTCCATGCCCCATTTATGCGCGAGCTTCGCCAGCTCGGCAGCCATCGCGTCGTCGAGGCAGGCCATGATCAGCAGGATGCAGTCGGCGCCCAGCGCACGCGCTTCCGGCACCTGATAGGGATCGATCATGAAATCCTTGCGCAGGACCGGCAGCTTCACCGCGGTACGCGCCTGGGTCAGGAATTCGTCCTTGCCCTGGAAGTAGGGCTGGTCGGTCAGGATCGACAGGCAGGTGGCGCCGCCACGCTCATACGACCGGGCGAGGGAAGGCGGGTCGAAATCCTCGCGGATCAGGCCCTTGCTGGGCGAGGCCTTCTTGATCTCGGCGATCAGCCCGTAGCGACCGTCGGCGATCGTGGCCTTGAGTGCCTTGGCGAAGCCGCGCGGCGAATCGGTGTCGCGGGCCAGGTTCTCGACGACCCTGAGCGAGCGTTGCGACATGCGCCCGGCCACATGGCGCTTCTTGTCGGCAACGATCCTGTCGAGCGTGTCGCTCATGCGCAAATCCTCTTCAATGTCGCCAGCGCGTCCTTGGCCTTGCCGCTGTCGATCGACTGGGCGGCCATTGCGGCGCCTTCCTTCAGGTCCCTGGCCTTGCCCGCGACCATGAGCGCGGCGGCGCTGTTCAGCAGGACGATGTCGCGGAAGGCATTCTTTTCGCCGCCCAGCAGGGTATGGATCGCCTCGGCATTGTGCGCCGCATCGCCGCCCTTGAGCTCGTCGAGCGTGGCGCGCTTCACGCCGATCTCCTCCGGCGCAATCTCGATCTCGGTCACCTTGCCGTTCTCGAGCGAGGCGGCCCAGCTCGCCGTGGTCGTGGTGAGTTCGTCCATGCCGTCCTGGCCGTGCACGACGAGCGCCCGCTCCAGGCCGAGCTGGCCCAGCGCCTGCGCCACCGGCTTCAGCCAGCGGCGGTCGAACACGCCCACGAGCTGGCGTTTCACCAGGGCGGGATTCGACATCGGACCGAGCAGGTTGAAAATGGTGCGCGTGGGCGCCAGCTCGACCCGGGGGCCCGCCACGTTGCGCATGGCGCTATGGTGGCGCGGCGCCATCAGGAAGCAGACCTTCGCCTCGACCAGTGCCTGCTCGAGTTTGTCGATCGGCACTTCGAGGCCGATGCCCAGCGCCGACAGGACGTCGGCCGCGCCGGACTTGGAGGTGAAGGCCCGGTTGCCGTGCTTGGCCACGGGAACGCCGGCGCCCGCCACGACGAAGGCCGAGCAGGAGGAGACGTTGTAGGTGCCGTGATGGTCGCCGCCGGTGCCCACGATGTCGATCGTGCCCGCGGGCGCCTTCACGCGGAGGACCTTGGCCCGGAGCGCCCGTGAGCCGCCGGCCAGTTCGTCGGCCGTCTCGCCGCGGACCTTCAGGCCCATCAGGAAGGCGCCCATCTGGGCCGGCGTCGCGTCGCCCGACGTCATGATGTCGAAGGCGCGCTCCGCCTCGTCGATGCCCAGGGTCTCGCCGTTGCCCACCTTGGCCAGAAGGCCACGAAAATCGTCGATGTCGCCGCTCACCCAGAACCCCGCGCTTTTGCCTCTTGCCGGCTCGACCGGCCGGCGCGAAGCTATATCACATGGCTCAAGAACTCATCCTCAAGGTCACCGGCATGGATTGCGACGGCTGCGTCAAGGCCGTCACCCGTGCCGCCACTGGCGCAGGAACCGCGCCTCTCTCCGTCGATCTCAAGAGCGGGGAGATGCGTCTTCCCGAGGGCGCCGACGTCGCCGCGATCGCCAAGGCGGTCCAGCGTGCAGGATTCGGCGTCGCGCCGTAGGCAGCCGATCACATGAGGAATCGGCCATAAATGGCTGATCCTTAATATCATTTTTCAATTACGAGTCTAATGGTTCAATGGCCTTGTCAAATTAGTAAGTAAGCTTATCTTAAGGAAACTTAAGAGATAGGCTCATGGAACTTCCCGAACGAAATCTTGGTTTCCTGCTGCACGACGTGGCGCGCCTGATGCGGAAACGTTTCGAGCAGAATGCGCGGGGTCTCGGCCTCACGCGCTCGCAATGTCAGGTCCTGGCGCATCTCGCCCGCAACGAGGGCATCCAGCAGAGCGCTCTGGCGGACATCCTCGAAGTCGAGCCGATCACGCTGACCCGGCTGCTCGACCGGCTGGAGGAGGCGGGCCTCGTGGAGCGGCGGCCGCATCCGACCGACCGGCGCATCCGCCAGCTCTATCTGACAGAGAAGGCCCACCCGCTGCTGGCCGACATTTTCACGATCGGAGCTGCGACCCGGGGCGAGGCGTTGGAGGGGGTGGCGGAGGAGGAGCGCGAGCGGCTGTTCACCGTGCTGAGCCGCATGAAGACGAATTTGCTGGCCAAGGCGACCGTGCCGGCCGGCGTGAGGAGCGCGAGCAATGGCTAACAGGATTTCATTTCGTCGAAACGGTCTCGCCGACGAGGTCGCGGCACCCGCGCCGGTCGCCAACGATGCCGACGAGGTCGCGGCGGAGAAACTTTTGCAGCGTTTCGACGCTGCAGCAAAGCCAACGGAACAGTCCAGGGCGGCACGAAAGCCAGGCAGGCTGCGCCGCATCCTCCTCGTGCTGGGCCCGGCCGTCGTCCTGGCTGGGAGCCTGTTCGCCTACATGGCGGGTGGCCGCTACGTCTCGACCGACAATGCCTATGTTCACGCAGACAAGCTCACCGTGGCGACCGACGTGTCCGGCATCGTCGCCAACGTCGCCGTGCATGAGAGCCAGAAAGTCGAGAAGGGCCAGGTCCTTTTCACGCTCGATCAGGAGCCGTTCAAAATCGCGCTGGCCGGCGCCGAGGCCAATCGCGGCACCGTGCGCAACCAGATCGTGACCCAGCAGGCGACCTATCGCCAGAAACTCGCCCAGATCGAGCAGGCCAAGACCGATATCGGCTTCTTCGAGACCGCCGCGCAGCGCCAGCAGGACCTGCTGAAGCGCGGCGTCTCGGCCCAGGCGACCTACGACCAGGCCAAGCGCGATCTCGACACGGCGCGCGAGCGCCTGCTGGTGGCGCAGAGCGACGCCGATGCGACCCTGGCCCAGCTTGGCGGACGTGCCGATGCGCCGATCGAGCAGAACGCCAACTATCTCGCGGCCCAGGCGCAGGTCGACAAAGCGCGCCGCGACCTCAAGCACACAACCGTCGTGGCGCCGATGCCCGGCATCGTCACCAATGTCGACGCCCTTTTGCCCGGCGAATACCTGCCGGCGGCACAGCCGGCCTTCAGCCTCGTCTCGACGGCCGATGTCTGGGTCGAGGCCAATCCGAAGGAGTCCGACCTCGCGAACCTGAAGCCGGGCGACAAGGCGACGGTCTCGATCGACGCCTATCCGGGCCGCGAGTGGCAGGCGACCGTCACCAGCTTGGCGCCGGCGACGGGCGCGGAATTCTCCGTGCTGCCGGCCCAGAACGCGACCGGTAACTGGGTGAAGGTCGTGCAGCGCGTGCCGATCCGCCTCAATGTCAAGACGCCGGAGGGCGCGCCGCCGCTACGCACCGGCATGAGCGCCTATGTCGAGATCGATACCGGCCATCATCGCCAGCTCAGCGACCTGTTCAGCGGATTCTGATCCGCTGGGGCGCGCCACTCCAGTGGCGCGATCTTGTCTTGAACCAGGAGAATGACGCGCCACTGGAGTGGCACGCCCTCAGCCATGACTAACGCCACCTCCAAGCCCCTCCCTCAGCACATCGTGCCGCTGACGCTCTGCGTCATGCTGGCGACGATCATGCAGGCGCTGGACACGACCATCGCCAACGTGGCGCTGCCTTACATGCAGGGGTCGCTGTCGGCGACGACCGACCAGATCAACTGGGTGCTGACCTCCTACATCGTGGCGGCGGCCATCGCGACGCCGGTGACCGGCTTCCTCGAAGCGCGGCTCGGCCGCAAGCGGCTGTTCCAGATCGCCGTCGCAGGCTTCACCGGCGCCTCGGTGCTCTGCGGCATCGCCACGTCGCTGCCGGAGATGGTCCTGTTCCGCCTGCTGCAGGGCCTGTTCGGCGCTTCCCTGGTGCCGCTGTCGCAGGCAGTGCTGCTCGACTCCTACCCGAAGGAAAAGCACGGCTCGGCGATGGCGCTGTGGGGCATGGGCGTCATGGTGGGCCCGATCCTCGGGCCGACCCTGGGCGGCTGGCTGACCGAAGCCTACAACTGGCGCTGGGTGTTCTACATCAACGTACCGATCGGCATCGTCACCTTCCTCGGCCTCTCGGCGTATCTGGAGGAGACGAAGACCCGCCGCGATTCGTTCGACTGGTTCGGCTTCCTGATGCTCAGCATCGCCATCGGCTCGTTCCAGATGATGCTCGACCGCGGTGAACAGATCGACTGGTTCTCCTCGACCGAGATCGTGGTCGAAGCCGTGCTGGCCGCGCTCGCCTTCTATCTGTTCCTCGTCCAGACGTTCACGGTGAAGCAGCCCTTCATCGATCCCAGCATCTTCAAGGACCGCAACTTCTCGGTCGGGCTCTGCTTCATCTTCGTGGTCGGCATCATTCTGCTGGCCTCGCTGGCATTGATCACGCCCTACCTGCAGAACCTGATGGGCTATCCCGTGGTCACGGCCGGCCTGATCCTGGCGCCGCGCGGCGTCGGCACCATGCTGGCCATGATGATCGTGGGCCGCATCATCAACCGGGTCGATCCGCGCCTGCTGTTGGCCGCCGGCCTGCTGATCACGGCGACGGTGTTGTGGGAAATGACGGGTTTCACGCCCAATGTCTCGGAGTGGACGCTGGTCCGCACCGGCGTACTGCAGGGCATGGGGCTCGGATTCATGTTCGTGCCGCTCTCGACCATCACCTTCGCCACCCTGCCGGGACATCTGCGCACCCAGGGCACGGCGCTCTACAGCCTGATGCGCAACATCGGCTCGAGCATCGGCATCTCGATGGTGATCTTCCTGCTGACGCGCAACACGCAGCTCGTCCATGCCGAGCTGGCGGGGCAGGTGACGCCGTTCAACGACGCGCTCGCCCTGAGCGGCCCGGCACAGTTCTGGAACATGGCGACCACCGTCGGCCGCGCGGCGCTCAACGCCGAGGTCACCAAACAGGCTGCCGTCATAGCCTATGCCAACGACTTCAAGCTCATGATGCTGGTGGCCCTGCTGGCGCTGCCGCTGGTCCTGCTGCTGCGCAAGGCGAAGGGGCAGGGCGGCGCGGGCCACGCAGTCCTGGAGTAGCGCTGAGCGTTACTCGATCTTCACGCCCGCATCCTGGATGATCTTGCGCCACTTGGTGTTCTCGATGGCGATATAGGCCTCGAACTCCTGTCGCGATTCCTTGGCCGGGACGAAGGACAGGCTCTTCATCTTCTCCAGCACGGCGGGATCCTTGAGAATGCGCATGACCTCGGCGCTGATCTTGTCGAGGATCGGCTCGGGTGTCTTCGCGGGCGCGGAGAGGCCAATCCAGCCGACGGCGACGACGCCGTAGAGCCCCTGTTCCGCGACGGTCGGCACATCGGGCAGGAACGGCGAGCGGCGCTCGTCGGCGATGCCGATTGCCTTCACCTTGCCGGACCGCACCGGGCCGACGGCGCCGGGAACGGCGTCTGACAGGAGCTGGATATCGCCGCTCTGCAGCGCGAGCTGGGCGTCGGCATTGCCCTTGAACGGCACATGCGTGAGCTTGATGCCGGCCGCGTTCTTCAGCATCTCGACCGCTAGGTGGCTGGCCGAGCCGTTGCCTGAGGAGCCGTAGTTGAGATCGGCGCCGGCCTTGGCCTTGGCGATGAGATCGGAGACCGAGTCGATGCCGCTCTTCAGGCTGGTCATCAGCACCTGCGGCGTCAGGCCGATATTGGCGATCGGCGCGAAATCCTTCTGCGGATCGTAGGGCAGCTTCGGATAGAGTGCCGGGCCGATCCCGTGCGTGGAGATCGTCACCATCAGCAGGGTGTAACCGTCGGGCGCCGCCTTGGCGGCGACATCGGCCCCGATCTGCCCGCCAGCGCCGGGCCGGTTCTCGGCGATCACCTGCTGGCCGAGCGCCTTGGTCAGCTGCTCCGCCATCATGCGCGCCAGAATGTCGGTCGCCTGTCCGGCGGGGAACGGCACGATGATGCGGATCGGCTTGGCCGGCCACGCCTGCGCGAAAGTCGTGGATGTTGCGAGGGGAGACGCGGCGGTCGCCGCCAGCGAGAGGACAAGCGTGCGGCGATCGATCATGGCGTTTCCTTTTGGGCGGCTCAGGCCGCCTTTTTCTTGTTCTGCTGGCTGGGATGATCCCCGGCGATTTTGAGGAAGTTCTCGAGGATCTTGTGGCCGTGTTCTGAGGCGATACTCTCGGGGTGGAACTGCACGCCGTGGATCGGCAGGGTCCTGTGGCGCAGGCCCATGATGATGTCGCCGGTCTCGGCGGTGACCTCGAGGTCCTTCGGAAAATCCTTCCGGTCGACGATCAGCGAGTGATAGCGCGTCGCCTGGAAGGGCGAGGGCACGTCCTCGAAGACGCTCTGGTTCTTGTGGACGACGCCCGAGAGCTTGCCGTGCATCGGCTCGGGTGCGCGCACGACGTGGCCGCCGAACACCTGGCCGATCGCCTGGTGGCCAAGGCAGACGCCGAACAGCGGCACCTGTTCCTTGGCCGCGGCGCGGATCAGGTCCATGCAGATGCCGGCCTCGTTGGGCGTGCAGGGCCCGGGCGAGAGCACGATGCCGGCCGGCTTCAGCGCCAGCGCCTCGTCGACCGTGATCTGGTCGTTGCGATGCACGACGCAACGCGCGCCGAGATCGCCCAGGAAGTGGACGAGGTTGTAGGTGAAGCTGTCGTAATTATCGATCAGAAGGAGCATGGGCTGCAGTTTATCCGGTCCGCGCCGTCTCTCATAGGATTTCTCCTCATGGCCCCCTCAGCCCGCGAAGCGGGGGAGAGGGACGGGACCCGCGTAGCGGGGAGGGTGAGGTGGTTCTTCGAAGCGACTGCAATACCGTGCCTGTTGAGACACCACCTCACACCCCATCGCATCCGCGATGGGTCCCCTTCCTCTCCCCCGCTGGCGCGGCGGAGAGGACATTCTCGGGTGATTCCCTCATTGGACGCGCTTGCAGGAGGCCAATCTGCCGCGCAGATGCTGGAAGATGGAAAGCGCTGTGGCGTGATCGGCCTTGCCGTCGGCAGCGCCGAACCGCCGACGACCTTTCACTGCGCGTTGGTCGGCGATCCCTCGTCAAATCTCTGGGTGCCCTTGTTCCAGACCAGCGGAACCTGACACGTCTTCGTCGCCGCGGGCGGGACGGCGGCGGAGCCGCGGCATTGGTCGCCACGGCTTCCCAGCCATACCGTGCTGCCACGGATCTCCACCCCGAGGGCGTAGCGCGCAAAAACCTTGCGGGCGTGGCCGTTCGGCAGCCCGACGAAGATCTCGACCATGGAGCCTCCACCGCCGCCACCGGTCAATCCCGCGCAGGTGATGCCGCCGGTATTGATCAGCCAGTCGTCGATGCCGCTCCCCGTCAGCCCGATGCGGGTGACGTAGTCGCCGACGGGCGGCGGCGTCTTGTTCATCACCTGGCAATTGCTCTGCAGGTTGGAGACTTCCTGCGCGACCTCGGGCGGCATACCGCCCGGTGTGGGCGTTGCCACGGGAGCCGCAGACACAGCCGGCGGCTGCGCCGCGGCTTGGGACGACGGGGCCGGCGAGGCGGGCGGCGGCGCAGCGCTCGCGGCATAGCCCTGCTGGCACGAGGCGGCCGCATTGATCGCCGCCGCGCTGCCGTCGAGAGCGAAGGTCGTATACACGGCGCCGAGTTGAAGGGTGAGCATGTCTCCCTGGCGCAGGGCGTCGACCAGCGAGGTGTCCGGGAGCGGCGTCGACAACGTCGTGGGGCTCGCCGTGCGGAGCACGAGCGGATAGGGCACGCGATCGATGAACAGCGTGACCGTGACGTCCTGCCCGACGGCGAATTGCCAGCTGGCATTGGTAAAGCCGATTTGCCAGCCGCCCGACGCGGACTGGCCGATATGCACCAGGGCGCCGCCTCCGTCGCGGGTCGCGTCGCAATAGGCGAACTTGCCGCTGGCGTCGTTGTCGGCCTGCACGATCCAGCTCCCCAATAACTGAACCGATCCGGGAATGGGCGCGGCGTCCGCCGCCCATCCGATCAGTGCCAATAACGCGGCACCCAGCCCGATCCGTCGCAACATCCTGGTCCCTCTCGCCGTAGCCTCGCCCCCCCAATCCTACTTCGCCAGCTCCGGGAAATCCTCTTCCCGGAATTCGCCGGGGCCGCGCTGGTTTTCGGCTGCGCGCTTCTCCTCGTCGCGACGCAGCTCGACCCGGCGGATCTTGCCGGAGATGGTCTTGGGCAGCTCGGCGAACTCCAGGCGCCGCACCCGCTTGAACGGGGCGAGGCGGCCGCGCAGGTGCTGGAAGATGGAGAGCGCGGTGGCGCGGTCGGGTTTGCCGCTGGCCGTCAGCGTTATGTAGGCCTTCGGGACGGCAAGGCGCATCGCGTCGGGCGCCGGCACCACGGCAGCCTCGGCGACGGCCGGGTGTTCGATCAGCACGCTTTCGAGCTCGAACGGGCTGATCCGGTAGTCCGATGCCTTGAACACGTCGTCGGCGCGGCCGACGTAGGTGAGATAGCCGTCGGCATCGCGCGAGGCGACGTCGCCGGTGCGATAGACCGCGCCCGTGAGGGGGGCGATCGAGCCGTCATCCTGCTGGTAACCCTGCATCAGGGCGGCCGGCCGGGCCGAGAGGTCGATGCAGATTTCGCCTTCCTCTGCATCCTTGTCGTCGGCATCGAGCAGGCGGATCTTGTAGCCGGGCAGGGGACGCCCCATCGAGCCGGGCTTGATCGGCTCGCCGGGCGGGTTACCGACCTGCGTCGTGGTTTCGGTCTGGCCGTAGAAGTCGCGGATGGTGAGACCCCAGGCCTTTTCGACCTGCTCGATCACCTCCGGGTTCAGCGGCTCGCCGGCCGCCAGCACCTCGCGCAGCGACGTCTTGCACGACTTCAGGTCTTCCTGGATCAGCATGCGCCACACGGTCGGCGGGGCGCAGAGCGTGGTCACCTTGTTGGCGACGATCGCGTCCAGCAGATAGCGCGCGTTGAAGCGCGGCTGGTTGGCGATGAAGATCGTGGCGCCGGCGATCCACGGTGCGAAGAAGCAGCTCCAGGCATGCTTGGCCCAGCCCGGCGAGGAGATGTTGAGATGAACGTCGCCCGGCCGCAGCCCCAGCACGAAGATGGTGGTGAGATGGCCCACCGGATAGCTGCGATGGGAATGCAGGACCAGCTTGGGTTTCGCCGTCGTGCCCGAGGTGAAATAGAGCAGCATCGGATCGTCGGCTCGGGTCGGTCCGTCCGGCGTGAACTCGGCCGGATGGTCGAGCAGACCCGCATAGGCGTGCCAGCCGGTCGGGGCGTCGCCGACCGCGATGCGCGTGAGCGAGGAATCGAAGCCATCGAACTTCGCGGTCTCGCCGGCGGCAGCCACGACATGGCGCGCCCGGCCGCGCTCGAAGCGGTCGGCGAGATCGACCGGCGTGAGCAGGGTCGTCGCCGGGATGACCACGGCGCCGAGCTTCATCGCCGCCAGCATCACTTCCCAAAGGGGCGCGACATTGCCCAGCATCAGCAGCATACGGTCGCCGCGCTTCACGCCGAGCGCGCGCAATCCGTTGGCGACGCGGTTGGAGCGTTCCGACAGTTCGGCGAAGGTCAGGCTCGCCGCACCGTCACCGACGATCTTCAGCGCGGGCTGATTGGCCGCCGACCCGCGTGCCAGCTCGGCATCGAACCAGTCGAGCGCCCAGTTGAATTGTTCCATCTTGGGCCAGTGGAAATCGCGATAGGCCGTCGCGTAGTCGCCGCGATGGGCCAGCAGGAATTCACGCGCCGCCTTGTACGCCTCGATCGTCATCGCATGCCTCGTCTTCGTTTCCGCCCTTTCTCGATCTTGGGCACGGGCGTAGGTTGAGGGCAACAAGAAGAAAGTAGCCCCCTTGGTCGTCGAGCCCCTGATCGTCGCGCTGCTGCTGGCAGCAGCGCTGATGCACGCCACCTGGAACGCCATCCTGAAGGCGGACCAGTCCGATCGGCTCGCGACCTTCGGCCTGATCATGACGACGGGCACGGTCATGGGGCTCTGCATCGTGCCGTTCGTGCCGATGATCGAACCGGGCGCCTGGAAGTTCCTCATTCTCTCGGTCGCGATCCACGTCGCCTACTATTTCTTCCTGCTGAAGGCCTATTCCTACGGCGATCTCAGCCACACCTATCCGATCGCGCGCGGCCTCGGGCCACTGCTGGTGGCGCTGGTGTCGGGCCGGGTGATCGGCGAGCATCTCCGGACACAGGACATCATCGGCGTGTTCCTGCTGAGCTTCGGCCTCGTGGCGCTCGCTCTCCCGCTGAAGAACATCGTGCCGAAACCGGGCAGCCGTCATGGGCTGGCGACGCTGTTCGCGGTCCTCACCGGGATCACCATTGCGGGCTACATCATCTCCGACGGCATGGGCGTGCGCGCCGCGGGCGAGACGCTCGAGCACCGTATTTCCTACATCGGCTGGCTCGCCGTACTCGAGGGCCCGTGGCTGCTCGTGCTCGCCTTCTGGAAGCGACCGGCGACCGTCTGGTCACACATGAAGAAGACCTGGTATCGCGGGGTCGGTGGGGGCGTCATTGCCAATGTCGGCTACGGCATTGCGATCTACGCGCTGGCGCTGGGCCCGATGGCCCATATCGCCGCGTTGCGCGAGACGTCGGTGCTGTTCGGAGCGCTGATCGGCACGCTCATCCTGGGTGAGCCGTTCGGGGGTCGCCGGGTGGCTGCGGCGTTCGTGATCGTTTCAGGGCTTGTGCTGATGAACGGTCCGGCGCTCTTCTAGGGGGTATGTCGACCCGCAATCTCGATAGACTCATGTCCCCGCGCTCGGTCGTCATGATCGGCGCCACCGAACGCCCCGGCTCCGTGGGCGCGGCGGTCACGCGCAATGTCCTGGCCGGCGGCTTCCAAGGCCAGATCCACCTCGTCAACCGCAAGGGCGGCACGATCGCCGGCCGCACCGCCTTCCGCAAGGTATCGGACCTGCCGGAGCCGGCGGATCTTGCCGTGATCATGACTCCGGCCGCGACCATCCCCGGCCTGATCGTGGCGCTGGGCGAGGCGGGGACGCGCGCCGCCGTGGTGATCAGCGCCGGCCCCGGCAACGGTCCGGATGCGGCGTCGGTCAATGCGCAGTGGCGGCAGCGGCTGCTGCGCGCGGCTCAGCCCTACCTGCTGCGCATCATCGGACCGAACTGCATCGGCTACGCCGCACCGCGCCTCGGCCTCAACGCCAGCTTCGGTCCGACACGGTTCAAGGCCGGCCGCATCGCCGCGGTCGCCCAGTCGGGCGCCGTGCTGGCGGGCCTGGCCGACTGGGGCGTGGCCCAGGGAATCGGATTCTCGCACCTGATCTCGATGGGCGACATGGCCGACGTCGATTTCGGCGACGTGCTCGACATGCTGGCGCGCGATTCCGATACGCGCGCGGTGCTGATGTATGTCGAAGGCATCACCCAGGCGCGCAAGTTCATGTCGGCGGCGCGCGGCGTGGCGCGCATCAAGCCGGTGATCGTCCTCAAGGGCGGCCGTCATGCCGCGGCCGCCCAGGCGACCGCCTCGCATACGGGCTCGATGGCGGGATCGGCGGCGGTCTACGACGCCGCTTTCGCGCGCGCGGGCCTCGTGCGCGTCCTGGGCCTCGGCGAGTTGTTCGATGCGGCCGAGACGCTCGGCCACAGCATCGCCCCACGCACCGAGCGGCTGGCCATCCTGACCAATGGCGGCGGCGTCGGGATCATCGCCACCGACCTGCTGATCGACGAAGGCGGCGAGCTCGCGACGCTGCCGCCGGCCACGATCGCGCGGCTCGACAAGCAGATGTCGCTGAGATGGTCGCGCGCCAACCCGGTCGACATCGTGGGCGATGCCGACGGGCCACGCTATGCCGCCGCCCTGGACGGGCTGGCCGACGATCGCGGCGTCGGCGCGGTGCTCGCCATGAACGTGCCGACGTCGCTCACCTCTTCGGTCGAGGCAGCCCGCGCCATCACGGGCGCCGCCGGGCGCAAGGTCGTGCCGGTGATCGGCTGCTGGATCGGCGGGCGCGAGGCGCAGGCCGGTCGCGACGTCCTGCACGACGCGGGCATTCCCGCCTACGACACGCCGCTGCGTGCCGTCCGCGGCTTCATGCACATCGTCGAGTATCGCCGCGGCCAGCGCGCGCTTCAGCGCACGCCACCCTCGGTGCCGGAGCTGCGGTCCGACACCGCGCTCGTGCGCTTGATCGTGCAGGGGGCGCTCGCCGAGAAGCGCAAGGTGCTCACCGAGCCGGAGGCCAAGAGGGTGCTGGCGGCCTATGGCATTCCCGTCGTGCCCACCGAGATCGCGCGCGACGCCGCCGAGGCCGCTGCCATCGCGGTGCGCATCGGGTTTCCCGTCGCGGTGAAGCTGCTGTCGCGCGACATCACCCACAAGAGCGACGTCGGCGGGGTTTCGCTCGACCTGGTCTCCGAACAGGCGGTGCTCGATGCCGTCCGCGAAATGACGGGCAAGGTCCTGGTGCTGGCCAACAAGGCCAGGATCGACGGCTTCGTCGTGCAGCCCATGATCCGGCGCCCGCATGCCGTCGAGCTTATCCTCGGCGCCGCCGAAGATCCGGTGTTCGGGCCGATCCTGCTGGTCGGCCATGGCGGCGTGGCCGCCGAGGTGATCGACGACAAGGCGCTGGCCTTGCCACCGCTCGATCCCGTGCTGGCTGAGGATGCGCTGAGCCGGACCCGCGTCGATCGCCTGCTGCGCGGCTTTCGCGACCGCGCCCCGGCCGACCGCGAGGCGGTGAGCGCGGCGATGGTGCGCCTGTCTCAGCTCATTGCCGATGTCGGCGAGATCGCCGAGCTCGACATCAATCCGCTGCTGGCCGACGCCGACGGCGTTATCGCGCTCGATGCACGCATCGTGGTGAACCATCCGAAGAAAGGGCAGGAGCGGGCGGCCCGCTTTGCCATCCGCCCCTATCCGGTGGAACTCGAGGCCGAGATCGAGCACGGCGAAGAGAAGCTGCGCATCCGTCCGATCCGGCCCGACGACGAACCCACGCTGCAGGCCTTCACACGCCGGCTGACGCCCGAGGATGTGCGCATGCGTTTCTTCGGCCCCATGCGCGAACTTAGCCATGAACTCGCGGCGAGGCTGACCCAGATCGACTACGACCGCGAGATGGCGTTCGTGTTGCTCGATGGCGACGAGATGGTCGGCGTCGGAAGACTGGTCGCCGATCCGGATTTCCAGCAGGCCGAGTTCGCGCTCACGGTCGCGTCCGATCGCCAGGGCCGCGGCTATGGCGAGCTGCTGCTTCGGCACGTGCTGCACTACGGCAAGTCGCGCGGTGTGAAGCGCGTGGTCGGTCATGTGCTGCGCGAGAATCGCAAGATGCTGGACCTCGCCAAGCAGGTCGGCTTCCGCCGCGAGAGCGGCCGTTCGGGGGAGCCGGACATCCGGGTGATGAAGTCCCTGGGCAGCCTGGATTGAGGCCAAATAGTGGCCGGCGCCAAGAGGTTAGGGCATAACGCTCAGATGGCGTCGAGGAAGAACAGAAGCGGGAAGACGAACAGAAGGAGTCCGAAGCGGCCGCCCGGCCTCGCGGATCGCCTTCGTGCCCGTTTCAGCTGGGTTTCTGCATGGATCTCAGCCCATCGCTGGCACTCGATCGTCATCGCCATCGTCCTGATGTTCGTCGGCAGTGTGTTCGGCGGTTACTGGATCGCGGAACGCCTCGACCTGCGTGGCGGCGATCGCGGGGCGCGCGACACGCTCGACGACATGAAGCGCAGCGCCGCGGCGACCGGGCCAGCGGTGGCGCCGAGATATTCGCGCATCGAGGAACTGCCGGACTTCCCGAAATACACCGAGGCCGAACCTGGCAAGCCGACTCCAAACGTGGAAGAAAAGCCGCCGGTGAAGAAGGTCGCTGCCGCCTTCCAGGCGGAACAGACCTGGCGTCGAAACGCGGTGCCGTTCCGTGACCTGAGGAGCAAGCCGCTGGTCGCCATCGTCATCGACGATGTCGGCCTCGACCGCGCGCGTTCCCGGCGCGCGTGGGAACTGCCGGGGCCGATGACCATGTCGTTCCTGCCTTACGCGAAGGACCTGCCCGAGCAGGCGCGCGCCGCGCGGGCGCGAGGACATGAGCTGATGCTGCACATGCCGATGGAGCCCAACGGGCGCAACGATCCCGGGCCGGGGGCGCTGATGGTGTCGATGCCCGACGTCGAGGTGCGCCAGAAGCTGCTGATCGCGCTCGAGAGTTTTGGCGGCTATGTCGGCATCAACAATCACATGGGCAGCCGCTTCACGGCCAACCGTTCCGACATGGAGGTGGTGATGCGCCAGCTCAAGCCGCGCGGGTTGATGTTCCTCGATTCGCGGACCAGCCCGCAGTCGGTGGGCGACCAGACGGCGCAGGAGATGGGCGTGCCGTCGATCGTGCGCCACGTCTTTCTCGACGACGAGGACACGGTCGAGGCGGTGCGGCGCAAGCTCGCCGAGACGGAGGCGGTGGCGCGTCGCCAGGGCTTCGTCGTGGCGATCGGTCATCCGCACGAGTCGACCCTGCAGGCGCTCGCCGAGTGGTTGCCGACGGTGCAGGGCAAGGGACTCGCGCTGGCGCCTTCGACGGCGATATTGCGCAAGCGCAACGGTTGGGATTGAGTCGCGCCAACGAGAAGTTGGAGGAAGCGACGTGCGATATAATAAACAGGCGATGATCGTGGCCCCGCAGCCCGAGCCCACGGAGGCCGGTGCCGACGTGCTGCGCGAGGGCGGCAATGCGGTCGATGCCGGCATCGCCTGTGCGCTGGTCCAGGGCGTGGTCGATCCGCAGATGTGCGGCATCGCCGGCTTCGGCTCCTGCGGTATCTACATGCCGGGCAAGAAGTTCCACGGCTATATCGACGCCCATGCGCCGGCGCCGCTGGCCGCGCGGCCCGACATGTGGGCCAACCTGATCGAGAGCGAGGCGCGCGACGGCTACGGCTTCATCCTGAAGGGCCGGGTGAACGACATCGGCTACAAGTCGATCTGCGCGCCGGCCAATCTCAAGATGTATTACGACGCCCACCGGGAGCATGGCCGCCTGCCCTGGTCGCGCATCGTCGAGCCGGCGATCCACTGGGCCGAGAGCGGCTGGACCGTGCGGCCGCACGTTCATTTCTGGTGGGCCGACGGCGGCGCCTTCGGCCGCGCGCCGAACTTCGAGCGCACCGGCTTCACGCCGGCCGCGCGCGAACTCTACTGCCGCCCTGATGGTGTGCCGAAGCGGGTGGGCGACCGGGTGGTGAACCGCGACTACGGCCAGACGCTGCGCGCCATCGCCAAGGGCGGCGCCGATGTCTTCTATTCGGGCGAGATCGCCCACGCGATCGCCGACGACATGAAGAAGAACGACGCGCTTCTGTCGATCGAGGATCTCAAGGCCTGGAAGACCGTCCGCAACGAGCCGCTATGGGGTGACTATCGGGGCTACAAGGTCTCGACCAACCAGCCGCCGGGCGGCGGCGTGATGCTGATCGAAATGCTGAACATCCTGGAGAACTTCGACATCGGCGCGCTGGAGCACGGTGGGGCAGAGCATCTGCGCATCGTCGCCGAGGCGATGAAGCGGGCGACGATCGACAAGGATGCCAAGGTCGGCGATCCGAGGTTCGTCACCGTGCCGGTCGGCGAGCTGACCTCCAAGGCCTATGCCAAGACGATGGCGGCCGAGATCGCGCACGGCGAGAAGGCGAGCGTGACGCGCTTCAATTCGGGCGCGGTGTCGAAGGACACGACGCATATTTCGGTGCTCGACAGGGACGGCAACTGTTTCACCATGACCCATTCGCTGGGCATGCCTTCGGGCGTGATCACGCCGGGGCTGGGCTTCATGTACAATGGCTGCATGGGCGTGTTCGATCCGCGGCCCGGCCGCGCCGGCTCGATCGCGCCGGGCAAGGCGCGCTTCAGCTCGGTCGTGCCGTCGATCATCTTCAAGGACGGCAAGCCGCACCTGATCATCGGTGCGCCGGGCGCCACCCAGATCGCCATGGGCGTGCTGCACGTCATCCTGAACGCGCTCGACTTCGACATGACCATGGTCGAGGCGGTCAGCGCGCCGCGCTTCTCGGCGACTTCGGATGCGATCGACATCTCGAACCGCATCCAGGGCCGGGTCGAGCGCGAGCTGCAGGCGCTGGGCTATCCGGTCGTCCGCAGCCCCTACGGCTTCGGCTTCGCCGCCGTCCACGGTATCCGCATCCACGAGGACGGCCTCGATGGCGGCGCCGACCCGGGCCACGACGGCGTGGTGATCGCGGTTTAGCTACAGCGCGGGCAGGTCCGGGGGCGGGCGGCGGGCTTTGGTCGCCTGCTCGAACGCGTAGGCGAAGCGCAGGAGCGTGGCTTCGCTCCAGGCGCGGCCGGTGAAGGTGAGGCCGAGCGGATAGTCGGGCGTTTCGGTTGCGCCGACACCCGAGACGAAGCCGGCCGGCACCTGCACGCTGGGATAGCCCGGCTTGGCGGCGACCGCAGCGCCGCTCGTGCCGGGAAACACCACCGCATCGAGCCGGTGCCGGCTCATATAGGCGTCGATGCCGCGCTCGGCGGCCGCCAGGTCCATGGCGCGCGCGGACTTGTATTCCGGCTCCGAGAGATCGCCCCTGGTCGCCTCGGCGGCCAGGAACAGGTCCTGCCCGTAGCGCAGCGCCTTGTCGGCATTGGCCGTGTTGAAGGCGACGATGTCGGCCATCGTCTTCATGTCGGTGCGGGTCGCCCAGTCGCGCAGGTAGAGATTGAGGTCGCGCTTCAGTTCGTAGAGGAAGACGAGGGACGCGCTGCCGGCCGTGCCCTTCAGCGGGCTGAACGGATTGCGGTTGAGCACCGCCATGGTGGTGCCCGGTCCGCCGATCCAGGCGATCGGCGGAAGGGCGGCGCGCACGACCGTGGCACCGAGGTCTTCCAGCACCGAGATTGCCTGCGCCATCACCTGCTTCGCGCGGCGCGTGAGCGGCCCGAAGAAGGGATCGTTGAGCGGATCCTCGGGATCGCTCGGCACGCCGATGCGCGCGCCCCTGAGGCCGTCCGTGTCGAGCCCCCCGGTGTAGTCGTCCGGCCGCTGTAGCAGGTGCGTCGCCGGATCGTCGGGATCGCGCGCGGCCAGGACGTTCAGCAGGATCGCGGAATCGCGCACCGTGCGGGTGAGGGGGCCGGCCGTATCCTGGCTGTGCGAGATCGGGATGATGCCGCTGCGGCTGATCAGCCCGACCGTCGGCTTCACCGTGACGAGGCCGTTCTGGGTGGCGGGGCTGAGCAGCGAGCCCGAGGTCTCGGTGCCGATCGCCGCAGCACACAAGCCGGCGGCGACGGCGACGGCCGAACCGGCGCTCGATCCGCCGGGCAGCACGACCGGCGCATGGTCGTCCATCAACGAGGGCGAATAGGGGTTCCGGACATAGCCCGCGATCGAGCTGTAGCCCGACGGCATGCCGATCGCGAGGACGTTGGCGAACTCGGTGAGGTTGACCTTGCCGAGGATCACCGCGCCCGCGTCGCGCAGCTTCCGTGCAACGAACGCATCGTCCCTTGCATGGGCGCCCGCCAGCGCCAGCGAGCCCGCGGTCGTGGGCTGGCGGTCACCCGTCGCGATATTGTCCTTCAGCAGGATCGGCAGGCCCGCGAGCGGGCGGCTGGCCGAGGGCTTCTCTGCCTCGAGGGCCTTGGCGATGGCCAGCGCATCGGGATTGGTCACGCGAACCGAGTTCAGCCGCGGCCCCTGGCGATCGTACGCCTCGATGCGAGCAAGGTAGGACCGCGTCAGGTCGCTCGATGTGACGTGACCCTGCGCAAGGGCTTCCTGCAACCCCGACAACGAGGCATCGTCGACTGCCGTTTTATGTTGTTCCGACACGGACCACCCTTGCTTCCGCCGCCAAGATGGACGGCGCGCGCATCTTTACATGAAGAGAGCATGGGCGTGCGCGGGTTGCGTGGTTCGCCACGCGACCGGCCTCCATTGCATGCCGCCTGTAGCGTCCTAAACTCCTCGTCAAAAGCGGAGGAAACAATGAAGGGCATCGGACGGCGCCACGTCGTGGCGGCGGGCATGGCACTCGCGGCCTCGACGGCCGGAGCGAGGGCGCAAGGGACCTATCCGGACCGGCCGATCCGGCTCGTCATCGGTTTCACGCCAGGCGGCCCGACCGACATCGCCGGCCGGCTGCTGGCGCAGCGCCTGGGCGAAATCCTCGGCCAGCAGGTGATGGTCGACAACAAGCCCGGCGTGGCGGGCAACCTCGCCTCGCAGATCGTGGCGGATGCCAAGCCCGACGGCTACACGCTGCTGGTGGGCACATCGATCATGGGCATCGTGCCGGCGCTCTACGACAAGCTGCCCTATGACCCGATCAAGGGCCTGGAGGCGGTGGCTCACTTCACGACGGTCCCGATGATCGTCGTGGCGCCGGCCGGCGGCATCGGCTCGATCGAGGAGCTTGTCGCGGCGCTGCGCAAGGAGCCGGGCAAGCTTTCCTATCCGTCGCCGGGAAATGGCAGCCTGATCCATATGGGCAGCCTTCTGCTCGCCCAGCGCGCCGGCGGGGATGCGCTGCACGTGCCCTACAAGGGCTCAGCGCCGGCCATGCAGGACACCTTGGCCGGAAGGCATGCGTTCCAGATCGATACCCTGGGCAGCAGCAAGGGCTTCGTCGACGCCGGCCGCCTCAGGATCCTGGCGGTCTGCGACACCAAGCGGGCGGCTTCCATGCCCGACGTGCCGACGGTCCAGGAGAAGACCGGCATCGCGATTGAGGTCGTCACCTGGAACCTGATCTTCGCGCCGGCCGGCACACCGAGGCCGATCGTCGACCGCCTGAATGCCGCGATCAACCAGGCGGTGCGAACGCCCGAGGTGATGGAGCGGGCCAAGGCCATCGGCATCGATCTCGTCGAATCGACGCCGGCCTCATCCAGGAAATTCTATGAGGAGCAGATGGCCATGTGGGCGCCGATCGTGAAGGCGTCGGGCGCCAAGGTGGAATAGGGGGAAGCCATGAAGTTCACACGACGGAGCGCGCTCGCCGCACTCGCAGCGGCGGTTCTTGCCACGCCGGCTGCCGCGCAGACCTATCCCGACAAGCCGATCCGCATGATCATCGCTTTCGCCGCCGGCGGACCGACCGACGTGGTCGGTCGACTGCTGGCACCGCGGGTCTCGGCCATCCTGGGCCAGCAGGTGGTGGTCGAGAACAAGCCCGGCGCCACCGGCAATATCGGCACCGCGATGGTCGCCGATGCCAAACCCGACGGCTACACGATCCTGTTCAGTGCCTCGACCATGGCCATGGCGCCGGCGCTCTACGGCAAGCAGCTGGGCTACGATCCGGTGAACGGATTGGCCGCCATCGCCTATGTGGCCAGCGTGCCGCTGATTCTCCTGGCGCCCATGGATGGCGCCAAGACGATGCCCGAACTCGTGAGCATGCTGCGCAAGGATCCGGGCAAGTATTCGTATGCGTCCTCGGGCAATGGCGGGATGATCCATCTCGCGAGTTATCTGTTCGCGACCCGTGCCGGCGGCGATGCGCTGCATGTGCCTTATCGCGGCTCCGCGCCGGGCATGGTCGACATGATCGCCGGCCGGCACGGTTTCCAGATCGACACGCTGCAGTCGAGCAAGGGCTTCATCGACGGCGGCAAGGTGCGCGTGCTGGGCGTCGCCTCCGAGAAGCGCCTGAAGCAGCTTCCCGACGCGCCGACGATCAAGGAGTCCGCGGGCTTCGACTACGCCATCAACACCTGGTACGCGGTCTATGCGCCCGCCAAAACGCCGCGCCCGATCATCGACAGGCTGAACGCCGCCTTCAACCAGGCGCTGAAGCAGCCCGACATGGTCAAGAAGGCGGACGAACTCGCCATCGAACTGGTCGATTCGACACCTGAGCAGGCCAAGAAGTTCTATGATGACCAGATGGCTTTCTGGGATCCCATCATCAAGCAGTCCGGCGCCAAGCCGGAATAGCGATCCATACTAAAGCGTAACGAGTAACGGAGAATGCGATGATCAAGTTCTATTACAACATGGCGCCCAACCCGATGAAGGTAGCGCTCTGCCTCGAAGAGATGGGCCTGCCCTACGAACTGGTGCCTGTCGACACCCGCAAGGGCGAGCAGCATGCGCCGGAATACCTCGCGATCAATCCCAACGCCAAGGTTCCGGCCATCGTCGACGACGGCGAGACGGTGTTCGACAGCAACGCGATCCTGCTCTATCTCGCCGAAAAGACAGGCAAGTTCACGCTGGCCCCGGGCTCGAAGGGGCGGGGTGAAATGCTGTCCTGGCTGATGTTCGTGGCCTCGGGCATCGGTCCTTACTCCGGGCAGGCGGTGCATTTCCGCAACTTCGCGCCCGAGCCCAAGGAATACGCCGTCAACCGCTATACGTTCGAGGCGCAGCGCCACTGGGGCATCCTGGAAGAGCGGCTCGGCAAGCAGCCGTACATGTGCGGCGACGGTTTCAGCATCGTCGACATGGCGGTGTGGGGCTGGTCGCGCCTGATTCCGTTCGTGCTGGGGGCCGAGGCGCCCAAGCAGTTCCCCAACATTCAGCGTCACCTCGCAGAGATCAACGCGCGGCCGGCTGCGGTCCGCGCGCTGGCGCTCAAGGACAAGCACAGCTTCAAGGCCGATATGGACGAGGCAGCGAAGCTCGCGATGTTCCCGCATCTGGGCAAGAAGATCGCCTGAAGTCTTTTATCTCGACATCGGCAGAGCCGGGGCGCACATCGGTCGCATGACCGAATCAAGCGTTCCGGCCCTGCCGGCCGGGTTTCGTGCGCAGCAGATTGCCACGAAGGGTGCTGATATCCACGTCTGGGTGGGCGGTCAGGGACCGGCGGTCCTGCTGCTCCACGGGTACGGCGAGACCAGCGAGATGTGGGGGCCGATGGCGGCCGCGCTCGTGTCGACGCGCACGGTGATCGCGCCCGACCTGCGCGGGCTTGGCCTCTCGTCCAAGCCCGACTCCGGCTACGATAAGGCAACGCAGGCGCAGGACATCCGAACGGTCCTGCAGACGCTGAGGGCGGGGCGTACCGAGATCGTCGCGCACGATATCGGGAACATGGTCGCCTACGCCTATGCTGCTCAGTATCGCAACGACGTCGGCAGGCTCGTGGTCATCGACGCGCCTTTGCCTGGCATCGGTCCGTGGGAGCAGATCCTGCGCAGCCCGATGCTCTGGCACTTCAATTTCCGTGGCCCCGATGCCGAGCGCTTGGTCGAGGGACGTGAGCGCATCTACCTCGACCGGTTCTGGAACGAATTCTCCGCCGATCCGGCGAAGTTTGGCGAGGCGGCGCGCGCGTTCTATGCCGCGCGCTACGCCCAGCCCGGCGGCATGCGGGCGGGCTTCGCGCAGTTCGCGGCCTTTGCGCAGGACGAGATCGACAACAAGCGCTTCGCCGAGACCAAGCTGGCCATGCCGGTGCTCGCGCTCGGCGGCGAGAAGTCGTTCGGACCGACGATGGCTGCCGTGATGCGCTTCGTCGCCAGCGACGTTACCGAAGGCATCGTGCCGAACGCCGCCCACTGGATCATGGAAGAAAATCCCGACGCGACCGTCGCCCTCGTGACGAAGTTCCTCGGCGCATGAGGCGCGGTGCCGCGTCGGCCGGCTCAGCCCAGATATAGGCCGACAGGGACGACGTACTATCGCTTCCTGTCGTCCTGAACGCAGCGAAGACCTTGCTTAGCGGCCAGCGGACTCCGTAGCGGGCGCGAGATCCTTCGCTTCGCTCCAGGGCGGGGTTACCCCGCCCGCAATGACAAGGTTGGGCTACATCATCCCGGGCGCGCCCAGATCCGTGCCGTCGATCATGCGGCTGTAGCGGAACGGCGTCGGATCGACGATCGGCGGGTCGCCGGCGATGAGGTCGGCCGCGAGGCGGCCGGCGCCGGGGCCGATGCCGAACCCGTGGCCGGTATAGCCGGTCGAGAGGAAGAGGCCGGGCAGGGGATCGACGGCGGAGATGACCGGGATGCCGTCGGGCGTCGAGTCGATCAGGCCGCCCCAGGCGTGCGCTACCTTCAGTCCCTTGAGCGCCGGATAATGATCGCCGAGGCGTGTCAGGCCGCGCTCGACCAGTACCGGATCGGCAGCGGGGTCGAGCGTGCGCTGCCGTTCGAAGGGCGATTCCAGATCGAACGACCAGTTGGCGAAGGACTCGGGCCCTTCGAGAAAGGAACGGCCGATGCCGAAGGTGAGCCCGGTGCGGCGCTTCCTGAAGGTCGGCCAGAACTGGCGGGCGTAGAGCAGGCCCTGCGGCGACAGCTCGACGAGGCCACGTCCACCCAGTCCGACGGTGTAGCCGCCATCGAGCCGGCGGCGGATCGTGACGTCGGGCATCGACAGGCCGCCATCGGTGACCTCCGGTGCCGCCACCGTGGCGAAGGAGGTCGAGCGTACACTGGCCTGGGCGAGCCGCAGGTCGTGGCGGCGGCAGAAGAGGGAGCTCCAGGCACCGCCCGCCAGCAGGACGGTGCGGGTGCGGATGATCCCGTGTTCCGTGATGACCCCCGCGACCTTGCCACCTTCGATGTCGAGGCCGCGCGCGGCGCAGTGCTGGTGGAGCGTGGCGCCATGCTTGCGCGCGCCCTCGGCGAGGGCAGGACCGGCCAGGGAAGGCTCGGCGCGGCCGTCGCTCGGCGAATGCACGCCGCCGATCCACGGTCCGGTGCTGCCGGGCGTGAGTTCCTTTGCCTCGGCTGCGCTCAGTACCCGGCTGTGCATCTGGTACTCGCGGGCCTTGAGGGTCCACGCCTCCCACTGGGCGAAGTCATCCGGGCGATCCGTGACATAGGTGAGGCCGGTGCGGCGAAAGCCGGTCTCGGCGCCCAGCTCGCGCGACAGGTCGCCCCAGATCTCCAGGCTCTTCATGGCGAGCGGGAGCTCGCGCAGGTCGCGATGTTGCTGGCGGCACCATCCCCAATTCCGGCTGGTCTGCTCGCCGCCGATCACGCCCTTGTCGAGCAGCGCGACCCGGTGGCCGCGTTTCGCCAGCCAATAGGTGGCGGTACTGCCCGCGATGCCGGCGCCGATCACCACGATCTCGGCTGAGGAGGGGAGTTTCTCGTCGCTGACGACGGGCTGGACGGGAGGGGACATTGGCTTCCTGCGGACTGTACGCGCTGCGGAACAGTGTATCGCACGCTTTACGCGCCGGAACCCGGCGCGGTACCTTCCGAACCCTAAAAGGAGCCCCCAATGGACCTGACGTTCGGCAAGGAAGAACTCGCCTTCCAACAGGAAGTGCGCGACTGGCTGAAGGAGAACCTGACGCCCGAGATCGTGGGTGAAATGAAGGTGGGCCGGAACGCCTATATGCCGAAGGAGCGTCTGGTCGACTGGCAGAAGCGCCTGGCCAAGAAGGGCTGGCTCTGCACCGGCTGGCCGAAGGAATTCGGCGGCCCGGGCTTCACGACGACGCAGAAGTACATCTTCGAGATGGAGATGGCGAAGGCGGGCGCTCCCGGCACCTCGCCGTTCGGCCCCAAGATGTGCGCACCGGTGATCATGAAGTACGGCTCGGCCGAGCAGAAGGCGCGCCACCTGCCGCCGATGCTGAACTCCGACCTGATCTGGTGCCAGGGCTATTCCGAGCCGGGCTCGGGTTCCGACCTCGCGTCGCTGCGCACCAAGGCCGTGCGGGAAGGCGACTTCTACATCGTCAACGGCCAGAAGACCTGGACGACGCTCGCGCAGACCGCCGACTGGATCTTCTGCCTGGTGCGCACCTCGAACGAAGGCAAGCGCCAGGAAGGCATTTCCTTCCTGCTGATCGACATGAAGACGCCCGGCATCTCGGTCGAGCCGATCATCACCGCCGACGGCAACCGCGCCGGCACGCAGGAAGTGAACTCGGTGTTCTTCACCGACGTGAAGGTGCCGGTCGAGAACCGGGTCGGCGAAGAGAACATGGGCTGGACCTACGCCAAGTATCTGCTCGAGTTCGAGCGCGGCGGTAATCCCTACAGCCCGCGGCTGCGCTCGGGATTCGAGCGGCTGAAGCGTCTGGCGCAGTCGATGCCGGAGGGCGAGGATTCGATCATGGCCGATGCGGCATGGCGCGAAAAGCTCGCGCGCATGGACATCGAGATTTCCGGTCTCGAGATGTTCGAGCAGGAGTTCTATTCCAAGCTGGCGGCCGGGCAGAATCCGGGCCCGCTCTCGTCGATGATCAAGCTGCGCGGCACCGAGGTGATGCAGCAGGTCCAGGAATACGCCGTCGAGGCGGCGGGTTACTACAGCCAGCCCTTCCCCGAGCAACGCGCCTGGAACGCCAATGTCGAGCCGATCGGCCCGGAGGGCGCCGACGTGCTGGCGCCGCGTTACTTCAACGGCCGCAAGATGACGATCTACGGCGGCTCGTCGGAAGTGCAGCGCGGGATCATGTCGAAGGTGATGCTCGGCCTTTAGGCCGATCATCCCGAGCGTAGCGAAGCGAAGCCGAGGGGTCGTCTCCCTCGGCGCTGTCCTTCGAAATGAAAAGAGGTCTCTCCGCTGCGCGCCTTCGGCGCTTCGGTCGAGACGACGGGAGTATGTGATGCGCCTGGCCTTCAGCGAACAGGAACTGGCCTTCCAGCAGGAAGTGCGTGAGTGGATTGCGGCCAACATGCCGCCGGAAGTGGCGGAGGAAAGCCGCCGCAGCCGCAGCAGCCACGTCTCCAAGGAGCGGCTGCTGCAGTGGCAGAAGAAGCTGGCCGGCAGGGGCTGGCTCTGCCCCAACTGGCCGAAGGAATATGGCGGGCCGGGCTGGACCTCGACGCAGAAGTTCATCTTCGAGATGGAGATGGCGCGCGCCGATTCGCCCTATCTCTCCTCGTTCAGCATCAAGATGGTGGCGCCGGTCCTGATGAAGTTCGGCAGCGACGCGCAGAAGAAGCGCTTCCTGCCGAAGATTGCCGCGGCCGAGGAACTGTGGTGCCAGGGCTATTCCGAGCCGGGCTCGGGCTCCGACCTCGCTTCATTGCGCACCAAGGCCGAGCGCCAGGGTGACCATTACGTCGTGAACGGTCAGAAGATCTGGACGACCAATGCGCATTTCGCCGACTGGATCTTCTGCCTCGTGCGCACCTCCAACGAGGGCAAGCGCCAGGAAGGCATTTCCTTTCTGCTGATCGACATGAAGACGCCGGGCATCACGCTCGATCCGATCTATCTGGTTGACGGCACGCGCACGCCGATGCGCCACGAGGTCAACCAGGTCTTCTTCACCGACGTGAAGGTGCCGGTCGAGAACCTGGTCGGCGAGGAGAACAAGGGCTGGACCTACGCCAAGTTCCTGCTCGAGTTCGAGCGGGGCGGCCAGGCCTTCGGGCCGCGTCTGCGCAAGGCGTTCCGCCATCTCCAGACGCTCTCGAGGACGCAGATGAAGGAGGGCGAGTCGCTCTCGGCCGATCCGCAGTGGCGCGAGAAGATGGCCGCCGTCGAGATGGAGATCGACGCCATCGAGATGAACGAGCTGATGTTCTATTCGAGCCTCAAGACCGGCGACGCGCCGGGCAACATGGGCTCGGTCGTGAAGATGCGTGGCACAGAGGTCGGCCAGAAGGTGACCGAGCTCGCGGTCGAGGCGGTCGGCTGGTACGGCACGCCCTTCACCGAACTGCGCAACTACGACAGCAACGTCGTGCCGGTCGGCGGCGAGTATGTCGACGACGTTTCGCCGCGCTACTTCAACACCCGCAAGACCACGATCTACGGCGGCTCGTCGGAAGTGCAGCGCAACGTGCTGGCCAAGGCGATGCTCGGCCTCTAGGGGCTGGTATCGCGTGAGCAGGCCGAAGAAGGCGATCTTCTACGCGATCCTGGCGGCCATCGTCGTGGTCGCGCTGGAGATCGGCGCCTCGGCCTTCCTCTACGCCGTCAACAAGGACAGGATCGCCGCCCTGCCGGGGCCACCGTCGGAGCCCGCGATCCTGCTGGCTCTGCGGACAGGGTTGAGCTGGCTACTGCCCGGGGCGTTTCCTGACCCGGCGACCTACCGGCGCATGACACGGCTGCCGGCGGGGTTCTTCGCCGAGGATGCCGAGCAGGGATATCGCGCCAATCCGGGGCGATACATCTTTCGCTACAGCGGCATGCGGCAGGGAAAGGTCGAGCATCTCGACGCCGTTGTGACGATCAATCCGGACGGGACGAGGCTCACCGGCAAGGCGCCCGCCGGTGCCGCACGCAGGATCTTCGTGCTGGGCGATTCCTATGTTTTCGGCGACGGCGTCAACGATCAGCAGACCTTCGCCTTCCTGCTGCAGACGGAATTTCCCGGCACCGTCATCCACTTGCATGCGCTGGCCGGCTACTCCTGGGCCAACGCGCTGGTCACGATGCAGCGGATCAAGGACCAGATCCGCCCCGGCGACGTCGTCGTTCTGGGTTATGCCCAGTACTACAAGGAACGCCATGTCGCCGCGCCCGCGCGGCTGCGCAGCATTCGCGACTGGATGGCCGCGACTTTCCCCGAGGTCGAACTCGAGCCGAAGGACAGGGTGATCCGCGCCCGGCTCGACACGAGCAATCGCCTGGCACTCGATACGATCCCGATGCATTGCAAGTTCGATCCGGCCTATTGCGCGAGCCCGGAGCCTGCGCCGGACTATGTGGACCGCGTATCGAGCGAACTTCTGCGGGCCATTGCGGCGACCACTCCAGAGAAGATTCTGCTCCTGCACATGTTCGGCGCGAAGAACGATCCGGTGCTGCAGAACCTGCCCGGCAATGTCGAGATCGTTGCCGCGACCCCGCAGAACTTCACCTATGTCATGCAGGACAACATCATGGGCCTCGACGATCACGGCGGCCCTTACTGGCATTACGCCATGTATTCGAGGCTGAAGCCGGTCATCGCCGCACGGCGATGACGCCTTCGCTACGCGCCCGCACTTCCGGCGTGGCGAGGCAGGAAGCCAGCGCCTCGTAACCCGGCGCGCCAGGATAGGGCGCGACGCGGAACGGCGGCGCGTGATTGGCCGGACAGAAGAGCACCGTCTCATCAGGGCCGAGCGCATCGAGATCGAGGATCGACGAGGAGCGCGTCATCACGAACAGCGGCGGCGCGTCGGGACCGCGGCGGCGCAGATAGGCGATCACTGCTTCCTGCGTCGGCTTGTCGAGGCCTTGTTCGACGAGGTCGACGATGACGGGCGTGGGCGCTTCGAGGCCCGTGAGAAGAGCCCTGAGAGCCGGCGAATCCGTCGCGCCGTCCTGCACGAGCACGCCGACCGTCGGTTCGATCGTCAGCTGCAGCGAGGGATCAGCGGTTCGGTCGAGACCGAGGAAGGTGCCGTCTAGTTCATCGGCAATCCGCATCGCCAGCCGCGTCTTGCCGCTGCCCAAAGGGCCGGTGATGTAGGTGAGGGGGCGGATGTCGCGCAGATCGAAGGGCTCGCCGCCCCACGGCCACGGAAGGTCGAACGTGATTTGGAGCCCGGGCGTCGGGACCAGTGTGCGAGCGAGGTCGGACGCGCTCGGCGCCCCGCCGCGTGCGAGGTCGCCGCGCAGCGACCGCACGCCATCGATGGCCGCGAGCAACTCCCGCAGGCGCGCCTCGAGAGACGCCTGATGGGTGGCCAGCGCTGGCTCCAGGCCGCTTGCATCACCCTTCAGGATCCGCGCCACCTGCGCCAGGCTGAAGCCCAGAGACCGCAAGGCCACGATCTCAGAGGCGCGCTCCAGGTCCTGCGGCCCGTAGGCCCGCCAGCCCGCATCGGAGCGCAGGGGGGCGAGCAGGCCACGCTGCTCGTAGAGGCGTAGCGCCTTGGTGGAAATGCCGAGACGCCGGGCGGCGTCGGATGCGTTCAGGAACTGGCTCACGATCGACCTCGTTGCATGTTGATCGCAAGCCCTATGAGGGCGGTCCCTGGGGCCGGGTCAATACGCTTTTTCAGGCACGGCCATTCCTTCGTCACCGCGGGGCGGCGTAGTCTGGGTGTCGGATGACGGAGGAAGCCCATGGACTACCGCAATCTCGGCCGTACCGGTTTGAAAGTCTCGGAGATCTGCCTGGGCACGATGACCTTCGGCAACGGCGCTGACCAGGAGGGCGCCACCGCGATGGTGAACGCTGCGCTGGATGCGGGCGTCACCTTTTTCGACACGGCCAATTCCTATGTCGCCGGCACGTCGGAGACGATGCTGGGCGTGGCGCTGAAGGATCGGCGCGCGGACGCCATCATCGCCTCCAAGTTCTTCAATCCGATGGGCGGCCGACCCAACGATTCGGGCATGTCGCGGCTGCACATCAAGCAGCAGATCGAGGGCTCGCTGAAGCGCCTGCAGACCGACTACATCGACGTCTACTACATCCATCACGTCGACCATCAGACGCCGCTCGAGGAGATGCTGCGCGCCCTCGACGATCTCGTGCGCGACGGCAAGATCCTCTACACGGCCTGCTCCAACTTCGAGGCCTGGCGCCTGATGGAAGCGCTGTGGATCAGCGACACCAGGGGCTGGGAGCGCTTCGCGGCCTACCAGCCGCAATACAGCCTCGTGGTGCGCGACATCGACGAGGAAATCGTGCCGGCGCTGCAGCTCAAGGGACTGGGCTGCGTGGCCTGGTCACCGCTCGGCAGCGGCTACCTGGCCGGCAAGTACACGCCGGGCAATCTCAAGGTGCAGGGCAGCCGGTCGGCCGAAGGCTGGGGCTTCCAGAGCAAGTTCTTTGCGCCCAACCACGGCGAGATCCTCCAGACCCTGCAGGAGACGGCGAAGGAACTCGGCAGGCCGCCGGCCGAGGTGGCGCTGCGCTGGGTCATGGATCAGCCCTTCATGACCAGCGCCATCGTCGGCGCCCGCAACGTGGAGCAACTGGGCGAGACACTGAAGGCGGGCGGCTGGCGTCTTCCGGCCGAGGCGTTGGCGAAGTTGAACGGGATTTCGGCGCAGCCGCACAAATACCCGCGCGCCTTCGAAGACCCGATGCCCGCACGGCGTGTCGGCGCACTGAAGATGCCGGGCGGCGCAAAACCGTGACGCTCTATTCCATCGCGACCAGCCGGCCGTCTTCAATTCGGCAGAGGCCGCGGTCCGACGTCGAGGGCCGGCCGGCGAGAGTCAGCACGTCCGGCACATAGATCGGCCGGTTGCTGGCGAAGCCGGCGGTCGCGACAAGGCGGGCCTGCTTGCCCGCCTCGGCCTGCGAATAGACGACCGTGACACCATTGATCAGAGCGAATTCGTCCGGCCAGGCGAGGCGTAGCACGGTGACAGGGCGGCCGCGCTCGTCGCGGGCGGTCCAACGCTCGACCCTGGGCGGCGGGCTCGGCTTGCCGATGCCGCGATGGACGGCGCCGTCCAGCGTGATGCCGGTCTGCGTCATCTGGCTGAGCGGCAGCATCGTATTGATCTCCTCGCCGTTCTGGCCGACCCAGATTTCCAGATGCGGCTGGTGGATCCATGACCCGCCCGACGGCGCGGTGGCGGGGACGGGATCGAAGACCTGTACGATCAGCGTGTTGCTGCCGACACCGACCGTCCTGATCTCGGCTGCCTGATCGGCCGGCGCGGGCTTGCCCCAGACGAGGAACCCATTGTCGCCGGCCGTCGTCATGCCCGGCACGCAGTTGCCGAGCGCGGTGCCGGCCGCGATCGCGGCCTTGCCGGGCAGACCGGGCGCCACCACCGGATAGGCGCCGACCGTCTCCGCATCGATGCGCGCGGCGAAGGCTTGCGGCGGCTTGGGCCAGGACGGACAACCGACACCGAGATCGCGTTGGGTGCTATCCTTGGCCAGCGCCCGCACGAGCCGCGTCCGGTAGTCGATGTCGGTCAACGTGCCGCTCTGCTCCGAGACATTGTGATAGCTGCAATCGCGCTCGGTCAGGGCGCCGAAGGGCGCCAGCGAATAGGTGACCTCCATCGACCAGCGCCACGACGAGCCGCCATACTGGTGATGGACGAGGCGATTGGGCCCGACCTCGACATCGTCCTCGCCGACCCCGGCCATTCCATAACCATCGTTGCAGAGCTGCAGGACCTGTCGGGGCGCCGCCGTGCCGTCCAGCAGCCAGTATTCGACACCGCCGTCGCGCGCGTTGCCGTTGATACAGCCTTCGTCCTGGTCTTTGGGCTTGTCGGCGAGGCCGAGATGAATCTCCACGACCGAGAGCGACGCGCCGGTGGACGACCTGCCGGCATCATATGTCTTGGCGACCTTGCAGCTGGTGCGTGGGCCGCAGACCGCCACCGTCTGCGCGGCATCCGGAGCCGCGAGCGCAGCGATGGGAAGCAGCAGCAAACCGGC
This sequence comes from Reyranella sp., assembly GCF_052439685.1. Taxonomy (GTDB): domain Bacteria; phylum Pseudomonadota; class Alphaproteobacteria; order Reyranellales; family Reyranellaceae; genus Reyranella. The sequence continues at coordinate 358,673 of NZ_JBQVQG010000002.1, forward strand.
CGCGAGGAGCAGGGGCTTCATTGCGGTCAGCCCGCCAGCACGGACTCGCCCACGATCTGGGTCCGGTGCATCAGCCGGCGCAGGCTCTCGTCGAAGGCGTCTCGACGGTGCATGACGCAGCGATTGTCCCACATCACCAGGTCGCCCGCGCGCCACTTCTGATACCAGGCGAACTTCTCCTGCGTGGCATGCGCCCAGATGGCGTCGAGCAAGGCTTCGCTCTCCTCGACCTCGAGCCCATGGATGTAGGCGCCTGGCCGGCGGCCGAGGAACAGGGCCTTGCGGCCGGTGACGGGATGCAGGCGGACGAGGGGGTGCACGGCCCCCGGCGTCTGGCGCACGTCGACGGTGCGCTGGAATCCCTTGCGCAATTCACCGGCCGAATTGCGGCTGGAATCGTGGATGCAGACCTTGCCTTCGATCGCGCGCTTCAGCTCGGGCGTCAGGGTTTCATAGGCGGCATACATGTTCAGGAAGCCGGTATTTCCGCCGTCGGCGGGCACTTCCAGCGAATAGAGCAGCGACGCCCGCGGTGGCAGCTCGTTGTAGGACATGTCGGTGTGCCAGACGAGTTCGTAGTTGCCGAGGCTGCCGACTGCCTTGCCGTCCTTCTTGACGCTGGCGATCACCGCCACCCATTCGCGGGCCTCGTCGATCACGTCTGAATCGGCGCGGTCGAGACTGGCGGCAGAGATCGGCACGCGGTCGAGCTCACCGAACCGGGCGCTGAACTGCATCAGCATGCGATCGTCGAGCTTCTGGCCCGAGAAGCGTAGCACCAGATGCTCTCCCCAGGCCTCCGCGATTCGCGCAAACACCTCGTCGCTGACGGGCTGGGAGAGGTCGACGCCGTGGACGTCGGCGGCAAGCGCCGCACCGGTCGGCTGAATCCACAATCCACTCATCGGCCAAGCTCCTTCATCCGTGCATCGTGAGACCACCGGAGACGCTGATCGTCTGACCGGTGATGAAGCCCGCATCGTCGCTCGCCAGGAAGCAGACGATGCCTGGAATGTCTTCGGGCTGACCGACCCTCTTCATCGGGATGGCGCTGACGAGGGCGGCACGGACCTTCTGGCCGCGCTCGTCGTCGCCGGCGACCGCCGCCAGCAGCGGCGTGTCGGTCGGCCCGGGGCAGACCGCGTTCAGGGTAATGCCCTTGCGCGCGACCTCGCGCGCCACCGTCTTGGTGAAGGCAATGATGCCGCCCTTGCAGGCCGAATAGACCGCTTCCTGGGAGGACCCGACGCGGCCGGCGTCCGAGGCGATGTTGACGATGCGGCCGCTGCCGCGCGTGACCATGCCCTTCAGCACGACGTGGCTCATGTTGAGCGGTCCGCGCAGGTTGATGGCGATCAGCTGGTCCCACAGGTCGGGCGTCGTATCGACGAAGTTCGCGAAGCGGTCCCAGCCGGCATTGTTCACGAGGATGTCTGTTGGGCCGGCGGCACGCTCGAACTGGGCAATCGCCGAACCGACCGCCTCGTAGTCGGCGATGTCGACTCCCGAGGCATATCCCTTGATCTCTTCGGCGACCTTCGTTGCGCCATCGAGGTTCTTGTCGAACACCCCGACCCGCGCGCCGTAGCCCGCGAAGCGCCGGCAGATGGCGCTGCCGATCGCTCCCGCGCCGCCCGTCACGATGACGTTCTTACCTTCGAGTCCGCGCATTTCATTCCTCCGTCAGATCGGCGAATACGGATCGAACTTCGGCTTGCGCTTCTCCAGATGCGAGGCGAGGCCTTCCTTCACGTCCGGGCCGAGGAAGCCCAGCATCTCGAGGCCGAGCGAGGTGTCGAAGGTCGGGCCCATCATGCGCAGCCAGTTGTTCAGCGCGTACTTGGTGAAGCGGATCGAGGTCTGGGCGCCCTCGGCCAGCTTGGTTGCCACTTCCAGGCCCTTGGCTTCGAGCTGCTCGTCCTCGACGCAGAGCGAGACCAGGCCGATACGCTCGGCTTCCTCACCGTCGATGGCCTCGCAGAGCAGCAGATAGTACTTCGCCTTGGCCATGCCGCAGAGCAGGGGCCAGACGATACAGGCATGGTCGCCGGCGGCGACGCCGAGGCGGGTGTGGCCGTCGATGATCTTGGCCTTCTTCGAAGCGATCGAGACGTCGGCCAGGATGCCGGCGACGAGGCCCGCGCCGACAGCCGGTCCGCGCATCGTGCTGACGATGGGTTTGGAACAGTTGATGACGTTGTAGACGATGTCGCGCGCTTCCTTCCACGTCCGCAGCAGCGCGTTGTGGTCCCGGATGTTGTTTTCGATGATGTCGAAGTCGCCGCCGGCCGAGAACACCTTGCCGCCGGCACCCTGGATGATCACGCAGTTGACCGTGTCGTCACCGTCGATGTCGCGCCACACGTCGACCAGCTCGCGATGCATGATCGCGTCCGTCGCATTGTACTTCTCGGGTCGGTTCATCGTGACCCGCAACACCTTGGGATGGGGACGATCGAACAGCAGACGCTGATAGCGATTTTGCCAGTCGGACATGGGCTTTCCTCCGTTGCGCGAGAGGTTAGCACCGCTCGCGCGGATCGGGGAATGGCATGCTGATTGCGTTCGATATGAAAGGTGAAGTGGGAACGAACGGGGGATCGGACATGCGAGCCATGAAGTGGGCATTCGGGGCGGCAGCGACGGCATTGTTGTCGCTTTCAGTGCAGGCGCCTGCGCACGCGCAGACAATCCGCGCCGTCATGCATGCCGACATCAAGATCATCGATCCGATCTGGACCTCGGCCTACAACGTTCGCAACTACGGCTACATGGTCTACGACACGCTGCTGGCCATGGACGAGAACCTCGTCGTCAGGCCGCAGATGCTCGAAGGCTGGAAGATCAGCGACGACAAGCTCACCTACACTTTCACCCTGCGCGACGGGCTGAAGTTCCATGATGGCGCGCCGGTGACCTCGGCCGACTGCATCGCTTCGCTGCAGCGCTGGGCGCCCAAGGATGCGATGGGGCAGAAGCTCTTCTCGACGCTGAAGGAGCTAAAGCCGGTCGACGACAAGACCTTTACCATGGTGCTCAAGGAGCCCTATGGGCTGGTGCTGGAATCGCTGGGCAAGCCGAGTTCCACGGTGCCCTTCATCATGCCCAAGCGGGTTGCCGACACGCCTAACAATGTGCAGATCAGCGATCCCACGGGATCGGGTCCCTTCGTGTTTCGCAAGGACCTGTGGCGGCCGGGCGAGAAGACGGTCTACGACAAGTTCAAGGACTACAAGCCGCGCAGCGAGCCGGCCTCCGGTCTGGCCGGCGGCAAGGTGGTCAATGTCGACCGGGTCGAGTGGCTCAACATCACCGATGCCCAGACCGCGGTGAACGCGCTGCTGGCCGGCGAGATCGACTATATCGACCAGCCCGAGATCGAGCTGCTGCCGTTGCTCGCCAAGGACAAGAACATCGTCCTCGGCACTTACAACAAGCTCGGAGGCCAGATGAACCTCCGCTTCAACACGCTGCACAAGCCGTTCGACAATGCGAAGATCCGCCAGGCGGCCCTCTACGCGCTGAACCAGAAGGATTTCCTGATCGCGGGCTTCGGCGACGAGAAGTACTACAAGGAGTGCAAGGCGCTGTTCATCTGCGGCACGCCGTTCGCCACCGACAAGGGCTTCGAGGACAAGCTGAACTCCGACTTCGCCAAGTCGAAGGAAATCCTCAAGCAGGAAGGCTATGACGGCACGCCCGTCGTGCTGCTGTTCGCCACCGACACACAGACCGGCCGGCTGACCCCGATCGTGAAGTCGCTGCTGGAGCGGGGCGGCTTCACCGTCGACATGCAGGCGATGGACTGGCAGACCGTGCTGTCGCGGCGCACGCGTAAAGAGGCGCCGGACAAGGGCGGCTGGCACGCTTTCATCACCACCTGGGTGTCGGCCGACCTGCTCGATCCGATCATGATGTCGTACATCGCCGCCACCTGCGAGAAGGCCAATGTCGGCTGGCCGTGCGACCCGCAGATGGAGAAGCTGCGCGACGCGTTCTCCCGCGCCACCACAGACGCCGAGCGCAAGGAGCTGGCAATCGCCATCCAGGTGCGCGCCTCGGAATATCCGATGTATGCCAATCTCGGCCAGTACATCATGCCCGTCGCCATGCGCACCACGATCACCGACCAGCTCAGCGGACCGGTGCCGATGTTCTGGAACATGAAGAAGAAGCAGTAGGGCGGTCGCCGCCGACAAGAACCAAAGGGGGAAACGTTGACCATCGTGATTCACAACGCTGCCATCGTCACCGTCGACGATGCGGACAGCGTCCACTACAACTCAGCGATCGCCATCGAAGGCGACCGCATCGCCGCGATCGGTCCCAGCGCCGAGCTGCTGGCGCAATACCCGACGGCCGAGAAGATCGACGGCACCGGCAAACTCGTGATGCCGGGCTTCGCCAACATCCACACGCACTTCACCATGACCCTGGCGCGCGGCGTGTTCGAGGACCTGTCGCCGCCGCACAAGCCGCCTTTCTCCGGCGGCCTGTCGCCGATCCCTCTGCCCGACATGACGCCGGACGAGCGCCGGGCGTTCGCGCTGCTCGGCGCCCTCGAGGCGGTGCGCAGCGGCACGACGCACGTGCTCGAGGATTCCAACGACATCGATCATTATGCCGAGGCATTGGCCGATACCGGCATGCGCTTCCTGCTGGCCGAGCGAGCCTATGACCGCATCGGCACCTCGATCGGCGATCCCGCGCCCTACCAGCTCGACCGTGCGCTGGGGCAAAAGCACATCAGGAACATCGAACGCAATCATCGCGGCTGGAATGGCAAGGCCGACGGGCGGATGCGCATCGCCATCTCCGCCTGGGCACCCGACATGTGCTCGCCGGAGCTGCTGCAGGATCTCAGCGCGCTACAGAAGCAGCTCGACACCCGCATCACCATCCACCTCAACCAGATCTGGGGCGAGGTGGCGGCCGTGCGTGCCCACCGCAACCGCCTGCCGACCGAGTATCTCGCCGATCTCGGTTTCCTCAACGACGGCATCATCTGCGCCCATTGCCGCTGCATGGAGCCGTCGGAAGAGAAGCTGCTGGGCGAGGCGAAGGTCAACGTCTCGTTCAATTCCGCCATCGCCGCGCGCCGCGGTCTCAGCCCGCGCATCGCCGATCTCGAAAGCTACGGCTGCAACATCGGCATGGGCTCCGACAACATGGCCGAGGACATGGTCGAGGTGCTCCGCACCGGCCTGTTCATGGAGCGCGTGCGCCGCGAGGACGGCCGCGAGCCGACACCCGAGCGGGCGCTGCGCTGGGCAACGCGCAACGGCTACCGGGCGTTGGGCGTCCCCGAGGGCGGCTGGCTGGCGCCGGGCAACAAGGCCGACCTGATCATGGTCGACCTGCAGCGGGCCCATCTGATCCCGGTCCTGCGCGTCGTCTCCGACTTCGTCCATAACGGCCAGGCGCGCGACGTCCAGTCGGTGATGGTCGACGGCAAGTGGGTGATGAAGGACGGCGCCGTCCTGACGATGGACGAGGAGAAGATCCTGCACGACGCCCAGCGCATCGCCAACGAGGCCTGGTCCCGAACCTTCAAGACCCGCTTCACGCCGCCCGCGGGTTTCTCACCGGACGCGCTGCCTTAGCAGCTGAACGATAACCTCGTCGTCTCGACCGAAGCGCCGAAGGGCGCGCGATGCGAGGCTCCGGTCGAGACGACGGGCTTATATATGTCGCTACCGCCGCTTGTTGCCCGCGCTCCACTGGCCGGCGCTGGCGAAGCGGACGGCCTCTTCGGCGGCGTCGACCAGGGCGCGTGCCTTGAGGACGCTCTCCTGGTACTCGGCTTCGAGGTCGGAGTCCGCCACGACTCCGACGCCCGCCTGCACGTACATCGTGTCGTCCTTCACCAGCGCCGTGCGCAGCAGGATGCAGGTATCCATCGAGCCGTTGGCCGCGAAATAGCCGGCGCAGCCGGCATAGATTCCGCGTCGCACCGGCTCGACCTCGTCGATGATCTCCATCGCGCGCACCTTGGGGGCGCCGGACAGCGTGCCGGCCGGGAAACCCGCCTTCAGCACGTCGATGGCGTCGAGGCCATCCTCGATCGTGCCCTCGACATGGGAACTGATGTGCTGGAGGCGGCTGTACTTCTCGATGGTGAATTGTTCGACGACCCGCACCGAGCCGATCTTCGAGACGCGGCCGACATCGTTGCGCGCCAGATCGACCAGCATCAGATGCTCGGCGTGCTCCTTGGGATCGGCCAGGAGCTTCGCGGCGAGTTGCTTGTCCTCCTCCGGCGTGGCGCCGCGCCGGATCGTGCCGGCGAGCGGTCGGATGGTGACGGTATCGTCGCGCAGCCGGACCAGGATCTCGGGGGATGAGCCCACGATCTGGAAGTCGCCGTAATCGAAGAAGATCAGGAATGGCGAGGGGTTGATGCGGCGCAGCGCGCGATAGAGCGCCAGCGGCGGCAGTTTGAAGGGCAGCGAGAAACGCTGCGACGGCACGATCTGGAAGGCGTCGCCCGCGCGGATGTACTCCTTGCAGGTCTCGACCATCGCCTTGAAGTCTTCCTTCGACATGTTGGCCTGCGGCTTGGGCAGGGCCTCGAGGTCGTCGGCGCTGTCGCGGCGGAAGGGAAGGGTCCGCTCGAAGTCCGAGACGGCGTCGCCCAGCCGCTCCTGTGCCGCCTCGTAGGCGGCGCGGGCGCTGATGTCCTTCTGCGGCCAGACCGGCGTGACCAGGGTGACGTTGTCTTCCAGCCGGTCGAAGATGCAGATCAGGGTCGGCCGCACCATGATCGCGTCGGGCAGGCCGATCGGATCGGGGTTGGTGTCCGGCAGCCGCTCCATGTCACGGACCATGTCGTAGCCCAGGAAGCCGAACAGGCCCGACGCCATCGGCGGCAAGCCGGGCGGCAGTTCCATCTGGCATTCCTTGATCAGGACGCGCAGCGTCTCGAGCGGTCGGCCATCGAGAGTCTCGAAGGCCTGCGAGTCCGTCTGGGCGCGCCGGTTGATCTCGGCCTGGCCCCTGCGGCAGCGCCACACGACGTCGGGCTTGAAGCCGATGATCGAATAGCGGCCGCGCACCGAACCGCCTTCGACCGACTCCAGCAGGAAGGAGTTGGCGCGGCCGTCGGCCAGCTTGAGATAGGCCGAGACGGGCGTCTCGAGATCGGCGACCAGCTTGGTCGAGACGACCTGCGGCGTGCCGGAGTCATAGCGCGCCGCGAAGGCGTCGAAGTCGGGCGAGATCGACATGGTCGTTCTTCTATTGTTGGGTCGCGAAGGTCGCCTGGAAGGCGGCTTCGTCGACGGTCACGCCGTACTTGGCGCGGAGCGCCGCGATGAGCTGCAGGATCAGGTCGTTGGCGACCATCGTGTCGAGCTGCTTGCCGAAGCGGTCGAGCTGATCCTTGTCCTTCGTGAGGTCCGGCGGCTCGACGGACTTCACGCGCACCAGCACGCTGCCCGACCCCGTTCGCACGGACTGCGTCTTGTCGGGCGTCAGCTTGAACAGTTCCTGAACCACCGGCTGGCTGAGATAATTGCCGGCATCGGCCTCGAAGCGGGTGACAGGCTTGGCGATCCTGGCCTCCAGCCCGAGTTCCTTGGCGAGCGTGACGAAGTCGGTGCCGGCATTGGCCTTCTCGACCGCTTCCTTGACCTTCCCGTCAGCCAGCTTGCGGCGTTCCTCGGCCTGCCAGGCCTCGACCACCTTGGCCTCGACCTCGGAAAGGGCCGGCGTGCGGGCTGGCGTGATACGGTCGGTGTGCACGATGAAGTACTCGCCGCGCTGCGTCTCCAGCAGCTCGCTCTCCGCGCTCTCGCGGGTGGAAAAGGCGGCCTGCACCAGTTCGGAGGCCGCGGGGCCGATCACGACCTGCTTGCCGGACGAGTCCTGGCCGCGCGCATCGACGTTCTCGTAGGTCCGGACCTTGAGGCCGAGATCCTCGGCAGCTGCCTTCATCGACTGGGTCTTGCCCAGCACGCGCTCGAAGTCGGTCACCAGCTTGATGAGAAGGTCCGGCGCCTGCTGCGCCTTCAGGTCCTTCTCGAGCTTCTCCTTGACCTCCTCGAAGGGCACCGACTTGCCCGCCTCGATCTTGTTGATCCTCACAATGTGCCAGCCAAGCGGCGACTGGATCGGTGCCGGCGCAATCCCTTCGGGCAGACCGAAGATGCCGTCAGCCAGCGGGCCGGGCGGCAGGTCCTTCTTGGTCACGGGACCGAGCTTGATCACGCCGTCGGCGTTGCCTGTCACTTCCTTGGCCGCGTCCTCCAGAGACTTGCCGCCCTGGACAGCAGCGATGATTGCCTTGGCCTTGTCCTCGCTGTCGGTCATCGCCTGGTCGACGTCACGCTTCTCGGGCGTGCCGAATTCGGCGGAACGCGCCTCGTATTCCTGGCGGAGCGCGTCCGAGGTGACCGCGACCTGGCTCTCGACGTCATCGACCGTGATCATGACGTAGGAGAAGGCACGGAACTCGGGAATCTGGAACTTGGCCTTGTTGGCCTCGAAATAGGTGTTGAGCTGTTCGGGCGTCGGCTTCGGGACATCCACGACGATCGAGTCGGGCATGTAGATCGTCTCGGCGGTGCGCTTCTCGCTCTCCAGCTTGAAGATGTCGTTGCGCAACGACACCGGCGCCAGGCCATCGGCGCGCACCACGCCGAACAACTGGCTGGCGGCGATCTCGCGACGCATGTCGGTCACGAACTGAGCCTCGCTGATGCGGGCCTGCTGCAGGCGGTTGCGATAGAGCAGGGGGTCGAAGGACCCGCCGGTGCCCTGGAAGGCCGGATTGCGCGCGATCGCCGCCCGGACTTCCTCGTCGCTCACGGTCAGCCCGAACTCGCGGATCGCATAGTCCAGGACCGCACGCTGGATCGTCTCCTCGAGGGCCCGCACGTGCAGCCCGTAGCGCAGCGCCTGTTCCTGTTCGGGTCGCTGGCCGGTCTGGCGCTGGATCGCCTCTAGCTGACGGTTGAACTGCTCGCGCACCTCGGTCGCATAGACCGGCGCACCCCCGACCCAGCCGTAGAGGGGCAGCTTGGTCCCGCCGACATGCGCCACTTCGGTGCTGCGACCGACCGCCTTCAGCATGTCGCCGACGCCCCACAGGCCGAAGCTGATGATCAGCATGCCGAAGAGGATGGAAAGAACGATGAAGCGAGCGTACTTGCGGAACTGATTCACGGGCCGGATGGGGTTCTTGACGGGGCGCCATGCCTACCACCCGTCCCATGGACAGGCAACCAAGCGGCCTTTGACCGCAAACGCCACCACCTTTAGATACGCCGGCTACGGAATGGGCCGGACGGGAAGGGAATTTTCGATGGCGCGTACGAGGCGTCCGCTGATCGCGGGCAACTGGAAGATGAACGGCCTCAAGGCCGATGCCTTTGCCCTCGCCAAGGATCTTGCCGCAGGCGTGAAGCAGGCGGGCTGGAGCGATCGCGAGCTGCTCGTGTGCCCGCCGGCGACCCTGGTTGCCGCGATTGCCGAGGCAGCCGGCGGAAGCGGCCTCCTGGTCGGCGGCCAGAACTGCCACGCCAAGGCGAGCGGTGCCCATACCGGCGACGTGTCTGCCGAGATGCTGAAGGACGCAGGCGCGACCCACGTCATCGTCGGTCACTCCGAGCGGCGCGCCGATTGCGGCGAGACCGACTCGATCGTGCGGGCCAAGGCCGAGGCGGCTTGGCGCGCCGGGCTGGTGCCGATCGTCTGCATCGGCGAAACCCTGTCCGAGCGCGAGGCGGGGGATACGCTGTCCGTCCTGGAAACCCAGCTCAAGGGCAGCGTGCCGCCGGGCGCGACGGCCGCCAATCTGGTCGTGGCCTATGAGCCGGTCTGGGCGATCGGCACCGGAAAGACTCCGACCGTGGACGAGGTGTCCGCAGCTCACGCGCACATTCGCAAGGTGCTGGGCGGGCTGACGGGGGACGCGGCGGGGGTGCGGCTGCTCTATGGCGGCTCGGTGAAAGGCAGCAATGCCGCCGAACTCCTGGCCGCCGGCGACGTCGACGGTGCCCTCGTGGGCGGGGCGAGCCTCCATGCCGCGGAATTTTTGGCTATCGCCAAGGCGGCCTAAAGGGGCTAGAAGCGCCCGCTTGCGAAGATGCCCTTCTAGCGCTGGACAAAAATGGACGCCGTAAGACACTTCCTCAACGAATGGCGCCTCGTGCTGCTCGTCATCCATGTCGGTGTGACCAGCGCGATGATCGTCGTCATCCTTCTGCAACGCAGCGAGGGCGGTGGTCTCGGCATGGGCGGCCGTTCGGATGCGCTGTTCTCGGTGCGCGGCCAGGCCAACATCCTGTCGCGCATGACCGCGATCTTCGCGACCATCTTCTTCGTGCTGAGCCTCGTGATGGCCTGGAGCATGACAGACCCGATGCGCGCCTCGCGGTCCATCATGGATCGGGTGCCCGTGAGCTCGGGCGCTCCTGCCGCGCCAGCGGCTCCGGGCGGCATGACGCCCGCGGCGCCGGCCGCTCCGGCGCAACCCGCCGCTCCCACCCGCTAAGGGGCCAACATGAAATCAGCTTCCTCCCCCCGCCGAATTGTCTCCGGCGGGGCGAAATCCCCATGGCTGCGCTCCACAAGCGCTTGTATGCTGTAGGCCCATGACGCGCTTTATTTTCATAACGGGCGGCGTGGTTTCCTCGCTGGGCAAAGGTCTCTCTTCGGCGGCACTCGGTGCCCTGCTGCAGGCCCGCGGCTACAAGGTCCGCCTGCGCAAGCTCGATCCCTACCTCAACGTCGATCCGGGGACGATGAGCCCCTATCAGCACGGCGAGGTCTTCGTGACCGACGACGGGGCCGAGACCGATCTCGACCTCGGCCACTACGAGCGCTTCACCGGCGTCGACGCCCGCCAGAGCGATAACATCACCACAGGACGCATCTACTCGACCGTGATCGCCAAGGAGCGGCGGGGTGAGTATCTCGGCGCAACCGTCCAAGTCATTCCGCACGTCACCGACGCCATCAAGGACTTCGTCCTGGCCGACACCGACAAGGAGGATTTCGTCCTCGTCGAGGTGGGCGGCACGGTGGGCGACATCGAGAGCCTGCCGTTCCTCGAGGCGATCCGCCAGGTCGGCAACGAACTCGGGCGCGAGCGCACGATGTACGTGCATCTCACCCTGCTGCCGTGGGTTCCGACCGCGGGCGAGCTCAAGACCAAGCCGACCCAGCATTCGGTCAAGGAACTGCTGAGCGTCGGGATCCAGCCCGACCTGCTGGTCTGCCGCAGCGGCGACAAGGAGATTCCGGCGAACGAGCAGCGCAAGATCGCGCTGTTCTGCAACGTGAAGCCCGAGCGGGTGATCGAGGCGCGCGACGTCGACACGATTTACCAGGTGCCGATCGCCTATCACGAACGCGGCTTCGATCGCGAGGTCTGCCGCTATTTCGGCCTGCCGGCGGAGGAGGAGCCCAACCTCGATCGCTGGCGCGGCATCGTGCGCTCGGTGCGCGAGCCCGAGGGCAAGGTGACGATCGCCGTCGTCGGCAAGTACACGGTGCTGCTCGACGCCTACAAGTCGCTGTCCGAGGCGCTGACGCATGGCGGCTTCGGCAGCAACGTGAAGGTCTCGCTGGAGTGGATGGATTCCGAGATCTTCGAGCGCGACGATGCGGTGAGCCGCCTCGAGCACGTGCACGGCATCCTGGTCCCGGGCGGCTTCGGCGAGCGCGGCACCGAGGGCAAGATCCACGCGGTCAGGTTCGCCCGAGAGCGCAAGGTCCCGTTCTTCGGCATCTGCTTCGGGATGCAGATGGCGGTGATCGAGGCGGCGCGAAACCTGCTGGGCATCGAGACGGCCTCATCGAGCGAGTTCGGCCCGACCGACCATGCCGTGGTCGGCCTGATGACGGAGTGGATGAAGGGCAACCAGCTCGAGAAGCGCGCAGCGGATGGCGACCTGGGCGGCACGATGCGGCTCGGTGCCTATCCAGCGCATCTGCGCCCCGGCACCAAGGTCCACGAGATTTACGGGCAGGATGTGATCAGCGAGCGCCATCGCCACCGTTACGAGGTCAACGTCCATTACAAGGACCGGCTGGAGCAGGTGGGCCTGCGCTTTTCGGGCATGTCACCGGACGGCATCCTGCCGGAAATCGTCGAGATCCCGGACCATCCGTGGTTCATCGGCGTTCAGTTCCATCCCGAACTCAAGTCGCGCCCCTTCGCGCCGCATCCGCTGTTCACCTCGTTCGTCGGCGCCGCCAAGACACAGAGTCGCCTCGTCTAGGGAAGGGCGAGGCCGCGGCCGGGTCGCATTTCGGTCACCTTTTTCAGGTGAATTCGCTGCCATGTACCGAATTGCCGCCTCTCTTCTGCTCGCCATCGTCTCGCTGGCCCCGGTCATGGGATCGACCGCCTGGGCGCAGTCCTACGGTAAGGCCGAGCGCCGCGATCCCATCTTCCTGCGCTTCGCCGAGATGGCGAACCGCTACTGGGTGAACAGCGAGACGAATTCGGCCAGCCACAAGGTCGTGGCGATCCCGATGCCGAAGCAGTGCGCCTTCCTCTATGCCGACGCCTATACGCGCGGCCAGCAGAGCGAGCGCGAGGTGCAGGACATCGCCGTGTCGAACTGCAATCGGCGGCTGGCCGAGCTTGGTCCCCTGGGCGAGAATTACGGCGTCGACTGCCGCTGTCAGGTCGTGATCAGCGACGAGCAATACGCGGTACCCAAGTCTTCGATGCCGGACGATGCCTATGGCCCGACCTCGATCTTCTATCGCGACGATCGCGGCAACGTCGCGCGGCTGAACGGTCTCGTGCGCTATGGCGCCCTGATCGGCCGGGACCGTTCCGTCACCTTCACCGTCGACAATCCGCGCGGCGAGCAGGTGTGCACCGGCACCATGACCAACGAGAATCCCGGCAGCGGCCAGTTCTCGCTTTCGTGCTTCGGCGGGAAATTCGCCGGCCGGGGCACCTACGAAAACAGGACCGGCGCGCCGAACGACCACATCATCGCGCGCGGACAGACCGGCCGCGGCCAGCCGGTGACGATGGTGATCGGCCTGCCGGCGCAACTCGCCGCCAACACCTATGGCAGCCTCTGACATGAGGCTCGCCGCCGCCCTGGTCTCGCTGGCGCTGCTCGCGCCCGCGCTTGGATGGGCGCAGAGCGCGGGCGAGGTCGAGCGCTGCTTCCAGAACCCCGGCGCCTGCGTGAACGGCGGGGCCGGCGGTGCGGCGGGACGGGGAACCCCGGCGCCGGCGCCACCACCCGCGCCTGTCGCAGCACGTCCGGCGCCGGCACCCGACTATGCGTCCGTCCTCAACAGCCCGGATCCGGATCGCCGGAAGATCCAGGAATCTCTGCGCACGCTCGACAAATATAGCGGCCCGATAGACGGCAACCTGCAGTCCGAAGCCACGATGAAGGCGATCTCCGACTGGCAGAAGGGGCGAAATACCCCGGCGGTCGGCAAGCTGACGCCACAGGAGGCGGCCCAGCTCAATGCCGAAGCGGCCCGCGCGCCGATCCGCCGGCTCGAATCACCGCCGCCGCAGACCGCCGCGCCGGTGCCTCTGCAACCGCCCCCGCCCAGCAACGCCGACATGCTGAAGGCCCTGCAAGCGAAGCTCGCCGAGCGCCGCAAGGCCGCGGAGCCCAAGGCGAATGCGGCGGCCCAGGCCTTGGTGCGCGACCTCAAGACCTATGTCGCGGCCGACGGCAAAGGCGTCGCCGGAGACCAGTTCGGGGCCTTCGCCAAGTGGTACGCCGACAACAAGATGGCCGGTCGCACCGTCGGCGAGATCACGCCGGTGATCGACGACTACGGCGATGCCAAGGCTGGCGCCGCGACGACGACTGAAGTGAAGTTCGAGACGAAGCAGGGCGACAAGACCTACTGGCAGTGCCTGGTTTTCGCCTGGATCGAAGCGACCCCGCGCAAGAACCCGCAGGCCTTCACCTGCGACGACGTCGCCGCGGTCGAGAAGTGGAAGACCGACCAGGCGCTCAAGAGCGCCTGGCGCTGATCGACATGGCGGCCCTCGTGTCATCCTGAGCGAAGCGAAGGATCTGCCGTTCGCCCATCAGTGCTCCGGTCGCTCCGCAAGGTCCTTCGCGGTGCTCAGGACGACTCATCTGATCGAAACACGACGACTACTTCGCGCGCTCCAGGTAGCTCTCGAAGACGCCGACATGGACGAAGGCCGGGTCGGCCGAGTCCGACCACAATTCGCGCGAATCGAAGCGGACGTCGTAAGTCGGTTCGTCTTCGGCCTCGATACCGTGGCCATGAGCGTCGGGAAACGGATAGGCGGGGGAGACGCCGACCACCACGCCGCTCTTGCCGCGGATGTAGCCCGGCATGCGGACATGGCCTGGCACATAGTCGGTCTTCACCGTGACCTTGTCGCCGACCTTCAGCGTCTTGCGCGTGGCGACGTTGCCGCGGCCGGGGGCGCTGGGCGAGGAGAGGGGGAAGGCGCCCTGGGCGCGTTGCTCCAGCTCCTCTTGCGTCAGGATGCCCTTCTCGACGCAGAGCGTCGCCAGGCTGGTCAGCGAACGCTCGTAGTAGCTGGCCGACAGATAGTGGCGCGGCTCCATGCGCTCGATGGCATGGCGGTATTCGTCCATGTTGAAGATGCCGAGCTTCACCGCCAGCGAATAGAGCGCGTTGACCCGCTTCTCCCACGGCTCGTGGAAGGTCTGGGCGCGGAGCGAATAGCGGACCCGGCCGAAGCCCTGCTTGCCGCCGAGATCGTGCATGCCGTCCATGATGTCTCTCCGGTCCTAGAGGCGCGAGACGCCGATCATGGCGTCCTTGGTGACCAGCCCGGCGAGCTTCTCTTCGGACCAGCCCTCCGTGCCTTCCGGACGCACCGGCAGCACCATATAGCGCGTGTCGGCCGTCGTATCCCAGACGCGGATCTCCATGTCGGCCGGCAGGTCGAGGCCCATCTCCTTCAGCACGGTGCGCGACTGGCGCACGACGCGGGCGCGATACTCCAGGTCCTTATACCAGTCCGGCGGCAGGCCGATGATCGAGAAGGCCGTGCATGAGCAGAGCGTGCAGCAGATCACGTTGTGGACCTTGGGCGTGTTCTCGAGCACGACCAGGTGCCGGTGATGCGGCGGCATCGAGAGGCCGAGCTCGGTCACGGCCTCGCGGCCGTTGGCGAACAGCCGCTCGCGGAAGGCGGGATCGCTCCAGGCCTTGGCGACCACCCGTGCACCGTTCTCCGGCACCCATTCCTCCTCGGCGAGATGCTTGAACTCGCGGATGAAGTTGGCAGGCTCCATGCCGCGTTCCTGGAACGCGGCCTCGATGGCGTCGGTCCGCGCTTCGACGGACGCGGTGGCCTGATGGTGATGGGTCTGGTCGGGCATGTCGTTTTCTCCCAGGCGGCTGCAATTCTCGTCGGGAAGTATAGGAAGCGCGCGCCATCGCGTCACTTGCTCCCCGCGGTCCGCGCGGGCTAGACAGGCCGCGCCCAACAGGAGTTTTTCTCATGAGCGCCATCGCCGAAGTCCGCGGCCGCGAAATCCTCGATAGCCGTGGCAATCCCACCGTCGAAGTGGAAGTCGAACTCGACAGCGGTGCGATCGGCCGCGCTGCCGTCCCGTCCGGCGCCTCGACCGGCGCGCACGAGGCGGTCGAGCTGCGCGACGGCGACAAGAAGCGCTACGGTGGCAAGGGCGTGCTGAAGGCGGTCGCCGCCGTGAACGGCGAGATCATGGACCTGCTGTCCGGCCTCGACGCGCTGGAGCAGATCAAGATCGACCGCGCCCTGATCGAGCTCGACGGCACCCCCAACAAGGGCCGCCTCGGCGCCAACGCGATCCTGGGCGCCTCGCTCGCCGTCGCCAAGGCCGCGGCGATGGACAGCGGCCTGCCGCTCTACCGCTACGTCGGCGGCAGCCAGGCCTCGGTGCTGCCGGTGCCGCTGATGAACATCATCAACGGCGGGGCCCATGCCGACAATCCGATCGACATCCAGGAATTCATGATCATGCCGGTGAAGGCCGACCGCTTCGCCGATGCGCTGCGCATGGGCGCGGAGGTCTTCCACGCGCTGCGCGGCCAGCTTCACGACGCCGGACACAATACCAACGTGGGCGACGAGGGCGGCTTCGCGCCGAACCTCGCGACGGCCGACGAGGCGCTGTCCTTCGTCATGAAGGCGATCGAGAAGGCCGGCTACAAGCCCGGCGAGGATGTCATGCTGGCGCTCGACCCGGCCTCGACCGAGTTCTTCAAGAAGGGCAAGTACGAGATGGAGGGCGAGGGCAAGTCGTTCGATGCCGCCGGCATGGTCGACTACTATGCCGATCTCGTGAAGCGCTACCCGATCGTGTCGATCGAGGACGGCATGGCCGAGGACGACATGAAGGGCTGGAAGGCCATCACCGACAAGCTCGGCAAGCAGATCCAGCTGGTCGGCGACGACCTGTTCGTCACCAACCCGAAGCGGCTGGAGCAGGGCATCAAGGACGGGCTCGCCAACGCAATCCTGGTCAAGGTCAACCAGATCGGCACCCTCACCGAGACGATGGAAGCCGTGTCCATGGCGCGCAATGCGAGCTACGGCGTCGTCATGTCCCACCGCTCGGGCGAGACCGAGGACGCGACCATCGCCGACCTCGCCGTCGCCACCAACTGCGGCCAGATCAAGACCGGCTCGCTGTCGCGCTCCGATCGCCTGGCCAAGTACAACCAGCTCCTGCGCATCGAGGAGCAGCTCGGCACCCAGGCCCGTTACGCCGGGACGTCGATCCTGCGCGGCTGAGCCGGCGCCGGAACGAGACGATCAAGGGTCGCCGCGGCGGCCCTTTTTCATGCCCGCGTTTCTGCCCCCTCCGTCGTCGTAAGACGACGACACCTCCCCATTTGAATGGTGAGGCAACGAGGCTGCGCTTTCCTCCCCATTCAAATGGGGAGGTGCCCCGCCGGGGCGGAGGGGTCACATCTCGCCAATTGCCAATCGTTGACGAAGTCAATTAATTGATTGACGATAGCAACCATATCGGAGGTTGCCATGGCAGCATCGTCGCTCGCGTCCCGCATCGAGGCGGTCCGTCGTTTCTCTCGTTTCTATACCCGCCGCATCGGCGTGCTCGAGGAAACGCTGCTGCACAGCCCCTTGACGCTGCCCGAGGGGCGGCTGGTCTATGAAATCGCCAATCGCGACCGGCCGACGGCGCAGGAACTGTGTCGCGATCTCGGCCTCGACCCGGGCTATGTCAGCCGCCTGCTGAAGGGGCTGGAGAAGAGGGGCTGTCTCGCCCGCACGCGCAGCCAGCAGGACAGGCGCGAGACGCAGCTCGCGCTCACCGCCAAGGGCCAGCAACTCTGGGCCGCCATGAACGAGCAGTCGCGGCAGGACATCGCCAAACTGCTGGCCGAACTGCCGGTCGCGCGGCAGGACAAGCTGGTCAAGGCGCTGGAGACGGTCGAGAGGCTGCTCGACGAGCCGCCGGAGAAGCGCACGCCCTTCACCCTGCGGCCCCATCAACCCGGCGACATGGGCTGGATCATCCGCCGCCAGACCCAGCTCTATGCCGACGAGCACGGCTGGGACGGCAGCTTCGAGGCGATGCTCGCGGAGATTTCGGCAAAGTTTATCCGCAAGTTCGACCCCAAGTCGGACAATTGCTGGATCGCCGAACGCAACGGCGAGATCGTGGGGTCGGTCTTCCTGGTGCGGGCGGGCAAGGCCACGGGCCAGCTCCGAATGCTCTATGTCGAGCCGACGGCGCGCGGGCTGGGCATCGGGCAGAGCCTGGTCGCGGCCTGCATCGAGGATGCCCGGGCCAAGGGCTACAGGAAGCTGATGCTGTGGACCAACGACATCCTGGTCTCGGCGCGCAAGATCTACATCGCCGCCGGATTCCGGCTCATCAGGGAAGAGAAGCACGAGAGTTTCGGGAAGAAGCTGGTCGGGCAGTTCTGGAACCTCGACCTGTGAAGCGGCCCGGCCCGCTCTGGGCCGCGGCCGGGACCGGCATCCAGGTCGGCGCCGCCATGGTGGCGACGCGCTACGTCGTCGATGCGGCGGGGCCGGGCTCGCTTGGATTCCTGCGCTATCTGGTCGGTCTGATCTGTCTCGCGCCGGCCCTGTGGCTGCGGCCGTGGCGGGGCATCGCCGCCCGCGACCTCCTGCCGATCGGCCTGCTGGGCATCGGACAGTTCGCGGCGCTGATGGTGCTGCTGAACTATTCGCTGCTGCATATCCCGGCCGCGCGGGCCTCGCTGCTGTTCTCGACCTTTCCGCTCATGACCATGATCCTGTCCGCGCTGCTCGGTCGCGAGCGTTTTACGGCGGCAAAGGTCGGCGGCTCGCTGCTCACCTTCGGCGGCGTCGCGATCGCGCTGGGGGGCGCCGCGATGACGGCGCAGCCCGAACACGGATCGGTCTGGCTGGGGACGCTGTCGGCGCTCGGCGCGGCCCTCTGCGGCGCCGTCTGCTCGATCTTCTATGGACCCTACGTCGCGCGCAGCTCGGCGCTGCACGTGACCGCCTTCGCGATGTTCGTGGCCGTCCTCGCGCTTGCCGGCATCGCCGCCGCCGAGGGCTTCTTCGCCACCTGGCCGTCGTTCACGGCGGGCGAAATGGCCGCTATCGCTTTCATCGGCGTGTCGAGCGGCCTCGGCTTCTTCCTCTGGGTCTATGCGCTGGGCAACGCGCCACCGAGCCTGG
Organism: Reyranella sp.; assembly: GCF_052439685.1. GTDB lineage: Bacteria > Pseudomonadota > Alphaproteobacteria > Reyranellales > Reyranellaceae > Reyranella. The sequence goes on from NZ_JBQVQG010000002.1 coordinate 377,316, forward strand.
TGACACTGTTCCTCGGCCTCGGTCCGATAACGGCAGCGCTGGGCGGGACGGTGCTGCTGGGTGAGCCCTTGCCCATGGCCGCGCTGCTCGGGCTCGCCTGTGTCCTGGCCGGCCTGTGGTGGGCGCTGAAGCCCGACCGCCGGGCGGCGTAAACGAAACAACCGAAACAACCGAAACATTCGAAACGGATGTCGCACCCCGAGCGATCCATGGGGTCGGAATGGCCTGGATATCGCCGCGCCAATCGAAAATTCTTGACGGAAGGCCACAATATGTTGCCATATCCCTGCAGGAACGCAGCATATGTTGTTGAGACCGCGTCAGATTCTGGCTCCCGTCATCTTCGCCACGGTATTCGGCTATTTCGGATACCACTTGGTGAACGGTGATCGCGGCCTGCTGGCCATGGCGCATCTGCAGCGCGAAGTGCTGATCGCCGAACAGAATCTCGCTGAAGCCGAAACGACGCGCAAGATCTGGGAGCGACGTGTCGCGGCGCTGCGCAACCAGAGCCTCGAACCGGACATGCTCGACGAACGCGCGCGCATTCTGCTGAACTTCGCGCGCAAGGACGACATCATCGTCTTCATGCCGACCCGCTGAGGCGCGATTCGCGCGTGCACTTCGCGCGACGATGACGCCTCGTTCAGCGTTCGCCTTGCGGTCATCTGAAAGAAACTGTCCGGTGCGATCCACCATAGGCAAACAATCGCTCAAATGCTGCGGCGCACTCGCGTCGGGTCTGTTTTTTCCTGCTAGATCAAATACATCGCCCTGAGCGATGCTATAAGCCGAAGCGCGTTCAAGAGGGGACTGCCATGGCGAAGCCGGCCACGAAGCCGAAAGACGATCCTTCTCCCGCCAAGACGAAATCGCCCCCGAATTTGGGCGACAACAGCGTGAGCCCCGACGAACTCAAGGCGCATTACCGCGACATGCTTCTGATCCGCCGCTTCGAGGAGCGCGCGGGCCAGCTCTACGGCATGGGGCTGATCGGCGGTTTCTGCCATCTCTACATCGGCCAGGAAGCGGTCGTGGTCGGGATGCAGGCGAATGTCCGCGACAAGGACGCCGTCATCACCTCCTACCGCGACCATGGCCATATGCTGGCCTGCGGCATGGACCCCAAGGGCGTGATGGCCGAGCTGACCGGACGCAGCGGCGGCTACTCCAAGGGCAAGGGCGGCTCGATGCACATGTTCAGCCGCGAGAAGAGCTTCTATGGCGGCCACGGCATCGTCGGCGCCCAGGTGCCGATCGGCACGGGCCTCGCTTTCGCGCACAAGTACAACGGCGACAAGAACGTCTCGCTGACCTACTTCGGCGACGGCAGCGCCAACCAGGGCCAGGTCTACGAGGCCATGAACATGGCCGCCCTGTGGAAGCTCCCGGTGGTCTACATCATCGAGAACAACCGCTACGGCATGGGCACTTCGGTCGAGCGCGCCTCGGCCACGACCGAACTCTATCGACATGGCGAAGCCTTCGGTATCCCGGGCGAGCGGGTCGACGGCATGGACGTGCTGGCGGTACGGGCGGCCGGTGAGAAGGCCATCGAGCATGCGCGCAGCGGCCAGGGTCCGTACATCCTCGAGATGCAGACCTATCGCTATCGCGGCCACTCGATGAGCGATCCGGCCAAGTACCGGACCAAGGAAGAGGTCGACAAGTTCCGCAACGAACGAGACCCGATCGAGCACATCCGCAAGCGCCTGCTCGACGCCAAGATCGTCGACGAGGCCGCGCTCAAGGCGGTCGACACGGAAATCCGCAAGATCGTGAACGACGCCGCCGAATTCTCGCAACACAGTCCCGAGCCCGATCCGTCGGAGTTGTGGACGGACATCCTGGTCGAGGCCTGATCCCATGAGCACTCAGGTTCTGATGCCGGCCCTCTCTCCCACCATGACCGAGGGCAAGCTCGCCAAGTGGCACGTCAAGGTCGGCGATGAAGTGAAGTCCGGCCAGGTGATCTGCGAGATCGAGACCGACAAGGCGACCATGGAAGTCGAGGCGGTCGACGAAGGTACGGTTGCGAAGATTCTCGTCGAGGAAGGCACTGAGGGCGTGGCCGTGAACACGCCGATCTGCGTCCTGGCCGGCGAGGGCGAAAGCGCCGCCGACGTCGAGACGCCGGCTCCGGCCGCCAAGGCTGAAGCGCCGAAGGAAGAGGCGCCCAAGGCTGAAGCCAGGTCCGAAGAGAAGCCGAAGGCCGAGACCGCGCCCGCGTCACCTGCCGTCGTTGCACCGGCCCCCGAACCGGAATGGAAGGGTGGAACGCAGCACATCACGGTGCGCGAGGCGCTGCGCGAGGCGATGGCCGCCGAGATGCGCGCCGACAAGTCCGTCTTCCTGATGGGCGAGGAAGTCGCGCAGTACCAGGGCGCCTACAAGATCAGCCAGGGCTTGCTGGAGGAGTTCGGCGACAAGCGCGTCATCGACACGCCGATCACCGAGCACGGCTTCGCCGGCCTGGGCGTCGGCGCGGCGTTCGGCGGGCTGAAGCCGATCGTCGAGTTCATGACCTTCAACTTCGCCATGCAGGCGATCGACCAGATCATCAATTCGGCGGCCAAGACGCATTACATGTCGGGCGGCCAGATGACCTGCCCGATCGTGTTCCGCGGTCCCAACGGGGCGGCCTCGCGCGTCGCCGCCCAGCATTCGCAATGCTATGCGAGCTGGTACGCCCACGTGCCGGGCCTGCGCGTGCTCGCGCCGTGGAGTGCCGCCGACGCCAAGGGCCTCCTTCGCGCGGCGATCCGCGATCCCAACCCGGTGATCTTCCTGGAGAACGAGATCCTCTACGGCCAGTCGTTCGACGTGCCGGAGGATCCCGACTTCGTGCTGCCGATCGGCAAGGCGAAGATCGAGCGGGCCGGCAAGGACGTCACGATCGTCGCCTTCTCGATCATGGTCGGCAAGGCGCTGCAGGCGGCCGAGGAGCTGGCCAAGATCGGGATCGACGCCGAGGTGATCAACCTGCGCTCGCTGCGCCCGTTCGACACCGAGACTATCGTCGAGTCGGTGAAGAAGACCAACCGGCTGGTTTCCTGCGAGGAGGGCTGGCCCTTCGCCGGCATCGGCTCCGAACTGTCGGCGCTGATGATGGAGCACGCGTTCGACTGGCTCGATGCGCCGGTGAAGCGCGTGGCCGGGCTCGACGTGCCACTGCCCTACGCCGCGAACCTCGAGAAGATGGCGCTGCCGCAATCCTCTCACATCGTCGAGGCCGCGCGCGCGGTCTGCAATCGCTGAGTCGGGAGAGCCGGCATGTCCATCAACATCCTGATGCCCGCGCTCTCGCCCACCATGACGGAGGGCAAGCTCGCCAAGTGGCACGTCAAGGTCGGTGACACGGTCAAGTCCGGTCAGGTCGTCTGCGAGATCGAGACCGACAAGGCCACGATGGAAGTCGAGGCCGTCGACGAGGGCAAGATCGGCCAGATCCTGGTCGAGGAGGGCACCGAAGGCGTTGCCGTGAACGCCGTCATCGCCGTGCTGCTCGAAGAAGGCGAGACGGAAGTCGCCAAGTCGGCGGCGCCCGCCGCTGAAAAGCCGGCACCCAAGGCCGAGGAGAAGCCTGCAGAGAAGCCCGCGAGCCCGGCTCCGGCAACAGCGCCTGCACCGGCACCTAAGCCAGCTGCGCCCGCCGCTTCCTCCGGCAGCAGCCGTATCTTCGCCTCGCCGCTGGCCAAACGCATCGCGGCGGAGAAGGGGATCGACCTCGCCGGCCTCAAGGGCTCAGGCCCGAACGGCCGCATCGTCAAGGTCGATGTCGAGAATGCCAAGCCCGGTGCCGCCCCCGCGACGTCTCAGGCCCCGAAGGCCGCGGCCAAGGCTCCGGCGCCGCCCGCCGGCGGCCAGCCTGTGTTCGTCGCGCCCGGCGACAGCCGCGTGCCGCACACCAGCATCCGCAAGGTCATCGCCCGGCGCATGCTCGAGTCCAAGCAGACCGTCCCGCACTTCTACCTGACGGTCGACTTCGAGATCGATGCGCTGCTGACCGCGCGCACCGCGATCAACGTCGTGGTCGAGAAGAAGGGCACCAAGGTCTCGGTCAACGACATGGTGATCAAGGCCTGCGCCAAGGCGCTGCGCGACCATCCGGAGTGCAACGCCTCGTGGACCGAGGACGAGATGATCCAGTACGGCGCGGTCGACATCTCGGTCGCCGTCGCCACCGATCGCGGCCTCATCACGCCGATCGTGCGCAATGCCGACATGAAGGGTCTGGCGCAGATCTCGATCGAGATGAAGGACCTCGCCAGCCGCGCCAAGAGCGGCAAGCTGAAGCTCGAGGAGTTCCAGGGCGGTGGCTTCACCATCTCGAATCTCGGCATGTTCGGCATCCGTGACTTCGGCGCCATCATCAATACGCCGCAGGCCATGATCCTCGCCGTCGGCGCGGGTGAGGAGCGAGTGGTCGTGCGCAAGGGCGAGATGGTCGTCCGCAACATCATGAGCTGCACGCTTGCCGTCGATCACCGCGTGGTGGACGGCGCGATGGGCGCGCAGTTCCTGCAGACGCTCAAGGCGTATATCGAGCAACCCGCCGCGATGCTGGCCTAGGAGCACGTCATGGCCGAAACCAGTTTCGATCTCATCGTTGTGGGCGGCGGGCCGGGCGGCTATGTCGCCGCGATTCGCGCCGCGCAACTCGGGCTCAAGACCGCGGTGGTCGAACGCGAGCATATGGGTGGCATCTGCCTCAACTGGGGCTGCATCCCGACCAAGGCGCTGCTGCGCACCTCGGAAGTCTACGGCCTCATCAAGCATGCCGAGGCCTATGGGCTTTCGGTCAAGGACGTCTCGTTCGATCCGAAGAAGATCGTGGAGCGCTCGCGCAAGGTGGCGAGCCAGCTCAGCAACGGCGTCTCGATGCTGATGAAGAAGAACAAGATCACGGTGTTCGACGGCACGGCGCAGCTCGCCGGCACCGACGGGGCGAAGCGCAAGGTCGCGGTCGCGCTGAAGGACAAGAGCAACGTCACCCTGACGGCGAAGGACGTGATCCTGGCCACCGGCGCCCGCGCGCGCCAGCTTCCCGGCCTCGAGGCCGACGGCAAGCTGGTGTGGAGCTACAAGGAAGCGATGGTGCCGCCGGAGTTCCCGAAGTCGCTGCTGGTCATCGGCTCGGGCGCGATCGGCATCGAGTTCGCGAGCTTCTACCGCACCATGGGCGCCGAGGTGACGGTGGCCGAGGTCATGGACCGCGTGCTGCCGGTCGAGGATGCCGAGGTCTCCGCCTTCGCCAAGAAGGCGTTCGAAAAGCAGGGCATGAAGATCCTGACCAGCGCCACCGTGTCGAACCTGAAGAAGGGGGCCAACAATGTGACGGCCACCATCACGGTCGGCGGCAAGGCGCAGGAGATCACGGTCGATCGCGTCATCAGCGCCGTCGGCATCGTGGGCAACGTCGAGAATATCGGCCTCGAAGGCACCAAGGTGAAGGTCGAGAAGACCCACATCGTGATCGACCAGTGGGGCTTCACCGGCGAGCCCAACGTCTATGCGATCGGCGACGTTGCCGGCCCGCCCTGGCTCGCCCACAAGGCGATGCACGAGGGCGTGCTGGTGGTCGAGAAGATCGCCGGCGTGAAGGGCGTGCACCCGATGAAGACCGAGAACATCCCGGGCTGCACCTACTGCCAGCCGCAGGTCGCCAGCATCGGCCTCACCGAGGCGGCGGCCAAGGCCAAGGGGCTGGAACTCAAGGTCGGCAAATTCCCCTTCATCGGTAACGGCAAGGCGATTGCCCTTGGCGAGCCCGAGGGCTTCATCAAGACGATCTTTGACGCCAAGACCGGCGAGCTTCTGGGCGCCCACATGATCGGGACCGAGGTCACCGAGCTGATCCAGGGCTACAGCATCGCCAAGACTCTGGAGACCACCGAAGCCGAGCTGATGGCCACGGTGTTTCCGCATCCCACCCTGTCGGAGATGATGCACGAGTCGGTACTGGCGGCCTACGGCCGGACGCTCCATATCTAGGTCATCATGGACGGAACCCTCGACAAGCTTTCCCTGAGCCGGCCGGAGCGCCACCCGGAAAAGGCCCATCGCCCCGACAACCCTATCCAGCGCAAGCCGGATTGGATCAGGGTGCGTGCGCCCAATTCGCCGGAATATGCCGAGACCAAGCGCCTGATGCGGGAGCTCAAGCTCACGACGGTGTGCGAGGAGGCCGCCTGCCCGAATATCGGCGAGTGCTGGAAGCAGAAGCACGCGACCTTCATGATCATGGGCGAGACCTGCACGCGGGCCTGCGCCTTCTGCAACGTGGCGACCGGCAAGCCGGGCGCGCTGAACCCGCACGAGCCGGCCAACATTGCCGAAGCCGTCGGCAAGCTCGGCCTCGGCCATGTCGTGGTGACGTCCGTCGACCGCGACGACCTCGCCGATGGCGGGGCAGGGCACTTCGCCGAGGTCATCACCGCGCTCCATAAATCGGCGCCGGCGACCACGGTCGAGATCCTGACGCCCGACTTCATGCGCAAGCCCGGCGCCATCGAGACGGTGGTCGCGTCGCGCCCCGACGTCTTCAACCATAATCTCGAGACCGTGCCGCGCCTCTATCCGACCATCCGTCCGGGCGCGCGTTACTTCACGTCGTTGCGGCTGCTGTCGCGCGTGAAGGAGATCGATCCGGCGATGTTCACCAAGTCCGGCCTGATGGTCGGGCTGGGCGAGACGCGCGAGGAGATTCTGCAGGTGATGGACGATCTGCGGGCCGCCGACGTCGATTTCCTGACGATCGGCCAGTACCTGCAGCCGACGCCCAAGCACGCCGCACTCGACCGTTTCTGGACGCCGGCCGAATTTTCCGAGCTCGCCCAGATGGCACGGGCCAAGGGGTTCCTGATGGTCTCGTCCTCGCCGCTGACGCGGTCGAGCTATCACGCCGGGGACGACTTCGCGCGCCTGAAGGCCGCGCGTCAGGCGCAGCTCAAAGGCTGACGGCTCCTTGGCTACCCGTCATCAGGAACGGCGAGTCGTTCCGTTCCAACCGCGACAGTTGTTCGACCTCGTCGCCGACGTGCCGCGCTACCCCGAGTTCCTGCCCTGGTGCTTCGCCGGCCGCATTCGCCGGCGCGAAGGGCCGAACATCGAGATCGCCGAACTGGCGATCGGCTTCGGGCCGTTCCACGAGAAGTTCGTCTCGCGCGTGGAGCTGTCACCCGACGATCCCGAGAGCATGCGTATCGTGACGACCGGCATCGAGGGCCCGTTCCGGCTGCTCAGGAGCCGCTGGCTCTTCAAGCCTCATCCCGACGGCACGCAGATCGACTTCGAACTCGAATTCGATTTCCGCTCGATCCTGCTGCAGAAGACGGTGCAGCTGCTCTTCGCGGAGGCAGTGCGCCGCATGGTCTCGGCCTTCGAGGCACGGGCGGCGCAGCTGTACGGTGCGCCCACAAAACCGGCCGGCGCCACACTGCCGTCCTGAGCACAGCGAAGGACCTCACGGAACGATCAACGTACGACTTGGCGGGCGCGAGATCCTTCGCTGCGCTCAGGATGACAAGCGTGCGACTACCGCTCCGCCAGCTTAACCAGCATCGCGAGCGCGGTGATGACCGTAAGGCGGCGGATGCCGTCTCGATCTCCTGGAAAAATGTGGTGTTCGGTCACCGGCTCGAAGCCCGAGCGCGCGGCACCGAAATGGACGAGGCCCACCGGCTTGTCGGCCGAGCCGCCGCCGGGTCCGGCGACGCCGGTAACCGACACCGAGAGCTGCGCCCCCGAACGTTCGAGCGCGCCGGCGGCCATCGCGCGCGCGACGGGCTCGCTGACCGCGCCGTGGCTCACGATCGCGTCCCACGGCACGCCCAGCATCTCGCGCTTGGCCTCGTTGGAATAGGTGACGAAACCGCGATCCACGACGTCGGACGATCCGGCGATGGCGGTGAGGGCCGCGGCGATCAGGCCGCCGGTGCAGGACTCGGCCGTGACCACCTTGAAGCCGCGCTTGCGGCAGGTGAACAGGGCATGCTCCGCGGCTTCGCGCATCTCATGGTCGAACATCGGCCGTTCAGCTCCCTGGCAGTTCTACGGTCGCAATGGCCTGGGCGGCGATGCCTTCGCGCCGGCCGGTGAATCCCAGTCCCTCGGTCGTCGTGGCCTTCACACTGACACGGTGGCCCGCGACGCCCGCGATGGAGGCGATGCTCTTCACCATGGCATCGCGATGAGGCCCCACCTTGGGGGCTTCGCAGACGATGGTGACATCGAGGTGAAGGATGCGGCCGCCGCGCGCTGCCACCAGATCGACGGCGTGGCGCAGGAACCGGTCGGACGAAGCGCCGCGCCATTGCGGATCGGAGGGCGGGAAGTGCTTGCCGATGTCGCCGGCGCCGATCGTGCCCAGCACCGCGTCGGTCAGCGCGTGCAGCGCCACGTCGGCATCGGAATGCCCCGCCAGCGTCTGGCCATGGGGAATGGGAATACCGCACAACATCACCGCATTGCCCGGGGCAAAGCCGTGAACGTCGAAGCCGAGAGCGGTGCGTGTTTCCATGGCAGAGGAGGAGAGGTCGGCCGTCGTGGTGATCTTGCGGTTATCTTCGCTGCCCGCGACCATGACAAGCGTCAGTCCCGCGCGCTCGGCGACGGCGGCATCGTCGGTCAGCGCGGTCGCCTCGTCGGCGCCGAGCGACGCCGCCGCACGATGCGCCGCCAGCAGCGGCGCGAAGCGAAAGACCTGGGGTGTCTGTGCCCGCCACAGGTCGCGCCGCGGCACAGTCTCCGCGATCACCTGGTCCACGCCGACACGCTTCAGCGTATCGGCGAGGGGAATGCCCAGGATGGCGCCGTCGATTCCGTCGGCCGAGGCGGCGGCAAGGCAGGCGTCGATCTCGGCGGGCCGCACGAAGGGGCGCGCGGCATCATGGATGGCGACGAATTCCGGCGCCGTGCCGGCCATTGCCTCGAGGCCGTTGAGCACGGACTGCTGACGGCTGCTGCCGCCCGCTACCGGCGGCGGCAGGCCGAGGTCCAGCGTCGCCGCCTCGTAACGTTCGTCATCTCCCGGACCGATCACCACCAGGATCCGATCGATAGAGGACGTGCCCCGAAAGGCGGCGATGGTCCTGCGCAGGACGGGCTCGCCGTCCAGAAGGGCATATTGCTTGGGCAGTGGGCCACCGAAGCGGGCGCCGCGGCCGGCGGCGACAATGAGGGCTGTACAACGGGTCACACCCCTCAATAACACTGGCTTCAGGGATTGCGCACTTCCGACCCTTGCGCAGTTTGGCGGCACAGGCTATTGCTCGCTCAATTATTGTGCACTGCACAAGATGCCTATAAACTGAACAAAGAATGCAAAACGCACACCGTCTCAAACCCGTCGACATCGGACCCGTCCGCATCGAGGATCCCGTCATCCTGGCCCCACTGTCGGGGGTCAGCGACATGCCCTTTCGCCAGATGGTGAAGCGGCGCGGGGCAGGGCTCGTGGTCTCCGAGATGATCGCTTCCGCAGCGATGGTCCGCGAGAACCGCAAGACTCTGATGATGGCAAAGACGACGCCGGAAGAGTTTCCGATGTCGGTCCAGCTGGCTGGTTGCGAGCCCCAGGTCATGGCCGAAGCCGCCAAGCTCAACGAAGATCGCGGCGCGGCGATCATCGACATCAATTTCGGCTGCCCGGTGAAGAAGGTCGTGAACGGCCATGCGGGTTCTTCGCTGATGCGCGACGAAGTCCATGCCGCGAAGATCCTCGAAGCGACCGTGAAGGCCGTGAAGCTGCCGGTCACGCTCAAGATGCGGACCGGCTGGGACTCGACCAATCGCAATGCCCCGAACCTCGCGCGCATCGCCGAGTCGTGCGGCATCAGGATGCTGACCGTCCACGGCCGCACCCGCTGCGACTTCTACGACGGCCACGCCGACTGGGGCTTCATCCGCACCGTCAAGGAGGCCACCAGCCTGCCGGTGATCGTGAACGGCGACATCAACACGCTCGACGACGTCGACCAGGCACTGGAGCAATCGGGTGCCGACGGCATCATGATCGGTCGCGGCGCCTATGGTCGCCCCTGGTTCCTCAACCAGGCAATCCACTATCTGCGGACCGGCGAGCGGCTGCGCGATCCCTCGATCGCCGAGCAGTACGCGGCGGTGCGCACGCACTTCGAGGCGATGCTCGAACATTACGGGCTCGAAACCGGCGTGCGTATGGCCCGCAAGCATCTCGGCTGGTACTCCAAGGGGCTTCCTGCTTCGGCCGATTTCCGGGCGGCGCTCAACCGTGAAACCGACGCCGACAAGGTGCGGAGCATGCTCGCTTCGTTCTTCCTGCCGGCCGTGGAGCGACAGGCAGCCTGATGTCCCTGCGCCCTCTAAAACGGAACGGCATGAGCGATCAGTTTCCGACGGCTCTCCTCGATTCGCTCTCGGAAGCGATCATCGTCGTCGATGCGAACGGCCTGATGCACTACGCCAACCTTTCGGCCGAGCAGTTCTTCGGCGTCGGCCGTGCCCGCCTGGTCGGCCATCCGCTGAGCGAGTTCGTGCCCGAGGACACCCCGCTCTTTTCGCTGCTGGAGCAGGTCGTGGTGACCGGCGGCGCGGTCGCGGAGAACGGCGTGACGCTCGCCTCGCCGCGTATCGGCACACGCTTTTGCGCGCTCCGCCTTTCGCCCGTCGTCGACAGCGAAGGGCTGGTGGCGATCTCACTCGTCGAGCAGACGATCGCCCGCAGCATCGACCGCCAGCTGTCGCACCGCAGCGCCGCCCGCTCAGTGAGCGCGCTGGCTGCCATGCTCGCGCACGAAGTCAAGAACCCGCTGTCAGGCATCCGAGGCGCCGCCCAGCTCCTCGAACAGTCCGTACCGGATTCCGATCGCGAGCTGACCGAGCTGATCTGCGAGGAGACCGACCGCATCGTGGCGCTGGTCGACCGCATGGAGGCCTTCGCCGACGGCCGGCCCATCGAGCGCGGCCCCATCAACATCCATCAGGTCCTGAACCATGTGCGCCGCCTGTCGCAGAACGGCTTCGGCAAGGGCGTGCGCTTCGTCGAGACCTACGACCCGTCGCTGCCGGACGTGCATGGCGACCGCGACCAGCTGATTCAGGTGTTCCTGAACCTGGTGAAGAATGCCTGCGAGGTGCCGGGCGACGTCGATCGCGAGATCGAACTGTCGACTGCCTACCGTCATGGGCTCCGGCTGGCCGTGCCGGGACAGCAGACGAGGGTGAACCTGCCGCTGGTCGTTTCCGTGCGCGATAACGGCCGCGGCGTGTCGGAGGAGATCCGCAGTCACCTGTTCGACGCATTCGTGACCAACAAGCCCACCGGAACCGGCCTGGGTCTTGCTTTGGTCGCCAAGATCATCAACGACCATGGCGGCGCGATCGAATTCGATAGCGAGCCCGGTCGCACATCATTCAGGGTCATGTTGCCGCTCCAGTTCCCGCAGGCCACGCCATGAGCGAAGGCACCACCATCCTCGTCGCCGACGACGATCGCGCCATTCGGACCGTTCTGCATCAGGCCCTCGGGCGGCAGGGCCATACCGTCCGCAGCACCGGGACCGCCTCGACGCTCTGGCAATGGATCCAGGAAGGCGAGGGGCAGCTCGTCATCACCGACGTGGTGATGCCCGACGAGAACGGTCTCGACCTGGTGCCGCGTATCCGCAAGCTGCGGCCGGACCTGCGCATCATCGTCATGAGCGCGCAGTCGACCCTGCTCACGGCGGTGCGGGCGACGGAGCGCGGCGCGTTCGAGTACCTGCCCAAGCCATTCGACCTCAACGAACTGATTTCGGTGGTGAATCGCGCGCTGTCGGCGCCGGCCGCTTCCATGCCGCGCGCGGTGCAGCCGCCGGAGGAGGGCGAGCGCCTGCCACTGATCGGCCGTTCGCCAGCGATGCAGGAGATCTATCGCGCGCTGGCCCGCCTGATGGCGACCGACCTGACGGTGATGGTCACCGGCGAATCGGGCGCGGGCAAGGAATTGGTGGCGCGCGCGCTGCACGATTACGGCAAGCGCCGGAAAGGGCCTTTCATCGCCCTCAACATGGCGGCGATCCCCCGCGAACTGATCGAGAGCGAATTGTTCGGCCACGAGCGCGGCGCCTTCACCGGCGCGGTGCAGCGGTCGGCCGGCAAGTTCGAGCAGGCGTCCGGTGGCACGCTGTTCCTCGACGAAATCGGCGATATGCCGCCCGAGGCCCAGACCCGCCTGCTGCGCGTGCTGCAGGAGGGCGAGTACATGACGGTCGGCGGGCGCACGCCGATCAAGGCGAACGTCCGTATCGTGGCGGCGACCCATCGCGACCTGCGCCGGCTGATCCAGCAGGGCCTGTTCCGCGAAGACCTGTTCTACCGCCTGAACGTGGTGCCGATCCGCTTGCCGCCGCTGCGCGAGCGCCTCGACGACATTCCCGAACTCGCCAACCACTATCTGCAGGCAGCCACGGCCGACGGGCTGCCGACCAAGGTCCTGTCGCCCGAGGCGATGGCGCGCCTGAAGCAGCATCGCTGGCCGGGCAACGTGCGCGAGCTCGTCAATCTCGTGCGCCGCCTGTCCGCGCTCTATTCCGAGGAAGTAATCGGCGTCGAGACGATCGAGGCCGAGCTGGCCGATGCGGTGTCGGCGATGGAGCCGTCGTCGGACTCGTCGGAGGCGGCCGAGGACGTGTCGCTGGCCGACGCGATCGACCGTCATCTCCAGGCAATGTTCAACGCCCATGGCGACCGGCTGCCGCCGGACGGAATGTACGATCGGATCATTTCGGAGGTGGAGCGGCCCTTGCTCGCGCTGGCTCTGGGCGCTACGCGAGGGAATCAGTTGCGCGCGGCCCGTCTCCTGGGGCTCAATCGCAACACGTTGCGCAAGAAGATAAAGGACCTCGACGTCCCCGTGGTACGCACGCCGCAGGTTCGCCGAGGCGGGTGATTTCGTGACAGCTGCGCTGGGCGTTTCACGCTTGGGCGACAAGATGAGCGCGATGCTCCGCAGCCTCAGCGGGCGTGTCGCCGCCGTCTCGTTGGCCATTCTCGCCATGGCCGCCGGCGCCGCGACCTATGCGTGGCTGGCCGGCTTCGTGCCGGAATCGTTCAGCACGCGCGGTTGGATGACGGGCCTGCTGGTGGCCGACCTCGTCATCGCCATCGCCCTCGTGTCCGTGGTGGCCGTCCGGCTGACCCAGCTCTGGCTCGACCGAAGGCGTGGGGCGGCGGGCTCCCGCCTGCACATGCGGCTGGTGCTGGTCTGCAGCATCTTCACCATCACGCCGACGGTCATCGTCACCATCATCCTGTCGATGCTGGTGATCAGCTTCACCGACTTCGTCGTGAAACCGTCGCAGGCCTCCTACGAGGCCGCGCGCGCCATCGGCGAGCCGGTGCGGCGCGCGCGCGAGCAGGAAATCCTGAACGATATCGAGGCGATCTCCGCGCCGCTGCAGGCCGAGGGGGTCGACGGCGTGCGCGATCCGGCGGCGACCAAGGCGATGCTGGAGCGCCTGATCGAGGGACGGCCGATCATCGAGGCCACCGTGCTCGATGCCGACAAGGGCGTGATCGCCCAGGCCAAGGCGCCGGACGCGAAAGGTATGGCCAATCCCGTGCCGCCCGCTCAGTTCCTCTGGCAGGCGGTGAACCAGGCGCGGCCGGTCCAGATCGAATCGCCGAACGGCGCCTACTTCGTGATGCAGCTGTTCGTCGGCGAGCCGCTGTTCCTCGCGACCGGTCACGCCGTCGATCTCCGGGTGGTCGACTACATCAAGAGCATCGAGTTCGCAGGTTCGTTCTACTCGCAGATCGAGTCGGCGCTGCGCCGCAGCCAGCTCATCATCTTCGTCGTGTGCGGCGCCATCGCCTTCCTGATGCTGTTGGCCGCCGTCTGGCTCGCCATCCTGTTCGCGACCCGCCTGACCGAGCCGATCGGCGGATTGATGCAGGCGGCCGAGCGGGTGCGCGGCGGCGACCTCAGCGCCCGTGTCGAGGAAGGGCCGCCCAACGACGAGCTGGGCCAGCTCGCGCGCTCGTTCAACCGCATGGCCAGCCAGATCGAGCAGCAGCGCGGCGAACTGGTCCACGCAAACACCGAACTCGACACCAGGCGCCGGCTCACCGACGCGGTCCTCGCGGGCGTGTCCGCCGGCGTGCTGAGCGTCGACGGCGAGGGTATCGTCATGCGTTCCAACCGCTCGGCGCTCGACCTGCTGGCCCTGCCCGAAGACGGCGTGCTGGGGCGGCCGCTGATCGCGGTGATGCCCGAACTGGCCCCGCTGGTCGACCAGGCGGCCGAGCGGCCGGACCGGATGACCCAGGGCCAGGTCGAGATCCTGCAGCGCGGCGCCCGGCAGATCCTGCTTGTCCGCATCAGCGCGGCCACGGGCGCGGGCTATGTCGTGACCTTCGACGACGTCACCGACCTCATGTCGGCGCAGCGCATGGCGGCCTGGGGCGACGTCGCCCGCCGCATCGCGCATGAGATCAAGAACCCGTTGACCCCGATCCAGCTCTCGGCCGAGCGACTGAAGCGCCGCTACCTGAAGCAGATCAAGGAGGATCCCGACACCTTCTCGATGTGCACCGACACGATCATCCGCCAGGTCGGCGACATCGGGCGCATGGTGGACGAGTTCTCCTCCTTCGCCCGCATGCCGCGGCCGACCGTGAAGGAGGAGGATGCGAAGGAGTTGTGCCAGCAGGCCCTGTTCCTGCAACGCAACGGCAATCCCGGCATCCGCTACACGGTGAACCTTCCCGGCCATCCGGTGCCCCTGAACTGCGATCGCCGCCAGGTCTCGCAGGTGCTGACCAACATCCTGAAGAACTCGGCCGAGGCCATCGAGGGCAGGGACGAGAAGTCGGACACGCCTTTGCCACAGGGCGAGATCAGCCTGTCGCTGATCGAGGACGAGACCGGCCTGCGCATCGTCGTCGAGGACAATGGCCGCGGATTGCCGAAGGAAGGCCGCGAGCGGCTGACCGAGCCCTACATGACCACCCGAGCCAAAGGCACCGGCCTCGGTCTCGCGATCGTGAAGAAGATCATGGAGGACCATGGCGGGTTCCTGTCGCTGCAGGATCGCGAGGGTGGCGGTGCCCGCATCAGTCTGGTATTCCGGCGAGACGCGAAGGAAATCGCGTCGGCTCGACCGCATGTGACAGCCGCACAATGACCCGCCGGTTCCATGCGGGCTGCTTGAAGTGACATGGCCCACGATATTCTGATCGTCGATGACGAACGCGATATCTGCACACTGATCGCCGGCATCCTCGAGGACGAGGGTCACACCGCGCGCCGTGCCCACAACAGCACCGAAGCGATCGAGGCGGTCCGGCAGCGCCGGCCTGCGCTCGTCATCCTCGATGTCTGGCTGCAGGGCAGCGAACTCGACGGGCTGCAGATCCTTGAAGTCATCCGCCGCGAGGATCCGCCGATCCCCGTCGTGATGATCAGCGGTCACGGCACGATCGATACCGCGGTATCGGCGATCAAGAGCGGCGCCTACGATTTCGTCGAGAAGCCGTTCAAGGCCGATCGCCTGCTGCTCGTCGTCGACCGCGCCATCGAGGCTGACAAGCTGAAGCGCGAGAACGTGGCGCTGCGCCGACGCGCGGGCGGCGAGGTGACCTTCGTGGGATCCTCCAGCGACGCCGCCGGCGTGCGTGCGCAGATCGAGAAGGTGGCGCCGACCGGCAGCCGTGTCCTCATCACCGGCGCCTCCGGCTCGGGCAAGGAGACGGTGGCGCGCCTGATTCACCAGGGATCGAAGCGCGCTGACGGACCCTTCGTCGTCGTGAACTGCTCGACCCTGCCGGCCGAGCGGCTCGAGATCGAACTGTTCGGCACCGACGGCGACACCGAGGCCGAGGCGCTGCGCGTGTCGGGTGCCTTCGAAATGGCGCATGGCGGCACGCTGGTGCTCAAGGAAGTGGCCGACCTGCCGCTGGCGCTGCAGGGCAGGCTGGCGAGGGTGCTGCACGAGCAGTCCTATGCCCGCGACGGCGGCAGGACAAAGGTCGAGATCGACGTGCGTGTGCTGGCGACGACGGCGCGTGACCTGCAGGAGGAGATTGCGGGCGGCCGCTTCCGCGAGGACCTGTTCCATCGCCTGAACGTGGTGGGCCTGCGGGTGCCGCCGCTCAGCGAGCGCCGCGAGGACATTCCCGAGCTGGCGCTCGACCTGCTGAAGCGGGTGGCCGACGCCACCGGTCTCCCGTCGCGCTCGATCGGCGAGGACACGCAGGCGGCGCTGCAGGGCCACGACTGGCCGGGCAACGTGCGCCAGCTGCGCAACGTCATCGAACGCCTGCTGATCCTGGCGCCGCCGGGCGGCGCGCCGATCCGCGCCGACGTGCTGCCCAACGACGTGAGCGAGGACGCGCCGTCGGTCCTGCGCTGGGAGAAGGGCGGGGAGATCATGCAGCTGCCGCTGCGCGACGCGCGCGAGGTCTTCGAGCGCGAATACCTGCTGGCCCAGGTGACGCGCTTTGGCGGCAACATTTCACGGACGGCCACCTTCGTCGGCATGGAGCGCTCGGCCTTGCATCGCAAGCTGAAGTCGCTCGGCCTGCACGGTGGTCTGCCCGAGGGCAACGGCACCGGTGCCGAGCCGTCGGTCTGAAGAGGAGAGGGCGTCATGGCGCGTTATGCCTATGTAAACGGTCGGTACGTCGACCATCGTGAAGCGAGCGTCCATATCGAGGACCGAGGCTACCAGCTGGCCGACGGTGTCTACGAGGTGGTGGGCGTACGCGATGGCAAGCTGATCGACGAGAAGCCGCACATCGACCGGCTCGACCGTTCGCTGAAGGAATTGCGGATCGGCTGGCCGGTGTCGCGCAACACGATGGGCTTCATCCTGCGCGAACTGATGCGGCGCAACCGCCTGCGTGACGGGTTGGTCTACATGCAGGTGACGCGCGGCGTCTCCCGGCGCGACCACGGCTTTCCGACCACGCCGGTGAAGCCCGCACTCGTGATGACCACCAAGGCCACCAAGCACATCGACGCCGATGCCGGTCCGGGCGTCGCCGTGAAGAGCATGCCCGACATTCGCTGGGAGCGTTGCGACATCAAGACGGTGGCGCTGTTGCCGAACGTGCTGGCCAAGCAGGCCGCGCGCGAAGCAGGCGCCTACGAGGCCTGGCTGCTCGATGACAAGGGCTGCGTCACGGAAGGCGCGTCGACCAACGCCTGGATCGTGACCGACGACGGCGAGCTGGTGACCCGCCAAACCGACAACGGCATCCTGTCGGGCATCACGCGCCAGACGCTGAAGTCGATCTGCAATTCGCTGCAGCTCAAGTTCGTCGAGCGGCCCTTCACCTTGGATGAGGCGAAGAAAGCGAAGGAAGCCTTCATCACCAGCGCCACCTCCTTCGTGACGCCGGTCGTGAAGATCGACGGCGACAAGGTCGGCGACGGCAAGGTCGGCGCCACGGCACGGCGCCTGCGCGAGGAATATGTCCGCTTCTCGGAGGCGGGAGAGGCCGTGACGTGAGCCTGCCGGAGGGCCTCAGGCCGCCGCGCGCCGTCCTGTTCGACTGGGACAACACGTTGGTCAACACCTGGCCGACCATCGTCGAATGCTACCGCGACACCTTCACGGCGCTCGGCCAGACGCCGTGGACCGCCGCAGAGGTGCAGGATCGCGCCCATGGCTCCCTGCGCGAAGTCTTCCCGACTCTGTTCGGCGACCGGGCGGGGGAGGCGGAGCGGGTCTTCTACGAGACCTTTCTGCGCATCCACCTCGAACGGCTGGAGCCTCTGGACGGAGCCGACACCCTGCTCGCGCACTGCCACGCCAAGGGGCTCTACGTGGCGATCGTCAGCAACAAGGTCGGCGACAATCTGCGGGCCGAGGTCGCGCATCTCGGCTGGGGCAAGTGGATCGCGCGGTCGGTGGGTGCGCGGGACGCCGCCCGCGACAAACCAGCGCCGGATCCGATCTACCTGGCGCTCGACGGCACGGGAATTGCCCCAGACGAGAGCGTGTGGATGGTGGGAGACACCCAGGCCGACCTCAAGAGTGCACACGCGGCCGGGTGTCTGCCCGTTCTCGTGGGGGGCGCAGACGAGTTGTCGGGTTCCCTGCTGGAGCATCCGCCGAGACTGCGAGCGCGCAATTGTCATCAGCTGGTGGCATTGCTTTGAGACCAACCTCCCCTATATACGAGGCGACTCGGTAGCGGGGAGAGACCCCGTACCCCCAATCCGGCCACCCTCTGGCAGCCGGCCGCCCACCAAGAGGCCAAGAATATGAGCGAAAAGGCACAGAACGTTCAGGACGTCTTCCTGAACCACCTTCGGAAGAACAAGACTGCGGTCACGATCTTCCTCGTGAACGGCGTGAAGCTGCAGGGCATCGTCACGTGGTTCGACAATTTCTCGGTGCTGCTGCGCCGCGACGGGCATTCGCAGCTTGTCTACAAGCATGCGATCTCGACCATCATGCCGGTCACGCCGGTGCAGCTGTTCGACGGGGACAAGGCCGACGCGGGCTGATTTGATCGACGAATTCGAGCAGGACGAACCCGAAAAGCGTGCACGGCAGCCGTTGGAGACCGTGCGTCCGGCGACGGTCGCTGCGGTCGTGTGTCCGTACATGGCGGGACCGCGCGGTCGCGGTAGCGACCGCGACAGCGAGGCCAAGCTGGAGGAGGCCGTGGGCCTTGCCCGGGCGATCGACCTCGACGTCCAACTGGAGCAGATCGCGCCGTTGCGCCAGGTCACGCCGGCGACTCTGCTCGGCAAGGGCGTGGTCGCTCGGATCGCGCAGGCCGTCGAAGAACTCGGCATTGGCCTGGTCGTCGTCGATGACAGACTGACGCCGGTCCAGCAGCGCAATCTCGAAAAGGCCTGGCAGGCCAAGGTCATCGACCGTACCGGCCTCATCCTGGAGATTTTCGGCGCGCGTGCCCGCACGCATGAAGGACGTCTGCAGGTCGAGCTGGCCGCGCTCGACTACCAACGTGGCCGTCTCGTTCGGTCGTGGACCCATCTCGAGCGCCAGCGAGGCGGCTTCGGCTTCCTGGGCGGCCCCGGCGAATCGCAGATCGAGATCGACCGCCGCCTGATCGGCGAGCGTATCGTGCGCATCAAGCGCGACCTCGAAAGCGTGCGCAAGACGCGCGCCGTCAACCGCGCCGGCCGCAAGAAGGCGCGCCTGCCCACCGTGGCGCTGGTCGGCTACACCAATGCTGGCAAGTCGACACTGTTCAATCGGATGTCGGGCGCCGAAGTCATGGCCAAGGACCTGCTGTTCGCCACGCTCGATCCGACGATGCGCTCGATCAAGCTGCCGAATGGCAAATCCTGCGTCCTCTCCGACACGGTCGGTTTCGTCTCAGATCTGCCGACTCATCTGGTCGCGGCCTTCCGCGCTACCCTGGAAGAGGTGATCGAGGCCGACCTGATCGTGCACGTGCGTGACATCTCCCACCCCGACACCGAGCAGCAGCGCGCCGACGTCGAAGACGTGCTGCACGAGCTCGGAGCGCTGGACGAGGCAGGGGGGCGCCCGTTCATCGAGGCGCTGAACAAGGTCGATGCGCTGCCTGAGGAGGTGCGCCAGACCCTCGAGACCCGAACCGCCACGGGTGCCAAACGGGCACGGCAATATCCAGTTTCAGCGCTGACCGGGGAGGGCGTTGACCGGTTGCTTAACGCCATCGGCGACCTCCTGGGCGCGACCGGCGAGGCGCGCGAAGTCTCGGTGCCACTGGCCGATGGGGCGACCATCGCCTGGCTCTACCGCCACGGCGAGGTGCGCAGCCGCCGGGACGAAGGGGACACTGCCTGGCTCACGGTGGCGCTCGATGCCGCCGCCGCGGCCCAGTTCGAGCGCCGCCAGCAGGCGCGCTGACAGCTCTGCGTTGACACTCCGCGGGCGCCGTTCCTATAAGCGCCCAGCATTCTCAGGACGAAGGAAAACACCATGGGTTTCAAGCCTTTGCACGATCGAATTCTGCTGAAGCCGGTGGCTGCCGAGACCCGCACCAAGGGCGGTCTGATCATTCCCGACACGGCCCAGGAAAAGCCCATACAGGGCAAGGTCGTCGCGGTCGGCAAGGGCCGCCGCCTCGAGGATGGCCGCCTGCAGGAACTCGGCGTCAAGGTCGGCGACACCGTCCTCTACGGCAAGTGGTCGGGCACCGAGGTGAAGCTCGGCGGCGAAGATCACGTGATCCTGAAGGAAGAGGACCTGTTCGGCGTCGTCGGCTGAGGCCGATGCTCGATACTGGCGGCTCGGAACGGGTCGCTGAACTCATGCGCGAGACGGCGGCAGCGGAGCTGCTGCCCCGGTTCCGCAATCTCTCCAAGGACGACGTCCGCCAGAAGCGGCCGGGTGACATCGTCACCGTGGCTGACGTGGCGTCCGAGCAGCGGCTGGCCAGCGGGCTGGCGAAGATCCTGCCGGGCGTGCCGGTGGTGGGCGAGGAGGCGGTCGAGAAGGATCCGGGCCTGCTCGATCTCATCGCCCGTCCGGGCGAGGCCTGCTGGATCGTCGATCCGCTCGACGGCACTGCAAACTTCGCCGCAGGCCGCGACCGTTTTGCGATGATTATCTGTCTGGTTCAGGACACCAGGGCGGTCGCCGGCTGGATCCTCGACGTGCCGAACGACCGGATGGCGGTGACGCATCTGGGCGGTGGCGTGCGCTTCGACGGCAAGTCGATCCAGGGCGTGCCCGGCACCCGGCCACTCAACGGCTTCGTCGGCTACAAGATCGCCCGGTCGTTCGACGAGCAGCTGGGTCCTGGGCAGCGCGCCCGGCTCGGCACCATCACCACCCTGCGCTGCGCCGGCGCCGAGTATCTGGAGATTCTGGCGGGCCGGGCGAATTTCAGCCTCTACCGCACGACCAAGCCTTGGGATCACGCCGCGGGCACGTTGATGATGCGGGAGGCGGGCGGCGACGCAGTGCAGTTCGGCGCGGCCCCCTACAGCCCGGCCCAGCCCCTCAATGCCGGCCTGATCACCGCCTCGACGCAAGAGGCGCTGAACGAGGCGAGGGCGCTCCTCGAAGCCTCGCGCCTGCCACTGCTGACGCCGAGGCCGTAGAGACTTCAAACTCGCGTCTTGGCTTCCTGCCAGAGCGCTTCCATCTCCTCGAGGCTGGCGTCGGACGGCTTGCGGCCGGTTTCGGCCAGGCGGCGCTCAATGTGGCGGAAACGCTTCTCGAACTTGTCATTTGTGGCCCGCAGCGCGACCTCTGGGTCGACCTTGCAATGACGGGCGAGGTTCGCGACCGCGAACAGGACATCGCCAAGTTCGTCCGCGACCTTGGCCTGCTCGACCTTTCCGGCTTCCAGTTCGGCACGCAGTTCGCGCAGCTCTTCCTCGATCTTGTCGATGACCGGCCCGATCGCCACCCAGTCAAAACCGACCCGGGCGGCCCGCTTCTGGATCTTCTCGGCCCGCATCAGGGCGGGAAGGGCGCGCGCCACCCCGTCCAGAGCACCCGTCGCGCCTTCCGTGATGCCCTTCGCGGCCCGCTCGGCCGCCTTGCGGGCTTCCCAGGACACGGTCTGGGCATCGGCCGTACGGATGTCCATGTCGCCGAAGACGTGCGGATGGCGGTCGACCATCTTGTCGGCGATCGCGGCGGCCACGTCGTCGAAACCGAAGGCCTGGGCCTCGCTGGCAATCTGGCTGTGATAGACGACCTGGAGCAGCAGGTCGCCGAGTTCTTCCTTCAGCGCCGGTATGTCTTCGCGCTCGATGGCGTCGGCGACCTCATAGGCTTCCTCGATCGTGTATGGCGCGATGGTGCGGAAGGTCTGGTCGATGTCCCAGGGGCAGCCATGCTGGCGGTCGCGCAGCCAGGCCATGACGGCCAGCAGCCGCGGGAGTGGTTCCTTGGGCAGGATTTCCGGGGTCGGCTTGCCTGAAGTCATGGCGTCGAACTCATTCTCGATTATCGTATAATATATATTATGACAAATATTGATATGGTATCCATATCATAGGATTACCAGTTTATTCTCATATTCTGCGTTATAAGCGCCAGGAGTTGCAGCCCGCGCCCGGCTTCGTTGGTCGGCACGCCGAGCGTCACCAGCACGCCGACTTTCGGGTTCCTGGGATCCGGAAGGATGAGGTCGAAGACGGTGCGCGGCCCGGTGCTGTCCGACGGTCCCTTCGGCACGTTCTCGTAGACCACCAGGAAACTGCCGTCCCGTAGCTTGCGTGCCTGGGCCTGGACGCCGGGCCGGCGGGCCTTCATCGAACCGGCCTTGGTGGCGGCGTAGTGCTCGGCGTCCCGGACGCCCTCATAGGCGAAGTCGACCCGCCACACGATCAGCCTGATGCGCTTGTCGAGCGTGTAGGCAACGCCCCGCTCCCCATCCTCGGTGGCCTGCCACCCCATGGGCAGCAGCAGCTCGACCTTGACCGAATCGAACCGCAGCCGGACGGCCTGGCTGGCCGGATCGATGCCGAGGACGCGAGTGAAGGTCTGCGTGGTGCCGCCGCCGATGCTCTGCTCGCCGCGGGTGAAGCTCGAACCGTTGTCGGGGACGCCGAAATCCCGAAACGTGAGACCGCCGGGATCCAGCCGCCCCGTCGTCTGGGCTTCGAGGGACCCGGTCGAGAGCGCAAAAGCGGCGGCCGTCGCGCCGGACAGGAACATCCGGCGTCCGGACTCCTTTCGTTTACGCTCATTTATCAGATTAGGATGATCCGATATCCATCTGGTATATAACAATTATTCACCCTAGAGGTCGATGTTCAGACCGTCGTGGCAAGGCGTGACGTGAGCCGGCGTCGTCCTGTCGACTTCAGCATAGTCCATATCGACATGCAGGTTGGTCAAGAAGGCCCGACGCGGCCGCAGCCGGTCGATCCACTCCAGGGCGCGGTCGAGATGGGCGTGGGTCGGGTGAGGCCGGTAGCGCATCGCGTCCACGATCAGCACCTCCACGCCCTCCAGGGCTTGGAGCGACTCCTCCGGCAGCATGACGACGTCATTGGCATAGCCGACGGCGCCGAAGCGGAAACCCAGCGAGGGAATCGTCCCATGGTCTTGCAGGAAGGGCACCACGGGCAGACCGGCGGCGCGGAAGGGACCGGAGATGACCGAATGATCGTAGATCGGATTGTAGAAGCCGTTACCCTCGGCATGGAAACAGTAGCCGAAGCGCCGGCTCAGAACCCCGTAAGTCCGCTCGTCCGACCAGGATTCGATCTGCCCCTGGCGCAGCGCGAACGGCCTGATGTCATCGATGCCATGACACTGGTCGGCGTGGTCGTGGGTCCAGATCACCGCGTCGATCCGCTCGACCTCGGCGGCCAGGAGCTGGCTGCGCAGGTCGGGCGAGGTGTCGACCAAGACGGTCTTTCCCTGGTCCTGGACCAGGATGGAGCAGCGGGTGCGGCGGTTGCGCGGGTCGGCCGGGTTGGCTGCCCCCCACTCGCCCGTCCCGCCCGGTCCGCCGACCCGGGGAACGCCCGCCGAGGTCCCGCAGCCCAGGATGGTTACGCGCACCGGGAACGCTCCGCCTTGGTGAACAGCCGGAAGAAATTATCGGTGGTCGCGGCCTCAAGCTCGGCCAGGCTCACGCCCTTCAGTTCGGCGACCTTGGCCGCCGTGTGGGCAACGAAGGCGGGCTCGTTGGTCTTGCCGCGCTTGGGGATCGGCGCCAGGTACGGCGCGTCGGTCTCGACCAGCAGCCGGTCGAGCGGCACGTCGCGCACGATGGCGCGCAGGTCCTCAGCCGCCTTGAAGGTCACGATCCCGGAGATCGAGATGTAGAGGCCGAGCGCCAGGGCGCGTTCGGCCACGGCGCGGCCCGAGCTGAAACAGTGGATCAGGCCGGGGAAGGCGCCCTTCCCGTATTCCTCTTCCAGCATGTCGCCAGTCTCGGCGTCGGCGTTGCGGGTGTGCACGATCAGCGGCAGACCGGTCTCTCGCGACGCCGCAATATGGGCGCGGAAGCTCTCGGCCTGCTCCTCGCGCGGGCTGTGCTCGTAATAGAAGTCGAGGCCGGTCTCGCCGATGCCGACGACCTTGGGATAGTGCGTCGCCTCGATCAGCCGGTCGGGGGTGCGTTGTCCCTCCTCTTTCGCCTCGTGCGGATGGACGCCGACCGAGCACCAGACATTGTCGTGGCGCTCGGCAATCGCCCGCACCCGCTCGAACTGGTCGAGGCGCGTGCCGATCGTGAGCATGCCGGCGACGCCGGCCGTCCGGGCGCGCGCCAGCACCCCGCCTTCGTCGCTCGTCAGCTCCGGGAAATCGAGATGGCAGTGGCTGTCGATCAGCATGTCAGCCTGCGGCCTTGGGGACCTTGGGCGCCTTGGGCTGCTTCGGCGGCTTGACCGGCGCCGCAGCGGCGGGCGTCGGCTCGACGAAGCGCGGGAACACGCCCTGCGGCGGCGGCAGCGCCGTGCCGGAGACCAGCTCCTCGTCGAAGGCAGCATAGGCGCGCTTCTCCGGCGCGATCGCCAGCTGGTCGAGGATCTTCGCCGCCGAAGCGGGCATGAAAGGCTGGACCAGAAGCGTGATCCGCCGGATCGTCTCGGCGAGCACCCACAGCACCGTGTCGCGTCGCACCGGGTCGGTCTTGGCCAGCGCCCACGGCGCCTGCGCGTCGACGTAACGGTTGGCGTCGGCGATCACCTCCCAGATGGAGGTCAGCGCCTTGTGAAAGGCCTGCTCGTCGAGCTCGGCACGCACGGTGGCCAGCAGGCCCTTCGCGCGGTCGAGCAGGACTGTGTCCGCCTCGATCAGGTCTCCCTTGGGCGGGACCTTCTCGCCGCAATTCTTGGCGACGATCGACAGCACGCGCTGGCAGAGATTGCCGTAGGCGTTGGCAAGGTCGGCGTTCATGCGGCCGATCAGGGCGCGGCGCTGGAAGTCGCCATCATTGCCGAACGGCACTTCGCGCAGCAGGAAGTAACGCACCTGGTCGACGCCGAACTCCTTGGTCACTGCGACTGGATCGATCGCGTTGCCCAGCGACTTCGAGATTTTCTGCCCCTCGGTGGTCCACCAACCCGAGGCGAAGACACGCTTGGGCGCGGGAATGCCGGCCGACAGGAGGAACGCCGGCCAGAAGACGCAATGGAAACGGATGATGTCCTTGCCGACGACGTGCACATCCGCCGGCCAGAAACGCCACAGAGGATTGCTCTCGTCGGGATAGCCCACCTCGGTGATGTAGTTGGTCAGCGCGTCGAGCCACACGTACATGATGTGCTTCTCGTCGCCCGGCACGGGGATACCCCAGGAGAAACTGGTGCGCGAAACCGAGAGGTCCTGCAGGCCACCCTTCACGAAGCTGATCACCTCGTTGCGCCGGCTCTCCGGCGCGATGAAGCGCGGGTTCTTCTCGTAGAACTCGAGCAGCCGGTCGGTCCAGGCCGAGAGCCTGAAGAAATAGGACGGCTCCTCGACCCACTCGACCTCGTTGTTGACCGGGCCGGCGCGGCGCTTGCCGTCGGAACCGACCGTGGTCTCGTCCTCGGCATAGAACGCCTCGTCACGCACCGAATACCAGCCGGCATACTTGCCGAGATAGATGTCGCCCGAAGCGACGAGCTTCTCCCACAGGGCCTGGCAGGAGGCGTAGTGGCGCGGCTCGGTGGTACGGATGAACCCGTCGGGGCTGTAGTTCATCACGCCGATCAGATCGCGGAACGACTGGCTCACCTTGTCGGTAAAGGCCTGCGGCGTCATGCCGGCGGCGGCGGCCGCCTTTTCGACTTTCTGGCCGTGCTCGTCGGTGCCGGTGACGAAATGGACGTCATGGCCGTCGAGACGCTTGAAACGCGCCAGGACATCGCAGGCGAGCGTCGCGTAGGCATGCCCGATATGGGGCACGTCGTTGACATAGTAGATCGGCGTGGTGACGTAATAGGTGCTTTTGCCCGACATGATACTCAACTCCGAACGGCCGCCCCTAGCGGGGCACGAGACTCAAGCGCGTTCAGCCCCGCATTCGTGTGCAGGGCAGCGAGTCTCTGATGTCGGGCCGGGGCAACATGGGCGGTCTTTTCCCATGCCTCCCCTCGGGGATCAAGAGTCGGGGCCGCGATGGCGCGCTCATCGCGTTGCCGATTGCAGCTTCAGGAAACTGCCCATCACGGTCTGCTTGCGGTCGAGGTTCACCGCATCGGCCCGCGCGAACAGGTTCGCCACCTCCTCCGATGCCGCCATCCAGCGATCGGGGCTCGCAGTCGAAAGCAGACGCGCCTGCAGGCCGCTTTCCATCGGCACGACGGGTGCAGCTTCCGTGGCGAGCGCGGCCTGACGCAGGAGGCTCTTCAGCCAGCCGTCGAACAGGTAGTTGAGCGAACGCCAGTCGGCATTGGCCTCCTCGCCGCGCTTGGCAAATCGCTCGGCGAAGGCATGCAGCCGCGGCATGTCGAGATCAGGCAGGGTGGCCAGCACTTCGACCATCTCGCGATAGAGGTCGAGACTGCCCGCCGCCCCGAGTTCGAGCGCCCGCCCGATGCTGCCCTCGGCGAGCCGGGCGAGCGCCCTTCTCTCCTCGGGTTTCGTGTCCGGCGCGTGGATACCGAGCAGATCGACCACCGTGTCCTCGGACAATGGTTGCATCGTCAGCCTGCGGCAGCGCGAACGGATGGTCGGGAGCAGCCTTCCGGGCGCATGCGCCACGATCAGCAGCACGGCATTGGGCGGCGGCTCCTCGAGAATCTTCAGCACCGCATTGGCGCTGTTGCGGTTCATCTCGTCGGCCGCATCGACGATGGCGACCCGCGCCTTTCCCATCGCCGGCGTCATGTGCATGAAGCCGCCGAGGTCGCGCACGTCGTCCACGGCTATCTCGGCGCGCATGCGTCCCGTGTCGCGGTTCAGCGAGCGGCGCAGATGGAACAGGTCGGGATGCGAGCGTGCATCGACCAGGTGCCGACCCGGCGCGTCCGCCGGAACGTCGAGCGATTCAGGCGCGCCGCCGAACAGGCCGCCCTGGTCCTGTCCCGCGAGCAGGAACCGCGCGAAGCGCCAGGCCAGGGTCGCCTTGCCGATGCCGCGCGGCCCCGTCAGCAACCAGGCATGGTGCAGCCGCCCGCTCTGCTGCGCCGCCAGCATGGTCCGCTCGGCCTGCTCGTGCCCGACCAGCCGATCATTGCGCCACGGCGGTGGCCACCCATAGGGCCATTCGAGCCTCTCGAGCTCGGCCGGATCGGAAGGCGTCTTCGCCCGCGCCAAGTCTCAGGCCCCGAAGCGCGTCGTGAGCACGTCGGCGATCGAGCGGGCGATGTCGTCGATGCCGGCGGTGGCGCCGATCACGACGCAGCGCTCGGGGGCGGCGGCGGCGATGTCGAGAAAGCCGGCGCGGACGCGCTCGTGGAACGCGACCGGCAGCGATTCGTAGCGGGTTTCCTTGCCGCGACGCGCCGCAGCGCGTGCCAAGCCAGCTTCGACCGGCAGGTCGAGGATCAAGGTGAGATCGGGACGGAAATCGCCCACCGTCATGTCATAAAGCGCACCCAGCATCGCCCGGTCGATGCCGTGGCCGTAGCCCTGATAGGCCATCGTCGAATCGGCGAAGCGGTCCGACACGACCCAGGTGCCGTTCGCGATGGCGGGCCATACCGTCGTGCGCAGATGTTCGCGGCGTGCCGCGAAATGCAGCAGCGCTTCCGTCACGCCGTCCCAACGCTCCGCCGGGCCTTCGACGAGGAGCTTGCGCACCATCTCGGCGCCGGGCGCGCCGCCCGGTTCACGCGTGGCGATGCACTCGTGGCCGCGCGTCTCGATCCATTGCTTGAGGCGGGCGATCTGGGTCGACTTGCCGGCCCCTTCTCCGCCCTCCAGCGTGATGAAACGCCCCAGCGTGCGCTCCGTCACGACATCCAGCCGAACATGTAATGCCGCAGCATCGTGGCGACCCGACTGAACACGCCCATGCGCGGCACGTCCGCGCCGGCTTCCAATGGGTATTCGACGGTGCGGTTGTCCGGGAGCGTGACGACGGCGGTGCCGATCTTCGTGCCCTTCACGATCGGCGCCGCGATCGGCCCGTCGAAGCGCGCGACGGCGCGCGGCGCGGCGCCCTGCCCGGTCGGCACGGTGAGCTGGACGGTCTTGGGGATGACCAGCGGCACGGTTTCCTGTGCGCCGAGCCAGACCGGCGCCTCGACCAGCATGTCGCCGCCCCGGAACACCGTGATGTTGGTCGACTCACGAAATCCCCATTCCATCAGGCGCGCCGTCTCCTGCGCACGCTCGGCCATCGAGGTCAGGCCGTTGACGACCAGGATCAGGCGGCGCCCGTCGCGCACTGCCGAGGTGGTCTGCCCGTAGCCGCCCTCTTCCGTATGGCCCGTCTTAAGCCCGTCGGTGCCCGGCGTAAGCTTCAGCAGGCGGTTGCGATTCTCCTGCCGGATGTTGTTGTAGGTCCAGTTCGTCTCCGAATAGTACTTGTAGTACTGTGGGTAGTTGTCGATCGTGTGCCAGCCCAATACAGCAAGATCGCGCGCGGTCGTGTACTGGCCCTCGGCGGGCCAGCCCGAGGCATTCTTGAAAACCGTCTTCGTCATGCCGATTTCTTTGGCGCGCTTGTTCATGCGCTCGGCGAAAGCGTCCTCGCTGCCGGCCAGTCCCTCGGCGATCACCACGCAGGCATCGTTGCCCGAGAGGATGATGATGCCCTTGATCAGGTCCTCGACCGTTGGTTCCGAACCCACTTCAAGGAACATGCGCGAGCCGCCCATGCTGCGCGCCTTCTCGCTGACGCGAAACCGCGTGTCGAGCTTCAGGCGGCCGGCCGCCAGCTCGTCGAAGATGATGTAGATGGTCATCATCTTGGACATCGACGACGGCGGCATCGGCGTCTCGGCGTCCTTGAACAGCAGCACTGTCGAGGTCTGCGGATCGACCATGAAGGCATGACGCGCCAGCGTGCCGATGCCGACCTGCGACGGTGGCAGTGATTCCACCTTGGGGGCCGCCGCTTCCTTCGGGGCGGGTTTGGCGGCAGCCGGCGCACGCGGCTTGACCGGAGGCTTCTGCGACTGGGCCGGCGGTTTGCGCGGCGTATCCTGCTGCGCCGAGGCCGTGAGCGAGAGACCGGCCAGGCTGGCGACGGCGAGGAGCGCCAGTGCGGCGCGATTGAGCCTATTCAGCGACCACACGGGCATCCCCATAGCCTGAACGCTTGAGCCGGTCGGCGACAATGCCGGCGGCATCTTGAGTGGTATAGGGCCCCAGCCGCACGCGATAAACATCGCGTCCGCTGGCCGAGACCTGGGAAATTTCGGGGTTGCCGTAGCTGCGCACGGCGCTGCGCTGGCGTTCGGCATTTTCATGGGTCGAGAAGGCACCGACCTGCACGAAGAAACCACTGAGCTGCGACGACGGCGTGGCCGTGCTGGTCGTTGCCGACAGCGACGCGATCGTGGGCGGAAGGTCGCCCGACGCAGATCTCGGCGCGCCGAACGGCACATTGCGCGGTGGCGGCGCATACACGGTCTGTGCGGGAGCTGCGGGCGCGGGTGGCGGCTCGTAGGAGGCCTGCATGATCGGCGGCGGCAGCGGCGCTGCCGCCGGTACCGGGGCCGGCACGGGCGTCGGAGGCGGCGTGGGTACCGGGGCCGGCGCCGCACGGCTGCCGCCCGCCAACTGGGCCACGGCCTGCTGCTGCTCGGCCGGACCGCCGCCGCTCAGCGCGACGTCCTTCACCGCGAGACTCTCGGCCTGGAGCTGGTCGACGCGGACCCGGGCCGTGCCCTTGCCGACCATGTCGATTTCCTCTGCCGCCGTGCGCGACAGATCGATGACACGGCTGCGGGCGAAGGGGCCGCGATCGTTGACGCGCACCACCGTGCTGCGACCGTTTTCGAGGTTGGTCACGCGCACGATAGCCGGCATCTGGAGGGTGCGATGGGCCGCCGTCCGGTCGGCCTGATCGTAGCGCTCGCCGTTGGCCGTCGACTTGCCGTGGAAACCCGGGCCGTACCAGGAGGCGGTGCCGGTCTCGCTCAGGGTGAAGGTCTCGCGTGGCGTGTAGGTCACGCCGTCGATCTTGTAGGGCTGCCCGACCTTGTAAGTGCCGCGCTGGGCGACGCCGCTGCCGGGAGTTCCGCCCCCGCCCTTGCTCGACGAACCGCAGGCCGCAAGGCTGGCCAGCAGCGCTGCCGCCCCGCACAGCCGAAGCGCGCCGGACAGGGGAAATCCCAATTTTACCAATGCTAGCGGCATGATGTTCACATCATACATCATCTCGGCCCGCGGCGGGAGCGGCCTGCTTGGTCGCGTCCACCGCGCCGGTCAGGCCGCAATCCGGTCGGACAGGAGACCCACCGCAAGGGCGAAGAAATCCGACTGGTTCCAGCGCAGGATCACCTTGAAATTCTCGGTCGTCTGGTAGGCTGGGCCGCCCGCTCCTGCCGGCCGCACGATGCGTCCGCCGCCGCCAGCCTGCGTCCCGGGGGAGACCTCGTCGCCCCAGCGCAGTCCAGGCCGCCAGCCGACCCTGCGCAGGTAGTTCACGATCGAGGCGAAAACGTCGAGTTTGTTGGTCCAGATGTCCTTGCGGCCGTCGCCGTCGCCGTCGGCGGCATAGGCGAGGAAGCTGGTCGGGATGAACTGGCATTGGCCCATGGCGCCGGCCCATGAACCCTTCATCGCGTGCAGGCCGATATGGCCCTGCGACAGGATCTTCAGCGAGGCGATGAGCTGCTCGCGGAAGAACTTGGCTCGGAAGTTGTTGTGGACCAGCGTGGCCAGCGCCTCCACCACCTCGAAGTCGCCAAGCCGCGTGCCGTAGTTGCTTTCGATGCCCCACAGCGCCACCGCGACCTGGGGCGGCAGGCCCGCCGGCCCGGCGAAACGTTCGATCGCGGCACGGTTCTCGGCCAGCAGCGCGCGGCCGCGCTTGATGCGCTCGTCGGAGACGACGAGACCCTGATAGCGCTCCCACGTCATCTTGAACTCGGGCTGGTTGCGCGCCTGTTCCATCACCTTCGGAACCTCGCGGATGTCGGCCAGCGCGGCGTCGAGCGTGCCCTTGTCGACGCCCGCCCGCAGCGCCTCCTGGCGGATCCCCTGCAGCCAGGCCACGGGAAACCGCCCGTCACCCTGGGCTAAGGCAGGCCCGGAGGCGGTCAGGGGCGCCAGGGTAGCGCCGGCACAGAGGAGTCTGCGAGTGATCATGAAGCGTCCGCTGGTTGGTCGTTGCCCTCACGGGATGCGTCAACCCTGTGCCGGCCAATCTTGCGCACACTATGGCGACCTCGCCCGCCCTGCCATCGTCACTTCCGGCGATATAGAATCATCCCGCCGTGATGCAGCGTGTCCTCGTCGACGAAGATGCCGTCGGCCGTGAAGCCGGTATCGTCCCAGTATTCGATCCGGGTCCCGCTGACTTCGTAGCGTCCACGATAAGCGCTCTCGCGCGTGCCGCGCGCTTCGTCATAGCGCTTGCCGGGCAACAGGTTGTGACGGACGTATCCATCGGCCGTCACCCACATGCCAACATAGGAGTGGGTTGCCATTTCGGCATGACCTCCGGTCGCGAGGATGAAGGAGCTGCTGATGGCGAGTGCGAGCGTGAGAAGGCGTATGGCCCTCATTGCGGCCTCCTCGCATCCCGGCGCTCGGCGAAGAGGTCGGAAAGCACCTGTGAGGCCGCGATGGCGCGCGAGATGCCCGCCGGCACGGTGATCATGTAGATGATCTCCTTCAGCTCCTCCTCGGACACGCCGACGTTGAGCGCGTAGCCGGCATGGACCTTCATGAAGGGCAGCTGGCCGGTCGCGGCGAAGGCCGCCACCGCCGCAAGCTGGCGTGTGCGGCCGTCGAGCCCGGGCCGCGCCCAGACATCGCCCAGCGCGTAGGCCTCAGTCGCCTCGGCGAGGAAGGGGAACTCCTGGCGCATGCGCTCCAGCGCCGGCTGGGGCTGGCCGCGATTGAGGTCGCGGATTACGGCGTCGCCGCGCTTCAGGCGCTCCTCGACCGTCTGCGCGACGACCGGGGCGGCGGTTGCGGCAACGAACAAGGCGGCGGCGATCGGCCCGAACATCGATTGCACGGTCATGTCTCATCCTCCCGTCGTGGCGGTGGGGCGTACGACGATCTCGTTAACGTCGACGTCGTCGGGTTGTTCGAGGGCGAAGCGGACGGCCCGGGCGATCGCGTCGGGCTTGAGGGCGATCTTGCGGAAGGCCTTCATCGCTTCGGCGGCGACCGGGTCGGTGATGGTGTCGGCAAGCTCGCTTTCGACGACGCCGGGATGAATACAGGTGACGCGGATCCTGTCGTTCTCCATCCGCAGCCCGTCCGAAATCGCGCGGACCGCATACTTGGTCGCGCAGTAAACGGCGGCGGCCGGGAAAACCTGAAGGGCCCCGATCGAGGCGATGTTGACGACGTGACCCGAGCCGCGCGCCGTCATTTCAGGCAACACGGCCGCGATGCCGTAGAGAACACCCTTGATGTTGACGTCGACCATGCGCTCCCATTCCGCGACCTTCATCGAGGCCATGGTCGACAGCGGCATCACGCCGGCATTGTTGACGATCACATCCACCCGCCCCCAGGCCGCACGCGCCGCCTCGGCGAAGGATTCGACGCTCTGCCGGTCGGTGACGTCGAGCGGACACACACGGGCCTCGCCGCCAGCGGCGATCAGCTGGCCTGCGAGCGCCTCCAGGCGGCAGAGGCGGCGCGCGCCCAGCATCACCTTTGCCCCGGCCGCAGCCAGTTCGCGGGCGATGTCGGCACCGATCCCGCTGGAGGCGCCGGTGACGAGAACGACTTTATCGAGAGACATGATGGGGTCCTTTCGCTCTGGGCGGTTGGCTTGCCCGGAACATGGACCTGAGTGATTGTCGCGATAAGACGACAATCCCTTACCAGTCTGGAAAGGTCTTCTAACCAATGGAGCCTGATCTGAACGCGCTGTCCGTCTTCGCCCTGGTGGCCGAGGAGTGCAGCTTCAAGGCGGCCGCCGACCGGCTTGGCGTGACCCGTTCGGCGGTCAGCCAAACGATCCAACGCCTCGAGAGCAGCCTCGGCATCGCGCTGGTCCTGCGCACGACGCGGAGCGTCAGCCTGACCGAGGCCGGCGAATGGCTGCATCTGCAGATCGCCCCGGCTGTGGCCGAAATGCGCGCCGCTCTGGAGAAGACCGCCGCCGTGCAGGGCCAGGCGCGCGGCCGGTTGCGGCTCGCTGTCTCCTCGATCGCCGAACGTTTCCTCGCAGGGCCGTTTCTGGCGGGCTTCGCCGAAGCCAACCCCGAGGTCGACCTCGACGTCACCGTGACCGACGACGCAATCGACATCGTGGCCGAGGGCTACGATGCCGGCGTCCGCCTGGGCGAAGTGATCGAGCAGGACATGATCGCCGTGCCGGTGGCGGGCGACGAGCGCCAACTGGCGGTTTGCGCCCCCTCCTACCGCCGGCGCTTCGGCGTGCCGCGACACCCGGCCGATCTCCCGTCGCACACCTGCATCGGCTGGCGGCCCGCGCCGAAGGCCGCACCCTACCGCTGGGAATTCGCCGAGGAGGACAAGGAGTTCAGCGTCGCCGTCGCGCCGCGGTTCGCCACCAACGACATGGCGCTGATGATCAAGCTCGCGGTCGCCGGCGCCGGCATCACCTTCGGCATGGAGGAGAGCTTTCGTGCCCTGATCGCCCGCGGCGAACTCGAGCCGATCCTCGAGGAGTACTGCCCCAGCTTCGCCGGGTTCTATCTCTATTATCCCAGCCGCCGGAACATCGCGCCGAAGCTCCGTGTCCTGATCGACTACCTGCAGCGGCAGCGATGACGACGACCGCCCCCTGACAGGGCGTCCCCCGCTCCCTATATTCTTCTTCCGAAGGCACGTTGCGACAGGAGCGCGAAATGCAGACTTACAAGAAGACTCCCGAAGCCCTGGCGAAGCTCACGCCCGAACAGATGTACGTCACGCAGGAGAGCGGCACCGAGCGCCCCGGGACCGGTGCCCTGCTGCACAACAAGGAGCCGGGCATTTACGTCGACGTCGTGTCGGGCGAGCCGCTTTTCGCCTCCTCCGACAAGTACGAATCGGGATGCGGCTGGCCGAGCTTCACCAAGCCGATCGAGCCCGCCAATGTCGCCGAGCTGAAGGATAGCTCGCACGGCATGCTGCGCATCGAGGTACGGTCGAAGCATGGCGACAGCCATCTCGGCCATGTCTTTCCCGACGGCCCGCGCGACCGCGGCGGGCTGCGCTACTGCATCAATTCCGCCTCGCTCCGCTTCATCCACCGTAAGGACATGGCGGCGGCGGGCTATGGGGCCTATCTCGACCAGGTGGAGGACGTGAAATGAGCCAAGAGCGCGCAGTACTGGCCGGCGGTTGTTTCTGGGGCATGCAGGACCTGATCCGCCGCATGCCTGGCGTGGTGTCGACGCGGGTCGGCTACACCGGCGGCCACGTCGCCAATGCCACCTACCGCAACCATGACGGCCATGCCGAAGCGATCGAGATCGTCTTCGATCCGTCGCGGCTGAGCTACCGCCAGCTGCTGGAGTTTTTCTTCCAGATCCACGATCCCTCGACGCTGGACCGCCAGGGCAACGACCGCGGCACCTCCTACCGCTCGGCGATCTTCTACACGAGCGACGAGCAGCGCTGCGTGGCCGAGGATACGATCGCCGACGTGGACGAGTCGGGCCTGTGGCCGGGCAAGGTCGTCACCGAGGTGACGGCGGCGTCCGACTTCTGGGAAGCCGAGCCCGAGCATCAGGACTATCTCGAGCGGATTCCCAACGGCTACACCTGCCACTTCGTGCGGCCGAACTGGCGGCTGCCCGTCCGGTCGAAAGCGGGTCAGGCCGCCTAAGGCGCCTGACCAGCTCCTTGTTCAGCGACCAGCCCCTGTTCGGAGAAGTCGTCACGTCGGGCAGCAGCGCATGGCTGCGCGGTTGCCATGCCGACCATCCGCACCTTCCTCGCGCGGATCATCGCCAATGCGAGGGCCAGCGCGAGGGCGGTCACCAGCCATGATCTGGACGTGTCGCTAGCAAGTCGGCCAGCGCCAGCGGCGTCGACTTGTAGGGCACATGCGTCACGTCGAGCTGGTAAGCACTCTTGATGTGGCATTGCGGGCGCGGCGAGCGTGACGCCGACGGCGGTTGCGAACGCGGTAAGCAGTGAGAGGCCCTCTGAGCTTTCTCCCCTGTCTCGCGTTTTGTTCTTCTTGATGCAGTCAGAATCTGAAGCCGAGGTCGCGGGCGATCAGGTTCTTCTGGATCTCGCTGGTGCCTTCGCCGATCACGTAGACCAGCGCGTCGCGATGGATTCTGCCCACCGGATATTCCCGCATGATGCCGGCACCGCCATGGATGCGGATCGCCTGCTCGCTGACGGCGACCGCGGTCTCGCTGGCGATCAGCTTGACCCGCGCGGCCGTCGCGGAATCCAGCGTGTTCTGGTCGACCCGCCAGGCGCCGTAGTAGACCAGCCACCTCGCCGCCTCGATCTGCGCCGACATCTCCGCGAGCTTGTGGCCGATCGCCTGGTAGTCGCCGATGCGCTTGTTGGCGACCAGCCGGTCGCGCGCATAGGCGGTGGCGGCGTCGAAGGCGGCCCGCGCCATGCCGAGTGCGTTCGCCGCGACGCCGACCCGGTTCTCGCTGAGCGACTCCAGAATCACCGGATAGGTTCCGAGCCGGTCGCCCAGCAGGCAATCGTCCGGGACGAACACGTCGTCGAGATGGATCAGGCCGGTTTCGGAGGCGCGGATGCCCTCCTTCCGCAGCTTCTCGATGGTCATGCCTGCGGCCG
Organism: Reyranella sp.; assembly: GCF_052439685.1. GTDB lineage: Bacteria > Pseudomonadota > Alphaproteobacteria > Reyranellales > Reyranellaceae > Reyranella. The sequence goes on from NZ_JBQVQG010000002.1 coordinate 413,018, forward strand.
GCAGCTCGACGATGAACAGGCTGATGGCGTCGCCACTCAGTTCCGGCGCGGTGCGCGCCGCGACCAGCAGGAAGTCGGCGATCGGCGCGTTGGTGATGTAGAGCTTGCTGCCGCGCAGCCTCCAGCCGCCTGACGCCCGTTCGGCGCGGGTCCGCAACGCGCGGATGTTCGAGCCGCCGTCGGGCTCGCTGAGCGCGAAGCCCGCGATCTTGCGGCCCCGTAGGGCGGGCTGGAAGAAGCACTGGCGCTGTGCCTCCGTGCCGGCCTTCCAGATCGGCCAGATGCCCAGGTGGCTGTGCGCCGACCAGCTCGAGGCGAAGCCCTGGCTCATGTAGCTCAGTTCCTCGCGCACGATGCAGTCGCTCACCTTGTCGAGGCCGCTGCCGCCGTCGCGCTCGGGATAGCGGACGCCCAGCAGGCCGAGTTCGCCCCAGCGCGCGAACACTTCGCGCGGCAGGACCTCGTCCTCCTCGGCCGCCGCCACCAGCTTCCGATGCTCCGACTGGCACAGGCGCCTGACGGTCTCGCGCACGGCCTCGTGCTGTTCCGAGAAGGAGAAATCCATGTCGACGGCGTTTCCTGTGTCTTGGTTCTTTTCACGAAGACTGACGACGATCCAACTTCCGGTCAATCGACGGCGCGGCCCGCGTGCTATAAGCCGGGCGCACGAACAGCCCCGCAAGGTTCCCACCGTTGAAAGCCGCCCGCTCTCCCCTCGCCCTTCTCTCAGCGCTCGCCGTCCTGGCAATGGCGACGGGCGTCGCCGCCCAGTCCTCCGACGACGACACGGTCGTTCCGCCGGCGCCGAAGCCACGCTTCACGGTGGTCGACGGCGACACGGTGAAGTTCGGGCCGCAGGTCGTGCGGCTGTTCGGCATCGACGCGCCCGAGCGCAGCCAGACCTGCGACGACGGCCAGTGGCGGGCCGGGGCGCTCGCCCGCAAGGCGCTTGAGGAGTTCATCGCCGGCCGCCCCGTGACCTGCCGGCTGGTCGATCCCGACCGCAAGACCCGCCCGCCGGTCGCCCAGTGCTTCGCGGGCGAAGACGACCTTCAGGAGAAGATGGTCTCGGCCGGCTGGGCCTGGGCGCTGCCGGTCAACGGCAAGGATCGCTACGGGCCCGACGAGCGCGACGCCGCGCTGCGCAAGGTCGGGGTCCATGCCCACAAATGCGTGTCTCCCGCCGAATGGCGCGCGATGCTGCGTCGCGAAGCGCTCAGGCGCGAACAGGGCGGCTGAACGGCCGCTAGGAGAGGTCGGGGAGCCGCGCGGCCAGCAGGCTGGCGACCATCGCGTTGCCGCGCCCGTTCAGGTGCGTGTTGACGTAGAACGAGGCTGCTGCCGGCTCGATCGCGAATCGCGGGAATGTATCGACGGTCGCGAGGCCGGCGCCGCGCGCACGCTCGAGGACGAGTTGGGTCACCCGCCGCTGCTCCGCGGCAAACGTCCGGTCGAGCCAGATCTGCGGATGATACTGCCCCAGCAGCACGACACGGCATCGGTGCCGCTCACCGAGCTGCGCCAGGCGAGCGATCAGATGCAGGGCGATCCGCAGCCCTTGGCCCGCAGCGTGCCGCCTCACATGGTAACCGAAGAGCTGCTGAAGCGACGCCGGCAGGCCGATCACAACACGGTCGAGGCGATGGCGCAGCCACGGTGGCGCGCGCCGCCGGCGTTCCGGCACCGGCACGCCGGCGAGCGCGAGCCGGTCGTCCTCGAAGTCAAACCACGGCTTGTCGCGCCCCCACACCCGGCGCATCTCGGTGCGCCGGATGTCGTCGGCGATGAAGCCTGCGACCACCATCGACGGCGCGTGCCGGGCGGCGAGGCGTTCGGCGCGAAGAACGATCTGGTCGAAGCCGTAGCCGGACACGCCGCCGTTCAGGACCGGGCGCCCGCTCAGCCGCTGAAGCTGCGCCGGCCAAGTCTCCGCATCGCCGACTTCCTCGCCGAACGTGTAGGAATTCCCCACGGCGAGAAGCGCCGGCCCCTCGGCGGCCCAGGGAAGCTCGCCGCAACTGCGCAAGCCATCGGCGTCGATCGTCACGGGCCAGCCGCCCGCCCCGCTGCCGCGAAATCCGGGCTTCGGCACATATCCCAGCTCGTCGTCGTGCATCAGGCAAAAATCGTCCGCCATGTGCTGCCGCTACGGTAGAATCCGCTTTGTTGCAATCGAGGCCGTGCCAAGCCCATCAGGTCCCGCCGAGACGTCCATCGCTAAGGCCGGCCCAGGAGCAGCTTCACGTCACTTCCTCTGAACTCGAATGCGTCCAAGATTCGTGGTGATCGACTCGAAGGAATCTTTTGCTTGTTGTGATGGAGTCGGGATGGGGGGCGTGTAGCGTCCGCCTACGCCTTCGATGACCCGTCACCGCCCCCCCGCTTTGCGCTCTGTCATTCAGTCTGCCACCACCGGCACGAGCTGGGTTGCCAATCCGAGCGCGATCGCTCTCGTCTCGGCTCTGCTTGTGGCACTCGGCGTTCTCGGCATAGTTCGAGGATCTGCCAGCGTCATCAATCCACATGTATTCAGTTACTATGTCATCAACTATGAAGTCGGCCTGATCCGGAGGGGGCTCGTCGGCGAGGTGTGGTCCTGGTTTCTGCCTCAGGGTGACCTGAGGGCGATCCGTTCCATCCTTCTTGCCTATTACTGGCCGCTCGTCGCCGTCCTGTTCCTGTCTCTCCTGTGCTGGGTGATGACGATCGAACTGAGGCGCCGCGACTTCCTCTTCTCTGGACTGTTCGCCGTCTTCCTGGCCTCCCAGTTCATGCCGACGCTGGCCTACGACGTGGGCTTCCTGGATGTCTTCGTATTCCTTCTCGTCGTTGCTGCCACCGCCGCCCTCGCGGGCCGCCGCTACGCGCTCGTCGCGTTCGCCGGTGCGATCGGGCCGTTCATCCACGAAGGCTTCCTCTTCTACTGGTTGCCCGTGATTGTCGTCGGCCTGTGGGAAGAGCGCAGTCTGCGGCGTGGCATCGTGCTGGCACTGCCTCTGGCGAGCGTCGTCTGCATATACCTCTTCGCCTCCAAAGAGATTGCGATCGCACAAATGTCGGCTTCGCCCTTGCCGGATCCGGACAAGCAGGAAGCCATCGCTCAGCAGTTCGGGCAGACCCTGCTGACGAATCTGGTGATGATCGCAATCAAATACCGGAACTATCCAGTCAACGTGCTTGCGGCGATTGCCTTCTTCACGCTCCCGGCTCTAGCGATCATCGGCGTGTATGCGACGGCAAGACGACAGATGGCGGCGATGATCGTCCTCGCTTTGTCCGCCGCCGGGCCGCTCCTGCTCCTGACGATTGCCTGGGACCTCTCCAGGTTTCTCGTTGCCTCGGTCTTCACGGTGTTGATAGCAACGCTCTACATGGAGACTGTTCGGCCGGCGCCACGCGCAACATGGCTGTTGCCGACAGCCTGCGCCACATTGGCGTTCGCTCTCGTTCAGGTGCCGTTCACCTATGCCTATTTCGAAGTCGCCAAGGTCGCCGATGTGGGCCCAGAAGCTCTTCGGAATGGTCCGGTGGGTCGCCTCACACAAAAGGCCGTGGCGTTCTACTCCAGGGCGATCGGTCCCGTTACGAGCGAACGGCACGGACAGGACACCCTGCCCCCCGGAAATGCCTGGTTCGTGGAGGAAGACATCTGGCGCGGCACGTGGATCCGACGACGGGATACCAACGAGTTCGATGCCGCCATGACTCTGCCAAATGGTTCGATCGTGACGTACACCGTGACGGTGGAGCGCGACGGGGAAACGATCATCGCCCACCGGAACCTGGGAGGTCACGATCGGCTCGACTACGTCGGCAAGCTCAATGGCCGATCGATATCGGGAACCTATGCCGGCGGCTATTGGTTCGCCCAAATCGAACCACGGTGATGTCGAGCGTGGCATCAGTGCTTCCAATCCCCGGACAGCCGCGGGGGAAGCGCGATCGCGAACCCCGAGAACATCAATGCCGCGATCGGCCCGGGGCCGTCGTTGGTGACCAATTCGGCTTTTGTTCCGAGCCGGCATCCGCTAAAAGACCGCCAGTTACCGGCCATTTAGCGGCCTCGTGGATGGGTGGCCGAGCGGTTTAAGGCACCGGTCTTGAAAACCGGCGTGGGTTCACGCCCACCGTGGGTTCGAATCCCACCCCCTCCGCCATTTCCGCGCCTACCACCGGTCGCTTGCCGATGCTCCACAGGTCCTGCCTTCGACAGGGCTGTTTGACAATCTAGGACAATCGACCTAATGGTTAGGTCAATCGTCCAACGGGCAAGCATGAGCGCGAGCGAGACGCGGCAGCAGATCGTCGAGGTGGCGGACCGGCTCTTCTATGAGCGCGGCTTCGAGGCGACGTCGTTCGCTGACATAGCAAAGCAAGTCGGGCTGTCCCGGGGCAACTTCTACTACCACTTCAAGACGAAGGACGAGATCCTGGGCGCGGTGATCGCGCAGCGCCGGGCGAACACGATCGCCCTGCTGGAGGGCTGGGAGAGCGATGCGGCGTCACCGGCCGGTCGGATCCTCAGCTTCGTGCACATGCTGATCGCCAACCGCACCCGGATCATGGCGCACGGCTGCCCGGTCGGCACCTTGTGCAACGAGCTGGCGAAGCTCGACCATGCCGCCGGCAGCCAGGCGGCCGCCCTCTTCTCGGTGTTTCGCGAATGGCTCGCCCGGCAGTTCGCCGCGCTGGGGCACGCAGCGGATGCCGATGCGCTGGCCCTGCACCTGCTGATGCGCAGCCAGGGAGTCGCGGCACTCGCCACCGCCTTCCGCGACGAGAGCTTCATCCGCCGCGAAGTGGCGGACATGGAGTGCTGGCTCAAAGCCCAATGTCGGGCCGCCTCCGGCCGGTCCCGCCGCTCAGCCTGAAGGAGCCGTCATGTTCGCCATTACTCTTCGCTTCGCCGACAAAGGCAAGGCGTCGCCGCTGATGGACGGCCACAATGCCTGGATCAAACGCGGCTTCGACGACGGCGTGTTCCTGCTGGTCGGCAGCCTGCAGCCGGCGGGAGGCGGTATGATCCTCGCGCACGGGGAGTCGCGCGCGGCGATCGAGGCTCGGGTGCAGGCCGACCCGTTCGTCGCCGAGGGCGTGGTCCGCGCCGAGATCCTGGCAGTCGCGCCGGGCCGCACGGATGAGCGACTCGCCTTCCTGAAGGCTTGAAAGATCCCATTCACGTTCAGACGCTGACGTCGTGTCGACGACGGAAGGCCTCGTGGCGATCGCTCGGGTTCAGAAGGCTCGCCGAGTCGCCTTCGATTGCTTCGGTCTCGTCGCCGTGCCGGGCCAGAAACTCCGAAAACGACGGCAGGCGCCGCCGCAATGTCCGCGGTCGGTTTTCGGGGCTGGGAAGTCATCGCTGGGCAAAGCACCGAGGGACACACTCGCTGCCGTCCTTCGGGGGAGCGGCGTGCAATGGTGACCCATTGCGGTCATTCTGGCGGACAAGAAGGTATGAAAGATCGAGCCTTCGCTGACATGCTCTCGTCGGCGTCAGTCCAAGGATGAGTCGGGCAATGTCGGGTAGACGACTCCGCGGTGCCGTGGTCGCTTTGTGGTGGGCGATTCTGGGGGCGACCGCGATGCAGAGCCGACCGGCGCGCGCCGACGCACCGGAAGCGACAGAACCGGGCCTGTCGTCGTGGCTGCAAGGACAGTACATGACCGGGGACTGGCGCGGGACGCGAAGCGATCTCGAAGCGAAGGGCATCACGCTGCGCGGCCACCACATCGCGGAATCGGCGGTCAATCCGGTTGGCGGACTGCGGCAGGGCGCGGCCTATACCGAACAAATCGACGCCGGCGCCGACTTCGATCTCGAAAAACTGATCGGCGTTCCAAAGGCGAGTCTCCACGTGACGTTCACCCAGCGCGCCGGACAGAGTCTGGCGGCCAACGCCATCGGCAGCTACATCTCCGTGCAGGAGATATACGGCGCCGGACAGAACGTGCGGCTGGCCCAACTGTCATACGAGCAGCTGCTGCTGGAGGACCGCCTCCGCATCAAGCTCGGCTGGCTGCACGCCTCCGACGATTTCGCGACCTCGCCGATCTACTGCTACTTCCAGAACAACGGCTTCTGCGGACAGATCGCGATCGTCGTGAACAGCGGCTTCACCATCTATCCGACCGGTAGCTGGGGCGGCATGGCGAAGGTCAGTCTCTCCGACGAAATCTATTTCCAGACCGGCGTCTACGAGGTCAACCCGACGCTGGCGGCACCGGCCAACGGTTTTAAGCTCGGGATCTCCGGCGCCACCGGCGTCATCATGCCGGCCCAGCTGGGCTGGCAGCCACGTCTCGGCAGCGCCGGGCTGAAGGGCCATTACAGGCTCGGCGGCTACTACGATACGTCCGACGTGCCGTACCTCGGGTCGCCGCCCGGCGGCCCGCAGGCCACGGCCCGCGGCCGCTGGGGCTTCTATGGCCAGGCCGACCAGATGATCTACCGCACGGCGCCCGGAACGGACCGCGGGTTGACGGCCTTTGCCGTCATCGCCTATGGCGCCCCCGGCACGGCGATGCTCGAGTATATCGGGCAGCTCGGGCTTCTGCTGAGAGGGACCTTTGCCGGCCGCGACGACGATTCGATCGGCCTGGCGGTCAGCTACAGCAAGGTGAGCAGCACTCTGGCCGCGGCGCAGAATGCCGCGAACGCAGGTGCGCCGGGATCGGTCGGCGTTCAGTCGGCAGAAACCACCATCGAGCTCAACTATCGCGCCCAGGTCACGCCATGGTTCTCGTTGATGCCGAACGTCCAGTACGTCATCCGGCCCAATGGCGTGACGACGATTCCCAACGCCCTGGTGTTGGGCCTTCAAGCCAAACTGACATTTTGAGTGGAGAGCGTTGCGACCACGGCCCGACATACTTGAGCGATGCAAGTCTTTTGCAGTGCAAGATTTTAGCCTCCCGAACTCCAGCGACGGTAAGATTTCAAACCATCGTCGATGTTGCGCGGCGCTACGCTCATTGGCCATAAGGTGGCGATCTCAGCCGTTTGAACGAGGAGTTCGATCGACATGGCCAGTACACCCGATGACGGTCCGGAAGACGACAACGACACGCCGCCGACCGACCTCACCACGCCCAAGGGTGGCCTGTTCGGCGGCGGTTTCGACTCGAGCGGGATAGACGACCCCAACGTCCGCGCCCTCTTGATGGATTATCACTGGGTCACCACGCTGGGTGGCAGCACGCCCGCGACCATCGTGAAGTACGCCTTCCCCACCGAGGTCTCGGACTACACCGAGGGTGTCCCGGGTGGGTACCCGGACACGGCGTTGCTCGCGAAGTTCCAGGAAGCGAGCGCGAACCAACAGGCGGCCGCCCTCGCCGCCATGAATCTCGTCCAGTCGTACACGAATCTCCAGTTCGAGGAGGCCGACTCAGCGTCGGCCGTCGATGCGACGCTGCGCTTCTCCGGAATAACCAGCGGCAGCTCGCAGGCGGCCTTTCCCGCCAACCCCGGTCCCTATTCTTCCCAGGATGCCCGCGAATCCGGCGACAACTGGCTCAGCACCAATGGCCGCCCCCCGGCGGATTTCTACGGGACGGACCATTTCAACACGATCATGCACGAGATGGGTCACGCGCTGGGCCTGAAGCACGGGCACGATCCGGACTATAACGGCGCGCTGTCGGTGGAGACGAACGATAACGAATTCTCCGTCATGACCTACGCGAGCTATATCGGTGCCAACACGAGCACGGCGACCGAGGCTCACTTGGGATCCTCGCCGCAAAGCTACATGATGTACGACATCGCGGCACTGCAGGCCTATTACGGTGCGAACTTCGACAAGGTCGCCACGACGTCGCTCTACACCTGGGACGAGACCACGGGACAGCAGTCCATAAACGGCGCTCCCGCGCCAGATACCGGCGTGACGGCGGCAAACAAGATCTTCTCGACCGTGTGGACGCAGGGCGCGCTCTCGACTTACGACCTCAGCAACTTCGACGAGGACCAGCATGACGACCTGCGCCCGGGACGGTGGCTCACCTTCTCGCGCGAGCAGCTCGCCGACCTGAATTCCGCACTCGCCCTCCCCAGCCCGGCGCCCTTCATCGCCCAAGGCAACGTCTACAACGCGCTGCAATTTGGCGACGACACACGGTCGCTGATCAGCCACCTGATCGCCGGCAGCGGCAATGACACAATCATCGGCAATGTTCTCGACAACACGCTGACCGGCAATGACGGCAACGACTTCCTGCAGGGTGAGGCCGGCAACGACACGCTCATCGGCGGGAACGGCAGCGACTTCCTCGACGGCGGGGACGGCAACGACCTGCTCTTGGGCGGCGCCGGCATCGACCAGCTGAGGGGCGGCTTCGGAACCAACATCCTGCAAGGCGGAGCTGAAGGAGATTTCATCGAGTTCGGCGATGGGACCGACACGCTCCGCGACACCTGGACCGACATCACGAACGACGTGATCAGCGGGTTCGCAACGGGGCACTCGGTCGATGTGCTGCGCTCGCTCGTCGGCCGCTCGAGCCTCAGCATCGAATACGATGACGACTTCACCTACGCCACGCTCACCGCCGACGCGAATTCCGTGAGCCTCGGCGGTACGTTCCAGGGCGGCGATTTCATCGCGGCGGCGCGCGGAATCGGCGCGGACGCGCACACGACGTTCACCTATGTGAACTTCCTGCCGACCTTGCAGGAGGGTGTGCAGGTCGTGTCGTCGTTCATCAATGGCATCGCTAGCGACGCCTATCTCGAGGGTGACGGCTCGGTGACCTTCACGCTCGACTTCAAGTCGGCGATCTCGGCCTTCGCCAATTCCTTCGGCTATTACGAGGTGACGGACAACGGCGTGCTCGGCGATGTCCACATCCTGTTCGCCAACACGCTGAACGTGGCGATGGACGCCCGCACCGTCGAGCTCACACCCGGGGCCGAGACGCGGCTGGGATTTTTCCTGATCCAGGACGGCTACAACCGGCTGGGCGACCTGCCCGACGATCTCTCGTTCCGCGCGCCCGGCTCGGCGGATCCGGCCACGCTCGATGCCGGCCTGCCGCCTGTCCTGTTCAGCGATTCGCGCGGGTCGTTCGACGGCGCGGTCATCTTCCACACCTTCTCGACGCTCAATCCCGGCGACATGGTTCAGGTCCTCTCGGGAACTTCCCAGGGAGGCCTGGAAATGTCGCTCGGCTTCGAGGATCTGCCGTCGTCGTGGGGCGATAACGACTTCCAGGATCTCGTGATATCCATTCGAACGGACGCCGACGGACTGTTCGTCGTCTAGGCACCGCCCCTCCTCGCCCGGAGTAGCTCGGCGTCGGCATCGCTCTTGACGATGAGCGCCGCCGACGGCCGATCGTTGCCGGCTGTCGATCGCCAGCTTCACCGCCGGCCGTAGCCGGAGCGTCAGAACGGGCGGATGAAACGGATCACGGCCCAGATCACCAGCACGATCGTCGCAGCGACCAGCCACACGCGCTGGCGTCGCACCAGTCCGAGAAGACCGAAGATCACCACCGCCGCGATGGCGATGAGGTCGGTGGATGCGATGTAGTCGTTGAAGAACATGTCGTTTCCCCCTTGAAATTGGGAACGCACGCAGTCGCGCCGCTCCTGTTCCTTCTTAGGGCTGAAACAAGTACCGATTCAATACGGACGAGAAGACATCGGCGAGAACTGCGAAACCACTCCCGATGAACAGACGAGTTTCTACCGGCGCCGTGAGGTCCACTACTTCTCGATGCTCCTCGGCAATCAGGTCGCGCACCACCGCGGCCCCGATCATTCCACCCCGGTGACAAGTACCGTATCGCGATTCATCATCAACACTCCGAAGACGCCAGCCACCAAGCGCATCGTCGCGCCGCACGACGGCGATGCAGTGTGTACACTGTATGCAAAAGCGCGACGCTTCAGGAGATCATTTCGGGCAATACTGATCCCCCGGCCGCCTGGCGCGCCGGCCGCTTGAACGGGTCAGTTCACGCCGTATCTCGCGAACTCGTTCGAGATGCTCGGCTGGATACCGCTGGCAGCCGACATGTCCGCGATGCCCGCAGGTTCCTCGCCTTTGAGCGACTTCGCGAGACCGCGTCCGTAGAGGGCGCGGGCGCGCTGTGGGTCGACCTTGAGCGATGCGTCGTATTCGGCGATCGCCTTGTCGTATTGCTTCTGCTTGAGATAGATCAGCCCGATATTGTCGTGGGCATAGGGGTCGTTCGGCACCAGCCGCAGGACCTCGTTGCAGTCGGCCAGCGCCTCGTCGAGGCTGGCCCCCATCACCGTCCGCGTCAGGCAGCGGTTGTTCAACGCCGGGCTCATCTTCGGGTCGAGTTTCAGCGTCGCGTCGTAGTCGGCGAGGGCCTTGGCCAATTCACCCTTGTTGAAGAAGGCGATGCCGCGGTTGAGGTACAGATTGGCGTCGCGCGGCCGCAGCCGGATCGCGTTGTTCAGGTCTTCGATCGCGTTGTCGTATTCGCCCATGCTGCTGTAGAGGTTGGCGCGGCTGGCGTAGATGCGCGGATTCTTCACATCGACGCGCAGCGCCTGGGAATAGTCCTCGATGGCGCGGGCGACATCGCCCCGCAAGACCAGGACCTGGGCGCGATAGTACAGCGCCGTCGGGTTGCCGGGCGACAGGCGCAACGCGTCGTTGATGCCGGCGAGCGCCCGAGGATAGTCCTTCTTGAGACCATAGGCGAAGCCACGCTGGATCAGCGCATTGATATCGTCGGGGCTGATGAGGAGCGCGGTATCGAAATCGGCGATGGCGGCGTCGAGCCGGTTCTTGAAGATCTGCGCCATACCGCGGTTGATGTAGGCCAGCGGTTCCTTGGGATCGATGGCGATCGACGAGGTGTAGTCTTCGATCGCATGGTCGTAGTCGTCGATGCGATGGTAGGCGGCGCCGCGCTCGAAGAACGCGAAGGCCATGCCGGGTGCCAGCTGGATCGCGTGGTCGAGGTCGACCACCGCCTCCTGCGCCTTGTCCATCTTGAGATAGGCCGCACCGCGGCCGAGAAAGGCGCGCGGCTCCTTCTCGTTGATTTCCAGCGCCGATTCGAAATCCTTGACGGCCGCCTCGTATTCCTGCTTGTCGATCAGGGCCATGCCGCGCTGGTAGTAGGCATTGGCCACCTGGTCGGCGATCTGCGCCGTGGCCGGATCCCGCTTGCCGTCCTTGTCCTTCTGGGTGAGCTTCAGGATGTTGGCGGTCTGCAGGCCGAGCCGCACCGCCTCGTTGAAGTCGACGATGGCGCGGTCGGGATCATTGCGCTGCCGCCAGGTGACGCCACGGTTGATGAGGGCGTTGATCTCCTTCGGGTTGAGCTTGAGGGCCTGGTCGAAGTCCCCGACCGCCTCCTCGAACTTGCCCTTCTTCGTGTAGTAGAGGATGCCGCGGTTGACGAGCGGCCCCGGATCCTTAGGCGTCAGGTCGTGCGCGATCGTGTAGTCGTCGAGCGCCCGGTCCGAATCGCCGATGCGGTGATAGGCAATGCCACGCTGCATGTGGGCGAAGGCCTGACCGGGCTTAAGCTTGATGCTCTCGCTGAAGTCCGCGATCCCCTGCTTCGCGTCGTTCTTGTACATGTACGACGCGCCGCGCCCGACATAGGGCGCCGGGTCGCGGGGATTGAGGCGGATCGACTCGGAAAAGTCGGAGATCGCCTTGTCGTAGTCGCTCTTGTCGTACCAGGCGAGGCCGCGCTGAAGGTAGGCAAAGGCCGCCTGCAGGGCGATGCGGTTGGCCTCCTGCTGCGGGGACCTGTCGAGCTGGCTGGTGATCGTGTCATGCACTTGGGAGAACGACACTGGCGCGATCTTCTCGGGCAGCAGCTTGATCGCGGTCGTGAAGTCGGCGATCGCCTGATTGAGGTCGCCCTTGCGCCGGTAGACGATGCCGCGGTTCGTCCAGGCGCTGATCTCCTTCGGGTTAATCTTGAGGGCCGCGTTGAAGTCGGCGATCGCGCCCTCGTTGTTGTCCTTGCGCAGATAGAGGACGACCCCGCGATTGATCAGCGGCAGGGTCTCGCGCGGCGCGAGCCGGATCGCATCGCTGTAGTCGATGATGGCGCGGTCAGCCTCCCCGATTGTCTGATGGACGACACCCCGCTGCATGTAGAGGTGCGGGTTCAGCGGCTGCGCCATGATGGCGTCGTTGTACATCCGGATCGCCGTCCGGAAGTCAGCCTTGGAGCGCTTATCCGTGTCCGGTCCGCTCACCGACAGGCCACGATGGAGATAGGCGAGCGCCAGGGCGCCGCCCCTCACCAGCCCCTTGTCGATGACCTCGGTACACGCGGCGACCTTCGTCGGCGCATCGGCGCCGGTCACGCCGTAGCAGACGTCCGCTTCCGAGGGCTCGCCCGGCTTCTTCGCTGCCGGCGGCTGCGGAGGCTGGGCTGCTGGGGCGGTCGTCGTTGGCGGTGGGCCGGCAGGCTTCGGTTGTGCCACCGCCGGAGTCACGACGACGGCGCACAAAGCCGCGATGACGGCACTGTGTGCGACGACGCGCGCCGCTTCCCCACGCTCAAAACCCCACATGACCGTTCCTCATGAAGTGCGGCGGCCCCCAAAGCCGTTGCGCACCCGACAGGCGAAAGTCCCCGTTGGCACGACTTTTGTTTCATCCGGGTGTCGGTTTCAAGGCCGCCCCATCGACGCCGATGGTGTTTTTTGGCACCTTCCCTGCGTCAAAAGGGAGGAAACCAATAATGACACTCAAGATGCGTCCGATCGGACGCCGCACTGTCGTGGCTGGAATCGCCGCCAGCACGCTGGCTGCCCCAGCGATCGTGTCGGCCCAGGGTACCTATCCCAATAAGACGGTGCGCTACATCAATCCGTATCCGGCAGGTGGCGCCACCGACACGCTGTCGCGCATATTTTGCGCCAAGATGACGGAGTTGACCGGCCAACAATGGCTGGTCGAGAACAAGGGCGGCTCGGGCGGCAATGTCGGCATGGACGCGCTCGCCCAGTCGCCGCCCGACGGCTACACGCTTGGCCTCGGCGGCATCGCCAGCCACGCCATCTCGCCAACGCTTTACGCCAAGCTGCCGTTCAACGCGAAGACCGACTTCACGTTCATCTCGACGATCTGGCAGTTGCCCAACATGCTGGTGGTCAATCTCGACCTGCCGGTGAAGACGGTGGCGGAGCTGATCGAGCTGCTGCGCAAGAACCCCGGCAAATATTCCTACGGGTCCGCCGGCTCCGGCACGACGCTGCATCTCTGCGGCGAGCTGTTCAAGATCATGGCCAAGGTCGACATGGTCCACGTCCCCTATCGCGGCGCCGCCCCGGCGATGCAGGACCTGCTGGCCGGACAGATCCAGATGATCTTCGACAACATCCCCGGCGCACTGGCCCAGTCGCGCCCCGGCAAGGTTCGGGCGCTCGGCGTCACCTCCGCGAAGCGCAGCCCCGTGGTGCCCGACGTGCCGGCGATCGCCGAGACCCTGCCAGGCTTCGACATCAGTTCGTGGACCACACTGACCGGACCCGCGAAGCTGCCGCCCGAGATCGTCGCGCGACTGTCGGAACTCTCGAAGAAGGCGCTGGAGAGCGAGGATCTCAAGGCCAAGTTCTTCGAGCAGGCGTCGATTGCCATCTGGCGTTCGCCGGCCGAAACCGCAGCCTTCCGCGATTCGGAGGAGGCCCGCCTCGCGCCGATCATCAAGGCCTCCGGCGCGCGCGTCGACTAGCGCGCGCCCTGTCCCAGGCGTGTACACTGAGGATCATGCAGACCCTCAACACCGCCCAGACCGTCCTGTCGATGCTGGAAGTGAACGGCATCGACACCCTGTTCTGTCTTCCCGGCGTTCAGAACGATCCGTTCTTCGACGCGCTTTACGACCGCACCAACGCCATCCGGCCGATCCATGCCCGCCATGAACAGGCCTGCGCCTACATGGCGCTCGGCCACGCGATGGCGACCGGCAAGCCCTCGGCCTATGTCGTGGTGCCCGGGCCGGGCTTCCTCAATACGACGGCGGCGCTGGCGACGGCCTATGCCGTCAATGCGCCGGTGCTGGCGCTGACGGGCCAGATCCAGCAGTCGATGATCGGCCGCAACGTCGGTCTGCTGCACGAACTGCCCGACCAGCTCGCCATCATGCGCGGTCTCACCAAATGGGCCGACCGCATCCCCTCACCCAGCGCCGCGCCCGGCCTGGTGAACGAGGCCTTCCGCCGGCTTCTCTCGGGACGCCAGCGCCCCGTCGCGCTGGAATGCGCCATGGACACCTGGGCACGGCGCGCGCCGGTCGAGCTGATTGGCACGGCCGCGACCGCCGATCCCTGCCCGGTCGACGAGGAGGCCGTCGAGCGTGCCGCCAAGTTGCTGGGCGGCGCCGAGCAACCCATGATCGTGGTCGGTGGAGGCGCCCAGGGTGCTGGCGAATACGTCCAGCGCATTGCCGAGCTGCTTGACGCGCCGGTGATGACCGGCCGCATGGGCCAAGGCGTGATCGACGGACGGCATCGCCTCTCGATCACCGCGCCGGCCGGCTACCGCTTCTGGGGCGAGGCCGACGTCGTGCTCGCGGTCGGCACGCGCCTGCAGCCGCCGCAACAGAACTGGGGCCTCGACGACACGCTGAAGATCGTTCGCATCGATGCCGACAGCGAGGAACTCGACCGCCATCGCAAGCCGGAAATCGGTATCGTCGGCGACGCGACAGCGACTCTGAAGCTGCTGGCCGAGTACCTGGAAAAGCGTGCCCGCAAGCACAGCGGCCGGGCCGAGCATGTCGCCGGGATCAAGGCGGCGGCCACCAAGAAGATCCACGAGACGCTCGCGCCGCAGATCGCCTACCTCGAGGCGATGCGCAAGGCACTGCCGGACGACGGCATCCTGGTCGATGAGCTGACACAGATGGGCTATGCGGCCCGCTTCGCCTGGCCGACCTACAAGCCGCGCACCTTCCTGTCACCCGGCTATCAGGGCACCCTGGGCTGGGGCTACGCCACCGCGCTGGGCGCCAAGGTCGCACGGCCGGACACCGCTGTGCTGTCGATCAGCGGCGACGGCGGCTTCATGTTCACCGCCATGGAGATGGCGACGGCGGCCCAGCACGGAATCGGCGTCGTGGCCGTGGTCTTCAGCGACGGTGCCTTCGGCAACGTGCGGCGCATCCAGCAGCAATCCTTCAACAACCGCACGATCGCCACCGAACTGCGCAACCCCGACTTCGTGAAACTGGCCGAAAGCTTCGGCGTCGACGCGGTCCGCGTCGGCTCGCCAGACGAGCTGGGCAGCGCCATTTCGCGCGGCATCGCCAAGGGCGCGCCCCTCCTGATCGACTGCCCCGTCGGCCAGTTCCCCGACCCGTGGCCGCTCGTCACCCTGCCGCGCAACCGGCCACGCAAAGCTTAGGCGACCTCTTTATTCGCCCTGATGTCGGCAAGCAGCTTCGTGGCGTGTGCCTGGTCGGCGATGCGCTTCGACGTGAAGCGGGGGTCGAGGGCGGGCGCGATCATCAGGAGGTGCTTCGCGAGGAAGGACGGCAGCGGCGGCGGCTCGCTCTGCTCCTCCGGCATCTCGACCTCGGCCATCGCGAAGTAGGTCGAGCCGTCGTCGCGCTTGAAAAAATCGACATCCCAGTGGTAAGGGCCCTCGGTCCACGAATAGCGGACCTTCACCAGCGTCTCCTTGCGCTGCGTCCACAGCCGCCCGAAGTCGACGGCGCTGAGGCCGGTCTCGATCTCGACGACCTGGCCGTCGATGGTGCGCTTGTAGGTGAAGACGTGGTCGGTCTTGCCCTCGCCCTCGAGCGAGCGGATGCGCAGACCCGGTGCGTCGAGATAGGCTTGGCGCAGCAGGTGGCGCGAGACGCCTTGCATCGCACCGAGTTCCGCTTCCAGACCCGTGGCCTGCTCGTTCAGGACAAACTTGCGCTCGTTTTCGATCGGCATGCTAAAATCGTCACCATGGCCACACAGACAATCGACGACCTGCCGACTCCCGCCCTCATTCTCGACCGGGCGATCCTGCGCCGCAACCTCAAGCGCATGAGCGAGCGTCTGCGTCATGCAGGTGTCATGCTCCGCCCTCACCTCAAGACCGCGAAGTCGGTCGAGATCGGCCGCATGGCCGTCGAGGGCCATGACGGACGCATCACCGTCTCGACCCTGGCCGAGGCGCGCTACTTCGCCGACGGCGGCTTCAAGGACATCCTGTACGGCGTCGGCATCATCCCCTCGAAGCTGGGCGCCGTGACCGAGCTGCGCCGGCGCGGCGTGAACTTGCGCGTCGTCACCGACAATCTCGACGTGGCGCAGGCGATCGCGGCCGCGGCAAAGGACGGCGACATGTTCTCGGTGTTCATCGAGATCGACAGTGGCGGCGGCCGGGCCGGTCTGCCCTATCCTGCTTTGCCGGGCCTGCTCGACATCGCGCGCGTGCTGCACGAGGCGCCGGGCGTGGAACTGGCCGGTGTCATGACCCATGCCGGCCATTCCTATCACCAGAGCACGCCCGACGGCATCGCGGGCGTCGCTGAACAGGAACGCCTCGCCATCGTGACCGCGGCCGAAAAGTTGCGGGCGGCGGGCATCCCCTGCCCCATCGTCTCGGGCGGCTCGACGCCGACGGCGATGCACTCGCGCGATTTTTCCGGCATCACCGAGATGCGGCCCGGCGTCTATGTCTTCAACGACCTCGACCAGGAATATATCGGCGCATGCGGCGCGGGAGACATCGCGCTCTCGGTGCTGGCTTCGGTGATTGGCCACTATCCGCACCGCAACCAGCTGCTGGTCGATGCCGGCGCGCTGGCGCTCTCCAAGGACATCAGCGCGCAGGAATTCCAGCCCAAGGTCGGCTACGGCACCATCGCCGATCCGCCGGCCGCCGGGATGGCGGTGATCGAATGCTCGCAGGAGCACGGCTTCGTCGCCGCCGACGATCGGCTGCCCTACGCCAACCTACCGGTCGGCGCGCGCGTCCGCATCCTGCCCAACCATGCCTGCATCACCGCCGCCGCCTACGACCGCTACTACGTGGTCGACAGCGACCTCGACGGCGGCAGGTCGGTGGTCGACGTCTACGACCGCATCAACGGCTGGTGATCAGAGTGAATTCACCGTGTGACCGCCGTCGACGGTGATGATGCTGCCGGTCATGAACGCGCCCGCTTCCGACGCGAGCAGTAGCAGTGCGCCATCGAGATGCTCGGGCTGGCCGATGCGACGCTGCGGAATGCGGTCGATCAGGCGCTGGCCGCCCGGCGTCTTCCAGAATTCGCCGTTCATCTCGGTCTCGATGTAGCCCGGGCAGATCGCGTTGACGCGGATATGGTAGCGCGCCCACTCCATCGCGAGTGCCCGCGTGAGATGGATCAGCCCGGCCTTCGAGGCATTGTAGGGCGCGACCTGGCCGATCGTGCGCAGACCCAGGATCGAGGCGATGTTGACGATCGAGCCCGGCCGCTTCGCCGCCACCCAGCGTTTGCCTGCCGTCTGGGTCATCAGCCAGGCGCCGCGCAGGTTCGTGTCGACGACAGAATCCCAGTCGGCCTCGGGCATGTCGAGCGCCGGCTTCACGATCGAGATACCGGCGTTGTTCACGAGGATATCGAGCGGTCCCAGCGCCTCTTCCACCTTGTCGTAGGCTGCCGCGATCGAGTCGGCCGACTGAACGTCGAGATCGACGGCGACGGCCCGGGCGCCGCCCTGCTGCAGTTCCGCCTGAAGAGAAGCGAGCCTGTCGGCGCGCCGCGCCGCGATCGCCACCGAAGCGCCCGCCTCGGCCAGCGTTCGGGCAAAGTGCACGCCGAGACCCGACGAGGCGCCGGTCACCAGGGCTACTTTACCGCTAAGGTCGAATCGCTTGGACATGCCGGACGCTCCACTGTTTCATGCCGGCCTTATAGGCGAGCGACCCGTTCGGAGGAAACATGGACCTCGGTCTCAAGGGCAAGCGCGTGATGGTGACCGGCGGCACCAAGAGTATCGGCCGCGCCATCGTCGATACCTTCCTGGCCGAAGGCGCGGTCGTGGGTTTCTGCGCCCGCGATGCGGCTCTGGTGAAGGAGCGCGAGACGGAATGGCGTGCGCAGCAGAGCCGCGCCACCGGCACGGCGCTCGACGTCACCGACAACGCGAGCCTCAAGGCCTGGATCGACGGCTTCGCAGCCGAGGGCGGCATCGATCATTTCGTGGCCAATGTGAGCGCGCTCGGCACCGACAACACGGCCGAGGGCTGGCGCAAGGCAATCGAGGTCGACCTTGTCGCCACTGTGAACGCCGTGCTGAACGTCCGGCCGCATCTCGAAGCGCGCGGTCAGGGCGCCACCCTCACCATCATCGGCACGACCTCGCTGGTCGAGGTTGCGGGCCCGACCCAGCCTTACCGTTCGGTGAAGGCGGCGCTTGTGCCAATGGCCAAGTCCATGGCGATCGAGCTGGCGCCCAAGGGCGTACGCGTCAACATGGTCTCGCCCGGCACGATCCTCGAGGACGGTAACACCTGGGGCCGCCAGCGCGACGCCGCCAGCGAACGCTACAAGCGCTCACTGGCGCGCAATCCCACGGGCCGCATGGGCACGCCGCAGGAAGTGGCCAGCGCCGTCGTGTTCCTGGCCGGCGCGCCCGCCTCGTTCATCACCGGCATCAACATGGTGGTCGACGGAGCCATCACCGCGCGGGTGCAGTACTGACGCCATCCCGTACCCCGTGGCCGCTGGCCGCCCTGCTGGTCGCGGCCGGCATGGTCGCCGCATTCCAGGTCGGCAAGGCGCCTCCCGCCCTGCCGTCGATCCGCGAGGATCTCGGCGCGACGCTGGAACAGGCGGGCTGGCTGCTGTCGGTCGT
The DNA here is from genome assembly GCF_052439685.1 of Reyranella sp. Lineage (GTDB taxonomy): Bacteria > Pseudomonadota > Alphaproteobacteria > Reyranellales > Reyranellaceae > Reyranella. The sequence goes on from NZ_JBQVQG010000002.1 coordinate 431,817, forward strand.
CAACCTGATGACGGCGCTGGGCGGCATGGCGATCGCGCTGACGGCCGACCGCGTCGGACACCGGCGGCTGGCGATCTTCGGCACGCTGCTGGCCGGCGCGGCGAGCTTCGCCGGTGCCTTCGCGCCGAACGTCGAAGCATTGCTGCTCGGCCGCGTCCTCGAAGGGCTCGGTTTCATCACGGTCGTCGTCGCCGTGCCGACCCTGCTGCTGCGACTGACGCGACCCGCCGACCAGCGTCTCGCCCTGGCGATCTGGAGCACCTACATGCCGGCCGGCTCCGGCACCATGATGGTGATCGCGGCCATCGTCCTGCCCGCCACCTCGTGGCGCACTGTCTGGCTCGTGGCAGCGGGGGCGGCCGCGCTGATGGCGGGCGCACTCCTCTTGCGCGCCGTGCCGCGACGCGAGCTCGACCCGTGGCCCGTCGCGCGCCGTCCGGTCCTCGCGGAAATGAAGGAAGTCGCCACCAGCGGGGGCCCGCTGGCGATCGCGCTCTGCTTCGGCGCCTATGCCTGCTGCTGGTTCGCCATCATCGGCTTCCTGCCGACGCTCCTGATCGAGAGGCTGGGCTATTCCACCTCCACGGCCGCCCTCGTCACGGCTGCAGTCGCCATTCTGAACGTCACCGGCAATCTCGGAGCCGGCTGGCTGCTGCACCGCCGCGTGCCGCGGGTCACGGTGATCGTCGGCGCCACCCTCTCGATGAGCCTGTGCGCCGCCGGCATCTTCGTGAGCGGCGTCCCCGACCTCGGCCGGCTGCTACTGGCCGGCGTCTACTCGGCGGTGATCGGCGTCGTACCGGGGGCCCTGTTCACTGCCATTCCGATTCATGCGCCGCGCCGGGAACTGGCCGGCGCCTCGACCGGCCTGCTGATGCAGGGCTCCAATATCGGCGGGCTTCTCGGCCCCCCGATCACCGGCGCCTTGGTGGCCGTGGGCGGCTGGCCCAGCGCCGCCTGGCTGACCACGCTCGCCCTGGCGGTTGCAGCGGGCGCCGGCCTCTTCCTGCACTGGCGCGAAAGGCATAAGCTCGGCCCATGATCTACGTCGACATCGTCTCCGATACGATCTGTCCCTGGTGCTACATCGGCAAGCGCCGCTTCGAGCGCGCGCTGGAGCAGAGCGGCCGCACCGACGTCGCGGTCGCATGGCGCCCGTTCCAGCTCAATCCCGACATGCCGGTCGAGGGCATGACGCGCGACGACTACGTCCGCGCCAAGTTCGGCGGCGGCGACCGGCCGCGCCAGATCTACCAGGCGATCGCCGAGAGCGGCCGCGAGGCCGGGATCGACTTCCAGTTCTCCCGCATCAAGCGCACGCCCAACACGGTGATGTCGCATCGCCTCGTGCACTGGAGCGCCAGGAGCGAGCGCCAGGACGAGGTCGTGGCCGAGCTGTTCAAGGCATATTTCGAGGAAGGCCTCGATATCGGCGACCTCGATACGCTGGTCGAATGCGCCGCCCGCGCCGGCATCGAGGAAGATCCCGTCCGCCACTTCCTGTCGGGTGACGAGGGCCGCCAGGAAGTCGTCGCCTCCGACGTCTATGCCCGCCGCCTCGGCATCAACGGCGTGCCCTGCTTCATCGTGAACCGCAAATATGCCGTCTCCGGCGCCCAGCCGCCCCCCGCCTTCGTCGAGGTCTTCAACCTCGCCGAACGCGACGCTGCCACCAGCGCGGCCCAATCGACCGCCTGATCCTTGCTGGGGGCGCGCCACTGCGCGCGGGCTAATCCCGCGCTGTAGTGGCGCGCCCCAGCTCGTGACCGTTCATATGTCGATTGTCCTATGATATGATGACCAACATATCATGCCCATCAGCGCCACACGTAAGGCCGCCATCCGGGCCGAGATCGTCGAGCATGCCGCCCGGCTGTTCCGGCTGCGCGGCCATGCGGGCACCAACATCGACGACATCATGCTGGCGGCTGGGCTGACGCGCGGTGCTTTCTATGCGCACTTCACCTCGAAGGACGCGCTGTTCGCCGAAGTCGTACGCAGGGGACACGGTCTGCTGCCCCGTCTTCGGGCGGCCGAGAAACCCGCCGCCGTGTTGGATGCCTATCTCGACCGCGAGAACCTGAGCGCCGCTGCTCAAGGCTGTGCCCTCGCCTCGCTCGCCGGCGACGTGGCCCGCGCGCCCCTGGCGGCGCGGCTCGCCTATGCGAACGTTCTCCACGGCGTGATCGCCGAACTGGCGCGCGGAAAGAAACGCACGCTCGATGCCGATGCGACTGCCGCGGCGATCCTCGCAGTCGGCGCGGTCACCCTCGCGCGCGCCTCGGGCGACCCGCGGCTCAGCGACTGGCTGCTGCGCTGCGGCCGGCGTGCGGCCAAGGCGCTGATGAAGCCGAAACCGAAGAACACCCCTAAGCGGCGAGCTTCGCCAAAGAAGAAACGATCGACGTCACGCCCGAAAGACGCTGCCGCTCTTCCTTCCAGACGCGCTGCACGATCACGCGGTGGTCCGGCCTGAGTTTCACCAGCGGCGCGTTCTTCTGGATCCAGCCGATCAGGCGCTCGGGCTTCTCGAACTTGTTGTCGTGGAAGCTGAGAACCACGGCCTTCTCGCCGGCATCGATCTTCTCGACATGGGCGGCGCGGCACAGCAGCTTGAGCGCCACTGTATTAAGCAGGAATTCCGCCTCGGCCGGCATGCGGCCGAACCGGTCGATCAGCTCGGCGGCGAAAGAATCGATCTCGCTCTGGTTGGTGAGGCCGCCCAGGCGCCGGTAGAGGCCCATGCGGACCGAGAGGTCGGGCACGTATTCCTCGGGGATCAGCACCGGGATGCCGAGATTGATCTGGGGCGACCATTCCGACTTTTCAGCTTCCTGGGATCGACCGCGCGCCACCGCAACCGCCTCTTCCAGCAGCTGCTGGTAGAGTTCGATGCCGACTTCGCGAATATGGCCGGACTGCTCGTCACCCAGGAGATTGCCGGCGCCGCGGATATCGAGGTCGTGGCTGGCGAGCTGGAAGCCCGCGCCCAGCGTGTCGAGGGTCTGCATTACTTCGAGCCGCTTGGCCGCCGATTCGTTCAGCGCCCGTCCCGGCGGCACCGTGAGATAGGCATAGGCCCGTGTCTTGCCGCGCCCGACCCGGCCGCGCAGCTGGTAGAGCTGCGCCAGGCCGAACATGTCGGCGCGATGGATGATCATCGTGTTGGCGTTGCGGATGTCGAGGCCGCTTTCCACGATGTTGGTGGACAGCAGCACGTCGAACTTGCCCTCGACGAAATCCTGCATCGTGTTTTCGATAGTGGTCGGCGGCAGCTTGCCGTGCGCCATGCCCAGCCGGATTTCCGGCACCAACTCGCGGATCTCCGCGGCGACCGACTCCAGATCCTCGACCCGCGGACAGACGTAGAAGGTCTGGCCGCCGCGATACTGTTCGCGCAGTAGGGCCTCGCGGATGGTGACGCCATCGAACGGCGTGATGAAGGTACGCACCGCCAACCGGTCAACCGGCGGCGTGGCGATCAGGCTCATGTCGCGCACGCCGGTCAGCGCCAGCTGCAGGGTGCGCGGGATCGGCGTCGCCGTCAGGGTCAGCACATGGACATCGGCGCGCAGCTCCTTCAGGCGCTCCTTGTGGCCGACGCCGAAATGCTGCTCCTCGTCGACGATCAGCAGGCCGAGATCCTTGAACTCGATGCTCTTGGCCAGCAGCGCATGCGTGCCGCAGATGATATTGACGGTACCATCCTTCAGCCCCTCCTTGGTTGCCTTGGCCTCCTTGGCCGGGACCAGGCGGGACAGGCGGCCGATGTTCACCGGCATGCCCTGGAAGCGCTCGACGAAGGTGCGGTGGTGCTGGCGGGCCAGCAGGGTCGTCGGTCCGATCACCGCCACCTGCTTGCCCGACATCGCGGCGACGAAGGCCGCCCGCAACGCCACCTCGGTCTTGCCGAAGCCGACATCGCCGCAGACCAGCCGGTCCATCGGCTTGCCCGAGGACAGATCGTCCATGACGTCGGAGATCGCCTGGAGCTGGTCATCGGTCTCGGCATAGGGGAAGCGCGCGCAGAATTCCTCGTACAGCCCCTCAGGCGGACTGAGCGTCTCGCCCCGCCGGACGGCGCGCTCGGCGGCGATCTGGATCAGCCGGTCGGCCATGTCGGCAATCCGCTGCTTCAGCCGGGCCTTGCGCGACTGCCAGGCGACGCCACCCAGGCGATCGAGGACGGCGCCCTCCTCGCCCGCGCCATAGCGGCTCAGCACGTCGATGTTCTCGACCGGCACGAAGAGCTTGTCGCCGCCCTCGTAGGTGAGCCGCAGGCAGTCGTGGCGCGCGTAATGAATCTCGAGCGTCACCAGCCCCTCGTAGCGCCCGACGCCGTGCTCGCGATGCACGACGAGGTCGCCGTCGCTCAGCGCCGAGGCCTCGGCAATGAAGCGTTCTGACGGGCGGCGCTTCTTGGCCGGACGCGACAGGCGGTCGCCGAGAATGTCCTCCTCGCCGATCACCTCCAGCCCGTCGAGCACGAAACCGTGCTCCAGTGGCCAGATCACGACAGCGACGACGCCGGCCGGCAGGCCCTGCACCATCGCGAAGTCGGCGGCGAGTACTGGCGTGGTGGCGCCATGCTCCTGCAGCAGATGCTGCAGGCGGGTCGTCGAGCCGTCGGTGTAGCCCGCGACGACGATGCGGCGGCCGGCGTCGTTGGCCGCCTTCACATGCTCGGCCACCTTGTCGAACAGGTTCACGCCCTGCGCCGTCCGCGCCTGCGCGAAGCCCTCATGGCGGCGGCCGCCGAGATCGATCGTGTTGACCGCCCCCGGAGCTGAATCGAAGGTCGAGAACTGCGCCACGGGACGATCGTCGAGCAGCCGCTCCCATTCCGACGGCTTCAGGTAGAGCCGGTCAGGCGGCAGAGGCTTGTAGTCCGCGCCGCCGGTCATGCCGCCCTTGGCGCCGGTCTTCTGGCGGGCGTCGTAATAGTCGGCGATCAGCTCGTAGCGCGCCGTGAAGGCCTCCGCGGCCTCATGATCGGCCGTGACGACCGCGCCGGGGCAGTAGTCGAGCAGCGTCTCCATGTGGTCGTGGAACAGCGGCAGCCAGTGCTCGACGCCGACATGGCGCTGTCCGGCCGAGACCGCTTCGTAGAGCAGGTCGTCGCCCGAGACGTTGCCGAACAGCTCCCGATAGCCGCTGCGGAAGCGCTCTATACTCGCTGGCGTCAGCAGAACTTCACTGACCGGCAACAGCACGACCTCGTCGCGGGTGCCGGTCGAGCGCTGGCTCATCGGATCGAACGACCGGATGGCCTCCAGCGTGTCGCCGAACAGGTCGAGGCGTAGCGGCTCCTTGGTGCCCGGCGGGAAGAGATCGAACAGGCCGCCGCGGACGGCGAACTCGCCCGGCTCCATCACCGTCTCGGCACGGCCATAGCCGTTCTCGCCCAGGAATTTGGTCAGCCAGGCCACGTCGACGGTCTGGCCCTTGCGCAGGATCGTCGCCGCCTCGGTATAGAGGCTTCTGGGTGGCACGCGCTGCAGCGCGGCGCCCACCGAGGCGAGGATGATGCGCGCCGGGGCGCCGGGCGCCTTTGGCGCGGCCAGCCGGCTCAACGTCTCCAGGCGCTCGGCCACGATGTCGGGATGCGGCGACATGCGGTCGTAGGGCAGGCAATCCCAGGCCGGGAAGACCAGCACCTCGCGATCGGGGTTGAAGAAGCGCAAGCCGTCCTGCAGCCGCTCCAGCCGCTGCCCGTCGCGCGCCACGTGCAAAATATCCACGCCGCCGGTTGCGCGTGCCAGCTCTGCCAGCACGAGCGCATCGGCGCCTTCCGGCAGGCCGGCCAGGGTCCATTTTACGGCCTTGCGCGGAATTGCGGCCAGCGCGCTGGCGAACGGCAGAGCCACTAGAACCTCACGCGAAACGCCAGCAGCTTGCGCACCACGGCCGAATCCTGGTCGGCGGGAACCTCCACCTTGCCGGAGACCCAGTCGTAGATGTCGTTGTCGCCGACCGAGAGCAGCCGCTCATACTGATCGAGTTCGTTTGCACCGAATTCGCCAAGATGGGCGCGCGCAAACTGGCCAAGGAGGATGTCGTTCTCCTTGTTGCCACGATAGGTGCTGCGGTAGAGCAAACGCTTCCGCCGCGTCTCCAGATCCGTGTCGCCAACCATGTTTTCCCCAGTCCCGGACCCAAAAGGGGCGTAGCATATAGGCGGCGGCGATGGCGAAGTCACGCAGCCCGAGATCAAGCCAACCATGCGCCCGCTAAGCCTCACCCCGCTCTTCGCCCATGTCACGTCGCTGCCCGGAATCGGCCCGCGGCTGGGCACGCTCGTGGAAAAGCTGGCGGGTCCGCTGGTCGTCGACCTGCTGTGGCACCTGCCGCTGGGCGTGATCGACCGGCGCAATGCACCCGAGGTCGCACAGGCGCGCGGCGGCGAGGTCGCCACCCTGACCGTCGTCGTGGATGAGCATCTCATCCCGCATAGCCACCGCCAGCCCTACAAGGTCTGGTGCAGCGACGAGAGCGGCCGAATTTGCCTCACCTACTTCAACGGCCGCGAGGAGTATCTCAAGAAGCTGCTGCCGCCCGGCGAGACAAGGGTGATCAGCGGCAAGGTCGAAATCTACCAGGGCGAGGTGCAGATGACGCACCCCGACCATGTCGTGCCGCTCGACGACCGCGATTCCATCCTGAGGGTCGAGCCGGTCTACGGCCTCACCGCCGGCCTGACACAGCGGCCGGTGCAGAAGGCGATCGCCGCGGCCGTCGAGCGCGCGCCGGGCCTGACCGAGTGGCAGGACACCGCCTTCCACAAGAAGCAGGACTGGGGCGACTGGAAGACCGCCCTCGCCCGCGCACACGCGCCCGATGGACTGGGCGATCTATCGCCCTCGCACCCGGCCCGCGCCCGGCTGGCCTACGACGAGCTGCTGGCCAGCCAGCTCGCCATCGCCTTGGTACGCCATCACAATCGCACCCTGGCCGGCCACGCCACCACGGGTGATGGCCGCCTACGGAAGGCCGCTCTCGCGTCGCTGGGCTTCGAGCTGACCGCCAGCCAGACCCAGGCCATCGCCGAGATCGCCGAAGACCTCGGCAAAGAACAGCGTATGGTGCGGCTTCTCCAGGGCGATGTCGGCAGCGGCAAGACCCTCGTGGCGCTGCTCGCCATGCTGATCTGCGTCGAGGCCGGTGCGCAGGCTGCCATGATGGCGCCGACCGAGCTTCTGGCGCGCCAGCATTTTGCGACCATCGCGCCACTGGCCGAAGCGGCCGGCGTCAAGATCGCGCTGCTGACTGGCCGTGATGGCCAGCGGCAGAAGAAGCAGACCTTGCAGGGCTTGGCCGACGGCACGATCCAGCTCGTCGTCGGCACGCACGCGCTGGTGCAGGAGGATGTCGAGTTTGCCAACCTTGCGATGGCCGTAGTCGACGAGCAGCACCGCTTCGGCGTCCATCAGCGGATGGCGCTATCGTCGAAGGGCCATGCCGTCGATCTGCTCGTGATGACGGCGACGCCGATCCCGCGCACCCTGATGCTGGCGGCCTATGGCGATCTCGACGTTTCAAAGCTCACGGAAAAGCCCAAAGGCCGACAGCCGATCGACACGCGCACAATTCCGCTCGAACGCCTCGGCGAGGTCGCCCAGGGCATTGGCCGCCAGATCGCGGCCGGCGCGCGCGTCTACTGGGTCTGTCCGCTGATCGAGGAATCCGAGGAGATCGACCTCGCCAACGTGACCGAGCGCTTCCGGTTGTTGAACGATCGCTTCCCCGGCAAGGTCGGCCTGCTGCACGGCCGCCTGAAGGGCGCCGAGCGCGAGGCCACGATGGCAGCCTTCTCCGACGGACGCCTGTCGATCCTGGTCGCCACCACCGTGATCGAGGTCGGCGTCGACGTGCCGGCCGCCACGGTCATGGTGATCGAGCATGCCGAGCGCTTCGGCCTGGCTCAGCTGCACCAGCTGCGCGGCCGGGTGGGCCGCGGTAGTGCCAAGTCGACCTGCCTGCTGCTCTACGCCATGCCACTCGGCGAGACCGCCAAGTCGCGCCTGGCGATCATGCGCGAGACCGAGGACGGGTTCCGCATCGCCGAGGAGGACCTGAAGCTGCGCGGCGCCGGTGAGCTTTTGGGCACACGCCAGAGCGGGCTCCCGGACATGCGTCTGGCCGATCTCGCCGTCCACAACGAGCTGCTGGAAGCCGCGCGCGACGACGCCCGGCTGGTGATCGCGCGCGATCCCGATCTGCAGACCGAGCGCGGCACGGCGCTGCGCGCCCTCCTCTACCTGTTCCGGCGCGACGACGCAGTCAGGACGCTCCGGGCGGGTTGATCAGCCGAGCTGGCTCACATACGTCCGCAGCGCCTCGCGCGCCGCTTCGGCGGCCTTCTCGGCGCCGGCGCGGCGGGTGGCGAGGGCCTCCAGATCGGTCTCCTGCTTGTCCAGCGTCGCGAGATAGCGGCGCTGGAGGTCGCTGTTGGCCGGCACGCGCGCGAGGTTGTCACGCAGGCGCGCCTGCTCCTGCACGATCGCCTGCCGTTCGGCCTCGACCTGCTGGACCTTGCGCTGAGCCTCCGCCGCGGCCTGCTGCAGCTGCAGAACGCGGGTGAGCGCATCGCGCGTCTTGGCGTCGAACTCGCGGGCCTGGGCATAGACGCGGATCTGCTCGGCCGCGCTCTCAACCAGACGGATCTCCTGCTGCTGGGTCTGCTCCTGCACCACCTCGAAGGTCTGAGTCTGGTCGCCACCCGGAAGCTGGAATGGGATGCGATAGTTGCCCTCGCTGAGCTCGACGTCCTTCGCCTCGGGCTTCGTCAGCGTCCAGCCCGGCAAACGGCGCTGCACGACGACGAGCTGGCGCGGCTCTTTGGCCGGGCCGCGCACGCGATAGACCGTCGTCTGCCGCACGACCCGCGACAAGCGGAGCGCGCCGTTGGCGATGGTGCCGGACGCCACCCGATCGGTCTGCGCCACGTCGCGCTCGATCACGATCTTCTCGTCGAGCGCATAGGCAAGCAGCCGCGTCTCGCCGACCGGGAAAGCCGACAGGCGCGCGTCGCCGACATAGGAGACGTAGCCTCCCTTGTCGCGCTCGTAGAGCGTGATGATGCCCGGCGGCAGGCCCGACTCGCCATCGTTGGTCAGGCGGATGGCGGCCAGCGGGTTACGCGCGGCAGTGTCGGCCTGATAGAGCGCGAGCCGCGCGGCCGGCACCTGCCGGTCGACGATCGGGATCGACAGGGTGCGGCCATTCTCGACGCTGACAGCGCGCGGAAACTTGAAGATCACCTGTGTGGCGGCGTCGTTCGCCTCAATCTGCTCTGCAGCGGCGGCCATCCCGGCGGGCGGCGGCGGAGGCGGCGCCATGGCGGGGGTGACGACCGAACGCTCCTGCTGCGCCCGATAGGGCGCGGGCGCCGGCATAGGCAACGAGGATTTCGCGCGCTGGTCGGCGGCGACCCCGCCACGGTCCACGCCGGGCATCAGGCGGCCGGCGATCTCGACCGGCACCTCGGGACGGGTCACGTAATACGCGTTGTAGAGAGCCTGATGGAATGCGACCGGCCTCCCCGAGACGAGGGTCAGCTCGACGTCCTTCCAGTCCTGGCCGCTCAAGTTTTCGACGACGGCCCAGCCCTGCAGGCCCGAGCGCGCAGCGACGGGATCTGCGCCGAGGGTCAGGCGATAGGAAGCCTTCCAGACAGGCGCCTCGACGATGTAGGCGACGCGCACCGTACGCTTGCCCTGCCCGCGCATCGTGAGATCGATGGTGCGCGCGTCCTTGGCGCGGTTGCCCTGGATGGCGACCAGCGCCTGCCCAACCTTGTCACGAAGGGCTTCATCGGCGAACTGCAGGTTCTCGGCATCCTCCAGAATGAACTGCTGCAGGCCGCGGTCGGTGTAGAGCGTGACCCGCGTGCGCTTCACCACCCCCTTGTTGTCGGGCAGCGCGACACTGTCCTCCTCCACCGAGACGATTCGGCCCGAGATCGACCGGCTGCCACCCACGGTGACCTGCGCACCCTTCAGCGTCTGCAGCAGCTCCGCGGGCGATCCCAGCGAGCTTTGATCGAACGGAAGATCCTTGAACGCCTGCGCCAGCGGCTCGCGACCCGGCAGGCTGAGCCCGCCCACGCTGCCTTTGTCGTCATAGACGACGAGGCTCTTCAGCACGTCGTCGACCTGGTCCAGCGACACGGTGAGCTTCAGGGTCGCGTCGCCATCGATGTTCGCCTCGTACTCGAAATAGCCGAGACCGCCGGACGAGAGCATGACCCTCTTCAGCGCGAGGTCCTGGGCGAAGGCTAGGGTCGGGAACGTAATCAGGCCAAGCACGGCCACGACGTTCATCAAAAAGCGCATGGTCTCTCCCAGACGTTGCCTGCCCACCGTGCACAGCGACTGTGACGCAAGCGCGGCAGCGGCGCGACCAAACTACGGGCGCAACACGTACTTAGAAAAGCGCGTCCTTCAACGCTTCGAGCGGCAGCAGCACGCAGTCCTGCCGGGCCTTGTGTGCCGCAACGGGCGCGAAGGCATCGAACGGCTCGTGCGTCTCGCCGGGCTCGCGGCCGAGGGCGCGCTCGGCGTCGTGGCGCAGCTCGGCGATGCCCGCGGCATCGCGGCCGACGGCGACGGCGGAGAGGGCGGAGGCCGAGGCCTGGCAGAGGAGACAGCCGCGCACCTGATGGCCGATCTCGGCGATGCGCCCTTCCCCGTCGAGGCGGACGTCGAGGATCACCCGATCGCCGCACAGCGGGTTGTCGCGCCGCACGGTCTTCGTGGGATTCTCGAGCTTGCCGGCGCCGGTCTTCGCCTTGGCGAGAGCGACGATGCGCTCCTGGTAGAGCTGGTCGCTCATCGCAGCGTCTTCGCGGCGTGGGCGACGCCGGCCAGCAGCGCGTCGATGTCGCTGTTGTCGTTGTAGGGCGCCATCGACACGCGCGTCGTGCCATCGAGGTCGAACCTCTCCATCAGCGGCTGCGCGCAGTGATGGCCAGCGCGCACCGCCACGCCGAAAGAATCGAGGGTCTGCGCCACGTCGTGCGGGTGCACGCCGTCCAGCATGAACGAGACGACCGGATAGCGGTTCTGCAGGCCGGCCGGGCCGAAGAGCTGCGCGCCCTCGATCTTCTGCAAACCATCCATCAGGCGCTGCACCAGGCCCATTTCGTGATCGTGTGCCCCCGCCCAGTCGAGCGCCTGCATCCACGCACAGGCGGCACCCAGGCCAATTGCTGGACCGATCGGGGGCGTGCCGGCCTCGAAGCGGCGCGGCGACGGCGCCCAGGTGGTCTCGGCCAGGGTCACGCGACCGATCATCGAACCGCCGCCCATGAAGGGCGGCATCGCCTCCATGAGTTCCGGCCGGCCCCATAGTGCCCCGATCCCGTTGGGCCCGTAGGCCTTGTGTCCAGCGAAGGCGTAGAAATCGATGCCGAGCGACGGCAGGTCGAGCGGCCCGTGCGGCGCACGTTGGGCGCCGTCGAGCATCACCTTCGCGCCGACCGACTTGGCCGCCTCTACGACGGTCCGCACGTCGAGCAGGGCGCCGGTGACGTTGGAGACATGCGCCAGCGACACGAGCTTCGTGTTCTCCGTCAGGAGTCGCGGCAGGGCCGTGAGATCGATGCGGCCGTCGGTCGTGACCGGCAGCATGTCGAGTTCGATGCCCGAGCGCGCGCGCAGGAGCTGCCAGGGCACGATGTTGGAATGATGCTCGAGTTCCGACAGCAGGATGCGGTCGCCGGGCTTCAGAAGCGCGCCGTAGGAGAAGGCGACGAGATTGATCGCAGCAGTGCAGCCCCCGGTGAACACGATCTCCATGGTCGGGACGCCGAGGAAGGCCGCCACCTGCGCACGCGCATTCTCGTAGGCCTCGGTCGCGCGCTCGGCCAGGCGATGGACGCCGCGCAGCACATTGGCGCGGCTGGTCGTCTCGTAGTGACGCACCGCGTCCATGACAGCGAGTGGCGTCTGCGCCGAGGCGCCATTGTCGAGATAATGGACGGGCAGACCGTCGATGATCTCGGACAGGATCGGGAACTGGCCGCGAACGGTGGCGACGTCGAAGCTCATGCCACGATACTCATGCCAGAATACTCATGCAGGTACCCTCGCCCGCCACGCCGCCAGCGCCTCGGGCGTGTCGATGTCGGTGATCGCCGCCTCGCCCGTCATCTCGACCTCGCAGACCAGATCGGCATGCTCGCCGATCAAGTGCTTGGCGCCGCTGTCGCCGGACAGTTTCGCCATCTCGGGAAAGAAGCGCCGCGCCCACAGGACGGGGTTGCCGCGCTTGCCTCCCACCGTCGGTACGCAGATCGAGCGGCCCTCGACGGGACTGAAGGCAGCCATCAGGCGATTGAGCAGCGGTGCGCCCACGCCCGGCATGTCGCCGAGCTGCACGACCGCCGCATCGACGGTGGTCGGGAGCGCGCCGATGCCGGTGCGCACCGAGGTGCTGAGCCCTTCGGCGAAATCCGGGTTACTGACGAAGCGCACGCGCGAGCGCGGCGGCACGGCTTTCTCGACCGCGGCGCGGACGTCGTCGGCCATATGGCCCAGCACGACGACGACCTCGACGGCCTGCGAGGCAAGCGCCGCCTTCACTGCATGGACGACCAGGGGCGCACCTTCGGCCTCGGCCAGAAGCTTGTTCGGTCCGCCCATGCGCGTGGACCGGCCGGCGGCCAACACAAGTACCGCGACGCGCGGTGCCTGCTGCGGGCCGGCTTCTTCGGAATCCGCCTCGTCGCGCGGCTGAGGACGGCTCGGAATTTCAGCCAGGAGCCCACCCGATCCCATGCGCACGATCTCGGCGCGGCCAACCGGCAGGCGCGCGGCCAGCCGCTCCAGAACCATGTCGAAGCCGTTGTACTTGGGCGACTTGGCGCAGCCCGGCAGACCCAGGACCGGCTTGCCGTCCAGCTCGGCCGTGAGCAGCAGGTTGCCCGGATCGACCGGCATGCCGAAATGGATGAGCTTGCCGCCGGCCGCTTCGATACCGGCCGGCACCACGTCGTGCCGGTCGACGATCGCCGAGGCGCCGGCGATCAGGAACAGGTCGCAGCCCTCGGACTTCAGCTCGGCCAGCGCATCGGCAATCGCCCGGGCGTCGTGCGCGACGCGACGCTCGCCGTTCAAGGTGCTGCCGAGCGAGGTCAGCCGCTTCGTGGTCGTGTTGACCGCCTTGTCCAGGACCTTGTCCCGGGTGCCGGGCAGTTTCGTCTGGACGAGGCCCGCACGCATCGTCCGGAACGGCGCCACGGCGATCATCGGCCGGTTCGCTGCCTTGGCAACGTCGACGGCGCGCTCGACCGCGGCGCGCGGTGCGCCGTAGGGAATGATCTTCACTGTCGCCACCATCTGGCGCGGCTCGACACGCGCGAAGGGCGGCAGCGTCGCCACGGTCACCGATTCATGAAGCTCGTTCAGCGCGTCGATGCGTTCCTGGTCGAGCACGGCGAGCCCCGCCTCGCGGGCGAAATGGTTGCAGCGGCCGGTGAAGGCCGCGGTGACCTCGATCCCCTCGCCGGCCAGCGCGCGGGCGACCGTTGCCGCGGCCTCGTCCTCGTGCATGTCGTCGGCATCGAGGCGCACGGCGACAACCGTCGACACACCGGCTTCCTTCAGGCGCGCAATATCCTCGTCGGAGAGGACGCGCCCCTTGGCGAAGTTGATCCCGTCGGCGCGCCGGCTATGCGCCAGGATGGCGCCGGCGGCGTCGTCGACCGGTGTCTCGCCGAATCTCACGCCGCAGCGACCTTCGGCGCGGACAGGGCTTCAAGGCGGCGCGCGCGCACCTCGATGATCTGGCCGAGGATCGACACGGCGATCTCGGCCGGCGACTTGGCGCCGATGTTGAGGCCGACCGGCCCGTGGACGCGGGCGAACATCTCTTCGGTGATGCCGACCTCAGCGAGGCGCTCCTTGCGCTTGGCGTGGGTGCGCCGGCTGCCCAGCGCTCCGATGTAGAAGACGTCGGATTTCAGCGCCGCTTCGAGCGCGGGATCGTCGAGCTTGGGATCGTGGGTCAGGGTCACGACGGCGGTCGACACGTCGAGGCCCATCGCCTGGAAGGCCTCGTCGGCCCAGTCCTGGATGACCTTCACGCCGGGGAAGCGCTGGGTCGTGGCCCAGGCACCGCGCGGATCGACGACCGTGACGTCGAACTCTAGCATGGCCGCCATCGGCGCCAGCGACTGCGCGATGTGCACGGCGCCGACGATCACCAGCCGCGGCGGCGGCACGTAGACATTGAGGAAAATCTTGGCGCCGCCGACGTCGACGGTCTCGCTCTTGCCCGTCTCCATGGCGCGGCGCGCGGCCGCGAGGATCTCGGCGTCGCCGGCCAGTTCGCCGTTGGCCTCGCCGCGATAGACCAGCGCCTCGGCCGCATCGCTGAGGCGGGTGGCGAGCGTCACGGCCCGGCGCTTGACGCGCGCGTCCTGGAGGGCGGCGAGGGTTTCGGCTTTCATCGGATCAGTTCACCTTCTCGACGAAGACCTGGACCTTGCCGCCGCAGGCCAGACCGACATCCCAGGCCTGCTCGTCGGTTACGCCGAAATCGAGCAGCCGCGGCTTGCCGTCCTTGATGGCGTCGAGCGCCTCCTTGACGACCGCGCCCTCGATGCAGCCGCCCGAGACCGAGCCGACCATGTTGCCGGCATCGTCGACACCGAGCTGGCTGCCGACCGGACGTGGCGAGGATCCCCAGGTGACGATCACGGTGGCGACAGCGACGCCCTTGCCGTCGGCCTTCCACTGGCCGACCTGATCGAGAACTTCCAGCGCATCGCTCATGGTCTACTCCTTGCGAAGGTCGGTCTGCCACCCGGACAGGCGCTTGTCCGCGCCGACGGTGCGGGAACCCAGCGCCGCGATCAGGCCGGACAGGCTCTCCAGGTTGTGGACGGGCCTGAATTCGTCGACATGCGGCAGCATGGCCTTGTTGCCCTGAGATTTGGGCTCATAGCCGCCGTACCGCAAGAGCGGGTTGAGCCAGATCATGCGTGAGCAAGACTTATGCAAGCGTTCCATTTCCTCATCCAAACCGCTCGCGCCCTCGCGATCGAGCCCGTCGGTGATGAGCAGAACGACCGCGCCCTGCCCCAGCACGCGGCGCGACCACTTGTTGTTGAACTCGTGCAGCGCCTGCCCGATGCGCGTGCCGCCCGACCAGTCCTCGACCTGCGACGAGGCCTTCTGCAGGGCGATGTCGACGTCGCGGTTGCGCAGGGCACGCGTCACGTTCGACAGGCGTGTGCCAAAGGTGAAGCAGTAGACGCGATCGCGGTCGTTGGTGATGGCATGCATGAAATGCAGGAACATGCGCGTGTAGCGGGCCATCGACCCCGAGATGTCGCACAGGATGACCAGCGGCGGCGGCCGGCGGCGCGGCTCTCGGCGGGCCAGCTCCGTCAGGCCCTCCGGCCGCATCGCGCGGCGCAGCGAGGCCCGGAAATCGATGCGCGGCCCGCGACGCGCCGGCTGGTAACGACGCGTGCGCCGCTCCGGCACCGGCAGGCGCAGGCGGGAGATGGCGCGCAGCGCTTCGTCGATCTCGGCCTGCGACATCTGCTCGAAGTCGCGCGTCTGCAGGACCTCCCGGTCCGACACGGTGAAGGTCGCCTCGACCTCGACTTCCGGCGGCTCCTCGGACTGCTCCGGTGCCTCGCCCTGCCCCGGCTGTAGCGCCTCCTGCAGACGCCGGCTGAGCTGCTTGCCCTTGTCCTGCTCGGCCGGCACGCCGATCTGCGGCAGCAGCATGTCCATCATCTTCTCGAGCAGGCGCGGATTGCGCCAGTAGACGTGGAACGCCTGGTCGAAGATCTCACGCTGGTCGCGACGGTTCACGAAGACCGAATGGAGCGTCCAGTAGAAGTCGTCGCGATTGCGCAAGCCGGCCGCTTCGACGGCCTCGATGGCGCGCAGGATCTGCCCCGGCCCGACGCGCAGGCCGGCCGTGCGCAAGGTTCGCGCGAAGTGCACGATGTTGCTGGCAAGCTTGCCGCCGCGCGGCTCGCGTCCAGGGAGCCCGGCCGGCGGATCGGGCAGCGTGTCCATCACTTTTCTCTATCCCTCGCCGCCAGCGTTCGCACGCACTCGCCGCGCTGGTCTCGGCTGGTATTGGGGTCCATCAGGAGGAAGCACGCCTCGATTTCCTGACTCACAAAGCCCGCCTTTTGCGGCAGATTGAATCGCTCCGAGGTGGAAAGCGAGGACCAAGCCAACCTGCGCCCGTTTCCACTGGTCACCGCCAATACCAAGTTTCCAACGATATCCACCGAACACTGCTTAGAGACGCGGCTCCACGACCGTGCAATGTTGGCATAGATCAATTCTCCATCGCTCTTGCGATAGTGGAGGTTGGCTCCCTCCGTGGGCGTGAAATGCGGGGGCGCAAAGGACACGAAGTGCTCGTCGTTGGGCTCGGAGGTTTGCCGTTCTTCGGCATCGAGTACCTTCTGCATCGCCGTGTCCACCTTCAGATCAGGTACCGACTGCGGGCCACCTATGACGAAAAGAATATCGTGCTTCTCTGGCGTCCCCATGGCGAATACCGTTCTTCCTACTGCACGATTGAAACGCGCAACATTGTCGGCGACGGAGTCGACGATTTCGCTTCGGCAATTCGGCGGACTGCCTTCCTTGTTGTCTTCGAATGCGAGAACGGCGACGCGCATCGGCCACCTGCCCGGATCCGGTCGCATGACGCTACCCGCCGCGCGAGAATATTCCTGCTTGAACAACTCTACGAGCGGACTATTGGCCGAAAGGTCCTTGAGAATTTCGGAACGCCCTGGCACCGGCCGGTTCGGCGCGAAGTACGCATATTGCTTTTTCAGGGTTTCGAACGCCTCATCGACAATTGTCGCTGCCTGCTGGGCAAGCGTCTCCGGAATGTGCAACTTCCGGAATTTACCCTGCTGACGCTCCCACCGTTCCCAGTCCCCTGGCTTCCCGAGTTCCCGGGCTCTGGCAAACTCGGCGTCTGCACTCTCGCCAGCCACTTCCTTGACCATCGCAAGCATATAGTGCTTTTCGCCGTCACCGGGATCGCCCTCGACCGCTGCTTCAGCACTCGCTCGCGCATCGGCAATTTCGCCATACTGCAGATATGTCAGTGCTCGTGAGTCCAAAAGATTGGGACGATCCGTCACCTCCGGCGAGCAGTCGCGCATCAGATCGCCACGCCAGTATTTGGCCAGCGCGTCCCCGCTCTTGACCTCCGCCAGAGGACCGCTTTCAACGGCATACAACCAGCAGAAGTTGTCCCTGACTTCGTCGCATCGACTATAGGAGAGCGCGTTCGCCGAATTGGTGTCCACACTGGCATGGCCGTGCTCGCCCTTGTCGAGCCATGCGGAGGCACGCAGTCCGTAGGCCCGCGCCCTGTCATATCCGATCGAGTTGAAA
The DNA here is from genome assembly GCF_052439685.1 of Reyranella sp. Classification (GTDB taxonomy): domain Bacteria; phylum Pseudomonadota; class Alphaproteobacteria; order Reyranellales; family Reyranellaceae; genus Reyranella. The sequence goes on from NZ_JBQVQG010000002.1 coordinate 449,210, forward strand.
TCATTTATGATGACATGATTGAAGTCGTCGATGGCCCGGTCATTGCGACCGGCACGGAAGTGCGTGAGCGCTCGCTCGATGCGAGCACGGCTGAAGCTGGGAGTATCCTGCAAGGCCAAGTCGAGATCATGTAGCGCTTTGTCGTATTCCCCGGATTCCCGATAGGCTGCACCACGCTCCGTAAGCAACGACGCTCGCGCACTCGGAACCCCAGGGCCAGAAAAATTGGATTTTGGATAACTGGTTCGCTCGAATTCCGCCTCGGCACGATCGAAATCGCTGATGGCCCGGAACCAGTCGCGCTTTCCTCGATAGAGGAGGCCGCGCTGCAGGAGGGCGTTTCCGAGGGCCTCCCCTTTGCCATTCTCAAGCCAAGCAGAAAGATGCTGGATCTGCCCCTCGACCTCCATTGCGTTCCCCGAACGACCCGACTTGAAGGGGTCGCACAAATCAGGGCCGGCGTTCATCCGCGCCGCAGCTGTACCGCTCAGCGACATCAGAAGGAGGAGGACGAGCGCGAACGGTCGCATGATTGCGCTCGCCTACCCCAGCGGCTGCGCGGCGATGTCGGACTTCACCTTGCGCAGGATCTCGGCCGCTTCCGAGCCCTGGAGGCGCTGGATGTCGTCCTGGTACTTGAGCAGCACGCCCAGCGTGTCGTTGATCGTGCGCGGATCGAGGTCGAGCACGTCGAGTTCCGACAGCGCCGTCGACCAGTCGATCGTCTCGGCGACGCCCGGCGCCTTGAACAGGTCGAGCTTGCGCAGCTCCTGGACGAAGCCAACGACCTGCCGCGACAGGCGCTCGCTGGCGCCCGGCGCCTTGACCTTGAGGATCTCGAGCTCGCGCTTGAGGTCCGGATAGTCGACCCAGTGATAGAAGCAGCGCCGCTTCAGCGCGTCGTGGATTTCGCGCGTGCGGTTCGACGTGATGATGACGATCGGCCGTTCCGCCGCCTTGATCGTGCCGAGCTCCGGGATCGTCACCTGGAAATCCGACAGGACTTCGAGCAGGTAAGCCTCGAACGGCTCGTCGGTACGGTCGAGCTCGTCGATCAGCAGGATCGGCGCGCCGCCGACATGTGGCTGCAGCGCCTCGAGCAACGGTCGGCGGATCAGGAACTTCTCGTCGAAAATGTCGGCCGAGAGTTCGCCGCGGTCGTGCACGCCCTGCGCTTCGGCCAGGCGGATCTCGATCATCTGGCGAGCATAGTTCCACTCGTACACCGCCGAGGCGACGTCGAGCCCTTCGTAGCATTGCAGGCGGATCAGCGGCCGCTTCAGCGTCTCGGCCAGCACCTTGGCGATCTCGGTCTTGCCGACGCCCGCCTCGCCTTCGCAGAACAGCGGACGGCCGAGCTTGAGGGCGAGATAGAGGACCGTGGCGAGGCTGCGGTCGGCGATGTAGTCGCCGCCCTGCAGCAGCTCGACGGTGGCGTCGATGGACGCCGGAATGGGCGAAGGCATGAAACTCCCGCGAAAACTCGAGGCATTGAAGTGGTCAGTGTAGCGGATGGGCCGGCGCGCCGATATGCTGGGAATTGCAAGATAATTCAAGGATTTGGGAGGGAGACATGGAACCCGAACCGTTCCGCGGCCGGACCGCGATCGTCACCGGCGGCGCCCGCGGCATCGGCCTCGCCTGTGCCGCGAAGATCACCCAGGGCGGCGGACGGGTCGCCTTGTGGGACCGTGATCCCGAGCGCGCGAAGCAGTCCGCCGCAGCGCTGAAGGGCGCCGTCGCCCTCGCCGTCGACGTGACCAGCGAGGCGGATGTCGCCCGGGCGCTCGCCGAGACCGAGCAATTGCTGGCGCCGCCGGACATCCTGGTCGCCAGTGCCGGCATCACCGGTCCCAACACGACCGTGGCCAAATATCCCGTCGATGCCTGGCGGCAGGTCATCGACGTCAACCTCACGGGTGTCTTCCTCTGCAACCGCGTCGTGGTCGACGGCATGGTGCGGCGCGGCTGGGGTCGCATCGTCAACATCGCCTCGGTGGCGGGCAAGGAAGGCAATCCCAATGCCTCGGCCTACTCCGCCTCGAAGGCCGCCGTCATCGGCCTCACAAAGTCGCTCGGCAAGGAACTTGCTACGACCGGCGTGCTGGTGAACTGCGTCGCGCCGGCAGTGGTGAAGACGGAACTGTTCAGCCAGATGACCGAGCAACACATCAACTACATGCTGTCCAAGATCCCGATGAACCGCTTCGGCGAGGTCGAGGAAGTGGCCGAGATGGTCGCCTGGCTCGCCTCTTCCCACTGCACCTTCGCGACCGGTGCGGTTTTCGATCTCTCTGGTGGCCGAGCCACTTATTAAAGGCGACCTCCTGATGTCTTTGCATGAACTCACGTTGACCGAACTGTCCGCCGGCCTCGCCGCCAAGCGCTTCTCCTCCCGCGAGGTGGTCGACGCACTGCTGGCACGCATCGAGAAGGCCGACGGCAAGCTGCACGCCTTCACAGAGGTCTATGCGAAGGAAGCCCGCGCGATCGCCGACGGCGCCGACGCCGCCCGCACCTCAGGCTTTCCTTTGCCGCCTCTGCACGGGCTGCCCGTCGCCTACAAGGATCTGTGCGACATCGCGGGTCGCATCGGCACCGGCGGCTCCAAGATGTGGGAGAAGCGCGTCGCGACCGAGACCTCGAACACGGTGGAGCGCCTGACCGCGGCCGGCATGATCCCGCTCGGCAAGCTGCACATGGTCGAATTCGCCTTCGGCGGCTGGGGCACCAACCCGCTGATGGGCACGCCGTGGAACCCGTGGGACCTCGAAACCCACCGCACGCCGGGCGGCTCGTCGAGCGGCACCGGCGTCGCCGTCGCGGCGCGTCTCACGCCCGCCGGCATCGGCAGCGACACCGGCGGCTCGGTGCGCATCCCCTGCGCGTTCAACGGGCTGGTCGGCCTGAAGGTCACCTTCGGCCGCATCGGCCTGCACGGCACGATGCTGCTGTCGTGGACCCTCGATTCGATCGGCCCGATGGCGCGTTCGGTCGAGGATTGCGCCTTGATGCTCAACGCGTTGGCTGGTCCAGATCCGCGCGATCCGACGACGCTCGGCCAGCCGCTCGAGGATTTCACCGCCTCGACCAAAGGCGGTTCGATCAAGGGCATGCGCATCGCCCTGCCCGACGCCTCCGCCCTGCCTGCCTGCGATGCCGACGTGATCGCGGCCTGGCAGGCTTCGGCAAAGAAACTGGAAGAACTAGGTGCCATCGTCGAGCCCGTGAAGATCCCCGAGTGGTATTTCAATCTCGGTGTCGGCGCGGGCTCGATCTCGGCCTCGGAACTGTGGTCGCTGCATCGCGGCTGGATCGAGGACATGAACCAGCCGATCGGCGCCGGCGTGCGCGGTCGTGCGATGGCAGCCAAGGGCTTCGCGCCGGCGCTCTACGCCGAAGAACTGCGCCGCATGGCCGGACGACGCGCCGAATTCAACGCGTGGATGGCGCCCTATGATGCACTGCTCACACCTGCGCTTGCCTCGGGTGCGATTCCAGTCACCGAGGTCGACGAGACCTCGCCCGCCATCTCGCTGATGACGCGTCCCGGCAACTATCTGGGCCTGTGCGGCCTTTCGCTGCCGAACGGATTTTCGAACGGCCTGCCGATCGGTATCCAACTCCTCGGCAAGCCCTATGCCGAGGGCACGGTGCTCCGGATTGGCAAGGCGCTGCAGGACGCGACCGACTTCCACAAGCGGACGCCGGACCTGTCGGCGCTGGGTCTGTAGGGTCTGTCGCTTCACCGTCATGCAGCGCGTCATCGTAAACGCCGTGCTGTTGCAAGGAGGTAAAGTCCTCCTTGCCCGACGGAGTCCAGCGCGGAAGGCCTATCCGGATTTATGGAGTTTTCCCGGCGGCCACGTCGAGCCGGGCGAGACGCTGGAAGAAGCGCTGGTCCGCGAGACGAGCGAAGAGATTGGAATCGTGCCGCTCACCTACTTTGCCCTCGGCACCATTACAGACCCGGACGCACCTGCCACCTATCACATGTTCGGCGTCACCTCGTGGGAAGGTGAACCGGCGATCCTGGACGACGAGCACACGGAACTGACCTGGTTCGATCCGGCAAAGGCCGCGGGCCTTCCGGATCTCGCACTCGAAGCCTATCGTCCATTGCTGAGAGGCTTGATCTCAGTTGAATGAATGAGTCTTCCAGGCAAGGAAGTCAGTCATTTCGACCGGAACGCCCCTCGAATGCCTCGGGGCAGGCTCCGCCGCGGAGCGGAGAGATCTTCTCTCTACGATTTGCCGGCTGTTGGTGGAGCGAAGGTCGCCACTGCGCACCTTCGGTGCTCCGTCGAGACGACGGTGTTTTTAAAGCTCAGTCGCGTTGCGGCATGCCTTGCGGCACGACGGTCTGTATCAGCGAGACGTCGAGCGCTTCGTAGTCGTGATAGCGGATCGTGTCGTAGAGTTCCTGCCGGGTCTGCATGCGGTCGATAACGTTCTGGGTGCCACCATCGCGCTGGATGGCGGCAAACACGCTCTCCTGCGCCTTGTTGGCGGCCCGCAGGGCCGACACCGGCCAGATCACCATCCGGTAACCCATCGCCTCGAACTCGGATGCCGTGAAGAACGGCGTGCGGCCGAACTCGGTCATGTTGGCCAGCAGCTTCACGCCGGGCATCGCCCGGGCGAAGGCACGGAACATCTCGGCATTCGTCAGGGCCTCGGGGAAGATCGCGTCGGCACCGGCTTCGAGATAGAGCCGCGCCCGCGCCACCGCGCCGTCGATCCCTTCGCTCGCCGCCGCATCGGTGCGTGCGACGATCACGAGACTGCGCCGTGCCCTGGCGGCCGCCGCGACCTTGGCCGCCATGTCATGCGGCGGGGCGAGCTTCTTGTCGTTCAGGTGGCCGCATTTCTTCGGCAGGAGCTGGTCCTCGAGATGGACGGCGGCAGCACCCGCTTCCTCGAACGCCCGCACCATGTGCATGACATTCAGCGCCTCGCCATAACCGGTGTCACCGTCGACCAGGACCGGCAGGCCCGAGGCGCGCGCCACCTGGCGGATGAAGAAGCAGACCTCGTCGACCGTGATGACGCCGAGATCGGGCAGGCCCATCGATGACGACATGGCGGCACCGGACAGGTAGAGGGCCTCGAAACCCGCCCGCGCCGCCTGGAGCGCTGCGATGCCGTTGTGCGTGCCCGGCATGCGCAGGATCTGCGGCCGCTCGAGCAGCGCGCGGAAACGGACTCCAGCCGGCTCGACCGGCAGATTGGCGGCAACGAGATACGGCATGGTCTCTCCCCCTTCAGCTCTTTTGCGGCTTGCGTCCCTGCCAGCCGACCATGAGGCCCGCGCCGACGACCACGGCGGTCCCGAGCCAGGTGTAGAAGTCCGGCACCTCCGCGAACATGAGGTAGCCCACGATGACCGAGCCAATCATCTGCGTATAGTTGAACGGCGCCACGAAATTGGCCGAGGCGTAGGTCATGGCCTTGGCGACGCAGTAATGGCCCAATGCCCCCAAGGCCCCCAGCGAGCACAGCAGCACCCAGTCGGCCCAGCCCGTCGGCGTCTTCCAGTGGAAAGGCAGCCAGGCCGACATGAGGATCGCCCCCAAGAGCACGCTGTAGAAGATCGACGTGGCGGGCGCGTCGATGCCCGCGAGCCGCCGGATCAGGATCTGGTACATCGCGTAGCAGACGGCGCTGCCCAGCAGCAGCAGCGACTGCCACTGGAACACGGCACTTCCGGGCCGGATCACGATCAGGACGCCGGCGAAGCCGACGATGACCGCGGCCATCCGGAAGAAGGTGATCCGCTCGCCCAGCAGCGGCCAGGCAAGCAATACGACGGCAAGCGGCGCCACGAAGGTGACCGCGATCGCCTCGGCGACGGGAATGGACTTCACCGCCGAGAAGAAAAACAGCGTCGACAGCATCATCATCACCGAGCTGACGAACTGCGTCCCGATGCGCCGCGTACGCAGCAACCCGAGCCCCATGCGCGGCATGAACACCGCGGCGACCAGCACCAGGTGCAGGATGATCCGGAACCAGACGATCTCCTGCGGATCGTAGGTTGCGGCCAGCAGCTTCACCAACCCGTTCATGATCGGGAACAAGGCGCAGGCCGTGCACATGAAGAGCACGCCCAGCAGCGGCCGCGACGTTCGGCTGGGCGCCTTGAGCTCGGCCACCGTCGATCTCAGCGCAGGAAGCGTTCGAGCGAACCCAGCAGCAGTGTGCCGCCCGTCGCGATCACGATCAGCGAGGCGGCGATGGCGGTGAAGCGCCCGATCTCCTGCGAGCGGCCCTCGGCAATGATCAGCCGGTGGGCCACCATCGACGCCATGCCGATGGCGGCCAGGGTGATCGCCATTCCGAGCGCAATGGCGATGACGCCGACCACGCCGGCCCACAGCACGTCGAGCGCGATCGAGAGCAAGATGATGATCAGCGCGCCGGCGCAGGGCGCAATGCCGGCCGCCGTCAGCAGCAGCCAGCCGGCGATCGTGCGCTGCGGCGCCTCCCGGCCATGGTCGTGGTGGTGGCCGTGGGCATGATCGTGATGATGATGCTCGTGCCCATGGGCATGCCCATGCTCATGGCCGTGATGGTCGTGGTCGTCGCCGTGCCAATGCTCGTGCAGCCGGCCGGTGATACCGGCCCACAGACGCCAGAAGCCCACCAGCACGATCAACGTGTAGGAAAGGATCTCGACGTTGCGCACTTCGCGCAGTGCGCCCAGCAGGCCGACCGTCGAGGACAGCTTGAGTGCGCCGGCAAGGAGAAGCGCCGCGAGCGTGTGGGTGAAGGCGATCCAGCCGCCGGCGAAGATGCCCTCGATCCAGGCGCGAGGACGGCTGCTATCGAGGAAGTAGGCCACCACGACGGCCTTGCCGTGGCCCGGGCCCAGCGTGTGCACGACGCCGTAGCCGAAGCACACCGTGACCAGAGTCCACAGCGCGAGCGAGCCCGTACCCGACTGCACGTCGCGCAGCGAGGTCGACAGGACCTGGTTGATGCGGCGCTGGTATTCGGCCGAGTAGCGCGCGAGTTCGGCGACACCGTCGCTGAACACCAGCGCGCAGCCGAGAGCGACGAGCAGAAGAAGCCCCACCCACAGGAAGGGCGAACGGAGAGCGGAAGTTTTCACGGAAGCTGGCATGTCACCACGTCGGCGAAGAAGGGATAGCCGCGCACGAACTCGGACTTGTGTGTCGGATGCTTGCCCAAGGTGCAGCCGGCCTGAACCGAGGCCTTGTCGACCTCGATCCGGATGAAATCCTCGGGATCGTACGTGGCGATCGACACGAGCTTGGAGGGCCGGGTCAGCGCGAAGCGCATCACATAGACGAGATTGCGCGCGCCCTGCTTGCGCGGCACGCCCGGCGCGTCGGCCCGCTTGTTGGCCGGCATCGGCATCCCGGCATTGTCGCCGGCGTTACGGTCCCATTCCGGCGGAACGAAACTCGCCGGATCGTCGATACGCACGGAAAACTGCGGCGCCTTGGGCGGCCGGAAGTCCTTTCCGCCGGTGTTGATCCAGCTCAGGTACCCGTCCTTGCCGAGCTCGGGCATCATCTCGTCGGCGAGCAGCTTGGTTTCGCGGGCAGAGACCTTGCCGTTCTTGTCCTCGTCGATCAGCGGGATCTCGACCTCGCTGGAGAACGGGTCGAATCGCCATTCGATCTCGACATGCGTGTATTTCCCATCCTTGACGACCATGCGCACGACCTGCTGCACGACGATGTGCGGATGGGCGAGCGCCACCGCCGGTGCGAACAGCGTCAAGGCGGCCAGGATCGGGGCGAACAGCCGCCTCACGCCGGCTCCTGGTGCGGCACGGGGCGCGGCTTGCCCTCGTCGTCGATCGCCACGAACACGAAGGTGCCGTGGGTAACCCGGATGTCGGTTTCCTCATGCCGGCGCTGGACGACGGTCTCGAGCCCGATGGTGATCGACGTCCGGCCGACCTTCACGACTTCGCCATAGATCGACACCATGTCTCCCACCTTGATCGGCTCCACGAAGGTCATGGCCGTGATCGCCACTGTGGCCACCCGCCCCTTCGCCACCCGGGCCGCGAGCGAGCCGCCCGCGATGTCCATCTGGCTCAACACCCAGCCGCCGAAAATGTCGCCATTCCCGTTCATGTCGGCAGGCTGAGGGACGATCCTTACGATGGGATCGCGGCGACTTTCGGACATCAATTCCTCACCGGATGTGGTTGCTTTCACGCGGTTTTGCTACCATACCCATGCCGGACCGGCCACCCAGCGATCCCCTCGCGCGGCCGCGGAAAGACAAGAAGCAGGCATGGCACGAAACGGCGATCTCTTTGATCGGTCTGGCGGCGGCAAGCGTGCCGCGGGTCCGAAGGAAAACTCCTACACGGCGAGTGACATCGAGGTGCTGGAGGGCTTGGAGCCCGTCCGCAAGCGCCCCGGCATGTACATCGGCGGCACCGATGAACGGGCCATGCATCATCTGGTGGCCGAGATTCTCGACAACTCGATGGACGAGGCCGTCGCCGGCCATGCCGACACGATCTGGCTCGAAATGCTGCCGGGCAACTACGTCGCGGTGCGCGACAATGGCCGCGGCATGCCGGTCGATCCTCATCCCAAGTTCAAGAACAAGTCGGCGCTGGAGGTGATCCTCACCACGCTGCATGCCGGCGGCAAGTTCAACAGCAAGGTCTACGCCACGTCGGGCGGCCTGCATGGCGTGGGCGCCTCGGTCGTGAACGCGCTGTCGGACGACCTCGTCGTCGAGGTCGCCCGCGACCGCCAGGCCTGGACGCAAAGCTTCTCGCGCGGCCTTCCGGTCTCGAAGCTGAAGCCTGCCGGCCCCGCGCCGAACCGGCGCGGCACGATCGTCACCTTCCATCCCGATCCCGAGATCTTCGGCAAGCAGCAGTTCGCCCCCGAGCGCCTCTACCGCATGGTGCGCTCCAAGGCCTACCTGTTCCGTGGCGTCGAGATCCGCTGGAAGTGCGACAAGTCCCTGCTCAAGAACAGCGGGATTCCCGAGGAAGAGACGTTCCGCTTCCCCAACGGACTGAAGGACTACATCACGTCCGAGATCGGCCAGCGGCCGACCGTCGTGCCGCAGCCTTTCGCCGGCGAGGCCAAGAGCGAGAGCAACGGCAAGGTCGAGTGGGCCGTGTGGTGGCCGAACGACGAGGAAGGCTTCGTCCGCTCCTACTGCAACACCGTGCCGACCGCCGAGGGCGGCACGCATGAATCGGGCTTCCGCAGCGCCTTGGTGCGCGGCCTCAAGCGCTACGCCGAGCTGACCGGCAACCGCAAGGGTTCGGTCATCACCGCCGACGACGTGATCGATGGTTCTGCAGCCCTGGTCTCCGTCTTCATCGAGCAGCCGCAGTTCCAGGGCCAGACCAAGGAAAAGCTGGTCAGCGTCGAGGCGACCAAGATCGTCGAGACGATCGTCGGTGACAATTTCGAACACTGGCTGATCGGCGACAAGGAAGCCGGCAACGTCCTGCTGGAGCATGTCGTGGCCAAGGCCGAGGAGCGGCTGCGCCGACGGCAGGATCGCGAGCAGCAGCGCAAGACCGCGACGCGCAAGCTGCGCCTGCCGGGCAAGCTCGCCGATTGCTCGAGTTCGTCGTCGACCGGCACCGAGATCTTCCTGGTCGAGGGCGATTCGGCCGGCGGTTCGGCCAAGGCGGCGCGCAATCGCGAGACCCAGGCGATCCTGCCGCTGCGCGGCAAGATCCTAAACGTGGCCAGTGCCACGTCCGAGAAGATGCGCGAGAATCAGGAGATTCAGGATCTCATCCAGGCGCTGGGCTGCGGCGCCGGCACTCACTATAATGACGATCGGCTGCGCTACGAGCGGGTCATCATCATGACCGACGCCGATGTCGACGGCGCGCACATCGCCTCGCTGCTGATGACGTTCTTCTATCGCGAGATGCCGAAGCTGATCGAGAACGGACATCTGTTCCTCGCCCAGCCGCCGCTCTTTCGCATCAGCAAGGGCGGCCGCACCGAATATGCGCAGGACGACGCCCAGAAGGACGAGCTGATCCGGACGGTGTTCAACGGCAAGGCCGACATAACGCGCTTCAAGGGCCTGGGCGAGATGCAGTCCGTCCATCTGCGAGAAACCACGATGGATCCGGCCAAGCGTGTTCTCCTGAAGGTCGACGTGCCGCTGATCACCGGCACCGAACCGGAGTCTCGCGTCGAGGACATGCGGACCCGTACCCTCGTCGAGGACCTGATGGGCCGCAAGCCTGAGAAGCGCTACGCCTTCATCCAGGAGAACGCCCGGTTCGCCCGCGACCTCGACGTCTGATACGGCTTACGCCGACCTGACGGACCGCGCGCAGAAATGTGACATTCCGGGAGTGGCGCCCGGCGCTATGATTGGAAAATATTCCGCGGAGGAGTTTGCCCAATGCGTTTCAGGTCCAAGATCGCCGCCGCCCTGCTGGCGGTCGCCGCCCTTCCGGCCGCGGCCTATGCCGCCGTGATCGGCGGCACCTACTACGCGGTGCAGTACGACTATCGCGAATTCTTCGCCGCAACGGACGGCAAGAACTTCCAGGTGGTGATTCATGGCAATCCCTTCCCCGGCACCGATCCGGCGGTGGTGGCGCGTGACCTGCTGCCGATGATGCAGGCGGCCAAGCCGATGCCCCGGCTCACCTTCACCTACGAGACGCCGGCGGAAAAGCCGCGGCCCGACTACCGCCTCATGCTGGTTTTCGATCCGGCCAACGATCTCAACAGCGACTCGGTCTGCAAGGGCACCGTGCGCTTCAAGCCCGGCAAGCCCGGCGTCTTCAACGTCTATGCCATCTACTGCCGCAACGACATGACGATGTCCGAGACCACCGCCTGGACTCCTGCGAATGGCCCGACCGACCCGCGGATCGGCGAGCTTTTCCGTGAACTGTTCATGGTCGTGTTCTCGGACTCACCGTCCCTGCGCCCGAACCAGGGCGGCGGCATGGGCCGCGATTAGCCGTCCCGGGCGCCCAAGCGCTCCACAGGGAACTTCTGCTAACCAGACGGCAATGGCCGTCTGGTATTCCCTCCTCGATCTCGCCCTCTCCCGTCTCGACGCGGAGGCCGCCCATGGCCTCGCCATCCGCGCCCTGAAGACAGGCCTCCTGCCGGGCGACCGGCGGACCGATGCCGTTTCCCTGGCCACGACGGTATGGGGCCGCTCGCTGCCCAACCCGATCGGTCTGGCCGCCGGCTTCGACAAGAATGCCGAGGTCGCCGACGCCATGCTGGCGCAGGGCTTTGGCCTGGTGGAGATCGGGAGCGTCACGCCGCGGCCGCAGGAGGGCAACCCGCGCCCCCGCCTGTTCCGGCTGCCGCAGGACCGCGGCGTCATCAACCGCATGGGCTTTCCCGGCCAGGGTCTCGACGCTGCCCGCTCCCGCCTTGCCGCCCGTCCGCGGCGCGGTTTCGTCGGCGTGAATGTCGGCGCCAACAAGGATAGCGTCGATCGCGCCGCCGACTATGTGACGGGCTGTGTGGCGCTGGCGCCCTATGCCGATTACCTCGTGTGCAACGTGTCCTCGCCCAATACGCCCGGTCTGCGCAACCTCCAGGGCCGCACCGAACTCGCAGGCTTGTTGAAGCGCGTGCAGGACGCGATTGCGGCCAAGCCCGTCCCGCTCGTGGTCAAGATCGCACCGGATGCCACGGACGAGGATCTCGACGACATCGTGTTCGTCTGCCGCGACCTCCGGCTGGACGGCATCATCATCGGCAACACGACCCTCTCCCGCCCGTCCTCGCTGAAGTCCGAGCGACGCAGCGAGACCGGCGGACTGTCGGGTGCCCCGCTCACAGCCCTGTCGACCGAGGTGCTCCGCAAGGCCGCCCAGCGCGTCGAGCGGCAGTTCCCGCTGATCGGTTGCGGCGGCGTGGGATCGGGCGCCGACGCCTACGCCAAGATCCGCGCCGGCGCCACGCTGGTGCAGCTCTACTCGGCGATGGTTTACGAGGGACCGCCGCTCATCCGCCGCATCAAGGACGAGCTGGCGGCCCTGCTGGCGCGCGACGGGATAAAGTCGGTGGCGGACGCCGTCGGTGCAGACGTTCACGGCTGATCCTCATCGCATCGCGAAAATCTAAACCGCAGACGCGGGACTATTGAGGCCATACACTCCCGGCAGGGAGATAAACGCCGTGCCGCTCTGGATACCGATCACCGTCGCAGCCGCTCTGTGCCAGAACATCCGCACGACGATGCAGCAGAAGATTCGCGGCATCCTGAGCGTCGATGGCGCCAACTTCGTGCGCTATCTCTACGGCGCCCCGCTGGCGCTCGGCATGCTCGCCTTCCTGGTCTTCGTGACCGGGCGACACGTGCCCTCTCTCTCGCTGCATTTTTTGGCCCTGGTGACGATCGCTGGCGTGGCGCAGATCGTGGCCACGTCGTTGATGATCCACGCCTTCTCGCTCCGGAACTTCGCGGTCGGCACGGTTTATTCCAAGACCGAGACGGTGTTCGTGGCCCTGTTCGCGACCTTCATCGCGGGCGAGCCGCTGAAGCTGGGTGCCTGGGCCGGCATCCTGGTCTGCCTGGGCGGCGTGGCCATCCTGAGCGTGCGGGGCAAGTTCTCCGACGTGCGCGGGGTGCTGGCCGACCTCACGCACAAGGGCGCGCGCTACGGCATCCTCTCCGGCGCGATCTTCGCCGTCGCCGCCGGCACGATCCGCGAGGCTTCGAAGCTGCTCCCGGAGGGCGACTTCATGGTGCGCGGCATCACCGTGCTGGCCTGCATGAACACCATCCAGGTCATCCTGATGGCGCTTTACCTGTCACGGCGCGACCGGCCGCAGCTCTCCAAGGTCTGGTTCAACTGGCGGTCCTCGATCTGGGTCGGCATCTTCAGCGTGCTGGGATCCGCCGGCTGGGCTCTCGCCATGACGCTCGAGAACGCTGCGCTGGTCCGCGCCGTCGGCCAGATCGAGCTGGTTTTCACCTTCATCTCCTCCCGCCTCATCCTCAAGGAGCGGCCGTCCCTCGGCGAGTGGATCGGCAGCCTCCTGGTGGTCGGCGGAGTCGTCCTCATCCTCGCAACCCGGTGATCCCATGACAGACATGACGAGGCCGCTCGACGGCCTGCGCATCCTCGATTTCTCGACCACCATCGCCGGCCCGCACTGCAGCCGCCTGCTCGCCGACATGGGTGCCGACGTCGTAAAGGTCGAGGCGCCCGAAGGTGACCTGATGCGCTCGCGCCCGGTGCAGCGGGACGGGTTCAGCACGATGTTCGGCCAGCTCAATGCCGGCAAGAAGTCGATCGTGCTCGATCTCAAGAAGCCGGAAGCGGTCGCTGCCATCAAGAAGCTGGCAGCCACAGTCGACATCCTGGTCGAGAACTACCGGCCCGGCGTCATGAAGCGGCTGGGCCTCGACTATGCCGAACTGTCGAAGGTCAATCCGCGGCTGATCTACTGCGCGATCTCGGGCTATGGCCAGACAGGTCCCGGCGCCGGCCGTCCCGCCTACGCACCCGTCATCCATGCCTCGACCGGCTACGACATGGCGCATCTCTTCTACCAGCAGGGCCGCCAGCGGCCCGACAATTGCGGCATCTTCGTCGCCGACTACGCCAGCGGCGCCTACGCGATGGGCGCGATCCTCGCTGCCGTCCACCAGCGCCATGCGACCGGCAAAGGCCAGATGGTCGACGTGTCGATGTTCGAGACGCTGGTCGGCATGCTGCTGGGCGAGGTCAACCGCGCGCAGTTCGACTTCGAGATGCCCTCGCGGCCGATGTACGGCCCGATCGAGGCGAGCGACGGCTATGTGATGCTGGCGACTGCGAGCGAAAAGACTTTCCAGGACATGGCGACCGCGGCCGGCCGGCGCGACTGGCTCACCGACCCGCGCTTCGAGAAATATCATGACCGACGCATGAATTGGGGCCTGCTCGTCGACGAGCTCGAGCAGTGGTCGAAGAAGATGAGCGTCAAGGAAGTGGTGGCCGCGCTGGAGAAGCAGGGCGTGCCGTGCTCGCCCTATGTCACGGTCACCGAGGCGCTGCAGGACCCGCAGGTGGAGCATCGCGGCTCGCTGTGCACCATCGAGGATGGCGGCGGAACCTATCAGTCGCCGGCCCCGCCTTTCCGGTTCTCCGGCTCAGCCCTGCAGAGCGGCCCCAAGGTCGCCGCCCTCGGCGAAGACACCAAGGCCGTGCTGGCTCAAGCCGGCCTGACCCAATCCGAAATCGAGGCCCTCGTTAAATGATCGATCCGCGTACCCCCATCCTGGTCGGCGCCGGCCAGATCACCGACACAGTCGGCAAGCCGTCGAGCGAGCGCTCGCGGGTCGCCTTCTGCGCCGAAGCAGCCAACCAGGCGCTCGAAGACACGCAGGCCGCCATCGGCGGGCACGCGCTCGGCCATCTGGTCGACGCCATCGCCGTCATGGAGTTTTTCAGCGACATCAGCCCGCGCTTCGCCTCGCCCTACGGCCGGTCGAGCAACCCGCCGCAGAGCGTCGCCAACCGGCTGCATGCCGATCCGAAGCAGCTGCTGTACACGCACTCGGGCGGCAACATGCCCCAGTATCTGGTGAACAAATTCGCCGAGCAGATCGCCCGGGGCGAGACCGAGCTGGCACTGATCTGCGGCGCCGAGTTGCTGCGCAGCACGCAAAACGCGCGGCGTGCCAACATGAAGATCGATTGGAACGAGGACCCGGGCGGCGGCGAGCCGACCCGCATCGGCGATCCGCGCTTTGGCTTCAGTGAGGAGGAGGCGCGCCACGACCTGCGCGCCGCCATCCACTTCTATCCATTGCTGGAGAACGCCATTCGCGGCGGCCTGAAACGCGACGTCGGCAGCCACATGAAGGCGATGGGCCGGCTATTCGAGCGGCTCGCCGCGGTGGCGAAGGACAATCCGCTGGCGACGCGCCGCGAGGGCTACAACGCCGAGGCCCTGTCCACCATCTCCCCGGACAATCGCTGGATCTGCTTCCCCTATCCGCGCCTGATGAACGCCAACGCCATCATCGACCAGGCGGCGGCCGTGCTCGTCACCTCGGTGGAGAAGGCCCGCGAATGGGGTATCCCGCAGGACCGCTGGGTTTTCCTGCACGGCTGCGCCGACGGTACCGACACGTGGGTGGTGTCGGAGCGTGAGAAGCTCGACGCCTCCCCTGCGATCCGCGGCTGCGCCCGCATCGCCCTCGACATGGCCGGCAAGAAAGTCTCCGACATCGACGCCTTCGACCTTTACAGTTGCTTCCCCTCGGCCGTCGAGGTCGCGATGACCGAGATCGGCATCGCCGAGGACGATTCACGCCCGATCAGCGTGACCGGCGGCCTGCCGTTCTTCGGCGGCCCCGGCAACAACTACGTCACCCACTCGATCGCCGAGATGATGAACGTGGTGCGGGCCAAACCCGGCTCCTTCGGCATGGTGACCGCCAACGGCAACTACCTCACCAAGCACTCGGCCGGCCTCTACTCGACCGAACCCACCAAGGGCGCATGGAAACGGGAGGACCCGAAGAAGTTCCAGGCCGAACTCGACGCGCTTCCGAAGCGCCGGGTCGCGACCAAGCCCACGGGGACCGGCACGATCGAAACCTACTGCGTCACCTACGGCAAGGACGCGCCCGAACGCGGCTACATCCTGGGCCGCCTCGACAGCACGGGCGACCGCTTCGTCGCCATGACGCCCGACGATCCCGCCCTCGTGGCCGATATGCTGACGCGCGAGCAGCTCGGGCGTAAGGTCTCGGTCTCCGAATCGGGCGGCCGCAACGTCTTCCAACCACTCTGAGCAACCCATGCGCCGGCGGCTCGCAATACTACTGTCGAAGCTCGCCGGAAGTCTGATTACTCTGCTGCTGGCTTTCGCCCAGCCCTCCTCAGCGCAATCAGATGCCGACTGGGCGGCGGGGAAGGCCGCTGTAGCGAGAGAATCAATTGGCACGCCCGAAGGCTGTCAGAATATCTGGGAGTTCTATTGGCGTTGGGCCAAGAACGGCAGCGTGGAGGCGCGCGTCGAGCTCTGGAAGCTCATAAGCCTCGGCTGGCTAAAGCCCCCAGGCTTGAATCAGGACACGGAGACGCTGTTGCGTCACCACTACACTCTCCTGATCCATAACATCGCGAGCGGCGAGCCGGTCGTCCTCGAGGCGGTCGAGCGCATGGTCACCGTTGATCGGCCGATGACTCAATCCTCGGCAAAACCGTACCTCGAATGCGTGAGGGCCCGTGACAAGAGCGCGTGTGTCGGTTCGCTCGTCCAAGCCGGCCTTGTTGCCGACTTCGATGCGTATGCGCGAGAATTGGACATGCTCGCGGCTGCCCCAGACGCCAAGCCCGCCTCCTGTCCGGACGGCGCCTTCCATTTTCCCCGATTAAAGAAGTAGTCTCACCTATCTGCAGGTCGAGGAATCCATGCCGAACGTGCTGAACGCGGCGCAGACCGCCGAATACAACGAGAAGGGCTTCATCTATGCACGCGGGCTGTTTGCGCCCGACGAGGTACAGCTGCTGACCCGCGCCATGGAGGAAGATCCCGCCGTGCGCGACAGCATCCTCGACCGTCGCGATGGTGAGGGCCGTTCGACGCGCATCGCGCTCTGGAATCGGGCTGGAGACAGCGTTTACGGACTGGCTGCGCGCGTGCGGCGTATGGTCGACACGTCGGCGGCGCTGCTGGGCGGGCCGGTCTATCATTACCAGTCGAAGCTGACGGCCAAGGAGCCGGAGGTCGGCGGCGCCTGGGAATGGCACCAGGATTATGGCTACTGGTACTACAATGGCTGCCTGCGCCCCGACATGCTCTCGGTCATGATCGGACTCGACTGCACCAACCGCGAGAATGGTTGCCTGCAGATCGCCACGGGATCGCACCGGCTCGGCCGCATCGATCACACGCCACTGTCGCCGACCCAGAACGAGGTCGATCCAACGCGCATGCCGCACATCCTCGAGAAGTGCCCGGTCGAGTATTGCGAGCTCGAAGCCGGCGACGCGCTGATCTTCCACTGCAACGCGATCCATCGCTCCGATGCCAACCGCTCGCCCAACCGGCGCTGGACCCTGCTGATCTGCTACAACCGGGTCGACAACGACACCTTCACGAAGGTCGACGATCGATACTACGTGCCGCTCGAGCCGGTCGACGACGACGCGATCCGCCGGGCCGGCCTGCGCTTCGCGCGCGGCGACGGGCAGGAACATTTCGCCAGCAAGCCCTATGTCCCCGACCTCCGAAAGGCATCGTAGAGATCATGCCGGCCCCCAGACTGATCGAGATCCTGCTGAAGCAGCGCGAAGCCCAGCTCAAGGACGGTGCGCCGACCGCCGAGCAGCGCATCGACCGGCTCAACCGCTGCATCGCGCTCCTTGTCGACCGGCGGCGCGATATCGAAGCAGCTCTCACCGAAGATTTCGGCGCCCGCTCGCCCACCGTGACCGCCTTTGCCGACGTCGCGAGCTCGATCGGCCCGCTGAAGCATGCGCGCGACCACGTCAGAGGCTGGATGAAGACCGAACGGCGCCGGACGACGCCGCGCATCCTGGGGTTCCTCGGCGCGCGGGCCGAGATCCGCCACCAGCCCAAAGGCGTAGTCGGCGTGATCAGCCCCTGGAACTTCCCGGTCAATCTCACCTTCGCGCCGCTGGCCGGAGTCCTGGTCGCCGGCAACCGGGCGATGATCAAGCCGTCCGAGACGACGCCCGCCACGTCTGAACTGCTGAAGCAGATGTTCGCCAGCGCCTTCGACGAGAGCGAGATCGCCGTCGTCACCGGCGGCCCGGAGGTCGGACAGACCTTCTCATCCCTGCCCTTCGACCATCTGGTCTTCACCGGCGCGACCGCGATCGGCCGCCATGTGATGCGGGCAGCCGCCGAGAACCTCGTGCCGGTGACGCTCGAACTGGGCGGCAAGAGCCCCGTCGTCATCGGCCGCTCGGCCGACATGGGCGTTGCCGCGGCGCGGATCATGAACGGCAAGACTCTCAACGCCGGCCAGATCTGCCTGGCGCCGGACTATGTGCTGGCGCCCGCCGACCGCCTGCCCGACTTCGTGGCCGCCGCGAAGACTTCGATCGGACAGATGTTCCCGAGCATCCGCGAGAACCCGGACTACACCGCCATCGTCACGGACCGCCACTATGCGCGGCTGATGGACTATCTCGACGACGCGCGGGCCAAGGGCGCGGAGATCGTCGAGATCAATCCAGGCGCGGAGGACCTGCGCCAGCAGCCCCATCGCCGCATCGCGCCGACCCTGATCCTGAACCCGACCGACGACATGAAGGTGATGCAGGAGGAAATCTTCGGGCCGCTGCTGCCGGTGAAGGCCTATCGCGACGTCCAGGAAGCCATCGACTACATCAACGGCCACGACCGGCCGCTCGGCCTATATTATTTCGGCAGCGACGCGGCGGAGCGCGACCGCGTGCTCGACGGCACGACGTCAGGCGGCGTCACGGTGAACGATGTCGTGATGCACGTCGCCCAAGAAGAGCTGCCGTTCGGTGGCATAGGCCCGGCCGGCATGGGCGTCTATCACGGTCATGACGGCTTCCGTGAATTCAGTCACCGCAAGTCGATCTACCACCAGATCAAATGGGACCTGGCCCCGCTGCGCATGCTGCGCCCGCCCTATGGCGCGGGGCTCGCGAAGTATCTCTCGATGCAGATCAAGCGCTGAAAGCGAAAGGTCCCTCGCAAGCGAGGGACCTTTATGTTCACGCCGCCTTGATGTTCGAGCGTTTGATGCGATCGAGATTGGCGCCCTCGATGCGCACCAGCCGGGTCAGACCGTCGCGCTTGGGCGAGTGGACGACGCCGACATCGTAGAAGTGGCTGTCGCCCGGCTTCAACACGTAGGTATTGGCGGGCTCGACCAGGGTCGGCTCATCGCCCTCACCCTTCTTGACGATCCGCCAGTCCGTCATCTCGGTGTCGCCGGTGGCCAGGCCGTAGATCGCCCAACTGGAGCCGTGATCGTGCGGCCCGCCGTGCGCGGCCGTCTCGTAGACATGTCCGCAGATGCAGAAGCCCAGCTCCGGATCCTCGTACAGGACCTTGCGCGGGCGACACTGGTCGGCGGTCAGGTGCGTGGCGACGAATTCATCGTCGAGCAGCACCTTCGACACCAGCTTGCAGACTTCCTGCTTCCCCGCGATGCCGGAATCGGCCTTGAGGGCCTTGCCGATATCGGCGCTCAACTGCTCGAGAGTATAGGTCATTCCTTGCCTCCATCTGAATATCCATAATCGCACGGTGGATACTGGAGATCACCTCTTCGCCACCGCCGGCAATCGCTCTGCGAGCCGTTCGCTGGCTAGACGCCCAACCTCTCCAGCGCCGTGCTCAACCGCGCGCCGGTCTGCTCGGCCTGCGCCCGGCGCTCGCGCTGCTCCTCGACGACCTCTTCCGGCGCGCGTGCGACGAAGGCGGCGTTGGCAAGCTTGGCGTCGATCTTGCCGACCTCGTCGGCGAGCTTTTTGATTTCCTTCTGGAGACGCGCGCTTTCGGCCTTGAGGTCGATCACGTCGCCGACCGGGAGGGCATAGGTCGCCTCGCCGACCACGATCTGCAGCGACGCCTTGGGCGCCGATGAAGCCGCCTCGACGCCCTCGATGCGGGCCAGGCGTTCGATGGCCGGGCGATGCGTCTCGAGGCGCGCCGCAGTCATGTCATTGCCGCCGATCACCAGCAGCTTGAGCTTGGCACCAGCCGGCACGTTCAGCTCGGCACGCGCCGACCGAATGTCCTGGATCAGCTTCACCAGCCAGCCCATCTCGGCATCGGCCGCTGCATCGACGGCCGCCGGTGCGGGCCAGGGCTGGCCGATCAGCGGTCCATGTTCGGCACGGTGGCCGAGCTTGTCCCACAGCTCCTCGGTGATGAACGGCATGACCGGGTGCATCAGCTTCACCGTCTCGCGCAGTACGAAGGCCGTGACGGCGCGCGTCTCGTCCTTCTCCGGCCCGTCGGCGCCCTGCACGATCGGCTTGGTGAGCTCGACATACCAGTCGCAGACGATGCCCCAGACGAACTCGTAGAGGGTGGACGCGGCCTCGTTCAGGCGGAAGTCGGTCAGCGCCTTGTCGATCGCCAGATTGGCGCGCGCGAGTTCGCCCAGCATCCACTTGTTGACGGGGAGCCTGGCCGACGCCGGATCGAATCCCTTCGGCAGCGCCGCACCGTTCATCTCGGCGAAGCGCGTCGCATTCCACAGCTTGGTCGCGAAGTTGCGCGCGCCCTCGACACGGGCCGGCGCGAGCCGCAGCCGGCCGGCCTGGGAGGCGGCCAGCGACGTCATGGTGAAGCGCAGCGCGTCGGCGCCGTACTTGTCGATCAGCTCCAGGGGATCGATCACGTTCCCCTTGGACTTGGACATCTTCTGGCCCTTCTCGTCCGTCACCAGCCCGTGCAGGTAAACGGTGCGGAACGGCACCTCCTTCATGAAGTGCATGCCCATCATCATCATGCGGGCGACCCAGAAGAACAGGATGTCCCAGCCCGTGACGAGCGTGCTGGTCGGATAGTATTTCGCCACTTCCGGCGTCTGGTCCGGCCAGCCCAGGGTCGAGAACGGCCACAGGGCCGAACTGAACCAGGTATCGAGAACGTCAGGGTCGCGTTCGAGCGTGACGTCCTTGCCGTAATAGACCCGCGCCTCTTCCTTCGCCTCTTCCTCGGAGAGCGCCACGAAAACCTTCTTGTCCGGCCCGTACCAGGCCGGGATCTGGTGTCCCCACCACAGCTGGCGCGACACGCACCACGGCTCGATGTTCTCCATCCAGCGGAAGAAATCCTCGCGGCCGCGCTCGGGCACGAACTTCACGCGGCCGTCGCGCGCGGCGGCGAGCGGCGCCTCCGCGAGCTTCTTGGCGTCCGCGTACCACTGCTCGGTGAGATAGGGCTCGACCGGCACGCCGCCGCGATCGCCGTACGGCACTGCATGCGTGTGCGGCTCGATCTTCTCGACGAGACCCAGCTCTTCCATTTCCCCGACGACGACCTTGCGCGCCTCGAACCGGTCGAGGCCGCGATACTTCTCCGGCGCCTTGTCGTTCACCCGTGCGAACTTGTCGAAAATGTTGATGGCTTCAAGATTGTGTCGGCGGCCAACCTCGAAATCGTTGAAGTCGTGCGCCGGCGTGATCTTGACGGCGCCAGAGCCTTTCTCCGGGTCTGAATATTCGTCGCCCACGATGGCGATCCGGCGGCCGACCAGTGGCAGCACCGCATGCTTGCCGATGAGGTGCTTCCACTTCGGGTCGTCGGGATGCACGGCGATGCCGGTGTCGCCCAGCATGGTCTCCGGCCGCGTCGTGGCGACGACGATGAACTCGTCCGGGCTGCCCTCGATCGGGTACTTGAAGTACCAGAGATGGCCCTTCACCTCGCGCGACTCGACCTCGAGGTCGGAAATCGCGGTCAGCATCTTGGGGTCCCAGTTGACTAGCCGCAGATCCTTGTAGATCAGGCCCTGCTTGTAGAGTTCGACGAACACCTTGAGCACGGCCTTCGACAGGCCCTCGTCCATGGTGAAGCGCTCGCGGCTCCAGTCGCAGGAGGCGCCGAGCCGGCGCAGCTGGCTGGTGATCGTGCCACCGGAATAGGCCTTCCACTCCCAGACCTTGGCCAGGAATTCCTCGCGGTTCAGCAGCTTCTTGTTGGCATCGTTGCGGGCGGCGCCCTCGACTGCGAGACCGATTCCTTCCTGCTCGAGGTTGCGCACGACCACCATCTGCGTGGCGATGCCCGCATGGTCGGTTCCGGGCTGCCAAAGAACGTCATCGCCCTTCATGCGGCGCCAGCGGATCAGCACGTCCTGCAGCGTGTTGTCGAGCGCATGGCCCATGTGGAGGCTGCCCGTGACGTTGGGCGGCGGGATGACGATGCAGTACGGCTGCTTCGGCGACTCGGGATGGGCGCGGAAAGCCCCGGCCTTCTCCCACTCTGGGTAGCGGCGGGCCTCGATTTCCTTGGGGTCGTAGGTCTTGTCGAGCATCTTCTGGCCTTAAACGAAAAACGCCACGGTTGCGACACCGTGGCGATGATTGAGGGTGGCGCCCGGGGTCAGCGGCGAGTCAGCCGCGCAATCTCGCGTTCGACATAGCGCTCGACCATCGGCGGCAGGTTGGTGTCCAGCCATTCCTTGAGCATCGGGCGCAGCATTTCCTTCACCAGCTCCTCGATCGTCTGCCCGGCGCCGCCGACCCTGGGGCCGGGATCGGTTGCCGTCGGCGGCGGCACGCTGTCCTGGACTGCCTGGTTCAGCCGCGCAAAGGCCGAACTGGTGGCGCCCGCGACGCCCGCTCCGACCAGCGTTTCGCCGGCGCCCGCCTTCGCGGCCGGCTTCTCGCTGACGGTAGGTTCCGTGGAGGGCTGCGGCATCTCGGCCACGTTCACGGGATCGATCGGCGGCATCGCTGCGGGCTGTTCGTTCGGCATCGACTTGGGTTCTTCCACGATCTCGGTGAGCAGTAAGACGTCGTCGCGCGGCGCGGAGGGCAACGCAGACGGCAGTACGGGAGGTATCACGAGCGGACGCTCGGCGGGCCCGGCGTTGGCACTGCGCAGGCCCCCGACCTGGGCGCGGGCCTCGTCATCCGAGATGATCTTGCGGATGGACGCCAGGATATCATCCATCGAGGGGTCCTGGCTGGGACCGCTCCTCGCGTCGCTCATTTGCCGCCGCTCCCCATCGGGGCAGCCCCGGCCACGCCGGCCGGCGAAGTGGACGGCGGGATGTTGCCCGTACCGGATTCGCCACTGCTGCCCCAGCCGATCCAGCGGGAGCCGACATCCCTGTAGTAGCGCTCCTCGTCGTAATACTCGACCGGCAGCGCCAGCGTCCGGGCGGTCAGGCGACCGATACCCGCCAGCACGCCGTAGTAAGCGACCTGCACGTCATGGCGAGCCTGGATCAGGTTGACCTGCGAGTTGAGAAGCTCCTGCTCGGCGTTCAACACGTCCAGGGTGGTGCGCGAACCCACCAGCGCTTCCTGCCGCACGCCGTTCAAGGCGACTTCGTTGGCGCGGACCTGCGATTCGAACGACGTGACGCGCGAGCGCGAGGAATCGAGCTGGCGCCAGGCCCGGATGACGTTCTCCGCCACGGCGCGTCGGGCGCTGTCCAGCTCGTTGCGCCGCTGTCCGACCAGCTCGCGGGCCGAGCGGACGCGCGACCATTCGCTGCCGTTCTGGAAGATCGGGATCACCGCCTGGAGGCGGACAGCGTAATTGTAATACTTGTCGTTCGGAACCTGCAGGTCGAACTGCTGCTGCAGCGCCCCCACCAGGTTGACCTGCGGCAGCAGGTCACCGACCGCCGAGTTCACGCCGTAGTTGGCGGCCGTGATGCGATGCGCGGCGGTGACGGCGCGGGGGCCAGCATCCATCGCCAGGCCGATCGCTTCCTCTTCGGACGACGGCAGGCCGCCGATCAGAGGGATCTCGCCCAGCTTGCCCGGCTTCTTGCCGATCGTGCGCTGGAACGCCGCTTCGGCGATTCGGACCTGGGTCTCGGCCTGCACCAGGTCGGCCTTGGCCAGTTCCAGGCGCGCCTCGGACTGCGATACGTCGGTGATGGTCAGTTCGCCGACCCGGAAACGTTCGCGTGTGGCGTCGAGCTGCTGCACCAGCACCCGCACGTTGTTGCGGCGGGCGTCGGCGATGCCGATGTTCTGCACGAGGTCGGCATAGGACGTCACCGCCGACAGCAGCACGTTCTGCTCGGTGTCGGCGAGCTGGGCACGCTGCGCCTGAATGTTGGACTGGGCCTGCTTGGTCTCGGCAATCGTCTTTCCGCCGCGGAACAGCGGCTGGACCACCTGCAGGGTCGTGAACTTGCCGTTCAGCGCATAGAAGGTCGGCGAGCTGCGCTGCGAGTACGAGTCCTGCTCGACCTTGTTGTATTCGACGTTCAGGGTGACACGCGGACGCCAGTTGGCGACCGCCTGAGACAGGGTCTCATCGGTCTGCCGCAGGATCGCGCGGCTGGCCAGAAGATCGGGGTTGCTGTTGTAGGTCGTCGACAGCGCCTCGACCAGGCTCTGCGACCACGCGCTGGGAGCTCCCCCGAGCCCGACCGCCAGGATGCACGCGGCCGCGGTGCGGGCATGCCTCAAACCGGGCCGGATACGCATTGCTTTACCCTCATCTTTGGATGGCACCCTAGCATCAGGCGCAACACTGTGGGTAGCCCTCGGCATGGGAAAGACCTGAACGCGTCAGAAGGTAAAGCGGGCGGGCCGCGCGAAACCCGGCAGCAAGGGCGTGCCGGCATCGAACAAAGGCCGCCCCGACACCACTCCGCCCTGCTTCACGAAGAGATGCGCAACCCCGAGCGCGCCGCTCGGATCGGCAATGACCGTCGCCAGGCGCCCACCCTCGGCGAGCTGATCGGCGATGGCCCCAGGAACTTCCGGCACCGCGCCTTCGATCAGGACGATGTCATAGGGAGCGGATGCTGCGGCGCCCTGCTCGGCCGGGCCCGCCACCTGCTCGACGCCGGTCACGCCCAGTTCCTGCAGGGTCTTGCGGGCAGCTGCGGCAAGGCCCGCATCGGCCTCCACTGCTACGACCGACTTCGTCAGCCGGCCCAGAATGGCCGCCCCATAGCCCAGGCCGGCGGCTGCGACCAAGGCCTTGTCCTCGGGGCGAGGCTGAAGGATCTGGATGAGACGCGCCAGCACCATCGGCTCCATCATGAAGCGCCCGTTGCCCAGCGGCACGTCATCGTCGGCGTAAGCAACCGACCGCAGCGCCTCGGGCAGGAAACGCTCCCGCGGCAGTTCGCTGAGCGCCGCCAGCAGTCCGGCATCGTTGACCCGGTTGGGCCGGAGCTGCCCGTCCACCATGTTGCGTCGCGCGAGCGCGAAATCCGTCATCGGCTGCCCCCTAGATGTAGCGGTGTTATATAGGCGGCAGCGGACGACAGCGTCAAAGGTCTCTCCGTCGCGCCCGGCTTGACCGGTCCGTCACACCATGAGTATAGCACCGCGCGCTTTCGTGCGGCCCGGTAGCAAAGCGGCTATGCAGAGGACTGCAAATCCTTCCAGGCCGGTTCGACTCCGGCCCGGGCCTCCACGAATGCACAAGCGAGAGGTCTTGCATGAGCCGACATGCTCTGTCACAAGACCGCGCCTTCGCGGCAGAGTTACCGCCGTCGCGACGAGTTTCATTCCGGAGTAGCTCAGCGGTAGAGCAGGCGACTGTTAATCGCCCGGCCGTAGGTTCGATTCCTACCTCCGGAGCCAATTGGGGGCCGTTCTCGAAAGAGAGCGGCCCCTTTTCGCTTATGGAGTGCATGTCATGCCTTCGGTCGCGCTGCCCGGTGAAAAGGCCGAACTGCTCGAACGGACGGTAGCCTTCCAGGGCTACTTCCGTCTCGCCCGCTACCGGTTCCACCACAGCCTCTACCGCGGCGGCGTGAGCGGCGCGTTCGACCGCGAGGTCTTCGAACGTGGCCAGGCTGCCGCCGTGCTGCCCTACGACCCGGTCCGCGACGAGGTCGTGCTGATCCGCCAGTTCCGTGCCGGCACCTTCGCGGCCGGGCGCCATCCCTGGTGCTGGGAGATCGTGGCCGGCATGATCGAGGACGGCGAGACGCCGGAAGATGTGGCGCGGCGCGAGGCGGTCGAGGAGGCCGCGATCGAGATTCAGGATATCATGCTGCTCTACAGCCTCGTGCTGAGCCCCGGCGCCTGCTCGGAAACCTGCAACATTTTTCTGGGACGGATCGATTCCACCGGCGTCGGTGGCGTCCACGGGCTCGCCACGGAGAACGAGGACATCCTCGTGAAGACGATGCCGTTTGCCGACGCGCTGGCACTGCTCGCTCGCGATGAGATCGACAACTCGGCCGCCGTGATCGCCCTGCAATGGCTCGCGCTCCACCGCGACGAGCTCCGCAATCGCTGGCCCTGAGGCGTCGCCCTACTCGTAAAGAAACCCGACCGGCCTGCCCTGGGTACGTTGCGGCCGCGCCTCCGTACGGGTGACGATGCGGCCGGCCAGCCCGTCGATCTCGTCGCGCTGGGCCGTCGTCCATCGGCGGAGATCGTCCATGCCCTTGAGGAGGCCGAGCCGGAGAAGCTGCGTATTCTCCCCCAGCCCCACCAGCGTCGCCGCGTTTTTCCCGGCGGTGATCGAATCTCCCATCGCGAGTTCGAACCGCTTGCCCGCCCCGTCCTTGAACTCGGCGGTGCCGCGAATGACGCGGTAGACCACGACCTCGCCCTTCCCCAGTCCCGTGATGTCGGCGGCACCGGCCGTGCCCTTGGGCAGCAGGGACTGGCCGCGCGGGTCGGTGGCAATGATGTGGCCGACGACAAGATGTCCGCTTGGCGCCACGATAGCGAGGTCACGGACGTGGGCGGGCATGGGTGATTTCACGATGCCGTCGGGCAACGGACGGTAGAGCGCGTCGAGCGACAGCGGATCCTGGAACCAGAAGCTCGCCGCCGGCGGGCGGTCGTGGAACGGATGGCTCCAGGCCAGACGCGGCGTCTCGGCCTCGTCGATCTCGTCCGAGTGGACCACCGTGGGATTGGGGAAGGTCGTCGGCTCGGTTATGAACGCCTCGATGAACTTGCCCGAGTAGCCCATGGAGAGCGGATCGGGCACGACCGTCTGCGCGGTCTTGAGGTTCGCGTCCGTCGGAAGTCCCGACCAGCTGTAGGAACTCTGCCGGTGCACGATCGCGCTCTGCAGGATCAGCGCGCCCGGCCCGACATGATGCAGCAGCCCGTCATAGTCGAAGGTGAAGAGCCCCGACGTGACCAGCACCAGCTGGAAGCCGCCCGGTGGAAGATGGAGGTGGAAATCGGTCGGCCCGGCGTCCGGCCGGTAGATCGGCAGGTTCGTCGCGACTTCCTGCAGCAGGAAGGCCTCGTTGTTTGCCTGGAAACCGTTGATCACGCGATTGTAGAGCGCCTGCGGTCGATAGATCGGGTCGTAGGTCGCGTCCCGATCGCGGTCGATGGCCACGAAGTCCTGATGATTGAGACGGATGGGATCGCCGTTCGGATGAACGAGGCTCGCCCAGTTCGAATGGACAGCGGCAGGCGCACTCATGGGATCTTCCAATCTGGGCCCTGCAGGGCGCACGAGCCCGATAGGGACCATGCGAATTCCGGGCCAATCATGCCGCCAAACGGTATCGTCCGGTTGCGATCCCCCCTGCTCCCTGTCTACGGTCCGGCTCGGGGGCGGCGCAGCGTCAGCAGAGCGAGTAGGTCATGAACGTCCGGTCGGGTTTCATCGATAGCATCGGCAACACGCCGCTGATCAAGCTGCGCGCCGCCTCCGAGGCGACGGGCTGCAACATCTACGGCAAGGCCGAGTTCCTCAATCCGGGCGGCTCCGTGAAGGATCGCGCCGCGCTTGCCATCATCGAGGACGCGGAGAAGAGCGGGAAACTGAGGCCGGGCGGCGTGATCGTCGAGGGCACGGCCGGCAATACCGGGATCGGCATCGCACTGGTCGCCAATGCGCGCGGCTACCGCTCGGTCATCGTAATGCCGGAGACGCAGAGCCAGGAGAAGAAGGATATGTTGCGCCTGTGTGGCGCCGACCTGCGCCTCGTCCCGGCCGCGCCCTACTCCAACCCCAACAACTATGTCCGCTTCTCGGGTGCGCTGGCCGAGGAGCTGGCGACCAAGGAACCGCACGGCGCGATCTGGGCCAACCAGTTCGACAACACGGCCAACCGGGACGGCCACTACCGCACGACGGGGCCAGAAATCTATGACCAGACCGACGGCAAGGTCGACGGTTTCACCTGCTCGGTCGGCAGCGGCGGCACCCTGGCCGGCGTGGCGCGGGCCCTGAAGGAGCGGAACCCCGAGATCAAGATCGCGCTCAGCGATCCCATGGGCTCGGCGCTGTTCAACTGGTTCGCCAAGGGCGAGCTCAAGGCCGAGGGAAACTCGGTCACGGAAGGCATCGGCCAGGGCCGCGTCACGGCCAATCTCGAAGGCACGCCGATCGACATGGCCTATCAGATCACCGACGAGGAGGCCCTGCCCGCCCTGTTCGACCTGATCGAACATGAAGGCCTGGTGCTGGGCGGCTCGACCGCCATCAACGTCGTGGGCGCCATGCGCCTCGCCCGCGAACTCGGACCGGGCAAGACCGTCGTCACCATCCTCTGCGACGGCGGCAGCCGGTATCAATCCAAGCTCTTCAACCCGGACTTCCTGCGCGAGAAGAACCTGCCGCTCCCGCGCTGGATGGCGTGAGCGCGCCCGCATGAGCCGGGTCGTCGTCTGCGGCAGCCTCAACATGGATGTCGTCGTGCAGAGCGCCCGGCGGCCCGCGCCGGGGGAAACGCTCCTGGGCGCGGAAGTCTCGTTCCTCCCCGGCGGCAAAGGCCTCAACCAGGCGATCGCCTCGGCGCGGCTCGGCGTGCCCACTGCCATGGTCGGCGCGGTCGGCGACGATGCCTTCGCCAACAGCCTGCGCGGTTACCTGGCCGACAACGACGTCGACAGCACCGGCGTGACCGAGATCGACGGGCCGGCGACGGGCGTGGCGCTGATCCAGGTCGCGGAAGGCGACAATTCGATCACCGTCGCGTCGGGCGCCAACATGCACTTCACCGCCGCGATGCTGCACGACGAGCCACGCCGCGACGAAGTGTGGGTGGCGCAGTTCGAGACGCCGCTTGCCGCCACACAGGAAATCCTCACCCGCGCCCACGCGGCCGGCGCCCGCACCGTCCTCAACCTCGCGCCCTATGCCGAGCATCCGTCAGCGCTGCTGCAATCGGTCGATGTCGCCGTGCTGAACGAGATCGAGCTCTCCCAGGCGACGGGCACCAGGCTCGACTCGGCGAGTTCGATGGACGACGTCGTCGCGGCCTGCAACGTCCTGCGCGAGCGCGGCGCGCGAGCCGTGATCGCGACATTGGGCCCGCGCGGCGCCGTCGTCGTCGGCGCGACGGGCGTCGACACCATTCCCGCTTTCCAGACGGAAGTCGTCGACACGACGGGCGCCGGCGACTGCTTCGTGGGTGCCCTGGCCTCGCAGCTGGCCGCAGGGCGAACACCGGCGGAGGCCGCACGGTTCGCCAGCGCCGCAGCCTCCTGCTCGGTCGAACGCCTGGGCGCCGCGCCAGCCATGCCGACCGGCGACGAAGTTGCGGCGCGTCTGGCGAAGGCCTAAATCCCGGTCATGGTCGAAGAACTCTTCAGGCAGGACGCCTACATCAAGGAAACCGACGCCACCGTGACCGCCGTCGAGGAGCGCGGCGTGCGGCTGGACCGCTCGATCTTCTATCCCACCGGCGGCGGGCAGCCCGGCGACACCGGCCTGCTGCGCTGGGACGGTGGCGAGGCGCGGATCGTCGATTCGGTGAAAGCCGACGGCGGCGACGTGCTGCACGTGCTGGCCCCGCATGCGCCACGGCCGGATGTCGGGACCAAGGTCCATGCGATCCTCGACTGGGAGCGTCGCCACCTGCACATGCGCATGCACACGGCGCTGCACGTGATTTCGGCGGTCATCAAGGGCAACGTCACCGGCGGCCAGGTCGGAGCGGACAAGAGCCGTCTCGACTTCAATCTCGAAGGCGAAGTCCCGACCAAGGAATGGGTGACCGAGGAGGTCAACAAGCTGATCGCGCTCGACCGTCCGGTGACGCAGCAATGGGTCACCGACGAGGAACTGACGTCGCGCCCCGAGCTCGTGAAGACGATGAGCGTGCGGCCGCCAATGGGCGCCGGACGCGTCCGTCTCCTGTCGATCGAGGGCGTCGACCTGCAGGCCTGTGGCGGCACCCACGTCGCCCGCAGCAGCGAGATCGGCAGGGTCGAATGCATCAAGATCGAGAACAAGGGAAAGATGAACCGGCGCTTCATCATCGCGCTGGCCTAATTCAAGTTCCTCTCCCCCGCTCGGGGGAGAGGTTGGGTGAGGGGGTTGCGCACAACCTTCGACGCCCCCCTCACCTAGCCTCTCTCCCCCTCGCGGGGGCGAGCAACATGAAAGCCTAAGAGGAAGAGTTCCCATGGACTATGCAAGGCCCGACGCCCTCGTCAGCACCGACTGGCTTGCCGCCCGGCTCGATGCGCCCGACGTGCGCGTCGTCGACGGCTCTTTCTACCTGCCAGCGCAGAAGCGCGATCCCAAGGCCGAGTTCGTGAATCAGCACATTCCGGGCGCGGTGTTCTTCGACATCGACGAGATCGCCGACACGACCAGCCCACTGCCGCACATGCTGCCACCGCCGGAGAAGTTCTCCGCCCGCGTCCGCAAGCTGGGCCTCGGCGACGGCAACAAGATCGTGATCTACGACACCACGCCGATGACCGGCGCCTGCCGCGTGTGGTGGATGTTCCGCGCCATGGGTTACAAGGACGTGTCGGTCCTGAACGGCGGCCTGCCGAAGTGGATGAGCGAAGGCCGGCCTGTCACCGACGATCCGACGCCGCCGCGCGAGCGCCACTTCACGTCGCGCCTGAACAATACGCTGGTCCGTTCGGTCGACGACGTGCTGGGCCTGATCGAAAGCAAGCGTGAGCAGATCGTCGACGCCCGCGCCGCCGCTCGATTCCGCGGCGAGGCGCCGGAGCCGCGTGCGGGCCTGCGGGGCGGCCACATGCCGGGCGCCTTCAACCTCCCCTACAACGAGCTGCTCGATCCGACGACCGGCGCGATGCTGCCGGCCGACAAGCTCGCCGCCCGCATCGCCGCCTCCGGCATCGATCCGTCGAAGAAGGTGACGGCGAGCTGCGGCTCCGGCGTCACCGCCTGCGTCATCGCGCTGGCCCTCTATCTCACCGGCTCTCCCGAGGCCGCGGTCTACGACGGCTCGTGGACCGAATGGGGCGGCCGCGCCGATACGCCCATCGTCACCGGCCCCTGATCTCCGATCTCCCTTCAACGCCTTGCCATAGTCGAGTCATGACCTCCAAGAAAACCTATACCCGCCCCGACACCGTTCTGGCCGTCTCCGGCCGCGACCCGGACAACAATTTCGGCATCGTCAATCCACCCGTCTATCACGCGTCGACGATCCTCTCGCCGACCATGGACAAGTTCGAGAACCGCATTCCGTTCGAGGGCTTCGGCTACGGCCGCAACGGCACGCCGACGCAGAAGGCCCTGGAAGACGCCGTCGCCGCCATCGAAGGCGCGCACCGCTCCATCGCCGTTCAGTCGGGCCTGGCCGCCGTCACCGGCGCCATCGTGGGCTTCCTCAAGACCGGCGACCACATGCTGGTGACCGACAATGCCTACGGTCCGGCGCGCCGCTTCGCCAACACGACCCTGAAGGGCTTCGGCGTCGAGACGACCTACTTCGACCCGATGATTGGCGCTGAGGGCATCGCCAAGCTGATGCGCCCGAACACCAAGGTCCTCTATCTCGAGGCGCCGGGCTCGCAGACCTTCGAGGTCCAGGACGTCGACGGCATGGCCGCGGTCGCGAAGAAGGCCGGCGCGACCGTGATGATCGACAATACCTGGGCGACGCCGCTCTACTTCAAGCCATTCGACCATGGCTGCGACATCTCCATCCACGCCGGCACCAAGTACATCGTTGGCCACTCGGACGCGATGATGGGCATCATCTCCTGCGCCACGCGCGAGATGTTCGAGACGGCGAAGACGGCCTGCCAATCGTTCGGCTTCCACGCCGCCCCCGACGATTGCTACCTCGCGCTCCGTGGCCTGCGCACCATGGGCGTACGCCTGCGCCATCACGAGAAGAGCGGCCTCGAGATCGCGAACTGGCTGAAGACCCGGCCCGAAGTCGACAAGGTGCTGCACCCGGCCCTGCCCGACTGCCCCGGCCACGAGAACTGGAAGAAGCAGTTCCAGGGCTCGTCGGGTCTGTTCTCCTTCACACTGCGCGACGGCATCAAGCGCCCCGCCGTGGCCGCCATGCTCGACGGCATGGACATCTTCGGCATGGGCGCGAGCTGGGGCGGCTACGAGAGCCTGATGATCCCCGCCCATCCCGACCAGTATCGAACCGCCGTGCCGTGGCCCGAGGGCAAGCAGCTCCTGCGAGTCCATATCGGACTGGAAGATGTCGAGGATCTGAAGACCGACCTGGCCGAGGGCTTCGAGCGCCTGAACCGGGCGCATAACGCTTGATCCACCCTCGTCGTCATGGACTGAGCCGCTCGACGAGCGGCTCAGTCCATGGATTAATTACGACGCACGAGCCTGCCTGTACTGCCGGTCTTCCGATCGATAGTGGAAATGCCAGAGCACGTTCATGCGTTCCTTGAATCCAGAATGGTCACCCGACAGCTTTCATGCTCGGGTTGCTGCGCTGGCAGAGATTCCTGCGAATGGAAAAGTACTGGACCTCGGCTGCGGCAAAGGTCTGACTTTGCCCTATCTCCTAGCGGCATCGGGACCATCAGGCGAAGTTGTTGGGGCAGATCGCGACCAGCGGAGCCTTGATGCGATCAGGTCAGGATTTCCCGAGGAGATCGCTAACGGTCGCCTCACACTGACCAACGTCAGGATCGACGACACGCTACCTTTCCTGGCAGAGCGTTTCGATTCGATCGTCTGTCAGAACGTCATTGAATGCATCCCCGACAAAGGGGCATTGCTTACGGATATCGCACGAATTCTGAAGCCCGGAGGCGTTGCAGTCATTGGCCATCATGATTTTGATGGCGTGCTGCTGGCAAGCGATGACCGCGACCTGACAAGGCGTTTGGTTCATGGATACGCCGACCATACTCAGGAATGGCAAGAAGTCTCGGACGGTCAAATGGGACGGCAACTTCCCGGCCTCGTTGGCGCCAGCCCGCTCTCGACAGCTGTCACGGAGACCGTACTGTTCGTGGATCGAACGCTGTCGAGGAATAGCTATGCCCGGCAACATCTCGAGGGAATGGTCTCTCTAGCGCGAGAGTCCGGCGTTACAGATGATGAGGCAGGGGCATGGCTGGCCCGCCTTGAGGCTCGCGCCGAGGCCGGCCAATTCTATTATGCCTTGCCGTGGGTGTACGTCGTTTCCCGGTTGCCTTCACCCTAGGGCAGCGAACGGTCAATCAGGCGTCCCGGCACTCGCCGCAGATGCCGGTCACTTCCAGGGTCATGTCGCGCGCGGTGAAGCCGCGGCGGGTGGCGCTGGCGGCGATGGCGTCGGACAGGCCATCGCCTTCGATCTCCTCGGCGTTGCCGCACTCGCCGCAGATCAGGAAGAAACCGCGATGGGCCTCGCCCGGATGGCTGCAGCCGACGAAGGCGTTCATGCGCTCGATACGGTGGATCAGTCCGTTCTCGATCAGGAAGTCGAGCGCGCGGTAGACGGTGGGCGGCGCCGAGCCGAGGTCCTCGTTGCGCAGACTGTCGAGCAGCGCATAGGCGCCGACCGGCTTGTGGCTCGACCAGACGAGTTCCAGCACCCGGCGACGCAGCGGCGTGAAGCGCAGGTCCTTGGCGGCACAAAGTTTCTCGGCCGCGGCGATTGCGTCCTCGACACAGTGCTCGTGATCGTGGGCGTGCCCGGTGGGCGCCGCTTTGGCCGGTTTCTTCACGGGACTCCGATTTGCCAACGGATTGAGCGACGATTATACGCGCCGTTCCTTCCGGAGGCCAAGGCTCGCCCCATGTCCCCAGTCATGCCCCCTGCAATGACCCCGACCACCTACCGCCAGCCCGAGATCGACGCGGCCCTCGCCGTCATCAAGTTCGATGCGCAGGGTCTCGTGCCGGCGATCGCCCAGCAGCACGACACCGGCGAAGTGCTGATGATGGCCTGGATGGACCGCGCCGCCGTGGCCGAGACGATGCGCACGGGCCGTGCGTGCTACTGGTCGCGCTCGCGCAAAGGCCCATGGCGCAAGGGCGACACGTCGGGTCACATCCAGACCCTGGTGGAGCTGCGCATCGACTGCGACGGCGACACGCTGCTGGCGCTCGTCGAGCAGACCGGCGTCGCCTGCCACACCGGCCGGCACAACTGCTTCTTCCGCGCGGTGCGGGGCGGCGTGCTGGCGGAGATCGCCCCCATCGAGATCGACATGGAGAAGGACAAGGTTTGAGCACCCTCGCATCGACTCGTCGCGGCTTCCTGCTCTCGGCCACGCTCCTGCCGCTGGCCGCCTGCACCACGACGCCCGCGCCCAAGTACACGCTCTCGCCGCGCGGCGACCGTCTGGTGGCGCTGATCCAGAGGACCGGGCGGGACAACATGACCGCGCCTGAGGCCTTCGCGCTGATGGGCATCACCAACCAGGGTCGCGACATTCCGGTGCGCCAGCTGGCCGACGACGGTGACGACGGCCGCTACGTCGTGAACCTCGTGAACATCCGCAAGTATCACGAGTTCGTCTTTCAGCGCCGCCAGGGCGACGTACTGATCCTCCATTCCGCCGATACCGCCTTCAAGCGCCTCGTGAGCGTGCGCTACGCCCGCAACGGCAAGCCCACCGTCATCGCGGACACCGCTTTCGCCGAGCAGGATTTCCAGCAGCAGACCGCCTTTTGGTTCGACCGGATACCCGGCCGCTAGTATTGTGACGGTGAGATGACAATCACCGTCTCGGTACCCTCCACCGCCCGCCGCACCCTCACCGTCTGCGGCGGCGCGCATGCCCTGCACGATGGCTTCACCGACCTCCTGAACGTCCTCTACCCGCTGCTGCAGTCACAGTTCGGCTTGAGCTACGGCGCCATCGGCGCGCTGAAGACCTGTTATTCCGGCGCCATGGCCACCGGCCAGATCCCGTCGGGCCATCTGGCCGAACGCTTCGGCGGTGTCCGTATCCTGGCCATCGGCACGCTGCTGATCGCCGGCGGGTACACACTGGCGGGACTCAGCGGCTCGCTCTACGGCGTCATTGCTGGGCTACTCCTCGCCGGCTTGGGCGCCAGTACCCAGCATCCCATCGGCTCCAGCCTGGTCGCCGCCGCCTATCACGGCCCGCGCTCCCGCACGGCGCTCGGCACCTACAATTTCACCGGCGACGTCGGCAAGGTCCTGTTGCCGGCCCTCTTCGCCCTGATCGCGGCCTCGCTCGGGTGGCAGCAGGCACTGGTCGTCATGGCCGCCCTCGCCGTCCTTGGCGCCGGCATCATCCTGGCCTCGCTGAAGCCCATCGTGATGCACGGCACGGCGGAAGCGTCGAAGGCGGTCGCCGGACAGGACCGGCCCTGGGCCTACTGGCTGCTGTTCTCGATCCACATCGCCGACGACCTGGTGCGGACCGGCTTCCTGATCTTTCTGCCGTTCCTGCTGCGAGACAAGGGCGCCGACCTGCCGACGATCGGCCTCGGCCTGTCGTTGATGTTCGCGGGCGGCGCCGCCGGCAAGCTGGTGATGGGCTGGGTCGGTCAGAAGCTCGGCGTCGTGCCGTCGGTGCTGCTTACCGAAGCCGCCACGACCCTGTTCATCCTGGCCGCCCTGCCGCTCTCGCTCGACTTCGCTCTGCTGCTGCTGCCGGCCGTGGGCCTGGTGCTGAACGGCACCTCGTCCGTCCTCTACGGCACCATCCCGGAATTCGTCAGCCCGGAGCGGCGGACCAAGGCCTTCGCGGTCTTCTATACCGGCGGCTCCGTCGCCGGCGCGACGGGCCCCTTGCTGTTCGGCCTGTTCGGCGACGTGGTGGGCCTCACCACGGCGCTCGTCGCCGTCGCCTGCGTCGCGCTCACCACCCTGCCGATGGTCTGGGCGCTACGGCCGGCCTTCGCCGACGACTGACGGGGTTTGGCGCCTTCCGTGCTAGGCAGGTTGCAGAAGCACAAGACAGTGGGTGAGCAGAGATGGACTTGCGCCAGTTGCAGACCCTGCTCGTGGTGGCCGAAGTCGGCAGCCTGAAGAAGGCCTCCGAGCGACTGCGCATCGTCGAGACGGCCCTCAGCCGCCAGATCCGCCTTCTCGAGGCGGAGTTCCGCACCCCCCTGTTTCGCCGCCACGGTCGCGGCCTCACTCCGACCGAGGCGGGACGTCATCTGATCGAGCGTGCGCAACCCATCCTTGCGTCACTCGATCAGCTCAAGGCGGAGATGCAGTCTTCCCATGAGGCCATCGCCGGCAAGGTTGCCGTCGGCATTCCCTGGCTCCTGCTCGACACGCTGAGCACACGCCTGGCGACCGGCTTCATGCCACGCCATCCCGCGGTCAACATCCGACTGGTCGGCGGCGTGTCGACCCAGCTGCAGCGCATGCTGCAAGCCGGCGATCTCGACGTTGCGTTGTTCTTCGACAGGAAAGCAACGCCAGGGCCGCCCCTGAGACCGTTGTTCTCCGAGCGCCTCCTCCTGGCCGGTGACCGCTCCCGCGACTACCGGCTGGATCGGCCGCTGCCCTTTTCACATCTGGCCGACGTGTCGCTGGCCTTGCCGGACACCAGCGAGTCCTTTCGGCGGCATCTGGAGGCGCTTGCAAGAGAGCGCGGGATGTCCCTCGACGTGCGTTTCGAGGTCGGCGCACTCCAGGCGTTGCGAACGCTGGCTGCCAACGGGTTGGCCCATGTATTCGTCTCGCTTCATGCGGTGCGGGCCGATCTCGAAAGCGGCAAACTCTCGGCCGCGCCGATCGACGATCCTCCGATCGTCCGCACGCTGATGCTCGGTCTCTCCGGCGATCGTAAGCCGTCGCGCGCGGCGCGGCACCTGGCCGACGTCCTCGGCGAGGAGATCGCCGCGATGGTCTCCGCCAGCAGCTTCCTAATCGCCGGCTGAGAGACGGGCCAGCCTGCGAATCCTGCGCAGCCTGCCTTATCCCCTTTGCCAACGTCCGGAGACGCCGGGCCTTGTATTGAGGAGGCTCCACATCCGGGAGCTGTACCATGAACGGCATCGGCCGCCTCTGTGTCTTCCTGCTGACTCTGATGTTTGCCGCGCCGTCATCGGCTCAATCGGGTTGGCCCGGCGGCCCCATCTCCATCGTGGTCCCCTACGCGGCGGGCGGCATCACGGACACTCTCGCCCGAATCGTGGCGGAGCGACTCTCCGCGCGCCTTGGCGTATCGGTCATCGCCGACAATCGAGCCGGTGCCGGCGGTGTCATCGCCTCCCAGCTCGTCGCCGGTGCCAAACCCGACGGCCGTACCCTTCTGATGAACAGCAGCGCCATTCTGCCGGTGGCCGCCAACATGAAGGACCTCCGCTTCGATCCGACGAAGGATCTCGCCGCCGTGGCCTTCGTGGCCGGCCTGCCGAGCGTGCTCGTGGTTCATCCCTCCGTGCCGGCGAACGACATGCCGGAATTCCTGGCCTACCTGCGTGCCAATCCCGGCAAGCTGAACTGCGGCATCCTGGGCGAAGGCGGCGGCGACCATCAGGCCTGTCTCGCCCTTGAGAAAGCCGCCGGCAGCCGGATGGAGCATCTCATTTATCGGGGATTGCCGCCGCTCAACCTCGACCTGCTGGCCGGCGTCATTCAGGTCAACGTCGGCTCGGCGGCCGTGCAGATGCCGCTGGTGCGCGACGGCAAGCTCCGCGTCCTGGCGACGGCGATGGCACATCGCGTGCCGGACTTTCCCGACGTGCCCACCCTGCTGGAATCGGGCGTGCCCATCGACGCGCTGGCAATCAACGCGCTCTTCGCACCGGCCGCGACGCCGCCTGACGTGATCGCCCGGCTGAACGCGGAGATATCGGCAATCCTGAGCGAGCCGGAGGTACGCCGCCGCATCGAGGCCATGGGCCTGTTGCTCGGCCCACCCGATGTGGAATCGCTGCGCGCCACGTTCCAGCGCGACTGGGAGCGCGCGAAGGCCGCCCTGAAACCCTGACGTTCTGGAAAGGAAGAAGAAATGACTTACTCCATCGTTGCCTGCTGTCCGCGCAGCGGCCAG
This sequence comes from Reyranella sp., assembly GCF_052439685.1. Lineage (GTDB taxonomy): Bacteria > Pseudomonadota > Alphaproteobacteria > Reyranellales > Reyranellaceae > Reyranella. Next base: position 486,945 of record NZ_JBQVQG010000002.1, read on the forward strand.
TACGGCGTGGCCGTCGCGACCTATTCGCCCATGGTCGGGAGTGCCGTGCCGCTGGTCGTCGGAAGGCGTGCCGCCGTGGCCTATCAGGTGGTTGCCTCCCCCATTCACCGGGCCTTGGCCGGCCAGTTGCTCTCAGCGGGGGCCTCGGCCGAAGGCGCGCTGGCGGAACTCGCCATCAAGGATCCCTATTGGCAGAGCCGCCAGGTGACGCTGGTCGACATGTTCGGCCGCGTCGCCGGCTTCACCGGAGCGAATGCCCCTGCGCATTGCGGCCACCGGCTCGGCGAAGGGTTCGCCGTCGCCGGGAACGTCCTCACCGAGACCTGCCTGGACGACACGTGGAAAGAGTTCAGCGCCACCCAGGGTGGTGAGCTTTCACTGGCGGAGCGACTGGTGCGCGCCCTGGAAGCCGGCGCGCGCTCGAACGGGCAGCCGGAAGGGCTGACGTCAGCCGCGCTTCTTGTCCACGGGCCCGAACCCGTGCCGCTCGTGGATCTGCGAGTCGACGTCCACGATGCGCCGGTCAAGGAACTACGCCGCATATGGGAGTTCGTCAGCCCGCTGCAGGGCTTCTATCTCCAGCGCAAGACCAACCCCGCGGGACTGCCGCGCTGGTGGCAAAGACGCATGGAAGTGGTCCCCGGCTGGAAGCCCAATCACCTGGTGAAGGTCGTTCCCCAGCAATAGCCGGGAGAGCCCTCAGCCGCCGTGCACGGGTCCCATGGGCTTCAGGCGGATGCCCTTGCGCAGGTGCTTGTAGGGCATGTCCACAGGATCGGTGATGTGGGCGCCGGTCGATTGCACGACCAGGATCGTCTCGGCGATCGGCTGGAAGTCGGCGCGGAAATGAACCGTCGACTTGAGCGCCAGGATCGGCACCTTCGAAGGCTCGACCCCGACCGCGCGGAACATTTCCTGGTCAGCCGCCTGTACGCGCTTGCACGCGATGACGGCAGACACGCCCGACGCCTCGTCGGTCAAGAGCGCCATCGGCCCGATCTGGAACTTGGCGCCGCCGTAGAACGGGCCGGTGCCGGTGAAGACGCCGTCACTCAGTTTGACCACGCGCCAGTCGGCTTCGACCGGCTTTTCGCCGCCGTACCCAACGACCGCACCGATGCCGCGGCGCATGACGTTGCCTTCGCCGGTTGCGACAGCCTCCTTCGCCGCGCCCTCGTCGACGATCATGCCGATCACCGCGCCCTTGGCCTTGTTACGCATCAGGGCCGCCAGCAGGCCGATCGTGTCGGAAGTGCCGCCGGCACCGGGATTGTCCTGCACGTCGGCCAGAACGATCGGCTTCGTGGCATTCTTCGAGAGTTCGATGGCCCGCAGCGCGGCCTGGTCGGGATCGAGCAACTCGCCGTCGAACGCCTTCTCCTGCGCCTTGACCGTGGCGGCGAGCTTATCGGCCGCGGCCTCGACGGCCTCCTTGTCGTGGCCGTACACGACCAGCGCCGGGCCGCACTGGGCGATGTCGGCCGGCGGGAAACCCGGCGTGTGGGTGACGCTGACGATTCCCTGGTTGTGGCTCTTCTCTCCGGCCTCGAGTTCGCCCACCAGGTCGAAGATGCCCTTGGCCGGCTCGATGAAGGTGCACTGCCAGACCAGCGGGATCAGGAAGTCGAGCTGGCGGTAGGCGCGATAGACCGGCCGCTTCTCGCGCAGCAGCTTGTCCAGCAGTTCGATCGCGCGGCTGCCGGTCACCGCCATGTCGATATGCGGATAGGTGCGATAGCCGACAAGCGCCGTGGCGAGCTTGGCCATCTCGGGCGTCAGGTTGGCGTGATAGTCGAGGCTGGCCACGATCGGCAGCTCCTCGCCCACGAGGCCGCGAATCCGGCGCAGCAACTCGCCCTCCCCGTCCTCGGTGTTCTCGGCGACCATGGCGCCGTGCAGGTCGAGATAGATCGCGTCGAACGGTCCGTGCTTCTTCAGATCCTCGTCGAACAATGCCCACATCTTCTCGTAGGCGTCCTCGGTCACGTAGGAGGCCGGCGATGCGGCCGCCCAGGCGAGCGGCACGATCTCGTGCCCCAGCTCCGTCAGCTTCCTGACCGCGCCGGCGATCGGGATGTTGAAGCCCTCGACCCCGGGAATCATCTCGGCGCCGCGCAGCAATGGCGGCCAGGCATCGGCGCGCACGAATTCCTCCCAGGTCGCCTGCTGCGGCGCAAAGGTGTTCGTCTCATGCTGAAAACCGCCAACCGCGATCCGCGCCATCCCAAATCTCCCCGAAAGCAATTCTATCCTCGCTGCGGACAGTATTACGCATGTGAGGCAGCGATTGCGAGACACCTGCGTTGCGTGCGGCATGCGCAGTCTGTCGTGGCCGGCCTTCCTCAAGAATTTTCCGCAAGGGCATCTCGTCGTCGCCGTAGCGGTCGACGTGGGCGCCGACGAGATCGGAAGCCGCCGACTGCGTGGTCTCCGTGACCTGCTCCACCGCGTCATCGGACGCATGGCCGTGTCGAAGGGTGGCTTCGCCCTGACGGTCTCGCGGGCCTCCGGATTCCCGGAAATCCTGTGTGGGTTCGAGGCACGTGCCGATGCCGACGCCCTGTCGGTCTTGTCGAACGCCCAGCCAACGGACCGCTACCCGGGATTCGCCACGCAACAGGTCTTCGATCTCGACACCGCGATGGAGGCGGCACTTCGCGCCGGTTTGCTGAGCGATGGGGACATCGACCAGCGCTGAACGTTGCAGATGGACGTGCAACTTCCTTTCCGTATTATCCTGGCCGATGCCTGAAGGCCCGCAGGTATCCGTATTGCCTCTGCGAGTCCCTCAGCTTTCATGCCCCTGTTCGCTTCATCGTTCGCCCGCCGGACGATCGCCTTCCTCGCCGCCGGCGTGCTTGCGCTTTTGGCCATCGTCGCCGTTTCGGCATGGCTTTCCGTCCGCACGGCGCAACATGCCGAAGAGGCCGTGGTGGAGCGCGATGTACGCGCTCTCACCACTAATCTCCTGGCATCGACCATCGACGCCGAGACGGGGCAGCGCGGCTATCTGCTGACCGGCGAGTCCCGCTATCTCAATCCGTTCGAGCGTGCGCAGCCGCGGCTGCGCAAGGACATCGCCACCCTGCGGGAGCTCGTGGCCAGAGACCCCACACAGTTGGCCGCAGTCGACGAGCTCTCCGAAGTGCTCGATGCCAAGATGGCGGAGCTGACCGAGACCATCGAACAGGCAAAAGCCGGCCAGCGCGACGCAGCGATCCAAACCGTCTTGTCGGATCGTGGGCGGCTGCTCATGGAAAAGGCGCGAACACAGCTTGCCCACCTGATCGCGAATGCCGAAGGCAGGGTTACCGCCCGTCTGGAGGCGGTGACCGACGGCGCCGAGATTCTCACCTGGGTCACAGCGGCGGGCAGTCTCCTGATCGTCCTGTTCGCCGCCGGCGCTTCCTGGACGGTGGTGCAGTACACGCGGGACCTGGTGGCAGCCCGGGCAGAACTGCAGGCCCTGAACGTCGGTCTGGAGGAGCGCGTCGCGGAACGCACCGAGGCCCTCACCCGCGCCAACGACGAGATCCAGCGCTTCGCCTACATCGTGAGCCACGACCTGCGTTCGCCGCTGGTGAACATCATGGGCTTCACCAGCGAACTGGAAGCCGCCATGAAGTCGGTCGGGCCCTTCGTCGCCGGCGACACCAAACTTGCGGACAAGGCCCGACTGGCGACCGAGGAGGACATCCCTGAGGCCCTGCGTTTCATACGAGCGTCGACCGGCAAGATGGACGGGCTGATCAATGCCATCCTCAAGCTGTCCCGCGAGGGACGCCGCGAGCTGCGCCCGGAACCGGTCGATCTCGTCACGCTCTTCAAGAATGCCGCCGCCAGCGTTCGACATCAAACCGAAGAGGTCGGCGCAGAGATCGCGGTCCCTTCATCGGCCCCTGCCCTCTTCAGCGACAGACTGGCGATGGAGCAGGTCGTCGGCAACGTCGTGGACAATGCGGTCAAGTATCTGGCGCGCGACCGGCCCGGACGCATCGTGATCACCACCGGCGAGACCGCCCGTCGCGTGCAGATCGACATCACCGACAATGGCCGCGGCATCGCCGAACAGGACCATGAGCGCATCTTCGAGCTGTTCCGCCGAGCGGGTGCCCAGGATCGGCCCGGCGAAGGAATCGGCCTCGCCCATGTCCGTGCGCTGGTACGACGGCTGGGCGGCGATATTACCGTGCAGTCCGAACTTGGTCGCGGTACGACGTTTCGGATAGATTTGCCGCGACGGCTGAGACTCAACGAAAACAGGTAGAGGCTGCGAATGAACGCCAAGCCCGTTTCCATCGTCATGGTGGAAGACGACGAAGGCCATGCGAGGCTGATCGAGCGCAATATCCGTCGCGCCGGCGTCAACAACGAGATCGTCGCCTTCAAGGACGGGACCTCGGCACTGGCATACCTGTTCGGCGCCGACGGAAGCGGCGAGGAAAGCAGCGCGCGCTCGTTGCTCATCCTGCTCGACCTCAACCTGCCCGACATGACCGGCGTGGACATTCTCGCGAAGGTCAAATCGAACACGCACCTCAAGCGTTCGCCCGTCATCGTGCTGACGACGACCGACGACCAGCGCGAGATCAAGCGCTGCTACGACCTCGGCGCCAACGTCTACATCACCAAGCCGGTGAACTACGAGAGCTTCGCCAATGCCATCCAGCAGCTCGGCCTCTTCCTCTCCGTGATGCAGGTTCCGGCCACCGATTGACGATGGATCAGGTCCGCGTCCTCTACATCGACGACGATGCGGGTATCGGCAGGCTGGTGGAGCGCGCGCTCGCGCCGCACGGCATCAGCATCCGGCACGTCGCCTCCGGGGACGAGGGGATTGCGCTCCTGGCCGGCGAAAAATTTGATGCCATCGCCCTCGATCACAATCTGACCAATGAGACGGGTCTCGACGTGCTGGCAAAGATCCAGCGCGTCACCGTCGACCTGCCGGTGGTCTATGTGACCGGCTCTGAAGATGCGCGCGTCGCCGTGGCCGCGCTCAAAGCAGGCGCCGCCGACTATGTCTGGAAGGATGTGCAAGGCCATTTCCGCGAGTTGCTCGGCTCGGCCATCCGCTCCTCCCTGCAGCAGCAACGGCTCAAGGCCGAGGCGGAAGAAGCCCAGCGCACGATCCGCGAGGCCCGCGACCGCGCCGAACTGCTGCTGCACGAGGTCAATCACCGCGTCGCCAACTCGCTGGCGCTGGTGGCCTCCCTGGCTCGCCTGCAGGCCAACGCCGTCCAGGACGAATCGGCTCGCAGCGCCCTGATGGAAATGCAGGCGCGCATCATGGCGGTGGCGGGCATCCATCGCCGCCTCTACACCTCGTCGGACGTCCGGATCGTCGAACTCGGCTCGTATCTGATGAGTCTGGTCGACGAGCTGAGCGCCGCCATCGACGCCGCCGACAAGAAGAACACCGTAGCCCTGCATGCCGATGCCGACATCCGCGTACCCACCGACAAGGCCGTGTCGATCGGCGTGATCGTCACCGAACTGCTGACCAACGCCTACAAATACGCCTATCCCGCCGCGATGCGCGGTGAGATCCGGGTAATCCTTCAGAAGATCGGCGAAGACACCGTCTCTCTCGCGGTGGAGGACGACGGCGTGGGCTGGAAAGGCTCCGGGGCGGCGCAGGGCACCGGCCTGGGAACGCGCGTCGTCACCGCGATGGCCGCAAACCTCCAGTCCAAGGTCGAGTACGACACCGGCGTCGAAGGCACGCGCGCCAGCCTGCGGTTCAGGCTGTAGGGCGCCGCGCAGCGTCCTTGCGAGCCATCGCTCTTTTCCTGTTGTTTGCGGTGGTAGCCTGCGCCGGCCCCGGCCCCTGGCAGAAGCCCGGCACCACGCCCTCCGACGCCTCGAACGATCTCGCCTCCTGCCGACAGGAAGCCCTGGCCGCCATCGATCGCCTCTACTCGTTCAGCTTTCCGTACCCCTACCCGCTGGGCTGGAACGGCGGCCGGCAGGTCGGCTATCTCGAATGGCAGCAGCGCGTCGAAACCTTCAAAGCCTACGAGGAGGCCCGCCTCGCAGCCGCCTGCATGCACGAGAAGGGATATCGGGAAGCCGGGTAGCGTCAGGCGCCGCCTTTGCCGGTTGCGTCCTCGATCGCCTTGAGCAGGACCGGCCAGTACTCCTCGCCATGGCCCAGTTCCACGGCGCGCTCCATCACCTCGCGCGCCACGTCGGCACCGAGGGCCGGCACGCCGGCCTGCTCGGCCATGTCGATGGCATAGCTCAGGTCCTTCAGGGCGTACTTGGTGGAGAAGGCCCGCTCCGGGAAGACACCCGTCAGCAGCGCCTTCATGCCGTGGTTGCGCAGCGCGAAGGAATCGGCCGAGCCCTTGGTCAGCGTCTCGAACAAGATCTTGCCGTCGACGCCGTTCGCGCGGGCGATCGACAGGCCCTCTGCGAGTGCGACCACGGTCTGGAACAGGACCATGTTGTTCAGGATTTTGACGGTCTGGCCCGCGCCGACGTCGCCGCAATGCGTGACCTCGCTCGCCATGTGGCTCAGCAGCGGCGCGATGCGCTCGAAAGTCGGCGCGGTCGCCCCCACCATGATCGAGAGCGTACCGTCGATCGCGGCCTGCCGGGTGCGCGCGACCGGGGCGTCGACGAAGGCCGAAGCCTTGCCCTGGAACTCCTCGTAGAGACGCCGCGCCAGGATCGGCGGCGCCGTGCTGAGGTCGACCACCGTCCAGCCGAGCCTGGCCTTCGAGACCAGGCCGCTGTCGCCCAGGCAGACTTCCTCGACTTCCCTGCCGCCCGGCAGGGAGAGGAAAATCGTCCGGCAGCTCGAGGCAATCTCCTCGACCGAGGCCGTCTTCACGCCATCGGCCGCCAGCCGCTCGAGAGGCGCCTTGTCACGATCGGCGGCGAGGACGGTCATACCGCTCTTGCGCGCGAGATTGCGGCACATGGGTTCGCCCATGGTGCCCACGCCGATAAATCCGATCATGTCCGTCATGTCAGTCCACTATGAAGAGTTTGGCACCGGTCGCCGTGCTCGACCGGTGACCGAGCGTGTTGTCGGCGACTTGGTAACTCTGGCCCTGTTTCAACTCCACTGTCTTGCCGTTGGCGAGCTCGGTCGACAGCTCGCCTTCGAGCACCAGCAGGATGTGGCCCTTCTGGCACCAGTGATCCGCCAGGTAGCCGGGCGTATACTCTACGATCCGCACGCGGATGTTGTTGAAGGTCCTGGTCCGCCAGAACGCCTTGCCGGTCTCGCCCGGATGTTCGGTGCGCTCGACGGCTTCCCAATCGGTCGTGCCGAAGGGTATTTCAAACATAAGCATCCTTCGCTCTAGCACATTGACCGGCTCCAACGGATAGACGAAAAACGTCACATGATCACTGCAAAATCGGCGAAGCGCCGCCAGAACAAGTCCGAGCGGATCGCACGGGTCGGCAAGCTGGCGCGCGGTAAATTCGTGAGCCCGGGGAATGTGCCGGAGGTGCTACGGCGCATCATCGAGCCCGGTGACATCCTCTGCCTCGAGGGCGACAACCAGAAGCAGGCGGACTTTCTCGCCAACCAGCTCGCGACGCTCGGCAAGAAGGACCTTCGCGACATCCATCTGGTGATGTCCTGCATCACCCTGCCGGCCCATATCGAGCTCTTCAACAAGGGCATGATCAAGCAGGTCGACTTCTGCTACGCCGGCCCACAGGGCACCGCCGTCGCCGATCTCGTGAAGGCGAAGAAGTTCCCGGTTGGCGCGATCCACACCTACAACGAGCTGTACGCGCGCTATTACATCGACCTGACGCCGCGCGTGGCGCTGATTGCCGCGGCGAAGGCCGATCGCAAGGGCAACCTCTTCCTCGCCGCCAATACCGAGGAGACGCCCGCGATCGTCGAGCCGACCGCCTTTTCCGACGGCATCGTCTTCGCCCAGGTCAACGAGATCGTCGACAAGCTGCCGCGCATCGACGTTCCGGCCGACCAGGTCGACCTCGTCGTCGAGGCCCCCTACCCGATGCATCTCCAGGCGCTTTTCACGCGCGACCCGGCCGCCATCACCGACGTCCAGGTGCTGATGGCCATGGTGGCGCTGCGCGGCATCTACGAGAAGTACGAGGTTCAGTCGCTGAATCACGGCGTCGGCTTCAACACGGCCGCCATTGAGTTGCTGCTGCCGACCTTCGGCGAACGGCTCGGCCTCAAGGGCAAGATCTGCAAGTACTGGATGGTCAACCCGCTGCCGACGATGATCCCCGCCATCGAGTCCGGCTGGGTCGAGAGCGTCTTCGCCGTCGGCGGCGAGGTCGGCATGGAGCGCTACACCGCGGCGCGCTCCGACGTCTTCTTCACCGGGCGCGACGGCAGTTTCCATTCCAACCGAGCGATGGGCCAGCTCGCCGGCCACTACGCCATCGACATGTTCATCGGCGCCTCGCTGCAGATCGACATCAACGGCAACTCCTCGACCGTCTCCAAGAACCGCATCACCGGCTTCGGCGGTGCGCCCAACATGGGCTGCCAGCCGACCGGCCGCCGCCATCCGACGAAAGCCTGGCTGAAGGCCGGCGCGGAAGCCAATCCCGGCCCTGGCTCGCCGCCCGGTCGCAAGCTCGTCGTCCAGATGGTCGAGACTTTCCAGGCCGGCCGCGTGCCGACCTTCGTCGAGGAACTCGACGCCACCGACCCGGGCATTCGCAAGGCGCTGCACGGTGTCACGCCCGTGATGATCTATGGCGACGACGTCACCCACATCGTCACCGAGGAAGGTATCGCGAACCTCGCGGCCTGCCGGTCCGTCGCCGAACGTCAGGCGGCCATCCGAGCGGTCGCCGGCTACACGCCAGTCGGACTCAAGCGCAAGAAACGTGAGACCGAAGACCTGCGGGCACGCGGCATCGTCCAGTTGCCCGAGGATGTCGGCGTGCGCCCGTCTGAGGCGAGCCGCAGCCTGCTGGCCACACAGGACATCAAGGGCCTGGTGCGCTGGTCGAACGGGCTCTACGACCCGCCCCCACAATTCGTCGACTGGTAGGACCGATCAGCATGGAAAAGTTCGCCAAGTCTTTCCCCTCCAAGCCGCTCGGCGCCAAGACAGCCAAGCCGTGGGCGCTCGCGGGCGTCGTCGGCTCCGGCAATCTGGAAGTCCTCATGGAGCGTGGCGGCAAGCCCGCTGACGCGATGGAGTGCCAAGTCGAAACCTCGATTCCCGGCTACAAGGCCTCCTGGCTAGCGGCTCTCGCCGACTTCGCCCACCACTATCCGGCCGGTGGGACGAAGATCACGATCAACGACCAGGGCGCCCCGCCCGTGCTCGTCAATCTGCGCCTGCGCCAGGCTTACGACCATCTCACCAAGGGCGACAAATGACCGGCGCACCACTTTTCCACGAACTGACCGCGCGCCAGCGCATCGCGGCCCTTGCCGACCCGGGCTCCTTCACCGAGCTGTTGCCGCCGCCGGAGCGGCTGACCAGCCCCTACCTGGCCCAGCTCGGCATCCCGGTGTCTTTCGACGATGGCATCGTGATCGGCCATGCCAGGATCAAGGGCAAGAAGGTGTACCTCGCCGCCCAGGTCGGCCAGTTCGTCGGCGGCGCCGTCGGCGAGATCCACGGCGCGAAGCTCACGGGCCTGTTCAAGGCCGCCGCGCGCGACGAGGTGCCGTGCGTGCTGATCATCGAGAGCGGCGGCGTGCGCCTGCACGAAGGCTCGTCCGGCGAGATCGCCATCGCCGAAACGATGCGCGCCATCTTCGAATGCCGCGCGCTGAAGGTCCCGACCATCGCCGTCATCGCCACCGATATCGGCGCCTATGGTGGCATCGGTATCCTGTCGACCTGTTGCGACTTCCGCGTCATGACCGAGCACGGCCGCCTCGGCATCTCCGGTCCGATCGTGATCGAGAAGTGGATGGGCAAGAAGGCCTACGATTCCGCCAATCGCGCGTTGGTCTGGAAGACGAGCGGCGGCAAGACCAAGTACCTGCTGGGCGATGCCGATGCGCTGGTGCATGACACGGCCGACGCGGTGCGCGACGGCATTTCCAAGCTCCTCGGGAAGTCTCGCGCCGTCAGCCTCACCGCCGTCAAGGCGCGCCAGAAGGAACTTGCGAAGAGGCTGAAGAAGTTCGGCGCGGCGACCGATCCGGACGCCGTCTGGAAGGGCATGGGCGTGCGGAACATCGAAGCCGCGTCCCTGGCCTCCGGGCCGGAGTTCGCTGCCCTCGCCAAGCGTGGGAAGTAGGTCATGAAGAAACCGACACCGAAGAAGCCGTCCGCCCGCGCCGTGCTGAACCGCCTGTTCGGCGCCTCCGCCACCGGTATCGCCATCGAGAAATCCGTGCTGGCGGGCTACGCCATGGTCGGTGGCAGCAAGGTCTGTGTCATCGGCACCTGCGATGGCACCTACATCGACAACGAGGCCGCGTTGCGCCTCGCGGCTCATGTGATCGAGTGCATCGAGCGCCAGCCGAAGACGCCGATCGTCATGCTGGTCGACAGCGCCGGCCAGGAGCCGAACCGCGTCGCCGAGATGCTGGGCCTCGCCAGCTACTTCGGCCATCTCCTGTCCTGCCTCCAACTGGCACGTCGCAAGGGCCACAAGCTCATTACCGTCGCGACCGGCCAAGCCGTGGGCGGCGCCTTCCTCTGCTACGGCATGTTCGCCGACCGGATCTACGCCCTCGACCAGGCCAGCGTCGGGCTGATGCCGATCGCGGCGATGTCGGCGGTGACCAAGATCCCCGCGCCCGTTCTCGAGAAACTCTCGAAGACGATGCCGTCGCTCGAATTCGGCGCCGCGCCCTTCGCTTTGCTGGGCGGCGTCGAGGAAGTCTGGTCGGAGAAGGATGACGTGCCGGCGAAGCTCGCCGCTGCCATCGCCGCCTCGTCGACCGAGGACAATCGCGCCGAACTCGGCAAGCAGCGCGGCGGCCGCAAGCTCGCCCTCGATATCCGCAAAAAGGTCCTCGCCGAATCGGCGCGATGACCGGCCTTCGCCGCCACACGCTGGTCTGGCTGTCGCAGGCGCCCGGAGCGGACACCGAAGACGATCGCGCCCGGGCGGCCCGCTGGCATGAGGCCAGCCGTCCCTTCGTCGTGACTCGCCGCCGGGACGATGGACTCGATGTCGGGCTGGGTTTCTGCACCACCGATCCCGCCCGCCCCGACCTGCGGCCACGCCGCGTGGCAGCCCGCATCGATCCCGATCGTATCGTTCGCCACGCCCGTCCGCCCGGCCTCGCGGAGATCGCACGCTGCCCCGCCGCGACGACGAAGGCCGACTCCTTTTCCCGCCTGATCTCGGCCGCAGCCCCCGCCGGTCTCGACATCCGTGTCTACGGAAGCTGGATGTGGCAGGCCCTGACCGGCGAACGCCATGTCCACGAGGCGTCCGATCTCGACCTGGTGATCGACGTCGCCGACCTAGAGGGCGCCGGGCGGACAGCGGCCTTCCTCGCAGGCGCAGAACAGGACCTCGCCTTTCGCATCGACGGCGAACTGTCCTTCCCCGGCGTCGGGGAGGTTCAATGGCGCGAACTTCTCCAGGACAAGGACGAAGTCCTCCTGAAGTCGGTCGACACGCTGAAGCTCGTGCCGCGCTCCCAGATCGGACGATGAGCCTGGACGACCAGGCGATTGCCCGCGCGGCGGTCACGGCGATGCGCGACGAGCTGCAGGCCTATCCCAAGCCCGGCCTCGTCAGCCCCGTCGATTCCGGCGCTCACGCCGACATGGATTTCGGCCTGATGTGCCGGTCGGCCGATTCGCTGCTGCCTGCCTTCGTTGCCCTCGCCGCGGCGGGCCGCGCCGGCCGCTCGTTCGACCAGAGCCTCGTCCCGCTCGGCATCGAGGCCGAGCACGGCATGCTGGCCGTCACCGGCGGCATCAACACGCATCGCGGCGCCATCTTCTCGGTCGGCCTGATCGTCGCCGCCATCGCCCGAGCGCTGGCACTCTCTCCCGTGCTCTCTCCAGACGCCGTTCGCGCGGCGCTCACGGAAACCTGGGGCGACGCGCTCAACGCGCATGCCGAACGCGACCATGAGGCCAGCCATGGCGGCCTCGTGCGCCGCCGGACCGGCCGCGACGGTGCCCGCCGTGAGGCGGCTCGTGCCTTTCCCAGCGTGTTCGAACTAGGTGTCCCCGCCTATCGGCGCGCCCGGGAAACCGGCCTCGACGACAATGCCGCCGGCATCCAGACCCTGTTCGCCCTGATGGCGTCGATCGACGACACGACGGTTCTCTATCGCGGCGGCCTCGAAGCGGGCTCTTTCGTGCGCCAGTCGGCGGCGGACTTCCTGGCCGACGGCGGCTGCCACCAGCCTGGCTGGTTCGAGAAAGCAGAAACGCTGCACCGCGCCTTTATCGCACGAAACCTGTCGGCCGGCGGCTCTGCCGACCTGCTGGCCTGCACGCTCCTCATCTCGCGCTGCTGCGAGGACTAACCCCAGCCCGCCAGCGCGCGTTCGAGACTTTCCGGCCCGCGGTAGAGCATGGCGCGCCAGCCGGCCATGCGGGCGCCGTCGACGTTGCTGGTCTTGTCATCGACGAACAGGATCGACTGCGCGACCGTGACGCCCATCCGGGCCTGCGCGTTGGTGTAGAAGACGCGCTCGGGCTTGCAGACGCCCAGCGCCGCCGAATAGACGATCTCGTCGAAATGCGCGCCGAGCCCCATCCGGTCGCGCAGATAGGCGATGCGATGATGCTCCTGGTTGGTCGCCGCAAAGACGCGGCCGCCGGTGCGCTGGCGCCAGGCGTCGGCCTGGGCGAGCACGCCGCGGTCGATATCGGAGTCCTTCTCGAACCAGTAGGAGACGAATTCCTCGAGCCGGTCGGCCAGGCCCTTGGTTTCGAAATACTCATGCAGCGCCACGTAAAGGTCGAGCCGGCCGCGCAGGACCTCCATGAATTCCGGCTTCAGGAAGAATTCCGGCGCCAGCTCCTCATCATGACTGAGGCCCCAGTCCTCTTTGAGCGTGGCGTACCACGGGTGCGGCGAGCCCGGCTGGGCGAGCGAGACGACACCATCGATATCGAGGACGAGGATGGGGCTGGAACTCATGGGCCGGCATGCTACAGCACCCTGCCTGTCAAAAGGAAAGTCCGTTGCAGCTCATTGTGCCCGATCTCGCCCATCTCGAAGGGTATACCGACGCGCTCCGCCGCGGCTGGTCACCCGACAATGTGCGGGTCGACGAGGCGCCACGCGAGGAGCTCGCTCGCATCGAGGCCGATCCGACGGGGTTCGTAGCCTCGCTCGACGATCCCGAAGCCAAGGCCGGCCCGGTCACCCTGCCCGACGGCACGATGGTCCCGCGGATGCCGGGCTATCGGCGCTGGATGTGGGATGGCGAGTTCTGCGGCTCGATCGGCTTTCGCTGGCAGCCGGGGACGGCGGCGCTCCCCTCGTACGTTCTTGGCCATATCGGCTATGCTGTGGCGCCCTGGAAGCGCCGCCGGGGCTACGCGACCCTGGCGCTCGGAATGCTCCTGAAGGAGGTCCGGCAGCACGGACTGCCCCATGTCGACCTGACGACCGATCCCGACAACCTGCCGTCGCAGAAGGTCATCACCGCCAATGGCGGCGTCCTCGTCGAGCGCTTTGCCAAGGTCGCCGCGCACGGCGGGACAGAGGCGTTGCTGTTCCGCATCCCTCTCTGAGCATCGGTCGGCTCAGGGCCGGGCGAGACGCGCCACGGTGTCAGCCATCGCCGCAAGGGCAGCGAGGCCCCGGGCCTTCAGGGCCCTCGAGGAATCGCGGCGCCCGATCTCTCCTTCGAGCACCAAGGTGATGAACCCGTGCATGGTGCCCCAGGCAAGGTCGGCTGCCTGCTGGCGCACTTCGTCTGCCGCGTCGCCGACCACGTCGTCGAGAACGGCCGCCAGGAGCCGACGGACGCTCTCAGCACCCTCATCCCCTTCCTTGGGCTCGATGTGGTTCGCCTCGCGGCTGAACATGAGCTGGAACAGCGTGGGATTGGCGGCGGCAAACGCCATGTAGCCGACGCCAAGGCCTACCAGTCGCGCCGCGGGTTCATCGTCCGCTGCCCGCGCGGCTTCGGTCGTCATGGCCGCCGTCAGTTCCGCGAAACCGCGACGGACCAGTTCGGCCAGCAAGTCGTCCATCGACGCGAAATGGTGCGCAGGCGCCGCATGGGAGACTTCGGCCCGGCGGGCGCACTCTCGCAGCGTGAAGCCTCGGATTCCCTTTTCCTCGACGAGCTTGCGCCCTGCCACCACCAGCGCCTCGCGCAAATCGCCATGGTGGTAGCCTCGCGGCTTGGAACGGGTCATTCAGCCTCCAGCAGGATCGCACACACTATAAACTTGACGATGATAGGAGGCCAATTTTCGGCTGACGTTAACGTCGGGTCATGGCTTTATGACCCAAGTTTACGAGGTTTTTATTTATGTCCTTTGAAGCCTGGATCGCCTTCGCGGCAGCGTCGAGCGTTCTTCTGGTGATCCCGGGGCCAACCGTGCTCCTGGTCGTGTCCTATGCCCTTGGACAGGGCTGGCGCACCGCGCTGCCGATGGCCATCGGCGTCGCCTTGGGCGACTTCACGGCCATGACCCTCTCGATGCTGGGACTAGGCGCCCTCCTGGCCACCTCGGCCACGCTGTTTACTCTCCTGAAATGGGCGGGAGCGGCCTATCTGGTCTATCTTGGTATCAAGCTCTGGCGCGCCGGCGGCACCCTGGACGCCGCCCCGCGGACCGATACGGTCTCCGCCGCGAAGATGCTGGGCCACGCCTGGCTGGTGACGGCCCTCAATCCGAAGAGCATCACCTTTTTCGTAGCCTTCCTGCCCGCCTTCCTAGATCCCAGGGCGGACTTCCTCACCCAGATGCTGGTCTTCGAAACGACGTTCCTGGTGCTGGCCTTCGCCAATGCCTTCGGTTACGCGCTGGTCGCCTCGCGGGCACGGCGGTTCGCTTCGGACCCGCGCACCATTGGCGTCGTCAACAAGGTGGGCGGCGGGCTCCTTGTCGGCGCCGGCGTGGCGACCGTCAGCCTCGCCGGAACACGTAGCTAGGCTTCAGCGCGCCGGTTCGCTGACGAAGGCGATCTTGGAGAGGCCGCCTTTGGAGGCGTCGGCCAGGGTCTCGGAGAC